>JBCCHT010000042.1:0-107700 GCA_039028615.1 Myxococcota bacterium | reverse complement strand
TTTGTTTGGAGTCCTCGTGGGTGTGCGCCCGCTGCGGGGACGGGGCCTGCTGTCGACGGGTACCCCCCCAAACCCCTCCCTGCGGGGCGGGCGTGGCGGAGGTGGTTGGGCGGTACGGTTGCGGCCCGCCTTAAGTCCTCGTTCGGGGCCTGGGGCCCCCCCGAAAAATACCGACGGGCCCCGCCGCCCCGTGGGGTCGTCCCCCTTCTCGGTTGGTTGCCGATTCTAACGGAAAACGGTGGAACCGCCCCTCAGCTACACCCGCTGGTGCTGCCGCAGGTGTTGCACTTCAAGCACGACCCGTTGCGGACCATGGTGAAGCTCTGGCAGTTCGGACATGCGTCTCCGGTATAGCCCTGAGCACGGGCCTTGGAAACCTCGACGCTGAGGCTGGCAGCAGCCTTCCTTTCTTCGGACCGCTCCTTACTGCCATTACCCTTGGCGGACGTCGTACCCGCCCGGGCCTGGGTGCGATCTTCGAACTCGATGGCGGTGCGCTTTCGCTCCGCTTGAGCCAGGACGGCGGCGCTGGGCGCCGATGCGGCCAACTTCAGGGGCCCCGGCGTGACGACACGCTCTTCGACGACCTCTTCTTGGGCCAGCTCGACCACGCGCTCACCGACGACCTCTTCCTCGCCGAAGTCGACGCCGGCTTCCATCGGCGTTCCCGTGGTGTCCGGGGCGAGGCTGTCGGGCGGGACGTGCGCCAGGTCATGGCGGCCGAGGTAGCTGATGGCGAGCTCCCGGAAGATGTAGTCGATGATGCTCGTCGACATCTTGATGTTGGGATGACCCTGGACGGGGCCGTTGGGCTCGAAGCGGGTGAAGGTGAAGGCCTCCACGTACTCCTCGAGCGGCACGCCGTACTGCAAGCCGAGGCTGATGGCGATGGCGAAGCAGTTCATCAGGCTGCGGAAGGCGGCGCCCTCCTTGTGCATGTCGATGAAGATCTCGCCGAGCGACCCGTCACCGTACTCGCCGGTGTGGATGTAGACCTTGTGCCCGCCGATGGTGGCCTTTTGGGTGTAGCCGCCGCGACGGTCGGGCATGCGACGCCGCTTGGCGAGGTAGCGGTAGACCATCTTCTCGGCGATCTTCTCGACCACCTGCGGCCTGGGCATCGCCGCGATGTCCGGCTTGTCCTCGACCGCTTCGACGTCGTCGACGTCGTCCTCGACCTCACCGAGTAGCGCGGTGGACAGCGGCTGGCTGAGCTTGCTGCCGTCGCGGTACAGAGCGATGGCCTTGAGGGCCTTCTTCCAGGACTGGAGGTAGACCTCCTCGACCTCGTCGAGGGTGGCCTCGGCCGGCATGTTGATGGTCTTGGAGATGGCGCCCGACAAGAAGGGCTGGGCCGCCGCCATCATGTGCACGTGGGCCATGGGCGCGATGAAGCGCTTGCCCTGGCGACCGCACTTGTTGGCGCAGTCGAAGACGGGCAGGTGCTCGTCGGCCAGGTGCGGCGCGCCCTCGAGGGTCATGGTGCCGCAGACGTGGTCGTTGGCGAGCCGGATGTCCTGGGCGGTGAAGCCCAGGGCCGACAGCATCTCGAAGGTGGGGTCACCGAGCTGCTCGTCGGTGAAGCCCAGCACGTCCTTGCAGAACTCCTCGCCGAGGCTCCAGCGGTTGAACACGAAGCCGATCTCGAAGGCCTGCGGCAGCTCCTTTTCGATCTTGGCGATGAGCTCCTCGGTGAAGCCCTTGGCCTTGAGCTGCGCGTGGCTGATGCGGGGGCTGCCCACCAGGCTGCCCGCGCCGCGGCAGTAACGAACGATGTCGTCGATCTGGACCTGGTCGTAGCCGAGGTTCGTGAGCGCCCGGGGCACGGACTGGTTGATGATCTTGAAGTAGCCGCCGCCAGCGAGCTTCTTGAACTTCACCAGGGCGAAGTCGGGCTCGATGCCGGTGGTGTCGCAGTCCATGAGCAGGCCGATGGTGCCGGTCGGCGCGATCACGGTGACCTGCGCGTTGCGGTAGCCGTGGGCCTCACCGCCGCTGACCGCCGCGTCCCAGGCCGCCTGCGCGGGCTGGAGCAGGTAGTCGGGGCAGTGCTCGGCGTCGAGGCCCTGCGGGGTGACCGACAGGCCCTCGTACTCGCGCGCGGGCGCATCGTAGGCGGCGCGCCGATGGTTGCGCATGACCCGGAGCATCGAGTCGGCGTTGGGCTCGTAGCCGGGGAAGGCCCCGAGCTCCTGGGCCAGCTCGGCCGAGGTCGCGTAGCAGACACCGGTCATGATGGCGGTGACCGCCCCGCAGATCGCTACCGCTTGCTCGGAGTCGTAGGGCAGGCCGGAGACCATGAAGTAGGTCCCCATGTTGGCGTAGCCCAGGCCCAGGGTGCGGTAGCGGTACGACAGCTCCGCGATGGGCTTGGACGGGAACTGGGCCATCAACACCGCGATCTCGAGCGTGATGGTCCACAGCCGGCAGGCGTGCTCCACCGCGGCGACGTCGATGCGGCCGTCGTCGGCCACGTACTTCATCATGTTCAACGACGCCAGGTTGCAGGCGGTGTCGTCGAGGAACATGTACTCGGAGCACGGGTTGCTGGCG
This sequence comes from Myxococcota bacterium, assembly GCA_039028615.1. Classification (GTDB taxonomy): domain Bacteria; phylum Myxococcota_A; class Polyangia; order Nannocystales; family Nannocystaceae; genus Paraliomyxa. Next base: position 105,147 of record JBCCHT010000042.1, on the reverse strand, counting down.
TTGATGCGACCCGAGGCGGGGCAGGTGTGCCAGTCGTTGATGGTGGTGTCGAACTGTAGACCCGGGTCGGCGCAGCTCCAGGCGCCGAAGGAGATCTTGTTCCACAGCTCGCGCGCGGGGAGGGTCTTGCTGACCTCGCCGTTGGTGCGACGAATGAGGTTCCAGGGGCCGTCCTTCTCGACCGCCTCGAGGAAGCCGTTGGACAGGCGCACCGAGTTGTTCGAGTTCTGGCCGGCGACGGTGCCGTAGGCTTCGGAGTCCCAACCGGTGTCGTACTCCTCGAACTCGATGAGGGTCGTGCCCTGCTTGCCGAGCTGGAGCGCGCGCTGGATGTAGTTCTCGGGGACCTGGGCCCGGCGAGCGCCGCGAATGGCCTTGCGGAGCTCCATGTTCTTGGTGGGGTCGAAGCGATCGTCGCCGAGGAGGCCCTCGCCGCTGTAGGCTGCCTTCAGCACCACGTTGAGGTGGTGGTTGCAGGCCTTGGAGCCCGAGACCAGCGCGGCGACCTTCTGCTCCTCGATGACCTTCCAGTCGATGAACTTCTCGACGTCGGGGTGATCGATGTCGACGACGACCATCTTGGCCGCGCGCCGGGTGGTGCCGCCGCTCTTGATCGCGCCCGCGGCCCGGTCACCGATCCGCAGGAAGCTCATCAGGCCGCTGCTGCGACCGCCGCCCGACAGGGGCTCGCCCTCGGCGCGGATGTTGGAGAAGTTGGTGCCGGTACCGGAGCCGTACTTGAACAGCCGGGCCTCGCGGACCCACAGGTCCATGATGCCGCCGTCGCCCACCAGGTCGTCGCCGACCGACTGGATGAAGCAGGCGTGGGGCTGCGGGCGGGTGTAGGCGTCGGCGGAGCGACGCACGTGCCCGGTCTGCGGCTCACAGTAGTAGTGACCCTGCGCGGGGCCGCTGATGCCGTACGCCCAGTTGAGCCCGGTGTTGAACCACTGCGGGCTGTTGGGTGCCGCCATCTGGGTGGCGAGCATGTGCAGCATCTCGTCGTGGAAGGCACGGGCCGACTCTTCGTCGGCGAAGTAGCCGTGGCGCCAGCCCCAGTAGGTCCAGCAACCGGCGAGACGACCGAAGACCTCGCGGCTGTCTTGCTCACCGCGGCTGCGCTCGGCCTCGGGCAGCTCGTTGAGCGCCTCTTCGTCGGGCTCGCTGCGCCACAACCATTGAGGAACATCGGGCTCGGGGACGCGGCGCAGGTGCGTGGGGATGCCGGCCTTGCGGAAGTACTTCTGCGCAAGGATGTCCACGGCGACCTGCGACCAACCCTTGGGCACCGCGATGTTCGTGGCCTCGAACACGACCGACCCGTCCGGGTTGGCGATGCGAGAGCTGCGATCTTCGAATTCGATGCCTTCAAAAGGCTGGGCGTGATCACGAGTGAAGAAGCGAGCGACCTTCATGGGGGAGGAACTCCGGTGCGGCGCGAGAGGAGGAGCAGGGGAAGAGGAGGCGAATTTCGGCGAAAAAAGGCCTGAGCCACGTGCTCCGAGGAAGAGCGCGTGGCATGCGCGGGGTCGATGAAGGCGGACTTCAGGGTCCGGTGCGGGTAGTCAGCGTGGGGGCACCAGAGCGCAGGGAAACCTGCCGTCGACGGACGGGGAGTGACGAGTCACTCATCGCCCGAATCTCCGAGCCTTCATCGGTCCCGATTTTTCTGTCCAGCGAGCAGGCTGAGGTGCTGCCTGACGCTCGGCACCGCGGGGTCGCCCCGGAGCGCCGCCACCCCAAGGGGTTGGGGCGGACCACCTATAAACCACAACATATGGGGGCCACGCAAGAAGGCGACACAATCTGTAGTGCTGATTTTTTCCACAGTACCGGCCAGCCGGCCTGCCATCATCGTCCCCAAGTCATCCACAGGTTTATCCCCAATTTCGCCGACCTAACGCGTCCTACGGTCACGTTCGTCACGAAACCGTAATCAGGGCGGAGCTACGCGGCGATCAATGTCCGCGGCCACCCGGCGACCGCCAGCAGGGCCACCTGCGGCGCCGTTTCCCCCGGACTCGGGACCACGATCAGGCCCGGCTCGATCCACGACTCATCCCCAGGCGGAGGCAAACCGGGCACGTCGGGCGTCCCGAGATTTTCGATGGAGAGGAGATCTCCCCCCTCCCCCCTACACGGCGATTCCCTGACGTTGCGTGTTGTTCGCGGCCGTTGTCGGGGCCAGCCCGGAGGGTGAAATCGCGAGCGCGGTTTGGGCCCTCGACCCCATTGGTTGGGGGCCTCCGTGAATGCAAAAGCTCACTGGCACTTGCGCGCCATACCATCGATGCTCCATGATCAGGTCTGACGTCGAGGCGTAGGTAGGCGTGGCGTGGGTGGCACGACACCCCGACCGACCCCCGCGACGACGCGAGAATCTCTCGTCCCACCTTCGGGTGAACCACCACCGCGGTGTGTTCGTCGACAAGCGGACGACGATCCCCTCCACAGCAACGAGTGAGAGCTTTCCATGCCGAAGGATGCCAGCGCGATCTTCCAGTCCCAGGTCGGCGGTACCTATGACGAACTCGAGCGCCTCAGCGCTCTAGAGACGCTCAAGGGACTCCGCAGTCCCGACAACGTGAGCCTGGGTGACCTGGTCGGCTACCTGAGCAACCGCGGCCTGTGGGCCCAGTTCGCCAAGATCACCCTGGGTGACCTGCGCGACGCCTTTGCGGCTCCGCCCGCGGTCGTCGAAGCCCAGGGTCGCCGCCGCAAGCGACGAATCCTCGAGGACGAGCTCGAGGACGCCTACGCCCAAAAAGCCGAGCGCGAGAGCAAGGCCAAGGCGCCCGACGACGGCGGCATCGACCTCGACGAGTTCAGCCGCCTGGTCATGCCCTTCGTCGAAGGCAACGGCGACGTCACTCTCGACGACATCGAGGACTACAGCCGCCTCGATCGCAAGGTGCTGCGGCACCACCTGTCCGCCCTCGTCAAAGAGGGGCGACTCGAGCGGATCGGCGTGGGTCGCCACGCGGTCTACTCGTCGCTGTAGAGACTCGACCCGAAGCGAACGGGCCCGGCTCGCGGAGAAGGACTGCTCCGCGCGTCAGGACCGAGCGCGCTGTCGTGCGCGTCGACCTTGCCAGAACAGGGCGGTGAGCGTGGGCAGCACCAGCAGGGCTCCCATGGCGGCGAGGACGATGCCCAGCACGGCCAGGCTGCCGATGCTTCGCACGCCACCCGAGTCGGCGACCATGAAGGCGGCAAAGCCCACCGCCGTGGTCGCGGTGGCGGCCAGGATCGCGCCGCCCGTCTCCTGGAGCGCGTTGGCCAGGCTATCGTTGGACTCCACCGCGCGGCGAATTCGATCGGTCAAATAGACGCCATTGTCCACGCCGATCCCCAAGATTGCCGGGAGGATGGGCAGGTTGAACAAGGTGAAGCGCATGTCGATGGACGCCATCACCCCGAGCAGCCAGACCATGGCCAAGATCAGCGGGACGAGGGTCATCAGCATCAGCGGGATGGACCGCAGCTGCCAGAACACGAGCACCCCGATGAGCACCGCGGCCATGCCGAGCACCACGGGCGCTTCTTCGCGCAGCATCAGGTACATCGCGGCGTAGACGACCGCCTCGCCGACGAAGATCCCTTCGCTCGGGTCTTCGAGGTACGAGGAGGTCTCGTCCATGAAGACCATGCCCTGTCGCATGTCCGCGACGTCGAAGTCGGGATAGGCGAACAGGCCGTACGAGCCGTTGCTCGCGCGGACCTTGTTGAGCAGCTTCGGAGGCAGGTCCTCCACGGTGAAGGGCTCGGCCTCGAGCATCGCGAGCATCAGCGCGGCGTCTTCTTTGGACAGCTCGTCGTCGCCTTCGCCCTCGGCCTTCTTCGGCGCGGGGGCCTCGGTGGCAGCGGGCTCGGCCTTCTTCGGTGCCGGGGCCTCGGCGGCGGCGGGCTCGGCCTTCTTCTCGGTCGCGTCGCTCTTCGACGCGTCGCCTTCGGCCGCCGGAGTCTTCGTTGCGCCGTCGGCCGCGGGAGTCTCGGGCGCGCTGCCCTTCGCGGCGTCGTCGTCCGCGGGCGCGTCGTCCTCGTCGTCGTCGCTGCCGTCCCAGTCGTCCCAGTCGTCGCCGACCTCGACATCGCCCGACGGCGCCGTGTCCTTGGCGTCGGCCGATTCGGACTCCGACTCGTCGTCGCCCTCGTCGTCCCAGTCCTCGGGCTCGTCCCAGTCGCCGCCGTCGCCCTCGTCCTCGTCGGGCGTGCGCTCCCGTGGGGGCAGACCGGCCCGCTCGCGCAGGGCATCGAGCATGTCGTCGTGCTCCGACGACAGCCCCTTCACCCGCTGCGCCCGCGCCTGCATGTCGATGGAGGCGTCGGGCATCAAGTCCGACACCCCGAACAGCTCGGCCACCACCGAGTCGCCCTTGGCCTTGCGCTCCTCGTGCCGCGTGCGGGCCAAGGCCAGCGTGTCGCGGGCTTCTTCGTAGGTCGGCCGCACCAGCACGCTGGCGTGGATGTCCTTGCCGAAGATCTTGGAGATGAGCTTCGCGTCGGGCTCGCCGTAGACCCGGGCCCGATCCGACTGCAGCTCGCGGCCGTTGTATTCGAACTCGACGCTGCGCGACAGCTGCAGGCCCACAAAGCCCAGCACGACCAGACCGAGGAAGAGCAGCCCCGGGCGAGCGAGCACGGCTCGCGTGGCCCAGCTGTATTCGTGAACGGAGCGCCGGGGAATCCGCTTTTTGATGCCGACCAGGTAGCACAGGGCCGGGAGCACGGTGACCATGCTCAGCAGGCACAGACCCACGCCGAGCGCGGCGATGATTCCGAACTCGCGGAAGGCGGGGAAGTCGGAGCTCGCCATGCTGGCGAAGGCGCCGATGGTGGTGCTCGACGCGACCAGCAGGGGCACCACCAGGCCGTCGAAGGCGCGACGGATCGCCTCGCCGTCGTCGTGATCGACCCGGGCCCGCTTGGCTCGACTGAAGAAGTGAATGCCCGCGTCGATCCCCACCCCCATCACCACGGTGGAGATCGTGCTGGTCATGGCGTTGAGGTGGCCGAGCACCAGCTGGGTGGCGGCCAGCGACCAGGTCACGCCGCACATCAGCGGGACCAGCAACACCAGCACCGCTCGATGCGAGCGGAACAGGAAGTAGAGGATGGCGATGACCCCGATGAACGCGATCAGGCCGCTGCTGGCCATGTCGCGGCGGACCGTGGCCTGCTCGTCGGCCTTGGTCACGTAGGGGCCGAGGATGTTGTAGGTCATCTCGCCGCCGGTCCATGCCCCCGGCTCGTCGAAGACCTCCTTGGCCACCGTGCGGATCTCGGCCGTGACCTCGACCGCGGTATCGAGCTGGTTGGCGGGCTCGTACGGGTGCACGAGCATGACCTCGGCCTCGATGCCCTCCCGCTCGTAGCGATCGCGGAATCCCGTGCGCTCGTACGACTGGCTACGCTTGTCCTCGATGAACTCGCGCAGCTTCGTGGGCGCGGTCTCGTCGGGCGCGGTCAGGCAGGCGTCGGGCTCGGCCGAGCACAGCTTGTAGTGCGTCCAGGCGTCGATGCGCTCCTCGAGCTCGTCCATCTCCGCATCGGACAGATAGAAGAGCGCGCGCTCGGCAAAGAAGCGTCCGCGCAGGCCGTGCTCGACATCGCGGAACAGCGGGTGCCCTTCGAGTCGCTCCTCGAGCGCGTCGGTGAAGGCATGGCGCTGCTCGGCCGTGCCCCCCTTGGCCAACACGTTGACGCTGTTGGTGCTGCCGAAGGTCGACTCGATCTTCTCGAGGCTTCGCACCACCGGGTGATCGACGGGCAGCAGCGCTCGAAGATCGCTGTCGATCTTCAGGCGCGCGGCCATGACGCCCGCGATGACCGTCATGAACGCGGCGAAGAGCAGGATCTTCTTGTGGTGCCGAAACACCCAGCCGATCCAGCGATCGCTCAGGGCTTCTCGGCCGCCTTTTGGTTTTGGCGCCGCCAAAACGGCGGCCACTGTTGCACAAAACATCCGCGCGCGGCCAGCCGACCTGCGCACTTGACGCGGTGCGGGTTCACGCGCCCGGCTCGGGCTCCACCCACCGTGCGGCAGCTCCGGTGCGCGAACCGCCCGGAGTCACGGTCCCGGCCCGCAGACCGCTCAGGAACCCGCCGACAGGACGCCGTGCACGATCGCCTGCACGTGGGCGGCCAGGTAGACGGAGCCGGAGACGGTGAAGTGGATCCCGTCCCCCGCGCGCACCGTGACCTTCTTGCGACGAGCCTTGCCGTCGCCCTCGCTCTCGCCCTCGCTCGTGACGTAGATCCGGTCGGCGTAGTCGCCATTTTCGTCCGCCAGCACGGGCCAGATGTCGATGAACTTGGACTTGCGGCGGATCGCCATCTCCGCGCGGAAGATGGTGTTCACGCGGCCCATGCGGGCATTGAACTTGGGCGGCCGCATCACGGGCATGCCGACCCAGAACAACTGCTGGCGGTTGGGGGCCAATAACTCCGCGAGCGCGGCCACCCGGCGGGCATATTCGGCCGACCACCCCTCCTCGGGCCAGCGGATCCAGTCGTCGCCGCCCATGTGCAGGCCCTGCACGTCATTGCCGCCGAACATCACCAGCGAGGCGTCGAAAGGGGTTTCTCCCACGAGGCGCTTCGCTTCCTTCATCCAGTCGAAGAAGTCCGGCCGCGCCAGCCCCGTGCTGCTCTTGCCGCGGCGGGTGACGTCGTAGCCGTGCTCCTCGCCCAGCGCCCGGGCCAGGTAGAGCCCGAAGCCACCCGCGATCAGGCTGTCGCCGATGACCAGCAGCCGGGTGCCCCCCGTGGGGCCGTAACGGTCGGCTGCGGCCGTGCGGGGCAACAGCGAGGCCCCGACCATCGAGCCCACGCCGGTCAGCACGCTTCGCCGAAGCAGGGGGTTGCGGTGTTCACGCGTCATCGGAGACCCAGTACCGGTACCACCTCGGCCCAGCCGGTTGTCAAACGCGCCACGGGGCCGACGCATTCGCCGCGCCCTCCCGGGAGCGCCAAGACCCTTGAAAGCCCCGCGCCGCGACCTATATGTAACGCCACGTCAGGTTCCACGCCCATGCAGGACAATACCCGCAAGTTCATCGACACCCTGGTCCAAAACAACTCGGTGATGTTGTTCATGAAGGGCAACCCCACCTTCCCCCAGTGCGGGTTCTCGGGTGCCGTGGTCGGCGTGCTCAAGAAGCACGGCGCCAAATTCCACCACTTCAACGTGCTGCAGGACAACGCCGTCCGCGAAGGGGTGAAGGACTACGCCGAGTGGCCGACCATCCCGCAGCTTTACATCAACGGCGAGTTCGTCGGCGGCTGCGACATCGTGCGTGAGATGGACGCGAACGGCGAGCTCGCGCAGATGCTCGCGACGACCAGCGCCGACTGAGTCGAGCCCGCGAGCGCCCGGCTCACCACAGCTGGGCGATCGCCAGCACGACCAGCGCGACGACCAAGAACGCCACGGGGGCCACCCAGCGGCGGGCCGCGGGCGCGCGACGACTTCGGCCGTGGGACCGCCGCTCGGGGCGGGCCCGATGCAAGCCACGACCACGGCGATCGAGAGCCACCACCGTGATGCCCTCGTCCGTGTAGCGTCGGCTCGCGTCCGACTCCGCCTCGTCCACCAGGATCGCCATCAACCCGCCCCCTATTTTCACCATCGGGCCGAGGGGTAATCAACGGTCAGTAGCGGCCCACCTCAGGCCTGATACCGATCGTTCCACCGAGGGAACGCTGTCCCGAAGCGTTGGCGACGCGGCGGTCCGGGGCCAACCAACGTAAAGAGCCGGGATCGTCGCCAATCCCGGCTCTCGAGCGCCAAAGCGCCCGTTTCAGCCACCGCTTACGGGTGGGTGCACAGGCCGACGCCCATCATGCCAGTGTCCTGGCACGTGGCGCCCGGCGGGCAGTCGGTGCCGCCCACCATGCACAGCAGGGCGCACTGCGAGGGGCCAGCGCCCGCCATCGTCTCCAGGGCGCACTGCGCCTGGCCGGTGCCCTCGTTGGGCGCGGGGCACATGGAGCCCTGACCGTCGCACATGGGCGAGCAGAAGCAGCCCTCGAGGCCGGTGATCATGACCGGCATCTCGCCGGGAGCACAGGAGTCACAGGGACCGTAGTCGCTGCCGTCGGGGGTGGTGCCGGTGGTGGTGGTGTCGCCGCCCGTGGGGAAGCAAACGCCGTCGATGCACTCTTCGCCGGCGGCACAGGCGGGATCGCAGGCGGGCGCGCCGGTCGTGGTGGTGTCGCCACCCTCTTCGGTCGCGGGCTCGTCGGTCGTCGCCTGCTCGGTCGTCGCCTCGTCGGTGGTCGCCTGCTCGGTCGTCGCCTCGGTCGTCGCCGCGATGGTGGTCGCCGCGTCGGTGGTGCTGGTGTCACCACTGTCGTCACCGGGGCAGCCGGCAAGAGCGACGGTCAAGCCAACCAGGCCAAACAAAGTCTCGATCTTCTTCATGGTCCCTTATCCTTCTACTCAGTCAGGTTTGGCCGTGACCATGCCGAGTCCTCCCCGGATCGGTCAGTCGCGCGCCTGACCGGACCCTCCCATAAGGCCGGTCCTCGGGGCAAACTCCCACCGCTCAGCGGAACCAGCGCGTTTGTTGGCGAGCCGCCGCGACGATCCGGTAAAGTGAGGATTGCATCCGTTGGACGCTGCCGGTCCAGTAAGGCGGACGCGAATTTCATTGCTCTACGTGAGCCAACGGGGAAAGCGGACGCCGTGAACGAACGACGAATCATTGGGTGGACACTGGGCATCGGACTGGGCCTTTACGCAGGTGCATGTGGGCCACAAGCCGAGATGTCTCCATGCGACGAAAACCGCCCCTGCGCTACGCGAGGCCAGGTTTGCGACCTCGATGCACTCGAGTGCATCGACGCCGATCTCGACACCAGCTCGACTGAAAATCCGGCCGCGGGCACGTTCACCGACAAGGTCATCCCGTTCTTCCGGGGTGAAGTTTGTGTCCCCGCCGAGTCGCAGTCGGGCGCCCCGCTGCCCGTGCTCATGCGGCCGTGCCTGCACCCATGCATCACGCCTGCATCGTTCGAGTTCCGACACACGTTCTCGTGCATCGGCAGCCGCTGCGAGGCGCTCGCCCTGACGTGGATCAACGGCAACAGCAACAGCGCGTGCCCGGCCGATGCCTTCGGTCAGTTCGACCAGGCCCAGTGCCAATACGGCACCGAGGTCGAGTTCACCATCGGCACCACCACCAGCAACGGCCCGATCCGCGGCTCGATGGAGATCGAGGTGCCCTTCCTGACCAACGCCGACATGGACGCGATCGTGGCCAGCCCCGACGACGCCACGCTGAAGTCGCGGGTCGAGCAATATCCGCAGGACGGGGGCCGGCTCGTCGGTCCGCAGCCGGTGTCGTTGCTCGAAGAGAACGCGGCGCCGCCGTCGTCTTGCGCGGGCGGTGCCTGCCCGTGCTACCCGATCGGTTTTTGAGCCGACGTGTCTGCCGACGAGGCCGATGAGCCCCGCGTGGGGCTCGTGCTCTCGGGCGGAGGCGCCCGCGGGGCCTACGAGGTGGGTGTGCTCCGCTACATCCGCGAGCAGATCGAGCGCACCTGCCGGTTCCACGTCATCACGGGCAGCAGCGTAGGCGCCATCAACGGCTCGTACATCGCGTCCACCGTCGACCGCCCCCGCGCCCAGACCCGCACCCTCGCCCGCGTATGGTCCGAGCTACAGCTCGACCAGATGTACAAGGTCGGCTGGTCGCAGGTCCGCAACCTGCCGCAGGTGCTCTTCGGGCGGCAGTCACCCCGCGCCGACGAGATCGAGACCATCGGCGGCGTGGTCGACTCCGGCTACATCGAGCGGTTCGTGCGAGACCGCGTGCCCTGGGACGGCCTGCGTCGCAACCTCAGCCGCGGCCACCTGCACGCGTTTTCGTGCACCGCCACCGAGCTGGCCACCGGCACCACCACCGTGTTCGTACAGACGCGCACGGGCGCGCTGCCTCCCTGGCCCACCGGGCCCGGCCAGCGCGTCGTCCCGACCACCATCACCGCCGCGCACACGCTGGCCTCGGCCGCCATCCCCATCCTGTTCCCCGCCGTGCGCATCGACGACAGCTACTACGTCGACGGCAGCCTGCGACAGAACACGCCCATCCGCCCCGCGATGCGGCTGGGCGCCAACCGCCTGCTGGTCATCGGCCTCCGTCACGAGGACGCCCGGCGCGTCGCCGAAGACCGAGCCCGCGAGCGCGCCAAGAACATCTCCCCCAACGCGATGTTCGTGGCGGGCAAGCTGCTCGACGGCATGATGCTCGACAAGCTCGAGGCCGACATCTCGCGAATCCAGCGCATGAACCAGCTGATCGAAGCTGGCTCCGAGATGTTCGGGCCCGACTTCGGAGCACAGATCGGCGCCGCCATCTCGGGCCGCAAGGGCCGACCCTACGTCCCCGTCGAGATCGTCCTGGTGCGACCCAGCCAGAACCTCGGAGAGATCGCCCACGACATCATCCGCAAGCACGGCCTGTCTCGGTACAGCGGGGTCATGGCCCGGTGGTTGCGGCGTTCCGCACATGGCGACCAGATGCCCGAGGACGACCTCGCCAGCTACGTGCTCTTCGATCCCGATTACCTCAAGACGCTGATGCATCTGGGCTACCACGACGCCAAGGCCCGTCACGCCGACATCGCCGCCCTGTTTGGTTGACCGCACGCCGGTCCCCTCGGTGAGGATCCACAACGCCAACGGACCGCGGCTGCAAGTGCTCTGCGGTACACCTTCGGCATGGCGTACAAGCTGGTCACCCTCGCCGGAGACGGCACTGGTCCCGAGGTCATGGCCGAGGGCATGCGTGTCCTCCGAGCCGTCTCCGAGCCCCTCGGCTTGAAGTGGGACATCGACGACATCCCCTGCGGTGGCCAGTACTACCTCGAGCACGGCGACCTCGACTGGCCCGCCGATTCCGACGCTCGTTGTGCCGCGGCCGACCTCATCCTGCTCGGCGCCGTCGGCTGGCCCGACCCCAACGGCAGCGGCCCCGTGCTCATGAAGAACGGGCACATGGCCGGGCACTCGCCGGTCATCGGCAACCGCCTCAAGCTCAACCTCTACGCCAACGTGCGACCGGTCAAGCTCTACGAGGGCGTGCAGCACCGAGTCCACGGCGCGCACAAGCAGGTCTGGGAGCCCGGCCGCGTCGACATGGTCTTCCTGCGGGAGAACACCGAGGGCCTGTACGCCCCCACGGGCGGCAAGCTCCAGCCGGGCGGCAAGACCGACGTCGCCATCGACACCCGGGTCATCACCCGCCGCGCCAGCGAGCAGATCATCCGCCACGCCTTCGAGCTGTGTAAGCGTCGCGGCAAGGGTGCCCCCAAGGACGGCAAGATGCGCGTCACCGCCATCGTCAAGGACAACGTCCTGCACGGCTGTCAGTTCTTCCGCGACGTGTTCTTCGAGATCGGCGAGGAGTACCCCGAGATCGAAAAGGACACCGCGATCGTCGACGCCTTCACCCAGTGGCTCATCGGCCAGCCCGAGTACTACGACGTCTGCGTCACCACCAACATGTTCGGCGACATCGTCACCGACCTCGCCTCCGTCCTCCAGGGCGGCATGGGCATGGCGGTGGGTGCCAACGTGGGCCACGAGCACGCCATGTTCGAGCCCATCCACGGCAGCGCGCCGCGGCACGCGGGCAAGGACAAGGTCAACCCCATCGCCATGATCCTCTCCGTCAAGGAGGGCCTCGACTGGCTCGCCGATCGCAAGGACGACGAAGCCCTGCGCAAGGGTGCCGCCGCCATCGAGGCCGCCGTGGTCGAGGTGCTCTCGGCGGGCGCGCCTCTGACCTATGACATCGTCGGCGAGGGCAAAGCCGCCAAGTGCAGCGCCGTCGGTGAGGCCATTGCGGGACGGGCCGCCGCCCTCGTGGGCTGAACGCCCGACTATGTAGGCGCAAAAAGCCGCAAAATTTCCCCGGCTGTGGGGCCCCGTGACACGATGACGGGGCTATGTCCCGTTGCGCGAGGATCCATGCTGTCGGCTTGGCGGCGGGGCTTTTGGCCATCGGCCCCGCCGTGGCTCATGCCGCTCCCTCTCCCGAGGCGAGCGGCGATGGTGATGCGACCGAAGCCGAGCCCGAAGGCAAGCGAGGCGGGCTCCAAGGTCGCCTGAAGGCCACCGCCGAGGGCGACCAAGAGCTCAGCAAACGCGAGCACCTGCCGTGGATCGATCGCTGGGCGCCCGAGCGCAACATGATCGAGCTCGGCGGCTTCGTGGGCATGTTCGTGCCCGCGCAGGACCTCGAGCTGTTCGAGCCCCGCATCGGCCGACCCCGCCAGGGGTTCTTGCCGCTCGCCCGCATCGCCCCCGCCGTCGGCGGCCGCTTCGGCTACTTCCCCCTGCGCTTTTTGGGCCTCGAGCTCGAGGGCGCCTACATGCCCACCACCACCCTCGAGGATGGCTACGCCGTCACCCTCGCCGCCGGTCGAGCCCACGCCGTCGCGCAGCTGCCCTTTTGGAGCGTCGCCCCCTTCGTCGTCGTGGGTGCGGGCGCGCTGGGCATTCGAAGCAACCCCGAGGTCATCCTCGGCACCGACGTCGACGCCACCTTCCACCTGGGCATCGGCGCCAAGGCCTACATCAACCGCCAGATCGCCGTACGGCTCGACCTGCGCGACACCATCACCCCGCGGACCGGCGTCAGCGGAGGCGCCACCAACAACCTCGGCGTGCTGCTGGGCGTGTCCTTCACCCTCGGCCGCAAAAAGGACGTCGACGCGCAGCCCGAGCCCGAGCCCGAGCCGCCGCCCCTGACCCCCTCCGATCGCGACAGCGACGGCTTCTCTGACGCCGAGGACAAGTGTCCCGACCTGCCCGGCGTCGCCCCCGATGGCTGCCCGCTGCCCGACGACCGGGACAACGACGGCTTCGTCGACACCGAGGACGCCTGCCCCGACGAGCCCGGGATCGAGCCCGCCGGCTGCCCCGATCCCGACCCCGATGGCGACGGCATCGAGGGCGACGACGACAAGTGCCCCGACAAACCGGAGACGGTCAACAAGTTCGAGGACGACGACGGCTGCCCCGACGAAGTCCCCGACGACCTCCAGAGCTTCGGCGGCACCCTCGACGGCATCAACTTCGAGCTCGGCAAGGCCCGGCTCACCAAGGACTCGCTGCCCGTGCTCGATAAGGCCGTCGAGGTCATGCTCAAGTACGAGCACCTGCGCGTCGAGGCCAGCGGCCACACCGACAACAGCGGCAACCGTGATCGCAACATGAAGCTGTCGCAGCAGCGGGCCGACGCGGTCAGGCAGTACCTCGTCGACCACGGCGTCTCGGCCGAGCGCATCATCACCCGTGGTGCCGGCCCCGACGAGCCCATCGACAGCAACGCCTCACCCGAAGGCCGCGCCAACAACCGACGCATCGAGTTCCGCGTGCTCGAGTAGACGAGCACGCGCTCGGGTTCGCATTCGCGAAGACGGTTCGCGAGTGCGGCGGCAGCCTGGCCCCCGCCGATGGCCGCCACCGCACCCGCGCTCACCGTGGGCGCGCTACTCGGGCACGCACTGCGAGCTCTCGCCGTCGCAGGTCAGCCCCTCGCAGCACCCCTGCTCGATGCATTCGTCCCCTTCATTCGAGCAGGTCGCCTCTTCTTCCACGCACTGAGACGCGCTCGGATCGCACGCCAGGCCGTCGCAACACTTCATCTCCGTGCAGTCCTGATCGGGCCCGGCGCACTCGGCCGGCTTTTCGCACTGCGAGCTCTCCCCGCCGCAGACGAGCCCCTCACAACACTCGGACTCCGTACAGTCGTCCCCCGCGGCGCCGCAGGCCGCCGCCTCGCAGGTGTTCGTCTCCGCATCGCAGGCCAGCCCCTCGCAACACGGATCGTCTCCACACTCCGTGCCCTCGGGCGTACACGCTCCTTCCGTCTCGCCTTCCGTCTCTCCCTCCGTTTCACCTTCGGTCTCCCCTTCCGTCTCACCCGCGGTCTCGCAGCTCGTGCCGCACGCGGTCTCGTCGGTCTCTCCGTCGGTTTCGGCCTCCGTCTCTCCATCGGTTTCGGCCTCCGTTTCGCCCGAGGACTCGGTTTCGGCGCTCGTAGTTTCGCTGTTGCCACCGCCCCCATCGGGGCACCCGGTCAGCAACAGCGCCGAGGCGAAAAAAGGGGTCAAGCCAAGCAAGGAACTCATCTTCATGCCCTCCCAAAACTGCAAAGCCGATGCCACGGGCACGATCGACAGTGAGTACGATTGCCCCACCGCACCGCGGAGTGGCACGCACCACGGATCACCCCTTCGTCGAACAGACCCCCTCCGACCGCCTCTGAATACAGTTTCGGCCAGTGCGTTCGGCGCCCTCACCTCGGGCCGAGTGCACCGATGCGACCGAGATGAACAGCTGCCGCCCGGGACCGCGATGGCGGCTGGTGCCCCTCGATAATTGGCACCGGGGCATCGTCGTCAGAGCGCGACATTGGGGCCATGGGGGTTGGTGGATGCGGGGGGAGTGGTTGGCGGAGGGCTGAGGGTTCTGCTTGGGCGCGGGGCTGCTTGCTCGAGAACGTTGGTGAGTGTTCGAACGAGCGGCTCGCCTGTTGACGGCTGGAACCCTCCCCGGACGTGCTCGGCGGCCGTGGTCGCGGAGTGTTTCTCGACGGGTGTCGGCGGCCGCCTCCGCGCGACCGGGCCCCCTCCATCCTACGCGGCTTCGCTTCAGCCCTCCCCCGGCACCGGCTCCCGAACGGGGGGCGGTCGCACTCTGCTCGAGCGAGGGTTGGTCTTGCTCGAGTGGCGAGTTGCGCGGTGGCGTCGCCGCATAGAGGCTGATGGGAGGGACGGCGGATGGACGTGTCGTAACTCTGTGATGAAGGTTTTCAGCCTGAGGATGGGCTCCCGAGCAAGCGACGGAACACCGTGGCTCGCTACAGGAAGCCTGCAGGGAACCAAACGAACCGATGCATTGCCTGTCGAAGCCGGTGGCAACCCACAGCAAAGGACGAGTCGCGCAGCGCGGAGCCAGAGCAAATCGAGCGACGAGATCGAGTCCTGTGAAGGCAAACAAGGCGGCGCGCATACAAAGATGCGATCACGCGATGCACTTCAGACTGCCGAGTCACCCCCCAAGCAAGCGAAGCAAAGCGAGCGCGCACAAAGGACGACGAGCAAGCCGCCCGTCGCTCTAGCAGAGCGCAACCCCCCTCCGCTCGGGAGCCGGTGCCGGGGGAGGGCTGAAGCGAAGCCGCGTAGGATGGAGGGGGCCCGGTCGCGCGGAGGCGGCCGCCGACACCCGCCGAGAAACACTCCGCGACCACGGCCGCCGAGCACGTCCGGGGAGGGTTCCAGCCGTCAACAGGCGAGCCGCTCGTTCGAACACTCACCAACGTTCTCGAAGCAAGCACCCCCCCGCCCAAGCAAAATTCAACAAGCGTTCCGTTCGAAGCAGAACCCTCAAGCCCCCGCCACCCCATCCTCCGCAATCCGCACATACCGAAGCTCACTCCCATTCGCCTCCAACACCAACAACGCCGCCTTCTCCCCCCGCTCAATAAACTGCGCCGTACTCTGCCCCCCATCCTTGAAGAAAAACCGCCCCGCCCCCGCCGGATGCATCCGCTTCCTCCCATGGATCGGAATATCCAACACCATCACCCCCTCCTGCTCCACCACCCGAATCTCCGCCAGCTGCACCATCGCCTCCGGATCCGCCCCTTCGAGCGCCTGCTCCGTCCCCCGCGTCAGCACATACCGCCCCTTCGCCCGCCGCTGCTCCTCCATCTCCACCGGAACCGCCCGCGCCTCGACCCGCTTCGGCAGCTCCCCTTCGTAGATCAGCGAAGCAATCTCCCCCACCAGCTGCCCCGTGGGCAGCACCTCCGAGTTCGACAGCACGATGATCGTGGTGTCGTCCGAAGGCACATGCACCAGCGAAGCATTGAAGCCATCGATGAGCCCCGGCCACGTCAACGCATCGCGCCCCGCGATCTCGCTGTCCGTCCACGCGTACCCAAAGCCTTCACTGCCCCGCCCCTGCATGCGCTCCACGAGGGACGACGGCAAAAACTGCTCGTCGTTCAAGCCCCGAACCCATCGCAGCAGGTCGCCCGTGGTCGACAGCCATCCGCCCGCCGACCCGAACGCCGACGGCTCGACGTCGGCCACGAGCACCAGCCGCTCGTCCTCGTGATACTCCATCCCGACGGCCTGAGCATGCTCGGTGTCGGCGAATTGCGTGCGATGCATGCCGAGCGGCTCGAGCACCTGCTCGGCCACGACCTCGTGGTGAGGCTGCCCGGTGATGGACTCGAGGACGAGCCCGAGCAGCATGTAGTTGGAGTTGCTCGGGCTCGTGTCGGTGCCCGGATCGAACTCGAGCGGTAGGTTGCGGAACCACGACGCCGCGGTCTGCAGCGTGTGCTCCTGTCGCTTCCAGGCCTCGAAGGACTGCATGTCGGTGTAGTTGGGGATGCCGCTGCGATGCGACAACAAGTGCTCGAGGGTGATCCGCTCACCGTTGGGCCAGTAGGGCAGGTAACGAGACACGGGATCGTCGAGGCGCAGCCGATCGGCCGCGGCCAGGCGCAGCACGGCGGCCGCGGTGAGCTGGGCCGACAAGGTGCCGATGCGAAACATGGTGTCGCTTTCGTTGGGCACGCCCTCCACGAGGTCGGCGAAGCCGAACGCCTGGTCGACGCCCACCTCGTCGCCACGCGCGACGATCACGGAGCCGTGGAATCGGAAGGCGGGCCAGTGGCGACCGTAGTCGGCGAGATGGGTGGCGACCTGGGTCGCCAGCTCGGGCGCGAGGGGCTCGGCCGCGGGGTCGATGAGCTCCATCTCGGGCTCGGGTTCGGGATCGCGGCGAGCGGTGGGAGCGGCTTCACAGGCCCACAACAGGCCCACAGAGGCGAAAAAGCAGCGGGCGAGGCGCAGGCGGGGACGGGCGGTGACAGTGGCGAAGCGCATGGCGAGACTCCGGTTTTTGATCCACTGGTTGGTGGCAGCGAAGCCGCCCGAGGTTCCCGGCATGGGTGCCGACGGGAGGGCGTTTCGGCCTCGATCGAGTCGGTGTCGGTTCGCTGCCTACAGGTTTCGTCGCCCGGTTGATCCAATGGCCAGGATCGGGACGAAGGCCACCACTTCGGCTACAACTAACTCCATGGCTTGGTTGAGATTGAGCATGCTGGGCGTGATCGCCCTGACCGGGTGCGCCCGGGACAATCCCCTGTTCGGGGATGGGGCCGGAGGCTCCGACGGGGACACGGGCGGCACCTCCGCGGTGACGACCGGCGATCGCCCCGGAGAGGAGACGAGCCGCCCCGGAGAAGGCTCGGCCGAGGGCTCCGCAGGAGACGACACCCCGGGGGTGACCACGGGAGCCGAGACCGGGCCCGTCGATCCGACCGATCCGGCGACGTCGGGCGAGACGGGCATCGGCTCCGAGGAGACGGGCATCGGCCCGAAGATGTGCAACGTCGGCTTCGACACCCCCTTCGACCTGTACTTCGACGGTGAGCAACCCGACTGCTTGCTCACCGTCGAGCAGTTCGTGGTGGTGGACGTGTTGCCCACGGGATTTTGGGGCGTCCAGTGCGACGGGTGCTGCGAGGGCGGCTTTCCCCCGGTGGGAGACGAGGTCGAGATCGATCTCGGCCTCGACATCGATCTGCTGCCCTGGCCCATCGAAGGCTGCGTGACCTTGGCGATGCAGCGCTACCAGGTCGACGTGGCCAACTGCGAGCTCGAGGCCTACAACCTCACGCACCCGGTCTATGGAAGTCTCGTGGTGTCGAACGTGGTCGACCCGAGTATTGCCGAGCCGTTCAACTTCCACTTGGGGGCGCCCGATCCGGCCGACTGCGTGACCGAGTGTGGAGAGCTCGCGGGGTATCGCTCGCTGGCCGCGGACAACGGCGTGACCCCCCTCGTGCCTCCAGACGGGGCCGCGACCGTCGTCGACGATCCGAACAACCCGACGATCACCTGGGACCTCTACAACTTCGGTTCCGGGGTCGATGGCTTGTGTGGAGAGCACGGCCGATGGATCGGCGTCTCGGACACCGGGGTCGACCCCGATCCGGTCGATCCGCCCAAGACCGACGAGGGCGTCGAGCCTCCAGATCCCGATCCCGGCTTCCCCTGAGCGAGCGCGCTCGACTCAGACCGGCCAGTGGCGGCGGTGATGCGCGTGCGCTTCGCGGAGCGCTCGATCGCCGCCCGTGCTCGGATCGCCCCCGCCGTCGGGCGCGGTCGCGCCGGCCATGACCTCGACGCACGCGTGCACGCTGGTGGCGAGGCCGGACAGGTCGTAGCCGCCTTCGAGTACCAGCACCAGGCGGCCGTTCGCTCGGGCGTCGGCCACCGCTTTGATCGTGGCGCACAGGTCGGCGAAGCCCTCGGCACTCATCGCCATGCCCCCGACCGGATCGAGACGATGCGCATCGAACCCGGCCGAGACCAGGACCAGGTCGGGATCGAAGTGCTCGGCCGCGGGCGCGACGAGATCACCGAAGAGCCGCCGATAGTCACCATCGGTCGCGCCCCCGGGCAGCGGCACGTTGACGGTATAGCCCTGGCCCTCGCCCGTGCCCTCTTCGGCCAGCGCACCCGTGCCCGGATAAAACGGAAACTGGTGCGAGCTGGCGAAGAGCACGTCACGGCGGCCATAGAACGCGTTTTGGGTGCCGTTGCCGTGGTGCACGTCCCAGTCGATCACCATCACGCGCTCGATCTCGGGGCGGGCCAGCGCGTGCTCGGCCGCAATGGCCACGTTGTTCAGGAAGCAAAAGCCCATCGCGCGGCTGGGCTCGGCGTGGTGCCCCGGCGGGCGCACGAGAGCGAACGCATTGCGGGCCCGCCCGTCGAGCACCTCGTCGACCGCCTGCACGGCGGCCCCCGCCGCGAGATAGGCCGCGTCGATGCTGCGAGGCGAGGCGACGGTGTCGGGATCGAAGCGCTGGTGAAGCCCCCGCGCCGCATCGACATGTCGCATGTGCTCTTCGTCGTGCACGCGCAGCGCGGTGGGGCGCGGCACCGGGCTCGGCGTCATCATGCGAGTACCGGCCACGGGGTGCTCGGACAGATGAGCCATGATCGCGCGCAAGCGATCGGGCCGCTCGGGGTGACCCCGCCCGGGATCGTGGTCGATCATGGTGTCGTCGTGCAGCAGTAGCGTCTCGGACATGGTCGTTCCTCAGCCGGGGGTCGTGCCCAACAGCGGGCCCAGTCGCCCCATGATGTGGGCGACCGAGCCTTCGCCCTTGATGCCGCCTTCGATCCGCCGCTCGGAGCTGCGTCCGTCGGGTCCGGGCACCACGAAGCGAGGGATCAGTCGGCCGCCGTAGCCCGCGTCGCGCAGGCGAGCGCCGTCGCGATCGGAATCGAACTCCACGAAGCGAACGCCGGCCAGCGCCTCGTCGAGCTCGCCGCGCTCGACCGCGTGGTGGAAGTCCATGCACGGCTCGCACCACGACGCGCCGACATAAACGACCAGCTGCCGCTCGTCGGTCTTCGCCTTCGCGCTCGCGTGCCGCACGACTTCGTCCACCGCGCCTTCGCCCGCCGCGACGAACTGCGGCCCTTTGTCCGGCGCCTCGGCCTTCGGTGCAGGCGGAGTCGGTGCTCCAGGCTTCGCGCTGGTTTTCGCGGCCGGAGTGCCCGCGCTCGCGTGGGGTTCGTTCGGGCAGCCCGTGCCGATCGACACGAGCACTAGTGACAGCAGCAAAGGTGTCAGGCGAAGCACGACGCGGGGATGGTAGCAGCCCGATCGAGCCGATCCGGCGGGCCCTACGTCCTCGCCGGACCCGATGTTTCACGCCAATGCACAACGTTTTGCAAAGAAATGTGATCCCGGCACACCCCTTGCTTTCCCTCGGATGAGGCCTACGTTGTCCGAGCAATGAAATGGTCCTGGAAACTCGGTCGGTTCGCGGGCATTGACACCTACGTCCACGCCTCGTTCCTGCTGCTGGTGGCCTGGTCCGCGTGGTCTGCCTGGTCCGGGGCAGGCTCGGGCCTCGCCGTAGTACTCGGCGTGGGCTTCCTGCTCGCCGTATTCGCGTCGGTCTTGCTCCACGAGCTGGGTCACGCGCTCATGGCTCGCCGCTTCGGCATTCGAACCCGGCGTATCGTGCTTTCCCCGATTGGGGGCGTCGCGCAGCTCGAGGGTATGCCCGCTGCGCCGCGACAAGAGCTCGCCGTCGCGCTCGCTGGCCCGGCCGTGAACTTCGCTCTCGCCGCCGGCTTGTGGGTGCTGTCACCCGTGTTCGCGGGCGTGCCGTTGCTCAGCTCGATGGTCGGAGGCGTCATGGTCGCCAACCTCGTGCTCGGCACCTTCAATCTCCTACCCGCGTTCCCCATGGACGGTGGCCGTGCTCTGCGGGCGCTGTTGGCCGAGCGCAAGGGCTCCACGCGCGCCACCGAGATCGCCGCTCGCATCGGCAAGGGCCTCGCGTTGGTCATGGGTCTCGCCGGCCTGTGGTGGGGTCAGTACCTGCTCGCCCTCGTCGCCGCCTTCGTCTGGTTTGCCGCCGACGCCGAGCTTCGGCACAGCCGCATGAACGCCTACCTCGACGAGGTCGAGGTGCTCGGGGCTCAGGCGCAGCGTCGCTCCTGGACCGATCTGTTCGGGGGTCGCTCCACCGCCTACGAAGGCCGCCATCCCTATCGCAGCAGCCGCTCCGCCTGGGCCAGCACCACGCGAAGCCCCGTGCCGCAGCCCTTGCTCATCGTCGTCCGACGCTTCGTTCGATGAAACAACTTCGACGTCTGGGACGTTGAACTAGTCGACAGCGCCGCGCCAGACCGGCACTTCACCCCGCGAACTCCACCGTCTGTCCACAAGCCGCCAAAAGAAGCGGCGGACAGCTCCGGCGCTTCGCCCGAGGTGAGCGTGCCCGGCACCCGCCGCGGCCCCTGGGTCAACCCCGCTGTCCTTCCAACGAGCTCGGTTCATGGTCGCCCCTCGGCGTCCATGAACCGAGCGTCGCATTTGGTTTCGCCTGCAGCCGAAGCCGGCGCAGGATGCCGCTGCGCGCCCGCGCGAGCGCTCTGCGAGGCACGCATGCGGTCCCGCGCGCATTGCCGCTCGACAGCCGGCGATCCCGAGACTAGCGTTCCCTTCGCCGTGGACGAACGCACCAAACGCAGCCGCCGCCTCGCGTTCATCGGAACCCTGCTGGCGATCCTCCTGCTGGTGGGCTTCGTGTCCTTCCCGCTGCTGTCGGGCTTCGTCGCGCCCCTGCTGCCCGAGCGGATCGAAAACGCCGTCGGGGCCGAGATGATCAAGGGCACCGCCGAAGAGGGGAACTTCTGCAACGACCCCGAGGGCGTCGCCGTGCTCGAGGACCTCGTCAAACGCCTGGCCAAGGAAGCCGACGACCGCACCTTCAAGGTCTACGTCAGCGACCAGGAGATCGTGAACGCCTTCGCCGCGCCCGGTGGGCACGTCGTGATCTTCAAGCCGATCATCGACCAGGCGGAAGGGCCCGACGAAGTCGCCGGAGTGCTCGCGCACGAGATGGGGCACGTCGTCGAGCGACACCCGGCGGAGGGGCTCATCGAGGCGGTGGGGTACGGGATCTTCGGCATGCTCACGCCCGGCGACGGGTCGCACGAAGAGGTCGCGAAGTCGCTGCTGACCAATCACTACAGCCGCGGCGATGAGCTTGATGCCGACCGAGCCGGGGTCGAGCTGCTCAACGCCGCGGGGATCGACTCTCGGGGGTTGTTCAGTTTCTTCGAGCGGCTGAAGGACTCGGGAGACGACGTGCCGGGGGCGGTGGAGTTTTTGTCGACGCACCCGTCGGGGGAGACTCGGAAGGCGAACCTCGAAGAGGTCGCGCATGCAGGGGAGCCCGCGCTGTCGGACGACGAGTGGGCGGCGTTGCAGGCCGTCTGCAACGAGGTCGGCCCCCCCGAGCCAATCGTCGTCGCGGCGCAATAGGGACAGCGGCCACGCGCAAACTCGCGCGCCTACGTTCCAACAGATCGCAGAGCTTCCGCCCGCTACGCCACGGGCGTCATGCCAGCGGGCGCGTTGTCCTGCAGGATCTCGAAGGCCGCTCGGTTGCCCGTAACCAGCTTGCGCGGCGCCTGGCCGGAGCGATGCACGGTGACCTCGCAGGACGCGATCTTCGAGTTGAGGCAGATCTTGCTGCCGCCCGGCGGGTTGCCGTAGCGCAGGGCCACGAAGTCTCGCGCCTCGGCCCGGATCTTCCCCTCGATGCGCACCCGAGGCGTACGCGTGGCGAAGGTCCACTCGAAGGGATGGAACCGCCCCTTCGCGCGTAGAGCCTGCCCCAAGCCAGTGACCGCGTACTCTTCCCCGTCGAGGCGCAGCACCATCGGCGTGAGCCACGGTGTCCACAGCGGGCCGATGCGCAGGCGCGCCGTGGACAGCTCGAGGAAGGCGTCGGGCTCGTCGTCGAAGCCCGCGACCTGGCCCCACGCATAGTGATCGGTGTGCTGCTTCCCCCAATTGTGGTTCTGGCTGCCGACCCAGTCCTCGACCTCGATGCGCTCGCTGCCGACGTGGAGCTCTCCGCTGAAGCGCGCCAGGGGCATGCCGACGAGCGCCTTGGCCTTGGGCAGCGGAGTGTCGTATAGGCGCGGCGGCAACAGCAGCAGCGGCGGCTTCTTGCCTTCGTAGCGCAGGGCCCACTGGAGGTGGCGCCCACCGAGCCGGGCCTCGCCTCTGAGCCCCGCGTTGTCGAGCGTGGAGCTGGCGATGCGCACCGCGAGACCCGAGGGGGAAAACTCGCAGTCGGCGATGGGGTGTACTTGTTTGACGGCGGTGATCTTCTGCTGCTCGCCGTCGAAGACGATCGCCCACAGCTCACCGACCGCGTCGGCAGCCCGCCCGGCGGGAGAGAAGATGGTGTACCGAATCCAGAACGCGAGGGGTCGACTCGGATGGTTGGCCCGCTGAAACCAACTCTCGTAGTGACCACGGTCCGAGCCGTCGTAGCGGCAGCGGTTGAGGGCTTCCCGGGAAGGCATTCGCCGCAGGATAGCGCGGGGAAGCAATGCGACCGGTGTCCCGATGCGCGGCGCGCTTCTCAGCGCGGCTACCCGCCCGTGGGCGCGGGTTCACGCGGCACCCGGCGACCGGACCCCGAGTCGGCCGCGGCCATTCGGGCGGCGGGCATAATAATGGGATGCTCGAAGATCCGCTCGAGCATCCCGGGAGGCCGCATACCGGCTGAATGATGGAAACGTGCGCGCGCTCGATCGCCGAGTCGCCGTCGCTACACAAACCGGTGGTTCACTCGCTCGCGGCCGGAGATAGATAGGCCGGCCGCCCAGGAGCAGACCCCTCGGTTGCGAGGGGGAGGGCGCCGCGAAATGCGGCGCCCTCAGAGGATGGGGAAGCGGGCGTGTTTGATGGGGTTGCCCGCGGGTTGGGGTGAGGACTCGGCCGGTGATTCATGACGCCCGGCCCTCAACACAGGAGTCGCCACCGCTCTCGAATTTCTTCAACTCGTGAACAAAAAAATATCGATGAAGGGTTCCCTTTGTCGAAGTGCGGGAGCCCCTACCGAAATTGCAAACAGGTCGAGCCAAACGTGCGGATTCGGCCCGACCTGCGGTCGTGAGTGGCAGCTACTGTTGCCAGCAGCGGCTACGACTGTACATACCCGCTGTACCAACGCTTGCCCCGCTTGGTGGCCTGCGCGGCGCTGGTGTCTTCTTGGAGGACCACGGACTGATCGGAGCTCGGCTTCATCTCGACGGGGCCGCTGCCGAGCGAGGAATCCGCGTCGGTCTTGTCGAGGGAGAAGTGAACGTCACTGCCGCTCGAGGCGACGTACACGTCTTTTTCCGAGCTGGGGTGCTGGCGAAACTCGACGCCCTCGCCCCACGAGGACGAGTCGTTCTTCAAGGACGCGCTGCCGCCATCCTCGCCCCATTTGATTCCGTCGTCGCTGCCGTGGATGTAGATGGTCTTCATCGTTGTTGATCCGGTTGGGGTTGATCGCGTTTGGACACGAAGGCGTCGATCTCAGCCACCATGTCCGCGTCGTCGATGCTCCGATAATACTCTCGTGCCGCCGCGACGTGTCGAGTGGCCTCGGCCCGTTCGAGATCGGTGCTCGAATCGAGGCCGAGCACCGTTCGACCCAGCTCCCAACGCAGTATGGCGCTCAGCTCCGGGTTTTCACCGACACCCGCCTGGATGGCTTGCGCCCGGCGATAGGCATCGACGGCGCCGGGCTGATCGCCCAGCTCGACGAGCGCGTGGCCCAATCCGAAGAGCGGGTAGACGTGCCGCGGGTCATCGTCGGCCGCACGCACCTTGAGGATCTGGATCGCCGTCTCGTAGCGGGCCTTGGCGGCGTCGTTGTGGCCCATCATCATCATGCAGTCGGCCATCGAGGTGTCGAGCATGGCCAGCTCGATCTCGTCGGGCGAGGACAGGCTCGACCAGGCCTCGTGGGCGCGGCGGTAGTGGCCGAGCGCCACTTCCCACTCGCCCTTCATGCGCACGACGCTGGCGAGCAGCGTCATGACCTGAGCCCGACTCCGCGCAGAGACCGAGGGGCCCAGGCTCTTGCGGGCGGCCTCGACCAGGCGCTGAGCCTCGTCGAGCTCGCCGCGGCGCGACAGCATGCGGGCGAGCACGGTGCGGGTGCGAATGGTGACCGGCGAGTTGGGGCCGTCGAAACCGACCTCCAGCGCCAGTGCCCGTCGCAGCACGGTCTCGGCCTCGTCGTGTCGCCCCTGCTGCTCGTGGTAGCGGCCCTGCTCGTGCAGGACCTCGGCGGTCAGCGGCCGCAAGCCCTCGCGCTCGGCCAACGACAGGGCCTCTTCGAAGGTCTGTCCCGCCCGGGTGTCGTCGTGCAAGTAGCCGCGGGCGATCGCCAGCTTCAGCAGTGCCTGGCCCTTGGCCAGGGTCGCATCGGCGCCCAGCTCGTCGAACGCCTTCGTGGCCGCCTCGAGCGACTCGGACGCGTCGTCGTAGTTCTGATCGTGCAGCGCGAGCAGACCCCGCAGGTAGTTCAGCTCCGCTTGATGGCGTGGCCGATGTGTGGCCGAGCGTCGCAGCTTGCCCTGCACCACGGTGATCCACGCTGCGGCGGCCGAGCGATCGGCCTCGTCGAGCGCCACCATCAGCAAGGTCCGCAGCGCCTCGATGGCCAGCGATTGATCGTTCGACAGCTCCGCCTGCTCGACCACCGCCTCGAGGTCGCGTCGCGCCTCGGAGAGCCGACCGACCGCGCGATAGAGCCGACCTCGGTTGTGCTGGGTCTCTGCTCGCAACGGCGCCCCCGCGTCGCCCAGCGCGATCGCCTGGAGCACCGCCGCCTCGGCGGCATCGAGGCCTCGCGCCGCACGGCCGGTGGCATCGAAGGCCCACGAGCGAGCGATCAATCGATGCACCTGCTCGGCGTCGGCGGTGAGCGCTTCGGGCAGCGGAGGTGGCCCGCCCGGCTCGATGTCGAGACAGGGCTCGATCCGCGGCAACGAGCGCACCGCCTGGGCTGCGTGGGCGGCCACCATCGCATCGGCCTCCGCGAGCTGCTCCACCGTCGCCTGCACTCGCATCGCACGACCATCGAGGCACGCGGTGCGACGCTCGAGTCGCTCCACGCTCGCCACGCGCTCCACATGGGTCGCCTCGCAGGCCCGCGCTCGGGCCTCGCTCCACGCCCGCGTGTACTCGTCGAGCCCGCGCTCGGTGGCCGTCCAGATCGACCCCGCATCTTCGCCCCCCTGCGCTTGCAGAGCCTCGCGTACGTTGGCACGCTGCTGATCCCAGGCCACGATCCCCGCGTCGCGCATGCCCTCGCAGGGCGCCTCGCGGGCCGAGGCCACCACCCCCGCGGTCATCAATGCCCCCACCCCGGCCAGCGCCAGCGCCAGCCGTCGTCGCCGTCGCTGTCGTTGCCCGCGGCGCAGCGTGGCGATCAGCGCGTTCATGTTGGGAAAGCGCTCGTCCTTGTCTCTGTGCAGGCCTCGGGTGAGGGCCGCCTTCAGCCACCCCGGCACCGCGGGCAATCCGGGGCGCGTCTTGGGGATGACCAGGGTCGGCTCTTCGTCGACCAACAACGCCATGCCCGGGCTGCTCCCGTAGGGCCGCTCTCCGAACAGCGCCTCGAACAGCGCCACGCACAGGCTGAATTGATCGCTGCGCGCATCGGGCAGCAGCCCCGCCGCCTGCTCGGGCGCCATGTAGGCCGGCGTTCCCAGCAGCGCCCCCGTCCGAGTCAGGCGCTGCGACAGCGCGCTATTGGAATCGGTGGGACGTCGCTTCGTTCCCCCCGCCGACGGCGGCGTGCGGGGCAGCGTGGCGACCTCCGAATCGAAGGCGGTGTTGCCCGGAACGAGGGGTTTCGGCTCCGGCTTCGGGGGCGGCAGGTCGGCGCCGGTCTCGACCTTGGTCTCGCCCGCCGCGGCCGCCAGCAGGCCCGTCTTGCCCTCGCCGGGCCGCGTGAGCGTCTGGACCTGCGAGTCGTCATCGTCATCGTCGATGCCGCGGGCCAGGCCGAAGTCGAGCACCGTCACGCGTCCGTCGTCGCCGATGATGCAGTTGGCCGGCTTGAAGTCGCGGTGGACGATGCCCTCCGCGTGCGCGGCCGCGAGTCCGCGTGCCGCCTCCGTGTACACGCGCAGGCACTCGAGCCACGGCTGGGGCGTGCGTTGCCACTCCCACAGCGTCTGGCCGGGCACCAGCTCCATCGCGATGAACAGGCGGCCGTCCTGCTCGCCTGCGTCGTAGACCTGCACCACGTTGGGATGCGAGAGCCGAGCCAGCGCCTGCGCCTCTCGCAAGAGCCGACGGCGGTGGCTTCGCCCCGCGTCTGCGTGCAGCTGCTTGACCGCAACCCGCCGATCGAGGGTCTCGTCGTAGCCCTCGAGCACCGTGCCCATCCCGCCCCGACCGAGGCGACCGATGATCTTGAAGCGCCCGAGGAGCTCGGGGTCGGTCTCGTCCGGCTGTGCGTCGTGCGGTGTGTTGCCGGCCGTGCCCTGCACGCGGGAAGCCTCGCGCGCATCGGCATCACGCGCCGCCACGGCTCCGGGCGGCTCGGCGACGGTCGGCTGGAAAACCCAGTCGTCGACTTTGGTGGTGTCCTCGGGCATGGGCGGGTGCCGCGAACGCGCCCCACGATAACAGGGGCCGGACACCGCCGTGACCCCGCGGTATGGTCCGCCTCTCATGCGTAGGCTCTCCACGTTCGCGCTCGCTTCGCTCCTTTGGGGTTGTGCCTCCCCCGCGAGTGCCGCCACCGTTCCGACTACCGCCCCCGCGCTCGCAGCCAGCCCGGCCCGCACCGACCTGCTCGACGTCGAGACCGTCGTCGACCTCCAGTACGTCTCCGACGTCGCCCTGTCCCCCGACGGCAAGAGCATCGCCTACGTCCTCCGCATTCCCGCCGACTCGCTCGAGGGCCCCGCACACATGCGCAGCCAGATCTGGGTCGTACCCGTCCGCGGCGGCACGCCACGCGCCTACACCAGCGCCGGATCGAACGCCCGCTCGCCCGAGTGGTCTCCCAACGGCAAGCGCATCGCCTTCCTCTCACGACGCCCCGGCTCCCGCCACACCCAGGTCTACGCCGTGCCCATCGACGGCGGCGAAGCGGAGGCGCTCACCGAAGACACCTTCAGCGTGCGGTCCTTCGCATGGGGCCCCAAGGGCAAGCGCATCGCCTACCTCGCCGACCGCGTGCCCAGCAGCAAGGAGAAGCGCGACCGCAAAGAGGGCCGTGACTGGCACATCGGCGACGTCCACGGCACCGCGCGACGGCTGTGGATCAAGAACCTGCGCTCCGGGGAATCCAAGGCCATCAGCCCGGCCGACATCCACATCGTCCAGATGGCCTGGTCCCCCGACGGTGAGCGCCTCGCCGTGCAGACCAACGAGCGCGCCGACATCGACGCGGTGATGATGTACAGCCGCTTGCACACGATCTCCGCCGAGGGCGGCGAGCTGTCCAAGCTCTGCGACACCGCGGGCAAGCTCGGCCACATCGAGTGGTCGCCCAAGGGGGAGCACATCGCCTTCTTGGGCGCCGTCGACATCTCCGACCCCACCGCGGGCGTCCTGCACCTCGTGCCCGCCGAAGGCGGCACCGCCAAGGCGCTCACCGCCGACTACGAAGGCACGGGCCAGTGGTTCCGGTGGATCGGGGTCGACGACATGGCCATGCTCTCCAACAAGGGCACCCAGACCGCCTTTCATCGCATCACCATCCGTGGGGTGATGAGCGGGGAGAAGATCAACACCCCCGTATGTCGCGTGGCCGATGCCACCCGCAACGGAAAGACCTTCGCGTGTGCAGGGGAGCGACCCGAGCATGCGCGCGAAGTCTACGCGGGCGGCTCCAGCTCGCTACGGCGTCGCACCAACAGCAACCCCGAGCTCGACACCAAGCGCCTCGGCGAGCGCCGCGTCATCGAGTGGAAGGCCGCCGACGGCACCGTCATCGAGGGCGTGCTGACCCTCCCGGTCGACTACGCCGAGGGCACCCGCTATCCCCTCGCCGTCCTCGTGCACGGCGGCCCCGAGGGCATCACCCTCAACGGCTTCAACACGCGCTCCGGCTACCCCACCCAGCTGTTCGCCACCCGTGGCTACGTCGTCCTCGAGCCCAACTACCGCGGCTCCCAGGGCCGCGGCGTCGCCTTCGGCAAGGCCGACCATGGTGATCTCGGCGGCAAGGAATTCGAGGACGTCCTCGCGGGGATCGATCACCTCGTCGCCGAGGGCCTCGTCGACGAAGCTCGCGTGGGCATGGGCGGCTGGAGCTACGGCGGCTACTTCTCGGGCATCGCCGCGACCAAGTACTCCAAGCGCTTCAAGGCGGCCATGGTCGGGGCGGCCATCACCAACTGGATCTCCTTCACCGGGACCTCCGAGATCGAGCACGAGAACTCGCTCGTGCACTGGAACCTGTGGCCCTACGAGCATCATGCGCTGGCGTGGGAGCGCTCGCCCATGGCCAATACGCAGGGGAGCACCACCGCGACGCTCGTGGTGCACGGTCAGGAAGACACGCGGGTTCCGCCGGGTCAGGGTAAGGAACTCTATCGGGCGCTTCGGTATGCGGGGACCGAGACGGAGCTGGTGCTCTATCCTCGCGAAGGACATGGGCTCGGGGAGCGGGCGCACCAGATCGACTTTGCGAATCGGTTTCTCGATTGGTTCGATGAGCACGTCAAAGGCTGACGCTCCGGGGGTTCTACGGTGGTTGGACAGGATTGCTCGTAGGCCTCTGCCCGCTGCGGTGCACGGGGCCTGCTGGGCCCCGGCCTGCGATGATGACGCCTCTCCGGTCGCCGGGTGGCCGGAAACGGAGCTAGCGGGCGACGTAGGGGCGGAGGTGCGGGAGTAGCCCGTCGGCGAAGAGGGTGTGGCCCTTGGCGGTGGGGCGCGGGTCCTGCTCGAAGCGGCACTGGTGGCGGACGGCTCTCGGCTCGTCGAAGAACATGGGGAGCAGGTTCACCATTTCGCACCCAGCCTCGACGGAGAGCTCGCCGAAGCGGGTGAGGTAGGAGTCGGCCGAGAGCCCGCCCTCGACATGGGCCGAGGTGGGGATGGGCGCCAGGACGACGGGGGCGTGGGCTTCGCTGATGAAGGTGCTCAGGATTCGCTTCATGAGCAGCCAGGCGGGATCATGGGGATCGGCGTACTGCTCGGGGTAGCTGACGCCTCGCACGCGGCGGGAGAAGGCGTGGAAGCCGGGCACCTTTTTCTCGACTTCGGCGGTGACCCGGCGGAGCAGACCACGGACGAGCGGGGGTGGATCTTGCTCGGCGAGAGCGGGGGGCTCGGGCTCGGTAGGCTCGGCCGGGTCGTCGGCGGGCGGGGGATGCAGGACGAGCTCGTCGCCTTCGAGGGTGAAGCGAGGCTTGGGTCGGACGGCGGGAGTCTCGGCGTCGAGGTCCGTCGACGGGACGACGGTGTGCGACTCGAGATTGCGCAGGATGTTCTCGACCTGAGGGCACAGCAGCAGCAGGTCGTGCTCGATCTCGCGACCGTGCTGACGGAAGGCCAGCAATTGCTGGTCGGTGCCAGAACCGGGCAGGCCGAAATTGAGCACCTGGACGTAGGTGCCGAGACGACGCTCGAGCAGGTCGGTGAAGCGCTGGGCCCCGTCGACCCCGGTGCCCGCGGTGTGGCCGTCGCCGAAGACCAGCAGGCGGAAGGTCCCCGGGGGCTTGTCCGGCGTGACCTCGTGGCGGCAGCGATAGCCGGCCCGGTTGCACTGGATCTCGTAGCCGCCCCCCACGTGGGGGACCCGCGTGCGCAGTCCGGGAACGAACCGATAGCCGGTCATCGGATGGGGCTCGAACAACTCTCGGGACATCACTGCACCTGCTGCCCCGAGCCTATACCACCACGTGAGCCAACCGGGGTGGGCCGGGCCGTCGCGCGCCCCCGGACATTCTGCTACTTTGGCTTCCCTCGGGTCGCACCCGAGCCAACAGGAGAAGCCATCGATGGGGAAGCTCCAAGACGTCGGCTGTGTGGCCATTGGACGCAACGAGGGCGAGCGTTTGGTGCGCTGTCTGAAGTCGCTCGTGGGCCGCGTGCAGCACGTGGTCTATGTCGACTCCAACTCCACCGACGGCAGCGCCGAGAAGGCGCGAGAGATCGGGGCGGAGGTCCTCGAACTCGACATGTCGGTGCCCTTCACCGCGGCCCGCGCGCGCAACGAGGGCTACGAGCGACTGCTCGAGCTGATGCCCGACATGCGCTACGTGCAGTTCGTCGACGGCGACTGCGAGGTCGTCGATGGCTGGCTCGAGTCGGCGCACGATCACCTCGAGCAACACCCGGTCGTCGCGGCCGTCGGCGGCCGCAGGCGCGAGCGCTTCCCCGACGCGACCGTCTGGAACCGCATCATCGACGTCGAGTGGGACACGCCCGTGGGCGAGGCCTACACCTGCGGCGGCGATGCCATGATGCGGGTCGAGGCCTTCGAAAAGGCAGGACGCTACGACCCGTCGTTGATCGCGGGGGAAGAGCCCGAGCTGTGCGTGCGATACCGAGACGTCGGCTACCGCATCGACCGCATCGATCACGAGATGACGCTGCACGATGCGGCGATGACCGAGGCCGGCCAATGGTGGAAGCGCTCGGTTCGCGCTGGCCATGCCTACGCCGAAGGAGCAGCCATCCACGGCGAAGCTCCCTCGCGGCACTGGGTCCGCGAAAACCAACGGATCTGGTTTTGGGGCGCCGTCCTCCCCGGCGTCGCCATCGGTGCCGCCCTACCGACCCTCGGCGCCAGCCTGGCCCTGTTCGCCGGGTACCCGATCACGGTCGCGAAGGTCTACAAGCTCAAGCGATCGACGGGACGCAACCGGGCAGACGCCGCCGCGTACTCCGTCTCCGTCGCCGTCGGACGATTCGCGGAGCTGCAGGGCGTACTGAAGTTCCACATGGGTCGGATTCGCGGCAAGCGAAGTCGGCTCATCGAGTACAAGTAGCGTCGCCGCGGAGTCCCCGTAGGGGTGGACGGGCCTGCCAACGGCGAGGGCTCGCGGAGCAAGATCCGCCCTTACCCCCGAACGGGAGGAAGCGTGCGGGGAGGGCTGAAGCGAAGCCGCGTAGGATGGAGGGGACCCGGTCGCGCGGAGGCGGCCGCCGAACCCGTTTCGAAACACTCCGCTGAAACGGCCGCCGAGCACGTCCGGGGAGGGTTCCAGCCGTCAACAGGCGAGCCTTTCGCTCGAAGGTTCTCGGCTCCCACGCGAAACACTCCCCTCCTCGAACAACCCCCTACTTACACAAACAAAGACCCCGCCTCACCCATACTCCCCCGCCAAGACCGCATGCAACGTCTTCGCATCAAAGGGCTTCTCCAAGCGAGGATTCCCCACCTTATCCAAGAACGCCCGAGCCCGATCCGTAAACGCCCCCCCCGTCATGAAGACAAACCGAGCCGCCAGATCCGGCCGCTCTGCATTGACGAGGTCGTACACATCCATGCCTGAGATCTCCGGCATCATCAGATCGCAGAGCACCACGTCGAACTGATCGTTCGCCCGCAAGACCTCGACCCCTTCGCGCCCACTCCGAGCCACCATCACGTCTCGATTGGACAGCAGCCGCCGCAGGGTGTTGCCGACCATTTTGTCGTCGTCGATGATGAGCACCCGCTGCCGCGCGACGGTGCGATCGCGCATCATGGGTAGGTTGCCCGCGGTGGGCCGCCGCCGAGAGATGGGCTTGCCGCTCGGGGGCAAGCGGACGCGGAAGATGGTCCCTCGATCGGGACGCTGATGGACGGAGATGTGCCCGCCGAGCGAGGTCACGATGTTGTGGCAGATCGACAGGCCGAGCCCAGTCCCCACGCCGCGAGGCTTGGAGGTGACGAAGGGCTCGAAGATCCGGCTCTGGAGGTGGACGGGGATGCCCGGCCCGGTGTCGCAGACCTCGACGACGGCGTAGCCCTCGGAGTCGGTCATGGTGCGCAAGACGATCTCGTTGGAGGAGGCCTCGCCGACGGGGAGCGCCTGCACGGCATTGATCACCAGGTTGAGGAAGACCTGGCCGAGCTTGCTGGCCTCGGCGTGAACGGGCGGAATGCTCCGGTATTCGCGGCGCAGGACGGCGCGGTGGCGAATTTCGGTGCCGGCCATCTTGAGCGCGGAGTCGATGACGGCCCGGGGATCGACGGACTCGACGACTTCGGAGTGGGGCTGCGAGAACGTTCGAAGGTCCTGGGTGATGGTCCGCATCCGTCGGGCGCCATCGAGGGCGTCGGCGACCAGGGTGTTCATCTCGTCGCGATCGAGCGCGGGCTCGTTGAGCTCCTGCCGCATGAGCTCGATGTTGCCGAGCACGTAGGCGAGCGGGTTGTTGAGCTCGTGGGCGACGCCAGCGGCAAGGGTGCCGACGGAGGCCATGCGGTCGGCGACGCGCAGGCGCTCGACCATGCGCACGCGCTCGGTCTGGTCGCGGATGAGCATGACGACGTCACCCACGACGCTGACGGTGAGCCGAGCCTCGTAGCGCTTGCGACGGTTGCCTTCGGACAGGCTCAGCTCGAGGCGCTGAGGCTTCTGGCTGACGGTGGCCTCGCGGATGGCGGGGACGAGCGGACCGAGCAGCTGGGCGGGCAAGACTTCGGCGAGCGGGCGCCCCTGGAGGTCGGAGATCGGCTCGGGCAAGAAGCTGCGACCAACGCTGTGGATCTCCCGGACCTCGCCGTGGGGTGAGACGACGAGCAGTAGGTCGGGCAGGGCGGCGAGGATGGCCCGGGTCTGGGCCTCGCGATCGCGCAGCGCCTGCTCGGCGCGGACGCGCCCCTCGACGTCGGCTTGCAGCTCGCGATTGCGCTGCATGAGCTCGCGCGAGGTGAGCTCGAGCGAGCGCTCGAGCAGGCGCCGATCGTCGTCGGACTGCTCGTAGGCCGCGCTGACGGCCTCGAGCAGGCGTTCGACCGACTCGGGGAGCGATTCCCCTTCCGCGAGGTGCCGCCGGAGCTGGCGTCGAAGCAGGCGATGCATGAAGACCGGGACCCTCAGACCTCGCGAAGCGTGGTGACGGTCATGGTTTGATTGTGGAGCTCGCAATCAGCCGCGACGCCCGCGGGGCAGATCTCTCCGTAGGAGTAGAACCCGGACAAGATGGTCTCGGGGCCCACGACCTCCCGCACGGCCTCGAGCTCTTCTTCGGTCCGCTGTTTGAGCACGAGCCTCCGTCCCACGCAGCTCACCAATAGCGCGAGTTCGGCCCCTGGCTCGCGAAGTCCCGTCAGCGCGCTCTGAGCAGCCCCCAGGGCGCCATCGATGAGTCGATCGAAGTTGGCCTTCATGAGCCGGGCGTGGTGCCCCTGGGCCATTTCGCCGACGAAGGTGACGCTGCGCTCTTTTTCGTCGATGGCGACCAAGGTGCGCACGAGCCCGGCTTGCTCCGAGTGGGGGGCACGGATCATCAGGGGAAAGAGCAGGCCGGTGGCGGGAAGCCCCGACGCGTGCTCGCCCAAGTATTCCTCGTACAGGTCGAGCGCGGGTCGGCCGTCGAGCTCGTAGAGCACGCTGCCCTCGGCCCGGGTGATCACGCGCTCGGGGCCGAAGGGATCCCAGCCGCCCAGGGAGCCGTAGCCGACCTGGAGGCGCGAGCCGTGCAGGCCGACGGCGACGACGTCTCCGCTGCGGCCGACGGCATCGGCACAGACCACGGTGCGACCGAAACGGTTGCCGTCGCCGCTGAGGCCTCCGGTCGCGGTGACGCCCTTGGGCAGGGCGCCGTGCAGCCCTTCGGCGAGCTCGGTGCCGTTGACGCTCAGGCCGTCGGAGAACACGAGCACGTGCACGAGGTCGTCGGTGGGCAGCTG
The DNA here is from genome assembly GCA_039028615.1 of Myxococcota bacterium. GTDB lineage: Bacteria > Myxococcota_A > Polyangia > Nannocystales > Nannocystaceae > Paraliomyxa. Next base: position 70,900 of record JBCCHT010000042.1, on the reverse strand, counting down.
GTGGGCCAAGGCGACGGCGGCTTCACGGTTGCTCTCGTGGTCGTCGAGGGCGACGCGGGCGAGGGTGCAGCGGCCGTGCTCGAGGTATAGGGCGGTGACGACCAGCGTGTCGTCGCTGACGGCGACGCCGTGGATCTCTCCCGCGGTGGAGCACCCGGCCAGGATCGCTTCGGGGTAGGCCCGCCGCACCGCGGTCAAGGCCTCCTCGTCGCTCAGCGTGGCGGCGTCGCCGAATACGAGCGCCAGCTGGGCTCGTTGGCTCGCCGGGTTCGCGCTCAGGATCTGCCAGCCCTGGCTCGCGCTCCAGTGACGTTGCTCGATTTGCATGACCCCCCGATGCGACGCACGACCGAAGCCCCCGACGTCGCAGTGTTCGAGTCTACGGGGGGGGTCGCTGCGATTCAACGCGTGGCTTCTTGCCTCACCTGCGACAGCGGCGGGCGATCGAGCGCACGTTCGCCGACATGGCGCCACGCGAGGGTCCCGTCGCGCCCCACGATGAAGGTGGCCGGGACCGCGAGGGTCTCGCCCTTCATGCGCACGCCGTAGCGGTCGATCACCCGGGCATCGGGATCGCTGAGCAATGGAAACCCGACGCCGAGTCGCTCGGCGAGCGCGGCCGAGTCTTCGACGGAGTCCACGGAGATCGCGGCGATCGAGATACCCTCGGCGGCCAGCTCGTCTGCGACTTCGGCCAGGTCACCCAACTGGCGACGGCAGTAGCTTCACCAGTGACCGCGATAGAACACGAGGATCGCGGGACCCTCTTCGATGAGCTTCCCCAACGTCACCTGTGCACCGTCGTGAGCCGGGAGCTGAAAGTCGGGGGCCATGGGCTCGGCGATCGGGGGAGTTTGCGTCTCGAGACGACAGGCCAGTGCGCCGCTTCCCATCAGCGCGGCGACCACCATCAATGCCAAGCGGGGTTGACTCACGCCGATGGCCATAGCGCAGGCCGCATGGAGTGGACAACGAGGGTCGTAGACGGTCGCAAAACGTGCGCGACCCTTGTGTCCGAGGGGGAGCCATTGTCAGATGGCGCTCATGCGGCTCCGTCCGTGGATCTGGCTTGGTCTCGCCCTTGCGGCATGTGCGCCTCCCCATGCGGCAACGCCCTATCCAGAGGCGGAGCCCCCGGCGGGAGCCGAAGAAGCGGCGCAGGAGCCCGAACCGGAGCCCGACGACGCCGAGGCGGCGCCCGTGTACGCGAGCTACTTCGATCGCAAGGTCGACCTGCGACCCTTCCTGGCGGGCTTCCCCTACGGTCGCTTCCGACCGAGCCTGGAGACGGGGGCAGTCTTCTACTACGAGCTCGGCGAGCAATACACGCTGCGGATGCTCGACGTGGGCAAAAAGGCGGGCGCCATCGATCGCTTCGACCTGGCCACGGGCCGAGCGCTGAGCGACGTCGACTGGTCCAAGCGCAGCCTGTGGTCGATCCATCACCACGAGGCGAGCGAGACACTCTGGTTGCACGCCGACGCGAGCAACGACGAGCAGATGAACCTGTGGACGCTGGATCTGAAGTCCGGCGAGCTCGCTCAGGTCACGCAGCACGACTACGTCTATGGCCTGGGCTTTTCGCCCGACAAGAAGACCATCGCGTACCTGCCTCGCAAGGGCCAAAAGGCGCCCTTCGAGACGTGCTTGGTGCTGCGCGACGTGGAGTCGGGGGACGAGCGCCAGGTGGTGTGTGACTCGCCCGCGCTGACCTTCAGCTGGAGCGAGCCTCAGTTCTCGCTCGACGGCACCGAGATCTACTTCAACGCGCAGGTCGAGGGCGATCGCAATCGCGGGCAGCTGGTGCGCGTCGATCTCGACGCGAGCACGCCGGTGGCCAAGCCGATCACCCGCACCAAGACCCCGCGCAACGCCCCGGGCACGATCGACGGCTGGCTCGACGAGGACACGCTGCTGTTCACGGCCAACGACGACGGCTACTCCAACCTCTACGCGTACTCGCGAAAGCGCGGGAAGGTCACCCAGCGCACGCGCTACAAAGAGGGCATCACCTCGGCGCACCTGTCCGGCGACGAGGTGATCGCGGTGCACCGCAGCCCGGCCGGCTCCACGCTGGTGCGCCTGGACGCACGCACGGGGGCGGAGCGCTCGTCGCAGCGCCTGCCCGGCACGGCCGACATCAGCGATGCCCACCACGGGCGGGCCCTGGTCACCCACCGCTCGCCCGACGTGGTGCACCAGACCCTGGAAATCGACCTGAGCCGCGACGACATCACCACCCACGAGGTGATCGGCCTGTCCCCGGAGCTCGAGCGCGGGCTGGTGGCGTGCAAGGCCAGCGCGGTCTCGATCCCCACCTTCGACGAGGACCCGGCCACGGGCAAGACCCGACAGCTGCACGCGTTCCTGCTCGAGCCCCGCGAGCCGCTGGCCGAGGATGCGCAGCGCATGGCGATGATCACCGCCTTTTATGGCGGCGGGAACCGCTACTCGACCTTCGACCAGATCATGTGCGCCGCGGGCATGACGGTCATCTCCCCCGCGGTGCGCGGCAGCTCGGGCTTCGGCAAGGCGTTCTACTCGCTCAACGACAAGGACCTGGGCGGCGACGAGATCGTCGACCTGTTCCACGTCGCGCGCTGGGTGGAGACGCAGCTGGGGTTGTCCTCGCACCGTATCGGGGTGTACGGCGGCAGCCACGGCGGCTACGCCACGATGCGCGCCCTGACCTTCCCGCCGAGCACCAACGGTCACAACGACCTCTATCACTTTGGCTTTGGGCTGGCCCACGCCGGCTTTTCCGACATTAAGACTTTTTACGATGCGACCAATATCCCCGACTGGGTGGTGCTGGAGAGCGGAGACCCGAACGTGGCCAAGGACCTGGCCAAGATGAAGGACCGCAGCCCGCTGACCCACGTGGCGCGCCTGCGTTCGCCGATCTTGGTGACCCACGGCAGCCAGGACTGGCGCGTGCCGGTCGACGAGAGCCGTCAGTTCGTCGAAGCGGCCAAGGCCCTGAGCCTGCCCGTACAGTACGTCGAGTTCGAGGGACAAGGTCATCACATCGAGGGGCTCGCCCTGCAGGCCAAGGCCTACCAGGTGCGCTTCGACTTCTTGCGCGCCGTAGCCGAGGCCGTGGCCGAGGCCGGTTACTGAGGTGTCCGTGCTGCCCGAGATGACCGGCCCGGTCCTGGCCATGATGAAGGACCGGGACAAGTACCCGGAGTTTCCGCCCGAGTTCGCCGTCTACTGCGGCTGGCTCGTGTTCGGCTTCGTGCTGCTGGTGGGGGTGCTGGCCTGGCTTCGCGTGGAGTCGGTGCGTCGCTACCTGCTGGCCCTCGACGACCCCCGCACCTTCGCGGCCCTGCGCATCGGCTTCGCGCTGATGACGATCGCCTGCTTCCTCAACCTCGAGCCGTACTGGCGGATGTTGTGGAGCGACGAGGGGATCTTCGATCTCCAGTATGCCCAGGAGAAGCTCGGCCGCACCTCGTTACGGGGTTGGAGCCCCGACGAGGGCTTCTTCGACGGCTGGTCCATCGCCAACTTCCTGTGGCACAAGCCGTCGCTGTTCTACTTCTGGGGCAGCCCGAAGTTCGTGGTGGGCTACATGCTCGCGTTCTTCGGCGTGCTGCTGCTCTACGCCGCGGGCTTCTTCAGCCGCACCACCGGGCTCATCGCCTGGTTCATGATGGGCGGCATCTACAGCCGCAACGCGCTGTACTGGGAGGGCACGGACACCGTCTACCGCTGCTTTTGGTTGATCCTGCTGTTCGCCAAGACGGGGCACGCCTGGTCCTTCGACAACTGGTGGCGCTGCCGGAGGCTGCGCAAGAAGGGGCGATTGTTCGACCCCGACGCGTCCCCCGACGAAGATCAGAGCCACCGCGAGCCCATCTACCGCCGGGTGCCCGCCTGGCCGCGCTACCTGTTCATGGCTCAGATCGCCGCCATCTACATCACCACCGGATCGGTCAAGACCGGCTCGGTGTGGAAGGCCGGCGACGCGCTCTACTACGCGCTGAACATGGACCACTTCTACCGCTTCGAGTGGATCACGCAGCAGGTCTCGGCGGTCTTCGGCACCAACCTCTTCCGGCTCAACACCTGGGTCACGCACTGGTGGGAGCGCTTCTTCCCCCTGGCGCTCATCGGGGCGTCGCTGCGCTTCACCCTGCGGCACCGCGACCAGCCCTGGTACCGCGAGCGCGACACGTGGTGGCGACGCTGGGGCGCCCGCGCGGTGCTGGTCGCCATCTGGGGCCTGGCCTGGCGCATCAACTACCTGGTGCTGCCCTTTTGCTTGTCGCTGGTGAAGGACAAGCCGCAAAACCCCACCGAGGCGCTGCTCAAGGTCAACGTCGCCTGGGGCATCATCATCCCCACCTTCGTGGTGCTGTGGTACCTGCTCGGCCGCTGGCCGGTCACCCTGCTACGACGCGGCCGGGCTCTGCCCTACATCACCGATCGGGTGCCGTGGCTGTACATCCCGGAGCTGCACTTCAACCAGGAGACCCTGCGGGCGTACTTCCTGGGGCGGCGGATGTGGCTGACGCTGGGGTGCATCTTCCACGGCTTCCTCATCCTGTTCATGAACATCGGCATGTTCGCTCCGATCATGCTGATGACCTACGTCGGCTTCCTGAAGGGCGAAGAGACCAACCGCATCGTCAAGGGCGCGGTGGGCCTGGTGCTCAAGATCCCGGGCCTCAAGAAGGCGGTGCCCAAGGGTCACGCCAAGTGGTTCGCGCCCGCGCAGGCGCCCACCGAGGTCAAGATCCGCGGCCGCCGAATCCCCGACGTGATCGTGCTGCTCTTCGGCCTGATGGGCGTGGCGCTCATCTGGGCCAAGATCGAGCAGCCGGAGTGGATCTCGGACCTGGCCCGGGTCACCTACGGCTGGGTCGCGCTCATCGCCGTCACTGGGCTGGTGTTCCGCTTCCTGCCCCCGCGTGCCGCCGACATTCGTCGCGCGCGTGAGCCCGGGCCCGCCCTGGCCTACACCGCCTTCGGGCGCGCCCTGGCCCTGGGCGCGGTGGTCTATCACACGGCCGCGGTCGGCCTGTCGCTGCTGCCCAAGTACCCCATCCTCAACAAGTGGCGCTCGCCCGCGGCCTCGGTGTTCAGCGGGTGGCTACGGGGCACGGGCTCCAACCAGAGCTGGCGGATGTTTGCGCCCAACCCCCCGCGCAGCAACACGTTCCTCAAGACGGTGGTCGTCGAGCACGACGGCGATCGCTGGGACCTGCGGAACAACGCCTTCCACTACCGACCCAACCCGTGGATCTGGAACGATCGCATGCGCAAGATGCAGCGGCGCATGGCGGGCAAGGGCAAGTGGTACCTGCGCTACTGGGCCGCGTGGCAGTGCCGTGAGTGGACGCTGCTGACCGGCGAGATGCCCTACGAGATCGAGATCTCGAAGATCATCACCCGCATTCCGCCCCCCGACGCGGTGGCGAAGAAGGGGCCCTACCACCCGCGCAAGCTCCACCCCAAGGAGCGGCACATCCAGACGCACAAGTGCAAGGGCGACGGCGAGCTGCCGCTGTACATGCTCGAGCGCTACGGCCTGGAGATCACCGAAGACGATCGCGCCAAGGCCGAAAAAGAGGCCGAGCGCTACGAACGGAAATTCAAGAACCGCCGGACCACCTGGGACAACCGGCGCGACATGGGCAACTGGGGCAAGGCGGCCGAGCAGGAGAAAGAGCGGCGCGAGCGCGCCGAGGAGCGCCGCAAGGAGCGTGAGGCTCGGAAGAAAAACCCGATCCCGCCGCGCATCGGTCGCGATCGGCGACTACGCGAAGAGCCCGAGCCGGAGGGCTCCGCGGCCGACTCCGAAGAGCCCGAGGCCGACGACGAGGGCGTGCTTGACCCCAAGCCGTGACCCGATGACGATGTTGAGGATTTCATGAGCAACGACGAGACCGAAGGTCGCGACGGCGACGAGGCGAACGCCGAAGTCGAGCAGTCGGCGGGCGAAGCCGAGTCGTCCGGGGCGGCGAGCACCGAGGCCGACGAATCGGCCGAGGCCGCCACGCCCCCGGAGGCCTCCGACCCCGAGGCCACCGCGGCTGGCGACGAGCCCTCCTCCGAGGCCGACGAGCCCGACCTCGCCCACGCCCTGCTCCACGAGCCGGTCGCCAGCGACGACAAGCCCCACCGCCGCTGGGCCTACCCCGGCTGGCTACAGGTCATCGCGACGCTGTTCATCCTCTACCACGGGGTCATCCTGCTGGTGCACAACCTCCCCAGCAAGGGGCTGGCCAAGGGCGTCCAGAAGCTCATCAACGACAAGCTGCACGCCAACCGCTACTGGCGGGCGTCGGGCAACACCCAGAGCTGGGCGATGTTCGCTCCCAACCCGCACCGGTCCAACATCTTCATGAAGGTGATGGTCAAGGATGAAAACGGCGAGGTCTGGGACCTCAAGCACGACATCTACGGCAAGCGCAGCTACCCGTACCTCTGGTACGACCGGATGGGGAAGATCAACCGCCGCATCGTCGACCAGAAGGGCTATCGCCGCCACTACACCGCGTGGGTGTGCCGCGAGTGGGAAAAGGCCCACGACGGCGAGTCGGCGGTCGAGGTCCAGTTCATCAAGATGTGGACCCGCATCCCCTCGCCCAAGGAGGTCATCAAGCGGTCCAAGGGCAACATCCTGCGCATGGGCTATGACCCCATGAAGCTGCACCTGCACCAGCGCGAAGAAGACACCGTCCGCTGCAAGACCACCCGGCACGCGCAGCTGCCCAACTACCTGCGCGAGCGCTACGGCATCGAGCCGGCCCCCGAGCGGCACTTCAAGGACCTGCACATGCGGACCTGGTGGGACCAAAAGGAGGCCAAGGCCAAGCAAGCCGAGAACGAGGCGCGTCGCCTCGAGCGCATGGAAAAACGCAAGGGTCGGCTGGGCTCGGGAGGAGCGAAGCCATGATCGGCTCCACCTTCGCGCTGCTGGCCGCCAAAGGCCCCGAGGTCGACGTCTCCGCGCACCTCGAGCTGTCGACGTCGCTGATCCTCGGCACCATCGGCCTGCTCTGCGCCTTCTTCGTGATCCGGCCCGAGCTGTGGCGACGGCTCTTCTTCCAGCGCATCGATCCTCGCCCCGCGGCGCTGATGCGCATCGGCTTCGGCTTCGTCGTCTTTTGGACCTTCCTCGACCTGCTGCTGCCCCACGGGCCGCTCGACGACTCGGTCGCCCGCTTCTTGTTCACCGACGAGGGCCTGTGGCTCACGGACATGGCGCGCAAGAACTACGGCGGCCAGTCCAAGACGCTCTGGGACCCGGAGCACGGGTTCGAGAACTGGTACGACATCTTCAAGGCAATGTGGGGGAAGTTCTCGCTCCTCCACTACCGCAGCGATCCGACCTTCGTGTTCAGCCTCTACGGCGCCATGATGGTCAGCCTGACCTTGATGATCATGGGTGTGTGGACCCGCTGGACCACCATCATCTCGTGGATCCTGGTCGAGACCATCTATCGCTACAGCCCGGTGTTCTACACGGGCGGCGACACCGTCGTGCGCGTGTTCTTGTTCATGGGCATGTTCACGGGCTGGGGCAAGGCCTACTCCTTCGACAGCTGGCGACGGCGTCGGAAGGCCATCCTGCGCGGCGCGAAGTCCATTCCGCCGCTGCCCCGCATCGCCGCCTGGCCGTTCCGCATCATGATGGTCCAGCTGGCCATCATCTACTGCGCCACCGGCCTGCTGAAGTCGGGCGCGACCTGGGCCAACGGCTCGGCGCTCTACTACGCGCTCAACCTCGACCACTTCTATCGCTGGCCGCAGATGGGGCTGATCGGCGCCCTGCACTACATCGGCATCCTGCCGCTGTCGGCCATCGTCGTGCACTGGTGGGAGGTCTTCTTCCCGCTGGCGATCGTGGGCGCGGGGCTCAACGCCTTCGAGCGTGAAAAGGCGGCCGGCACCTGGCCCAAGGCTCGGGCCTGGCGTCGCTTCACCAGCTACGCGTTCCTCATCGGGGCGTGGGGCATCTGCGTGTTCATCGGCGGGCTGTCGGTGCACTACTTCATGCCCGACACCGCCCTCGAGACGCTCAAGATGAGCCGCGGCAACGCGGTGATGCTGGCGCGCGTGGTCGGGGGCCTGCTGCCCTTCGTGCTGATCGGGATCTACCTGGTCACGCGGCGCTTCTTGCCGCGGGTCAACCTGGTGCTGCGGCACTACCTGCTCGGCAAGCGCTTCTGGCTGATCTTCGGCACCGCCATGCACCTGGGCATCGATGCCGGCATGAACGTGGGCACCTTCGCCAACGTCATGATCGTCATCTACCCGTCGTGGCTGTCGGGCGAGGAGCTCGACGCGTTCTGGCTCTACATCGTCTCGCGCCCCTCGGCTCCGGGCGAAGACGGCCGCCCCGTGCGAACCAAGGCGTGGAAGCGGCTGCTGCTGGCGCTGCCCGATCGCCTGCGCTACCGCAGCGCTCGCGAGCCCATCGTGGTCGTGCACAACCCGAGCGAGGCCAGCGTGCGCCGAGCCGCGCTGCTGCGGGTCTGGGACCTGGGCAACCGCCTCGAGTTCGAGGCCGACAGCGACGCCACGGCCGAGCACCTGCTGCTGCGCGTGCCCGGAGAAAAGTGGACCCGCGCGGGCAAGGACGCCGGCTGGTCGCTGATTCGGGTCATCCCCGGGCTGTGGTGGATGCGAGGGCTGCGGCACGTGCCCGGGTTCTCGTCGGTGTTCAGCTTCATCGCGCTGAGGATCTTGCGGCAGCGCTGATGGTCGCCTCCGCCTCCCGATCGCTTCGCACCGTTGCTCGACGCGGCGCGGCGATCGGGATGCTCGCGTCTGCGCTCGCCTGCTCTCCTCCACCCGCCGGAAATCCGCCGCAGGCAAACGCCGAACCGAGCTCCGCCGGGGCTGGCGCGGCGCCCGCCACCCCCGCCCCAACGTGGCTCAAAGGGCAGCTACACCTGCATAGCAACGCGTCGGGCGATAGCCAGACCCCGCCCGCCGACGTCGCCCAGTGGTACGCGGAGCAGGGCTTCGACTTCATCGTCTTCACCGATCACAACCGCATCACCGAGCTGCCCGGGCCGCCGGGGCTGCTGGTCTTCGCGGGGATCGAGCTGACCCAGAACCTCGACTACTGCGAGCCGCCGCCCTTGCCCGGCATGAGCTGCTTGCTGCACGTCAACGGCCTGTTCGTCGGCAGCGACACCACGGCGCTGAGCCAGCTGCCCGGGCCCACCAGTCCCGATCGGCTCGAGCTGTACAGCCACGCGCTGCGAGCCACCGAGGCGCTCGGCGGAGTGGCGATGCTCGACCATCCCAACTTTCACTACGCGGCCGATGCCGATCTGCTCAGCGCCCTCGCCGGTCGCGGCCTGACCTTGCTCGAGGTCGCCAACGAAGCGGTCGACTCGAACAACGAAGGCGACGACACCCACCCCTCCACCGAGGCGCTGTGGGATGCCGTGCTCTCGACCGGCGCGCGGGTGTGGGGCGTGGCGACCGACGATGCGCATCACTACTACGACGCGGCCGAGGTTCGGCAGCAAGGACATCTCGCCCACGTCGGCAACCGAGGCTGGGTGATGGTGCGAGCGGAGCCTCGGGGAGACTCGATCCGCGCGGCGATCGAGCGCGGTGATTTCTACTCGAGCAACGGCGTCGACCTACGCGATGTGATCGTCGATGGATCCACCGTGCACGTGTCCGTCGCCGACTCGGCCAAGGGCTCCCATCGCTTCACGTTCATCGGCCAAGGGGGCTCGGTGCTGCAGCGACAGCGGGGTCGCGAAGCGAACTTCACCATGCCCGATGGCTTCACCGGTTATGTCCGCGTGCAGGTCGACGATCGTCGTGGGCATCGAGCGTGGACCCAGCCGGTGTGGCCGAAGTAGTCGTTCGAGTCTCACGAGCGCGAACACCGACCGCCGATCTTCGCGCGTGAATCAACGTTGCCGCTGCCGTGGAATTCGGGTGATCACGCCGAAGTCGATCGTCGTGCGACGACTCTCACCGTGACCTCGGCGACTCGTGTTTTCGTGTAGTTAGCCGCCGCGCGGGTGGGTGTTCGTCGGACAGCAACTCGCTTGCTTCATTGGTTAGGCTCCCGCGCCATGGGCAGAGCTATCGTGCTTGGCTGCATCTTCGCTGTCGTATCGTGTGGCCCCGGGGGCGAGCCCGAGTACGAGGTCGTTCACGTGGAGGCCGAGGTCGAGCACGTCGATGCTCCGTCGAGCCCCGGAGATCCGGCCACCGAGACCCGAACGCAGCCCGTGGTTGCGGCCGCCGATGCCGACGAAGGTACCGAGGCGGGCGCTCCGTCTGCCGCCGAGGCTCCCACCCCCGTGCTGGCCTCCGCCAAGGGAGCCACCCTGAAGGGTCGTGCGCCCAACCAGTGCGAGCGCGTGCGGGTGAAGATCGATGACGAGGGTCGTCGTCGCTACAAGCGAGTCCGTCGTCCGTGGACCAAGGCCGACGAGAAGCGCTTCTCTCAATTGGTGACCTTGGTCGCCAAGGAGATGGGGGCCGAGCCGCGGCTGATTCGAGCGTGGGCGATGCGGGAGTCGACCTATCGGCCGCACGCCATGCACGTGCTCAATCCCGACATCGAGGCCGCGACCGCGGCATGGAGACGCCTGCACTACTCGCCGACCGAAGAGGCGGAGCTGCAGGCCCACATGGCCAAGTTGAGCAAGCAGGACAGCGAGTACTGGAAGGCGAAGGCGCGGCTGCATCAGGTGCAGACCTTTCGCGACAACCCGTATCTCGACGACATCATCGAGTTCGAGGTGACGGCGACGGACGGCTCGGTCTCGCCGGGGTCGGAGCCGGCGTGGGCATTTGGATACGGGCCCTTTGGGTTTAATCCGGCGTACTTTGTGCCGGTTTGGGATTCGAGTGCGCCGCCTTGGGTGTTTTGTGATGACAACGGGTTGGTGGCGATCATCACCGCGGTTTGGGCCGCTCGGACGGCGCAGCGGGAGTGTGAGGCGCAAGGGTTTGGGGATTCGTATGCGACGGTGAATCGTCGGTTCTCGCGGGGGCACTGTGCGACGGTGGGGCCGAATGCGAACTTTCGGAAGCGGGCTCGGAGGTTGGGGTTGAACCCGGATGTGCGGGCGAAGCTTGGGAGGAAGTGGAGGCGGGATACGGCGGACCGGGGACGGATGTTGCATGCGATGCGGAGCAAGGCGGTGGCGGCGGGGTTGTTGGTGGCGTCTGGGCCTTCTTCGGGGTCTTGAAGTTTGCTCGCGGTGGGGGGATTTCTGGTTGCGCGAAGGGGGGTTGGGGAGTGTTCGAACGGAGAGCTCGGTGGGGTGCTTGGGTGAGGGGCGGGAGTGCTTGGAGTGGGAGTGATGTGTTCGAACCAGGGGCTCGCCTGTTGACGGCTGGAACCCTTCCCGGACGTGCTCGGCGGCCATGATACCCGGGTGTTTCTCGACGGTCGTCGGCGGCCGCCTCCGCGCGACCGGGCCCCCTCCATCCTACGCGGCTTCGCTTTGGCCCTCCCCGTACGGCGGCTTCCGTTCGGGCGGTGGGGTGGGTTCTGCTTGGGTGGGGGGTGGCTTGCTTGGAGGTTCGGTGGGGTGCTTGGGTGAGGGGCGGGAGTGCTTGGAGTGGGTGGAAATGTTCGAACGAAGGGGTCGGTTGGTTGCTGCTCGGGGATGGGGTGGGTTTTGCCGTGGGGTACTTGTTTGGAGCAGGGTGGGTGTTGTTCCCTTCGGGGGTGGTGGGTGGATGGACCGGGGGGCGGGTTCATGAGATGACGGGGGGAAGTCGTGGGACGTCGGGTTCAGTTGCGGGTTCATCCAGATCTTCTTTTTGATGAGGAGGGGCTGCGTCGGGCGGCGGCGAAGCGGGGGAAGGTGGGGGTGAAGGAGGTTGTGGCGGCGGTTGTTCGGCGGAAGTCGATCGATGCTCGGCGGGGGCGGGTGCAGCTGCAGCTGGAGGTGGAGTTGGTGATGCGGGGGGAAGAGAAGCCGAGCTCGAGTGAGCGGGGGCCGGTGGATCTTCCGACGTTGAGTGGGGAACCCGGGGTGGTGATCGTGGGGGCGGGGCCGGCGGGGACGTTTTGTGCGTGGGCGTTGGCGCAGCATGGGATTCGGTCGGTGGTGCTGGAGCGGGGGAAGCCGGTTCGGCCACGACGGCGGGATCTGGCGGCGCTGAGCAAGCAGGGGCAGCTCGATCCGGAGAGCAACTACTGTTTTGGTGAGGGAGGGGCGGGGACGTTCAGCGATGGGAAGCTGTACACGCGATCGCACAAGCGGGGGGACATGCAGCGGGTGCTGGATGCGTTCGTGGGGTACGGGGCGCCGTCGCAGATCTTGGTGGATGCGCGGCCGCATATCGGGACCAATCGCCTGCCCGGCGTGGTGGGGGCGATGCGGGAGCATCTCGAAAGCGCGGGGGTGGAGTTTGCGTTCGGGCGGCGCGTCGATGGGCTGGTGGTGAAGGACGGGCGCGTGTGCGGGGTGCGGCTGGAGCAGGAGACGATCGATGCGCGGGCGGTGGTGCTGGCGGTGGGACACTCGGCCCGGGATGTGACGCAGTGGCTGCACGAGGCCGGGGTGGCGTTGTCGGCGAAGCCGTTTGCGGTGGGGTTCCGGGTGGAGCATCCGCAGCCGTTGATCGATGGGCTGCAGTTCGGAGGGCTGGCGGGGCACCCGGCGCTGGGAGCCGCGGCCTATCGTCTGGTGGAGCAGGCGGAAGGCGCGGGAGCGTTTTCGTTCTGCATGTGCCCGGGAGGGTTCATCGTGCCGGCCGCGACGGAGCACGGGGGACAGGTGGTCAACGGCTGGAGCCCTTCGTCACGGCGAGGCAAGTACGCGAACTCGGGGTTCGTGACGGAGGTCGGACCGACGCAGCTCGAGGCGGCGGGCCTCGATCCGAGCGACGTGTTCGCGGGGTTGAAGCTGCAGCGACGGATCGAGGCGGCGGCGTACGAGGCGGGGGGCGGGGACTATGTCGCGCCCGCGCAGCGGATCGACGACTTCGTGGCGGGACGGAGCTCGTCGGCGTTGCCGGTCTGCAGCTACCCGCGAGGGCTGGCCTCGGCTCGGCTCGACGAGCTGCTGGGCGGGCTGGCGCTGCCGCTGCGCGAGGCGCTGCGACGCATCGGGGAGCGCATGCCGGGCTTCGTGTCGGCGGAAGGGATCGCGGTGGGGGTGGAGTCCCGGACCAGCGCGCCCGTGCGCACCGATCGAGATCGCGAGAGCCTGCAATCGCCGTCGGTGGCGGGGCTCTACCCGTGCGGTGAAGGAGCGGGCTACGCGGGCGGGATCATGAGCGCGGCGCTCGACGGCATTCGCATCGCGGACGCGATCGCACGCTGACTACCAGCAGCCCACCAGGGTGTCGACGGGCTCGGTGTCGACGCAACGCGCGTCTACCTGGGCGGGCGCGGGCATGAGCCTGGCATCGGCGACCTCGTCCAGGAGGACGGAGGCGGCTTCACCCGGCTTTTCGACGAGGAGGGTGAGCCCCTCGGTGGCCTCTTCACACAGCAGCAGGGCGCCGTCTTCGGTCATGGCGGGGACGAGCACGTCGCAGGTCGCCGCCGAGTCCACCGCCCCCGTGTCGATATCCAGGCGATGGGCGAGGACTTGGCCGTCGCGGGTGTGCTCGGAGAGCAGCACGTAGTCGTCGTCGACGGTGACGATGGTGAGGGTCCCGGAGCCGCGCGGGAGCTCGACGGTGGTCCAGGTCTGCGCGGAGAGGTTGGCGAGGTGGAGCTGTCGCGAGCCGTCGGTGGTGAGAGCGACGACGCGACGTGCACTGGGCGTGACGCCGTACTCGAACGGAAACTCGGCGGGGAAGGAGGGGCCGGGCGGGGCGAGCTCGGCCACGCTGGCGTCGTCTCCGATGCGAATGATCGCGCCGTCCTCGGTGCGACCCAGCAGGCCATCGGCGCACACGTCGTAGCCGAGGGGGCGAAACTCGGGGCCGAGGGGGAGCCAGACCCCCGCCTCCGGGTCGTCGAGGGGCAAGCGGGCGAGGTTGTGGCTCGGCGTGGGGAACAGCAGCACCCGGGTCTGATCTCGGTTGAACCACAGGGTGGGGCGAGTCTCGCCGCCGCACCCGGGGAGCCACGCGGGGGGCAGGTGCATGGCGGCGATCTCTCCGGTCAGGTCGCCGATCCAGGTGCCGCCGTCGAAGTGGGTCGAGGCCACGAAGCGCCGGGTTCGAGACATCATCCACAGGGTCCCGCCGCCGGTCGGGAAGGTCTCGCCCGATTCACCCAGCAGCCGGCTGGTGACGTACCACCCCTCCGGGTACCAGATCCGCTCGGGCTCGGGACCGAACCAGACTCGCTCGGGGACGAAGCCCTGGTACAGGCCGGTGACGGAGCCGTCGACGTTGGCGTAGAGCGTCTCGTCGATGGAGCTGCCCGGCAGCTCACCGTGGGCCAAGACGACTCCGTTGCCCGCGGCGATGAAGCGCGACTCTGTGATGTAGTCGGCGTGCGCGACGAGGAGGCGATCGTCGGTCCCGTCGATCGCGATCGTTCGCAGCTCGTGGGGGAACTCGGTCAGGTAGAACAGCGACTGGGGGTCTTCGGCCGGCTCGCCCGTGGACGCCCCGGTCTCGTCGACGGCTGCGCTGGTGCTCGACTCGGCGAGGGGGGTGTCGGCCGCCGTGGTGCCGGTCGCATCGGTGTCTTCGGCCGCGGTCGGGACCACCCGGTTGCCGCTGCACGCGGGGACCATCGGGGTGAGCACGAAGACGAGAACGAAGCCACGCATGCCGCTTTCCGCCCCCAGGATACGACATGTGCCCGGCGCGAGTGCGACCGGACCGAGCGCGGACTACCGCCCCAGGATCGCGAGCGAGATACCGTCGGCGAGCAACGCGGAGCCGGTGGGCGAGGGGTGCACGCCGTCTTCTTGGTACGCGACGGGCGTGCTCTCGGGATCCATGAGCTCGCGACCGTCGACGAAGACGACTTCGGGGCGAGCGTCGGCGATGGCCGCGTAGCGATCGCTGAGGATGGTCTGCTCGTCGATGCACGGACCGAACTCGCTGTCCGGCATGGCTTCATAGTAGCCGAGCAACACGACCTGGGAACCGTCGCCGACGATCTGGTCGACGAGCTCGACCATCAGGCCCTCGCTGGCGTCGGCCGAGGCGAGCGCGTCGAGCTGCTCGGCGGAGCAATCGCAGTCGCAGATATTGCCGAGGTCGTTGGCGCCTCCGTCGACGATGACCCACTCCCAGCCCCCGGGGATGTACTGGCCGGGGATCCCGTCCTTGCCGCCGCCGAGCTCGGTGCCACCGACGGCCTGCACCTCGACCCGCTCGCCGAAGGTTCGGCCCACGAAGTCTCCGACGTCGGCGCACTCGTCCACGTTGGATACGAACACGGAGTCGCCGATGAGGTGGAAGCGCTCGGGCTCGGGCAAGGCCTCGATGACCTCGCAGCCCCGCTCGGCCCCGGTGTCGGTGGGCAGAGTCCCCGTCTCGTCGTCGGCTCCACTGGTCATCGAACCGCTCCCGGCCGAGCCCGGGGTGTCTTCGCCCGAGGTCATGCCGCCGCTCGGGCCTCCCGAGGTCGCGCTGTCGTCCGAGTCGGCGCCCGAGCTCGAGACATCACCCGGACCGGAGCCGGCGATGTCGTCGGAACCGCACGCGAGACACAGGGCGGCACCGAACGCCAGCGCGGCGGGAGCGAGCAGGCCAAGGGTAGGACGAGCATGCATGGCCCCCCGTTTCCCGCATCCGAGCGTTCGTTACATTTCGTCGTCCAAGGATCGCCTCGGGAACGGCTACTCCAGACCATGAGACTGCGTGCTAGATTAATTTCTGTAGCTTCGGTCGTCGCGTCGCTGGGGATGGGGGGCGCCTGTGATGAAATGCCCGACGAAGACTACGGGTCGTTTCGTGTCGAAGCCCGCGAGTCCCATCAGGTCGACCTGATCGAGGGCTACGCCATCCCTCCCTCGTGCAGCGCCGAGGACTTCGTGTGTGAGTACGTCGACGACACGCGCGAGACGGTCGAGTGCCACTGCGACGAGCCGGAAGCGGCGGGAGCGAACCCGGCGGCCGGGCCCACCGATCTGCTGGTCAAGTGCCCCCGCTTCCAGGATCCCATCTGCGTGATGGTCAACGGCGTCCTGGTCTGCGACTGCTCGCCCAAACCCACCGACGGCGACTAGACGTCGGCCGAGGCGGCGAGCGGTCGTCGGAAGCCTTCAAGCATCTCGAGACGAGAGCAGTGCTCTCGGCTCGCGAGTGCCCTTCGACCGCCTGCTAGACTCTAGGGCTGCACCGAATGCCCGCTGCTCTCGTGATCCTCGTCCCTGGCTTGCTCGGCTTCGAGCGACTGGGTCGCCTGTCGTACTTCACCGATGTCGAGCCCGTGCTGCGGGGGCCCTTTGCCGCCGCGGGTATCCAGCTCCGGGTGCACGTGGTCAGCCCGCCGCCGTCGTCTGCGGTGGAGACCCGGGCCGCGCGTCTGGCCGAGGCGATCGCCGAGCAGCCCGGCGACGAGCCGATCCACATCGTGGGTCACTCCACGGGCGGGCTGGATACGCGCTTGCTGCTGAGCCCGGGCATCTCGCTGCCCACCGAGGTCGACGTCGAGGCGGCGGCTCGCCGCGTCCGCTCGGCGGTGAGCCTGTCCACGCCGCACCACGGAGCCCCGCTGGCGGTGGCGTTCACCGGGGTCCAGGGCCATCGCTGGATGACCCTGATCTCTCGCTTGCTCACCCGCCTGCTGCGCTCGGGCAGCGGGCCCCGCCGCACGCTGATCGAGACGGGCATGGTGGTGCTGCACCTCGATCGGATCGCGGGCGTCGATCCCAGCGTCTGCGATCCGCTCTGCGATGCACTCGAGGGGGCCGCGCTCGATCCGGCGATCGTCGAGTGGTTGTCGGAGATCGGCCAAGACGGCTCGTTGCTCGAGCAGCTCACCCCCGGGGCCGTGGCGCGCCTCACCGCCACGCTGCAGACTCGTCCGACCGTGCGCTACGGCTCGGTCGCCACCATGGCTCCGCCGCCTCGCCTGCGCTCGCTCGTCTCGTTTCGTTCGAGCCGCTACGCCCGGGCCAGCGCGGGCCTGTACGCGCTGCTCCACCGCCTGGCGGGCGCGGCCTCTCGCCGCAGCTCGCCCATGCCCAGCGGCGATGAGCTCCGCACCCTGGAGCGAGAGCTCGGGGCGGTGCCCAGCCGCCGCGACAACGACGGCTTCGTGCCCACCCGCTCGCAGGTGTGGGGCTCGCTGATCACCGCGGTGCACGGCGACCACCTCGATCTCATGGGGTACTACGGCGGAGCTCCGGGGCGCCCCCGCCTCGACATGCTCGCCAGCGGAGCGCCCTTCGACTCCCGAGACTTCGAGGCGACCTGGTCGGCGATCGCCGGCTTCATGCTGGACAACGCCGCGTAGAAGACAGCTCCACGGGCCGGGGCTTCCCGTATACGGTTTGCGCTCCGCGCACGAGGCCGAGCGATCTATCATCGCCAGCTCGGTTTCATGGCCACCCCGCTGCCGCACAACAAAGAAGCAGAAGCTGCCGTCCTGGCGGGCATCCTGCTACGCAACGAGGCCCTCAACGACGTCATCGCCCTGATCGACTCGGAGTCGTTCTACGTCCCCAGTCATCAGGCGGTGTTCAAGGCGATGAGCAAGCTGTCCGACCGCGGACAGCCCATCGACCCCATCACGCTCGAGCACCAGCTCCGCGCCACCGACGAGCTCGGCCTGGTCGGCGGCCTCGAGGGGCTCGGCAAGCTGGCCGATCGCTACGCGAGCAGCCACCACGTGGCGCACCACGCCGAGCTCGTGCGACAGACGGCGTCGATCCGCCGCCTCGTGCAGGTCTCCCAGGACATCGCCGAAGAGGGCCGCGAGGGGGTCGAGGACGTCAACGAGTTCATCGACGGCGCCGAGCGACGCCTGCTCGAGGTCAACCAGGCCGGCCGCGTCGGTGGCTACCGCTCCGCCAAGGACCTCATCCATGGCGTCTTCGAGAACATCACCGAGCGGGCCAAGCTCAAAAACCCCATCACCGGGGTGCCGACGGGCTTCACCAAGCTCGACACGATGACCGGCGGGATGCAGCCGGGCGACCTCATCATCCTGGCCGCCCGCCCCTCGATGGGCAAAACCGCGCTGGCCCTGAACTTGGCCCAGAACGCGTGCATCACCCAGGCCAAGCACATGCACCTGCCCGAGGAGGAGCGGCCCAAGCACGCGCCGACCTTGGTGTTCAGCATCGAGATGAGCGCGGCTCAGCTCATCGAACGTATCCTGTGCAGCGAGGCCCGGGTCGACGCCAGCCGCCTGCGATCGGGCCGCATGATCGACCAGGAGTTCCGCGAGCTGGTCCAGGCCGCCGACCGGCTGCACAAGGCCCCGCTGTTCATCGACGACAGCGGTTCCCCCACGATCCTCGAGATCCGGGCGCGCGCCCGTCGCTTCCGGCAGGACAAGAGCCTGTTCCCGGCCAAGAAAGAGGAGGACACCCGCCCACCTCTGGGCCTCATCGTGGTCGACTATCTCCAGCTGTGCCGCGGAGGCAAGGGCCGCTACGACTCGCGCGAGCAGGAGATCAGCGAGATCTCGCGTGGCCTCAAGGCCATCGCCAAGGAGCTGGAAGTGCCCGTGCTGGCCCTTTCACAGCTCAACCGTGGCGTCGACAGTCGGTCCGACCATCGCCCTCAGCTGTCCGACCTTCGTGAGTCCGGAGCCATCGAGCAGGACGCGGACGTCATCATGTTCATCTACCGAGAGGCCCGGTACATCACCGACGAGCAGGAGCGGGCCAAGGTCGAGCGGGATGCCGAGGTGATCATCGGCAAGCAACGTAATGGCCCCACCGGGACAGTGCATTTGATCTTCCGGGGTGAGCATACGCGCTTCGAAAACCCGGCCATCGAAGGCGGCGGCGGCCCACCGGGCTGACCTCGACCCCGGCAAGCGCTGCGGTTTCCGCCCACAGCCGCGCAAAACACGCAAATTTCACCCGTAGGGTCCGTAGCGGGCGCGCCGGCGTCCATGTTAACGTCCGGCCCCATGGCGGACGCGCCGTTAGCCATCGCGCACTTCGATGTCGTAGGTCTCCTCGGCAAGGGTGCGATGGGCGAGGTCTACGAGGGCCGCGACAAGGGCTTGGGCCGTCGCGTGGCGCTCAAGATCCTAGGTGCACGCCATCGGGAGTCGCGCGAATTCAAGGAGCGGTTCCTCCGCGAGGGCCGAGCCCTGGCCGCGATGAACCACCCGAACATCGTCCAGATCTACGCGATCGGCGAGCACGAGCGTCGCCCCTTCTTGGCGATGGAGTTCCTCGACGGCGAGGACCTCGGTGCCGCGATCAAAAAGCGCGGGCCCCTGTTCCCCGGCGACGCGGCCGAGGCGATCCGCCAGTCGGCCATCGGCTTGGCGCAGGCGCAAGAGGCCGGCGTGGTCCACCGCGACGTCAAGCCCTCGAACTTGGTCATCACCAGCCAAGGCGTCGTGAAGGTCACCGACTTCGGGCTCGCCAAGGCGCTGCAAGAAGACCTCTCGATCACCGCGACCGGCGTGTTCGTGGGCACGCCGGACTACCTGGCGCCCGAGCAGGCGATGGGCGAGGAGGTCGACGCCCGGGCCGACGTCTACGCCCTGGGCTGCTCGCTGTTCCACATGTGCAGCGGGCACCCGCCCTTCCGCAAGGGCGGCCAAGACGATCACTACACCGCGGTGGTGCGACGCCACCTCAAGGCCGAGCGGCCCCAGCTCAAGCTGGAGATCCAAGGGTTCGACGAGGAACTCAGCGATCTATGCCGCCGCATGATGAGCCGGCGCCCGGATATCCGCCCCACCTTCGACGAGCTGGTCGAGGGCCTGGGTCATATCTCTCGGCGCATGGACGGCCGCATCCCGCCGCGCCACCAGGACGTCGAGCTCATCGAGTCCAAGCCCGACAACCTGGACAGCCCCGCGCTCGAGGACGATACCCCGTCCGCTGGCCGCAACAGCACCGCCATCATGGTCGCGGTGGGAGCGGGCGTGGCGATCGGCGTGGGCGTCACCGTCACCGTCATCCTGCTCGCGAGCTAGAATGTTGCGGTGGTGGACGCCTCCGCCAAGCAGATCGCCGCGATCGCGCGTGCCCGTGGCCCCGAGCTGTCCGAGCTGATCACCCTGTACGCCGATGCGCTGGCCGACTCGTTGGCCAAGCAGCTCGAGCTGGTGGCGTGGGATCGCGAGCAGCTGGTGGGGCAGATCCAAAGCCGGGTGGTCGACCTCAACCGGTCTCGGCCCGCGCCGCGCCCCGGGCCCGCCGTTCGGGTCATCGAGCGCCGCGGTCAGCCGCTCGAGTCGATCGAGTCGGTGTGGAGCTGGCTTCGTCGCGGTCGGACGGTGCTGCTGCAGCGTGAGCCCGATGCCTGCACCGGGGCGCTCGATCTGCTGCGCAACCTCGAAACCGCCTTTGCGCCCGGCGTGCTGACGATCGAAGACGAGCTGTCCGCGTCGTTGCCCGAGGGCCATACCGAAGGCGGCGTGCCCAAGCCGCAGCGACGCGTGGCGGTGATCGACTCGGACGCCGATCGAGAGCTGGCCGCCTACGTGCTCGCGCGGACCGGCCTGCGACGCAGCGGTGTCGACCCGCGCGGGGTGAAGGTCGCCTACGTGGCGGGTGACCTCGAGCTTCTACAGCGACACCTCCGTCGGCTCTGGGTCGGCGTGACGGTGGGGCCCGCCAACGACCCCGAGTCCTTCGCCGGGCCGGTCACCCCCGTCGTTCGCGATCGATTCCTCGACGCCTACGCGCAGTGGAAGGCGCACGCCGACGTCGAAGCCTGGTGTCCGGGCGGGCTGCTCGAGCGCATGGGTGACCCTCGCGGCTATCTCGCCCCCGCGCTGTTCCACACGTCCTGGCCCCTGCCCGACCTGCCCTTGGTGGGCCCGATGATCGTGGTGGTGGGCTGTGACGAGCAGAGCCTGCGGGAAGGGGTTCGCAACACGCAGAGCGATGGGGGCCAAGTGGTGCAGATCGGCGGTCGCCCGGGCGCGGTGAACCGACCGGTTCGGCACGTGCGAGGGGCCCTGCTCGTGGAGCGGCTCCCGCCCGGGTTGCCCGATCCGCGCCCCGTGTAGCGCGACTCGCTAGGAGCCCGCGTTCGTGATGGTGCGGCGGAAGTCTTCGATCTTCTCCGCGTAGCTGCCGCGGGTGCGTACGACCTGCGCCCGCAGCCCCTGCAGCGTCTCGACCGGCATGTCCCGCGTGCCCCGCGACACGAGCCCCGTGGGCAGCCGCCCGCCGGGATCGCTGTCGACCTGGTACTCGACCCGCGTGCTCGAAGGCCCTTGCGCCCACAGGTGATAGTGGCCTTCGAGATAGGGCATGCGAATGACCCCGTCTTCGGGCGCCTTGGCGGGGTGCTCGGTGGCGGTGAAGGTCACCAGGACCTCGCGCTCCCCGTCGATGAGCTGGATGCGGCTGCGCAGCACCACGTCCCGATCGGCCACGGGCCAGGGCGTCGCGGTGCGGTTGTAGACGAACCCGGTCAGCTCGGTGCTCTGCTCGATGAGACCCGACTCGGAGCACGAGTGCACCCACTCGTCGTGGCGATCGGCGTCGGTGATCACCGCGAGCACCTCGATGAGAGGCGCCTCGACCACGCCGACCCCGCGAAACACCTTCAGCTCGCTGCGCGCACTGGCGCGTGCGGTCACGATGATGCCGTCCTCGTTCGTGACCGACTCCCAGCCCTCGTCGTCGCTCGGGGCCGGGCCAGTGGCGGGCGTGGAGGCGGGGCGGTCGGTGGCCGCAGAACTCGGTGCAGCGGTCGCGGTGGGCGTTTCGGTCGGCCCCGAAGCGCGGCAGGCAGTCACGATCGCGGCCATGCACAAGAGCTTGCACAGCGTCGATGCGCAACGACGATGAAGCGAGAGGCCGGCCACCACGGGTTCGAGCCTGGCACAGACGCTTGCGTAGGTCCAAGGGCGGGAGACATGCTTCATGCACTGCCATGCCCGACCCGATCACCTATTTCGGTTTCGACGCGCTGACCCAGGCGCTCGACTGGCTGCGCGACAAAGGTGTGGCCCGCCCGCTGCTCATCAGCGGCCCCGCGCAGCGCTTCGTCGACGAGGTCGAAGCGGGCCTCGAGGGCATGACCGTCCGCCGCTTCTCGCAGGCCGAGGTGCATGTGCCCCGAGCCAAGGTCGAGGCGGTCCGCAAGGCGCTGGGTGAGCACGACGCGGACGCGATCGTGACGGTGGGCGGAGGGTCGGCGACCGGCCTGGCCAAGGCGCTGCGGCTGGAGACCACGCTGCCCTTCGTGGCCATTCCCACCACCTACGCCGGCTCGGAGATGACCCGGATCTACGGCATCACCGACGAGGGCAACAAGCAGACGGGGCGCGACGATCGAGTGCGCGCCGACGTGGTGGCCTATGTGCCCGAGTTCCTCGACACGCTGTCGCGGCGGCTCACCGTCCAGAGCCTCGTCAACGCCATGGCCCACCCCATGAGCGCGCTGTCGAGCGATCCGCTCGACGAGACGCTGCGCGAGCGGGCGCTGGCGGTGATGGCTCAGCTGTATCGCGCGGTGCTGATGCTCGCCGATCGCCCGCGGCATCGGCAGGCGCGGGTCGAGGCCGCGCGCGGGGCTTCGGCCGCCGCCCAGATCCTCGACGCGCACCGCATGGGCCGACACCACCGCGTGGTGCATGTGCTGGGCGCTCGCTTCGGCCTGCCCCACGCGGCCGTGCACGCGGCGTTGCTGCCCGCCTCCATCGCGGCCATGCGCCGCCACTCCCCCGAGCTGTACCGCGCCATTCTCGACGCGCTGCCCGAGGCCGACCCCCTCGCCACCCTGTTCGATACGCTGGTCGCGGTGGGCGGGGCTTCGTCGCTGTCCGCCCTGGGCGTGGCGCCGGCCGACGTGCACGAGGCCATCGAAGACACGCTGGGTCCGCAGTCGTGGGTGCAGCCCGCGTTGCTGGGCCGCCGACCGTCGCGACACGTTCGCTGGTGCCCCTGGGATCACGGCCCGCCGCTTTCGGTGCACGGGGACCTCGAGAGCGCGGACGATGTCGTGCTCGCGGTGCACGGTCGCGCCTCCACGGCCGATGCCATCGTGCAGCGCTCCCGGGAGATCGTCGGGGACGCGCCCGGGGTGGCCATCGTGGCGCCCCAGGCCCCCGGCGGCTCGTGGTCGGAGGCGACCTACCGCACCGCGTGGGCCGACGACGCCGAAGGCATGAACGCCGCCCTCGGGACCCTGGAGGCCACGCGGGCCTGGATCGAGCAGAGGGCTCCGCATGCCCGCGTGCACCTGCTGGGCTTTTCGCAGGGGGCCTGCTTGGCCTTCGAGCTGCTCACCCGCGAATGTGGGTCCTTCGCCACCGTGATCGCGCTGGCGGGCGCTCGCGTGGGTCCCTCCGACGCGCGACCGGCCTTCGGTGGCGCGCTGGACGAGGTGCCGGTCTTGGTCGGCGTGGCGCAGGCCGACCCGTGGATCGACGCCACCGATTTCGAAGAGACGGTGGCCGAGCTGGTCGACGCGGGCGCGACCGTGGAGACGATGATCGAGCCGGGCGACATCCACGAGATCGGCGGACGCCAGCGGATCCGCGCCCGCGAGCTCCTGCTCGGCACCACCAACGAAGGCGTCAGCGGCTTCGGCAACACCCACGCGGTGGAGGCCTTGCCCGGAGCCCTGCCCCGCACGCAAAACAGCCCCCGCCGCGGGCCGATGGGGCTGTATGCCGAGCAGTGGAACGGCACTGGCTTCGTCGCCGCGCGCTCGCACAACCTGCGGACCTGGGTCTACCGGATCCGGCCCTCCGCGGGGCATCGCCCCTTCGTCCCCCTGCTGCACCCCACCTTGTGCGAGGACTATGCGCTGCGACCTCCCGCCATCAACCTGGTGGGGCACCGACCGCTGGCCATCCCCGAGGCGCCCACCGATTTCGTGGACGGCATGCACACCTACGGGGGCCAGGGGCGCGCGGCCGAGCGACGCGGCTTTGCCATCCACCTGTATGCGGCCAACCGCAGCATGGAGCATCGCGCCTACCAGAACTCCGATGGCGATCTGCTGCTGCTGCCGCAAGAGGGCGCGCTGACCCTGCGCACCGAGCTGGGCGTGCTCGACGTGGCCCCGGGCGAGCTGGCGATCATCCCCCGCGGCATCGCGTTCTCCGTGCTGCTCCAGGGCGACTGCGCCCGCGGCTACGTGGGCGAGATCTACGGCCGCCACTTCGAGCTGCCCGATCGCGGCGTGGTGGGGGCCAACGGGCTCGCCGATCCCCGGCACTTCCGCACGCCCACCCCCTGGTTCGAGAACCGACCCGATCCCGGCTTTCGCTTCACCACCAAGATGGGCGGGCAGCTTTATCAGACGACCCTCGATCGCAGCCCCTTCGACGTCGTCGCGTGGCACGGCAACTACACGCCCTACGCCTACGACCTCGCGTTGTTCTCCCCCGTGTCCAATGTGGCCTACGACCACATCGACCCCTCGGCCTATACCGTGCTCACCGCTCCGCTCGACGAGCGCGGGGCCAACGGGCTCGACCTGGTCGTCTTTCCGCCGCGCTGGGACACCACCGCCCACACCTTCCGACCGCCCTTCTTCCATCGCAACGCGGCCACCGAGGTGAACGGCATCCTGCGGACCCCGGCCCGGCCGGACTCCATGTTCCAGCCGGGAGCGTGCTTCCTGACGCCGACCATGACCGCCCACGGCGTGGTCGATCGGGCGGTCGAGCAAGCCCTGGCCCAGTCGGACGAGAGCGCCGATACCCCGTCGCGGCCCTCCGAAACCTCGCTGTGGTTCCAATTCGAAAGCGCGCTGCAGCTATCGCTGTCGTCGTGGGCCGAGAGCGGCCCCGCTCGCATCGACGACTGGCCCGACCTTTGGGGGCGCTATCGCAGCCACTACGAGCCGCCCAGCAGCGACGGCAACCCCACCTGACGCGCACACGAAGGCGCACAACCAAAGAAAAAGGGAGGCTCACTGAGCCTCCCTTTTTCGTCGAACGCTGCCCGCAGGTTACGGGACCAGGTCCGCGCAGGTCTGGGTGATGCAGCCGTTGCAGACGGTGATGTTGCCGCGCTCGGAGGACTCTTGGTCGTCGCCGTTGCCCACGCCCACGAAGTCGTCGGGGCCCTGGGTGAACGCGACCGGCGAGCACTCGCTGGACTCGAGCTTCACGAAGTAGCCGGCACCAGCCACCGCGGGCATGCCCGGGTAGTTGGCCGCGTAGGAGGCCTGCCACGGGAAGTCGTTGCCCGTGGGGTCCTCTTCGCTGTTGGAGACGTCGACGTTGGCCTCGCAGTGCTCACCCGCGGACATCTGGCCCTCGCCGGTGTTCTCGGCGCGAATCGAGGTCCACAGACTCGAGGGCAGGTCGACGGTGATGTTCGAGGCCGCGGCGTCGCGGTTGTTGATGTCCAGGGCGCCGTGGTTGATGCAGCCGCACTGCGGATCCCACGGGGCGGGGACCTCGGTGCCCGTGCCGTCGTCGTTGGTCCAGCCCTCGCATCGCGCGATGTCGTCGGCCGTGCAGGTCGGCGTCGGGGTGGTCTCGGCGGCGAGGTTGACCCAGACGTTGCCGCTCTGTGCGGTGATGTTGGCCGTACCGTTCAGGTTGCTGACGCAGATGTCACCGCGGTTGAAGTAGTCGTCGTCCGCGACGTTGTCCTCGGTCTCGACGTTGAGCTCGTAGCGGTAGTCGGGCGGCAGGGTGACGCGAATGTCGGCGCCCGCGCGCTGCAGCTGGCTCTGCCCGTCGTAGTACACGCGGATTTCGCAGCCGCCTTGCCAGCCGCTGGCCACGCAGTCGTCCTCGACCGCTTGGTCCTGCGGGCGACCCAGCGAGGAGTTGAACGCCCACAGCGACAGGTTGTCGAAGTCGACCTGAGCGGCGGACGAGTCGGTGGTCTGCGTGAAGCGACGCATCTCGACGAGGATGCGGTCGGCAGGCCCGTCGAAGTTGACGATGACGTCGCCGCGGTTGGCGAAGTTGTCGTTGGTCAGGCGGCCACCGACGTTGACGCTGCCGATTTCCACGCCCTCGGGGCCGGTGTGCACGAACGCGAGATCGGCCACCACGGCCCATGAGTCGCGGAAGGGCGCGCGATCGTTCAAACCGTTGTCGGTTCCACCGGGGCAGCCGGTCGCGATGGTCGTCATCGCCAGGACGAATGCGGCAGAGGTGAGATTTCGGTAGGCGCGCTTCATCGGTACTCCGGGTCCAAGCGGCGGCAGCATACCCCTGGGCGCCCGTCTCGGGCAAACCTCGGGGGATGGACCGGCATCGTGCGAGGGGGTTGACCCCGGGCTCTAGGCGCGACATGCAAGCACCTGGAAACAGACGCCATGGCCACTCTCAATGCGCCACCCGCACAATTCGACCTCCCCCGCCTCGAAGAGGGCATTTTGCGGCTCTGGGCAGACAACGATGTCGAAGGCCGCTCCTTACGGCGGGGCGCCGCGGCGGCGCTAGGGCAGAGCAAAGAACCCGCGTTTGCGTTCAATGATGGGCCGCCATTCGCCACTGGCTTGCCCCACTACGGCCACCTGCTGCCCGGCACGATCAAGGACATCGTCCCCCGCTACCAGTCGATGTGCGGTTTCGCAGTCGAACGTCGCTTTGGCTGGGATTGCCATGGCCTGCCCATCGAGAGCCTGGTGGAAAACGACCTCGGCGTGCACGGCCAGGCGGAGATCGAGGAGTACGGGATCGACCGCTTCAACGCCGCGTGCCGAGCCGGTGTGCTCCGCTTCACAAAGGAGTGGGAGACCATGGTCCGCCGCACCGGTCGGTGGGTGGACTTCGACAACGACTACAAGACCATGGACGCCTCCTTCATGGAGACGGTCTGGTGGGTGTTTCGGCGGCTTTGGGATGATGATTCGATCTACGAGGGTTTCCGGGTTCAGCCCGTCTCGCCCGCGCTAGGCACGCCTCTGTCCAATTTCGAGGTCGCACAGGGCCCTCAAGAGAAGGATCCCGTCACCCGCAAGGAAGGCCACAAGCGGGTCTCCGACCCGAGCCTCACCATCCGCTTCGCCCTCGAGGACGAAGAGGGCGCCTACCTCTGGGCCTGGACCACCACCCCCTGGACCCTGCCCAGCAACCTCGCGCTGGCCGTCCACCCCGACGTCACCTACGTCAAGGTCAAGGTCGTCGAGACCGGAGAGATCGCCTACCTGGAGCCGGGCCGCCTCGCCGACTACCAGGGCCGCGGTCGCATCGGCGAGACCGAAGAGCTCGCCCGCATGCCCGGCCGCGATCTCGTCGGCCGTCCCTACACCCCGCTGCTGCCCTTCTTTGCGCAGCACGCCGAGCCGATCGACGGCCGCCGTGCCGCCTTTCGGGTGGTGCAAGCCGACTACGTCACCGTCGACAGCGGGACGGGCATCGTCCACCAGGCCCCCGCCTTCGGTGAAGACGACTATGAGGTCGGCAAGCGCGAGGGCCTGCCCATGGCGCGCCCCATGGGCCTGTCCGGCGTCTTCGACGACAGCGTGGGCGAGTTCGCGGGCCTCTTCGCCAAGGATGCCGACAAGCCCATCGTCGCGCGGCTCAAGAAGGAGGGGAAGGTCGTCGACCACGACCAGATCGTCCACCCCTATCCGCACTGCTACCGCACCGACAAGCCGCTCTTGTACATGGCGCTGTCGACCTGGTTCATGAAGGTCGAGCGCATCCGCGACAAGCTCGTCGCCCACAACGAGAAGATCCACTGGGTGCCCGACCACGTCGGCTCGGGGCGCTTCGGCAACTGGCTGGCCTCGGCTCGCGACTGGAACCTCGCCCGCAACCGCTTCTGGGGCACGCCGCTGCCCATCTGGCGCTGCGACGAGGACCCCTCCGACACCGTCTGCGTAGGCTCCATCGCCGAGCTCGAGCAGCTCGCCGGTCTCGACGCGGGGTCCATCACCGACCTGCACCGCGAGAACATCGACCCCATCACCTTCCCCTCGAAAAAGACCCCCGGCGGCACCATGCGTCGGGTCAACGAGGTCTTCGACTGCTGGTTCGAGTCGGGCAGCATGCCCTACTCGCAAAACCACTATCCCTTCGACGAGGGGCGCAAGCAGTACGTCGAGGACAACCTCCCCGCCGACTTCATCGCCGAGGGTCTCGATCAGACCCGCGGCTGGTTCTACACGCTGCACGTGCTCGCCACCGCGCTGTTCGATCGGCCCGCGTTCAAGCACGTCATCGTCAACGGCTTGGTGCTCGCCGAAGACGGCAAGAAGATGTCCAAGCGGCTGAAGAACTACCCCGATCCCACGGAGATCATCAGCCAGCACGGGGCCGACGCCCTGCGGGCCTACCTCATCAACAGCGCCGCCGTGCGGGCCGAGCCCATGCGCTTCGCCGAGCGGGGCGTTCGCGACACCGTGCGCAAGATCGTCTTGCCGCTGTGGAACGCCTACAACTTCCTGGCCACCTACGCCCAGGCCGACGGCTGGACCCCCACCCGCGAGACCCTCACCCATGCGCCGCAGGCCAGCCTCGACCGCTGGATCCTCAGCCGCGTACAGGATTTCGTGGGCCAGATGCGAGCCGAGCTCGACGCCTACGCGCTGTCGAACCTCGTGCCCGCCTTCCATCGCATCTGCGACGACCTCAACAACTGGTACATCCGCCGCGGCCGTCGGCGATACTGGCGAGGCCAGGGCGAGGACGATCGCGACAAGACCGACGCCTACGCCACCCTCTTCCAGGTCCTGTCCACCGTCACCCACGCCATCGCGCCCGTCATCCCCTTCTTCTCCGAGTGGATGTACCAGCGCCTGTGGGTCGACACCGGCCTGGCCGGTGAGGGCGAGGACAGCGTGCACCTGCGGCCTTACCCCGAGGTCGAGGCCTCGCGGCGCGACGAGACGCTCGAGGCCGACGTCGCCGCCGTTCGCCAGGTCGCCAACCTCGGCATGGCCATCCGCGAGCGCGAGCGCCTCGCCGTGCGCCGACCCCTGGCCGTCATGACCGTCGCCAGCCCCGACGCCGCCGTACGAGCCGCCGTCGAGGCCGGGCGCGACGACCTGCTCGCCGAGCTCAACGTCAAGGAGCTGCGCGTCCAGGAAGACGACGGCGGCCTCGTCAGCCTCTCCGCCAAGGCCAACTTCAAGGCCCTGGGCAGGCGCCTGGGCAAGAGGATGAAGGTCGTCGCCGGGGCCGTCGCCAAGCTCGACGCCGCCGCCATCGGCCAGTACGTCAGCACCGGGTCCATCGAGCTCGAGGGCGAGACCCTCGGCGAGGGCGACATCCTCATCGTGCGCGAGGCCACCGGGGAGCAAGCCGCCGAGGCGGCCGAGGGCATCACCGTCGTGCTCGACACCACCGTCAGCGACGCCCTGCGTCACGAAGGCCTGGCGCGGGAGATCATCAACCGCGTGCAGAACGTACGGAAGGCCTCCGGGCTCGAGGTCAGCGACCGCATCTCGCTGACCCTGCACTGTTCGGGCGAGCTGGCCGCCGCCGCGGGCCAAGAGGGCCTCGCCGCGATGATCCAGGGAGAGACGCTCGCCACTGCGATGGACGTGACCGACCAGGGCAGCAGCGAGCAGAGCTTCGAGATCGACGGCGAGACCCTGGCGGTGACCGTCGCGAAGGCTGAGTAAGCGGCCGATCAGACCGCGAACACGAGTCGACCCGGGCCGGCCTATGCCGCCCGGGTCGTCGCAATTGGGGCCCGAGATTCAGCCGGTGGCGGCGCCCCACTGGCCGGACGCCGCCGGGCGCCGTGCCTCGAACTTCAGCTCACCGCCTCGGCCGTCCGCTCATCGCCTCGACTTCAGCCGGCCTCGACCACCTCGGCCAGGCTCTTGGCCGCCGCCGTGGCGAAGTACGGTCGCTCGAACGACAGCAACAGGCGTTCGACGTCGGTGCGCCAGTGCGGAGGAGCCTCGTCGCCCAGCGTCACCAGCCCGGCCGCGAGGGCATAGCCGCGGCTGATGGCCGACATTCCCTCCAGGTACCCGGCTCCGTGCTCGGGACCGGCGATGGCCTCGCGACGGGTGAACGCGAGCAAGTCCTCGGCCTGCTCTTCGAGTCTGGTGTACGCCAGCTCCTCGAAGGCCGAGGCGTCCGTGCCTTCGCGATTCGCCAGCGCGATCGAAAGGAGCACGACGGCCACATCGAGATCGTCGTTGAAGGGCAGCTCGAGGGCCCGCTGGACTTGCTCCGCGCTGGCGCCATCGGATGCACCCACGAGACGAATGAGCCGCTCGACATCGGGGCGGTGCGGGGCCTCGGCGACCGTGAGGTCCCCTTGCGTCAGGTTGACGTAGGCCTGGCCTTCGTCGGTGTTTTGCGCGGCCATGAGCGACCCGAACCGCTCGGAGTACGCCCCGAGATCGGTGACGTCGGCATCGACGCCGCTGGCCCAGCGACGCAGGCGGGCCGACTCGAGCGCAATCCCGAACGCCATCGGCGTGTCCCGAAGGCCTCGCATCGCCACCTCGTAGGCCTGCAGCGCGGACTGAGTCTCGCCACGCCCCGCAAACACGGACCCGGCAGCGTTGGCGAAGTAGGGATGGCGAGGGTGCTGCTCGTGCCCCACCATCATCGCCACATCCCGGGCCGTCTCGTCGTCGATGCATCGCACCGCGAGATACTCCGTATCGGGGTCGTCGGGCCGCTCGGCGGCTCGCTCGGTATGCACCGCACAGGCGTGCTCGCGATCGCCGTAGTCCTGGATCAGGCGACCGAGTTCGACGTCGAAGGTTTCGCCCTCGAGGCGGGTCGTGAGCGCGTCGCTCAGCGCGGAGGGATCGTCCGCGGCGTCGACCCACTGCACGAGCACTTCGCCCGGCTCCCACCGCACGTGGAACGCGACCATCGCCGCCCACTCTTCGTCGGAGACATACTCTCGTTGGCCGCTCTCCCCGTCGAGGTCCAGCGCAGTCAGCACCCTTCGGGTCGCGGTCATGCCTTCGCGGGTCTTGACCTCCTCCGGGGGATCGCGAAACAGGTCGTCGGCCGTGCTGCGGGTCCAGCGGGGCGCCCCGAGCCGCTGCGGCGGGCGCTCGTTCCCCGCCCCGTACAGCGCAATCCACTCAATGAGCGGTGTCGCTCCGCCGACGTTGTAGATCTGATCGATCATCGCGTTTTCGATCGTGGGCGAGAACCGCTCGATGAGCTCGCCCTGCTGGGTCCACGCCTCGACCACCAGACCTTCGGTGAGCTCGAACTCCATCTTGCCCGAGCGGTTGGAGCCGATCGTCTCCTCGGAGCCGCCGATCTTCACCTCGATGGCCCGGCTGAGACCATTGTAGACCACCACCGTGGGCGTCGCGGTGACGCTGCTGACCGAGAGCACCGCGGCCACGATGGATCCCGCCACTGCCATGCGAGCGAGGCCCGGACCCCAACCCTCGGCGAGCACGAAGCGGTCCCACAGGTCGAGCCGCAGCTGCTTGTCGCGCTCACCCCCGTGGCACATCGTGGTGTAGTTCAGCGGTACCGTGGCCGGCGCGGGCGCGGACCCAGGATGCTGCCCCTTCGCGAAGCAGTCGGCGATATGCGCCTCGGCCTCGAGCAGGGTCTCGAGGGTGTCGTGGCGTAGCTCTCCCAGCGGGTTGCTGATCACGGAGAACCAGCCGCCTTCGATCTCCAGCCAATCGCCGAGGTTCTCGTCGTGGGGGGCACCCAGATGGAACTCGTCGGGCAGAGCCTGGGACCAGCTGCCCACGCCCAGACGCTGGAGCACCCGCGGCGGCACCTCGACCTGGGTGCGGGCCCCGTACACACGCTCGAGGCTGAATTGCAGGTCGTTGCAGGCGGCCAAGACCCGCGTGCGCTCGCGCGACGAGACCCGCCCGTCGGCCAGCACCACCTCGACCACGTTCATCAGGGTGGCGTGGGCATCGTCGACGTTGGCCTCGACGTGCTCGGCGTAGTGCAGCAGCTGGATGAGGCTCCACAGGTACTCGGGCCAGCCCTCGCCCAGCACGTGCGCCGCGGCCAGGTGGGCCGTGCGAACGCTGCGATCGTGCTCGTCCAGCTGCGTGCGCGCCGTCTCGAGCTCGCTCGCGACCTGGGCCACCGTCTGTCGGAGCTCCCGGCGTCGCAGCCCCTGACCGCGAAACTGAATGATGCCGCCCGGGGCCTCGAGGAGCCCGCGCTCGAGCGCATCGAGCTGGGCGTGCTCGCGCACGAGATCGCGCCAGCGAGTGACCGCGGCCGTCCACTCCGCCGGGTAGAGCGCTGCGATCGCTCCCGCCGGATCGGTGGGCGTCTCGCCGACGAGATCGAGCGGGCGCGCCTGACTCCGCGTCACTCGACGACCCAGGTACAGGCCGCGATAACGGCGATCGAAGAACCGATGATCGTAGTGGTCGTCGATCTTGCTGACCGACATCTCGAGGTCCATCCGCAGCATCTGCGGCCCCGGCTCGAGCACGTGCTCGGTGAGCTGAGCCCGCAGCGCCTCGGGATCGGCGAACAGACCCCACGCCGGCCGCTCGTCGAACTCGCACGGCACATAGACCTTCTTGACGTTCTGCTCGCGAATGTGGCTGGGCGGGTGCGTCGACCACATCTGCGGCGGCTGGCCCAAGCTCGCCTGGAACACCCGATGCTGCTCCCGCCCCTCGGCGGGCAGCGGGGGAAGCTCGGCCTGCCCCACGTCGCCCAGCGTCTCGCGATAGTGGTGCAGGACCCGATCCTGCATCGCGAACAGATCGGCCACGATGCGCTCGTTGGCGCGCTCCCGCGCCGAGATGCTCAGCGCCTGGTCCCACGCGTCGTCGGCCGTGCGCAGCTTGTGCAGCGCGTGGACCAGCGCATCACTGCCGCTGATGGTCACCGCGACCAGGTCGGCCTGCAGCTCCATCTGCCGCGACAGCGCGCGCTCGGCCAGGGCCACCCCGCGGAACACCTGATCCATGGTGGAGCGGACCGACCACACGATGATCCGCATGATCCAGCCGATCCACGCGATCCGAATGTCGAACTGCGACAGCCCGATGAGCATGCGGTCGAGGACGTCGCGCTTGCTGACGATGTGCGCCGCGATTTTCTGGCCCGTGTAGATCCATCGACCCACCGCCATCGAGCGCTGGGCGAAGTGGCCGAACTCGTGGCCCAGCACCGCCTTGAACTCGCTGCGCGTGAGCACGTTGACCAGGCCGAGCCCGATCACCAGGTTCTTGCGCGACGGCCACAGCAGATTCAGCAGCGACAGGTCGTAGAACACCGCCGCGTTGACCTCGGCCGAAAGGTAGATGCGATGAGGCCGGGGCGCCCCCGCTTCGTCGGCGACGTGGCGGATGAACTCGCGGAGCTCCGTCTCGTTGGCCCCCAGCTCGATGAGGCCTCCAGGCCGATCGCGACGGATGAAGATCAGCGCCTTGCCCAGGAACACGGCCAAAAACGCGCACAGAAGCCCGACGATGGTGCCCAAGAACGCGTGATTGCTGCCGCTGGCGCTCCACGAGTCGCTCAGCAGGCTGAAGCCCTTGTAGGCAAACCACGCCGTCAGCGCGACGTACAGCGCCACGAACAGCGCGAGCGCAGCGACGGCCAGGTAGGCCCGATTGCGGTATTG
Organism: Myxococcota bacterium; assembly: GCA_039028615.1. Classification (GTDB taxonomy): domain Bacteria; phylum Myxococcota_A; class Polyangia; order Nannocystales; family Nannocystaceae; genus Paraliomyxa. The sequence continues at coordinate 37,448 of JBCCHT010000042.1, read as the reverse complement.
GGGCGGGGCATCGGCGAGCCCGGCCGGTACGTGGGCGGGCCCGGGGGGGTAAGGAGTCGCCATGGGGAGTACCGAGGGGTGCGAAGAGGGACTTCCGGTCTATAGGCAACGCCGAGCGGAAATTGGACACGAAAGCGCCGGGCGATCCGGTTCTTTTTGGCCCTCCGCGGGCGTAAAGGGACGTTGCGCCCAGGCCACGTCGACGATCAATGCGTTTCGCTGGCCCGAACGAAGCAAGGAAAGAGCATGGGCGAGGGACCGTTCGACTCGGCCTCGTTCACTCGGGCGCCCCGCCGGACAGCGGAGCCAGCTCGTGCACATGCGCTTCCCAGTGCTGCCCATCGAACGGCCGCACGATCATCTCCTGCACCGTCCCCGGCTCCAGACACCGCGCGTTCACGCTGTACCCGTCGGGATGCGAGCGGGGCACGTAGTACGACTGAATCCCGCACGTCCCGCAAAACAAGTGCTTCGCCACCTTCGTGTTGAACGAATACGTCACCAACGCATCCGCCCCGCACAGCAGCCGAAAGCGCGAGCGCGGCACGATCAAGTGTAAGAACCCCATCCGCCGACACATCGAGCAGTTGCACTCGTCGACCTCCAGCCGCGCGGGTGCGAGGACCATGAAGCGCACCTGGGTGCAGTGACAGCCGCCTTCGTGCCAGAGCATGCGTTCACCAAAGTTCGATGATCACGCGATGATCGTCGAGGGGCTGAAGCTTCGCGATCGCGTCGAGCAGCGCGGTGGGCTTGGGCGCGGAGTAGCCCGTGATCCCGCACAGGTGCTTCGCGTAGGCATCCCAGTCGTACTCCAGCAGCTCCCGCGCGGTGAGCCAGCTGATGTAGTACGCGGAGTCGTCCTCGGCGACCCGTCGCAGCTCGCGGGACAAATCGGGAGGCTCGCCCCGCCGCTTCGGCACGATGGGCGGCGGCATGTCGTCGGGATCACCCCGCAACGCATCCCCGCTGAGCACGTACAGCAGCCAAAAGTCGTTGAAGTCGTAAAAGCACGGAACGCTGAGCACCTTGCCCCACGGGTCGCGATGGATTTGGTCGAGATTCGCGGGCCGCCAGCCCTCGGCCGTACGCCGCTCGACCTGCAGCCCCATCTCCGTGCTCATCGACGTGCCCGCCCCACGCCGAAGATCGACAGCGACCCCATACCCATGCCCTCGGGGGTCCGTCGCTCGACGTACAGGGCGACATGCGTGCTCATGAGCGGCCATCGACGCTAGCACGCGGTCGGAGGGCCGGAACGGCTGGGGCCGGCGTGGTGGGGGTACGCGGAGGTAGGCAATCGGCGGTCGGGGGCGTGAGGCGTCCAACCCGCCCCTGGAGACAGCAACCCCCCGCTACCGCCACGCAGGGGGTCGTGCGACGATGTGCGGCCCCCCTAAACCATGTCCTGCCCCGACGAGAACGTGCTGAGCGCATTTGCTCGCGGCGACCTGGACCCGGACCAACGAGCATCGCTCGAGGCCCACATCGACGAGTGCGACGTGTGCCTGGAGCTGGTGTCGGAGCTGACCCGGGTGTTCGCGTCGGCGTTCGAGGGCGGTGAGCTGCCGCCCGAGCCGGAGCATGCTTCGGAGAGCGGCTCGACGCCGTCGCACGCGAGCATGGAAGCGACGCTCCAAGAAGGCGCAGCGACGGGCGGAGGGCAGACGTGGGGCCCCGCGCTGCGGCTGCCCGAGGGCGCACGGCTGGGACGCTACGTGGTGCTGCGGGCGATCGGGGCGGGGGCGATGGGCATCGTGTACGCGGCCTACGACCCGGAGCTGGACCGCAAGATCGCGCTGAAGCTCCTGCGGGCCGACCCGGCCGAGGCGAGCCGCGACACGCACTCGGATCGCAACAAGCGAATGCTCCGCGAGGCCCAGGCGCTGGCGCGGCTGAGCCACCCGGGGGTCATCACGGTGCACGACGTGGGCACCTTCGAAGACCAGGTGTTCATCGCGATGGAGTTCGTGGAGGGCGGGACGCTCACCGACTGGCTCCGAGCGAGACGCCGCAGCCATCGCGAGGTGCTGGAGGTGTTTCGGCAGGCGGGCGAAGGCCTGGCGGCGGCCCACGACGCGGGGCTGGTGCATCGCGACTTCAAGCCGGACAACGTGCTGCTGCACTCCGATGGCCGGGCGGTGGTGACCGACTTCGGCCTGGCTCGCCCCGTGTCCCGCGAGGCGGAGACGGACCGCACGCTGGAGATCTCGGCCGTGAGCGCGTCGATCCGTGCGAGCGGCTCGGGCTCGGCCCTGTCGGAGACGCTGACGCAGACGGGCGCGCTGGTGGGCACCCCGGCGTATATGGCCCCCGAGCAGCTCGACGGGCGCCGCAGCGACGCCAAGGCGGATCAGTTCGGCTTTTGTGTCGCGCTATACGAGGGGCTGTACGGCTCGCGGCCGTTCAAGGCCCGGGACCTGCCCACGCTGGTGGCCGCGGTGTTCCAGGGCCAGGTCGAGCCGCCGCCCCGCGATCGAAACGTGCCCCGCTGGCTCCGCAAGGCGGTGCTCCGCGGCCTGAAGGTCGAGCCGGATCAGCGCCACTCGTCCATGCGGGCCCTGCTGGCCGACCTGCGCCCCTCCGGGCTGGGCTCGTGGCGGGGCGTGGCGGCGATCGCCGTGCTGGGGGCAGCGGCCGGAGCGTCGACGGTGGCGATGTCCACCACCACCTCCACGGACGCGGTCGCCTACTGCGACGACGTGCGCTCCAAGCTCGAGGGGGTGTGGGACGAGACGGCGCGCGACGAGCTGCGGGCGTCGTTCGAGGCGACCAAGCTGCCCTTTGCCGCCGACACGGCCACGCGGGTGAGCGGGGTCTTCGATGCCTACGCCGAGCAGTGGGTCGACGTGCAGACCGAGGCCTGTCGTAGCGGGGTCGAGGGCACCGAGCCCGAGGCGGTGGTGGCCCGGCGCATGAGCTGCCTGACCCGGCGCCGTCGCACGCTGGGCACGATGGTCGGCGTGCTCCGGGAGGCCGACACCACCACGGTCATGGCCTCGCTCGAGGCGGTGCAGCAGCTGCCGAGCTTGGTGCCGTGCCTCGATGCGTCCTCCCTCGGGGACGAGCTGCCGCCGATCCCCGAAGACGAGGCGGAGGCGGTCGAGGACATTCGAACCGCCCTCGACGAGGCCATCGCCAAGCAGATCGTCGGTCACCTCCAAGACGCGGTGGCGAGCGCAGAGACGGCCTTCCGCCTCGCCGAGGGCGTGAGCTACGGGCCCGTCAAAGCCGAAGCGGCGGCGGGCCTGGCCGAGGCCTTGGTGCTGGCGGGGCAACCCGAGCGCGCCGAGGAGATGGCCCACCTCGCGCTGCAGCAGGGCGTGGCGCATCACCATCGAGAGATCGTGGCCGAGGCGTCCGCCAGCCTGTCGGACCTGGAAGCGACGCGAGGAGGGCCGCCTGCCATCATCGAGCGCTGGACGGGGCTCGGCATGGCCGCCCTCGAAGCGTTGGAGGGGCGACGGCCGGTCCTGCGCGCCGAGCTGATGTCCTCGCTGAGCAACGCCAAGCGTCGGGCGGGCAAGCTCGACGAAGCGGCGGCCATCGGTCACGAGCTGCTGACCTTGCGCGAGGAGCTGTCGGGCAAGGACCACTACAGCATGGCCGAGCCGCTGAGCGAGCTGGGCAAGACCTACGCCCGCATGGGTGACCACGCGCAGTCGGTCCGCATGCTCGACCGCGCCCGCGAGATCTTGCTCGACACCTACGGCGAGAAGCACCCGCACTACGCCGCGCTGCTGCAGAACCTGGCCACCACCCACTTCGTGCACGGGCAGTACCGCGACGCGCTGACGATCTACCAGGAGTCGCAGGACCTGCTCCGCACGGTGCTCGGCGAGCGCCACCCCTCGGTCGGCATCCTCTCGTACAACATCGCCACCACGTTCATCTTCCTCGAGCGCTACGACGAGGCGCTAGCCCAGGCTCAGCTCGCCCAGTCGCTGGAGAACGAGGTGCACGGCCCCGACAGCCTCGTCACCGCCATGAGCTGGGCCCTCGTGGGCGAGATTCACCTCCGCGCGGGACGTTACGAGCAGGCCGAGGATGCGCTGCGCAAGGCGCTGGCGCGGGCCAAGGCCAATGATCCCTCCGATCGCGGGCGCCAGGCCAACTACAACAGCCAGCTCGGCCTGACCCTGCTGCGAGCGGGTCGCGTGCAAGAGGCCCACGACGTGCTGCAGGCCGCGCTCGCCGTGCAGCGACAGACCTCGGGCGAGCCCAGCATCGAGGTGGCCGAGACCTCCGGTCGCCTCGCCATGGTCATGCTCGCGAAGGGCCAACTCGAAGAGGCACGCAAGCTGATCGACACCTCGGTGACGCAGTACGAGTCGGAGGATCACGACCCGCACCAGCACGCCGAGGCCTGGTTCCGACGGGCGCGGATCATGGCGGCCGCCAGCGACACCACCGCCGCGCGGACCGAAGCGGAACGCGCTCGCCAGGCCTACATCGGGCTCGACGACCAACCCTCGCGAATCCGCGCGATCGAGCACTGGCTCGCCAACCTCGCCCCGTCGACGCCCACTCCCTGACCCATTCGAACCGTTGATTCGGCCCGCCGCCGAGTTGCACGATTCGCCAATGGCTCGTTGGAAGGGATGGCTCCCGCGTTGCGTGTGGGGGGTGCTGCTGGTCGCGGGCGCGTGCAGTCACACCCCGCCGCCGTCGCAAAACGTGCACTTCGACACGGGCAAGCACGAGCCCCACGATGCGCACGAATACGTGACGATCGGGCGCACGGTGGAGATCATGCGCAGCGACGACAAGATTCGCCTGCTGCTCGTCGGCCACACCGACTCCGTGGGTGACGAAGACGACAACCGCGATCTGGCGTTTCGGCGGGCGGAGCAGGTCTCGCAGCTCATCACCGACAGCGACTCCGGCCTCACCAGCCGCATTCGCACCGCGTACCACGGCGAGTCGAGCCCGATTGCGAGCAACGACACCGAGGACGGGCGCGCGCTCAACCGTCGGGTCGAGCTGTTCTTCTACTATCCCAAGAACGGACAGAGCGACGCGGTGCTGCTGCAGGCCGAGTTCAACGGCAAGCTGGAGTTCGAGGCCACGCTCGAGTGAGCGCGCCGCGGCTCGAGCTCAGCCGTCGCGTTCGCCGACGAGCTCGCCTTCGCCGACCATTTCCTTGGCGGAGCGGATGGCGTTCTCGCTGTTGGTCCCCGAAAACGCGTAGTAGACCGGGCTCTCGTTGCGCAGCACGTCGAGTACGTTGGCAAAGTCCTCGTGACGGTAGTTGAGCGATCTCGGGTGGTCGGGCTGTAGCGGCGAGTCGTGTCGCACGAAGACCGCCTGCCCGATGCTCTGGCCGTCCTCGTCGTAAAACCAGATGCGAGGCGCGGTGTTTCGGGAGGCGTACTGAACCACGTAACGTTCGATGCGTGTCACAGGCATGTGGGGACCTACGGAGGTGAGGTTCGAACTATGACGACCCGAGGTACTTTCGACCCGCCTGGTGGCGCCACATCGGGTGAGGCTACGCTGCCGCCAATGCTGACTCGCCCTCCCTCGTTGATGCGTGGCCGTCACGGGAATCGAGTGCTGGAGCTCCGGCCCCCGAGCCCCGCCGACGCCCCCGCGCTGATCGAGGCGATCCACGACAGCCTGCCGCAGCTGCGACCGTTCATGCCCTTTGCCCACCTCGACAACACGGTGGACCAGCAGTACGAGCGGCTCGTTCGGGTGCAGAGCGACTACTGGGGCAGCGGCGACGAGGTGTTCCACCTGTGGCACGAGCAGCGCATGGTGGGCTGCCTGGGCCTACACCAGCGCACGCTCAACGCCCGCGGGCGCGAGCTGGGCTACTGGATCCGCACCGACGTCGCGGGACAGGGCATCGGCACCTTCGCCGTGCGCTCCCTGGTCGTCCTGTGCTTCGAGTTCCTCGGCCTCGAGCGCCTCCAGCTGCTGCACAACGTGGCCAACCACGGCAGCCGTCGCGTGGCGGAAAAGTGCGGTTTTCAAGTCGAAGGGCACCTGCGCCAGTTCGAGACGCGGCCCACGCCCGCCATGATCCGCAACGGCGCGGTGGAGGAACGAACCTCGGTGATGAACGCCTTGCTCGAGGGGCAGCGCGCCGAGCTCGACTGGTACGTCGAACACCGTGATGGTCTCGAGGTGTGGGACTGGGAAGGCCAGCCCATCGGCGGTGGAGGGAAAAGTGTGAGTTCCGCCCGGCGCACCCCAGCTAAAGCCCCCTAAAACTGGGGTGCGCCGTTCATGGAATCTCCCGCGGTCGTCTCGCCCTGGCGGAGCGACCCGCCCGCAAACGGGGAGTACCCCTCGACCCCGGAATCTCTTCAGTCGGGGTGAAAAAAACTCGCGCCGTGCTCGGCGTTTTCTCGCATGCGCTCGCGTGGCACCAACGGCCACGAGGCCGATGCCTACGCTCGCACAATCACGGCTCGGGTAGGATGAGGTGCGTTCCACTCGCGAAGGCACTCATGACCGGCTTGCTTCTCAACGAAGAACAACAGCGACTCCTGGCGGCGGCAAAGACGGTGCTCGGTCGCCACGCCAGTGAATGGCAAGCCCAGCGATCGGGCGACTTGCTCACCGACCTCCGCTCGGCTCGATCGGCCATCGAGTCCCTGCTCGGTCGCGGCCGCGAGCGAGACGACCGCCCTCGCCAACGCAGCCTGTGGGGCTGGGGCTACGAAGGCGAGACCCCCGATCCGATCATGGTGGAGCTGTTCATCGAGGTCTTGCGCTCGCGCTTCGGGCTCGAGGACTTCGACGACATCACCCCTCCGCGCGTCGAGGACATCGAGCTCCGCGAGCCTCGCTTCGCCCTGCCCGACGCCCTCGCGAAGTGGTGCACCGACGCTCGCACCGATCGCCTCTCGCACAGCTACGGCAAGGCCTTCCGCGACCTCGTGCGGGGCCTCCACGGGCAGTACAAAAACCCGCCCGACTATGTCGCCTACCCGAAGACCGAGGACCAGCTGCTCGCGCTCATGGAGTTTTGTGCGGCCGAGGGAGTGAGCCTCGTGCCCTACGGTGGGGGCAGCAGCGTCGTCGGAGGCGTCGAGCCCACGCGCAGCGCCGCCTATGCGGGCACGATCACCGTGGACATGCGGCACTTCGATGCGGTGCTCGAAGTCGACGAGCACTCGCGGGCCGCTCGGGTGCAGGCGGGCATCTACGGCCCCGCCCTCGAAGCCGCCCTCAAGCCCTACGGGCTCAGCCCGCGCTTTTATCCGCAGAGCTTCGAGTTCTCCACGCTCGGCGGCTGGATCGCCACCCGAGCCGGGGGCCACTACTGCACCCTGTACACCCACATCGACGACATCGTGGAATCGGTGCGGGTGGTGACGCCCTCGGGCGTTCACGAGACGCGACGGCTTCCTGCATCGGGGGCCGGACCCAGCCCCGAGCGCCTGTGGCTCGGCTCGGAGGGCAGCCTGGGCATCATCACCGAGGCGTGGATCCGCCTGCATGCTCGCCCGCGCTACCGCTCCTCCGCCACGCTCAAGTTCGACAGCTTCCTCGGCGGGGCCAAGGCCGTGCACGCGCTGTCGCAATCCAAGCTCTACCCCGTCAACTGCCGCCTGGTGAGCGCGCTCGAGGCCGTGGCCATGGGCTTGGGCAACGCCCGCCACGCCATGCTGCTGCTCGGCTTCGAGTCCGAGCTGTATCCGCAGCAAGACGTCATGAACAAGGCGCTCGAGATCTGTCGGCGGCACGGCGGTCGGGTGCGTCGCGGCAAGGTCCGCCACAGCGAGTCCACCCAGGGCGCGCGCTCGGGGGCCGCGGGGAGCTGGCGGAAGAACTTCCTCAAGGCGCCCTACCTACGGGACATCATGGCGCGCAAGGGCATGGTCACCGAGACCTTCGAGACGGCGGTGACCTGGGATCAGTTCGAGGCGTTTCATGCCGCGATCTTGGCCGCGGCGCAGGGGGCTTTCGACGAGCACTGCCGCGGGCGCGGGGTGATCACCTGCCGCTTTACGCATGTCTATCCCGATGGGCCGGCGCCCTATTACTCGGTGGTGGCGTGGAGCGAGCGCGGGCGGCAGGTCGAGACCTGGGATGCGATCAAGGCTGCGGTGTCCGATGCGTTGATCGCCCACGGGGGGACGATTACCCATCACCATGCCGTGGGGCGGGACCATCGGCCCTGGCACGAGCAGGAGCGCGGCGAGCTGTTCACCCGCGCGCTGCAGGGGGCCAAGTCGAGCCTCGATCCACAGTGGGTGCTCAACCCCGGGGTGCTGCTCGCCGAGCGCGAGTGATTCGGGACGTTAGCGAAAGGCGCTACCCCGCTCGACGCCACGGCGGACCATCTGCTGCGTCCGCTCCAGCCGAGCACTCGAGTAGTCGGCCACGGCCGCTTCCACGGTCGTCCCTCGCCCGAGCGCGGCGGCGAGCTCGAGCGCGTCCTCCATGGCCAGGCCCGCCCCGGCACCCGTGATCGGGCTGGCGAGGTGGCCCGCATCACCCAGCAGTGCGATCCGCCGCCGTCCGAGCGACGCGGGGACGTACTGGTACACGGGATGCGGCCGGATCTGCCCGTGCTCCACCGTGGCGCGCACGATGGCGTCGACCCAGCCTGGCCACCCCTCGGGGGTCCACCGCTTCGACAGCGCGCGCACCGAGGGCTCGTGGCGGGTGAGGACGTGGGGAGAACCGGAGAGCGTCGCGAGCACGGAGGACAGCTCGGCCTCGGGCATGCCGCGATACCAGCCCCAGTTGAGCCGTCGATCTTCGGGTTCGAGGCTGCCGTTCGGACCGGGGATCGGGTAGGCGACGAAGTGCTGCGAGGGTCGTGTCGCTACGTGCAGCGTGGGCTCGCGGTCGACGAGAGCAGGCAGAGCTCGAAGCGGTACGAGGCCGCGCCACAACGTGTAGCCGGCGTAGGCTCGGCGAGCACCGAAGTGCGTGGACCGGATCGCCGAGCCGCCCCCATCGGCGGCGACCAACAGCTCGAAGCTCGACACGCGCCCGTCGGAGGTGGTCACCCGCACGCAGTCGCGATGCTCGGCGAGCGCGACATCCCGCTGGAACTCCACCGCCGCCCGATCGGCGGCCTGCCACAGCCAGCGCCACAGCGCGCCGTACGAGGCCACGGGCAGCCGACAGTCTCGTACGCTCTGCTCGCGGGCGCTCCACAGTCGACGCTTGCGGAGCACCAGGCACGGCAGCCCCGGTCGCCCGCTCACCCGCGTGACCAGCTCGGGATTCACGCCCAGGCCCCCGCCACGCTCGGCAAAGCACGGGCGCGCCCGCTCGAGCACATGGACGCGAGCGCCCGAGCGCCCGAGCGCGCACGCAGCCGACAAGCCTCCGATGGACGCTCCGACCACACCCACGCGAAGGCCGAGGGTCATCGCCTCATCAGCTTGAAGGCCAGGTCGCGGGTGCCGAGCGCCTGCGCGGCGGTGACCCACAGGATCATCATGGGCTCCAGCAAGCGGGCGTTCTTCAGCGGGCCCGCGTTCACGGCCTCGAACCCGACGTCTTCGATCAACGACTCGACCACCGACGCGGCCTCGGCATCGTCACCACAGAAGAAGTTCGAGGCTCGCACGCCCTGGTAGACGGGATCGGCGAGGTTCTCGGCTCCCTGGGCGTTGAACGACTTGAAAACCCGCGTCTGGGGGAGCCGGGTCTGGAGCAGCTCGGCGGCCGAGGTCGTATGACCGTGGCGCAGGGTCATGCCGCGCTGCACGGCGTTGGTGCAGTCGATGACGATGGCACCCGCGTCGGGGCCGATGGCCGACAGCACGTCCTCGAGCGCGGGATGAGGCACGGCGAGCACGACCACCGTGGCCCCCTCCGTCGCCGAGTCGAGCGGCCGCACCGTGGCCGACAACGACGCCGCCAGGTCCACCACCTCGGGCTTGGCCGGATCCCTGGCCCCGAAGACCACCTGGTGACCCGCGCGAGACCACGCCCGCCCGAGCCCGGCTCCGATCCTCCCCGTTCCGATGATCGCGATCTTCATCGATCTTCCCTCCTCAGCAATCCGAATGCGATGTCGCGGCCGTGCCCGAGTACGGCGGCCAGCTGAATCCACAGCATCGCGGCCGGCTCGAGCACCCGCGCTCGCGCCAGGCCCCCCACCCGCACGGGCTCGAAGCCCAGGGCCTCGCACAGCGTACGCGCGGTCTCGCAGGCGTCGTCGTCGTCGCCGCACAGGAACATCGCCGCGGGCCCCTCCGGGTAGGCCGGGTCGGCCATGTTCTCGCGACCGGTGCTGTTGAACACCTTGACCACGCGCGCGCCCCGAGCCCAGCGCTGCACCTGCTCTGCGCCCGAGTCGTCGTGTCCGTGGGTCAGCGTGAGGCCGGGACCGATGGGGTTGGTGGCGTCGAGCAGCGGCTTGCCGCCGAAGTCTCCGGCCGCCGCGAGTGCGGCCTCGGTGGCGGGCCAGGGCGTCGACAACAGCACGACTTCGGCCGCCGCCACCGCCTCGGGCACGGCCAGCACCTCCGTGCGTTCCCCGGCCAAGCTCGCGGACTTCGGCGCCAGCGGATTACGGACCGCGTAGACGACCTCGTGCCCCGCATCCACGAAGCGACGACCGAGGGTCGTGCCCACATTTCCTGCGCCCAGGATGGCTATCTTCATCGTTTTCACCTCTGGCTACCAAAAGGAGGGCCGCTCGGGCAGAGCCGCGCTGCACTCCGTGCACTCGCGATGATCATCGTCGACGTCTTGCAGCGACGAGCACGCGGTGCAGCGCACCCACATGCGGTTCATCCGGGTCGGGGTCCACACGCTGGTCCACACGCTCGCCACGAAGTCCTCGCCGAACAACTCTCGCATCGCCTGCGCGTGGTGTCGCCCCAGCGCGCGCTTCATCGCGTCTTCGTCTTCCCACGCGGTGACGGTGAAGCCCCGCAGGCCGATGAAGCCCGTGACGATGGAGATGAAGCCGGGCTCCTCGAGGAAGTTCTGCACGTTCTGCTTGGAGTGCGCTCGGATGCGATCGCGCTCCGAGTCGTCCTTGCCCGTGATCCAGGTCAGGGCGATGACACCGGGCGGGTTGCGGTTGTCCGACGCTACCCGCATCGAGTAGCCGTACTGGGCCTTGCCGCTGTGCATCGGGTTGGCGAGCGCGAGCGCGACGAAGTCGTCCGGAGTCATCGCCGTGGTCCTTCCTAGCGCCCGAGGGCCTCGACGACGAGGCGGGCCGCGGCCGCGCCCGAGTATTGCTGCTGACCGGTGACGAGGTGACCGTCGCGGACCGCGAACTCGCGGAACATCTGGTCGACCACGAAGTTGGTGCCTTCGATCTTCCGGGCCTCGTCCTCGATCCAAAACGGCTGGATGCGGGTGCCTACGAAGTCGTCCGCGAACTTCTCTTCCGCGTTCGCGAAGCCGGTCCAGGTCTTGCCGTTGACCAGCAGCTCGCCCGAGGACAGCTTGGTCTCCAGCAGCACGCAGGTCGCGTGGCAGACCACCGCGGTGATCTTGCCCGCCTCGTAGAAGCGAGCCACCAGGCTCTGGAGCTCGGTGTTGCCCTTGAAGGTGAACATCGGCGACTGCCCGCCGACCAGGAAGACCGCGTCGTAGGCGTCGACGTTCACGTCGGCGATGCTCTTGGTGTCTTCGACGAGCCCGCGATGCCGGTCGGACTTCTTGAAGCCCAGGCTAACGATGTCGTGGGCGGAGTAGCCGCTGTCGTCCTCGGGGTCGCTGAAGCTGTCGCCCGCCAAGGCGCCGCCCTGTGGGCTGCGGATCTCCACGTCGTAGCCCGCCTCGGTAAAGACCCAAAACGGGTGCGTCAGCTCGGCCCACCAAAAACCGATGGGCCACTTCGTGACCGTCGACGTCGACGGATTCGCCGCAACGATCAGGATTCGCTTCTTCTTGTCGGGATTGGTGACGTTGATGTTTCCGCTCATGGTTCGCGCCTCGACGGTCACTATGTCCACGGCTGAACATTGCGACAATCGAACACGGATACACTTATACTTGCACGAAAGTTAACTATTGGGTTCAGGGCTTGCCCGTCGCGTCGGTCTTGCTCAGCCGTCGTCGGGCCCGGGGGTGACGCGTGGCGTCGAGGGCGGTCGAGGCCTGGACCAAGCGCTCCCGCAGCCAGGCGTGGCCGCGATCGCCATCGCGGCGCGGGTGCCAGACCAGGCTCAGCGCAAAGGGCTGCAGGGGCAGGGGCGGCTCGAGCAGCCGCAAGCGCAGCGTGTCGGCCGACCGTCGAGCGATGCGCTCGGACACCGTCAGCACGCGATCGGAGCTGGCCACCATCTCGAGCGCCACGTGGAAGTAGGGCACCGCACGCGTCACCCGGCGCTGGAGCCCGCGCTCCGCCAGCAGCTCGTCGACATAGCCGCCCGGGCGCCCGCGCGGCGCGATCTGGATGTGCTCGAGCCGAGCGAACTGCTTGAGCGTGAGGCGCTGGCGCACGGTGGGGTGGTCCTGCCGTACGACGCACACGAGCCGATCGGTGATGATGGGGCGGGTCTTGAGCTCGGGAGGCAGGTCTCCGTAGATCCCGATGGCCAGGTCGGTCTCGCCGGTTCGCAGCAGCTCGCCGTCGTTGGTGGCGTTGGGCACCACCCGCAGCTCCAGGCCCGGTGCCGCGTTGCCCACGGCCGCCTCGAGGTGCTGGCCGAGCACCAGCAGCACGTAGTCGGTGGCGCTCAGCGTGAGCGCCTGCTCCATGGTCGCCGGGTCGAAGGCCTCCGGGTCCTCGAACACCCGATCGGCGGTGGCGATCGCATCGCGCACGCGGTCGCGCAGCTCGTGGGCGCGAGGGGTCAGCACCATCGTTCGCCCCGCCCGCACGAGCAGTTCGTCGTTGAACCGAGCCCGCAGGCGAGCGAGTGCATGGCTGGCCGCGGGAGTGGAGATGCCGAGCTGGCGTGCCGCCCCCGTGACGCTCTGCTCCTGGAGGAGCGCATCCAAGGCCAACAGCGAGGCGAGATCCGAAGATTCAATCGAGCGCAACATTGGATTTCGGGAGTTAATATTGCTGCATCATCAATCGACGAGCAACGTGACCCCATGGCTCGTCCGAAATGGGGGGTGCTGCTGGGAGTGGTCATGGCGTGGAGCCTCTGGGCGCAGGACACCGCGGCGAGCCCCGTGAACGCCGAGAACCTACGGACCGACTCGGACACAGAGGGCTGGAGCGGGAGCGTCGATGCCCGGGCCAACGGATCCGTGGGCAACGTCCGCCGCCTCGACATCGGATACGGCGGCGCGGTGAAGCTGATGAGTCACCACCCCGAAGGGGTCGGGTTCGGCCGCCGCGTGCCCCCGCCTGGGGCCCCGCCCTTCTTCCGCGATCGCTGGCTGACCACCGTCGCGGGGGGCTTCGTCCGTATGCAGGCCAATACCTTCGTGTCCCGCGCCTTCGGGCACACGCGATACACCCGCATGTGGATCCCCCGGGTGGGCACCGACGTGTTCCTCCAGGGTCAGTACGACGCGCGCATGCGGCTGCGCCTGCGGGTGGTCACCGGGCTCGGAGTCCGGGTCGACGCCGTGCATCGGGCCCCGATCCGCGTTTGGTTCGGCAGCGGCTACATGCCCGAGTACGAGGTCAACGACACCCTCGAGGGCGACCCGCACCCCGCTCGGGTCGTCAACCATCGCTGGACGAGCTACGGCGTCATCCACCTGTCTCCCGTCGAAGACGGCCGCCTCGCGATCCGAGACACGGTCTATGTCCAACCTCGCTTCGACGACTTCGCCGACGTCCGCGTGCTCCAGCACCTGCAGCTCGAGTCCGCCGTGACCCCGATCTTCGCGCTGGGGAGCGAGCTGCAGGCCAACTACGACCACCGACCGCCCGCGGGCGTCGTGCCCTGGGATCTGTCCGTCGGCGGCTACCTGCGGCTGCGCTTCCAGTGAGGCCGCGCCGTCGGGCGCCGATCATTCGGCCATGAACGACGTGCTCGAACCCTCGAGTCGGCAGCCGCTCGCATCGAAGCCGTCGGGCACGGGCAGCTCGTAGGTGTCGTAGCGGAACGATCGTAGCTGCCCCCGCTCCCCTCGGAACTCCCGCTGCGACGATCCACGGCGCACGGGCACCCGCTGCTCGCCGTCGGGCCCCGAGCAGATCGCCCACGCCTCGGGATCGTCGACGGTGATCACTCCCGGGTGCTCGAAGCGATGCACGTCGCCCTCGGGTCCGAGCACCAGGCGCAGGGTCTGTCCGCCTTCGCCCTCGGGCGCGTTGCCGTTCGACCAACTCGAGATGAGTCGCACCCGCTCCGCCGCTGCCGCGTACGTGTACGCGCTGACCCAGTACGGATACTCGTAGCTCATCATGTCGTTGAAGTTCCAACGATTGCCCTCGGGCAGGCCCCCGCACGACGCGTCGGTGGGCCACAGCAGGGTGTCGTGGGGGTCGAACCACGAGATGCCGATATCCTTGTCGTTGCTGAACGCGGAGCTGGGCATGGACCCCGAGCGTGGGCCCCAGCCGTAGGTGGAGATCGACCCGCAGCTGCCCCCGTTGTCGCCGGGATACGAGCCGTCTTCGAAGGTGTGATCGCGCCCGTGGTTGTGGCCGAGCTCGTGGGCGAACAGGTCGAAGGTCAGCCCGTAGTCCCGCCAGGTGTGGTTGGCGAAGGTCCGGCGGTAGTCCATCTGGTCGCTGCCCTGGATGGAGATGGAGTAGCCGCCGCCGTTCCCCGGCAGCAGGCCGCCGTAGTAGACCCAGGGGTCGGCGCCTTCGGACTGGCGCAGCGCGGGCAGCTCGTCCTCGGCCGCATAGAAGGCGTCGCAACTGTTGGAGAAGACCGGCTCGTGCACGGTCAGCTCGAGTTCTTGCACCGGGTAGGTGTTGAAGAGGAACGCCTCGAAGTCCGCGATGTTGTCGGGGCTGAGATCGAGCTGCGGCCAGCCGCTGCAATCGAAGGGCACGAGCATGACCTCGAGCACCATGCGGTCACCCCAGGCGTCGAGCGGAGCGAAGTCCCCGGCCGGGAGCTCCGAGCCGCTGGTGTCGCCGCTGGGCTCGCCCGACTCGTCGACTTCGAGGAACTGCACCCGGAACTCGGTGTCCGCGGTCAGATCTTCGGGGGCCACGATCCAGTGGAAGGTGCCGTCGATGTCGCCCCAGTCGGGTCCACCCGAGACCATGCGCTGCTCGGTATAGACATCGTGATCGTCGGGGCCGTTGACCAGCCACAGGCGGCCGACGATCGGCCGCGACGTGAAGCTGGGGGCCAGCTGATACGACGCTCGCACCAGGGCCGGGCGTCCGCCGATGACGGGCGCGACGCGGCTGTTGGTGGGCAAGACCTCGCCCGTGCGGGCGATCTCGATGCCGACGCCCTGGTTGACCTCGATGGTGTCCACCGCGATGTCCCCGGCGAGCACGCCCGCGGGCGGGGGCTCGGAGCCATCGTCGGAGCTGTCGAGGCCGTCATCGGTCGCACCGTCATCGTCGTCATTGCCCGTCCCGCCCCCGGGCGGATTGTCGGTGTCTCCCTCGTTGCCGTCGGTGGGCGAGCCGCTCGGCAGGGCCCCTTCGGTCGGCTGCCACGGATCCGTGGTCGCCTCGCCGCCATCATCTCCGCACGCAAACAGCATCAAGCCGCACGTCAGCCACGCCCCAAACTTCGTCGTCGTCATGAGCCCACCCGTGAAGTCCCCGCCGATGCATCGCGTTGGCCAATCAACGGATGCACCGGGTGAAGAGTGGTCAGCATACGCTATAGCGTTAGCGTTGGCGACGTTCGTATGCCCGTACGACGTAACCCTACATTGAGCCGCAACGATGGCGTAGATCGACGAGCGAGCCGGGCTACACGATGCACACTTCGATTCGGCGCCAAGCGACACCGAGCCGCTCACTCGTGACAGTCGCGTAGGCTGAGCAACACCGTCGACGAAACGGCTCGATCGCACAAACGAGCCGTGGCGTGACCCCCCTTCGGTGAGCACGCCACGAGCGCCGAGTCTACGTCGACGTCAGAGACGAAGCAGCCGAGTGCGGACGCTGGTGTCCATGTCGGCGATCGCCTTGCGCAGCGTCGCCGCCTGGTCGTCGTCGCTCGCCAGCGGCAGGTCGATGAACAGCAGGCCGACCTCGTCGGTGGTGCCCAGCGCCTGGCCGATGATGTTGACCCCCGACTGCGCGATGACCTGGTTGATCGCCGACAGCACGCCCGGCACGTTGTCGTGCACGTTGACGATGCGGCTGACCGGGCCCGGGCGCTTCGCGGCGGGCGAGGGCAGGTCGAGCTGCGGCAGCGTCACCCCGCCGAGCGTCGAGCCCAGGTCGAGATAGCGGCCCAGCGCGGTCGCGACCTCGTTGCCGATGTTCGCCTGCGCCTCTTGGGTGCTGCCGCCGATGTGCGGGGTGAGGATGACGTTGTCGAGCCCGCGCAGCTCCGTGTCGAGGGTCTCCTTGGTGCTCGCGGGCTCGCTCGGATACACGTCGATCGACGCCCCCGAAAGCTTGCCGCTCGACAGCGCCGCGTGCAGGGCCGGGATGTCCACCACCTTGCCCCGGCTCAGGTTGAGCAGGCAGGCCCCGTCGCGCATCGAGTCGAGCTCCGCCTTACCGATCATCCCGCGGGTGAGCTCGGTGTCGGGCACGTGCAGGCTGACGAAGTCGCTGCGCTCCAGCAGCTCGTTCAGGCTGTCCACGACGTTCGCGTTGCCCAGCGGCAGGCGCTTGTCGATGTCGTAGAAGATCACCTGCATGCCGAACGCCTCGGCCAGGATGCTGACCTGGCTGCCGATGTGTCCGTAGCCGACGATCCCGAGCGTCTTGGCGCGGACCTCGTGGGCTCCCACCGCGCTCTTGTCCCAGCGACCCGCGTGCGCGGCCGTGCTGCGGCTGAAGATCTGGCGCGACAGCATGACCACCTCGGCCACCACCAGCTCCGCCACCGAGCGTGTGCTGCTGAAGGGGGCGTTGAACACCGCCACCCCGCGGCGGCGGGCCACGTCGAGCGCGATCTGGTCCGTGCCGATGCAGAACGCTCCCACCGCCGTCAGGCGCGGGACCTCCTCGAACACCCGCGGCGTGATGTGGGTCTTGCTGCGAATCCCCACCATCACCGGTCCATCACCGGGTAGATCGTGGAGGGCTCCGATCAGCTCGTCTTCCGCCAGGCCCTTGGACTGGCGACGAACCTCGACTCCGTGCGCCTGCAGGGTCTTGGAGGCCGAAGCGTGAACGTTCTCGAGCAACAGGGCGTGAGCGCGTGACACAACGCGGACTATGGCCCGAGGCGTCCCGATCTGCTAGCTGTCGACCTCGTCAACCTGAAAACCCCAGCTCCAGGCCGGAAAAACATGAAGCTTCGCAGCGCCGCAATCGCTCGTTTGCGCAAGTCCCTTGCCCGTCACGCCCGTGCGGGTTGGACCCGTGCCGTCTTTGCGCGCGCGGGCGAAGACGACGCTTCATCCCGAGTCTTGGAGGGGCCGGGACCTGGCGCACCCGCCACACCCGTGATCGACGCACTGCTCGACGCCGCCGAGGCGGCCGCCCGCGAGGGCCGGATCAAACAGACCCTAGTCATCGACGCCCGACGCCGCGTTCGCATCGACGCCCGCTACGGCAAAGCCAAAGTCATCGAGCTCGACGACTCGCGCGCTCGCAAGGTCATGGGGGGCAAGGACCGCGCCCTGCGACCCGACGAGAGCGCGAAGCTGCTGCAAGTCATCGGCATCATGAACGCCGACGGCAGCATCTCGGCCCGTAGCGCCAAGAAGTACAAGCAGGTCAATCACTTCGTCGAGCTGTGCCGACCGGTGTGGTCAAAGCTCATCGCGCAGCGGCCCGCGACCACCGAAGAGCCGCTGCGCGTGCTCGACCTCGGATGTGGCAACGGCTACCTCGACTTCGTGCTCGCCGAGGCGCTGCGGCTGGCCGAGGTCCCCGTACGACTGCATGGGGTCGACCGGCGGGCGGAGCTGGTCGACCAGTGTACGGAGCGAGCGAAGACCCTCGGGTTCGACGGGTTGAGCTTCTCCGCGGGGGCGATCGAGGAAGTGACGCTGGACCAGACGCCGCTCGGGGGGGCGCCGGACTTGGTCGTGGCGCTGCATGCCTGTGACACCGCGACCGACGATGCACTGGCCCTGGCCGTTCGCACGGGCGCTCGCTCGATCTTGGCCGCGCCGTGCTGTCAGCGGGAGCTGGCGGAGCAGCTCCAGCGAGCCTCCGACGCGGTGGCTCCCGTCTCGGCGCTCGTCCGGGGGGGAATGATGCGACGGGAGTATGGGGCGTTGTTGACGGACGGGTTGCGGGTGGAGGTACTCGAGGGGTGTGGGTATCAGGTGGATGTGATCGAGTTCGTGGGGAGTGAGCACACGCCGAAGAACTTGATGTTGCGGGCGCATCGGAAGGGGGAGCAGGGAGAGTGGACCTTGGACGGGGTGAAGCGGCGGTGCGAGCAAATGGGCGTTTGGCCTCGGTTGCTGGGGGTGCTTGCGGGCGAGGGTTGAGAACCTGAGTTCCGCTCCAGGCAACGGCTGGAACCCTCCCCCTCCATCCTTCGCGGCTTCGCTGCCAGCTGGTCGCCCATGAGCGTGGGAGCACGATGCTCTCGGCGGGCCGGGCGGGGACGAAGCGTCGTCGGGGTGTGCACTCGCATGAGACGAGCCGCGTTGGATTTTTTTCGGCGCCCGGCCGATCGGTTCAGGGGAGGTCGACACTCGTGGGGGCGTAGTCATGCGCTTGGAATCTGCTCGCCGCCGTCTCCCTATCGTCGACCACCTGCCCAGCCCCGGTACGCGCTGGAATTCGCAGCAACGGGGGGAGTCGCCGCGGCCGCGGTGGGCGATCTGGGAGCTGACCTTGGCGTGCGATCAGCGGTGTGCGCATTGCGGGCCGCGCGCGGGAAAGCGGCGGAAGGACGAGCTGACGACCGAGGAGGCGTTCGCGTTGGTGGACGAGCTGGCGGAGCTCGGACTGGGCGAGGTGGTGCTCATCGGTGGCGAGGCGTACCTGCGCAACGACTTCATCTTGGTGGCGCGGCGGATCCGGGAAAAAGGGATGGCCTGCACGATGACCACGGGTGGACGCGGGCTGACCAAGGAGCGCGCGGAGGCGATGGTCGAGGCGGGGATCGGGAGCGTGACGGTCTCGATCGACGGGCTCGAGGAGCACCATGATCATGTGCGCGGAGTCGAAGGGAGCTGGCAGTCGGCGTTCCAGGCTCTGCGCAACGTGAAGGCGGCGGGCGGGAAGATCGCCTGCAACACGCAGCTCAACGCGCTGACCATGCCGGACCTGCTGCCGTTGCTGGAGCTGTTGGCCGCCGAGGGGATCCACTCGTGGCAGCTGCAGATCACGGTGCCGCACGGGAACGCGGCCGATCATCCCGAGCTGATCTTGCAGCCCTACATGTTCCTCGAGCTGTTCGAGGTGCTCGACCGGGTGCTCGACCGGGCGCGCGAGCTCGGGGTGAGGATCTGGCCGGGCAACAACCTCGGGTACTTCGGTCCGCTGGAGCAGAAGCTGCGGGCGTCTCAGAACAAGCACTTCCGCGGGTGCTCGGCGGGTGTAACGACGATGGGCATCGAGAGCAACGGGATGATCAAGAGCTGTCCCAGCCTCGGTGGCCCCAACAATGTCGGCGGCTCGTGGCGTGAGCACGGGGTGAAGAAGATCTGGGATCAGAGCTATCAGCTGGGCTACATACGCAGCCGAACGGTGGACGACCTGTGGGGGTTCTGTCGCGGCTGCTACTACGCGGAGACCTGCATGGCGGGCTGCACCGCTGCGGCCGAGCCGCTGCTGGGGCGGCCGGGGAACAACCCGTTTTGCCACCATCGAGCGATGGAGATGGATCGGCAGGGGCTGCGCGAGCGGATCGAGCAAGTGTCGCAGTCGGAAGAGGCGCGGCCCTTCGACAATGGGCTGTTTCGGATCATTCGGGAGCACAAGGATCCCGAGCTGCGGGCGATCCACGGCGTGGTGGAGGTCGACGAGCCTCGGGTGTCTCGCATGGTGGAGCCGCGAGGGCCGGGGCGGACGATCGAGAGCACCGCGCTGTCGTGCGCGGGTTGATCCGCGGGCGGGCGCAGCGGCGCAGTCGACCGAGCGGAGGCTCGCGGTCACCTCGTGCACACGCGCATCGGATCGATGCATTGTCGCCCGAATGGGGCCGATGCATCGCGCAATGAACTCCAGATTGCCCTGGTAGACTCGCCTCGGGCCGGATACGGCCGGAGGTGGGACGCATGGGCATTGGCGCGCAGGCGATACGCATCACATGGCTGATCTTCGTGGTGGTAGCGCTGGGCTGCCCGAGCAAGGACCCGCCGCCTCCACCACCGCCCCCAACGACCCCCGATGTGGGCGGAGGCTCCGGGCCGAGCCCGCGGCCGAACCCGAATCCCAACCCGACCGAGAACACGGCACCCGGGCTGGCGGCGACGTACACGGGGTCGACCCCCGCCGTCACTCGGCCCGTGGTGCCGACGCCGACGTGGGATCGCTCGGGCACTTCGAACCTGACTCGCCTGCAGATTCCGGGTGCCGCTGGCATCACGCGGGGTGCGTCGAGCACGATCATCGCGATCCTGGACACGGGGGCCGACACCACGCATCCGCGGCTCTCGTCGAGATTCGTGACCGGCTGGGACACGCTGACGGAGACCGACACGATGGTGGACGTCGACGGTCACGGCACGATGCTCGCGGCCGCGATCGCGATGCAGCCCAGTCGCGCGGGGCAGATCGCGAGTGTCTGTGAGCGCTGCTCGATCTTGCCGATCCGCGTGATCGATCGCAGTCCCAGCGCCGCGGCGTTCTCGAAGACGGACGAGCGCATCGCGGCCGGTCTGCGGCTCGCTCGCGATCGGGGAGCGAAGGTGGCGTTGATCGGCTTGGCCGCCAATGCCCCGACGCCGCTCACGGCGAGTGCCGTCGACGAGGTGGTCGCGGACGGTGTGCTGGTGATCGCTCCGGCGGGCAATGGAAGACTGACGCGTCCGTCGTGGCCGGCTCGTCTCGAGTCGGTCATCGCGGTCGCGGCCAGCGACTCGCAAACGGACGTACCGATGGGCCACGGCAATGGGCCGCAGGCCGTCGACGTATGGGCGCCCGGGTCGGTGGTGGACTTGCCGTCGACGGGGGGCGGAGCGCGGCGCATGTCGGGGTCATCGTTGTCGGCCGCGTACGTAGCCGGGGTCGCGGGGCTGCTGACCACGCTTCAGCCCTCGTTGCCTCCGGCGGCGCTTCGCGGGGTCCTGAGCCAGAGCGCAGTGCCGCTGCTTCCGGGCGAGTCGAGCCGTGGTGTGGCGACGGGGCGCGTCGATGCTCACCAGGCGCTGCGCTCGATCCTGACTTCGTTTGCTCCCACGCCCCGGGTGGCGGACCTCAGCATTCCCTATGCCGATCTGGTTCCGCGAGCGCCAAAGCCAGGACAAGCAGGACGGGTCCGGGTTCGCGTGGCGAACACGGGGACGGAGCCCATCGAGCTGGCGAACACGGTGCTGCGACTATGGCGAGGTTCCACCGCGACCTGGTTCGACCCCGGGGCGGGCGTGCTCGAGCCGGGTCGTCATCGCTGGGTCGAGCTTCCGTACACCGCCCCGAGCACGCCCGGCGCCGATCCCCTGCTGGTGGAGATCGCCGAGCGGCCCGGGCAGCGTATGGGGCCGCCCGGGGTCGGTAGTCGCAATGGCAACGACGCGCACGCGGTGCTCTCGTTCACCATCGAGCAGCCCCCCCCGGACCAGCTGCTACGCATCACCCCGGTGGTGGGCATGTCCGAGCAGGTGCACGAAGTCGAGGTCTCGGCCGCGACCACGCGTGACGTGGTGCTGCTGCGGGTCGACGATCTCGATCCCGATCGCCTCGATCCCGATCACGTCTCGCTGGCGGCCCACTTCGTCAACGCGGGCAACACCGCGGTCACGACCGGAATCGAGGCGATCCACGGCGGGCAGACGATCGCCGAGCTACCCGAGCACAGCTGGGGGCCGGGGCAGTCGCGGACGATCAACATCGTGGTCGATCGACGGGCGGGGGGCACGGGATGGCGCAAGCGGGTGCGGCTTCGGCCGACTCGAGACGACGACGATCCGACCAACGATCGAGCCAACCTGCGGGTCGCATCCGGGGAAGAGCCGACCTTCGCGCTGGCCTACGGCGACGTCGCCCACGACGATGTGATGGTCGATGCGCCCTATCGGATCGACACCACCCGCAGCGACATCCCCTTCCTGGTCTACGTGGCGGAGTACGACGACACCGACGCCGAGGTCGTGGCCTTCGCGTTGTACGAGCGGCAGACCTACCGCCCGGGGATCCGGGCGACCGGGCCCGACAGCATACCGTCGTTGTGGAACGAGCAGAGCAGCGCGGCGTCCCTGGTGTTCAACTCGATTCGTGAGCCCGACCGCACGAACGAGATCAACTGCATGTTGCCGCGGTCGAAAGACGACTGCACCTCGCGGAGCCCGTGGAGCCTGGATGTCGTGGACGACGACGGCGTGATACGGGGGCAGTTCTTCGCCGGCAGCCGGGCCATCGAGGACGAGTTCGGGGCGTGGCATCGGGTGCTGCGGGTGCCGTGGGACAAAGCGACCTTCGATCATCCGACGACCGGCACGGACCCGGCGACCCGGTACTTCCTCGCGCAGGTGGTGATCTACGAGCCCGGCTTCCTGTTCGGAGGCAGCAACATCCAGTACTGGAGCACGCTACGAGTGCACCGCGACACGCTGCCCCGCTTTGCGGGCCGGTCCGGCGATCGCTACTACGATGCCCACTTCCACACCATCGCCGAGGGCTCGGCCGACGAGATCTTGGGCGTCACCAACCCCGCGCAGTCGTGGGGGGCCCCGCTGGTGATGATGGCCGAGTCGGCCTACGCGATGGGATTCATCGAGCGTCGTGCGCTGACCCGAAGCTCGCTGGCCAACAAGATCGTCACGACCGATCACAACCAGTTCTATAGCGACTCGAGCCGCGACGAGATCCCCCGTGACTGGTCGCCGGGGGCGGGGCCCACCGCCGGGCTCGACGGCCCCGCGGAGTTCGACGCGATGCGGCAGCTGCTCGATCGCGGGGTGGGAGAAGAAGTCGCGATCGCGGGCGGCGTGTCGCCGAGCGCTCTTCCCGGGGTGCCCAAGACCGGCCGTCACATGCTCTACTACGACGGCAACCACGTCGACGGCCCCTGGCACGGCGACGCCCCGGAAAACCCCTGGACCGTCGATCGCATGCTCCAGCAGGCGATCCTCGACGCGAGCGGAGACCACATCCCCGCGGCCTATCCCGCTCACCCCTTCTTGGCGAGCGGAGACGTCAAGTCACCGACCTGGCGCATGCGCGACGTCGAGGAACTCCTCGGTCTGTGGCCCTACAACGGCAACAATGCGTTCACCCGCGACGGCCATCCCATCGCACGCGGCTACCAGATCTGGAACATGAAGATCGACGCGCGCCTCAACGGCTTGAGCGCCGACGACTATCGCCAATCCGACCCATGGAGGTACTTCGAGAACAGCGGCTTCCACACGCGTAGCTGGCTGTCGCAGGCGTGGTTCGATCAATTCCACTGGAGCTACCTGATGCAGCGGGGGCTGACCCACGACCGCCGCAACGCGCCCGGGACCCGGGCCATTCGCAAGGTCTACGGCGTCGGCGGGACCGATGCGCACGGCGACTTCAACTACACCCGCGACGTCGCGGCGACGATCCTCACCAATCCCATCGCCCATACCTTCGCGGGGAGCGACACGAGCCTCGCGTTCACCAGCAACGCCTGGGGTCGCGTGCGGACCTACGCCATATCCGACAGCCCGCGGGCGCACCACGCCCTCGAGGCCATGTTCAACGGGCAGAGCATCGTCACCGACGGCCCGCTGGTGCAGGTGGAGCTCGACGCCGACCCGCGACTCGACGGGCCCTCGATGGACTTCGACTACAACCGGCGACGCTTCGACCGCTCGCCCTCGACCTCGCCGCCCTTCAACCGCGACGGCGAGATGGGCGGACGCGGGCCCATGGGGGGCACACGGACGGCCTTGATCTTGGTGCCCGATCGCGACGAAGGCGGTGCCGGCCGCCCGATACTCGACGCGTTCTCCCCTCAGCTTCGCTTCCGCGTCGTCAACCCCAGCGGCCTGGCCAACAGCGGCGGCAACGTCGAGGACCTCGCCATCTGGAGCATGACCGCGGGGGGTCTCGACTATGGCCGCCAGGGCGAGTGCCAGCTCGAGCAGGGCCGCACCTATGTCGACGACCAGTGGTACTACCTGCCGCTATTCCCCAACGGCATCCCCTCGGGGCGCTCCACGGGCCTTTCCTATGCTCGCGCCGCCACCTCTCGCATCACCATCCGCACGCCTCGCGGCACCAACTTTTGTCGCACCGATACCGCGCCCGCCAATCCCACCCAGACCACCATGGGCATCAGCAATCCGGTGTGGTGGGCGGTGGCCGACTTCACCATCCTGGGCAACGCCGAGTGTGCTGCCAACGGCTCCAGCACTGCCACCGCGCTCGAGGCTCGCATCGACTTCCCGATCAGCATGGCGGCACCCCGGCGGGTCTATGTGCAAGCCCTCGGCGCCAACGGGCGCCCCACGGGACCTCGGGTCGCCGCAGCGGCCGGCGACATCGCGCTCGGCAACCTCGATGGCGTCAACGGCAACCGTCTCGTCGTCACCTGGCCCAGCCTCACCCTGGCGATGCCCTCCAACAACCTCGGGCCCTCGGGCAACGCCTACAGCGGCTCGGTGCTGGTCACCGTCGAAGACCTGCGGGATGCAGGCAACAACCCGCTGCATCCTGTGGCCATGGTCCGGCACTTTCCGACGTGCCGGGGCGGCAACCTGTGCTGTGAGCTCACCGATCCCGAAAACCAGCACCCGTGTTTCGGTATCTCGATCCACGGCGCGTGCGGGACCTGCGGGGCGGGCTGCAACGCGCGTCAACGCTGCGAGCGCAGCACGCCCGCGCTCTATCATTGCGTCGATCCTCGACCGCGCACCCAGGCCTGCCCCGGCTGCGCGAGCGGTTGCTGCCCCTTTGGCCCGTGCATTCCGGTCGCCGACTACCAGACTCGCGACGACCATTGCGGTGGCTGCAACATCGCCTGTGCGACCACCGAGCACTGCATTGCCGGGGCGTGCGTGCCTTTGGACGATCCGGGCTCGTGCGCGCCTCGAGACCAACCCTGCGGGGCGGGCGAGACCTGCTGCCCCGACGGCCAGTACGGACACAATTGTTTCGATCTCGATACCGACGCCGACCACTGTGGTGCATGCGGGCATGCGTGCAGCCCCGAAGAACGGTGCTGCTCCGGCTCGTGCGTACGCTTCGATGATCCCCTGAACTGTGGAGAGTGCGGTCGGAGCTGCGCCAATGCGGCCAACGACTCTCGCTGTTGTTTCGCGGGAGGAACCGTGGACAACTACGCCTGCACCGGGATCACCACCGACGACAACTGCGGCATGTGTGGCCGGGAATGCACGGGCGATCGAAGCTGCGACAACGAGACCTGCACCTGACCGAACCGGCTCGGATCATTCGGGAGCACGAGGACCCCGAGCTCGCTCGACAAAACGCGAGTCACTGAAGCGCGCTCGCGTTGTCGACGATTTCGCCGAACCATCGGCCGAAGTCGCCGACGTCGTCGAGCACCGTGGCGCCCTCACGAATCTGGCTCCTCGCGTCGTCGCTCAGTGGCTCGGCGATTTTGGCGGAGAGAACCCGTGCGAGTTCCTGCGGCCAGAGATCCTGAACGACTGCGTTCCGCGCCCGCTTCACGAACTCGGCAAACGCCTCCACGCTCGGCCCCAGGCCCTGGCTCATGATCAAGCAGCAGGTTTCGAACTCTCTTGCCTTCAGCCCGAGGTAGTCGCCGAGTTCCTCGTTCTGCGCTCGCACAAACCATGCCTGCGCCCGCGAGAAGTCGCCGACGTCGTACGAGAGATGACCGAGGTAGAGCGCGGCACGACCACGGAGTGACGAGTTGGACGCGTTCGCATGGGCTTGCAGCAGGTGTTGGCTCGCCTCCTGCCGGGCCTGCTCGGATGACTTCGTGCGCGGGTGCAAATACCCGACATACCCGGTCAGGAAAGCCCTCTCGTCGGCCTCCAATACCCCATCCTCTGCCCCGAGCACTCGCAAGACTTCGTCGCAGCCGGCGGCGATGCGTTCATCGCCTTCCTGCTCGAGCACGACATCGATGCGACTGAGGATCTCTTCGCGTGAGAGTGGGTGTTGCATGATGGCGATCTCCCTCGAACGCAGGCCGATTTCGGGCAGATCGCCCCGGGGCCTCTGCGGCATCCGCCATGGCACGCTCGCGCTCAATAATGCGGCGGCTTCTCGTTCGCCCCGCCGATCGCCTGCGTGCCCTCTTTGAGCGTCCGCTTCAGCTCCTCGATCTCGCGCTTGAGCGCCACCACCTGCCCGGAGAACTCCCGCAGGACCTCGTCCAGATCTGCGATGACCTTGTCCTGGTACGCGACGCGCACCTCGAGCTCGACGATCCGCTCCTCCATCGCCCGCAATCTAGAGCACCCGCGGGCGCGTTACCACGGTGGGGCGGTGCTCAGGGCTGGCGGCCACACATGCCCAGGTTCTCGGCGCCCTCGGGCGCTTTGCCGTCCGCGTAAAACGGCAGGCAGGAGCGCTCGGGGTCGAGGGCGGCACAGGCCTCGTCGGCGCCCGGATCGGTGATGTCGCACCAGGGTGTGCAGCAGCCTTCGACTTCGCAGCTCGGCAAGAGCTTCGCGGGGGCGCACAGCTCGGCGGGGGAGCAGGTCTGGTCGACGCAGTCCCGGCTGTTCCCGAGGATCTGCCCGCCGACCTCGGGGAGGCAGTAGAGGCCATCGCTGTCCGTCGCGAAGCGGCACTCTTCACCCTCGCCACATGCGTCGGGCTGCAGCGGGTTGCAGGGCAGCAGGCACAGCGGCACGTAGCCCTCGTTGAGCACGACGCATTCATGCGCAGCGTCGCAGTCGGGGACGATGGCCTGGGCGCCGAAGAAGATCCGGCAGGTCCCCTCGAGGGTCTCGGGATCGACGCCCCAGCACATCGAAGCTCGATCGCAGGTGTCGACCCCGGAGACGGGGCTACCGTCCATCGTGCACGGATCGCCGACCGAGCCGGGGCGTTCCACGACGGGCGTGCAACGAGAGGCATTCCACGCCGAGCCGCCGTCGTTGGCCCACGGCACGCACTTGTCTCCGTCGAGACAATCGAGGCTGCCGATCTCGCACTCGACGGGGGTGCAGTGCCAGCGTGAATCTGGATCGCCACAGTCGGTGGGGTCGTCGATGAAGCTCGAGCTGGTCGAGACGTCGCCGCCCTCGGACGTCGAGTCGACGCCGCTGGTCTGGGCCGAGGTCGAGGTCCCGACGGGACCCGTGCCCGAGTTGGCGGACGTGCTGCCGTCGCTCGCCCCCCCGCCGTCGCCGTCGGCCGTGTTGCCGCCGCTTGGCAGCCCGGGACCACAGCCGAGGGTCAACGAGCCCACGAGGAGAGCGAGTCGGGTCGGCAGTTCAAGATTCATAACAAATCAAACATAACATAGCTGTTTTCGAGAGGCATGGCGAGCATCGGTGCTCGATATCGCTCAGAGCGCGACCCCGCAGGGGCTGACCGGGCTGCGGTAGCCGTCGCGGTCATAGGCGCGCACGCCGAAGATCCAGTCGTCTTTGTGCAGGTCGATGGTGGCCTGGGTGTCGAGGCCGACGTCGCGGACCTGCTGCCATCGCGGGCTGGTGGTGCGGCGCCAGACGACTTCGTAGCCGACCAGGTCGGGCTCGTGCCCCGGCTGCCACTTCACGGTGGTGTCGGTGGTCAGCGCCTTGGCCACCACCACGGCGCCTGCGGGGCGGGCGGGGGCATTGGCGAGGTGGATCAGCGCGGCACCGTCGAGCCGCGTGACGTCGGCGAGGTAGTCGGCGTCGACGTGCTCGGGGAAGTCGCCGAACTCTCGCTTCTCTACCGTGCGCGGGTCTTGGTGCTGGCGGTCGTAGTTCTCGGCGACCTCGGTGAAGCGCACTGCGGGGTAGCCCAGCTCGTCGAAGGCGAGGTGATCGCCGCCCCGCAGGAACCGGTCGAGACGGAAGACCAGCCGCGGCTGCACGCGGGTGCCCTCCCACTGCGCGACGGTGGCGATGAAGCGGGCGAGCTGGCGGGAGTCGCCATCGGAGAGCATGCCGAGCTTGCGTTGCTCGGCGAGGCCTTCGCCCTCGTAGACCCGCGAGACCCCGGTCGAGAACACGCGGACTTCGGTGTCGTAGCGGGCGCCGTTCGGAGCGGTGGGATCGCCGACGATGTCGTTGCTGAGCACGCCCGTGATGAAGCGGCCCTGGTCGCGCACGGAAGCAGCATGGCGCCGCGCCCCGAGCAGGCCTTGCTCCTCGCCCGCGGTGGCCATGAACACCACGGTGGCATCGAGGGGCTCGCCCGCGAGCACCCGCGCGAGTTCGAGGGTCAGCGCGACCCCGGAGGCGTCGTCGTTGGCCCCGGGCGCATCGGCGTCGGGCTCCATCACGTCGCTGGCCCGAGAGTCGTAGTGACCCAATACGTACACATGACGATGCGCAGCCTCGGGCATCGATCCCGGCAGCACGGCGACGACATTGCTCAGCTCGACGGCATGGGTGACCCGTCGGCCGTCGGGCTCGAGCTGGTGGGTATCGAGCGAGACCGCCAGCGGACCCGCGGCGCGGTCGCCCACGACCGCCTCTTCGAAGCGCTTCAGCAGGTAGCGGCTGGCGGCCTTGATGCCCCGATCGGGCGCATCGGTGGACAGCGTGTGGCGAGTGCCGAAGGCCGCGAGCGCATCGATGTCGGCGCGGATTCGGGCAGGGTCGACCTTGGCCAGCAGCTCGGCGACACGAGGGGGTGGCGGGGTCGTCGGCACGGCCGTCGGCTCGCTGTGGGCGTAGGTCGACGCGCTGACGGACGATGAGGCGACGGGCTGCTCGGGCGCCTCGGAGTTCGATCCCGCGCTCGGTCGACAGGCCAGCGAAGCCAACAAGATCGGGGCGAGCGAGGAGCGACGGAACATGGCTGCCGCATGGTAGCGACCGGGCAGCCGGGAGGGGATGGCGGGCTCGCCGTCGGTCGAGAAGAAAACGTCACGAAGTCGGGAACGATGGGTGGAGTCCCGCTACTACCGCCAACGCTTCCCCCGAGCGGCGCGCCCGTATGGCGTGCTCGGCTCGGAGGAGCACGAGGAATCGTTCCATGATTGCATCCCCCAAGCTCATCATTCCGTTGTGTTCCACCCTCGTGCTCGCGGCCGTCGGTCTCGCGTGCGACCCCGCCCAAGGACCCGGGCCCGAGGATGGGCTCGCCGACGAGACCGACCCCGAGCCCGAAGCCAGCACGGGCGAGGGCCTGTTCGACGATGCCGATCGGCCGGACGAGATCGCAGCTCGGCCCGACCCTTCGGCGTGGGCGTTCCTGCCGTGGCACTCCGAAGAAAACGGCGGAGGCTCCGAGTGCCCCGAGGGCCAGGTGGTGACCGGCTTCGATTGCAGCGGCTCGTACTGCGACAACGTGAGGATCGAGTGCCACGACTTCGGCACGACGGTCGACGACGACGGCACCTGGTCGCTCCGGTTCGAGCGCGAGCACAGCCCGGGCCCCGGCGCCCCCGGCTCGGTCAAGCGCGGCCACGTATGCCCCTCGGGCGAGAAGATGACCGGCGTCGACTGCTTCGGGAATTTCTGCGACGACCTGTCCATCGAGTGCACCCCCGCCCCGGGGCTGAACACCAACCGATGCGCGTGGCAGGGCCCGTATTCCGAAGAGCAGAGCCCGTACTACGCCCCCTTCAACGCCGCGATCCAGGGCGTGTGGTGCAACGGCACCCACTGCGACAACAAGTGGTACCTGGAGTGCGAGGTGGAGTAGCCCGCATCCCCGCTGCCGCCGCTCGTTTCGGGCGGTGGCAGGGTCTTGCGCTCAGTACTCGACGAAGTCGGGCAGCTTGCGGTCGGCCGCGTCCACGGGCGCGCCCTTGCCCCCGTACACGTTCTCGCCGTAGCGCCGGTTCTCGCGGCGGTGCGTGCCGTGGAACTTGTCGAAGAACGCGAGGTTCTGGCCGAAGTTGCAGTGGAAGTAGACGTGGTGGTCGTCGTGGAAGTGGCTGGTCGAGTGCCAGGGCAGCCAGTGCGACATCTTGATCCCCGAGTGGTCGAGGATGTTGAACACCAGCACGTAGACCAGCAGCGCCATGAACACCACGTAGTGCACGGGCAGGACGAAGATCGGCAGGAAGGTCACCGTCTGCAGGATGATGAACTCGGCCGGGTGCATCGTGACCGTGTTGTAGGGCGTGGTGGCCACGCAGCGGTGATGCCAGCGGTGCACGTAGCGGAAGATCCACTTCCCGTGCAGCATGCGATGCGTGTAGTAGGCCATCGCCTCCATCGCCAGGAACATCAGGACCGTGCTGACGATCGTCCAGACGACCCCGTAGGTCTCCGTGTCGAAGTACAGCGCCGAGTAGCCGCCGTTGATGACGTAAAACGCGAAGCTCCCCGAGATCAGCCCGCCGATGAGCATGTTGCCCGCGGCCACGCGGATGCCCCAGCGATGCTTGTTGTCCGGCTGCCAGCGCTTGTGCTGGATCTTCCACTCCGTCGCTTCGTCGCGCCGGTTGATGTAGTAGCGACGATAAAGCCAGGTTCCCAAGCCAAAGTAGATCACCAAGCCACCCAGCCCGGCGACGGTCACCATCAGGCCCCATAGCTGGAGCCCGCTGAGTCCGTACATCGTGCCGTCCATGACAACTGCGCCTAGCACGGGGAGAGTGTCGGATCCGGCGGCCCCGGGCTCAAGGCCGAACCGGGCTTCAGAGCCGGTAAGTTGTGAGCAGGCCCTCGGATTGGCCAAAAAGCGGACGCATCTCGGCCTACGGGAGCGGTTTTTCCGCCGCTTCACCCATCATCGGCAAGAATCGCCGACGAGGATTCGGTGCCCTCGTCGACCGTTGGTTCGTAGGGAGGCCTACGTCGCGGTCAGCCGCGCGGGAGCCCGGTGAGCATCGCGGGGATCTCGACGCCCATGTGCTGCAGCGCGGTGGGCACGGTGTCGAAGTTCCGCGTCCCGCCCTCTTCGATGGCCGCGGGCAGCTCCCCTTGCTCCACATCCAGCCCGGCCACGATGAAGGGAATGGTCAGCTCTTCGGGTGTCATGCCACCGTGGTTGAAGCCGATGCCGCCGTGGTCGGTGGTGATGACGATCTGCCAGGACTCGGCGGAGAAGCTGGGCCGGGACTGGATCGCGGTGAGGATCTGCCCGAGCTGACCGTCGACCTCTTCGATGGCCGAGACATAGTTCGGCGAGTCGGGGGCGAAGCCGTTGCCGTGACCCGCTCCGTCGACGTCGTCGAGGAACAGGAACATCGCATCGACGTCGGTGCCCATGGGCCACGCGGTCTCCAGCGTGCCCTCGAGGTCTTCGTAGGTGCCCGACAAGATCCCCGCGGCACGCCCGGCGTTGTCGTCGTCGCCCCCGTCGAAGATGTAGTCGGCTTCGCAGGGGATGAAGACGTCCGGGGTCCAGGTGAACAGGTAGGCGGTGTTGAGCTCCGCGTTGTCGCGCTCGAGCAGGCTCAGGTAGTGGGGGAAGTTCTCGCCGTCGCCCGCCCCGACGTCGCCGTTGCCGGTCACGCCGTGCTGCGACCCCGTGGCCCCGGTCATGATCGACCAATGGTTGGGGCCGCTGACCGAGTTGGCGTCGGTGAGGCACTGGGCCTCGGCCGTGTAGGCCCCGTTGTAGTTGGGCTGCCAGGTCCCGTCGATGAGCGAGTCGAAGGCCGGGGTGTTGGCGGACTCGAGCGCGTCGCCCCGCAGGCCATCGACCGCGATCATCAGGCTCTTGCTCACCGTGGGCACGCCGCCCTCGGTGGTCTCTCCCTCGGCCATGGTCGTGCTGCCGCCCTCGCCCGTGGAGTCGGCGGCGGAGGTCATCACTTCGCCGCCGCTGGTGTCCGACGAGGTCCCCGGGACGATCCCGGTGGGGGTCGAGCCGGTCCCCGAGGACTCCGCGTCGTTCCCTGCAGTGGCAGAGCCCGAGGCGTCGTCGTCCCCGCAGGCGGCCAGCCCCAAGCAGGCGGAGAGACCCAGCATCAACAGGCGCGACGAATGTCCAAGGCAGAGCATCCGCTGCTCATACCACGCACCTGCGGGCCGAGTCCGTGAGCGCGACGAGAGCCGCTCAGCTTCCGAAGCGCTCTTTGTGCAGCGCGGAGAGGTGTTCGTATCGCCGACGTGCTTCTTCTGCCGCCATCCGTTGATCCCGTAGGAACGCGCGCAGCTCGAACTTCGAGTCTTCGTCGGCCTCCTTGAACTCGTCTTCGAGGATCTTCAGCTTGGCCGCCGCCGTCTCGTGGTCGAGCTTGGCAGCGGAAACCTGACCCTCGAGGGCCTGGCGCGATTGCTCGTGCTCGTGACGCGAGTCCGAGCGCAGCACCGCCCGGTTGGCCACCGCATCGACCGCGGCTTCGTGCTGATCGGCGAGGGTCTGGACGTCGATGCGGAAGGTCTCGAAGTACGCCTGACGCTCGCGGGAGAGCACGGCCTGGGCGTCGCGAATGGCTCGGCGCAGCGCGGACTCGAACTCGGGATCGAGGCGCGTGCCTTCCGGGTCTTCGTTGTGCACGTCGACCAGCTGGCAGCCGCGCCACTCGTCTTCGAGCTCGTACAGCTGTGCCTTGAGGTTGGCGCTCGCCTCGTGGAAGACCGCCGCTTGCTGTCGATGGCGGACGACGTGCGACGAGATCCGCAACGCGACCATGGCCCCGGTACTGATCACGCCGACCAGTGCCGCCATGTCGATGAGCCCCGTGCTCTCCGCGACGTCCGACGCATCGAGGTCACCGATGGCCGCCACCACGAGTGGAGCAAAGGGCAGCATCAGCGCCAGTACGAACACCACGATGGCGACGATGATGATCAGCGCGTTGTAGCGCCGCTGCTTGCGCAACAGCTCCGGGCGCTTGTCCTCGTACCACTGGATCGACAACGGTCCATCGGTCATGTAGCGCCGCAGCAGGGCATTCCCCTTACTGTCGTTGGCCTCGATCCAGGCGAGCTGTTGGTCGGCGCCCCCCATCCGTCGCCAAAAGATCCACGTCTGCTCGCGCGCGGCATTCGATCCGCGGTGGTTCTCATTTCGGCCACTACCCTGCTCGAATGGATACAGGTGATGGGAAGTTGCATCAGCGGCGGGGGCGGCCATCATCCCCGAGTGTAGCCGAGGTCGACGCCGCCTTACCTAGCCAGGTAGGATCCCGCGGGAGCGTTCCTGATGCCTGCGGCCGGTGCCAGCCCCGAACCCACCGCTCATCGGGTGGGCGAATTCGTCTTACGGCGATGGTTGGCACAGGGAGGTATGGCCGAGCTGTACCTGGCCACGCATACCGATCCGGCCCGTTCGCACGACGTCGTCGTGCTCAAGCGGGTCCTGCCGCAGTTTTCGAGCAGCGACAACTTCGTGCGGATGTTCGCCCGCGAGGCCCGTTTGGCCTCCATGCTCCGCCACCCGAACATCGTCGAGGTCTACGACGCGGGCGACCTCGGGGCCGGGCACTGCTTCTTCACCATGGAGTACGTGCACGGAATCGATCTCGCCGTGCTCCTCGACCGGCTGCGTGGCCGGGGTGGCGCCTTGCCGCTGGCCCATGCGCTGACCATCGCGGTGGGCCTGTGCGCGGGCCTGCACTACGCCCACGAGGCCTGCGACCCCAAGGGTCACCCGCTCGGCATCGTGCACCGCGACGTCTCGCCATCGAACGTGCTGCTGTCCTTCGACGGCGGGGTGAAGATCACCGACTTCGGTGTGGCCAAGGCGATGGCGATGACCCGCCTCACCGAAGAGGGCACTCGCAAGGGCAAGCTCTCGTACATGTCGCCCGAGCAGGCCACGGGGGAGACGGTCGATCGCCGGGCCGACGTGTTCGCCATCGCCACCGTGCTGTTCGAGCTGACCACCATGCAGCGGTTGTTCGGCGGCGATAACGACCTCGCCGTCATGTACAACATCCTGCATCGGCCGCGGCTCCAGCCCCGCGAGACGAGCCCGGGCTACCCCGCCGCGCTCGAGAAGATCGTCCTGCGCGGCGTCTCGCGAGAGTCCAGCGAGCGCTACGACACCGCGCT
Source organism: Myxococcota bacterium (assembly GCA_039028615.1). GTDB lineage: Bacteria > Myxococcota_A > Polyangia > Nannocystales > Nannocystaceae > Paraliomyxa. Next base: position 3,398 of record JBCCHT010000042.1, on the reverse strand, counting down.
GCAGCTCCAGCACGACCTCGAAGAGTTCGCCGCCTCCGTCGACCTCACCCTGTCCACCGAGGCCCTCGCCGCCTTCGTCCAGAATACCGTCGACGTCCCCACCCACCCGCGCGACGAAGCCGAGTTCTGGGCCAGCTCCACCGAGCCGCGGCCACCCCACCAACGCGACATCACCCTCGCCGACGGCACCGGGTTCACCGGGGCCGGCTCCTGGTCGGCCCCCGGCACCGCCGCCAGCTCCCCGGGCAGCAACCCGGCCGCCCGCGTGCCCGTCGTGCCCGGAGCCGTCCAGGCCCCGCCCGCCGGGGGCACCATGGCCGCGGCGGGTGCCTCCACGCCCGGCCTGCCGCCCACCGTCGCTCCCCCCGTGGGCGCCACCAACCCGAGTGGAGGCTGGCCCGCCACCGCACCGCCCTCGCCCAACTCCTCGCGGCTCATGATGTTCTCGGCCGGCCTCGCGATCATCGCGTTGCTGGTCGCCATCGGCGTCGGGGCCATGGTCTGGAACGCCAGCAAGAACCCCAACCCGGCCCCCGCGGCCCCGGCCGCGCCCGCCACCGAACCCGCGGCGACCCCCCAGCCTCCGCCTCCCGCGGCGACCGCGCCTCCCCCCGCGACCGCCCCCGCTCAGCCGGCGCCCCCGGTTGCGAACCCCGCAGCCGTACCGCCCGCGGCCGGAACCCCTGCTGCCCCCGCGCAGCCGGCCGAACCCGCGCCTGCGGCCCCCAGCGGACGTCGTACCAAGGCCAAGAAGAAGAAACGGCCCGCCTCCACCCCGGCGCCGGCCGAGCCCAAGCCCGCGCCTCAGCCGGATCCTCCTTCCAAAAAGACCTCCCCGACCGATACGCTGCTGCCCATCCTGGAATGAGCGCTCCGTATCGCCGAGGACTCGCCGCCGTGGTCGCGGCCCTACTGCTGACCACCGGCTCCATGGCCCATGCCGCGCCGGGCGTGCTGAAGAACGAAGAAGCGCGCGCCCACTTCCAGCGGGCGCAGGAGCACTTCAACGAGCAGAACTTCCCCGCGGCCATCCCGGAGCTCAAGGCCGCCTACGCCCTCGAGCCCAACCCCATGCTCCTGTACGCGTGGGCCCAGGCCGAGCGCCTGGCCGGCAGCTGCGAGCGGGCCGTGGCCCTGTATCGGCGCTTCCTCGACACCAACCCCTCCGACGAGCAGCGGCGGCTCACCGAGGCCAACCTCCTCGACTGCGAGGCCGAGCTGCCCGAGCCGCCTCCCGCCACCGAGGAGCCCGGCGTCGAAGAGCCCGGCATCGAAGAGCCCGTCGAGCCCATCGACGACGAGCCGCAGCGCCCCTGGTACACCGACACCGTCGGCGGGGTCCTGGCCGGCAGTGGCGTCGCGGGGATCATCGGCGGCGGTGTGCTCATGGGCGTCGCCCGCAACCGCGCCAACGAAGCCCCCAATGCCGCCGTCGAGGACGACTACCTCGCGCAGAGCGCCGAAGCGCAGCGGCTCAACACCGCGGGCGTCGTGGTGCTGGGGATCGGCGCAGTGCTGGCCGTTGGCGGGGCTGTGCGCTACGCCCTCGTCGCGCGCAAGTCGTCCTCGGGCGACCAGGCCGCAAAGTCCGCTCGAGTCACTCCGTTGATCGGCGGCACCAGCATTGGCGTACGATTGAGGTTCTGAGAACGATGCACTCGGCTTGGCGAAATGCTCTTCGATCGCGCCTCCTCTCGCGGGAGCTGTGGGCCGGCCTCGGCCTCGGTGTGCTCGCCGGCTGCCTCACCATCGACCCCTTTGCCTGTGCCGACGACACCGACTGCGTCTTCGACGGAGCGCCCGGCATCTGCGTGCAAGCGGAGCAGACCTGCGTCTACGCCGACCCCGGCTGCGTCACCGCGTGGAGCACCGCCGACGGCAGCTGCGTCCCCGCGCCAGCCGGCGGCGTCGACCCCAGCGCGGGTAGCAGCGAAGCGGGTGAGGGCGAAGGCGAAGGCAGCTCTTCCGGCGTCGACCCCTCCAGCACCGAGACGGGCGTGGATACCCTGCCCGTCGATGACGCCACCGACGGGGGCACCACCACGGGTGACGACGACCCCGGGACCACCACCGGGGAGCCGAAGGGTTGTCTCGGTGATCCCGTGGACCTCACCCCCATGGGCGTCGCGGTGGCCGAGTCCACCTTCAACGACGACTTCCATGCCTTCCTGTCCGTGGACGACGACCTGACCACCTCGTGGTTCTCGTCCGGGCCCGAGCCGGGGGGGCAGCCGACGCACTACACCTGGTCGGTCGTGGATCCGATCTGCTTTTCGCAGATCTTGATCACGGGCAACGGGCTGCATGCGAACCAGGGGTTCCAGACGGGGTTTGGGTTCGGCAACGTGGTCGTGCGGGTCTATGACTCGGAGGATCAGGTGGTGTTTCAGCACATGCAGTTGCTGGAGAACACGCCGGATCCTCCGGTGATCGTGAATCCGGGGGTGGATGGGGTTCGGCTCGAGTTGGAGTTTTCCGGGCATGAGGACAACTCTTGTGGTGGGTTTAGTGAGCTCGAGGTGGTGGGGAACTTGTTGCCCTGAGGGGGTGAACTTCACGTCGGTCGGGTGAGGGGGGTGTTCGAAGAGGGGAGTGCTTCGCGTGGGGGCTGAGAATCTTCGAACGGGCGGCTCGCCTGTTGACGGCTGGAACCCTCCCCGGACGTGCTCAGCGGCCGTTGCAACCGAGTGTTTTGCGAGGGGTGTCGGGGGCCGCCTCCGCGCGACCGGGCCCCCTCCATCCTACGCGGCTTCGCTTCAGCCCTCCCCGCGCGGCTTCCCCCGTTCGAACGACTGTGGGGCTCTGCTTCAGCAATGAGTTGGAGGCTTGCTTCGATGCGGGGTGCTTTGGCGGGGGTCGAAGCCTTGGCGATGGGTGATGTGGGCCTGGGTGCTTGTTCGAGGAGGGGAGTGCTTGGAGAACGGTGGTGAATCTTCGAATGGGCGGCTCGCCTGTTGACGGCTGGAACCCTCCCCGGACGTGCTCAGCGGCAGTTTCAGCCGAGTGTTTCGCGAGGGGTGTCGGCGGCCGCCTCCGCGCGACCGGGCCCCCTCCATCCTACGCGGCTTCGCTTCAGCCCTCCCCGCGCGCTGTCTCCCGAGCGAACGACTGTGGCGCTCTGCTTCAGCAGTGAATTGGAGGCTTGCTTCGATGCTGGGTGCTTTGGCCGGGGTCGGAGACTTGGCGATGGGTGATGTGGGCCTGGGTGCTTGTTCGAAGGGGGGGAGTGCTTCGCGGTGGGCTGAGAATCTTCGAACGGGCGGCTCGCCTGTTGACGGCTGGAACCCTCCCCGGACGTGCTCGGCGGCCGTTGCAGCGGAGTGTTTCGCGAGGGGTGTCGGCGGCCGCCTCCGCGCGACCGGGCCCCCTCCATCCTACGCGGCTTCGCTTCAGCCCTC
>JBCCHT010000041.1:0-108131 GCA_039028615.1 Myxococcota bacterium | reverse complement strand
GCCGCAAAGAAGAAGACGGCCGCAAAGAAGAAGACGGCCGCAAAGAAGAAGACGGCCGCAAAGAAGAAGACGGCCGCAAAGAAGAAGACGGCCGCAAAGAAGAAGACGGCCGCAAAGAAGAAGACGGCCGCAAAGACGAAGACGGGCGCAAAGACGAAGCCGGGCGCAAAGAAGAAGACGGCCGCAAAGAAGAAGACGGGCGCAAAGAAGAAGGGAGCGGACTCCGCCGTGCTCGTGTCCCGGCAGATGCGGGAGCAGATGCTCGCGTGGTCGCTACAGCTGCCCCAGGCCTGGGAAGATCACCCCTGGGGCGAGAGCGTGGCCAAGGTCGGCAAGAAGGTCTTCGTGTTCTTCGGCATGAGCACGGACGACTACCTCCGGGAGGGCTTCGGCATGTCGGTCAAGCTGCCGCATAGCGGCGACGTCGTGCTCTCGCTGCCCTTCGCCAACCCCACTGGCTACGGCCTGGGCCGCTCGGGCTGGGTCTCGGTCCGCATCCCGCCCGATGCCATGCCCCCGCCCTCCGTGTTGATGGAGTGGATCGAAGAGAGCTACCGCGCGGTCGCCCCCAAGCGGGCCATCGCTGAACTCGACGAGCGAGGCTGAGACTCGATGCGCACGGCGAGCCCCACGGTCGTTCTTTCTTCGCTGCTGGCGCTTTCGCTGGCGGCCGGCTGCGACGATGCACCACCCACGTCACCGCCCTCGGCCGCCGAGAAACCCGCGCCCGCGAAGCCGAGCCCGGACCAACCGAAAGAGCCCCCGGCCGAGGCAGACGTGAAGCCGCCTTCGAAGGCCGAGCCGGACACCAAGCCCGAGACCAACGAGGAGCCTCCGCCTGCGGCGGTCGCCGAGGGCATGGCGAAGCTGGCCTTGCCCGAGCTCGGTCTGCATGCCGTCGCCCCGACCGGGACCACGGTCGGGCCCGCGGCGATCGAAGGCGGCACCCTGGTGCGAGCCTCCGACTTCGTCGCCATCGTGATCCCGGCCGCCGATCCTCGCCCCGCGACCGCCGAGGCGGCCACCAAGCATCGAGCCCTCCGCTCACGCCGCAACGTGAAGACCGAGACCCTCGACGACGGCTGGGTGGTGACTTTCCAAGAAGCCAACGAGTGGGGCCCCGTGTACTTCGCCCAGGTCCGCCGCGAGCTCGCGGGCAAGGCGGTGTGGTGCGAGAGCGCGTCGGGAGGGCCCCGGGTTCAGGCCGAGACGGTCGAGTTCTGCTCGAGCCTCACCCCCTGAGCCGCGTACGATTTTCCGCCGAATTCGACCTTCGTGAGGAATGGCAGGCACGTAGCCTGGGTAGCTCCAGGACCGTGACCACGACCGCAATGAAGATGGCCCCGCGGGCCACCAACCTTCCGGCCACCGCCTCCTCCCTGGACCCTCGCTTCGGCTTGAAGCTGACCGAGGGCGAGAAGGTGCTGGTCGAAGGCACCCCGATGCGGGACCCGCTGTTCCGCTATCTCATGGTCTGTGCGGCGTTCGTCTGTGTCATCTCGGTCATCGGGATCCTGGCCCTGCCGATCGTCTACTTCGCGCTGCGAGCCTACATCGACAAGCACCGCTACTGGGTCACCAACTCTCGCATCATCGTCACCAACGGGATCATCGGCTTCCGTGCCCGCAGCATCCCGCTGGAGAGAGTCAGCGACGTCGCCATCTCCTGCACCTGGCTGGAGAAGGCCCTCGGGCTGCGCTCGGTCGTCGTTCGCGACATGACCGGCGAGGCGATGTCCGGCGCTCGCATGCTGGCCATCACCGACGCGCCCGCGATGCAGAAGCTCATCCTCGACCGAGTCCATCAGGTCAACCGTCGCTCCGGCGGCCCGACCGTCGAGGACATGAGCGCTCGCTCGTACCGCGAGATCGAGAGCGCCCGGGAGCGCAGCGACATGCTGGAGCTGCTTCGCCGCATCGAGGCGAACACTCGCCCCGCTCGCTGACCCGACCCCTCCACAAACCCGGCCTCGGTCTCACCTTTGGGTGGGGCCGAGGCCTTTTTCCGTTGGTTGTCGGTGCTAGGGCGCTTCGGGCAGCGCCAGCGGCTTGCCGAGCCCCACCGCGGTGAGCTCCGGCCGGCCGAGCTGCTGGTCGGGCGTGACCTCGAAGGTATAGGTCTTCGGGTTCTTGGTGTCCGACAAGACGACGTGGGCGAACTGAAGCGCCACCAGCTCTGCCTGCAAGCCGCCGTTCATGATCTCTTGGGCCTTGGCGGCGTCGAGACCCGAACCACCGATGCGCAGTCGCTCGTGCGAGTTGCCGCTGATGGTGACCGCGACCTTGAGGTCGTAGTCCTTGCGGAAGCGGTTGGCGGCTTCGTCTGCGAACGCATCGCGAGCATCGACGTGTTGCCGTCGCACTCGCCGACTCGCGCTGTAGAGCAGGCGCTTGCGGCAGTCCTCGAGGTCTTCGACGAGCGCCTCGGCCCGCCGAGCCCAGGGCTTTTCGTTGGGCACGGTTCGCAGCTCGGCCCATGCTTGGGCGACATCGTCGATCGACGCGCACGCACGCGGGCTGTCGACCACTCGCGTCGCGTTCCGCAGCCGGGCCCGAATCACCTTGCCCTGCTCCTTGGGATCGCCCGGCAGCGGGTCCACCTGTGGCAGCTGCACGTCGACGACCGGAGTCGGCGGGGTCACGGGAGGAGGCGGCGTATCAGCGATGGCCTCGACCGGCTCGTCGCCGTCGGGGTCTTCGTCGCCCGGCGGTGCATCTGCCACGGCCGTGTCCGTCTCGGGCTCGGGCGCGGGCTGCTTGTCGGCCCAGATCTCGTCGCCATCGTCCGCCGCGACCTCGCCATCGTCGGGATCGGCCGGAGGCTTGGGCGCCACGATCTCGCGGGGCTTGGGCGGCACGGGCTTGTTCGCCTCCGCATCGGCGACCTGGATGCGCTCCCAGGTGCCTCCGCCCGCGGCGACGAGGAAGCCCAGCAGGGACAACAGCATGAGTCGGCCCCCGGCGCGACGCGTGGTCCCGGCCAGCGTCGCGACCACCCCGATCAGGGCCGAGAGGACCCAGAGAACGGCGCTGGCCAACATCGCCGTGCCCCATGGATCGGCGGCGGGATCGAAGTTCATGCTCGGCGCCAGGGTACACCGCGGTGCCTACGGAACAAACCGCTGCGACGCACTCGCGTGAGCGTTGTCGCCCCGATGTGGGCCCCAGCGCGACGAAGCGCCGTTTACGGGGTCGTGCAGTACGCGTTCAGCTCTTCGACCAACGTGGCCTGCGCCTCGAGGAACGCGTCGCCTTGCTTGGCCGCGGCGTGCAGCGCCTTCACGTCGCGTGTCTTGGCGGCGTCGCGCATGGTGGTGGCCGCTTTGCGGGCATCTCCGAGCTGTCGCTGATACCGCTGCGCAAACCCGGCCAGCTCCTCGTTCTTGAACTCGAGCGCCCCGAGTTCCCGGTCGGCGGCGTCGATCACCTCGAGCCACTTATCGATCGCGGTGGGGTCGGACTCGACGCGAGCGAGCCCCTCCATCCCGTGGATCATGGCCTCCGTATAGGGGTTGAGCGGCCCGATGAGGCGATTGCACTGCTCCACGCGATCTTCGCAGGCCGCGAGACACAGCGGCAGCAGCCAGGCGATGGAGGGCTTGGAAGCAGGCATGGCGTCCGGGCACAGGGTCTCAAAATCCGGGGACCGTTGCGAGGCGGGGCGGCCCGTTGCCATACTCGCGCGCCTGCACCCCAGGTTGGAGCACATCATGTCGTCTCGCATCATCACGTGGGCCCGCCGGGCCGCCATCGCCGGAGTCTTGGGAGCCCTCGCGACGAGCGGCTGCAACGTCAACCGGTTGACCGCCAACACCACCTCCAAGGCGCTCGACTACGGCTCGGTGGCACTGGATCGCGAGGCCGATCTCGAGTTCGCTCGCTACGCGTTCCCGGCGAGCCTCAAGACCCTCGAGACCTTCCTGGTCTCCTCGCCCGAGAACAAAGAGCTGCTGCTGCTGTTGGCGCGGGGCTACAACGCCTACGCGTTCGGCATCGTCGAGGGAGACCTCGAGCACGCGCAGATCGACGGGCCGGAGGAGGACGTCGAGGACCTCGCTCGCCGAGCGAAGATCCACTACCTGCGCGCGCGCGAGTACGGCTTCCGTTGGTTGGATCGACCCAAGCTCAAAGAGGCCGCCTTCGCCAGTGACCTCGAGACCCTCGCGGCCGAGGTGGCCGAGCTCGACAAAGAGGACGCACCCGGGTTGTTCTGGGCGGTCTACGGCTGGGCCTCGGCGGTGAACCTGGCCAAGGACGATCCCCACTTGATGTCTGGCCTGTCGTCGATCGAGATGCTGATGAACCGGATGTTCGAGCTCGATCCCGACTACAACGCGGGGGCTCCCTACGCGCTGCTCGGCGTGTTCCACGCGAGCAAGCCGCCCGCGCTGGGCGGTGATCCCGTAGTCGCCAAGAAGTTCTTCGACGAGGGTTTGGCCGCGCACGGCGAGAACCTGCTCCTGCCGTTCCTCGTGGCGCGCTTCTACGCGACGATGGTGCAAGACCGGGCGCTGTTCGACGAGATGATCGCCAAGGTGGCTGAGGCGGATGTGACCGAACACCCAGATCTGCGCCTGACCAACGAAATTGCGCGTGATCGCGCCCGTTTCTGGGCCAAACACGTCGACGAAATCATCCTTTCTGAATAGACGTGCCCGCCGGGCGTTTTTAGACCTAGCGCCCTTCGGGTAAAAGCGTTGGGCGCCCTCGGGTTTCTAGGAGCACCGACCTCATGACATCGAAAACGCCTGCAAAAGCTTCCCGCCGTACCTTCGTCAAGGGGTCGGCCGCCGCGACTGCCGCGGTCGCCAGCGGCTTCCCGCTCATCGCCAAGGGTGCCCCCCTTCACAAGCTCCGCATCGCCACGCTGGCACCCGTGGGCTCGACCTGGGAAAAGGCGTTCCAACAGATCAAGCGGGAGGTCAAAGAGAAGACCGACGGTGCGGTCGCCATCAAGATCTACGCGGGCGGCACCATGGGTGACGAGCCGGCCATGGTCCGCAAGATGCGAACCGGGCAGCTCGACGGCGCGGCGGTGACCAACGTCGGCCTCGGCGTCATCAACCGGCAGCTGCTGATGCTCCAGCTGCCGATGCTCTTCCGCAACTACTCCGAGCTCGACCGCGTCCGCAACGCGATGAGCGGCACCTTCGAGGGCCTGCTCGAGAAGGAAGGCTTCCTGCTCGACGGGAACTGGGGCGACGTGGGCTTCACGTACCTGTTCTCCAACACGCCCATCCGCGTGCCCGACGACGCCAAGAAGACCAAGATGTGGAAGTGGGAGGCCGATCCGGTCTCCGACACCGTCATGAAGGTCACCGGCGTCAACGCGGTGCCCCTGGCCGTGCCCGACGTCATGTCGAGCCTCCAGACCGGCATGATCGACGCCTACCTCAACTCGCCCTACGGTGCGATTGCGCTGCAGTGGTACACGAAGGCGCGGTACATCACCGACCTCAAGCTGGCGATGACCATCGGTGGTTCCGTGCTGTCGGTGAAGTCGTGGGAGAAGCTGAGCCCCGAGATCCAGCAAATCCTTCACGACGTGAGCCGGGCCAAGAACAAGGCCCTGCTCAAGCGCATTCGGCGTGACAACAAGAAGGCCATGACCGCTCTGGTCGACAAGGGCATCGAGGTCATCAAGCCGGAGAATTTCGGCGCCTGGAAGACCGTGGCCGACAAGGTTCGTACCGAGCTCACCGGCTCGGTGTTCGAGCCGGCCCTCATCGACGAGCTGATGGGCCACCTCGGCCGCTAGCAAACGCCGATTCGGAACGCCGAGGCCCGCGACGCAGCTGCGACGCGGGCCTTCGTACGTTCAGGGGTCGAAGGCGGGCGGAAGGGCCATAGCCCCCCAAGAGCCGAAAATGCGGTACACGTGTCCGCATGCGGAAGCTCCGTGAGCTGGAAGGCATGTTGATTCGAGTCGAGTCGGCCCTGGCGGTCGTGCTCGTCCTGACCATGCTGACCCTGGCCGGGTACAACGTGCTGTACCGCAACGTGCTGGTGCCCCTGCAGGTGTACTGGGCACACAGCGGCCCCCCGATCGACCCCAACGCGTCGTCCGAGGCGGCTGCGGACGCGACCCCGGAGGCAAAGGCCGATCCGGTCGAGTCGAAGGAGGCGAAACCCGACGAGGTCGACAAGGACGACAAGTCCGGTGGCGACGACTTCGGCGGCTTTGGGGGCGGCTTCGATGGCGACGAGGACGAAGCCGGAGCCGGAGCCGAGCCGGAAGCCAAGGCCGGCGGAGACGACTTCGGCGGCTTCGGGGGAGGCTTCGACGAGGACGAGGAAGAAGAGCCCGCGCCTGCACCCGAGCCCAAGCCCGAGTCGGCACCGCCCGCACCCGAGCCCGCCCCGAAGGCCAGCGATGACTTCGGTGGCTTCGGTGGAGGCTTCGACGAGGACGAAGAAGAAGAGCCCGCAAAGCCGGCCGCCGTGGCCAAGGCCGATCCCCCACCCGCGGGCGACGACGGCTTCGGTGGCTTTGGCGGCGGCTTCGGTGAAGACGAGCCGAAGGGCGACGCCGATGGCGGCGGGGCCGACGACTTCGGAGGCTTCGGAGGCGGAGCCGGGGAGGGCGACGACGCGGCGGCCGACGATGCCGGCGAAGACGACCTCGGCGAGGACGACCTCGGTGACGACGATTTCGGCGACGACGAGGACATGTTCGCCAACCTGCCCAGCATCGACGCGGTGGCGAAGCCCCAGGCCGACGAAGGCCCCGTCGGTGGGCCCCCGCCCGCGGGGTCCTTTGCCGCCCGCGGCATCGAGTTCATCGACTCCATCAAGCTCGAGTGGATCGACGTCTTCCTGCGTCAGCTCGTGATCATGGTGTCGTTCCTGGGCGCCAGCCTGGCCACCCACCGCCGCAAGCACATCAACATCGACGCGCTCAGCAAGATCCTGCCGGCTCCGGCCCAGCGGGTCATCCCGGTGGTGCTCAACCTGGTCTCGCTCTACGTGTGCATCATGCTGGCGGGGGCAGGGTGGGACCTGGTGAAGATCGGGCAGGAGTATCCCAACGAGATTCTGCCCTGGGCGCAGGAGTGGCAGATCCAGCTGATGTTCCCGGTGGGCTTCGGCCTGCTCGCCTTCCACTTTGCGCTGCGGCTCGTCGAGTCGGTGGTGGATCCCAGCGCCGGGGCCGAGCCCGAGGTCAAGCCGCTGCCGCAGGTCGAAGCCGCAGAGGAGCCCGCGCCGGCTCCCCCGCGTGATTCGGAGCCCGACTCCGAGGCGGTGACCAAAAACGACGGCAGACCGGAGCCGCCGCCCGACGGCGAATCATCCGACGACGATCCGAAGGGAGGGTCCAACTAATGTCCGCGATCATCGGCATCGTCTTGCTGGTCCTGGCCCTGTTGGGAGCGCCGCTGTTCGTGGTGCTCGGCGGGTCGGGCATGGCCAACTTCAGCGCCTCGGGCACGGACCTGGTGGTCCTGGCCGAGGAGCACTACAAGCTCGCCACCAACCCCCACCTCATCACCATCCCGCTGTTTACCTTCGCCGGCTTCCTCATGGCCGAGTCGAAGGCGGCCGATCGCCTGGTGCGGGTCAGCCGGGCCCTGCTGGGCTGGCTGCCGGGCGGCCTGGGTATCGTGGTGGTCGTCTCCTGTGCGTTCTTCACCACCTTCACCGGGGCGTCGGGCGTCACCATCATCGCGCTGGGCGGGCTGCTGTATCCCATCCTCACCAGCGAGAAGTACCCCGAGAAGTTCAGCCTCGGTCTCATCACCTCGAGTGGCTCCATCGGTCTGCTCTTCCCCCCGTCGCTGCCCATCATCCTGTACGGCATCGTCGGTCGGACCAGCATCGACCAGCTCTTCATCGCGGGCATCGTGCCCGGGCTCATCTTCCTCACCGTGCTGGGCGGCTACTCGCTGTACACCGGCCAGCGCTACAAGGTGGTGCGCACGCCCTTCGACCTCGGCGAGGCGGTGCGGGCGACCTGGGCGGCCAAGTGGGAGCTGATGGTCCCGGTCGTGGTGATCATCGGGATCTACGGCATTCCCTTCGTGACCAAGGGCTTGGTGACCATCGCCGAGGCCTCGGCCGTGTGTGCCATCTACCTCGTGATCATCGAGGTGTTCGTCTACGGCGACATCAAGGTGTGGTCGAAGGACCCGGAGGTCCCCGACCTGTTCAAGGTCATTCGCGAGTCGATGGTCCTGGTCGGCTCGATCATGATCATCCTCGGGGTGGCGCTCGGCCTGACCAACTACCTGGTCCAGGAAGAGGTGCCCATGAAGATCCTGGCCATGATCCAGGGGCACATCGAGAGCCGCACGACCTTCTTGCTGCTGCTCACGGTGTTCCTGCTGATCGTGGGCTGCCTGATGGACATCTTCTCCGCGATCATCGTGGTGGTGCCGCTCATCACCCCGATCGCGGCGCAGTACGGCATCCACCCCGTGCACCTGGGCATCATCTTCCTGGCCAACCTCGAGATCGGCTACATCACCCCGCCGGTGGGGCTGAACCTGTTCATCTCGTCGCTGGCCTTCAACCGGCCGGTGGTGCAGCTGTACCGGATGGCGGTGCCCTTCTTGTTGTTGATGCTGGGGGCGCTGCTGCTCATCACCTTCAACGAGGGACTGTCGCTGTGGCTGGTGGAGAAGCTGTCCAGCAACTAGCGCCTGCGGGCGGCTGAGCGGGTCGCCCCCACGAACGAAAAGAGCCGACCCTCGGGGTCGGCTCTTTTCTTTTTTGGGCCGGGAAGCGGCGGGCTACTTCGAGGTCAGCTGGTAGCACCCCAGCGCGGTGTCGGCGTTGCGAGGGATGGCCCCCGAGCTCGTCTGACCGCGGTAGGTGAGGATGTACGTGCCGTCGGTGAGCTGCTGGTCGAAGGACCCCCCGGTCAGCCGCCCCAGATAGATGGTGTCCAGGGTCGACGCATCGAGCAGCACGAGGTCGGCTTGGTTGTACAGGCCGCTGGGTGGCGGCTCGCCATCCACTCGCACGCCGCCGCCGAAGTCGACGACGGGGATGTCGACCGACAGCGCGGGGTCGAGCGAGACGTCGACGTTGCCGAGCTCGGCCTCGGCGTTGACGGGCACGGTGGGCCCGGCCGCCTCCACCACGTAGACCAGCTCGTAGGCCCCGGGCACGACCGGTCGATCGATGTCCTCGATGCGGGTGCTGCCCAGCAGCACCGAGTCGCCCGTGCCCTTGTCCCGCAGGTAGAGCAGGCCGTCGTCGTAGGACGACTCGGGCGGCACCTCCCCGTTGAGGGTGATGTCCGCGCTGACGTTCACCATGGGAATGTCGATGTCGAAGTTGGCGGGGCCGGTGACCTCGATGGGCTGGATCCGGGCGTTGGTATTGATGGGGATCTGGCCGCTGCTGGTCTCCTGGCGGTAGTAGACCTCGTAGCTGTCGCGGATGACGTGCTGCGAGTAGGCGCCCTCGCGGGTGTTGCCCAGCAGCACGGCGTCGCCGGTCTCCGGTTTGCGCAGGATGATGGCGCCGTCGTTGGTGGGATCGGAGGGCGCGGGGCCACCTCCCACGGTGATCGTGCCCGCCACGACCGCGGTTGGAATCTCGACGTCGAGCGTCATCGAGTCGCCGCCGACCGTCACCGTCTGGAGCACGGCGTTGGTGTTCACCGGCACGAAGTCGCCGCCCAGCAGTCGTCGGTAGACCACCTCGTACTGGCCCGGAGCCACCGTCTGCGCGAAGCTGCCGTTACGCGTCTCGCCGAGGATGATCTCGTCGTGCGTGTCGTAGTCCCGCAGCGAGATCTGGCCGTTCTCGTAGATGGCGTCGGGCGGTGCCTCGCCGTTGATGGTGATGGCCCCGCTCAGCTCCGTACCCTCGATCGCGATCTCGAAGTCGTTGTCGAACTCGGAGACGATGATCTCGCCGACCCGGGCATTCGCGTTCAGCGGCGCCAGGTCGATGTTCTGCAGGTTGCGGTAGTGGACGTCGTAGTGGCCGGGCACCACGACGAGGTTGAAGTTCTGATCCCGGGTCTCGCCGAGCTGGACCTCGTCGCCGGTCGCCCGGTTGCGGAGGTAGACCTCACCGTTCTCGTAGACGGCGTCGGGGGCCGTCTCCCCGTTCATCAAGAAGGTGCCGCTGATGTCGATCGCGGTGACGTCGATGACCAGGCTGTAGAAGTCTTCGTCGGGGATGCTGACGTGCCCGACGCGGGCATCCTCGTTGGCGGGGGCGAAGTCTCCACCCTGCACTCGCGTGTAGTAGACGTCGTACTCGCCGGGGAGCACCGCCACGTCTTCGTCCGTGCCCGAGACGCCGCGGGTGTCGCCCAGGCGGATGCGCTCGCCGGTGCCCGGCACCCGCAGGGTGATTTCGCCGTGCTCGTAGACGGCGTCGGGGAAGGGCGTTCCGTTGAGCAGGAACTCGGCGCGGAGGGTGGTCATGGGAATGTCGACCTCGACGTTCCCATCGGTGGGGGTGCAGGGCAGGCAGCGCATGCCGTACGCGGCGTGGCCGTCGGCGCAGCTGCAGTAGGCGGCACCGTCTTCGTCGAGCTCGCACGCCCCGCCCTCGCCGCAGTCGAAGTCGCAGCTTGCATCCTCGCCGTCGCCACCGTCCGAGGGATCGGCTCCGCCGGTCCCTGTCTCGTCTGCTCCGGCGCCGTCTCCCGTGCCGCCTTCGTCGTCGGCTCCGGGGGCGTTCCCCGTGTCGGCGCCCTCGCCATCGGCCGTGCCTCCGCCGTCGTCGTCACCGAAGACGCCGGCCAGGCCTCCATCGCTACAGCCGGTGGTGCCCGCGATGCTCAGTGCCGCAAACCAAACCCAAGGCTTCATCCTCCGTACTCGCATCGCACTCCCACCATATCAACCGGCGCGCAGATGATGCCAACGGCGGGCCAACTCGTGACGGGAGCGCGAGACGACGTGGTTTGGCGGGCTTGGTTGCCTCCAGGTCCATCGCGGGACGCTCGACTCTGACACTCGTGTCGTGACGAGGGTGAGAGTGCGGGCGCCCGTGTCAGGGGTTCGCGAGCACCACCGCCGTGCCACCGCCCACTTCGACGCTGCCCACCACGATGTCGTCGACGGTGTCTCCATCGAGGTCGCCGACCACGAGTGCGATGGGGCGCTGGAGGGTGGGGCGGGGCTCGCCCGATTCGAACGATACGGCGTCCCGACGGTCGCTACGCAGGATTCCAATGGCGTTCTCGCTCTCGAGCGCGATGGCCAAGTCGAGCATGCCGTCGCCATCGAAGTCGCCCGCCGCCGCCTCGCGTGGGCCTCCTCCGGTGGAGAAGAACAACGGTTTGGACAGGCCGCCGACCCCATCGCCGCGCAGGAAGGCGACGTTGTCGTTGATCTGGTTGGGTGTGGCCAGGTCCATGCTGCCGTCGTCGTCGTAGTCGCCCGCGACGAGGGCCCGCGGCCCGACCCCGGTGGTGAACGCAGTTTCCGGGGAGAAACCGCCCATCCCGGCCAAGAACACGCTGATGCTCCCGCCGCCGAAGTTCAGCACGGCGAGGTCGACGGGGCCCATCCCGTCGAGATCGACCGCGGTGGCTGATGTGGGGTTGGTACCCACAACCAGCGGCGGCGCGGCGACGAAGCTGCCGTCGCCCTGGCCGATGAGGATGCTGACCGTCTCGCTCGCTTCGTTGACCACCGCCAGGTCGAGGTCGTCGCCATCGAAGTCGGCCGCGGCCAATCCCCGAGGTGATTCCCCCACGGGCACGAGGTCGGGCGGGCCGAAGGTCCCGTCGCCGTTGCCCAGGTGGATGCCGACCGAGTCGTCGCCGGTGTTGGCGACGGCGAGGTCCGGCACGAGGTCGCCATCGAAGTCGGCGATGGCTACGCCGAGCACACCCGACGGCGTCGCGATGGTCGTGGCCGGAGCAAAAGTCCCGTCGCCGTTGCCGAGGTGAACCGCGATGGAATCGAGCTGTCCGGTGACGAGGTCCAACGCGAGATCGCCGTCGAGGTCGCCGAGGGCGAGCGCGCCGGTCGGTACGTCGCTCACCATCACGGATGGGAGAAAACACAGCTCGCCGGACTCGGGAATTCCATCGCCGCAGCCGATGCCTCCGCTCGATCCCGTGGTGGGATCGGGTTCGGTGGTGCTGCCGGACTCGCCGGTGGATGAAGTCGTACTGCTGGTGACGACGGCTTCAGTGGTGCCCATCGACTCGGTGCCATCGACCACCACTTCGGTCGTTCCGCTCGTTCCCGTGCTGCCGGTCGACGTCGACTCTGCGCTGCCATTGCTGCCGCTGTCATCTCCGCAGCTCGGCAGGATCAGCATTGTGGGAGTCAGCCCCCACGCGAAACGCAAGACCCACGCGCGTTGATGATCAGCAAAGCAAGTCATGGGGTCCAAGAATGCACCAATACTGCGACCGGCGCTGCCCCTGGGGGTGCGGTACACTCGACGTCCAATCATGCATATGGATCGAGCGGCGCGAGGTCTTGGAATAATGGGGCAACCGGCGGGCGCACTATTGGCGCTATTGCTGGGGGCTGCGGGGGCGACATCCTGTTTCGATGGTGCCAATGCACTGGGTCTGCCGTGTCTCGTGGATGACGACTGCGGGCAGGGACAGAGCTGTGAACAAGGTTTCTGCGGGGGGCCACCCGATACGGCGGCGGCCGACTCGGGCAGTACGACCGGCGGAAGCACGACCACTGGTGACGGCACCACGTCGGGTACGACGGCGGTGGATGGCTCGAGCAGCGGCACGCCCGAGGCCGTCTGCGGCAACGAGATCGTCGAAGACGGCGAAGAATGCGACGAGGGCAAAGAAGGCGACGAAGAGTGTGATGCCGACTGCACCGCCGTCGAGTGTGGTGACGGCGTGGTGAACACGCTCGCGGGTGAGCAGTGCGACGAGCCCGACGGCGACGAGCCGAGCTGCACCGAGTATTGCACCGAGACCCTGTTCTTCGACGACATGGAAGACCCGGGCGAGTCGGCCGAGCTATGGGCCACGACGATCCCGGCGTTCCCCGGGATCGATGGCGACTACCAGATCGAGGTCGAAGGCTGGGTCTTGGGTGGCGGCGGGGGAGGGCCTGGCGCGTGGAGCAGCGGTATGTACTCGGAGATGCCCGGGGCGGCGATGCTCTCCACCGTCCCCATCGAGTTCCCCGACGAGCTCCCCGACGACTTCCACTACGAGGTGCACTTCAGCCATTCGATCCGCTTCGACGGCAACGGGATGATCGATGCCGACTGCGGCACGCTGTTCGGTGATGGGGGCGTGGTCTGGCTGATGCCGTCCGGCGGCGGCATGCAGATGCCCCAGACCATCGGCCCTCCGATGGGGACGCCCACCGAGCTCGACGACAGCGGTGGGTGCGTGGCAACGGGCGAGAACCCCAACCCCTTGTATTCCGACGCGATGCCTTCTCCCGCGTACGTCGGGACCACGCCGGGGGGCTTCCAAGACGTCGTATTGGAGCTCGACGACAGCGTCGCGGGGAACACGTATCACATCATCTTCGTGATGTCGTACGACTGCTCCAACTGCTGGCAGGGCGTGTTCCCGACCGGGATGCCGCCGGTGGGATGGATCGTCGACGACGTGGTCGTGGCTGCGTACCCCGATCGCTGACGTCGGCCCATGTGCATGACCCGGGGGCGATGCGCATGCCCCCGGGATTGCGAATGGCGGAGCGGCCTAGAAGCGAGCGCGTAGGCTCAGCGATGCGCTCTGCGGCCCCACGCTGGGCAGCAGCGCGACGTTGCTGGAGCGCTTGCGCTTGAGGCCCAACGCGAGCATCACTCCGCCGGCCACCACGAAGACGCCGGCCGCGATGCCGCCTGCGATCGCCAGCGTGTTGCCGGTTCGGCCGCGTTCGAACTGCGCCCGGCGACCTTCGATGTCGTCGTCTTCGAGTGAAGACAGATCGTTGGCGCCGTTGCCCATGCCGATTCCGGCCGCCATCACGCCCAGGCCCGCAGCACCGAGGCTCAGGCCCACGGCGCCCCCGATGATGAGGCCCTTGGCCGCGGGATCGGGCTGAGGGTCGTCGGTCACGTCGGCGGGTTCGGGCTCCGGCTCCGGCTCGGGTTCGGGCTGCGGTTCGGGCTCGGGGTTTTGCGAGCGCTCGTACTCGGCGAGGCGCTCGTCGAGCTCCTTGATCTTCGCCTGCACGCGGGCCCGCTCGGTATCGGCCTCGGCCCCTTCGCCATAGAGCCCGGGGATGTTCTGCTCGAAGTTGCCCAGGAGGATCTTGGCTTTTCGTAGCTGCGTCGGGTCGTGGTCGACGTCGAACGCCTTCTCTCGCGCGGTGGCGATGTTGTAGATGAGCAAGACCTTGATCTGGGTGCCCTCGGCGGAGTCGGGGACGAGCGCATAAGCATCGGTCCAGGCATCGACCGCTGCGTCATAATCCGCAGTGTCGAACTGGGCCCGACCTCGCTCGTAGAGCTTCTGAGCGGGTGCCAGCGGGTCTTCGGCAGATTCTGCCGAACCCTGGTCGGGGGCAGCGAGGGCCGTGGCCCCCGAAGTACTGGCGACGGTGGTGGCCAGCACTAGAGCGATCGGACGAAGTCCCGGAACGCGAGGCCGCAGCATGGCACCACGATAGCGGAAGGCGGTGCGTGGAGCCACGCTTTGTTCAGCTCGGTTCATTCAGCCTCCGTCACGAGCGGGGCGGCCGTCCAGTCGCGTTCGACTCTCGCTTCGCACCAGGTCGAGCACGGCCCCCGCGGTGAGGAAGTCGTGGGGGAAGCCCAGCGAGATCCGGCTGACCTCGTCGAGCGCGGCGCGGTGCTCGTCGCTCAACTCGATCGTCGCGGCGCCGAGGCTGTCTTTGATTTGTTCGACCTTCCGTGCGCCCACGATGGGGATGTAGCGATAGCCCCGGGAGCGGACCCAGGCGAGCGCGACCTGGGCGGAGGTGACTCCCATCGCATCGGCCACCTCGTCGACCTTGCGGGCGATCGCGAGCTTGCGGTCGCTGGTGCGGCCGCGGGCGCTGTTGCCCTGGGCGCGTCGCGAGTCCTCGGCCTTGCCGTCGCCGCGGGTGTACTTGCCGGTCAGGACGCCGCCGCCCAGCGGAGCCCAGCCGACCACGGACATGCCGAACTGCTCGGCCATGGGCAGCAGGTCACGCTCGGGCGTGCGCTCGAGCAGGCTGTACTCGATCTGGAGGCCGCAGTAGCTCGTCCACCCTCGCAGCTCGGCGAGCACGTTGGAGGCCGACGCGACCCAGGCCGGCGTATCGCTGACGCCCACGTACAGGACCTTGCCCGAGCGCACCAAGTCGTCGAGCCCCCGCATCGTCTCTTCGTAGGGGGTGTAGTCGTCCCACGCGTGCACCCAGTACAGATCGATGTAGTCGGTGCCGAGCCGCCGCAGGCTGTCCTCGACCGATCGCACCATGTTCTTGCGATGGTTGCCCGCGGTGTTGGGATCGGCGTGATCCATGGCCAGCGTGTACTTGGTGGCGACCACCGTGCGGTCGCGGTTGGAGCCGAGCCAGCGCCCGACGATCTCTTCGGTCTGGCCCCCGTGGTACTTGTTGGCGGTGTCCAGGAAGTTGCCGCCCGCTTCGGCGTAGGCGTCGAGTACCTGGTGGCTCGTGGCTTCGTCGGCTCCGAAGCCCCACTGGTCGCCGAAGCTCATGGTGCCCAGGCACAGCTCGGAGACGCGGAGGCCCGTGGGTCCCAACAATCGGTAGCGCAGCATGCCGGTACGATGGCGCCCGGTCCGAGGCCTCGCAAGGGCTCCCATGACCCCGAATGAGGCCATGGGAACGCACACTGTGGTGCCCCTGGCAAACGCCGTAAAAACGGCCTAGCGTTGGCTCGCCATGGGCTACGACCACCAGGCCATCGAGCGACGCTGGCAAGCGTTCTGGGACCAACACCACACGTTCAAGGCCGAGATCGACCTCGATCGGCCCAAGTACTACGTGCTCGACATGTTCCCCTATCCCTCGGGCAACGGCCTGCACGTGGGGCACGTCGAGGGCTACACCGCCACCGACATCATCGCCAGATACAAGCGCATGCGGGGCTTCAACGTGCTGCACCCCATGGGGTGGGACGCGTTCGGGCTGCCGGCCGAGCGCTACGCGATGAAGACCGGCCGTCACCCGGCCGAGACCACGCGGGACAACTGCGACAACTTCCGCGCTCAGCTCAAGCGCCTGGGCTTTTCGTACGACTGGGATCGCGAGGTCAACACCACCGACCCCGACTACTACAAGTGGACGCAGTGGATCTTCATCCAGATGTGGAGCCACTACTACGACCACGATCAGCAGAAGGCGCGGCCCATCGAGGAGCTGGCCATCCCGGCGGAGGTCGAGGCGCAGGGCGCAGCGGCGGTGGCGGCCTACCGTGACGATCGGCGCCTGGCCTATCTGCAGAACTCGCCCGTGAACTGGTGCCCCGATCTCAAGGTGGTGCTGGCCAACGAAGAGGTCGCCGAGATGGTCGAGGCCGGCCACGAGGTGGTGCGCAAGCCCATGAAGCAGTGGATGCTGCGGATCACCGAGTACGCCGAGCGACTGCTCGGGGACCTCGAGGGGCTCGACTGGCCCTCGCATGTGCTCGAGATCCAGCGCAACTGGGTCGGCCGCTCCGAGGGCGCCGAGATCGACTTCGTGGTCGAGGGCCACGACGACGCCGCGCTCACCGTGTTCACCACGCGGCCCGACACGCTGTACGGCGCCACGTACATGGTGCTGGCCCCCGAGCATCCCTTGGTCGAGCGCATCGCCACCGACGGCCAGCGCGAGGCGGTGCAGGCCTACGTCACCCAGACCGCCCGTCGCACCGAGCGAGACCGTATCTCCGCCTCCATCGAAGGGCTCAAGACCGGCGTCGACACGGGCGCCCGGGCTCGCCACCCGCTGAGCGGGGACTCCATCCCCATCCTCATCGCCGACTACGTGCTCATGGGCTACGGCACCGGGGCCATCATGGCCGTGCCCGCCCACGACGAGCGCGACCATGCCTTCGCCAAGGCCATGGAGCTGTCGATCGTGCAGGTCGTGGCGCCGAGCCAGGGCGAGGTCGACGTGCAGGCGGAGGCCTTCGTCGGCGTGGGCGTGGCGGTGAACTCTCCGGTCATCGATGGCCTGGGCACCGACGACGCCAAGGCCAAGATGATCGAGCACCTGGTGGGGGAGGGCTGCGGCCGCGCCCGGGTCACCTACAAGCTCCGCGACTGGCTGTTCTCGCGGCAGCGCTACTGGGGCGAGCCGTTCCCGCTGGTGCACGACGCGGACGGCACGGTGCGACCCGTGCCGCTCGAAGAGCTGCCGGTCGAGCTGCCGCCGATGGACGACTTCGATCCGAGCGAATCGGGCGAGCCGCCGCTGTCCAAGGCCACCGACTGGGTGGCGCTGCCCGGCGGAGTGCAGCGCGAGACCAACACCATGCCGCAGTGGGCGGGCAGCTGCTGGTACTTCCTGCGCTTCATCGATCCCACCAACTCCACGCTGCCTTGGGCCAACGAGGCCGAGTCGTACTGGATGCCGGTCGACCTGTACATGGGCGGGGTGGAGCACGCGGCCACGCACCTGCTGTACTCGCGCTTTTGGTACAAGGTGCTCTACGACCTGGGCTACGTGAGCCAGTCCGAGCCGTTCTCGCGCCTGGTCAACCAGGGGATCATCCTCGGGGCGGTGTTCATGCCCGCCGACGGGCGCCGCGACGAAGAGGGGCGCAAGCTCAGCTTCCTGCCTCACGAGGTGGACGCCACCGAGGTCGACGGCGAGACCCGCTATCACGTCAAAGAGACGGGCGAGGCGGTCAACGTTCGCTGGGACAAGATGTCCAAGAGCCGCGGCAACGTGGTCAACCCGGACGAGGTGGTCGAGGAGTTCGGCGCCGACTCGGTGCGGGTCTACGAGATGTTCATGGGTCCGCTCGAGCAGAGCGCCCCGTGGCAGACCGAGGGCCTGGCCGGCGTGCACCGCTTCCTGCAGCGCGCCTATCGTCTGTTCTTCGAAGAGGTGGAAGGGCACGACGATCGACTGCGCACGCCGGCGAAGGAGCCGGCCAGTGAAGCGCAGCTCAAGCTGTTGCATCGCACCATCGCCGAGGTCACCGAGCGGCTCGATCGGCTGTCGTTCAACACCGCCATCAGCTCGCTCATGGTGTTCGTGCGCGACGCGGTTCCCCGTGGATCCGACGGTGGTCCCAAAGACGGTGTCGGGCTCGGGTCCGAGGCGGCCGGCGTCTTTGCTCGGTTGCTAGCGCCTTTTGCGCCTCATCTGGCCGAGCAGCTGTGGGCGGCGTTGGGGCACGAAGGGGCGGTCGCTCTCGCCGAGTGGCCCGTCGCGGACGAAGCGCTTTTGCGCGAGGAGACCTTCAAGCTGGTCATCCA
This sequence comes from Myxococcota bacterium, assembly GCA_039028615.1. Taxonomy (GTDB): domain Bacteria; phylum Myxococcota_A; class Polyangia; order Nannocystales; family Nannocystaceae; genus Paraliomyxa. Next base: position 89,848 of record JBCCHT010000041.1, on the reverse strand, counting down.
GGTCAACGGCAAGCGGCGCGGAGAGATCCAAGTGCCCAAGGACGCCGATCGCGATGCGGTCGCCGAGCTCGCCCGAAACACCGACGAGGTGCAGCGGCATTTGGGGGGCGCTGAACCCCGACGCGTGATCGTGGTGCCCGGGCGCCTCGTCAACTTCGTAGTGTGACACCCTAGTGAGCAGGTTCGTGATGCTGCATTGCACCACGAACCTGCCACCGACGGGCGGGTCCCCGGCAATGGGCCGGCACCGGAAAACTCCAGACTCTCCCATTGGACGACATCACCCCGGGCATTCGGCTCAAGAAATCTGGATCTTCGAAACGGCCAAAAAACGGCACGCAGAGGGTCCCAGACGCCGTTGCAAGTGGTAGCCTGTAAGCAATGCGGAAGGGTCGAGTCTCGTGTCGCCGGGGGAGGGTGACTGTACGAGTCGTCGAGCCACGAACGATGAGGACGGACCAATGAAGCGACTTGACCTGACACCTCTGTTCATCACCGGTTTGGCGGTCGGCGCACTATCGCTGGCCTGTGGCACCGAGGGGAGTTCCGACGACGGCAACATGGATTCGGGCTTGCCGCTGCCGGGGGCGACGGCGGGGACCGACGCCGATGGCATGACGGCGGGCGAAGAAGAGGACACCGGCGAGCTGCTCGATGCGGGCAACGGCTCCGGCACGAATCCCGGCTGCAACATCGGCGACACGGGGTGCACCGACCAGATCGACCTGCTCTTCGTGATCGACAACTCGGGCACCATGGGCGAGGAGCAGCTCAACCTCGCCCGCAACTTCCCGCTGCTCATCGAGCAGCTGGAGAACCTGACCGACTCGGCGGGCATGCCGGTCAATCCCGACGTCCAGATCATGGTGACCACGTCGGACTTCGGCAACCCGCTGTGCACGCCCTTCGAGCCCGAGGGCTACGACCCGGCGCGCGGAGCCCCGGTCGACTCGTCGTGCCGTACCCGGCTGACGGACTTCACCGACCTTCTGGGTACCACCTCGGTCCCCGAGGCGTGCGAGAACCTGTGCCCCAACGACGTCGAGCCCGAGGACGTGTACATCGCGTTCAACCCCGAGGGCGACAACATTCCCGACAGCGTCACGCCGGTCGACATCGACGGCGACGGCACGCTCGACTCGCCGGCTGCTCAGGCGCTGTCGTGCCTGGGCCCGCAGGGCATCAACGGCTGCGGCTACGAGTCGCCGCTGGAGAACATGCTCCAGGCGCTCAACCCGGACGCCGAGTGGAACCAGGGCTCGCGGCCCTTCCTGCGGGAAAACGCCCTGTTGGCCATCGCGATGATCACCGACGAGGCCGACTGCTCCGTGAAGGACTACACCATCATGGAGAACGCGGGGTTCCAGAACGTCAACCCCGACAGCGGGATGCCGGCGGCGAGCTCGGCCATCTGCTGGAACGCGGGCGTCACCTGCGACGGCCCCGACGCCATGGGCGTGTACTCCAACTGCACCTCGAACACCGACGAGCACCTGCAGCCCATCACGCGCTACACCAACTACCTCATCCAGGAGCTGCGCGAGAACCAGGACAAAGAGGTCATCATGCTCGGCATCCTGGGCGTGCCGCTGGTCACCGAGCGCAACTCCGATCCTCCGTTCCAGCCCATCGCGGGCGGCGTGTTCGACCTCGAGTACCGGAACTGGCGCGACGGCGAGTACCCAACCGGCGACATCCTGCCCGAGGAGTTCAACGCCATGGAGACGGCCGCCGACAAGCAGTTCGACTTCGGCATCGGCCCGGGTTGCACCGGCACCAACGACCTCGGCGAGTTCACCGGTCAGGCGATCCCGCCGGTTCGCATCAAAGAGGTGTGTGAGTCCCTCAACCTCGGCCCCGAGGCGGCGGACACTCGTTGCTGCATCGAGTCGATCTGCGACCAGGACTTCAGTCCCGCCATCGGCTGCCTGACCGGCATCATCCAGGAGAGCATCACGACTCCGGGCTGATCGGTCCGTGGCCATCGGTTGCCCCACGCGGCAATCGTTTCGCACCGCTCGCGCCACCGGCTCGAGCGGTGCCGTCGTTTCGAATGCGTTGAGCCCAACTGCGAAAGACGCCACCGCGGGACTGCGGAACCCGGTTCCGATCCCGTCCACTTCGGCACAAAGCGACGATGTCGTCGGAATCACGTGTCGATGGTGAAGGATTCGTGCACCAGTTTTGGTGGCTTCGGGCCTTTGTTTTCGACGGCTATTGGGCCGTAGTCGGTGAGCGACCCTCGACGTGTGACTTCGGCATGTGAGCGGCAGTGCACGGTGCCGAAGCAACACCTCGATCGACGGTCGTGCCGCAGCTCACGATGCGAGGTGGGCAAGGGTAGGGGCGGTGCCCGCGACCGAAAAACGCACGTCGTGTCCGTGCCGCAATTGCTTGCTTGCTCCCGGTCCCTTTTGCCAAACTGGTGCCTGGATTCGGGGCATGGAGATGAGCGGCTTCCTCGGAAGCCGAGCCCGGACGCCAACATTCGAGCCTGCGGCGCTACGAACGGAAGACGTCACGACCATGAAGATGCGAAAGCTTGAAACCTTGGGAATGGCCATCGCGGCCTGGGGACTCGGCGCGACGGTCATCGTTGCGTGCGGTGATGATGGGATCGATCCAGCGGCGGACGACGGCGCGACCTCGGAGACCCCTCCCGGTCTGACCACGACCGGGATGGACACGACGGGCGCCGACGATCTCGACGACGGTGACGAGACCGAGGAAGAGCTTCTCGACCTCGCCTCGAACGACACCGACATGGTCGCCTGCAGCATCGACGGAAGCTGCGACCTCATCGACCTGCTCTTCGTCATCGACAACTCCGGCACCATGGGTGAGGAGCAGCTCAACCTCGCTCGCAACTTCCAGCAGCTGGTCGACGAGCTCCAGGACCTCGAGGATCCCGAGGGCAACCCGGTCACGCCCAACGTGAACATCATGGTGACCACCTCGGACTTCGGTCACCCGCTGTGCACGGCCTTTTACAAGCCGGACTACGTGCCTCGGAAAGGCGCGCCCGTCTATCAGGGCTGCAACGCTCGTATCCAGCGCTTCACCGGCCTGGACCCGATGGACCCCGAGATCATCGAAGAGGCGTGCACCGAGAATTGCCCCGCCGACATCGCGCCGGGCGACCAGTTCATCAACTTCGGCCCCGGCTTCAGCAACGTGCCCAACGACGACGTCGGTGCGGCGCTGTCCTGCATCGGCCCCCAGGGCATCGACGGTTGCGGCTACGAGGCGCCGCTCGAGACGATGCTTCAGGCCATCAACGAGACGGCCTGCTGGAACAACCCGCAGAACGAGGCCTGCGACGAAGACCCCGAGTGGGCCGAGACGCCGCGCGGCTTCCTTCGCGAGGGCTCCATCCTCGGCATCGTCGTCATCACCGACGAGATGGACTGCTCGGTGGCGGCTCCGAACGGCTACTCGTTCTTCACCGACATCGACAACACCCTGTACTGGAACATCAACCCCGAGACCCAGGTGCCGCAGACCACGTCGGCCATCTGCTTCAACTCGGGCGTGACCTGCACCGACGTGCAAGGGGACGGGCTCTACGAGGGCGGCTGCACCTCGTCCGAGAGCGAGGTGCTCCACCCGATCAGCCGTTACACCTCGTACCTCGACTACCTGGCCACCGGTCAGGACCGCGAGGTCATCATGCTCGGCATCCTCGGTGTGCCCGAGGTCGTGGCGCACAACCCCGAGCCGCCCTTCGAGCCCACCGCGGGTGGTGCTGCCGACCTGCTGTACCGCAACTGGATCTCCTTCCCGTATCCCGCGGGTGACATCCTTCCCGCGGAGTGGGACACGGGGACCACCGCCGCCAACAAGATCTTCGAGTTCGGCGACATCGGCCCCGGCTGCACCGGTACCAACGACAAGGGCGAGTTCACGGGCCAGGCGATCCCGCCGGTGCGTATCCGCGAGGTCTGCGAGAGCCTCAACACCGTCAACGAAGAGGGTGAAGAGCAGATTCGCTGCTGCATCGAGTCCATCTGCGACACCGACTTCAGCCCCGCGATTCGCTGCCTGACCGGTGTGATCTCCGACGCGGTCGGCGGCATCGGCTAGGCCGAACCCACGACGCGCAAACGAGGAACGCCGCGAGCCCGAAGGGGCCGCGGCGTTCGTCTTTGGTTGCCCCTGCCGGGGCAGTCGGACCGGAGAGGGGAGCGGTGTCGGTTGTATCGGTCAGCTGTTGCGACGCAGGTACGCGCTGCCGTGGCGGGTGATCTTCAGCCGGCGCTTGGCGCCACTGCCCTCCACGTGCACGAAACCCTTGCTGCGGAGGTGGCGGATGAGCAGGCGGAGCTGCTCGCCAGTGAGGCTGGCGTTGTTGGTGAGATCGACCTCGCGCTGAGGTCCGCGGTCGGCGAGCGTGCGCAGGACCCGAAGATCTCCGTCGGGCACGTCGGCCCGGCGCCGGATCACGGCCGGGGCGGCGTCGAGATCCATCACCGGGTTGCCGTCCTCGTCGTACTGGATCTCGTCGTCCTTGCTGCTCTTGGCCGGCGGCTTGGGGCGCTTTTTGGCGGCGTCGATGAGCTCCTGCACGGTGAAGACGTCGAGAATGGGCGCCATGGCCCCGTTACTCCGCGTGGCCTCGATGAGCTCGCCCAGGGTCGCGTGGTCGGGCAGGGTCGCGATGACCTTGCACATGACCTCGCGTAGGGACTCGGCCCAGGCATTGTCCGCGGACTCGGTATTCGGAACCGTCGCGGTCGCGTCGTCCGACTGCGTCATTTTCTCACCTCATGCTGTGAGCACGGCGCGTCAGTGATCTCCCGTTTTGGGCGACCAGCGGCGTCGTATCAGCATCGTGTCGCGCTTCTGGCGCGCTGTCAAGCGACACCCGCTTGACAGGCGGGTGAGCCAAGGGAACAAGACCCGCGTGGCGATCCACCGCGTCGAGATCGAGGTAGGACCTGGACTGGTCGATGCGCTGGCCGTGCAGACGGTGCAGCGCTTGGACACCTGGCTGAGTCTTCGACCCAAGTCGCTGCGAACCCGGCGGGTCATTCACCTCGACCTCGGCCTGAGCGACGACGAGGCGAAGCGAGTGGCCGACGCGCTCGTCGATCCGGTGGCGGATCGAGGAGGCCTCGGGGTGCTCGCCGACGGTGAGGGCGACTCGCTCATCGCGCTGCAGGTGAGCCTGCGTCCGGGCGTCACCGACAGCGTGGGCACCAGCGTCAAGCGGGCCGCCGAGGACTGCCTGGGGCGGGCGCTCGACGGCCGGGCCTATACCTCCACCCTCTACCTGTTCGAGGGCCTGAGCGAGGCTCAGGTGCAGCAGGCGGCCAATTCTCTGCTGCACAACCGACTCATCGAGAGCGCCCGGGTGCTGGCCGTGCCGCGTACCCTCGACCTGCAGGTGCCGACGGCGGGCACCGAGGCGGCTCCCGCCGTGGAGATCATTCCGCTGCGCGAGGCCGACGACGAGGCGCTGGTGGCTCGTTCCCAGCAGGGCATGCTGGCGCTGAGCCTGGCCGAGATGAAGGCCATTCAGGCTCACTTCGTGGAGCGCGGGCGCGACCCCACCGACGCCGAGCTCGAGTGCCTCGCCCAGACCTGGAGCGAGCACTGCAAGCACAAGATCTTCGCCGCGCCCATCGACTACACCGACGCCGAGGGCAACCGCGAGCAGATCGAAGAGGGCCTGTTCAAGCGCTACATCCGGGGCACCACCGAGGCGGTCGCTCAGCGGCGCCAGCGCGAGGGCCTCGACCCCAAGGACGCGCCCTTCCTCGTCTCCGTGTTCCACGACAACGCGGGCGTGGTGCGCTGCTCCGACGCCGATCACATCGTCTACAAGGTCGAGACCCACAACTCGCCGTCCGCTCTCGACCCCTACGGCGGGGCGATGACCGGCATCGTCGGGGTCAACCGCGACTCCTTCGGCACCGGGCGTGGCGCCGACCTGCTCGCCAACGTGTGGGGCTACTGCTTCGGCGATCCCCGCCACGAGGGCAAGATCCCCACCGGCTTGATGCACCCGCGGCGCATCCGTGACGGCGTCCACCACGGGGTCATCGACGGCGGCAACCAAAGCGGCATTCCCTACGCCCGCGGCTGGGAGCTATTCGACGATCGTTACCTCGGCAAGCCGCTGGTGTTCTGCGGGACCGTCTCCGTCATGCCCGTCGAGGCGGCGGGCCAGCCCACCCACGAGAAGTACACCGAGCCCGGCGACCTCGTGGTCATGGTCGGCGGTCGGATCGGCAAGGACGGCATCCACGGCGCCACCTTCTCCAGCGTGCAGCTCGACGAGAGCTCGCCCGTGCAGGCGGTGCAGATCGGCGACCCGATCACCCAGAAGATGATGTTCGACATGCTGGCCGAGGCTCGCGATCGCGGGCTGATGAGCGCCATGACCGACAACGGCGCGGGCGGTCTGTCGAGCAGCGTGGGCGAGATGGCCGAGGCCACGGGTGGCGCTCGCATCGACCTGGCCAAGGCGCCGCTGAAGTACCCCGGGCTCGCCCCGTGGGAGACGCTGATCAGCGAGGCCCAGGAGCGCATGACCATCGCGGTCCGCCCCGGCAAGCTCGACGAGTTCTTGGCGCTGGCCGAGCTGCGCGAGGTCGAGGCCACCGTGCTCGGCGAGTTCACCGATGACGGTCGCTTCGACGTGCGCCACGGCGACACCCAGGTCGTCGACTTGCCGCTGAGCTTCCTCCACGAGGGCTGGCCCAAGGCGTCGCTGCTCGCCCGCAACGAGCCGCCCGCGACCGAGCCGCCCGACGCCGTGGTGGTAGAGCAGCTCCGCGGGGCGCAAGGGCAGGGCGAGCGCCTGCTCGAGCTTCTGGGAGCACCCAACCTCAGCTGCGACGAGCCGCTGTCGCGGCACTACGACCACGAGGTCAAGGGGCTGTCGGTCATCAAGCCCTTCGTCGGCGTGCAGCAGGACGTGCCCTCGGCCGGCACCGTGCTGCGCGTGCGTCACGGTCGTCCCGAGGGGGTGGTGCTCGGCGAAGGCGTGCATCCCTTCTACTCGGACCTCGACGCGCACGCGATGGCCCAGGCCGCGGTCGACGAAGCGGTGCGTCGGGCCCTGGCCGTAGGCGCGCGCTGGGATCGACTGGCGGCGCTCGACAACTTCTGCTGGCCCGACCCGATCCTCAGCGACAAGACCCCCGATGGTCCGCACAAGCTGGCGCAGCTGGTGGAGTGTTGTGCCGGGCTGCGCGAGGCGTGCGAGGCCTACGGTCTGCCGCTGATCAGTGGCAAGGACTCGATGAAGAACGACGCCATGCTCGACGGCGTCAAGATCTCGATCCCGCCGACGCTGCTGGTGTCGGTGATGGGACAGATGGCCGATGTCTCGGGCGCGATGAGCTTGGTGCCGCGAGACGCCGGCGACCACCTGCTGCTTCTGGGAGACACGCGCGACGAGCTGGGCGGCAGCGAGGCGAGCCGCCGCGCGGGCGTGGCGTTGCCCAACGTGCCGCGGACCGATCCCGAGGCGTTCGCCGCTCGCTACCAGGCGTTCGCCGCGGCCCGTGATGCCGGGCTCATCGCATCGGCCCACGTGCTCGGCCGCGGTGGTCTCGGGCTGGCGTTGGCGCATACGTTGATGGCCGCGCACCTCGACGTCGATGTGGACCTGGACGGCACGGATTTACCCGCCGGAGTGGCCCTGTGGTCCGAGAGCACGGGGCGCTTGCTGCTCACGGTGAAGGACGCCGATCTTCCCGCCGTGCGCGCGCAGCTGGGTGAGCATGGGTTGCGTGAGATCGGTCGGGTAGGCGCGCCTACGACCCAGGCACGTCTGCGCGTGCGACAGGGTGGTGCATCGGTCGTCGATGTGAGCGTGGACGCGGTGCGGGAGCGCTTCTCCGGGGCCCTGGCGACGGCATAGAACCTGGTATTCTTCGCCGACATTGTCGGGATCTCGTGCTCGTACTCCCAGTGTCACGCGCGTTGCCGGGTGGCTCGTAGGCGGCCTCTCGCTGCTGCCCATCGCGTGTAGCTCACCCTCGCCCGAGGATGCGCCCAAGCCCGCGAAGGCCACCCCTACGCCCGGACCCGTGTCGCCCACGACGCCCGGTGAACGTTCGGAGCAAGCCGACCCCGTGCATGCCTCTGGATATCGTCTGCCCTCCGCCGACGTCGTCGAGATCGTCGACGCTCCGCCCACTCCGCTCGTCAGCGTATCGCCGGAGGGCAAGTGGCTCGGCCTGTACACCCGCGAGGCCTTGCCCGGCATCGATCTGGTGACCCGGCCCTTCGAGCGCCTGGCCGGGATGCGCATCGACGCCCAGCGCCACGCTCGACGCCGTACCCGATGGATCTCGTCGGTGAGCCTCGAGCCGCTCGGCGAGGGGGCCAAGGTCGACGTCACGCTGCCCGCCGGGTCGCGGATCACCTGGCCGATCTGGTCGCCCGACGGGTCTCACCTGGCCTTCACGCGCGACGGAAACTCGGGCCTCGAGCTGTGGGTGGCCAGCGCCGCCGACGGCAAGGCGCGGCGCCTGGGCACGCTGCAGGTCAACGACATCCTCGGCTCGCCCTTCGTGTGGATGCCCGGCAGTCAGGCGCTGCTGGTGCGGCAGGTGCCGCCCGACCTGGGGGCGCCGCCCGCCCGACCCACCGTGCCGCGCGGGCCCGTGGTGCAGGACACCGCGGGCAAGGCCGCCCAAAACCGCACCTATCAGGACTTGCTCGCCAACGCGGCCGACGAAGACGCCTTCGAGCACTTCGCCACCAGCCAGCTGGTGATCATCGACCTGCAAGGGGAGACGCGCACGCTCGGTGCCCCCGGGCTGCTCAGCGGGGCCGACCCCTCGCCCGACGGCCAGTACGTCCTCGTCGAGCGGATTCGCCGGCCCTTCTCCTACACGGTGCCCTACTACCGGTTCCCGCGGGTCATCGAGGTTCTCGACCCCAAGGCCAAGGTGGTGCGGCGCGTCGCGGACCAGGACGTCGCCGACCAGATTCCCATCCAGGGCGTGCGGACCGGGCCGCGGGCGGTGCATTGGCAGCCCAAGCGCCCGGCAACCCTGGTGTGGACGGAGGCCCTCGACGGCGGTGACCCGCGCAAGGAGGTCGAGCATCGCGATCGGCTCATGAGTCACGCCGCGCCCTTTGCCGACACGCCCGAGGAGCGCCTGCGGGTGCAGCATCGGCTGTCGCGGGCGTCGTGGACCGAGCGCTCCGGCCAGGTCTTGGTGCGGGAGTACGACCGCGACCGTCGCTGGCTCACCACCCGGCTGCACGAGCTCGACGACCCCAGCTTCGAGCCCAAGGTGCTCTTCGATCGCAGCGCTCGCGACGTGTACGCCAACCAGGGCAGCCCGGTGACCAAGGTGCTGCCCGACGGCAGCGAGGTCGTCATCGTGCACGAGGGCAACATCTACCTCGACGGCGCCGGGGCCAGCCCCGAGGGCAACCGGCCCTTCCTCGACCGCTACGAGCTGGCGACGGGCAACACCCAGCGCCTGATGCAGTCCGAGGGGGAGTCGCACGCCGAGTTCATCGACTTCGTGGGAGAGAAGCGGGACGCGTTCGTCGTGCGTCGCGAGTCGGCACAGACGCCGGCCAACTTCTTCGTCGACGATGCCGCTGGCTCGCGGCAGATCACCGAGCTGGCCGATCCGCACCCGCAGCTGACCGGCATCAGCAAGAAGATCCTCCGCTACACCCGGCGCGACGGCGTGCCCTTGTCCGGCACCCTGTACCTGCCGCCCGACTACGAAGAGGGACAGCGGCTGCCGCTGGTCATCTGGGCCTATCCGCTCGAGTACAACGACGGCGACACCGCGGGCCAGGTCCGCGCCGCGCCGCGCAAGTTCACTCGCCTCGCCGGGACCTCACCGCTGATGTTCCTGACCCAGGGCTATGCGGTGCTCAGCAACGCCGCCATGCCCATCGTGGGCGAGCCTGAGACGATGAACGACAACTTCATCGACCAGGTGGTGTGGTCGGCCGAGGCGGCCATCGATGCCGCCGTGGAGTCGGGCGCCGCCGATCGGGACCGCGTGGGCGTGGCCGGTCACTCGTACGGCGCGTTCATGACCGCCAACCTGCTCGCCCACAGCGACCTGTTCCGCGCCGGCATTGCCCGCTCGGGCGCCTACAACCGCAGCCTGACGCCCTTTGGCTTCCAGAGCGAGCGCCGCACGCTGTGGGAGGCCACCGACACCTACGTCACCGTCTCGCCGCTATTCGCCGCCCACAAGATCGACGAGCCGCTGCTGATGGTGCACGGCGAGGTCGACAACAACTCGGGGACCTATCCGCTGCAGTCGCGGCGGCTGTTCCGGGCGCTCGAGGGCAACGGCGGCACCGCTCGGTTGGTCATGCTCCCGGGCGAGTCGCACGGGTACTCCGCCCGAGAGTCGGTGCTGCACGTGCTCGCCGAGTCCTTCGACTGGTTCGATGCGCATGTGAAGAACGCCGAGCCGAGCGGCGGCAAGAAGCCCGCCCCGGTCGCCCTGGCGGACACGCCCTCCGAGCCGGTCAAGACGCCCACCGAGGAGCCGAAGGCCAAGGGCGAGGACCAGGCGGCGGGCGAGCCGAAGGCCAAGGAAGAGCCCAAGCCCAAGGAAGAGCCCAAGCCCGCGGGCGAGCCCAAGCCCGCGGGCGAGCCCAAGGCCGCGGAGCCCAAGCCCGCGGCGGAGCCCAAGCCCGCCGCACCCACGGCGGAGCCGAAGCCCGCCGCAGAGACGCCCTCGGGCCCCTGAAGGCCCGACGAGGCTCCACCCCACAAACGAAGATGGCCGTCGCCCCAGCGGGGTGACGGCCATCGTCGCGTTCGCTCGCCCGTGGCGAGCGGTGTCCTAGAAGCTGACGTCGACGTAGACGTTGAACAGCTGGAAGAACTGGTTGTACACGCCCTCGGCGCTGGGCTGCCGGGTCGGCGACTGGAACTCGTTGAGCGCGTTGTCGCCGGCGGTGTCGACCTCGAAGAAGAACAGCGAGGTGGAGGTGAGGGACACGGCCAGGTGCTTGATGATCTGCCAGCGGGTACCGGCCGAGGCACTGACCTTGTTCATGTCCATCAGGGCAGCGTCGAGGGTCTGCACGGGCACGGCGGTGGAGTCGAAGCCGGTACCCAAGTAGATCTCGAGCTGGGGCAGGACCCAGTAGCTGCCGCCGATGCGGACGCCGCCGCCGTCCTTCCAGTAGCGCGGAAGGTGCTGGGTGACGCCGACGACTCCATCACCCGCGCCGCCGAAGTTCTCGGGGTCGTCGAGGGCGGTGTCCTCGTTGTCGAACTCGCAGCTTCGGCCGTCGACGCTCGAGTCGAGCACGCACTGCTTGTCGAAGACGGACCAGCGCGTGTAGTCGCCGAAGAGGCGGAGCTCGACCTTGTCGATCGGTCGGTAACGGACGCCGAGGCGAACGATGTCGGGCAGCGTCTGGGTGAGCTCGACGGGCGTGACGGCCGGGTCGGCGAGGGCAAGCGTGTTGTTGAGATCGCCGGTGAGCGTCATGCCGCCGACCACGTTGGGCTGGCTGGTGTACGACGCTCCGATCCAGACCTTGTGCTTGTCCTCGGGCTTGTCGCGGGCGAGCACGTTGTAGACGGCACCCACCGCGAAGCCACCCTGCCAACCGTTGACGTCGATGTAGCTGCGGCCCTCTTTGAGGTTGCCGTTGGGGTCGACGAGGTCGTCGGTGCCGTCGGTGTTGCGGGCACGGATGGTGACGACCTCGCTTCGGATCGCACTACCGCTGACGCCGAGGCTCAGGCCGATCTTGCGGATGTTGAAGCCGAGCGCACCGGTCACGTACATCGAGCGGATGGTGCCGTCGATGGAGTACCAGCGCTGCGTGCCGTCGACCGCCCCGGGGTAGGTCTCGCTGCCCGAGTAGGCCGGGTTTTGATCCCACACGGCGGAGCCGCCGAAGGGGAAGTACACGGCCAGACCGCCGTAGATGAAGTCGGTGCCGAAGTCCGAGGTGACGCCGGCGAAGGGCGCTGCGATCCCGTTGAACAGGGTCGCTTTGCCGTCGTTGGCACCGGGAGCGGCCTCGGCTCCCATCGGATCGTTGATGGCGGAGGCGGGCCGTTCGTAGCTCGCCCAACGCAGCACGGTCGTCGCGTCGACGAACACGTGCGTGCCCTTCGATAGCGCTATACCCGCTGGGTTGTAATAGATCGCCGTGGCGTTGTCGGTGGTGGGGTGACCATGCTCGCCGCCGAAACGGGCAGCAGAGAAGCCGGACGCCGATGCGTCCGTGGCCCACGATCCCACCAAGAGGGCGGCACAAAGGCCTAGCCCCCACTCGATCCCCATGTTCGTCTTTCGACTCATCCGCGACGTCCTCACTGGCTCTGGCCTCGGTCTTTGCGGTTGCGTTGCCGGGCGATGCTCCGGCAGGTGCTTGTCGTCTCCGGGTCGGGGGCTCTACACTGTGCCGACCGGCGACGGGACGTCAGCTTCGCAAAAAACCGACGTCCCGCCAACTGCACGCACGACGGGTCCGACCCGGGGATCTCACTTCGCATGACGAACACCCAGTTCCACCAGCGCTCCACCGGTTCTCGCCACGCTTCGTTCCCCGCTCGGGGCCGATGGGGTGCCGTGTTGGGCGGCCTGTGCTGTTTGGGCCTGGCCACCGGCTGTCCGAGCCCGGATGCCGAGGGCAAGTACAACTCGTTCAACGAGCAGACGGAAGACGACCGCGACCGCCCCGAGCCCCGGCTCGACCTGCCGCCGATGGACTTTGGCGAGGGTGGCCAGGTCTTCCCGGACATCACCGGGGTCTACTTGCTCGCGCTCGAAACGTCGATCGCGCCCGGCTTGCCCCTGCAGTTCGTCGCCGACGTCGAAGCGACGCTCGACGAGTCGACCGGCGACGGTCCGGTCAACATCTCGTTCCAGCCGCTGTCCCTCGAGGTCGGCAGCACGACCGCGCCGCGCGAGCCCGTCGGTGATCCCATCGTCGTCGACACCACGGCCACCGGGGGATCGTTCATGGTCGACTTCGGCGAGACGAATGTCACCGGCATGGCCAACCCGATTACCGGGTCCGACATCACCGCGAATCTCACGCTCCAAGGCACGATCCGCGGCGAAAACGCGTGGTGCGGCGCCGTGACGGGAGACGTGCTCTCCCCGATTCAGGCCTCGCTGGAGGGCTCCACCTTCGCGGCGATTCGCCTCGCCGACTCGTCGGAGCGTCCCGAGATGTTCCCGGTCAAGTGCGCGGACATCATGACCGACGACGACGGCGGCTCCGGTGGCGAGGAAACCGGCGGCGAAGAGACCGGCGGCGGCGCGACCGGGACCACCGGCGAGTAGCGAGCAGATGGTGTAGCTTCGCCCGCGATGAGCGAGCACGCCCTGCTGGCCGAGTCACACGCCTGGGACCGAGGACCGTGGAACTTCGACCCGACCGCGGTCGAAGGCGCCGCGGATGTTCGGGCCGTCGTCCTGTCCGGGTACGGGCTCAACTGCGAGGCCGAGACCGCGGCCGGCATCCGCATGACGGGAGCCCGGGCCGACATCGTGCACGTGGGCGATGTGCTCGAGGGCAACGGGGCTGCGCTCGACGGGGCCGGCTTGCTGGTGTTCGTGGGCGGCTTCTCCTTTGGCGATCACATCGCGTCGGGGCGAGTGTTCGCCAACCGACTTCGCTTCCGCCTCGGGGATCGCCTCGCTCGCTTCGTCGACGACGGCGGCTTGGTGCTCGGGATCTGCAACGGCTTCCAGACGATCGTAAAGCTCGGCTTGCTTCCCGCCTTCGATCGCGAGCCGGGGCAGGGCCTCGCCCCGCAGCAGGCTTCGCTCGTGCACAACGACCGGCTCGGCTATCGCAACGCCTGGGTCCGCCTGGCCGTCGACCCGCAGAGCCCCTGCGTGTTCACGCGCGGCAGCACCGGGGTCCCGCTCGAGGTGCCCAGCCGCCACGGTGAGGGCAAGCTGATCTTCGCGGACGAGCCGACGCGGTCTCGGGTGCTCGCCGAGCACCTCGCTCCCGTGCGCTACGTCGACGCCGACGGCGAGCCCACCGAAGCCTGGCCCGACAACCCCAACGGCTCGGGGGGAGGCCTCGCCGGGCTGTGCGACGCCACCGGGCGCGTGTTCGGCTTGATGCCGCACCCCGAGGCGTACCTCTATCCCGAGAGCCATCCGCGATGGATCGCCCAACGAGATCGCGGTGCCTTGCCGCCGGTCGGGCAGGGGCTGGGGATCATCGCCAACGGGATCCGAGCCGCCGTTTCGGGCTGAACCGTTGCGACCGGTGCGGGGTCGCGACTCGGTGACGTCGCGCGGTGAGACCGTGCCCGTTGCCGGCATCGTGGCCGCCCCCATGGCCGATTCGCGGTAAGCGCCAGCGCCCAAGGGCCGCCGATGGCTCGTGGTGGGGTCATTGCGGTCATCGGCCCAGATCAGCCACTGTCCAGTGGCTGGCGGACGTTGCGATCTGTGCGATGGTGTGGGCCGTATGGCGGACGTAGAGCTGGGCTCACGGTCGGATCTCGAGGCGCTGCAACGAAGCAGCCGCGGCAAGGTCATCACCCTGTTGTTGTTGCTCGGCTTGGCCCTGGGGGCCGCGGGCTGGTTCTTCTTCCTTCGTAAGCAAGGGACGGGCAACCCCGAGAGCGCGACCAAGGTGCTCTATGTGGGCACCAACAAGAACCTGGGCCTGGCGCTGCGCGACGTGGGCTTCGAGCTCGAGCTGAGCACCTTCGAGGCCTGGCAGCTCAAGGCCCGCGACGAGGTGCCCGACCTCGAGACCGACGGTATCGAGTCGATCATGGCGTTGGCCGATCGCTTCGGCTACGGCTACGTGATCTTCGAGAAGCCGCAGGGCGTCGACTTCTCCCCGCTCGACATCGAAGAGGTCCAGCCCATGCCCGACCACGTGCGCTTCGCCGTGCTGTCGGTGGGTGACTTCGCCTTCCCGCACGTCATGACGGTCAACCCCGAGGGCAAGGGCGTGCTCGAGGGATCGCTGGCGGTCGTGCTGCAGGCCCTGTTCGCTCAGCCGAAGCTCGCCGAGGCGCTGCCCGACGCCGAAGGGGCGTCCATCGCCGCCATCCAGCTCCGCGATGGTCTCCGCGACGCGCTCGATCACCTCGCCAAGGTGCCGCAGGCCGAGGCACTCGCCGACAAGGTCCTCATGGGCGTGCGGCGGGAGCTCGGTGACAAGGAGCGGGGGGAGCCCAAGCCCACCACCGTGGGAGCCCCGCTCGAGCAGGGCGTCGCGTTCCCGCTGGCCAACGGCGCCGTGCTGTCCATCGGTCGCCAGCATCACGTCAGGACTCGCGATGCTCTGCGCGCGTGGATCGACGAGGACGAGCAGGACCGCATGTGGGTCGGCAAGCCGGGGGCCGAGGCCGCCGAGCGTGAGGCCTGCAAGGCGCTGTTCGGCGGCGAGCTGCCGCTCAGCGACGCGCCGAAGTACTACTTCGGCGACGACGGGGCCTCGCTCATCGTCAAGACCTATGCCCGCGGACTCGAGGTGTTCACCCTCGACACCGCCGCACAGGGCAGCTGCCCCTGGAAGGCCCAAGGGGCCCTCAAGTCGGTGGCGCCCGGGCTCGGTCGGCCCGAACCCGCCGGCCATGGCCAGGTGGCCTTGGTCGGCATGGCGAGCGGTCAGGCGGTGGTCAGCGTGGTCACGCCGGGCCAGGACAACGAGCTGATGCTCGGCATGCTCGACGGCATCGAGCTCGAGCGCGTGGCCTGGGCCAGCGACCGCTACTTGGTGGCGCTGGGTCGCGGCTACGAGGGCGCGCGCGTGTTCCTGTTCGACACGCAGACCCCGCTGAAGGTGCTCGCGTTGCCCTCGACCGTGTTCGAGAACGCCAGCAAGCTCAACGACCTCGCGGTGGGACGGCGCGGCGACTCGCCGGTCATCGTGGTGACCACGGGCTCGCGACCCAGCAAGGCCTATCGCCTCGAGCTTCCCGCCAGCCTGCCCGAGCTGTTCGCGTCACCCCCGGTGGCCGAGGCCTCGGCCGAGGTCGAGGAAGAGCCGGTCGATCCCACGTTGTTGGCACCGGCCTACGAACCCCCGCCTCCGCCCAGCCGGGAGGAGCGTGGCCTGCCCGCGGTCATCGACCTCGACTCCAACGAGATCCAGGCCACGGCCCTGACCCATGAAGGTCGCGTCTCGTCGCTGCACGTGTCGAACGACGGCAAGTGGCTGGCCGCGGTGGCCAACGGCGGCATGTACGACTCCAACGAGCCGGGCGACTCCGAGGTCATCGTGGTGCCCACCGACGGAGGCTCGGTGCAGGTGCTCACCCGCAACCCGCATCCCGACGACTCGCCCCGCCTCACCCCCGATGGCTCCCACGTGGTGTTCCGGACGACGGTCGAGGTGCCCAAGACCGACAACGCCATCGGCGTGGCGCGGGTCGTGACGCTGGCCCACTGACGGTCGGCCCGGGTCTTCCGAATGGACTCGACGGCGGCGCTCAGTCGCCGTCGCCCGTTCCGCCGCCGTCCGGCTCGCCGTCGTCGTCGGTGGGGGTCGGGAGGCGATCCCACTGGAGGTCGAAGCTGATGTGCTCCTCGCACTCGAAGCGCTCGACCGTCAGCGGCTCGTCGGCGCCGAGGCTGACCTCGGTCTGGAGCGCGTAGCGCTGCCGGATCTCGAGCTGGAGCTGGTCTTCGAAGACCTGCCCTTCGGCCAGGCCCTGCACGCGGCCCCGCGCCAGCAGGCTGTTGACCTCGAGCATGCCCGCGCCCTGGAGCTGCCCCTCGGTGTCGATCGGACCCCAGTAGATCGGCACCAACCCCTCGTTGACCACGCCTTCGAGCACGAGATCGGGGGTGGCCAGCCGTACCTGACCGTCGGCCTCGATCAGCTCGATCTGCACGGTACCCGGGAGCCCCAGCGTGCCGAGCTGGTCGAGCGCGGTGCACAGCGACAGGTCGAGCGCGGGATCCAGCTCCTCGCAGGGGCAGTCGATGGCGAAGTACTCCCCTTGGTAGACGCCGGTGCGCTCGTGCCCCTGTGCGTCGCCGCGGGCGCGGGCGATCTCGGCGAGGCGCTCGGGGGCCCAGGGATCGTCGGGTTCATCGCAGGCGGAGACGCTGCCGGCCATCATCGCGAAGGCCAGGGCCGAGCGTCCCCACTGCATGCGTGTCGCCACGAGCCTCGACGATAGCGAAAATCCTCGGGCTCGTGGCGAGCGGGTGACCGGTGGCCTCAGGCCCCGTGGGCGCCGTGCTCGGCCAGGTAGGCCTCGATGGCGGCCTTGCTGTCGTCGTTGATGATCTGCCGGCCGCCGACGGTGCGGGAGTGCAGGTCGTCGACGAGCTGACGAACGGTGAGCAGCGGCAGGATCGGCGCGCCCAGCTCGTCGCGGAGCTCGGCCAGGGTGCTGCGGTCGGTCTTGCCTCGCTCTTGGCGGTCGACGGCGATGACCACCGCGGTCAGCTCGACGTTGGCCGCGCCGCGCAGCAGCTCGGCCGCCTCGCGGATGGAGCGACCCGAGGTGATCACGTCGTCGACGATGACCACGCGCATGCCATCGGTCGGCGCCATGCCGACGAAGGTGCCGCCCTCGCCGTGGTCCTTGGCCTCTTTGCGGTCGAAGCAGTAGCCCACGTCGTGCCCGCGCGCGGCCATGGCCCCGGCGGGGGCCACCGCCAGCGGGACCCCCTTGTATGAGGGCCCGAACACGAGGTCACAGGCGACGCGCTGGTGCAGCAGCTGCGCCGCGTAGGCGCGACCCAGGCGAGCGATCGCGTCGCCCGTGCGAAGCTGCCCCGCGTTGACGAAGTATGGCGAGCGACGCCCGGACTTGAGGGTGAATTCGCCGAAGCGCACCACGTCGTACTCGACGAGCAGATCGACGAAGTCCCGTTGGAAGGCCTCCATGGCGCGGAGGATAGCCGCCCCGTGGGTGCGTGGGCGCCACAGTCGGCGCGGACCCCGAGTGGCGCTCAGGAGGCTACGGGGGGCCGCGAGGGCAGCCGTACGACGAAACGGGCTCCGCGCGCTCCATCTTCGCGGTCGGTGACTTCGATCGAGCCGCCGTGCGACAGGCAGATCTGCCGGCACAGATACAGCCCCAGCCCGACCCCGCCACGGTCGCGATCGCGGGCCTGATCGAGTCGGGTGAAGGGCTCGAAGATCGACTCGCGGTCGGCCACGGCCACGCCCGGACCCTGGTCTTCGACGACGAGCTCGGTCGCGGGGACGCCTGCGGTCTGGGGCTGGGCGGCGCCGGGCCGCGCGGAGACGGTGATGGTGCCCTCGGGGCAGGCCCGTCGCGCGTTGGCCAGCAGGTTCGACAGCAGTCGCTCCACGAGCAGCGGGTCGGCATGCAAGGTCGGGTCGCCCTGCACCGAGGCCTGGGCGCCCACCTTGTTTGCCACGCGCTCGAGCAGCGGCTCGATGGCGATGGTCTGCGCCTGCACGGCCGCGGCGGCGCCGTGGCGAAGCTCGAGCCGACCGCTGGTGAGCAAGTCGGAGATGAGCGTCTCGATCTCCACGATGTCGGTGGACAGATCGCCCAGGCCCTTGTCGAGGCGCTGGATCGGCCGGGACTCCTCGGTGCGCTCGCGCAGCGTCACCACGCGCTCCTGGAGGATCTCGACCAGGACCTTCATGCGGGCGATGGGCGTGCGCAGCTCGTGGCTGACGTTGGCCAGCAGCGTGCGCTGGCCTTGCAGCAGCGCTTCGACCTTCTCGGCCATCTCGTTGAACGCCCCGCCCAGCTGGTCGAGCTCGTCGCGGGGGACCTCGCGATCCAGCTCGATGCGATGCCGCAGCTCGCCGTGCGCGATGCGGTCGGCGCTGGCCTCGATGCGGGCGAGTCGGCGGGTGAGCGAGCGGCTGAGGATCCACGCGCCCGCGCCCAGCACGGGGATCATCAGGCCCAGGGCGATCAGCGGGCCCCAGATTCGAGTCCCGCGCCTGGGCATGACCATGACCATCGCCGCCACCCGACCGGTGATCGGGTCCTTGAGTCCATAGACGACGCCGGGCGGGTCGAGGGGGCCGCGGCGCATGACTACCGGTCGACCCTTGCGAAGGCGGTGGCGCTTGACCGCGCCGGGTGGCAAGCGGCCGCGGCCGCGACCGGCCAAGCGATGGCCGCGGCGATCGTAGACGCCGACCATCGCGTCGAGGCTCTCGCCCAGCGCCTGGGCCTCGCGGGCGAGCGCGGCTTCGTCTCCGACCGCGGCCTGGAAGTCCGTGGCGTGCTCGTCGATGGCCGCGGTGGTCTCCTCGATCCACTCCGAAGAAAAGCGCGTGGCGAAGGTGTAGCCGGAGACGGCGGCCACGACCGCGGAGGCGAGCGCGGTGGCCAGGAAGGTCAGGAAGATCCGCGTGAACAGGCTGCCGCTGCGCTTGCGCGGGGTCTTGGCCGGTTCGCCGCTCATGATCCGTCCTCGTCGCTGAGCACGTAGCCCACGCCGCGAATGGTGCGGATCAGGGTCTTGGCCCGGGCGTCGACCGAGCTCAGCGCGCCGCGGACCTTGCTCATGTGCACGTCGATGGAGCGGTCGACGGCGGGGTCGAACTCGATCGAAGGCTCGCCGCGGAGCTGTCGGACGTGGGCGTGCAGCTGCTCGCGGGACAGCACCTTGCCCGCGCTGCGGGCCAGCACCCACAGCAGGTCGAACTGGTAGGCGGTCAGCTCGAGCGCCGCTTCGCCGACCTGTGTGGTTCGGCGGTCGCGATCGATCTGCAGCGGGCCAATCTCCACCCGCTGGGCCTCGGCCGCATCGCTGGTGCCCGCGTTGCGTCGCAGCACGGCACGAATGCGGGCGAGCAGCTCGCGGGGGCTGAAGGGCTTGGGCAGGTAGTCGTCGGCCCCGAGCTCCAGGCCGACCACGCGATCGATCTCGTCGCCGCGCGCGGTCAGCATGATGACGGGAATGGAGGAGCGCTGGCGCAGCTGCTTGCAGACCTCGAGGCCATCGAGGCCGGGCAGCATCAGGTCGAGCAGCACCAGGTCGTGCTCCCCCGCGGCGGCTCGCTCGAGGCCCACCGCGCCGTCGGCCACGATCTCCACTTCGGCGTCGTGGTCCCGCAGATACTCGGCCGTGTGCTCGGCCAGCCGGGGGTCGTCCTCGATGAGCAGCAGTCGCACCCCGGTAGTGTGCCACCCGGCGTGAGCCGCGGCCGTAAACCGCGCGAAAAGGCCGCATGAACACAGACGCAACCTGCGGCGCTCTTCGCGGGGTTTGCTTGACAGGGTCCCGACCGCTCGGTAGGGAAGAGGCGACGTGTCCTACCTCTGCGCGCGATGCCATCATGAATTCTCCGCTCCGGACGACGGAGATGCCGCATTGGCGTGCCCCAACTGCGGGGCGGAGGCGGGGTTGGAGCCCATCCATGGGATCCCCCAGGCCATGAAGCTCTTCGGCGCTCTGCTGGCGGTGGTGGTCGTCGTGGCCTTCGGCGGCGGGATCATCAGCCGGCTCGCGGGCTGACTCTGGGCCCGTACGCGGTCCAGACGCCCCCTATGCTAACGTCCGCCAGCAGGTCGGCCGTTGATCGTTCGTTGCGCGAACTGCCACACCGAGTTCTCACTCGAAGACCAGCAGATTGGTCCCGAGGGTGCGACCGTACGCTGCTCGGTGTGTGGCTACGTCTTCCCCGTCGAGCCCCCGCAGGGCACGGGCGAACACCCGTGGCAAATTCGCACCGTCGAAGACCTGCTGTTTACGGCACCCGACCTCAACACACTTCGGATGTGGATCGAGGAGGGGCGCCTACACCCGGACGACATGGTGTCGCGAACGGGTCGGCACTGGCTGCGCCTGGGAGACATGCCCGAGTTCTCGGACGTGTTCTCGGGCTTCTCCGATCTTCCGCAGGTCTACGAGCGGGTCGACCCGGCCGAGAACCCTTCGTCCGCGATCGATGAGCTGGGTCCGCCGCCGAGCTTCGGTGGCACGATGCCCGTCGTCCAGGGGGTCGACACCGACATCCTGGTCGTCGACACGCCCGGGCTCGACCAGCTGATGCCGTCGGCCACGCTCGCGCCCGCCGTCGAGCCGGAGTCCGAGCGCACCACCGTTCCCCCCGAAGAGCCCGAGGAGCGCGCGGAGACCTCGGGGCCGATGCCGTTCCCGATGGCCGAGGTGGGCATCGACTCGGAAGAGCTCGAGCCCGAGCCCGAGCTGTCGCCCGAAGAAGCGGCCGCGATGATGGACGAGTCGGCGGTGCGATTGCGCCCGCGTCCGTACACTCCGACCGCGCGCGTCGACAAGATCGCGGAGGTGAGCGAGCAGGCTCCGGTCGAGCCTCCGCCACGCCCGGCCAAGACCACGCTGATCTACGGCGCCGACGAGGTCCCCAACGACGTGAAGTCGATGCTCGAGTCGGTGACCAACCGCGTCGACGCGGATGCCGAGCCGGACGAGACCGACGAGCCCGAGGCGAAGGACGACGACGAGGAAGAGGTCCCCGTCCCCGTCCGGCCGCGTGAGCCCGATGCGGCCGAGAGCGCCCAGGTTCGCAGCTCGGCCATCGCCGTCGAGCGTCCGCGAGTCAGCCCGCGCGAGCCGAGCGGTCCCAAGCGAAGCCGTCGCGAGCCCGCCGAGTCGTCCAAGCTCGGCTCGGCGCCGGGCGGACCCCGTCGCCGCCAAAAGACCTTCGCCCGCGACATCGCCGGGCCCTCCGACAAGCCTCCGCGCCGCACCTGGCCGTGGGTGGCCGGCCTGGGGTTGCTGGCCGGCGTCGCGGTGGTCTTCGGCGTGCCCAGCATTCGCACCAAGGTCCTCGACTTCGCCGGGCAGCTGGCGGGCAAGGGCGACGACGAGGTCGCCAAGCTCGAAGAGCTCGACGCGGCTCGGTCCGCCATGGCGAGCCTCGACCCGGTCGCGCTGGGCGAGGCCGAGGCGGCCCTGCAGGCGCGGCTCGACGCAGGCGGCACTCCGGCTTCGGGCGTGGCCGCCATGAAGCTCGCTCAGGTCGAGCTGCTGTCCACGCGGGCGATCGATCATGCCCTGGGCGCGGCGGTCGGCGTGGAGGGCTCGGACACGGCCTCCGACGACGTCGAGCGAGCCACCCGGATCCTGGGCAGCGTGGTGGTCGACGACGTCGCCGATCGCACCAACATGACGCGAGTGCGGGCTCGCATGCGCCTGGCGCAGGGGCGACCCGCCGCCGAGATTCTCCCGCTGCTGCCCGAGGACGGCAGCGGCGAGCTTCGCCCGCTGGTCGATGCCGCGCCGCTGTGGCGCGACCCCGCGGCTGCCCTGCCCGACGGCGTCATCGCGGGCCTCGAAGGCTTGCCCGAGCGCAGCGCCCTGGCCCAGCTGACCCTGGCGGTGGCCTACAAGCGAGCGGGCGACGAGGCCAAGGCCCGCACCGTGGCGCAGGCCGTGCTCGACAAGGTGCCCGGGCAGCCCACCGCGATGGCCCTGGTGAAGGGCGGCGCCGCCGGGTCGACCCCGAGCGTGGCCGGGACGGCGACCGCTGGTACGCCGACCCCCGCGGGCACCGGTGCCCAGCCGCCCCCCAAGGACAGCGAAGGCGGGGCCGAGACCGCGGCAGGAAGCACGACCGGTGGCAGTGAGACCGCGGGCGACAGTGGCTCCGGCGGAGCGGCGGAGTCGGAGTCGGGCAAGGCCCCGGCGGCGCGCAAGCCCAAGACCGAGTCCGTCGATTCACTCATCGGTCGCGGCTGCGATGCCGTCGACTCGGGCGACGTGAAGAACGGCCTCGAGCTGCTGCGCAAGGCCAAGGCCCGGCGCCCCGGAGATCTCGACCTCCAGCTGTGCATGGGTCTGGCCCAGGCCAAGCAGGGCCGGACCGGCCAGGCGCTCGAGAGCTTCGAGAAGATCCTCCGCAAGTCGCCGAGCTTTGCTCCGGCCGTCCGACAGGCGGCCAAGGCGGCGGCGAAGATGGGGCAGACCTCCAAGGCGGTCGGCCACTACCGCAAGCTGCTCGAGCTGCGCCCGCGGGATCCCACCGCGTTGGCCTACGTCGAGAAGCACGGCTGATCCGGTCGGGCCTTCCGCGGTCCGCTCGAACTTCGTTGCCTCGCCCATGGCGGCGGTCGGCGGGTCGCACAACCGCGCACGTCTCGAAACCAGTTGACGGGGACCCACGCGACGGGCGAACAAGGAAGGGTGAGCGAAGGCGCCAGCGATCAACATTCACGCGAGGAGCTCGATCGTCGTCGAGCCGAGCGCGAGCGCGATCACGGCGAACTCACCGAGACCGAGCGCTCCGAGCTCAAGACCGCTCATTGGATGCGCTGCCCCAAGTGCGGGATGAGCCTCGACGAGATCACCTTCCGCGGGGTCAAGGTCGACAAGTGCTTCAGCTGCGGTGGCGTCTACCTCGACGACGGTGAGCTCGAGCAGCTCGCGGGCAAGCCCGGCTGGTTCGAGGCCATGCGCTACTACTTCTCGTCGAACTGACGAGCGATCAATCCATCGAGGTCAGCTCGCGAATGAGCGTCGCGAGCGTCTGGCCGTCGAGCTTGCCGAGCGCGGCCCCGAGCCGTACCCGGGTGCCCGCGTCCCAGAACTCGACGTGGGCCTGCCGGAAGGGCATCAGCGCGTCGAAGAGCGAGTCGTCCAGCAGCTCGAGGTTGCGGACCTGACCCTGGGCGAAGTGCGTACGGCCGAGCAGGTGCGCGGGGCGATGGCCCGCGTCGCCCAGCTCGGGGATGAGCCGCAGCATGGGGCGGCTGCGGCCGAGCACGCCGACCTGCAAGGTCAGCTCCCACTCGCCGCGCCGTGATCGTCGAGCGCGAAGATCGACCGTGGTGTCGTTGACGTCACCGCGCATGGCGAGCAGCGACTCGTTGCCGTCATCGATCACCACCAGCCCGGGCGCGTCGAGCTGCGCGGCGGCGTCCTGGATGATGTCGGTCATCGGCATCGTGGGCGCGGCCGCGGGGGTGATGACGGGCGTATCGAGCAGCGAGTCGATCCACAGCAGGGCGCCCGCGGCGGTCATCAGCACCAAGGGCGGCGTGGACAGGCCCAGCCCGGTCACCACCAGCAGCGCCAGGGCGAGGCCGCGGGCCCGCTGCGTCGAGCTGACCAGCCCCGCGTACGCGGAGCCGAACATCGCAAACAGCCCCAGCATGACGCCCCAGACCTTCCAGGCGGGAAGATAGGTGGGGTAGGGGAGGGAGAACGCGAACATCGACTGCGCGAGCCCACCCAGGCCGGCCTCGAGCTCGCCGAAGCCGTGCCGATAAAAGTAGTACATCAGCAGCGCGGCGAGCCCGGAGAACGCCAGCACCAGCGTGCGAATGCTGGGGGCGAGGTTCGGACGGAACAACGCGAAGGTGGTCATGGCCGCGATGAACATCGCGATCATCAGTGGCGTGCGGCCTTCGTCGACCACCGAGGCGCCGGCCAGGCCTTCGGGCCACGCGTAGGCCACCCGCACCAAGAACGGCACCAACAACACCGCGGCCACGATGCGCAGCCGACCGGGAGAGTGATGGCGGCCCATCGTCGCCAACGCCAGGCCCCACGCGAGCAGCAAGGCCGCTGCGCCTCCGCGCTCGAGCCACGGCCACCCGCGCTCGCCGATGCTCGGTTGCTCGAGCACATGGGCGGCCAGCAGCGACAACGCACCCGCGATCACAAGCGCGGCCGGAACGAGCCGGGCTCGCCCCAGGTCGGGCTGCCGCACCCAGCTGCTGGCGACCGCGATGCACGTCGCCGCGGCGACGAGCCCGGTGAAGTGGTGCATCACGTACTCGCCGTGGAAGGCGAGGCCGAGCGAGCTGGTGCGTGCGCTCAGCGGCCAGAACACGGCGCCTTGCCACGCGAGCAGCACCACCACCGCGATCAACGGCTTGCGCCGCAGAAACCACACGACCACGAGCCCGACGATGGTGGCGAACATGCCGAGCAGGTAAGGGCGGGCACCCTCGGCCTCGACGACGCGCAGCTGCTCCAGCGGCGCGAGCCCCAGCATCACGGTGGCCATGATCTGGAGGACGCCACCGATCAGCGCAGTCGCCGCAAGGATTGGCGCGGTGGAGTGCGGACGCGGCACGAACGGACGAGGTCTAGCATCCTGGACGTTTCGAGGGATATTTTCGATCTGGAGCTGATTGCCCTACATGTAGGATATGCGATTGGGAAGCGCCCTGTTGGCCCTCGGTCTGTTGGCTCTGACCCCCGATATCGGGGCGACAGCGGGGCCCGTTCCTGTGGTGGAGCGGTCCTTCGTGATTGCGATCGACCCGGGCCACGGCGGCACCAACGGCGGCTGCGTGGCCTTTGACGGGGAGATACGCGAAAAGGACGTGACCCTGGCCATGGCCCAAGAGCTGCGTCGGGCGCTGGCCCAGCGGCTTCCCCACGCCACGGTGGTGTTGACCCGGACCGGCGACGAAACGGTGACCCTGGCCGAGCGGGTGGCGCGGGCCAATGCAGCGGAGGCCGACCTGATGATCAGCCTGCACGCGAACGCCTCGGGAGCCGGCCCACAGACCGGTTTCGAGACCTACGTCCTCGACCTCGACCTGGCCGAGCGGGACACCGCCGTGACCGCGCGGGGCACCGACGAGGGCGAGGCGGCCCGGGCCCAGGCGATGACCATGGTTCGGGAGCTCGAGCTCATCACCCATCGCGCGCGTGCGATGGGCTTCGCTCGACGCATCCAGCAAGAACAAGCGGAGCGCTTTCCCGGCCGGGTCGACCGTGGCGTGAAGCAGGCGGGCTTCGATGTGTTGATGGGCGCTCGCATGCCGGCCGTGCTCTTCGAAGCGGGCTTCCTCGATCACCCGCACGAAGGCCGTCGCTTGCTCGATGGTGCGCAGCGCGGTTTGGTGATCGACGGCTTGGCGGAGTCGGTCGTCGACTACTACCGCGATCACGCCCGCGAACGTTGAACGGGCGGCGATCCGATCGCGACTGCGCACCGTAGTGCACGGCGAGCGTGCGCACGAGGCTGCGCGACCCTGTGATCCGTGCCACAGCTGCACCCGCCAAAAACGACGACTTATGGACAGGTCGGCGTCCAAATTGCTTGGATGGTCTTCGTCCGATGCTGACCCGGTCCGAACGCATAGCGAGACGAGTCCTCAACGCCTGGGGACTGCGAAGCCGTTGGCTGGAGACCAGCGTGGGTCGGCTGCATGCGCTCGATGGCCCCGGCCGCGGTGACCTGCCGCCGGTCGTCATGCTCCATGGCTTCTCGGCCAATGCCATCTCCTACATGGGATTGCTGCGGCGCTTTGCTCCTCATACCCGTCGGCTCGTCGCACCCGACTGCCCCGGTCACGGCTTCAGCGAAGTCCCGCCGCAGGGCCTTTGTCGGCAGACGATGCAAGACGGCATGTTCGAGGTGCTCGATCGACTCATCGACGAGCCGGTCATCTTGCTCGGCACCTCCATGGGTGGCTTCGGAGCGATTCGCTACGCCGCCCGCTCGCCCCACAAGGTTCGTGGTCTGGTGCTCGTGTGCCCCGGCGGCGCGCCGATGGATGACCAGGGCTTGCAACAGCTCCTCGATTCCTTCCGCGTCGATCGGCACGGCGAGGCGCTGCGCTTCGTCGACCGCATGCTCGCCAGCTCTCCGCCCGGCTTCCGTCACGTGCTCGCCCACGCGATCCGAGGGCGCTTCACCAACGAGCAGCTGCGGCGCATGCTCGACAGCCTCGACACCGACGACCTGCTGCGACCCGAGGAGCTGTCCGGGCTCTCGATGCCCACCCTGATGCTCTGGGGACGCCAGGAACGAATCCTTCCCCCCTCCAGTCTGCAGTTCTTCCTCCGCCATCTTCCGCAAGAAGCGCAGGTGGAGATCTGGAACGACTTTGGGCACTGCGGCTACCTCGAGCAGCCCCAGGCCGTCACCGATCGCGTCGTGAGCTTCGCTCGAACGGCGATCTCGGCCAGTTCACGAAATCGACCCCGCGAGGTCGACGCGCCTGCGCAGGGTGTGACACAGTCTGCGCATCGAGGTTCACACCTACAGTAACGCCGGCCTTGGCAACGTCGGCGCAACCCCGACGCCCCCGCTCGAGAATTTCGCGGGAGCCGTCCGCGACTTGGTTCGCGAGCGTCCGCTTCGTCGTCGCGTGCGAACGATCGTCGACGCACTGCGAGCCGAAGTTGCACCCGAGCTGACTCCGGTTTCACCGAGTGCAATCGAGGCCAGCGTGCGGGGGTTCGAGTTGCTCGCGCGATACCACCGACTGCAGGTGCGTGGTCTCGAGCATGTGCCCGAGGGTCCGGCGGTGTTGGTCGGCAATCACAACGGCGGGCTGAGCCCGGTCGATGGGTTGTTCCTCGTGCACTACTACCGCACGCGCGGGTACGACCGGCCGGTCTACATCCTCGCGCACGACATCTTGTTCAAGCACCCCAAGGTGGCCGAGGTCTTGCGCTCGGTGGGCATCGTGCCCGCCAGTCGCGACACCGCTCATCAAGTGCTCGAGCAAGGCCACAAGCTGCTCGTGTTCCCGGGCGGCGACATCGAGACGCTCCGTCCCTATCGCGACCGTCGCAAGGTCGTGCTGGCCGGACGCGAAGGCTTCGCTCGCCTCGCCAAGGAGCACGACGTGCCCATCGTGCCCATCGTGGGCGCGGGCTCGCACGAGACCTTGGTCGTGCTGCGGCAGGGTCGTCGCCTCGCCAATGCGCTGCGCTTGCCTCGGTGGGCGCGGGTGCACTCGCTGCCCATCGTGCTCGCGGCTCCGTGGGGCGTGCTGCTCGGCCCCACCTGCGCGCTGCCCTACCTGCCGCTGCCCGCCAAGATCACGGTGCAGATCGGTGAGGCCATGCCGTCGGGCCCCTGGGACCACGCCGGCGAGCTCGCCCATCACACGCAGACCACGATGCAGGGCATGCTCGATCATTTGTACGCAGAACGAGTCCTCCCCGTATTCGGGTAGCGGTCGGTCTCGCGTGTAAATTTCTCCCCCACAATTCGGGATGCGTCGCCGGCGGTGGGCAAAGCACCCACAGCGCGGAACAATGCTCGGACGCA
Organism: Myxococcota bacterium; assembly: GCA_039028615.1. Classification (GTDB taxonomy): domain Bacteria; phylum Myxococcota_A; class Polyangia; order Nannocystales; family Nannocystaceae; genus Paraliomyxa. The sequence goes on along the minus strand of JBCCHT010000041.1, from coordinate 61,987 downwards.
TCGAACGGGCTCCGTTTTACGGATTCGTCATTCTTTGAGGCGCGAAGGCGCGCATCGGATACGCTGATCCAGCGCGTGACACCCTCGATGGAAACCTGGTGGCTCTGTCTTCCCGATGAAAGCAAGGTGCGGGTGGCCGGCGCCGGAGTGCTCATTGGACGAGGCCTCGACTGCGACGTGGTGCTCCACGACCCGCAGGCCAGCCGCCATCACGCCCTCGTGCACGTGACCCCCGAAGGCCCGCACGTGGTGGCCATGGGCCGTGCGCCGACGCGGGTGGGCGGCGAGGCGGTCGACGGGAGCACGCTGGCCGAGGGCGACCGCATCGCGGTGCCGGGCCTCGAGGTCTCCGTGCAGGTCGAGCGAGCCGAGGGCGTCCAGCAGGAACCCGCGTGGGTCATGCGAGTCGTGGGCGGCGGCATGTTCGGCGTCGACGAGAGCCCGCTGACGCTGGGCGGAGGCCCCAACGACGACGTGCGCTTCGACGACCTGCCTCCGGCCGCGCTGCGGCTCCAGAGCGCGCAGCAGCGGCTGTTCGTCGAGCTCGGTATGGAGGCGGTGATCGGTCGCAACCCGAAGCCGCACCAGGTGGGCGAAGTGCTACCCATCGGCCCGGGCACGGTGATCGTGGTCGGGGGGCATCGGGTGCAAGTGATGACCTCCGGGCGCCTGCATACGGACACCACCGTCGGGCCCCAAGACAACGCGCGCCCCGGCTCGCCCACCCAGGTGCACCTGCAGACGCTCCCGCGGGGGGCTCGGCTGCACCTGCACATCGCGGGCACGGCTCACAGCGCCTATGTCTCCGACGAGTGTCGCGAGCTGCTCGCGTGCCTGCTCAAGCCGCCTGCGCCCTACTGGGCGGGAGACCTGGTGCCCGACTCCACCGTGCTGAACACGGTGTGGCCGGGCAAGGAAAAGTCGAGCGCCGACCTCAACCTGCTGCTGCACATGCTGCGTCGCGATCTGGTGCGAGCGGGGCTCGACGGCGTCGAGCTGGTGCGTCGGGCTCCGGGCGGTGGTGCCACGCAGATGGGCATCGGGCCGCACACCGAAATTCGCATGAGCTGAGGCGCCCCGTCGCGCCGGTCGGCATCACCCTCGGTCGCGGGCAGTCCACTCGCGGCGGAGCAGGCCGAGCATCACCGAGTCCTGCACTCCGCCGCCCACGCGCCAGCGCTCGCGGAGCAGCCCCTCGCGCACGAAGCCGAGCGTGTCGAGCAGGCGCAGCGAGGCGGCGTTGTCCGGGTCGACGTCCGCTTCGATGCGCTGCAGGCCCAGCGTGTCGAAGGCGAAGTCGATGCCCGCCGTGACTGCCTCGCGCATGAAGCCCTGGCCCCAGGCATCGCGCGCGAGGGCGAAGCCGATCTCCGTGCGCTTGTTGCTGGTGTCGATGGACGCGAGCGTCAGCGTGCCGATGGTCCGCTCGTCCTCGAGCCGGACCACGCCCCACTCGTACAGGCTGTGCTCCGCGTACAGGCGGTGCACGCTGGCGATGAGCTCCCCTGCCTGAGCCCGCTCTTTCATGGGGACCGTGCTCCAGTACGCCATCACCTCGGGATCGGAGTAGATGCGAAAGATGTCGTCGGTGTCCGCGGCGGTGAGCCAGCGCAGGGCGACGCGCTGCGCACGAACCTCGGGGAGACGGTCGCCGGTCAGTGCCATGCGATCGGGGTCATAGCACTTCGCGGGCGCGGGCGAGGGCCTGCTCGCGCTCGGCCTCGTCTTCGGTGAGCAGGGCCACGACCAGGGCGTCCTCGACCTCCGCTCGGGTGGCCTCGGTGTCTTCGTCGAGCTCCAGGGCTCCGAGCTCGCGCACCTGGAGCAGCGCGCGCTGCATGGCCTCGGTCGCGTCGAAGAGCTGTGAATCGGCCCCCTGCTGCGCGCGCCCGATGAGGTCGTCGGCTTGAGCCAAGGCCCCGGCGACCTGGCTCTCCACGCTCGCTTCGCCGACCGTGTCGGGCACATAGCGGGTGATGCCGCCCAGCGTGCCCGTGTAGATCATGCCGTCGGGGCCCACCGTGGTCGCGGCGTACAGCGAGTTCTCGCAGTACTGCGGCTCGGCCTGCAGCGCGGCCACGACCTCCGGGATCGCGGCGGCGGGACCGAACGCGGCGTAGTCCTCGGGACACTGCGTGGTGGTGGGCGAAAAACCTCGCGACTGCCCCGTCTCGAAGTCCACCGCCTCCAGGCCCCACGCGCCGTCGCGCTTGCCGATGCCATAAAACAGCCCCGTCGCGGTGCTCATGGTGGGGATGCCGTTGGGGATGCTGATGTCGGGATTTTCCCAGGTCACCACGCAATCGCGGGCCTCGGGATCCCAGTCGACGCGCTGGATGCCGAAGGGTTGCTTGTCCGGGACGCCGCTCTCCAGGGCGGTCACCACGTTCTGAATCGCCGCGATTCCGTCCAGCAGCGTGGGGTCCGTGACCAGGTTGTTGACCACCACCGCGGCGTGGCCTCGGACCAGCACCGATTGCTCGGAAATCGAGTCGGTGGCCGAAGCGTCGCCGAAGCGAATGGGCACCTCGCAGGCGATGCGCGGGTCCTTGCCCTCGGCGATGGGGGTCCACCCTTCGGGGATGTCGTCCGCCCACATGAACACCAGGTGCATCAGCTGCTGGCCATCGGTGAGGATGATGAAGCGGTCCTCGTCGGCGCGTGTACCCATCAGGCTGGGGGTCGAGCCCGAGCCCGGCCCGAGCCGAATCGGGCTGAGGTTGCCTTCCCCTTCGTAGGGCGCGGACCAGCGCGGCTGCAGGGTCCCGTCGCGGTGGTCGAAGCGATGCATCGAGGTACTCGAGACCACGAAGATCCCGCCCGACTCGTCGATGGCCACGTTGTTGGAGACGACCTCGAGCTCTTCGGCGGGCGTGCCGTCGGTGCAGCGCGGGCCGTTGATCGAGGCGATGCGAGCTCCCGCTTGGTCGAGGCCTTCGGGGCCTTCGTCGACCGCGATGACCTGGCCCTGCTCGGTGACGAGGATGAGGGCGCCGTCGTAGGCGAGGCCGATGCCCGCCACCAGATCGTCGGCCGTGCAGAACCACGCGTCGGGCAGGGTGGTGCGGTCTTGCAGGGCGATGGCCGAGTCGCGCTGGCCCGGGACTTCGTCGCCGTAGCGCGACAGCAGCCGGGCACGCGCCACCACGAAGCGCCCCTGCGCATCCACGAGGGAGTAGGCCCCCGTCAGTCCCAGCGGGATCATGGGCGGGTCGTCCTCGCGCTCGGCCGGCACGTAGATGTCGACCATCTCGAAGCGTTCGTGATCCAGCTTGGCGATGGCGTTGTCGAAGCCCTGCACCGCGGCCCAGATCGCCCGACCGCCGTCCTCGTAGGGCGCGGTGGTGGCCAAGACCACGGGGATGCCCGGCACCTGCTGGCGGGCGGCCGTGCTCACTGCGTCGGCGGCAGGGGCGGGCAGCGGCGACGAGCCCTGGGCGTAGCTCGTGCGATGCGACATGGCCCAGGGCCCATCGGCCAGGCTCGAGTTGCAGTAGGGCTCGTCGGCGGACAGCGGGGTCACGCACAGGTCCTCGGGCAGATCGGGCTGCACCTGCGGGGCTGGTCCCACCTCGGGGTCGAGCTCCGGTTGTGCGCACCCGAGCACGACGCAGGGGAGGCACGCGGCCATGGTTCGACAGGACAGGGTCACGACGGTCTCGCGCTCGCTCATTGTTCGATCTCCAGCCGTTGCCGTGCATCGAGCAGCAAGGTCGCGGCTGGCAGCCCCTCGTCGCTCGGCACCGGGTCGTTGTCCATTGCGTTCGCGGCGAAGGTGCCGATGTCCACCACCACTTCTGCGCCCTTGGTGATCGGAGCCAGGGCGGGCGCGGTCACCGAGGCGACCTTCGTGCCGAGCTTGAAGAACGAGAAGATCTTCTTGATCGTGGTCCATCGTTTGGCGCGCCGAGTGGCTTCCTCCAGGTCGGCGACGAGCGTCTTCATGTGTTCGACGGCTTCGATGACCGCGGTCGCGTCGGTGAAGTCTCCGTCTTTGATGAAGTCCCTCTGCCATTCGTAGAGCAACCGTCGACGCTGGCGATAGTCGGTGGTGCGAGCGACCTCGACCGCGTCCTCCAGCGCGCCGAAGTCGTCTTTGCCCACGTGATCGGGCACCAGCAACTCACGGCCGAGGACGGCGAGTACGGTGCTACCAGGCAGCTTGTCTTCGGGCGTCGTGCGGCGGATGTGCTGCCCTCGCTTCAGCGCTTCGACGTCGTCGTAGTGCGACACCGCGACCACCGTCTCGGCCATGGCTGGGGCGAAGCGCTCCAGCACGGTCCCGGTCATGAAATAGCCATCGCGGCGCGCATCGGCGGCCACTTGCTGCACTTTCTCTTGCTGCCATTCGTCCTGGCGCTCTCGGATCCAGGGAACCGGGCGGGCGAGGTCTCCCAGGATCGCCACGACTCGGTCCTGTCGCTCGGGGTCCCACCCGTTGTCCGTCCACCGCTGCCATTCCTTGGTGGCCTCTTCCTCGGGCAGGCCATCCTCGGCCTTCGGGACGACCGGGATGATCAACTTGTCGTAGAGCAGGACCTCCGCGATGAACGAACCCCGCCGACAATGGTCTTTGACACTGAACGTTGCCCACAGCTGGTGTGGCATGGTCGAGACTCCCGTTGGGCCACTACGCCAGTCGTAACGGTATCGCAGTTCGACTCCACGCAGGGCCACCCGTGGTCGTGCCCGTGATGGTTGCGGCGAGTTGTGCGGTACGATTCGCTCTCCGAATCCCCGGCTTTCCGATGACCACTCCATCCTTCACGCCCGCGCCCTATTACTGCGAGGAGAACGTCTGGCAGATGTGTGCGGACCCGTTGGTGCAGGGGCAGCCGCGGGCCGCGATCTTCATCTCCAACTCGTCGCGCACGGTGGCGGTGATGCACCAACGCGCCGCACCTGCCCCTCAGCAGCCCGTAGTCTGGGATTACCATGTGGTAATGGCCGCACGCGGCCCGACGGGGTGGATGATCTGGGACGTCGACTCCACCCTCGGCATGCCCGTGCCGATGTCGATCTACCTGCGGCAGAGTTTGGCGTTTCCCGCGGGCTTCGAGGCGCCGTTCACCGCTCGGTGCCGAGTGATCTCCGCCGCGCGCTACCGAGCCACGCTGTGTACCGACCGCAGCCACATGCTCGACGAACAGGGCCAGGCCCGGGCGCCCTTGCCCTCGTGGCCCGCGATCGGGCAGGGGACCAACCTGATGCGCTTCGTCGATCTCGACCAGGCGTTCGAGGGCGAAGTGGTCGAGCTGCCGGCGTTGCCGGGCGCGCTGGAGCGCGTGCCCGCGGCCGACGAAGCCCCCAACGAGCCCTGAATCGGGATTGGGCTGGACTTCGGCACATGAACTGACACGCTGTGTCAGCTCATGGCCAGCGACGGCACGACGCAGCTTCAGCGCAGCCAGGCGGATCGACGGGCGCGGATCATGGCCGGGGCGCGCACGCTGGTCGCGAACGGAGGCGCCGCGGCGCTGTCGATGCGAAAGCTCGCCGACGAGGCGGGGCTGAGCGTCAACACCATCTACAACCTCATCGGCGATCGCGACGCGGTGCTCGGGGCGCTGGTCGACCACGGGCTCGGTCGGCTCGCGACCGCCACCGCGCACCTCGTCGACGCGGCCGACCCCCTGGAGGCGATCCTCGAGAGGACCCGAACCGCGGTGCGACTCGCCCGGCAAGACGCGCCCTCGTTTCGTGCGCTCGCGTTGGCCGTGCACGAGCATCGCGGGCAGGTCGGCGCTTCATCGCTGCCCGCGATGCTGCGGGCGGAGCAGATGGCCCTGCCGTTGCTCGAGCGAGCGCGGGCCGAGGGCGCGTTGGAGCTCGAGATCGATCCCGTGCGCCTCGGTCGTCGACTCCACGATGGCTTCTTCGTCGCGCTGGAGTCGTGGGCCCGTCGACGGACCAACGGACCGGGCTTCGAAGACGAGGCGCTGTACTCGGCTACCCTCACCTTGTTGGGAGGCGCCTCGGTCCTGCACCGACCGGGCTTGTTCCGTCGCCTGATCGCGCTGCAGGACCGTGGTCGCAAACCCAAGCGCGGCCAGGCCTGACGCTCATCTCGAGACCATCGCGAGGAGATGACGTGGTCCCCGCCGACGGCGGCCGCGTTGCCCACTCTCGAGGTACACCGCGTATTTCGTAGGCGCGCTCGTACGGGCGGGCGCGGTGGCTGTCGTGGGCACCTCAGCCATCGACGCGGTCGCGCAACGGGTTGGAATCACCCGCTCGACCCGCAGCAGTGGTCGTCGATGGACGACCCCCGTGAACGCGATGCGACCGGCCGAGCACGAATTCGAGGGCACGCTGCCCGAGCCCCACGAGGCGTTCGTCGGGCCCGAGGGGCTCATCGTGCTGCTCACCGAACGCCGAGTGAAGACGCACCTGGTGGTGGCGGTGCTCGATCCCGAGACCGGTTCCGTGTTGTCGACCCAGGCGTTGATCGGACCGTAGCCCTGTTCGCAATCGTGGGCCGGGCGGCGGCGGACCGCTAGCCCCGGGGGGGCGCTCCACCTTCGAGCATGCCCGGGAAGCCGCCCAGGTACTCGAGCAAGCGGTCACCGACGTCGACCTCTTGCATGTGCTTCCGTGACCACACGGGGCGCGCGGGTTGGAAGTTGGCGTCGGCCGAGGCGCTCGGCCAGTCGGGGTGGGCAATCGCGGCTCGACCCAGCACGACGACGTCGACGCCGGCCTCGGTGGCCCGCTGCGCGTCCTCGCGGGTCCAGATGCCGCCAGCGGCGAAGATCGGCACGTCGCCGGGCAGCGCGTCGCGGAACGCACGAGCGACGAGACCGGCATCAGGCTCGTGGGGGGCGGGACCGCCGGCGTCCATGAGCGACAGGTGCACGAAGTCCGCTCCGTCGTCGGCGAGCCACTGGCCCACCTGCACACCATCGGCGAGGACGAGCCCCCGCCGGCTCCACACGTCGACGGGTGAGATGCGGACGCCCACCGCGAAGCCCGGGCTGACGCTGGTTCGGACGGCCCGGAGCGTCTCCCGAAGGAAGCGCGCCCGCCCCGGCAGGTCACCGCCGTAGGCATCGGTGCGGGGGTTGTCCTCGGGGGCGAGGAACTGCGTGAACAGGTAGCCGTTGGCGCCATGGATCTCCACGCCCGCGAACCCGGCGTGCTCGGCACGCTGGGCGGCGGCCACGAAGTCCTCGATGACGCGGTGGATGTCGGCCTCGGAGGCGCCGCGGCTGTCTTGGGGGCCTCCGTCCGCAGTGCTCAGTCGACGGTCGGGAGCGAGGTCCGCCTTGGCACCTCCGTGGTGCAGCTGCACGACCGCCGCCGCGCCGTGGCCCCGCAGCGCGGAGGCGAGCCGGCGGAGCCCCGGTAGCTGAGCGTCATTGGAGATTCCGAGCTGCCCTCGCCATGCATGGCCCTCCTCGCTGACGAACGCGGCGCAGGTGCTGATCCAGCGAAAGCCATCCCGAGCCCGTCGCACGAGCCACCGCAGCTCTTGCTCCCCGAGGGTGCCATCCGGTTCGCTCTGGATGTTGGTCAGCGGGGCCATCGCGATGCGTTGAGGCACCTCGAGCCCGCAGCGAAGGGAGAAGGACTGGTCGATGAGAGCCATGAGGGTCGCAGCTGGATCGGCACCGGGGGCCGGCGGGTTACGCTTGGAGCGAAACGAGTCCGGGCGGGTCACGCTCGTGGTCGCACGACCGTCCTGCAGCCCCCGACGCTGACCACGTTCTCACCCCACGAGGGTTTCCGAGATGAGCCGTTAGTCGTCGAAGGAGCCGCCGCGTCCGGCTCCCTGGGAAAACCGCGTCGCTCCGGCGATGAGATCGGGGTCGGTGAGCGCTCGTTGACCGTGCTGGAACTCCACCCGCAACGCCTCATCGAGCGGGAGCCCGAGCCCGTCGTAGACCGCGGCCCGATCGCTGCGTACACAGGTCTGAGGAAAGCCGCTGATCTGCTTCGCGAGCGCCTCGGCGGCCTCGCGCGCCTGGCCCTTGGGGACGACCCGATTCACCAGGCCCATCGCGAGCGCTTCGGCGGCGTGCACCGGTCGCCCGGTGAGGATCAGATCGAGCGCACGCCCGAGCCCAACGACCTGCGGAAGCCTCACCGTGCCGCCGTCGATGAGCGGCACGCCGAAGCGGCGACAGAACACGCCGAGCACCGCGTCTTCCTCCATCACCCGCAGGTCGCACCACAACGCGAGCTCGAGGCCACCCGCGACGGCGTGTCCGGAGATCGCCGCCACCACCGGTTTGCTCAGTCGCATGCGCGAGGGACCCATGGGACCGTCGCCGTCGGGGGCGAGCCGGTTGGGCGTGCCGCGGCTGATCGCTTGTAGATCGGCGCCGGCACAGAAATAGCCGTGATTGCCCCACAGCACCGCCGCGTGAGCATGCTCGTCGGCATCGAACTCGCGAAACGCATCCGCGAGCGCCTGAGCGGTCGGACCATCCACTGCATTGCGTACCTCGGGGCGAGACAGGACGACGGTCGTCACCGGGGGCGTGCGGTCGATCTGGACGGCGCTCACCCCCGAGACGTTGGCCCGTCGCCGGGCCCGCGCGCAAGCCCGGCCGGGGATGTCCGAGCCGAGCGGGATGGTCTACGGTGCGGGGCGCAAAACGGCGCTGACCACGACCATGAACCACGACGTGCACCACCCACCCGCTACGGAGCGACCATGCTGATCCCAGTGGTGCTCTCGGGTGGGTCGGGCACACGGCTATGGCCGGTTTCGCGTCGTCTTCACCCCAAGCAGCTGCTGCCGCTCGTGGGTGACGCGACCATGCTGCAACAGACGGTCGAGCGCCTGCGGGGCCTCAGCGGACTCGAGTCCCCGCTCGTGGCCTGCAACGCACAGCAGAGCCTGCTGGTGCAGGAGCAGCTCGCCGACATCGATGCCCCGGCCGCGGCGATCCTCGTGGAGCCGATGGGGCGCAACACCGCGCCCGCCGTCGCGCTGGCCGCCCTCGCCGCCCAGGCGAGCACCCCCGCGGGCGAGCCTTCGCCGCTGCTGCTCGTGCTGCCCGCGGACCACGTCGTGCTGGACGAGCCCGCCTTTCGTACGGCCGTGGACGAGGGGCGCCCGCTGGCCGAGGCGGGCAAGCTGGTGACCTTCGGCGTCGTGCCCCGCAGCGCCCACACCGGCTACGGCTACATCAAGGCCGCCACCCCGGGGCAGCCCAGCCGGGTGCGGTCCTTCGTCGAGAAGCCCAATGCCGCCACCGCGCAGCGCTACCTCGACTCCGGCGGCTACTACTGGAACAGCGGCATGTTCTTGTTCTCGGCCGCGACCTATCTCGAGGAGCTGCGGCAGCATCGGCCGAAGATGCGCGAGGCCTGCGAACGGGCCTTCGAGGCCGCGACCCGTCGTGGCGTCGTGGTGGACGTCGACGCCGATGCCTTCGAGGCCTGCCCGTCCGACTCGATCGACTATGCCGTCATGGAAAAGACCTCGCGCGCGGTCGTGGTGCCGCTGGACGCGGGCTGGAGCGATGTCGGCTCGTGGGCGGCGCTGCACGAGGTCGGCACCAAAGACGCCGACGACAACGTCTGCGAAGGCGACGTCATCGCCACCGACTGCCGCGGCACCCTGCTGCACGCTCGCCATCGCCTGCTGACCGCCGTCGGTCTGCAGGACATGGTCGTCGTCGAGACGGCCGACTCCGTCCTCGTCGCCCCGCGCAAGCGAAGCCAGCAGGTCAAGGGCATCGTCGAGACGCTGCGCGGGCAGGGGCGGGTCGAAGCCGAGGCTCATCCCATCCGGCATCACGCGTGGGGCCGGCAGGAGCACCTCGGGACCTCGGTGGGCGCCGACGTGGGCGCGGTGGAGATTCGCCCGGGACAGGTCCTCGCCGGCTCGCACGACCGCGACCGCTGCTGGGTGGTGACCGTCGGCCAGGGGACCCTGCGGCAGGGCGACGACACTCGGGACTTGCGACCCGGCGTCTGCGTGCGGGTGCCCGCCGCGACGCCCTACGAGATGACGGCCGGCGACGAGTTCCTCAAGCTCGTCATCGTCGACCTGCCCGAGCCACCCGCGTAGCCGGGTCGTGATCACACGAAGGGGCTCTTCACGAAGGGGCGCTTGGGCGTGTTGAGCCCCATCTCGGCGTAGCTGGCTCGCAGGTACACGGCATCGAGCGCGGCGGGATGACACGCTTGCTCGGCGACCCACGCGGCCGTGGCGACCGCCCACAGACCCTTCGCGCTCGGTCCGGGCAGCGCCTGCGATTGGCCCTCGAGTCCCGCGTCGACCAAGACCTGCCGATAAGGCTCGACCCCACTACCGACGACTCGCAGGTCCTCCGGTCGCGGGGCGAGGCCCTCGAGCAGCGCCGACAGACCGATGACCTGTTCGTCATCGACCGCCTCGACGGTTGGAGTAGCATTGCCCGACAGCCCCACGCAGCGCCACAGCCCGCCGTAGACCTCGCTGCGTCGCGCGTCGGTGATCGCCAACACCGAGCCCTCGTGATCGGCACTGGCGGCGACCGCCCCGAGCGTGCTGATCGGGACGACGGGACACCCGAGCCCATAGGCCAGCCCCTTGGCGCTCGCGACCGCGACTCGAGTCCCGGTGAAGGTACCCGGCCCACGGCCGCAGGCGACGGCCGCCAGCTCGTTCGCCTCGATCCCCGCCTGCGACAGTACCTGCTCGATCCGCGGAAACAGCCGTACGGAGGCCTGGTTCTGGACCTCGTCCTGGTCGTCGGCAACGACCAGCTCGTGACGCTCGGCGCTTGCTCGCCCCAGGGCGATCACGCAGCGCGGCGTCGAGGCATCGAAGGCCAGGAGCCACTTCATAGCCAGTACCGCACGATGTCGTTGCGCGCCGCGATGAGCACCAGCAGCAAGATGATCACCAAGCCGACGGCGGTCGTGATCTCCCGTGCCCGCTGCCCGAGCGGTTTTCTACGCACGGTCTCGATCGCGTAGAGCATGAGATGCCCGCCATCGAGCACGGGGATCGGCAGCAGGTTCACGAAGCCGAGGTTGATGGACAGCAAGGCCATCAAGATCAGGAACTCGGAGGGCCCTTGCTCGGCGGCGGTGCCCGCCACGTTGAACAGGCCGACGACGCTGGAGAGGTCTTCGACGCCACGCTCGAAGGTCAGCAGCTGCTGCAGGGTGGTCCACATCATCGACATGACCGCGCCCGTCTCCTCGAGGGCGGAGGCCAGGGCGTAGGTGAAGCGGCCGCGGATGGGCTCGGGCGGGGCGAGGGTCCACTTTTCGTAGGGCGTGGCCCCGAACCACAGCGACTGGCGATCCTGCTTGTAGATGTCGCGCCACGTTCGAATCTCTTGGGCGACTTCGATCTTGCGGGGCTTGGCCTCGCCCAGCGACTGCACGACCAGGGTGATGGGGCGTTCCTGCTTCTGGTACAGGACCTCGCGCAAGAACTCCCACTTGGAGAAGGCGACGTCGTCGACCTCGAGGATGCGGTCGCCGGAGCGAATGCCCGCTCGCTCGGCGGGTGAGCCCGCGTCGACGTGGCGAATGAAGGCGTTGGCGGGCAGCAGCCCGGTGGTGAGCTTGCCGTCCTCGTCCTTGCGCGGCAGCAGCTGGGCGTGGGCCGACTCGTAGAACAAGTAGGTGCCCAGCGGACCCGCCACCGGCTCGGCGCGCAGGTAGGTCAGGCGCACGAGGCTGTCGCCCGTACCCTCGAGCATGCGCTCGAGCTCCTCGATGGTGCGCACGGGCTCGCCGTTGATCGAGGTGATGACGTCTCCGGTACGCAGGCCTTCGGCGTAGGCGGGCGACTCGTCGTCGATGATGCCGATCTGCGGAGCGTAGAAGCGCCGCAGCACGCCCAGGCGGCCCATGGGGATGGAAACCCCGAGCGCGTTGCGGTGCATTCGCTTCTGCGGCGTGACGACGCGGTCGATGCGCTCGCTGTCCCGCTCGATCTGTAGCTCCAGCTCGCGCCCGGGCGCGTCGGCGATTCGCTGACTCATGTCCCGCCACGAGCGAACGTCCTCGCCATCGATGGCGACGATGCGGTCGCCCTGCTGCAGCTCGGCCTGGTCGGCCGCGGTGCCGTCGACGACGGTACCGATCACGGCTGGGGGCACCGCAGTCGGAGCCAGTGCGAGGAAGTACAGGAAGTACAGGAAGATGGGCAGCAGCAGGTTGGCGGCCGGCCCCGCGCTGAGCACGAACATGCGGGCCCACATCGGCTTGGACGACAGCGACCGATCGGCCTCGCCGGGCGAGACGCGTTCGCTGGGATCCTGACCGAGCAGCTTGACGTAGCCGCCGAGCAAGATCGGGGCGAGCCAGTACTCCGTCTCGCCCAGTCGGAACTTGAGCAGGGCGGGCCCGAAGCCGATGGAAAAACGCGGCGCCTTGACGTCGACCAGCTTGGCCGCGATCAGATGCCCGAGCTCATGGATCAGGATGAGTGGCCCGATGAGCAGGATGAAGGCCCAGAAGTTGCCCACGAACCGCGAGCATAGATCACGGAGCGGAGTTGTCTGGCGCAAAGTCCGCTCGATGCGTTCGAGTGCGGGAGCTGCGTCATCGCGGGGGTGGGTCTGCGTGCTACGATGCCCGCACGCTTGGCCAAGGGGGGCGACAACACGGCTTCGTCTGCGGAGCTGGCTCGCTTGCTCGATGCCTTCGAGGAGGCGATCGAGGATCTGCGCATTGCGTACGAAAAGTACTTTCTCGGGGTCGAGCGCACGCCTCCGACCGCGAGGCATCGCAAGGTCAAGCTGCACCTGAGGCAGCTCCAAAAAGAGCACATGCGCACCACGGTCCTGCGCTTTCGGATGCAGGGCCTGCGGGCGCGGCTGGTCACGTACCAGCACTACTGGACCCGGATCCTGGGGCAGATCGAAAAGGGCACGTACCGTCGAGATCTCCAGATGAGATCGGCCCGTCGCCAGGAGGCGATTGCCGCGCTCGAGAAGACCCGGCGGGTCCCCGAGCCGACGCCCGAGGAGGCCGAGGCCGCCGCATCGCCGTCCGTGGCCGCTGCGGCAAACCCGACCACGCCACGTCCCCCCGGGGTGCCGCCTCCACCCCCGCCGCCGCGCGCGGGCAAGCGTCCGTCGCCCGCTCAGGCGGTGCCCGGCATGAAGAACACCGAGGTCAAACAGCTGTTCGATAACCTCGTTCAGGCCAAGAAGGCGGCGGGCGAGGACACCCAGGGGCTCACCGTGCGGGCCCTGGCGCGAAAACTCAGCCGTGAGCTGCCCAAGCTCCGCGAGCGACATGGCTCCAAGGTCGAGTTCGAGGTCGCCACGGTGCGGGGCAAAGTTCGCCTGCGCGCCCGCAATCGCGACACGTGAGCGGGAGCGTTGGGCTCCACTGTGGCGACCGGCCCGAAGCGCCAGTTGCAGCCCTGGGCGCGGTGCCCGATGATGCCCGGGCGTGGCACCCGCAGGGCCACAGCGGGGCATTTTGCGCCATCAGCGCTAGGGCCTGAATGCCGCCCCACGGACCTGCGTCTGACCACCCGCACCCGCAAGGACCAAGGACAGCATCACCATGATTCGCTCGCATTCCTTCCTGCTCGCCTGTCTCGCGCTGAGCGTCGCTTGCGCCTCCAACAAGTCGCAAGACTCCGAGAACCCCGACGCCGGCACCTACGACGGTTTCTACTCCGAGACCGACGAGGGTGGAGCCGCGGACGGGGGTTCGACCCCGGCCGACGGTGGCAACACGGCGGCCACGCCCACCGAGCGGCCCAAGCCCCGCTCCTCCACCTCGACGCGCGACGGCGGTGGTCGACTCGGTAAGCGAGTGACCCTGACCACAGCGAAGCCTCCGGTCTCGGGTGGCGACAAGCCCCGACCGACGCCCACCAACCTCAAGGCCGAGTTCGAGGTCGCCGGTATGTTCCCGACCTCCGCTCCCGTGGGCAGCGTGGTCGAAATCTACGGCTCGGATTTCCCCGAGGACGCCTCGAAGGCCAACGTCTTCATCGGCGGCAAGAAGGCCGAGGTGGTCGAGGTCACTCCGGGCGTCATCGTGGCCAAGGTCCTCGCCGAGGGGAAGGGCGCCGCCGAGGTCGGCAAGGGCACCAAGCGCATGAACAAGCGCAACCGAGCCAAGAGCCAGGGGACCTTCGTCGGCACCGCGGCCGACGGCGCCTTCGGCCAGCCGCGCACCATCGTCGGTCACGGCCTGATGGGCATGGTCTACCCCGTCGACGCGGGCGCGACCGAGGTGCCGAACTTCAACGAGCTCGGCGCCCCCGTGGCACTCATCGGCGTCGACGACCTCGATGTCCCGGCCGGTGAAGCGGCCAACGGCGTCGCGGGCCTGACCCAGAGCTTCGGCATCCACTTCCAGGGCTCGCTCAACATCGTCGAGAGCGGTGAGTACGAGATTTGCCTGGCGGCGGGCGACGGCGCGCTGCTCTTCCTCGACCAGACGCCCATCGTCGACGTCGACGGCTCGGGAGCGACCCGTGAAGAGTGCGAGGTCCTGTTCGTCGAGCCCGGCGAGTACGGTCTGGACTTGCTGTACTACCAGGGCGCCGACACCGAGGCGGGCCTGACCCTCAGCTGGTCCAAGGACGGCGGGGCCAAGGAGACCATCCCGGCCCAGGCGTTCTTCCCGCCCGAGAACCTGCGCGACGTGGCCACCGCGGTCGACGGCGGCTGATTCGGCCCTCGGCTACGGCCCACCCGAAGCGGCGGGTGAACCCACGGGTTCACCGGTCGCTTCGTTCGTTTCGAACACCGCTCAGTTGGTGGTCTCGACGTCGAGCTCGGGCTCGAGCTCGGCCTCGTCCTCCACGCAGCGCACGCGCACGACCTCGGGCACGGTGTCGGTCTTGCGCAGCATGAAGGTGCCCACGCCGCCCGCGACCGCCTCTTCGATGGGGGCGTCGGTGCGGTAGGTGAACTCGCCCGAGCGAGACGGATCGTCGGGGAAGAACTTGATGAGCTCCCAGTTCCCGTCGCGGACGTGCCCCAGCGCCAGATCGCGGTCCATTTGCAGCAACTGGGAGTCGAGCGACAGCGGCGAGCGGGCGGTGAGCTCTTCGAAGTCGGGGTTGTCGTAGGGCAGCTGCACCAGGCGTGGCACGACGCCGCCGTTGGTGAACAAGCCGTAGGACGCGAAGCGATCGATGGCCACGCCGAAGGGGGGCTCGGTGGTGGGGGTGGGGGAGTGCCCAACGGGTGCCCCGTCGGAGCCGGAGAAAAAGCCCGAGTACGAGCGCAGCACCCCGGCCGGCGTCTGACCCTCGAGCGAGATGGTGACCATGAACACGTCGGCGGAGTCGATGGGGAACTCCTGCTCCATGAACACCATGCGTCGCGTGCGATGGCCGAAGATCACGGTTTGGTCTTGGCGCGGGTCCTGCTGCACGCCCAGCATGGTGATCTGCGGGTACAGCAGGCTGTCGCGCTCCTCCTGACAGAACGCCTCGCCCTCGGGACCCTCGGAGGAGCAGGGCGGCTCGAAGCTCAGCGTCTGCTCGTTCGTGCGCCGGATGAGCGCGCCGTCGGTATCGAGGACCGTCACCTCCACGGTGAGCGCCGCGTCGACGGAGAAGGGGGGCATCGAGGCCAGCAAGGGCCCGTTGGGCAGGAAGATCAGCGTGCGCGGCCAGTTGTTGGTGTCGCAGGGCACGGGGGCGCACAGGCCCCCGTCGCTGGGAAAGTCGATGAGGTTGTCGGAGCCGAGGATCGGTCGAGCCAGGTCGTCGGGCGCGATGCGAACCAGCTCGTAGACGCCAGGCTCGCGACGGATGACCCAGACACGTCCCGACTCTGGATCGGGCTGGAGCGACAGCGCGGGCCAAAGGTCGTCGGGAAAGGGCAGCGGCTGCTCGAAGAGCACGCCCTGCTGACCGACCCTCTGCACGACCAGCGCATCGGAGCTGGGCACGTTGGTGCGCCGGACCAAGACCCACGCCGTGTCGCCCACGCCGCTGTCGGCGGCCACGTCGAGCACGATTTCGTCCTCGCCCTGACCGACCGCGGGCGCCAGCGTGACGACCTCGAGCTGGTTGCAGTTCTTCGAGAGCTTGAGCGAGACGGTGGGCAGGCTCTCACCACAGCTGGTGAGCAGCAGCAGCGCCGCGGCGAGCCCGACCCGAGTCTTCATCCCAGGACCTCCTCGACCACTTCGATGGTGACCTGCGCCAGGCGGTCGAGCGCGTCGTCGTCCATGCACAGGGCCGGCATCCAGTAGATCGTGTCATGAAGTGGGCGCAGCAGCACCCCTCGTCGCAACGCGGCCTCGCGCAGGGCCAGGCCGAGGCGGCCGTCCTTGGGCCCCGGGTGCCCGGCGCGTGGAGCGACTTCGAACGCCGTGATCATGCCCGCCTGGCGGTGGTGCACGATGGCGGGGCAGCGGCGCGCGACTTCCCGGCGTCGCTCGGCCATGGCGGCCGCCCGGGCGGGCAGCCGAGCGATGACGTCCTCGTCCTCGAAGATCCCGAGGCTCGCCCGCCCCGCCGCGCAGGTGACCGGGTTGGCGGTGAAGGTGTGGCTGTGCAGGAAGCTGCGGGCGGGAGAGCCCTTGAAGTCGTCTTCGAACCCGGCCCGAACCAGCACGGCCGAGAGCGGCAGCACGCCGCCCGACAGGCCCTTGCTCAGGCACAGCAGGTCGGGGCGCACCGCGGCGTGCTCGCTGGCGAACAGCCGCCCCGTGCGGCCGAAGCCCACCGCGATCTCGTCGGCGATGACCACGATGCCGAGGCTCTGCGCGTGCTCGACGATGCGGCGGTAGAAACCGGTGCCCATCATGCGCATGCGCCCCGCACACTGCACCAGGGGCTCCACGATGAGCGCCGCGAGCTCGTCGGCGTGCTCGGTCAACGCGGCCACGGCTGCGTCCGCCTCGGCACTGTCCGCGCCCTGCTCGGCGCCGATGTCCTCGAGGTCGTGGTCGTCGAACGCGGGTACGGGCAGGTACAGCGGCTTCAGCAGCAGCGGGGCGAAGGTGCTGCGGTAGGCGTCGCTGCCGGACACCGCCAGCGCGCCCAGGGTCTCGCCGTGGTAGCTGTTGTTCAGCGCGGCAAAGCGCGTGCGCTCGGTGGCGCCCCGCTGGTGGTGGGACTGAAACGCCAGCTTCAGCCCCACCTCGATCGCGGCCGAGCCACAGTCGGCAAAGAACACCTTGCCGTAGCCGGGCGGCGCCACCTCGATGAGCTTCTCCGCCAGCTCCACCGCGGGCCGATGGGTGAACCCAGCGAACATCACGTGGTCGAGCCGAGCGACCTGCTGCTGGATCGCTTCGACGATCCGCGGGTGTCCGTGCCCGTGGATGGAGGTCCACCACGACCCGATCCCATCGAGGATCCGCGTCCCGTCCTCGGCGATGAGCCAGACCCCCTGGGCCTCCACGATCGGCGTGACCGGCAGCCGCGCCAGGTCCTCGAAGTGGGTGGCCGGGTGCCACAGCACACGACTATCGCGAGCAACCAGATCGTCCATGAGCGCCCGCGACGGTAGCAGGGCCCGTCCACGACCACCACGCGCAGCCCTCCGCACGGCGGCCCGACCCACCACGCAAAAGAGCCGCAGCATGGTGCCGCGGCTCTTGGCTTCACCCGAGTCGGGTGGGTCGCGCTAGCGCTTGCTCAGCGGGGTGAACGAGCGCTCGGTGGCACCGGTGTAGATCTGCCGCGGACGGCTGATGCGGAACGGCGCCGAGTGCATCTCGGCCCAGTGGGCGATCCAACCCGGGAGGCGGCCGATGGCGAACAACACCGTGAACATGTCGGTGGGGATGCCGATGGCCTTGTAGATGATGCCCGAGTAGAAGTCGACGTTCGGGTAGAGCTTGCGCTCGATGAAGTAGTCGTCGTTGAGCGCAATCTCCTCGAGCTCCATGGCCAGATCGAGAAGCTTGGTCTGCACGTTCAGGCGCTCGAGCACCTCGGTGCAGGTCTTCTTGATGATCTTCGCGCGCGGGTCGAAGTTCTTGTAGACGCGGTGTCCGAAGCCCATCAGGCGGATGCCGGACTGCTTGTCCTTGGCCTTCTCGAGGAAGCTCTTGCCGGTCAGGCCCTCGGTCTCGATGCTCTGGAGCATCTCGATGACCGCCTGGTTGGCGCCGCCGTGCAGCGGGCCCCACAGCGCGGAGACGCCCGAGGAGATGGAGGCGAAGAGGTTGGCCTGCGACGAGCCCACCACGCGGACGGTGGAGGTCGAGCAGTTCTGCTCGTGGTCGGCGTGGAGGATGAGCAGCTGGTCCAGCGCCTTGGCGATGACCTCGTCGACCTCGTAGTCCTCGCACGGGGTCGCGAACATCATGCGCAGGAAGTTGGCCGCGTACCCCAGGTTGTTCTGGGGGTACATGAAGGGCTGACCGATCGAGTGCTTGTAGGCGTACGACGCGATGGTCGGCAGCTTGGCCAGCAGGCGCTTGGTGCAAATCTCGACGTGGTGGGGATCGTTGGGATCGAGCGAGTCGGGATAGAAGGTCGACAGCGCTGCGGTCACCGCAGACACCACCGCCATCGGATGCGCCGACTTGGGGAACCCGCCGTAGAAGCGGCGGAAGTCCTCGTGCAGCATCGTGTGGATGGTGACCGCCTGCTTGAAGTCTTCGAGCTCGGTCGCGGTGGGCAGCTCGCCCCGCATGAGCAAGTAAGCGACCTCGAGGAAGGTGGACTTCTCGGCCAGCTCTTCGATGCGGTACCCGCGGTAACGAAGGATGCCGTTCTCGCCGTCGATGAACGTAATCGCGCTCTTGCAGGAGCCCGTGTTGACGAAGCCCTGGTCGAGGGTGATGAGCCCGGTGGAACCTCGCAGCTTGCTGATGTCGACTGCCTGCTCGCCTTCGCTCCCAGTGATGATGGGAAGCTCGATCTCTTTTCCGTCCAACTTGAGGGTCGCTGTGCTCATCAATCCTCCTTGGCGCGAACGCCTTGGGGTCACGCCCCGCGTTTTAGACCGATGGCTCCGCGGGCGCGAGGGCAAATGCACATGTCGGCGTGCGGGCCGTGACGCACCCTGCTCACGCCTGTTGGGGCGGATGTGAGCGGGCTCATGCGCAAATGGCGACTCGCTATGGGTCCGTGGGAGGGGCGGGGCGGGGGCGCAACATCGCTCGCGCGCTCTCCAGCAGGACGCCGACGCCGAGCACGATCAGGACGATCCCCACGCCGCGGAGGAGGGGATCGGTGAACTTGGAGAGGTTCACCACCATCGCCCCGATGGTCGAGGCGAGCATGCCGATGGCGGGCAGCGCGGCGGGCCAGGCGGGCAGGCGTCGGTGGCGAAGGTACAGCGTGACCATCACCAGGGTGAGTCCCGCGAGTAGCTGGTTGGTGGTGCCGAACAGCTGCCACAGCGCGAGGCCGGCCGGGCGCTGGCTCACCGCGCCGCCGGGTCCGACCACGTCGACCTCGTAGAAAGCGAACACCGCGATCACGGCACACGCGAGAGCGGACGCGACGTAGCGATTGCTGCTGCCGGGGATGCGGAACGTGGCTCCGATCTCCTCGATGTTGAAGCGAAGCAGTCGCGTCGCGGAGTCGAGGGTGGTCAACGCGAACGACACGACCACCATGGCGATGAGGGCGGCCGAAGCATCGGCGGGCAGGCCCAGGCTGACGAGGAAGGTGGTGGTGCCCTGGATGAAGGTGTCGATCTTCATCTCGAGCGCCTGCACGCCGCTCCAGTCGTGATAGACGCTGTGCCAACGCTCGGGGGTGCTGATGCCCGCGGTGCAGGCCAGCGTGGCCAAAAGGCCCAGCAGGCTCTCGCCGATCATCGCTCCGTAGCCCACCGGGCGCGCGTCGGTCTCCTTGTCGAGTTGCTTGGCGGTGGTGCCGGAGCTGACCAGCCCGTGGAAGCCGCTCGCCGCCCCGCATGCGACCACGATGAACACGAAGGGCACGATGGACGGCGCGCCGTCGGGGGAGAAGCGGGTGGCGGGCGCGGCAAACTCGTGCCCGCCGAAGAGCAGGCCGAGGAACGCCAGGCCCAGCCCCAGGTACAGCAGCAGCGCGTTGAGGAAGTCGCGGGCCTGCAGCAGGGCCCAGACCGGCAAGACCGAGGCGATGAACGCATAGCCGAGCAGGATGAGGGTCCAGGTGCCGCCCGTGGGCCAGGCCGAGGGGTCGAGCCCGAGGGTCGGGAAGGCCATGCCCAGGCCGATCCCCACCAGCTCGAGCACGAAGCCGACGATCGCGACCCACAAAAGCGGGATGCCGCGGCGGTACAGCAGCCAGCCGCCGATCATCGCCACCACGATCAGCAACCCCGAGGGCAGCACCGCCTGCGGATAGCCGGGGTGACCCTTGGAAAGCTCGAGCGAGAAGAGCTTGGCGATGATGAAGACGAACACGCCCATCGCCAGCGCGACGCCGAAGAAGATGATGAAGTGAAACAGCGTGCGTGCGGTGGGGCTGATGACGTCGCGCGCGACCTCGCCGACGGACTTGCCGTCGTTGCGCACCGACAAGACCATCGCGGAGAAGTCGTGCACGCAGCCGACGAAGATCGCTCCGAACACGACCCACAACACGGCGGGGAGCCAGCCCCAGATCACCGCCACGGCGGGGCCCAGCATCGGGGCGAGCCCGGTGATCGAGGCGAAGTGATGGCCAAAGAGGATCGACGGGCGCGTGGGGACGTAGTCGACTTCGTCGCGGAGGGTATGGGCGGGCGTGGGGCGCGAGTCGTCGAGCTTGAACACGCTGCGCGCGAGGAAGCGCGAGTAAATCCGATAGCCCAGAAAGTAGGCGGCAAAGGCGCAGAGCGCGACGGAAGCGGGGCCCATGGTGGCTCGGTTCTAGCGCGAGCACGGCGGCGACGGGGGAGATTTGCCGCAGGATGGGGGGAAAACCCGCACGATCGAGGCGCACGGGCAGGGGGACTCCCGCCGTGACGAAGCGACCGCGGCGGCCTACGATCGGAGCATGAGGACGCCGCACCGCGCGACGAGATCGGTCTGGGCCCGAGCACTGGCCGGGGCCTGGGCGTCGGGCGTCGGGCTGCTGCTTTCCGGCTGCGTCATCGAGATTCCCGACGACGACGCGGACGAAGGAGCGTGCGCCGACGTGCGCTGCTCGATCGACGGCTATTGCCGTGACGGTGACTGCTTCTGCGAGCGCGGGTTCTTCGGCAACCCCTATGCGCTGCATGGGTGTCAGACCACGCAGGCGGGACGCGGCTGCACCACTACGTGCGGGCTCAATTCCTACTGTGAGCAGGGTGCATGCGTATGCGAGCAGGGCTTCATCGCGGTGTGCGGCACGGGCGATTGCCTCGCGCTGCGGCAGCTGTGCGACGGCGTGCCGGATTGCCCCAACCACGCGGACGAGTCCCTTCAGACCTGCAACCCGCCGCGCGTTCAACAGTGGACGCTCACCGACGACTGTCGCGACGGTTTCGACATGGAGTGGCGGCTGTTCTCACGCGACCGCGACTGGGCGTGGCCGAGCGCGAATGAAACATTCGTGACGTCCGGGATCGGTGTGCCCAGCCACGAAGAGATCGAGTGCCTCGGGCGCGAGTGGATCTGCTACGGCGCGGCTGCCGATGGCCTCGAGTGGGGGATTGGCCTCGATGCCAGTCGTACGTGCGAGGATTGTTGTTTCCGTTGTGGGGACGACCCCGTCGATCTGGGCGCGTTGACATGTGAGTGATGTCGCCACGCGCGTCGCCTGGACGCCCCCGGGCCCAGGTGGCATAGTCCCCGGCGCCCGATTTGCGGGTACTCCCCGCCAGGTGCGCTAGCCATGACCGAGATTGCTCAGCTGTTCGAGTCGGCCCTCCGACAGAACCAAGCCAAGGCCGCAATGGGCACGGTTGCCCGCATGCCCGCCGAGACCACCTTGCGAGAGCTGCTGAGCAGCGACGCCGGCGATGCCGTGCGAGCGCTCAGCCTGCGGGATCTGGCGCAGGCGCTTCAAGACGGCGGCCTGCGTTCTCGGGGCACGCTGTCGCTGCCGCAGCGCGCCATTGCGTCGACCCCGAGCAATGGCGCGAGCACGCCCACCGTGGTCGCCGCGGCGGGCGGGCGCAAGCGGGTGGTGGCTCCGGCCGCCGATCCCATCCGTCAAGAGAGCCGCGAGGCTCAGCTCTATCGTCGCATCCTCGATGCGATGTCCGACGAGCCGCTCACCATCGGTCAGCTCGCCAAGCGCCTCGAGCTCGAGACCAAAGAGCTGCGCGACTACCTCGTCTGGATGAAGAACGAGGGCAAGGTCATCTCGACCGGTCGCGCGCGAGCCACCCGGTACCAAATCGCGTCCGCCTGAGCGCGGACCCTGGAGCGCATGCTGGAGCGAGCGGCCGCCCTCAAGCACGACCTCGGCAAGTACGTCGCCTGGCAGTCGGCGAACTTCGAGGACGATGCTTGGGAGGGTCCGCTCGACGACACCTTCGTCGAGGCCCTGCGCGCCGACATCCTGCGCACGCGCTCGCGCTCCGAGGGGGACGAGAGCGCGTGGGAGGTCTGGGCGGCGCATACCGAGGAGTTGCCGCGGCCGCTGACCGAGCCCGAGCTCGTGGTCGTGGAAGACGCGGTGCAGGTCCTGCGCTCCCATGAAGCCGCTCTGCGTGCCGAAGATCGAGCCGGCCTGGCCGAGGCGCGCTCCGAGATCCGCCAGGCGCAGCAGGACATTCGCCGCGCCCTCCGAGACTTTCACCGTCGCTTGCTGCGAGGAGCCTGATCCGCCATGTCGTCGATCCTGATCGTCGACGACGAGGACAAGTACCTCGAGCTGTGCAAGCGCTTCATGTCGGAGCACGTGTTCCTGCCGCCCGCTCGCAATTATCGCGAGGCGGTGGGATTGCTCGGGCGCCACGGCGACGGCGTCGACCTGGTGCTGCTCGACGTCCACTTCGACATCCCCGAAGACGAGCTGCTGCCCTACGACAAGGCCGCGCTGCTGGCCAAGGGCGACCCCAAGCGGGCGATGGAGCGGCTGCGGCGGGGGCAGGGCCTGCACATCCTCGATCACCTGCGCCGGGCCTACCCCGACCTGCCGGTCATCGTGATGACCTCGCGCGACGACCTGCCGCTCGAGGTCGATGCCGAGCGGCTCAACGCGCAGGACTACACGTACCTGCTCGACGACGACTACCTCGACGCGCGCGCGCTCAAGCTGCAGGTCGAGGGCATCCTCGCGCGGACGCAGCGTCCGTCGGAGCCTAGCGACGAGCCCTTTTTCTGGGGCGCCACGCCATCGATGCTGGCCACGCGGCGGCGGCTCTCCATCCTCGCGCGCGGGCGCCTGCCGATCATCCTGGCGGGGGAGACGGGCACGGGTAAGACCCTGCTCGCCCGCGAGTTCATCCACGAACGGTCGCAGCGAACCGGGCCCTTCGTGGCGGTGGACCTGTCCACGATCCCCCGGGACCTGATGGCCGCGCACCTGTTCGGCGTGGTGAAGGGGGCGTATACGGGGGCCACCGCGACTCGCGACGGTGTGCTCGCGCGCGCCCACCAGGGCACGCTGTTCCTCGACGAGATCGGCAACCTGAGCCTCGACGTGCAGAAGTCGTTGCTCACCGTGCTGCAGGACAGCCGCTATCACCCGGTGGGCTCGGTCGAGGAGCGGCAGGTCGACGTCAAGATCGTGGTGGCGACCAACGAGGACCTGCCCACCATGGTCCGCGACGGCAAGTTCCGCGAGGACCTGTACATGCGGCTCAACCCCGCGACCGCGCTGACCCTGCCGAGCTTGCGCGAGCGTCGGGACGACTTCGAGGAGCTGCTGCGGACCTTCCTCAACCGCGTGGCGGCCGATCCCTACAACCGCGACCTGCTGGTGCAGTACGCCGAGCAGCGAGGCCTACGCGTGCCGGGCAAGGGCGACACCATGCCGATCACCGTCGGCGCCAAGGTGCCCGCGCGCGTCGACCCGCGGCGGATCTACCTGCTGCTCCAGCCCAGTAGCTTCAAGCAGCTGCACGAGTTCCCGTGGCCGGGCAACTTCCGTCAGCTCGAGATGACGCTTTCGAACCTGCTGGCGCTGACCATGGTCGAGCTGGTCGATCGCGCGGAGCAGGTCGAGCCCGAAGATCCGGGCCAGGCCAGTCGCCCCGACGTGGTCCCCATTCCGCCCCGTACCGTGCGGGAGCTGTTGCGACCCATGCAGCCGCTGCAGACCGCGTCGCCGGCTGCGCTGGAGGGCGTGGTCGAGGCCGAGGACGGCAGCCTGCGCTTGATGGTCGATTTGCCCACGGGGGAGTCGCTCAACGCGGTCAGCTGCGCGGTCGAGCGCCAATACCTCGAAGGTCTGTATCGGAAATACTCGGGCGAACTGGGGCGTATGGCCGAAGCTCTGCTCGACGATCCAGGCGCGGGGCGCAAGGTGCAGCTGCGCATGAACCAACTGGGCATCAAGCTGCGTACACTCAAGCGACGCACGAAACGATGACCGGTTGGCGACCATGGCTGCGCGGCGGGGCGCGGCGCTCGATGCTTCGGGTGCTCGGCGGCCTGGGTCTCGGGCTGTGGCTCGGCACCCGCGTCGGCGCGGTCTCGGCTGCTCCCGATCCGCGTACGCTGCTGCCCGGGCTCGAGGACGACGACGGCACCACCTCGGGCGGTGGTGACGACGGCGAAGACTCCGACGAGGCGGGTGGCTCGGGCGAGGACCCGGAACCCACCGAAGAAGAAAAACTTCAGGCCCGCAAGCGCTACTTCGATCAGCACATCCGGGCGGCTCAGCTCGCCTCTCGCAAGGACCGACACGAGCAGGCCATTCGCGAGTACACCGCGGCGCTCGAGCTGCAACCCGGCGACCCCGAGGCGTTGCTGGGGCGAGCGGAGTCGAGCAAGGCTCGCAGCCCCAAGGGCCGATGCCCGCGGCGGGCCCTCAAGGATTTGCTCGCGCTTTCGACCTACGACCCGAAGGTCCTGTGGGTCGAGCAGCGCAAGGTGGCGCTGGAGTGGATGGGCCTTTGCGGTCGCAAGTACGCCAAGGAGCGGCTGGCCCTGGCCAAGGAACTCGCCGCAGAGAAGCCCGGCTCGCAGTGGCGCCCCGATGACGTGCGCGCCACGGTTGCCCAGCTGCTGTACGAGAGCGCCGAGCAGACCAAGGGCAGCGAGCGCGAGCTGTTGCTGGCCGAGTCGCTGGCCGAGGTCGATCGCTACCGCGAGGAGTCGCGACGGGCGGGCCGAGAGCCGCTGCCGAGCCCGCTTCGCCTGCGCGCCGACCTGCTGCGCCAGATCGATGACCTCGGCGTGGCCGCCGAGGCCTACCGCGAGCTGCAAGAGCGCCATCCCGCCGCGCCCGAGACCAAGGGGGTCGACAAGATCATCGCCGACCTCGAGTTCGAGCTGAGCCTGCGCGACCTCGAGAAGACCACCGGTTTCGTGCCGAGCGAGGCGGCCGAAGCCGCGTATCTGCGGGGCGAGGCGGCGCTGCGAGCCGGCGACCTCGAGCGGGCCGAGGCCGAGCTCGATTCCGCCATCGGGGCCTCGCGATGGTTTCCGCGGGCCTATCACCTGCGCGGGGTCGTGCTGGCGCGCACGGGTCGGCTGCTCAACGCGGTCGAGGACCTCAAGCGCTCCGTGGGCATGGATCGCTCGAACTACCAGGCCCACATGACCCTCGGGCTCATCTACAAAAAGGAGTTCGCGGGGGCCGAGGACATGCGAGCCATCGAGCACCTGGTGGCCGCGCTGCGGCTGCGCCCCGACCTCTATCGGCTGCACTTGCTGCTCGGAGAGCTCTACGCCCGCACCGATCGCGAGAAGGCGCGCGAGCACTACGATCGCTTCCAGGAGCTGGCCGACCCCGAGGACCCCGATCTCCAGCGAGCCGAGCAGGCGCTGGCCGAGCTCGAGCGCGCGATCCGGCGCGACGAGCTGCCCGCCATTCCGCCGCCCCCGGAAAACTCGCTGCGGATGCTCGACCCCAAGCTGCAGAAGCTCATCAACATGGCCTATCTGCACGGCACCGAGCACCAGGACTGGGGCGAGGCCGAGAAGATCCTGCTGGGGGCCCGCGACGAGTTTCCCGACGAGCCCGAGGTGCTCAACCAGCTGGCACGGGTGGTGTTCGCCCAGGAGCGCAGCGGTGACGCGCGGCAGTACTGGGAGCAGAGCCTCGAAAAGCGCGAGGACCAAGCCGAGGTCCACGAGCGGCTCGGATTGTTGCTGCGCGAAGACCTGCCCGACGAGGCCATTCCCCACCTGGCGCGTGCAGCCGAGCTGCGCTCCCTGACCGCTCGCTTCACCCTGGCCGAGCTGTTGTGGGCGCTCAACCAGCCCATCGAGGCCTCGCGCGAGCTCGACCTGTACCTCAACGAAGCGGGGGACTACGACCTGCACTGGGATCGAGCCCAGGCGCTGCGGGTCGAGATGGACGAGCGCTTCACCCAGTTCTTCCTCGCGGCGGGCCTGGTGCTCGCGCTCATCATCATCGTGCCCTCGTGGCGGCTGTATCGGCACTACCGAGGGGCCTCGCTCGCCCAGCTGCTCGAGCGCGATCCCAAGAGCTTCCCCGAAGTGGCGCGGATCCTCAGCCTGATTCGCCACGAGATCCTCAAGCACAACACCGCATTTTTGGCCGACGTGGGGCGGGCCCTCGAGTTCGAGGCACCCGATGCCGACCAGCGGGCGGCGGTGTTGGCCCAGCGGATGTTCGGCGACGGCAGCGGCATCGACGATCGCCGCCGTCGCGACACCCGAGATCGCCGTGGACGCGTCGCAGGCGGCATCTACGGGCGCTTTCTCGGCTACCTCGAAGAGCTCGAGCAGGTCGCTCGTGCACACCGGGTGACCCTCAACCTCTATCGCAAGGACCCCATCTTCCGCCCGATGATCAAGGCGTTCGAGGACCTCGCGGCGCGGGCCGATCAGCTCCGGCGACCCGAGCGACTCCGGTCGGGTCGCAAGCTCGAGCTGGCCAAGGTGCTCGGTCGCAGTGGGCACGTGCTGGGGCGGCAAGCCTTCGAGCACCTGTCGGGGATGATCCGCGAGCTGTGCGTGGTGAACATCGACGACGACCTCGTCCAAGAGATCTACGATCAGGTCACGGGCGAGGAGCAGTTCGTGGGCCACAGCCTGGCGCCGCTGCGGCGTACCGGGCACGGGGGGCTCGTCCGCATCTTTCGTACCGATTTCGAGGACATTCTGGCTAACGTGATTCGCAACTCGCTGCGCTCGAGCGTGCAGTATGCGACGCCTCCGGTCGGCCTCGGCATCGATCTCGAGCTGGAGCTCGACGAAATCACCGGGCTCGCATCGCTGGCCATTCGTGTGATGGATCGCTCACCCGAGCAGCTGTCCAACGAGATGTTGCGTGGTCGTTATGTCGAGCGCGGTATGGGGATCACGGTCGACCTGTTGTCGCGCTATGATGGCGCCATCTCGGTGGAGACCGCCCCGGGGTGGAGCAAGGCCGTAGTGCTGCGTTTCTTTACCGTCGAAGACGAGATCAGTGCCGCCGTGGAGGCCGCGTGAACCAGCGCCCCATCGACGTGCTCGTCGTCGAAGACGGCAACGAGTACCTGACCAACCTGTCGACCTTCGTCGCCGACGGCTTCGTCTATCGGCAGGCCCAGAGCGGAGGCGCGGCGTGCCAGATGATGGCCGAGCGTCGACCCGACTTGGTCTATCTCGACATGCGCTTCGATCGAACGCCCGAGGAAGCCCTGCTCGGCAACCTGGTGGAGCTCGCGGCCCGCTTCAACGGCGACGTCGCGCGAGCGCGGCGGTTCCAGCAGGATAACCAGGGGCTCTTCGTGCTGCGGAGCCTTCGGGAGGCGGGCTACACCGGTCCCGTGATCCTCAGCTACGACTTCGGCCCCGAGGAGCGTCGCTTCCGGGCGTTGTCGGCCCGCGACCCGGCGCTGCGCTACTGCCCCGACTACGCCAACGCGGCCACGATCCGCCAGGCGATCGTCTCGGCCGTCCAGACCTTTCCTCCGCCCGCCTGAGCGGGACCCGCGACGCGGCCTCGCTCGCCGCGGGGAAACCGAGCGCGCGGCTGAGCGTGGATGGGGCATGGCGGTCGCGGTTGCCGGCCCGCGCGAGGTGGCTCGCGTGCTGGGTCTGGGTTCGTTGTTGCTGGCGGGTGGGTGCATCACCGTCGTCGTCACCCCGGAGTCGGACGACGACGAGGACACGGACGCGGGGGCCACGAGCGGCTCCGCCGAGACTGTGTCGGAAGTGGGTTCGGAGGGCACGGAATCGGGCTCGATGGGGAGCGGAGAGTCGACCTCGACGGGAGCGCCCGCGACGACTGGGTCGACGACGAGCGGCACATCGAGCTCGGAGACGGGCGGATTCACGACCTCCGGCTCGAGCACCGATGGCTCGTCCAGCACCGGTCCGGCGAGCGAGTCGTCGGGGACGGACGAGGGGGCGTCGGACTCCGACGGAGGTATCGCGTCCGGTTCGAGCACGGGCACAGGGGGCGGGCCCGCCAGCTGCGGCGACGGGGTCGTCGAGCCGCCCGGGCTGTGCTTTACCCGGATCCCCATGGTGTTCGAGGGCCCGGGGCAGCGCCCCGCCGGGCTCGTCTACGCCGACTTCGACGACGATGGGGTGGGCGACTACGTCGAGGGCTCACTCCGCACGTTCAACAACTCCATCATCGCGGACATCGGCGTGCACACGGGGGACGCCACGGTCGGGCTGATCGACGCCGCAACGCATCCCATCCTCGCCCCCGGGGCGCGCGGTGGGGTGCAGCCGGGCTCGATGCACGGCGAGGACTTCGATGGCGACGGCCGGACGGATCTGGCGTTCATCGAGATGCGCGACGACTTCCTCGGTTTTCATCCTCACCTGCAGATCTGGACCAGCCTGGGGAACACCGACTTCAACGAGACCTTCACACATCCGTTCACCCCGTTCACCGACGTGCATGCCGTCACCGGGGAGTTCACGGGTGATGGCCTCCCGGACGTGCTCACGTACGACTCGATCGGCATGCAGGTCTGGCCGGGCATCGGCGGGGGGCAACTGGGCATGCCCTTGCCGTCGCCGATGCCCTCGGACCCGAGCGACGTCTTGGCGCGAGCGTTCGATGGCGATGCGCTGACCGATCTGTGGCTCGAAGCGGGGGGCAGCGCGGGCCTCTGGCTCGGGCAACCCGGGGGGACGTTCGTGGAGGTCGCGGCACCCGACTGCTCGGGGCAGATGTCGGCGCGCGACCTCGACGGCGACGACGTCGTCGACCTCGTCTGCAACGACGGCGGCGTGCTGGACCTTCACTTCGGCCTGGGCGATGCCACCTTCGAGCCCCCCGTCACGGTGACTTCTCCGGCCACGTTGCCCGAGCGCACCGGCTTCGGCGACGTGGATGGCGACGGGATCCTCGACCTGCTGTGGACGCTGCCCACGGGGGCCACGATCGCCGCCTACACGGCACGTGGCCTGGGCGCGGGTGTGTTCGGGCCCACGGAGCTGCTCTACGATGGCCTCGGCATCAGCGATCCGATTCCCACCGCCATCTGGGCTCGAGACGTCAATGGCGATGGCGTGGACGATGTGTTCGTCGCCGACTCGGGAGCGACGGACATGTTCGTCGTGGACATGTTGCTATCCGATCCGTGAGTGCCGATACCCTGTGGTGGACGGCGAAAATCGACATGGACGTCGTTCTCCCCTTCGAAACGAATATCCGCGAATTCGCAACGATAGAGGCTCGTAGGGGCCCCACCGAGGCGTTTGAGGCGCCGTGTCTTTGCGATGATTCGCAGGTGATCGTGGCGCCTCGATGCCGCCGGGTACCCGTGCTATCGCAAGGATTGCGTGAGCGTGAAAATCGAACCCCGGGTGGTGGACACCTCGACCGGGAAGCGGGCGGTGTTGGTCGTGACGCCGGTCGAGCACATCGTCGTGGGACGAGATCGACTCCAAGCTCTGCGTGAGCGGGTCGCAGCCAGCCAGGTCGACGAGGAGCTGCTCGCGGTCGCGCGTGCCAACCCGGACCTGCACGGCTTCGTCATGCTGGGCACTTCACCCGACGGTCGCGGCACCTGGCGCTTCGACGACGCGCTCGACGATGCGCAGCGCCGCGAGCTCGCGATCTTGATGATCCGCGCGCACATGCCCTTCAAGCGCTTGATGTTCCTCGCCGGGTGCCACGACTCGCTGTACGTGGACTGGCGCGAGGCCGACGTGCAGACCATGACCCGCGCGGCGTCTCGGCTCCGCGCCGAGCTGCACGCCGAGGCAGCCGACACCCCGGTCGACACGATCGAGGGCAAGCGGGTCCGCCTCGATCGCTGGATCGTGGAGCGGCTGACCTTCTATCAGGGGGTCTCGCTCGAGTCCGTGCTCCACCAGGTCTTGCCCAAACGGATCGAGCGCCGAGATCAACGGCGCCCCTTGGTCGAGGAGCTGCTCGGCCACTACCCCAAAGAAGAGCTGGCCGGCTGCGGCTAGCGTGGCGCTAGTCGAGCGGTCGCTGGCGCGAGGCCTCGACGCCTTTTTCCAGCAGATCGCGGACGCGGGAGCGGAGCTGCTCGTCGTCGTAGGGCTTGGCCAAGTAGGCGTGGGCGCCGTTGCGTAGGCCCCAGTAGCGATCGCTCTCGCGAGACATGCGGGTCACGAAGATCACGGGCGGCGTCTCGCCGGGCTCGTTCTTCATGCGCCGCAGCAGGGCGAGGCCGGACAGACCGTCGAGCAGGATCTCGCAGACCACCAGCTGCGGTTGACCCGAAGTCCATAGCGCGAGCGCCGTGGTGCCGTCGCCGGCCTCGTCGATGGCGAGCTCGTGGCCGGCGGCTTCGCCCGCGCTACGCACCACGGACGAGAGCCGCTCGCGCTCATCGGCGTCGGGCTCGGCGATCAGGACACGATGGGCGGAGGCCATGGCGGAGGGGCTCGCGGCTCAGGTTTGCAGCGGCTCGACGCGCGGGCGCGTGAGTCCGGCTCGGGTCAGGCGGTAGAGCATCGTGGCCACGGAGAATGTGCCCGACCGGGTCTTGCGGGCGATCTCCTTGACGCTGTGGCGACCGTTGAGCAGCTCGAGCACGCCGAGCTCGTGGCGGGTGAAGGCCTGGCGACCGAGCTTGGCGACCTCGCTGTCGACCCGCAGATAGACGTCGTCGACCCCGGCCATGTGAGGACCCATGGCGGCCTCTTCATGGTGGCGACGCAGGGCGTCGAGCAGGGCCTCGGAGATGCGCAGCTCGGCCTTCGCCTCGACGACCGCCTTGGCCAGCGGGTGCAAGCCGGAGGTGGGCGCGAAGGTCATGCGTCCCTCGGTCCAGCGAAGCAGGTGACAGGTGACCTCGCGAGCCTGGTGCACGAGCACCTGGGCGAGCTCGCCGGGCTGGAGCTGGCCGCCGTCGACGAGTCGCTGGCCGAGCACGCGACCGCGCGGGTCGGCCTCGCCGGCGATCGCCTCGACGATCTCGGGCGGCAAGAAGCCGTCCTCCACGATGAAGCGGCCGAGGCGTAGATCTTCTTCGTCGATGTTTCGAACCTCGGCGAAGCGGATGAAGCTCTGGTCCAGGTGCAGCCGGCTGTAGCGCTCGCCGTGCTCGACGGTGAACACCCCGCGGGCTCCGTCGTCGGCGAGCATGGAGAGCACGGACTCGAGGCGGAGGCTGGCCACGTCGCCGGAAATCGCGATGCCGGTGGCGGGCGTGGGGAGCTTGGCGTCCTCGACGAGGATCGACGCGAGCCGAGCCATGTTGGGCTCGGGGGTCTCGATGCCCGGAATGATCTCCGACAGCACCTGGGTGATCCGCTTTTGAATCTCGTCGTTGGGTGCGGTTTGCCTCACGGCGACCGGCTTGGGCGCGCTTTCGATCGCCTCGCGCAACACTTTGTGCAGGGCGGGGATCGTGAAGGGCCGCTTGAGCGAGGGCAGGCCCTCGGCTCCGGGGATCGGCGTGGGGTTGGCTCGGC
The DNA here is from genome assembly GCA_039028615.1 of Myxococcota bacterium. GTDB lineage: Bacteria > Myxococcota_A > Polyangia > Nannocystales > Nannocystaceae > Paraliomyxa. The sequence continues at coordinate 30,253 of JBCCHT010000041.1, read as the reverse complement.
TGACGAGAAGGATGCCGGGCAGCTCGGCTGCTCCGGGCACGGTGACCAGCGCTCGGAGGGTCGCCCCCGCGACCGATGCCGAACTCGCGGTATCGAGCAGCAGCGCCACGATGCTCGCGTCACCGCCGGGGCCGTGCGCGGAACACAGGCTCACCGCCTCTTCTTGGGTGGAGGCGTGGAACACCCGGTAGCCCGCCAGATGCAAGCCAGCCGTGGCGAGCTTGGCAGTGGTGGCGTTGGGGTCGAAATAGAGGATGCCCGGAGCGCCCGTCGAAGTCGTTGCGGCCATGGGACGGAAAGGGTTTTCGCAGCCCACCCTCGTGGTGGGGCGCCCAGCATACTCACAAACCCGGGGTCCGTGGTAGCGTTTGCGCCATGGTGGAGTCGCTACAGCGGCTTGTCCCCGCACGGCGGCTCGGCAAGTTCATGCTGATGGCGCGGCGGGGCGAGGGCGGCATGGCGACCGTGTACGTCGCCGCCGTCGGCGAGGGCTCGTTGGCCCGTCTGGCCGCGATCAAACTCTTGCGCCAGGGTGCCCCTGACCACGACTTCCGCACGCGCTTCCTCGACGAAGCCAAGGTCGTGTGTCGGCTGCATCACAACAACATCGTCGACGTCCGGGAGGCGGGCGAATTCGATGGCCAGCTCTACATCACGATGGAGCTGATCGAGGGCCGTGATCTCGCCGACGTTTGGGATCGCTGCGCGGAGGTGGGCCGGGCATTTCCGGTCCCGCTGGCGGTTCACATCGTGCGTGAGGTCCTGCGGGGTCTGCACTACGCGCACACCTTCCCCGGCTTGGGCCTCGTCCATCGCGACGTCTCGCCGAGCAACATCCTCATCGACTGGGCGGGCGCGGTGCGCTTGGCCGACTTCGGTCTCGCGACCTCGGCGATGAAGGCCAGCCTCACCGTGCCGGGCATGGTGTTCGGCAAGGTCGGCTACATGGCGCCCGAGCAGGCGACCCGCAGTCCGCTCGACGGTCGAGCTGACGTCTACGGTTGTGGCGTCGTGCTGTGGGAGCTGCTCACCGGGCGGCCGCTCCGCGACAGCGACACGGACACGCAAGCGGTGGCGGGCTGGGACGCCGAGCCGCCGAGCTCGCTGTCCAACCGCGTCGACGACGAGCTCGACGACATCGTCATGACCGCGCTGGCTCGCTCGCGCGACCATCGGTACCAGACCGCGGGCGAGTTCATGGAGGCCCTGTCGGTGTGGCTGTCCGAGCACGCCCCCGACACCACGCAAGAGCGCATGGCCGACTTCATGGGCCGGCTCTTCGGGGACGACCGCGATCGGGACCACGAGACCTACTCGGCGCTCATCGAAGAGCTCGCCGAGATGGACGGCGCGCCGCAGCCGGGACCGGGGCGCGCCCCGTCGACTGGGGTCTTCAGCACGCCCGGCAACCGTCATCGGTCGCAGCCGCCACCCCGAGGGGCCGCCTCGCGCGTGAACCCGGGCGGCGGCGAGACCATCGCGCCGGGCACCATCATCGCGCAGCGCTACCGCATCGCCGACCCGCTGGGGCGCGGCGGCATGGGCACGGTGTACCTGGCCGAGCACGTGACGGTCGGGCGCAAGGTCGCCATCAAGGTGCTCACCCACGAGTGGAGCGAGCACGAGGTCGTCGCCCGCCGCTTCAAAGAGGAAGCCCGGGCCGCGAGTGCAGCCGGGCACCCGAACATCATCGAGGTCTTCGACGCGGGCGAGCTGCCCGATCGGCGGCTGTTCATCGTGATGGAGTTCCTCACCGGCCGCTCGCTCTACGAGGAGATCGTCGAGAACGGTCCCATGGACGTGCTGCGGGCGTGCCAGTCGATCCGCGACGTCGCGCGGGCGATCCGGGCCGCCCACGGCGTGGGCATCATCCATCGCGACCTCAAGCCCGACAACATCATGATCGTCAACCGGGGCGACGGCGAGATCGTCAAGGTGCTGGACTTCGGCATCTCGGCCAGCGCCGACCGGACCCCGGAAGAGCAGCGGCTGACGATCCCCGGTCATGCCCTGGGCACGCCCGAGTACATGGCGCCCGAGCAGAGCAAGGGCCGGCCGCCCACCGAGAGCTTCGACATCTATGCGCTCGGCGTGATCCTGTACGAGGTCCTGGTCGGCGAGCCGCCCTTCGTGTCCGAGAACGTGGTCGAGGTGCTCGCCCGCAAGGCCACCGAAGCTCCGCCGCGGCTCGACCATCGTCGCGACGGTTTGCCGCCGCCCTTGATCGACCTGGTGCACGCGTGCATCGAGGTCGATCCGCAGCTGCGGCCGCCCAGCGCCGAGGCGTTCCTCAACGAGCTCGAGCCCATCGTGGCCGCGCTCGAAGGCATGCAGTCGATGGAAGCCGGGGGAGGGCAGGCCGCTCCGGTCACCGCGCTCGCGCTGCCGCCGGGGCGCTCGATCTTCGCGCCCGCGCGCACCTACAACAACACCGCTCCGGGCGTGCCGCCGCCTCCCGCCTACGATGCCCTCGACGAGGGGCTGTCTCGGATTCAGTCGGGCCCGGCCGCGGCCGACTCGTTGCTGTCGACGCCCGTCGACTTCGAGGGGAGCGGGTCGAGCTTTGCCCGCGGTCCGTCGCGAGGCGCGTGGTGGATCCTGGCGATGCTGGGCCTCATCTTGCTCGCGCTGCTCGCTGCCGGGGTGTGGTGGCAGCTGCTTCGAGGACCAGGCGGCGCGAACGAGACCACGGGGACGCCGGCCCAAACGGCAGGCGTCGCGGCGGGACAATCCAGCGCGGCCGCGTCCGACGCTGGTCCGGCCGAGGGCGAGACTTCGGCCGGGAGCCCACCGCCTGCGGCCGAGTCGTCCGGTGCCGTAGCTGCGCCCGCCGAAGGTTCGACGTCGGCCGGCGAAGGCTCTGGAGCCGCGACCACGGAAACCGGCGTCGAGCCGGCCACGACCGGCACGCCCGACGCCGATCCGGTCGAGAGCCCCAAGTGTCGACGGACCCGAGCCTCGGCCAAGAGTGCGTACGCCAAGCGAGCGTGGGCGGACGTCTTGCGCCATGTGTCGTCGCGAACGTGCTGGAAGGGCCGCTATCGGACCGACTACGGCGACTACCGGATCAAGGCCCTGTTCGAGACCAAGAAATTCGCGCAGTGCGCCAAGATGGCCAAGGCGGCACGCAGCTCGACCTCCAAGAGCATCGTCAACGCGTGTAAGCAGCGGGCCGCGATGGGCGGGTGAGGTGCGAGCCGGGTCGCACGGCCTGGGTGTAGCGTCCTGACCCTTGCGGGCGCCGGCGATTCGTAGTGTGCTGATGGCTGACCGTGATGCGTGTCATCGCTCTGCCCTCCAGCCTCGCCTGTTCCCTCGCGCTCGCCGTGGTGGGCACGCCGATACGAGCCGAAGCGGCGACGAGCACGATGAGCACGGCGGCCCTCGACGCGCAGGGCGATCCGCCGCGTCGCGGTCGAGTGTTCGTCGACGCGTCTGCGCTGGGCGACGGCGGTCCGGTGCTGGCCGGGCGTGCCACCAAGCTCGCCACCGAGTCCATGCAGGGGCAGGGCGTCGAGCCCACCGATGCCGCCGCGGGCCCCGAGCTTCGTCTCGTGCTCGAGCCCGAGAAGGCAGGCGGCTACGCGATCCTCTACGAGATCATCTATGACGGTGAGATCGTCGAAGGCGGAGCGGGTCGCTCCGATTGTCGGCTCTGCACCGAAGACGAACTCATCGAGCGGGTCTCCGCGTTGGCCGTCGAGGTCGCGCCGCTGATGGTCGAGCCGCAGCCGGAGCCCGAGCCGGAGCCGGAACCCGAGCCGGAGCCGGAACCCGAGCCCGCCCCCGAGACGGGTACCGACGATCGCAAGGGCCTGGGTCCGATGGGCAAGGCCGGCGTGTCGTTGGTCGTCGTGGGTGGTGCCGCGGCGCTGACCGGAGTGGGGCTCATCGTTCCGTCGCCGCGTCCCGTGGAGGATGATCCGCTCGAGGCCACCAACGCGGTCACCACTCGCCCTGTCGGCTACGCGGCGCTCGGCGCTGGGGTCGTGTTCGCCGTGGTCGGAGCGGTGCTGTGGGGCGTCGATCGCCGTCGGGCCAAGGCCGCTACCGCGAAAAAGCCGGCGAGCCCCGCCGATTCCACCGTCTCGCTGCACCCGTGGGTGGGTCGTGGCAGCGGCGGGATCGGAATGTACGGCCGTTTTTAGCGTCATGCGGCTCGTTGCCGCGCCCCACGGGCCCGTGGCACCCTGGGCCCGCCCATGGCTTACCTACGCTGGCTCATCTCGACGTTACCCGTGAGTGCGGGGCTGATGGCGGCACCGGGGTGCATCATCGCGGACCCCAACCACTGCGCCAATAGTGACGAACCCTGCCTCGCGGCGCAGGTCTGCGACCCGTGTACGCCGAGCAGCCAGACCCCGGCGGTCAACGGATGCGTGGCCACGGCCGAGGCGGTCGACCAAGATCCGGGCCAGGCCGGTTGTCAGCTCGACGGGGTGTCCACCGATACGCCGACCACCCAGGGCACGGCGACCACCACCGTCGACGAGAGCACGACCGGCGACGAGACCTCGCCGCAGCCCGACACCACCGTGAGCACGGACCCGGACACGACCACCACGTCGGGGGCGGGCTGTGACGACTGCGGGGGGTCGACTCCGTACTGCGACGAGGGCACGGGCATGTGTGTGGGCTGCGAGGCGCTGCCCGACACGTTTTGCGCTGGTCTCGATGAGGCGACCCCGGCGTGCAACCCCGACACGGGGAGCTGTCAGCTGTGCACCGCGGAAGAAGCGAGCGCGTGCAGCGGGGACACCCCCGCGTGCATCGACGACACCTGCGTGGCGTGTTTCGAGCACGCGCAGTGCCCCGACAGCGCGTGCAATCTCGACGTGGGCTCGTGCATGCCCACCGACGCGGTCGTCTACGTGGACAACACCTTCGCCGACTGCGGCAGCGGGGACGGCTCGCTGAAGATGCCGCTGTGCACCATCGGGGCCGGCATCTCGGCCGTGGGCGAGCTGGGTACGGTACGGGTATTCCCCGGGAACTACGCACCGCCCGTCAACATCGTCACCGGGCAGACGGTCGCGATCATGGGATGGACGGGGGAGCCCACCGTCGAGCCGGGCAACGCCGGCGATCCGGAAATCGTGCGGGTGCTGAACTCCACCGCGTACTTCGCGGGCATGCACTTCGTCGGCGACGGCGGGGTGGGGGGGCCAACCTGCGCTGCAACAACAGCTCGCTGTGGGTCGACGACTCGAGGCTCACGGGCAACGACGCCGACCAGGGGGTCGCGATCAGCGGGGACGCCTGCGCCCCGCTGTGGGTGCGCCGTTCCGAGATCGTGGGCAACCGCGGCGGCGGCATCGATGCCGACACCTCCGAGAGCCACATCGTCAACTGCTTCATCCGGGGCAACGGCTTCCCGGGCGTGTCCAACGTGTCGGGCCTGCGCTTCGAGCAGGGGAACTTCGAGGTCCTGTACACCTCCATCGCCTTCAACTCGTCGTCGGGCGCCGACGGGATCATCTGCGACGAGTTCACCCTGGGCACCATTCGCAATTCGGCCGTGGTCTCGCCCACGCCGGGGACGATCGGGTGTACGGCCGAGGTCGCGAGCGTGACCTACACCGGGACCGACGACATGAACTTCATCGGCGGCACGGGCAATGTGGAGATCGACGGCTCGGTGTTCGTCAGCACGAACGACCTGCACACCACGGCCGGCTCGGCCCTCGAAGGCGTGGCGCAGTGGCAAGCCGGGGGGGCCGTCGAGGATCCGCGCACGGACATCGAAGGCGATGCCCGCCCGACCGTCGACCGCTCCATGGACTACGCGGGCGCGGACGTCCCCTGAACCACGAAGAACGCAGACTCGCCGGGTGGCCCGGGAGTCTGCGTCCTCGACGATGAAGCGGGTGGGGCTCAGCGAGCGATCTTGGCGTCTCGCTGGGCGCTGCGGATGCTGCCCCCGGAAAGCTCGGCCGCCTGGCGGATGAGGTTCTTGAACTCGGCGCGTCGTCCCGCCGGATCGTGCCCCTGCGCGCTGCTGGCCAGCTCGTAGGCCTGGGCCCACGTGGCCTGCCCGCGCCACTTGCTGTTGCGGAGCAAAAGGCCCATCTCGGCCACGGCGGCGGAGAAGCGGAAGTCGGCGGAGCTGTCGGCGACGGAGCCGTCGTCGTCCTCGATGGCCACGCTGAGCAGCTTGCTGCGTGAGCCGGCGGGCTTTTTGTAGCGCAGCTTCACCGTCATCAGCTCGCCGCTGTCGGCGGCGGCCGCCACCGTGGGCGAGTCCTGGTACTTGAGGGGGTCGACCTCGGGGGCCACGCCCCGGCCGGTCGGCACCACCTCGTACAGCGCGGTCACGGTGTGGCCCGCCCCGATCTCGCCCGCGTCCTTGGTGTCGTCGTTGAAGTCGCGATGGGCGAGGGCTCGGTTCTCGTAGCCGACGAGACGGTAGGACGAGACCTCCACCGGGTTGAACTCGACCTGGATCTTCACGTCCTTGGCGATGGTCATCAGGGTCGCGCCCGCCTGCTCCACCAGCACCTTGTGCGCCTCGGTGGCGCTGTCGATGTACGCGTAGTTACCGTTGCCCTTGTCGGCCAGCTGCTCCATTGTGGAGTCCTGGAGGTTGCCCGTGCCGAAGCCGAGCACCGACAGGAATACGCCCGACTCGCGCTTGGACTCGATGAGCCGGATGAGGTCGCCCTGGCTGGTCACTCCGACGTTGAAGTCGCCGTCGGTGGCCAGGATCACGCGGTTGATGCCGCCCTTTTTGAAGTTGCGGTTGGCGAGCTCATAGGCCAGCTCGATGCCCGCGCCGCCGTTGGTCGAGCCGCCCGCGTCGAGGCGGCCGAGCGCGTGCTTGATCTCGGCCCGGTCGGAGGTGGGGTCGAGCACCACGCCCGAGGCTCCGGCGTAGACCACGATGGAGACGCGGTCCTGCGGGCGGAGCTGGTCGGCGAGCATGCCCAGCCCGCGCTTGAGCAGCGGCAGCTTGTCGTGGCTGCTCATCGAGCCGGACACGTCGAGCAGGAACACCAGGTTGCGAGGAGGCACCGCTTTGGCGGACACGTCCTTGCCCTGTAGGCCCACGTGCACCAGGCGATGGTCGGGCGCCCAGGGGCAAGGCGCGACCTCGGTGGTCACGGAGAAGGGGTCGTCGCCGGTGGGTTGGGCGTAGTCGTAGTCGAAGTAGTTCACCAGCTCCTCGATGCGCACCGCGTCGGCGGGAGGCAGCTGGCCGTCGCGAATGAAGCGACGCATGTTGCTGTAGGACGCCGTGTCGACGTCGATGGAGAAGGTCGAGCGCGGGTCGTCGGCGACCGCGATGAAGTCGTTTTCCTGGATGTGGTCGTAGCCCTCGGTGTTGTGGGTCGGCGTGGGCATGGGCGCTACGGCGACGGGGGCGACGGCGGTCGCCGAGCTGTCGGTCACGTAGGCCCCGGCCGCGCTCGGGCTCGAGGGAGAGGCGGGGGCCTCCGCCATCGCGCGGTTCTTCGCTTTGTTGCGGCTGCGGCGATCCTTGCGCGCGGACCGGCGATCGCGTCGCCGCGAGCTCCGGCTGTCCAGCGCGACTACATTCCTCTCCGCCGACCTCGCCATGGGCTCGGGCGCCTCGCTCGCGAGCGCGATGTCGGCCCCGTCGTCCGCGTCGTACTCCGCCGCTTCGCCCGCGTCGTCCTCGTAGTCGTAGTCGTAGTCGTACGCCGTCTTGGTCGACTCCTCGTAGGCCGGGTAGTCGGCGTCCTCGTAGCTCATGTCACTCGGCGGCATCGTGCCGGGAGCGGCGGATTTCTTGCAGCCGAAGGCGAGCAGGACCAGCAGGGGAGTGGCGAGGGCTACGATGGTTCGAGTGGGGCGTCGCATGGCGGTTCGGCCCCGGAACGCCGGCCCGCGCGAGGCTCTTACAGGCGCATGGAGAAAAAAGTCAGCGCCCGATTTCGCAGTGTCCTTCGCCGTCGATATGGCCCAGCGTGCGGGTCAAAGCCCGGATGAAGTGGCCTAAATCGGTGATCTGGCCGCCCCCGCCCTGGTACCGCTCGGCGGCGCCGAGCTGCACCGCGTCGAGTTCGTCCATGGTGACATCGCCGTCGCCATCGGTATCGGCGGCCGCGATCGCGTCGAAGGCGAGGTTGGGATCCGGGGCCTCGAGATCGTCATAAAACAGGTGATCGGCGTGCAGCGTCAGCTCGCTGCGGTTGCCGAGGTCGGAGTCCAGCGCTTCCACGCCCTCGCAGTGCTCGTAGCGGGTGTCGGTGTCGAAGCTCCAGGCGAACGAGATGGTTTGCTCCCCTCGCTGGGCGCGACCCTCGACCACGAGCGACGCACCGGGCTCGGGCATGAGGCCGGGCTCGGGCAAGGGCGCGACGCGGTAGGTGATCTGGGGCCGGGCGCCCGCGGGCACCACGACCTCGCCCAAATGATGTCCTTCGCCGCTAGAGTCGTCGCGCAGGTCGATGGCGAAGTGGCCGGGCAGGGGCTCGCCGTCGACTTCGATGTCGGTCAGGGCCACGACGAAGCGCGAGAACTCGATGCTCCAGCCGTCGACGAAGGCGGAGGCCGGGATTTCGTCCTCGACGAATTCTTCGCCGTAGGCGGTCAGCTCGACGACCGCGAGCGCTTCGGGGTCACAGGCGCTGGCGCTGATGGTGGTGGCGAGCAACCACGCCGCTCGCCCGTGGGACGCGCGGATCATAGCGGCGCGACTCCGTAGTGGTCGTGCCCCTGGGTGTTACGGCGCACGCGGTTGTAGGCGTCCGAGCCCGGCTCGAGCACCACCACGTGGTCCCCGTCCTCGTCGAGCATGGCGAAGTCGACTCCGTCGAACAGGGAATCTCCTTCCACGGGATCGTCCACGCGAAGTTCCAGGCCGAGCACCAGCGCCTGGTCTTCGCTCGGGTCGACATCGAGGGATAGCGGCAGGCCGACGACGCGGCGCCCTTCGTCTTGGTCGAGCAGCACGGAAAACTCCCAGCGCTCACCATCGAGGGTCGCCGTGCCTTCGATCTGAAAGGTATGGCCCACGATGGGGTCGTCGGGATGAACCCCGTCTTCGACGCGGGCCCGGGTGAAGCCGAAGTTGGCCCCCGTGTACTTCGCGTCCAGCAAGATGGCCTCACCCAGCATGGTGCCGTCGGCACGCCAGTCGAACACGGTGCGCTCACGCAGCTCGCCCACCACCTCGCCACCACCGTAGTGCCCGGGGTGGGCGTGGGCGGTGGGGATGAGCAGGTCCATGACCGGACCCATCAAGGTCGCATGCTGCTCCCCATCGGTGGTGAACTGGACACCATCGATGGCCATGCGGCAGCGCGACAGCTCCACTCGGTAGCCCATGTCGGTCTCCGAGGTGACGATGGCGCTGCTGTCCACGACGACATCGACCGCGGTGCGGTCGGCCACTTCGCTGTCGAAGGCACAGCCCGCGCTCAGGGCGGTACCCAGACCGAGCGCCACGGCCAGGCGCGCGGAGGCGGATGCGAGCGGGGTCGGAGGGATGAAAAACGGGGTTCTCATGGCAGTTTCAGGGGGAAGGGGGCCCGCAGCGGGGGGTCTGCGGTGCATACGGTGGTCCGCCTCGTCTGGATCGACCCACATTGTCGGCGGTGTCATCGAACCGTTCGGGGGTCTGGCTCGTACCCGGCGCGCGCATGCCGAGATTGCACACCACCGGGCCGCTGCTGCTCGTTTCCTGCCTCTCGCTGGGGCTCTCGGCGCGCGCCCATGCGGCCGACCCCACCGACGAGGTTCCGAGCGAAGGGGAGGCGGAGCGCGAGGCCGAGCCTGCTGCTGCCCCGCCCGCCGCCGACGAGACCCGGGTCGTCACCGTCGAGACCACCAGCGGCGATGGGCTCACCGCGACCTCGCACCGGGTCGACTCGGCCACCATTCGTACCACGCCCAAGCGCAGCGCCGAGGACTTGCTGCGCTTGGTGCCGGGCATGCTCGTCGTGCAGCACGGCAACCAGGGCAAGGGCCAGCAGTACTACATCCGAGGCTTCGACGCGGCCCACGGGGCCGACCTCGAGCTGCTCGTGGACGACATCCCGATGAACGAGCGCTCCAACGTGCACGCGCACGGGTATCTCGATCTGTCGTTCGTGATCCCCGAGGTCGTGCAGCAGCTCGAGGTGAAAAAAGGCTCGGCGCGGCTCGAGCAGGGAGCCTTCGCCACCGCGGGATCGGTCGAGTATCGGCTCGGCGTGCCCGGGCCGCTGCGGGGGACTCGGGCCGGCTACGAGTTCGGCTCGACCGGCCGTCACCGCGCGGTGGTCGTGCACGCGCCCAAGGACCGAGGCGAAGAGACCTTCGTGGCCGTCTCTGCCTTCACCGATCGGGGCTACGGAGAGAATCGCGAGGCGCAGGGGCTGTCGACCCTGGGCAAGGCCCGTCTGTGGGAAGGCCGGGGAGCGTGGGTCGATGCGCTCGGTGGGGTCTACACCGCTCGTTTCGGCCTGCCGGGCACGCTGCGGCTGGACGACTACAAGACGGGGCGCGTCGGTTTCTACGATGCGCACCTGCACGATACGGGCGGCGAGTCGTCGCGCGCCATCGCCAGCGTGAAGGCGGGCGTCGAGCGCGACAAAGGAGGCCTGGCCGTCACCGCGCATGCCCAAGCCCGGCGGTTGTCGCTCGACGAGAACTTCACCGGCTTCTCCGGCACCGACTCCGAGTTCGGTCGGGACGACCCGCGCGCTGCGTACGGCGATCGCAACGTGCAGTCCCAGGACGCGGGCATCGGCGGCCTACGACTGCATGGATGGTGGCAGGCGCACCCCAAGCTCGGCCTGCGGCTCGAGGGGCACTGGACGGGGACCGCTCTCGACCAACGCATCGATCGGGTGACGACCACCGGGCAGCGGTGGGGGGTGAGTCACGATCAGCTGGTGCAGCAGCACGAGCTCGGCATCGGCCCCGGCTTGCGCTGGCGGACGCTGCCCTGGCTGCGCATGGAGGCCGGCGTGCGGGTCGAGGCGGTGCACTCTCGGGTTCGCGATCGTCTGCAGGCGGACCAGGTCTTTACGGGGACCCAGGTGGCCGCGGCGCCGCGGTTCGCCGCCCAGGCCCTGCTCGGGTCGCGATGGCAGTTGTTTGCCTCGTACGGTCGCGGCTTCCGGCCCCCGGAGGCTCGGGCTCACACGTTGCCGACCGAGGTGCCCGAGGACGTCGAACTCGATCGCTTCCGCGGCGGCCAGCCACGCATGACGCTGGCCGATGGCGCCGAGGTCGGCGCGCGCTGGCAGCCCGCTCATTTTTTGGACTTCGGCGCGGCGATGTTCGGCACCTGGATCGGGCGCGAGAGCGTGTTCGACCACGTCTCGGGCTTCAACATCGAGCGGGGCGCCTCGCGACGGCTGGGCGTCGAAGCCGACGTGCAGGTTCGTCCCACCCCGTGGATGGGGCTCGGCCTGTCGCTCGTGGGCAACCATGCTCGCTTCTCGCAGACGGGGGCACCGATCCCCGGCGCGCCGCCGCTGCTCGCCCAGGTGCAGGGCACGCTGATGCACCCCAAGGGCTGGCGCGCGGGGCTGCGATGGTTCGCGATGGGGCGCCGCCCGTTGTCGTACGGCGCCACCGCGGGCGCAGTGACGGTGGTCGACGCCTCCGTGGGCTACCAGTGGAAGTGGTTCGGCGTCGATCTGAGCGTGGACAACCTGCTGGGCACGCGCTGGCGCGACGGCGAGTATCACTTCGCCTCCTATTGGGATCGCAGCCAGGCCGCCAGCCGCCTGCCGACGATTCACTATGTCGCGGGCCCACCCCGGATGGTGCGCGTGGCGGGCAGCATCAACTTCTGAGTTCCGAGGTCAGTAGGGCTCTTCGAAGTCGTCGTCGTGCGGCGCGGGCCGGGGGTGCTTGAGGATCACGGCCCGGCGCTTGCGACCGTCCAGGTGCACGGAGAGCGGGGTCTCCAGCTGGACGTGCCGCACATGCTCGCCGTCGTGGGCGCTGGGCAGCGTGGCCAGCCATGGTCGGTCCAGCGTGCCGTCGAAGCGCGGAGCGACGGTCAGGTAGCCGATGCGTCGCGAGGTGACGTTCTGGAAGAAGTGGGTGCCCTGCGAGTGCTCGACCGGTCGGTGACCCATGGCTGTCTCCACGATCACCCGCGCGCCCGCGATGTCCGAGTACTCGACCGGCACGCCCATCGCCGGGTCCGAGGTGCCCCAGCGGCCGGGTCCGATCAGCAGGTAGGGGCGCCGCGCGGCCTGGAGCTCGGTGTTGAGTGCCCCGACCTCCCGCGCGATGGCGGGGGTGATGGTGGCGGGCGGGTCGTCGCGCTGCACGTACACGATGTCGCGGATGCCATCGATGGCCCCGTGCCCCAGCGAACACTCGGTCCGGCACAAAATCTCGCCCTCGCCGATCCGCTCGAGATCGACGTCCAGCGGATACAGCTCGGGTGAGGCCAGCGGCCGGGCCTGCAGCAAGAACAGCCGCGGCGTACGACGAGGCCCGCGTCGGACGTAGGTGCCCCAGTCGGCCAGATCGAGGGCGAACTCGAGCTCGACCTCGCCGCCCATCGACTCTCGCAGCAGCTTGAGCAGCCCCTCGAGCGCGGGGGCCAGCGGCACCGAGTTCCACTCGAGCAGGTTGCGAAACGACACCACCCGCGGCCCCGCGAGCTTGAGGTTGTCGCGGATCATGTCGTCCTGGGCCGAGTACACGCTGGCGACGGGGGCTAGCGTGCCGTCGGCCTCGGCGTCGGCCAGCGTACACAGCACCAGCGAGCTGTCGGGGCCGGCGTGCAGGTCGAGTCGCGAGCGGCTGAGGTCCACCGCGTAGTACTCGGTCTGCGAGCCACGGAACATGGCGCGCGCGGTGGGAAATTGCGGGAGCACACCGGGAGCCCCCGGGGAAAAACGCAGGGCCGAGCGACCGCTGACGACCGTCTCTCCCATGCCCAGGGCGATGACCGCGACGCCGTCCTCGGCGATCTGGCTGCCGATGGGGTAGTCGTTGTGCGACTGGGCCACGCCGGACGCGTTGGGGTAGTGCCGGCTGCCGTGGGTCTGGCCGACGACCTGCTGGATCACCACCGCCATCTTCTGGCCGGCGATGGCGTGGGGCGTGCCCGCGGCGTAGTTGCGAGCCTCGCGAGAGAACGCCGACGCGTACACCCCCTTGATGGCGCGGCATAGCTCCTGGAAGCGCACCTCGGGATCGGGGTGGTTGTTGGGCAGCATGTAGGTCGCGTAGACGCCCGCGAAGGGCTGAAAACGCGAGTCCTCCACGATGCTGGACGAACGCACCGCGATGGGCCCCCGGAGCCTCGCCATGGGCGTGGGCAGGTCGAGCAGGACCGCTTGGGGCAGCTGACCGGCGAGGATCCGTGACAGGATTTCGGCGTCGTCTTCGACATCGAACAGCTCGCGCAGGTCGTACTGCGCCATGAACTCGTCGAACACGTCGGTGCCGAGCACGACCGTCTTGGGGATTCGAATCTCGATGCCGGGGTACTTGTCGAGCAGGCCGTGGCGGACGATCTGTGCCGCCAAGAACGCGACGCTACGACCCTTGCCGCCCAGCGAGCCCGTGCCGAGGCGAACGAAGCGATTTTGCGGTCCGGTGCGCCGCGCCACGAAGTCGGCGATGACCCCCTCCTGCTCGCGTCGCCGCGCTTGGCCGATGACGTCGAGCAGGTACTGGCGAATGCCCTCGGGGTCGTCGAATTCGTCGGAGGACTGGGCGCGCAGCTTGGCCGCCAGGCGATGACGGCTGCGCGCGGTCAGCCAGGTCGAAAAATCGTTCTGCCCCGCGTGCATGGCCAACGACGTCGCGGGCACCGTCTCGATCGCGTGGTAGAGCTCGAAGATGTCGCTGGCCCGCCCCACCTGCTTGTCGTTGGGGAGTCGAAACACGAAGTCGCCGAAGCCGAGCCGCACCTCCAGAAAACCCCGCAGGCCCGCGCGGTAGGTCGGGGAGCGCTTGTCCAAGAACCAAGTGCGCGGGGGCAGGGCGTCGGGGTCCTGAGCCTCGGTGGATTGCAGCAGCGTGGGCAGCCAGGGCAGCTGCTCCGCCACGTGCCGCGCCAGCAGCAGGCCCGCGTCCGCCGTCTCCTTGCCCCCCTTGCGAAAGCGGACGTCGCTGATGAGCGCCATCAGGTGCTCGCGGTGGGTCTCGAACAGGGCGAGGCCCTCCTCGTAGGAGTGCGCCAGCAGGATCTTGGGGCGCATGCGCATCCGGGTCACCCGCTCGGCGTCGTTGAGCCCGTCACCGATGATCGATTGCGTCTGCGACAGAAGCTCCGGGTAGAGCATCGCGAGGAAGTTGGAGTAGACGCGCAGGTGATCCTCGACCAGCAAGATCACGTGCACCCCGCCCGCCGCGTCGTGGTCGACGTTGAGGCGGTCCTCGGTCAGCTTGATGGCGGCGAGCAGCGTGCGGGCGTCCCCCGTCCACAAGAACGCCCGGTCGATGGTCGGCGGCAGGCGTCCGTGCGGGAAGTGGTCGAGGTCGCTCTCGTCGAAGGTGAGCAGGACGATGGGCAGCTCGGGGTGGGCGGCCCGGATCCGCTGGCTCAGCTCGGTGACCCCCGTGTCCTCGACGCGGACGACGGTCACCACCATGTCGAAGCGCCGCTGCCCCAGCAGCGTGAGCGCCCCCGCGGCCGAGGTCACGTGGGTGACCCGCGGCACGCCGGAGAGCTGAAGCTCGCTGTACTCGGTGAAGAGCCGGTCGGTCAGCGCTCCGCCCTCTTCGAGGACGAAGGCGTCGTAGGCCGACGAGACGAGCAGAATCTCCTGGACCCGGTTGGGGACCAGGCCCTGCAGGTGGTCAGACCACACCGTGGTCGATCATCGCGTCGGCGACCTTGATGAAGCCTGCGATGTTGGCCCCGCGCACGTAGTCGACGTGATCCTTGTCGGTGCCGTGCTCGACGCACGCGGCGTGGATCGACTTCATGATGAGGTGCAGGCGCGCGTCGACTTCCTTACGGGTCCAGTTGAGGTGGGTCGCGTTCTGCGACATCTCGAGGCCCGAGGTCGCCACCCCGCCTGCGTTGGCGGCCTTGCCCGGACCGTAGAGCACCTTCGCATCGAGGAACAGCTCGACCCCCGCGGGCACGGTGGGCATGTTGGCGCCTTCGGAGATGCAGTTGCAGCCGTTGTCCAGCAGCGTCTTGGCGTCGTCGGCCGAGATTTCGTTCTGGATGGCGCAGGGCAGGGCGATGGCGCAGGGCACCTTCCACGGCCGCTCGCCCTCGAGGTACTGGCTGCCGGGGAACTTCTCGGCGTACTCCCGGATCCGACCGCGGCGCTGGTTTTTGAGTTCCATGATCCAGGCGAGCTTGTCGGGGCCGATGCCCGCCTCGTCGACGATGGTGCCGTTGGAGTCGGACATGGTCACGACCTTGGCCCCGAGCTCGTTGAGCTTCTCGACGGCGAACTGGGCGACGTTGCCCGAGCCGGACACGGTGGCGACCTTGTCCTTCAGGCCGTCGTCGCGGTGGGCGAGCATCTCCTGGGCGAAGTAGACCGCGCCGTAGCCGGTCGCTTCGGGGCGGATGAGGGAGCCGCCCCAGCCCAGGCCCTTGCCGGTGAGGACCCCGGTGAAGGTGTTGCTGAGCTTTTTGTACTGGCCGAAGAGGTAGCCGATCTCGCGACCGCCGACCCCGACGTCGCCCGCGGGCACGTCGGTGTTGGGCCCGATGTGGCGGAACAGCTCCGACA
This sequence comes from Myxococcota bacterium, assembly GCA_039028615.1. Classification (GTDB taxonomy): domain Bacteria; phylum Myxococcota_A; class Polyangia; order Nannocystales; family Nannocystaceae; genus Paraliomyxa. The sequence continues at coordinate 14,627 of JBCCHT010000041.1, read as the reverse complement.
TGAAGGACTGACAAAAGCGCATGACCTCGCCATCGCTCTTGCCCTTGGGATCGAAGTCCGACCCGCCCTTGCCCCCGCCCAGCGGCAGCGTGGTCAGGCTGTTCTTGAAGACCTGCTCGAAGGCGAGGAACTTGAGCGTGCCCAGCGTGACGCTGGGGTGGAACCGCAGGCCGCCTTTGTAGGGGCCGATGGCGCTGCTCATCTCCACGCGGAAGCCACGGTTGACATGGATCTCCCCGCGGTCGTCGACCCAGGGCACGCGGAACATCAGCACGCGCTCCGGCTCCACCATGCGCTCGAGGATCTTGGCCTGGCGATAGGCGGGGGTGGTCTCGACCAGCGGCATGACCGACTCGGCGACTTCCCGGACCGCTTGAAGGAACTCGTCCTCCGCGGGGTTCTTTGACCGAACTCGCTCCATGAATGTATCGACGGCGCTCGACAAGGGCGTACTCCTGGGTTGCTACGAAACGCTGCCACAGTACCGCGAATGCACGCGCGGGATGTCCATTTCCCGGGTGACTTGGACGCGTGAAGGCCATCGCGCACCCGGGCGCGCTCGCGAGCCATCGGGTGCTCGCGACCCCACGGCGCCCACCTGGTCGGGCGGCTCAGCGCCCGCGGAACTTGGGGCGACGACCTTGGAGCCGGGCCTGCCGGGCTTCGACCTGATCTTCGCTCGTATACGAGGCGCGACGTCGAGCTTCGTGCTCGGTCGCGACCTCGGGAGGCACTGGCCCGCGATCGAGCGTGCGCAGCAGATCGCGGTTGCCCTGAATCGACAGCGGTGCGGCCCGGCGGAGGCGAGCGATGACGTCGTCGACGGTGCTCTCGAGGCTTTCGGTGTCCGGCAGGCGAACCAGCGCCCCCGCGTCGTAGGCCTCCTGGGCGGTGATGCGGTCGCCCAGCAGCAACAGGCGACGAACCCCGGCGGGGCCGAAGACCTCGCGGATCGTTTGCAGGCCGTGGGCGTGATAGACGACGCCGAGCTCGGCGGCAGGAATGGCGAAAAATGCCCCCTGGCGAGCGATTCTCAGGTCACAGGCGCACGCCAGCTCGACGCCGGCCCCGATGGCATAGCCCTCGATCACGGCGACGAAGGTCGCGTCGGCCTGCTGCATCGCCGTGGTGGCGGCGATGAGCGGTGAGTCGGGGAGGCTGCCCTCGGGCGCGGGGACCGTCAGCGCGGTGAGGTCGAACCCGGCACAGAAGGCGCGGCCGCCCGCGCCCCGCAGCACCACGACTTCGCCGCGCAGGCCTGCGCAGGCCATGGCGATCCACTCGAGGGCGGCGGGGCTCACCGCGTTGCGGCGGGCTTCGTTGCTCAGCCACCAGTGCTGAATCCCGTGGGCTCCGACTTGCGTCCGAAAGCCGGGGGCGACCTCGACTGCTGCCGTGGCGTTCACGGCGAGGGCGTCGCGGCGGGAGGGGAAGGAGGCGTGCTGGCCTCTTCTTTGGACTCTTTGGGCTCGTCGTCGGAGGGGCGCCAGCCCGCGGGCGGGATGCCCCCCTTGGGCTTGCTACCCGGGGTATGGAACCAGACGCCGTTGCCCTTGGGCGCGACGTCGAGGTTGCCCGACTGATGGGCGGCGGACAGGTCCCGCAGCGCACGGGCGGTGGGCGAGTCCGGGTTCTGCATGATCTGGCGACGCCGCGCGTAGGCCCGCTTGCGCCGCATCTCCGGGGTCAAGTCTTTGGGGTCGGCCGCGATGAGAGCGAGGTCTTCTTCGGTGAGCTCGGGCGGCACGTACTCGGCGTCGGCCTCGAGTCGGGCCTGCGCCTCGGCCTCTTTGGCCGCTTCCGGGCCCGAGGGGGCGCCGTCGGCCGGCCCGGCCGCGGCGGAGTCGGCCGGGGTCACGGCCGCATTGGGGGCCGACGATTGTGCGGGGACCTTTTCGGGAGCGGGGGCCGAGCCACCGACGCAGCCGGCCGATGACACCGCGACAAGGGGCATCCACGCGAGCAAGAGTCGTCGCATGCCGGGCAGCGTAGCAGATCGCGGGCTCGGCTCACCCCTGTGCGTCAGCGGGAGCCGCAGGGGGCAACAACGGCTGTAGCAACGAGACGGGGATCCACATGTATAGCGAGATGTGCACCACCCCCAGGATCGGTGTCGCCGCGGCGAGGGGGAACAGGAACTCGATCTCGGTCGGCTCGAAGCACCAGATGGCGCCGGTGACGTAGCCCAGGACTGCGAAGCCGATGCACACCGCCACCCAGACCTTCTGGAGGATGGTGGTGGGCAGGGCCACGATGCGGATGGCGACGAGGCCGAACACGCCCAAGGCCCACAGCAGGTGCAAGGTGCCCACGATGGCGCCGGCCCGGAACTCGGGCAGGTCCGCGGACACGAGCACCGCCAACAGCAGCGGCAAGGTGCACCACACCGCGAGCTCGCCGAGCAACGCCTTGACCGGGATGCGCCGCATCGAGGGCGGGACGTCGCCCCCGGGCACCCGACCCATGAAGACCAGCAGTACCGGGGTCATGGCGATGCCCAAGGTGAGCAGCGCGGTCGGGCCGTAGTCGTCGAGCTCGGGGATCGACGCCGAGGCCAGCACCATCAGCACGGCCGCAGCCAGCCCAGCTTCACCTCGACGCAGCACGCCGGACTTGCTGTCACCGCTGATCGACCGCTCGATGGCCCGGAGTCCGATCGCCGAGAGCACGGCCGCACCCACGGCGACCAGGGCCAAGCGGAAGTCGAGGCCGAGCGCATCGTCGAAGCCGAAGTGGTTGACGGGGAAGAAGGTCTCGGCGAGCAGGTGGGCCGAGCTCGCGGCGGGGGCCAGGGTGACCGCGCCGAGCGTGTCGGGCGACAGGTGCAGGCCGATGGACGCGCCGAGCAGCGCCATGCCGCCGAGCAGCGCGAGCAGGGCGATGCCGATGAGGCCGGGCGCACGCCGACGACCGGCCGACATGGCGGCCAGCATCGCGAGCGCGATCAGCATGGTCGACATGGCGACCAGCTCGAGCATCAGCCCCACCGCGGGGAGCGGGCTGCCCCAGCCGAATGCGGTGGCGAGCACGATGGCGGCCAGGGGCGTGGCGACGATGGCCACGGGGACCAAGGCGCCCACGATGAGCCCGATCACCAGCTGGCGGGCGGTCAGTGCGGTGCCGGTCAGCGGCTGCAGGGTGTTCTCGTGCAGCTCCTGCGCCACCTTGACGCCGACCCACAGCGGCGCGATGACCATGGCGAGCAGCAGCAGCAGCCCACCCGCCATCGTGCCGATGAGGCGCAGCGTGGTCGCGCCGTCGAGCGGAGACTTGTAGACGACGACCGAGGGCTTCAGCTCGGCATCGATGATCGCCTCGAGTCGCTGCTGGTCCTGCGGGCTGTACCAGTTGTAGTGCTCGTACTGGCGACGATGCGCGAGGTCGGGGGGCGCCAGGTCGACGCGAGCATGGCGGAGGGCCCGGGCGCGCTGCTGCAGGCCTTGCTTGTCCCGCGGCGGGATCACGTGGGGTCCGCTGACGTGGTCGAGCAGCAGCCAGCCCTGGACGGCCCGGTTGTGGATGCGACCGCCGGGGGGATCGTGAGGGCTGCTCTCGGCTCGTCGCATCACACGGAGCTTTTCGTCCGGGGTGTCGACGATGATGCTGAAGTCGCGGTCGCTCTGTTCCCAGCGCGAGGCCTCCAGCCCGAAGTCGACCCGCAGCCCGCGGGCCATGCTGCCGGGGGACTTGCCCATATAGGTGCCGCAGATCAGCACCAGCAGGGCGAGCAAGCCGGCCCCGAACCACAAACGACGGGCCCTCGCACCCCGGAGGCTTCGGGTCACGAAGGGGAGGCAGGCAGCGCGGAGCTCACGAATGCGGTCGGACATGGTCATGGGGCAGCGGGCTAGTTGACGCGGTCTTCGGAGATCCGGTCGTAGACGTCTTCGAGGCGGCTACGAACGCGGCTGGCAGTGACGATGCGGACCCCGGCTCCGATGAGGTCGGTGAGGATCTGAGCCATGACGGCCTCGTCTCCACGAACCTGGATGCCGAGCGTGGGCAGGCCGTCGCTTTCGGTCTCGGTCTCGATGAGCGCGCCGTGGCGGGCGAGCACCTGGCGGGCGATGGGCAGACACTCCAGGATGCGCAGCTCGTAGACGAAGCGGCCGACCTCGTAGCGATCGATGATGTCGGAGACGTCGCCCCCGACCACCAAGCGACCGCGCTGCACGATGGCGACCTGGTCGCACAGGTCGTCGAGCTCGCGCAGGATGTGGGAGGAGATGATGACGGTGACCCCACGCTGGCGGACCCGCTCGAGCACGCGCCGCAGGTCGTTGCGCCCGCGGGGATCGAGGCCATCGGCGGGCTCGTCGAGGATCAGCAGCGAAGGGTCGTGCAGCAGGCAGCGGGCGATGAGCAGGCGCTGACGCATGCCCTTGGACAGCGCGCCCGCGGGGGTATCGGCCTTGCCCGTGAGGTCGAAGGTGACCAGCGTTTGCTCGATGGCCTGCTCGAGCTTGGCCCGCTCGATGCGGAAGCACTGCCCGAAAAAGCGCAGGTACTCGACCGGGCTCATCTGCTTGTAGAGAGGATTGCCGTCTCCCAAGAAGCCGATGCGGCGCCGCAGCTCGGTGGTGCGACGCGCCTGGGCTTCGCCGCTGCGCTGGCCGTCGTACACGACCTCACCCGCGCTCGGATCCATGACCGTGGCGATCATGCGCAGGGTGGTGGACTTTCCCGCGCCGTTGGGACCGATGAGCCCGAAGATCGCCCCGCTGGGGATCTCCAGGTTCAGGTCTCGGACCGCCCACTGGGTGCCGTCATAGGTCTTGCCCAGCCCGTGAAGCTCGATGTGCATGCGCTGCTCGTCTTCGCCTGCCCCCCGAACGTCTCAACCGACCCATCGATTTCGCCTTCGGGAACCCCGCCGCGATTTTTCCGTGTCTCGGAAGTAAGGATAACTCCCAAATCTCTGCGGCTGACCATCAATCGGTCTCATCGACGTGGCCCCGGCAACAAAGTGATCCTAAATTTGAATACGATGAGTCCTCATTCGAGACGTGGCCAGTGGGGACTCGCGGTACTCGCGCTGGCTGGGAGCATGGCCCTCGGCTGCAGTCACCGACCGGTCGACTACAACGGGGTCGAGGTCATGGAGGGCTCGCTGCGGCGGGCCCAGGCGGGCGAGCTCGCCCTGCAACGCAGCGCGGCTGCGGTGGCGATCATCGAGACCGATGTCGCGCGCGGCATGGGCTTCGTGATCGATCCGGCGGGGTACCTGCTGACCAATCGGCACGTCATCGAAGACGCCGACCACGTCGAGGGCGTCGTGTTTCCCGCTCGCGATCCGAACCGGGTCTACGGCAGCGTGCGCGTGGTCTACATCGATCCGGTTCGCGACCTGGCCCTGCTGCAGGTGCACGCCGACGAGCCTTTCACCGCCGTGCCGCTGGCCACCGACGAGCCCGACCACGTGTCGAGCTACCTCGCCAGCGAGGATCCGGTGGTGCTGATGCAGCGCAACGCCCAGGGGCAGGAGTCGCTGCGAATCCTGCGAGGTGAGGTCTCGGAGGTCGAGGTCTACAACCCCGCGGCGGGCCCCGGTGCCTTCGTCGGGGTGACCAACGAAGTGCTGCGGGGCCAGAGCGGCGGGCCCGTGCTCGACCGGCACGGTCGGGCGGTGGGCGTGGTGACCTGGGCCTGGCGCGACAAACAAGGGGGCTTCGCGATCCCCATCACCGACGCTACGCGCATGCTCTCCGAGCGTCCGCAGCTCGATGCCGACGTCGATCGCAAGGCCCGGGCCACGCTGCGCGCCCAGCTGTTCCTCGATGCGGTCGCGCGAGGCGACGGCGGGGCGGCGCGGCGCTTCACTTCGCCCAGCCAGGCTCGCACGCAGCGGGAAGAGACCGTGGCCCACATCATGGCGCGGCTGCAGGGCGGCGATGGCCTGGAGCTGATGACCAGCTTCGTGACCGCGATGGAGGCGGTGGTGGCCGAGGCGATTCGGGCCGACGACGCGGGCGTGGTCGAAGAAGGCCTCGACGCGCTGCTGCTCGGCGTCGCCCAGCCCAATCTGCACGAGGTGCTCGACCTCGGGCCCGAGGTCGACGTGGGGCAGGTGCTGTCCTTCTTCCACGAGCTCGGTCAGGGCTACCTGTCGTCGCGGGTCTTCGCCGAGCAAGATCGCGAACAAGCCCTGCGCGCGGCCATCAGCCGCCTGAACACCATCGACGCCGCGCGGAGCTTCGCCCTGGCCGCGCTGGTGGTGGACCTCGACGAGTGCGAGGTGACGATCGAGGGCATCGAGCTGGTGCCCAGCGCCTACACCCCGGGGGCGCGGGTCGAGCTGGACGTGAAGCAGCCCGACGGGACGGCCTCGCGCTACGACCTGCACCTGCGCCTCGAGTGGGGGGACTGGTACGTGGCCAAGCTCGAGCCGCTGGCGCTGGGGTAGGCGCAACCACGAACGAACGGGCGACCATGGGCCGCCCGTTTCGTCGCTGTGCACCGGGGATGGGTCTACTCGTCGCTGACCGCACCCAGGGCGTTGTCGATGTACACGTTGTTGGCCAGCTCGAAGCCGGGCTCGCGCTCGCCGTCGACCATCACGCCCCAGCCGGCCGAGTTGGCGAACACCGAGTCGCGAACGGTGCCCGTGCCGCCATCGATGACCAGGTTGGCGGCGTCCGACTTGCCGCCGTACTCGAAGCGGGCGAACTCGATGCGGGAGTTGGAGCGCGTCCCCGGCTCGAGCACGATGCCGTTCCAGTCGCCGGGCGAGGGCGAGGCCTGGCTCGAGGTGAACACCACGGGCTGATCCTCCGTGCCCTGCACCGTGATCACGGCCGGGTCGGTGCGCCACCCGACCAACATCGTGCAGTCCTGGCAGAACTGGTACTCGACGCCGGCCTCGATGGTGATCGAGCGCTCGTCGCCGCCGGCCTCACCGAATACGAGCACTTCCTCGAGTTGGCGGTAGGGCACCCCGCGCTCGTGGAACACCACGTTGGTGTCGCTGAACTCGTCGGCGAGCAGGATGTCCTCGCCGTTGCCCGTGTAGTCGCCCGGGGGCAGGTTGGTGATGGCCGACTCGCCGAGCAGCCAGCCCGACACGCCGAGGTTGCCCGTCGAGTACAGCGCGGTGGAGTCGTTGGCGAGGCCGGACAGCTCGAAGCCGGGGCCCGCGTTGCCCGTGACGGTGACCTCGTCGAGGGTGGCGTCGACGGTGAGCAGCAGGGCGGGGACGTCACCCTGGCCGCCGTCCTCGATGCGCACGTGGCTGAACACGCTGTCGGTGGTGGTGCCGGTCAGCACCTGCAGGTCGATCCAGTGGCCGGGCTCGCCCTCGGTGCCGCAGAACATGATGGGCTGCTCGGCGGTGCCGTCGGCGAAGACGGTGGCGGGGTCGCTGCGCCAGCCGAAGTAGACCTGGGCGTCGGACTCCATCAGGAACACCGTGCCCGGCTCGATGGTGACGACCTGGCCGCGGTCGTAGATGAGCGTCCCGGAGATGCGGTAGACGCCCGACAACGTGATTTCGTCGCCTTCGATGGTGGGCAGCTCGCCCTCCATCGTGCGGTCGATCTCGGCGCAGCTTTGGGGGCCGCTGGCGCCGGCCGTCTCGTCGACGCCAGCGGTCTCGTCGGCGCCGTCGGTCTCGTCACCCGCCGTGGCGTCGGAGCCCTCGGTGGCTCCGGCTTCGGCCGAGCCGTCGTCGTCTCCGTTTTCGATGACGATGGGGCACGCGGCGAGGAAGAAGGGCAACACGGCAAGGGGGGCGTGGATAGGCTTCATCGGCACGGGTAGTACGGAGCCGGCGTGCCGTGATCACCGGGATCACATTTTTTTCACTTTGCCCCAGAGAGGCTCAGGATTCGGCCGCACGGGGCACTTTGCCCTGGATGGAGCGCAGCCAGCCCTCGAAGTCGGCGAGGGTGGATTCCTGGAGCTTGGGGGACTCGGCCAGCTGCTCCACGATCTCACGGAGCATCGTTCGGCCCCGCCGCAGCCGGCTGCGCACGGTCCCGTGGGGGATCTCGAGGACGACCGCGATGTCCTTGGACTGCATGCCTTCCCAGTAAAACAGCTCCAGCGCGATCTGGAGGTCGATGGGCAGCCGCCGCAGGGCGCGGAGCAGCAGGGCCTGCTCCTCGTGCTCGACCGCCAGCTGGGTGGGGGAGGCGTCGAGATCGGCGACCCGCGTCTCTTGGAAGTCGTCTTGCTTGGCGTTCTTCGTGTGGCGGTCGCGGAGCTTGAACAGCTGATTGCGGGCGACGGCGAACAAGAAGGTGCGAAAGCTGCTGTCCCCGCGGAAGCGCTCCTTGGCCTTCACGCAGCCCAGGAAGGTCTCCTGCACCAGGTCGTCGACCTCGCGGCCGACCTTGTTGCAGAAGAAGCGGTACAGCGCCTCGAAGTGGCGTTCGAACAGAGCCTCGCCCGCGCCGTCGTCTCCCGCCCGCCACTGCTCGAGAAGCTGGAGGTCGCTCGCGGCCGCGGTGGGGCTGGACGCCATGGCCGGCAATGCTACCAATGTCTGGAGCGCGTCAGGTCATGACCGAGACCCCGACCGACCCCCGGCACGACTCGTCGCTCGACGATGAGGTCGACGAGCTGCCGTCCGGCACCGACGACACGCTCGCCCTCCAGGGGATCCGCCTGCAGACCCAGCGGGTAGAGGTTCGCCTGAGTCGGGCTCGGGCCAAGGCGCGCCTGTTCGGGCGGCGCAGCGAGACCACTCAGCTGGGGCGCTTCGTGGTCCTGGCGCGGGTCGGCAGCGGCGGGATGGGGCAGGTGTACCAGGCCTACGATCCCCAGCTCGACCGGCGGGTGGCGATCAAGGTGCTGCGGGCCGATGTGGTTCGGCACCGCTGGCCGGCGTTGCGGGCTCAGCTGGTGGCCGAGGCCCGGGCGATGGCTCGGCTGTCGCATCCGCACGTGGTCACCGTATTCGAGGTCGACACGCAGGACGACGAGGTCTTCATCGCGATGGAGTACGTCGAGGCGCCGACCCTGCGGGCGTGGATGTCCCAGGGCGTTCGCGAGGTCGACGAGATCCTCGACGTGTTCGTGCAGGCGGGGCGAGGCCTAGCGGCGGCCCACGAGGCCGGGCTGGTACACCGGGATTTCAAGCCCGAGAACGTGCTGGTCCCCGAGGACGCTCCGGTGCGGGTGACCGACTTCGGGCTCGCTCGGGTCGTCAGCGCGGCGGAGCAGCCGACGGGGTTGCGACCGCACGACGCCGGCGAAGGCCCGCGCGGATGGGCCCGGGCGGGCACGCCCGCGTATATGGCCCCCGAGCAGTGTCGCGGCGAGACGGTCGACGCTCGGACCGATCAGTTTGCGTTCTGTGTCGCCTTGTTCGAAGCGCTGGCGGGGCATCGCCCGTGGTCGAGCGAAGAGCTGGCGGCGGATCGAGAGCATCCGGTCACACGGGCGCCCGCGCCTGCGCTGGAGCGGGACGATGTCGATCGTCGGGTGGTCGAGGCCATCGCCCGGGGCTTGGCCGCTGCCCCCGACGAGCGGCCGGAGTCGATGCAGGCGTTGCTGATGGCCCTGAGCCCGCCGCCGCGTCGTCACTGGCGGACGCTGGCTGGCGGCGGGTTGGCGTTGCTCACCGCGGGAGTCGCCACCGGGGCGGCGTTGATGGCCGAGCCGGGCTGCCCGCCCGCGGTCGAGCGCATGGCGGACGTCTGGGATCCGGCGGTGCGCGAGACGACCCGGGCGGCGTTCGAGGCGACCGAGCTCGACTACGCGGACGCGGTGTGGCCCCAGGTTCGCGACCGGATCGATCGCTACCGCGAGTCATGGCTCGACGGTCGCCAGCGGGCGTGCCGGGCCACCGCGGCCGGCGAGCAATCCGAAGAGGCGCTCGACCTGCGGATCGCATGCCTCGACGATCAACACGATGCCCTCGCCGCGCTGACGCGTCGGCTGCGAGAGGTCGATGCGGCCGGGCTGGAGCACGCCCTCGACTCCACCCTCGGCCTACCCCTGGTCACCGCGTGCGACGACGTGCTGGCCCTGCGCGAGCGACAGGTGCCCGTGCCTCCCGAGCATCGCGAGGCGGTGCATGCTCTCCATGCGGGCCTCGCCGACGTGCATGCGCTGCTCACCTTGGCTCGCTACGGTGACGCGGAATCCCGGCTCGAGGCGCTGCACGGCGACCTGCGGGCGGTCGAGCACGCCCCGCTCGACGCTCGTGCCCACCACCTGCGAGGTCAGCTCGCGGCGGTGACGGCCGATACCGATGCCGCGGTGAAGCACTTCGATCGAGCTTTGACGCTGGCGGGAGAGCTGCGCGACACGGCGGCGGTGGCCGACATCGCCATCGATCGGATCGATGCCGTGACGGCGCGGCCGGCCGAGTCGGATCGGGCGGCGGCCATGGCCGAAGCCACCGAGGTCCTGCTGACCGCGACGGGGGCGGATGCGGTGGCCCGCGGGCGCCTGCGCTTGGCTCAGGGGCGCATCGCGTTTCGGCAGGGCGACTACGACGAAGGCCTGTTGGCCACGCGCGAGGCGCTGTCGTTGATGCGCGAGGCCTCCGACGCCGACCGCCAGCTGCTCGCCGATGCGCTCCAGCAAGTCGGCACGTTGCTTTACACCCAGGGGCACCTCGACGAGGCGGCCGAGCACGGTGAGTCGGCGCTGTCGCTGCGCGAGACCCTGCTGGGACCCGACCATCCCGACGTCGCGCAGTCGCGGGCCAACCTCGGGGCGATCGCGCTGGCGAAGTCCGACGCGGACACGGCCCACGCCTCGTTCGCGCGCGCGGCCGATATTCAGCGCGCGGCCCTGGGAGCACGACACCCCGCGCTCGCCCGTACGCTGAGCAACCTGTGCACGTCGAGCCTCGATGCCGGCAACTACGAGCGAGCGCTGGCCGAGTGCACGGAGTCGGTGCAGGTCGGCGAGGCGGCCCACGGCGTCGATGATCCCAGCGTGAGCATGTTGCTGCTCAACCTCGGTTCGGTGCAGCAGCAAGCGGGCCAGCTGCAGCGAGCGCAGCAGACCTACGAGCGGGCGCAGCCACTGCTGGAGCAGGCGCTGGGGGCCGACCACCCGCAGTTCGGCATCTTGCTCGCCAACCTGGGGCGCCTGCACGACGCCAACGACGACCCGAAGACCGCGGAGGGGTACTTCCGACGCACGCTGGCGTTGCGGCGAAAGGGCCTCGGTCCCGACCATCCGTCGACCTTGCGTGTTCGACAGGACCTGGCCGACATGGCGCGTCGGCAGGGGCGCTTCGACGAGGCCGCGACCGAGTCGGGCAAGGTGCTCGCCGACATGCGCACCGCGATCGGCGAAGAGCACCCGTATGTGGCGTTGCCGCTGCTCAACCTCGGCATCATCGCGCGGGAGCAGGGCGACCTCGAGCGGGCGCGAGATCTCCTCGAGCAGGCGCTGGACATTCGCACGCGCCCGCCCGTTCGCCCCGAGGACCTGGCCTTCGCGCAGGCCGAGCTGGCCCGAGTGCTGTGGGCCGACCCGGCGACGCGAGCCCGGGCGGCAGCCTTGGTCGTCCGCGCGGAGCCCCATATCGCCGACTCGGCCGATCTCGCCGAGCTGCGGGCGTGGGCGGCCAGCCATCGCGACCCGGCGTCGCACTGAACTCGGGAGCTGGCCCGTGCGTGACAGCTCGGAGACCATCGTGGGGTCCGCGACGCGCAGCGGTCGTCCGCGGTAGCCTGCGCGGGTATGCCTGCGCCGTATCGCACCGTGCCCGGACGCCACCATCCGCTGGGGGCCACGATCACGAGCGAAGGCGTGAACTTCTCGCTCTTCTCCCGCAATGCCACCGCGGTGGAGCTGCTGCTCTTCGAGCGCTTCGATCAGGCCACGCCGACCCAGGTCGTGTATCTCGATACCCGCCACAACCGCACGCACGGCTACTGGCACGTGGGGGTGCAGGGGATCGGGGCGGGCATGCTCTACGGCTATCGGGTGCACGGGCCGTGGGCGCCCGAGCACGGTCATCGCTTCAACGCGAACAAGCTGCTCATCGACCCCTACGCGCGGGGAATCGTGCACGGGCAGTATGCGGCGCATGCCGACGCTCGCGGGTCTCAGGACCATGTCGCGACCGCGATGAAGGGGCTGGTCATCGACCCGGGTACCTTCGATTGGGAGGGGGTGGAGGCCCCGCGCATCGATCCGCGGGATCGGGTGATCTACGAGATGCACGTACGGGGCTTCACCCGCCACGACAGCTCGGGCGTGGAGTACCCGGGGACCTTCGCCGGGCTCATCGAGAAGATTCCCTACCTCGTGGAGCTGGGCATCACCACCGTCGAGTTGCTGCCCGTGTTTCAGTTCTACGAGCACAGCGACTTCACGGACCCGACCACGGGCAAGGAGCTGGTCAACTACTGGGGCTACGACCCGATCGGCTTCTTTGCGCCGCATCGCGGCTACTACATCGAGAACTGGGAGCGCATGCGACACCTCACCGGGTTTCGCGAGCTCGTGCGGGAGCTGCATCGGGCGGGCATCGAGGTGGTGCTCGACGTGGTCTTCAACCACACCGCCGAGGGCGACGAAGACGGGCCCACGCTGTCGTTTCGAGGCATCGAGAACTCGGTCTACTACCTCAGCGAGCCGGGCGACGACGGCAAGCTCGCCAACTATTCGGGGGTCGGCAACACCGTCAACTGCAACCACCCCGTGGTGCGGCGCATGATCCTCGACGCCCTGCGCTACTGGGTCGAGGTGATGCACGTGGACGGCTTCCGCTTCGACCTGGCGGCCATCTTGTCCCGCGACGAGAACGGCGAGCCGATGCCCAACCCGCCCTTGCCCTGGGAGATCGAGGCCGACCCCGCCTTGCTCGACACCCTGCTGGTGGCCGAGGCCTGGGACGCGGGTGGGCTGTACCAAGTCGGTGGGTTTCCGGGCGAGCGCTGGTCGGAGTGGAACGGGAAGTTTCGCGACGACGTGCGGCGCTTCCTCGGCGGCGAGGCGGGCATGACGGGCACCATGGCCGCGCGCATGCTGGGGAGCCCCGACCTGTACGAGGGGCACGGCCGCGAGTCGCACCAGTGCGTCAACTTCGTCACCTGTCACGACGGCTTCACCCTCAACGACCTGGTCAGCTACGAGCGCAAGCACAACGACGCCAACGGCGAGGGCGGGCGCGACGGCATCAGCTACGAGCACGCCCGAAACTACGGGATCGAAGGCCCGACCGACGAGCCGCGGATCGAGGCGGCGCGAACCCGGCAGATCAAGAACTTCCTGGCGCTGCTGATGCTCGCCCAGGGCACGCCGATGCTGCTGGGCGGTGACGAGTTTCGGCGGACGCAGCGGGGTAACAACAACGCCTACTGCCAGGACAACGACACGAGCTGGTTCGACTGGACGCTGCTGCAGCAGCACGCCGAGATCCATCGCTTCGTGCGCGGCATGATCGCGTTTCGGGCCGATCATCCCGGCCTGCGTCGCGGCAAGTACCTGCTCGGGGTCGAGGCCCCACAGCGAGCCGATCCCCCTGGCTATACGCGTGTGCGCTGGCACGGCGTCCGGCCCGATGCTCCCGATTGGGGCGAGCACGCCCGCGTGCTGAGCTACACGCTCACCCGCTCGCCCGACGACGATGCCCTGCACGTCATCATCAACGCGTGGGAGGAGCCGCTGCGCTTCGAGCTGCCCGCGCCGGAGGTCGATCGATCCTGGTACCGCGCCATCGATACCGCCCGGCCCAGCCCCGAGGACTGGCTGGAGCCGACAGCGCAGGTGAAGCTGGCGGGGCCCTCGCTGGTGGTGGAGCCGGGGTCGGTCGTGGTCTTGGTCGAGCGATAGCGGCTACGATGCGGCGCGTGAACGCCGAGTCGACCGTGGTCGAGCGTCACGGGCAGCGCGAGCCGCTGACCCAGTCGCTGGCCTATGCCGCGAGCCTCCAGGCGCGGGGGGTGGGGTGCCTGCTGGCGGGCGCGGCGGTGCTGCTGGTGCAGCCGGGCAAGGACGGGCTCATCGCTCGCATGCAGCGGCCTCGCCAGATCGACATGGCGGTGATCGACGGCGTGGTGCAGCGCGTGCAGGCCACCCAGGTGCTCGTCGAGCCCGCGGCCTCCGGTACCCTCGTCGATGTCCAAGGGCACCGTCATCGCTGGCGCTTCGATCCGGCGAAGCCCCAGGCGTTCGAAGAACAGATGACCGGGCTGGGGTGGCGAGTGAGCCGACGCGCTCGCACGCACACCAAGACCCGGGTGCTCGATCTGCGAGACGGCGTCGACGCGGCGCTGGCGGGGGCGTCTTCGGTGGCCCGCCGCAATGTCCGAGGGTCGACCCGCGACGGGGTGGAGTACTCGGCCCGCCCCTTCGCGGAGGTCTCGGCCGAGCTGCTCGCACAGCTGCGAGCCCTCCACGATCAATTCCACGCCGCGCGCCCCCACCTTCGCGATGACTGGGCGTTCCGGGCGGAGCTCGTCCGGCAGTTCGAGGCCTCGGGGGACCTCGTGGTCGCCCGAGAAGAGGGCCGGCTGGTGGGGGCGGTCTACGTGCCCCGCCACGACGGAGTGGCCCACTACTATGCGGTGTTGAGCTCGGCGGACGCCCGCTCGAGCAAGGTCGGCACGGGCATGGTCTTCGCTGCGCTTCAGGCCGCCGTCCGGCATGGCTGCGACCTGTTCGACTTCGTGGGCGTTCGCGACGAACGGCTGCCCGATCGTCACGAACGCTGG
>JBCCHT010000040.1:0-108258 GCA_039028615.1 Myxococcota bacterium | reverse complement strand
GGACGTCGTCGGTCATTCGGGGGTTGTGTCGGTGGCTCGGGGGCCCCGCTGAACTCGTGGTTTTCGCTTCCGATCTTTGGCTCGAGCGTTGCCAGCGGGCCGGCATTGGAAGCGACCGCGCGAAGCTACGTCTGACTTCAAGAGGGTGGGTGTTGCGGGGTCGTGCTCACACGAGTTCGGCCAGCCGTGTGGTTGGTTCAGGGGCGGTCGTGGGAGACGACGAGTGCGGAGTCGATTGGGACGTGGTGCAGTTCTGCGTGTCGACCGGTGGCGGGCCAGAGGACCTCCACGCGATGAACCTCGGTGGTTTGGTTGCCTAGCCCGAAGTGGGCGACGGCGTCTTGCTGGCCGAAGAGGTGACTGCCGACTCCGATATGCCGTAGCTGCCATGATCCGCCCGGCTGGGTCTGAACACGGACCTCGGCTCCGATGCCTCTGGGATTGTGGGGCTGGCCCGTGGCTCGGACGGTCAGCCAGGGGGCCTTCGCTCCGTCATTGCGATACAGCGCGGCGGGTTCCGTGTTGCCGAGCACCAGCAGGTCGAGATCGCCGTCGCGATCGTAGTCGAGCGGGACGAGGCCGCGACCGTAGCCGCGGTAGTCGATCCCCATGGGCTCGGCGGCCTCGCGCCATGGATGCTCGTCTTGGTTGAGCCACAGGCGTAAGGGGTCGTCGTCGAAGTTGGTGGACGGCCAACCGGACGCCAGCCCGAGATCGAGGTCACCGTCGTGATCGGCATCGAAGAACGCGGCGCCCCAGCCCCAACCGCCATCGCGCACGCCGACGTCGTCGGTGCTCTCGGTGAAGGTTCTTGCCCCATCGTTGCGATAGAGGCGATTGCCCTCGGGGCCGTCCGGGAACCAGATCGCGGAGATGAACCAGTCCAGGTCACCGTCTGCGTCGTAGTCACCGAATGTGGATCCCATCCCATGGGCGTTGTTGCTCACGCCCGAAGCGAGCGTTCCATCGACGAAGCCACCCGCGCCGTCGTTCCAGAACAGGCGGCTAGAGCCGTAGTCGGCGGCGATGGAGAGCTCGGGCCAGTGGTCGCCATCGAGGTCGACGAATGCGGGAGCGAACCCGAAGGCACCGGGGCCTGAAGCGGTCCACTGCGATTGTCCCTGCATGACGATCCCCATCTGCGAGGTCACGTCCTCGAAGTACCCCGGAGCCTCGGCGCCGCGGTTGTGCAGGAGGCGGTTGTGGTCGAGCTCTTTGCCCAAGATCTGCGCCGCACGCCAATCCGCGACGAACATGTCGAGGTAGCCGTCGAGGTCGTAGTCGCCGACGCCGATGCTCGTGCCCACGTGGATCAGGCCCGTCTCCACGGCCGCGCCGCGCGGCTGTGCCTGTTCCTCGAACGACCCCGTGCCGTCGTTGACATAGAGGAAGTGTCGTAGCGTCCCGAAGCCGGTGAGCATCAGGTCGAGGTCGCCGTCCCCCTCGATGTCGAGCCACGCCGCGCCGCCGCTGATGGAGTCGTGCACCAGGCCGCGGGTCTCCGTCTCGTCCGAAAAGCTCCCGTCGCCGTCGTTGTGGAACAACAGGCCGGGGCCACCCTTGCGGACCACATACAGATCTGGCCAACCGTCGTCGTCGAAGTCGCCCACCGCGGCCCCACCGAGGTAGCGCTCTGGCGTGCAGTAGTCGCCGGGCCCCGGCCAGTTGATGTCGTCGAACAGGCAGAACGGGGGCGGCAGCAGCTCCCCGGGGTCGTAGTCCAACCCTGCCGCTTCGGTCACCTCCACGAAGTGAGGCCCGATGGGTGGTGGTAGTTCGGTCGGCCGCACCCCGCTCTCACCCCCTGCACCTTCGCGATCGGCCGCCGGCTCGCGGCGCTGTGGATCAACCGCCCCCTCGGTGGTCTCCTCGTCGCTCGCGGACGTGGAGGCGTCGGGCCAGGGCGAGGCGGCACCCAGCTGAGGGGTATCCCCACATCCCGACACCACGAGTCCCATGACCGCGCCTATCCATGTTCCTCGAACCACGTCCGCCGATGATCTTACGGAGGCATGACCAGCGATGGAAGCTCTAATCGTGGCAGCGCGCATTTGATGTAACCCCATCCAGCGCGGAGCACCTACAATCGAGGCAATGATTCATTCGCGTCGGAGTTGCGTCTTGTTGGTTTGCTCGGTGTCTCTTGTCGGTGGGTGTCTGATCGACCCGAATCCAGCCTCCGATGCCGGCGAGAGTTCCTCGGGCACCTCGGGGTCCGGCACCGACACGGCACCGCTTCCAACGAGCACGGCGGAAAGCACGACCGATAGCCCGACCACCAGCGCGACCGATGACCCGACAACCAGCGCGGCAGACAGCACGACCGCCAGCCCCGAAGACACGACCGCCGGGACCGGTGAGTGTGGCGACGGCGTGCTCGACGACGGTGAAGAGTGCGACGGCGATGACCTGGGCGGCGAAGACTGCACGACGCAAGGCTTCGACTTCGGAGATCTGGCGTGTGCCGAAGACTGCACCTTCGACAGCTCCGCGTGCGGCACCATGGCGTGCAACGACGGCATGATCACGGGGCTCGAAGTCTGCGATGGCATGGACCTCGCTGGCCAAGACTGCATCACACAGGGCTTCGAGGGCGGGACGCTCGCCTGCGAACCGATGAGCTGCCAGACCTTCGATACATCGGGTTGCTTTGGCTGTGGCGATGGCGTCACCAACGGCACCGAGGAATGCGACGGGGTAGATCTGGCGGGCGAGACGTGTATGTCGCAGGGCTTCGGTGGCGGGACCCTGGCGTGCGCCGCGGACTGCACGCTCGTCGTGTCGAGCTGTGACGGCTACTTCGAAGACTTCGAAGACACGGTGGGGGTCATGCCCGCCGCTCTCATGGTCGGCGTCACGGCCCCCTGGTACGTCGATGACGTCGACCCCATCGACGGGATCTACTCGGCTCGCTCAGGCCCGCTGCCGGGTGGCGGATTCACCGACCTCACCATCGACGCCGACTTCGCCGCGGCCGGGAGTATCTCCTTCGACTACCTCACGAGCTGCGACAACGGCTTCGATTTCCTCGAGTTCCGCATCGATGGAGTTCTCGACCTCCAGGCCACAGGCGTGGCACCGCTCGCGAACCATCTGGTGCCCGTGCCGGCGGGAATGCACACCTTCTCGTGGCGTTTCAATCGTCAAGCGTTCGGCAACGAGGGGCTCGACGCCGTGTTCTTGGACAACATCACGCTCCTCGGCGGGGCCCCGATCTGAGCCGCGCTCGCCCATCGAGCCTCATCCGCTGGCCAAAAAAGAAGCCCCACCTTCGAGGTGGGGCTTTTCCTTTCCGTGGGGCCGAAGCCTCAGCCAGCCAGGCCCTTGTCCACCAGCCACTCGTACACGTGCTTCGCCACCAGGTCGTGGCCGGGCTCGCGGAAGTGGTCCTGGTCGAAGAAGTACTCGTTGATCCGCCACGCGAAGTACTTGCGAATCTCCTCGGGCGTCTTGCCCTGCTTCTCGAGCAGCGCGATGAGCTCTTTTTCCTGGAGAATCTCCTCGGCGAAGATCGGGATGAAGTCGATGACGTCGACCCCGTGCTCCTTGGCGTGCTCGATGAGGATCTTCTGCGGCTCCAGCGTGTCCGGGTCGTTGAGCTGGAACGTGTAGGGCAGGATGAGCAGCACGATGGGCAGGTCGTTGTCCTTCGCGACCTGGTACAGGCGCCCCATCTCCTCGAGCACGATCTTCCACCCCTCCTGGAACTCGGGGTTCGTGCGCGACTCCAGGGCCATCGCCCGGGCGTTGTAGACCTCGTAGCGCTTGGCGGTCTCGAGCGACTTGCCCGACTGCGCGAGCTTCTGCATCAGCCGGCCGATGCCCGTCTCGTTGGAGAGCAGCCCGCTGATGGGGTTCGGGGTCTGGGTGACGCCGTGGTAGTCGAGCCCGGTGCCGCCGTACTTCGTGTTGACCACGAAGGGCTCGGTCACGTCGTTCATGCAAAAGCCCACCGCCACGAAGTCGGGGTCCAGATCGAGGTTGCGCTCGAAGGTGACTCGCTCCTGGAAGGTCGAGTACCCGTGCACGCCCGTGTTCATGATCTGGTGGGTCTCGTGCTTGGAGTCCTTCTCGGCGAGGTGGTCCTCGAGCTTCTTGGAGAAGGTCTCGTCGTAGGTGACTCCGAAGCCCATGGTCACCGAGTCGCCCAGCATGAGCCCACGGAGCTCACCCTCGGGCTTTTCGCGAGGGAACTCGGTGTCGTGGAAGCCGTGCTCGTTGATGTGGATGAGGTCTTCGGGGCGCCCCGCCGAGTTCAGCGTGCGCGTAGCCCCCTTGCGATGCACGTAGTGCAGCTCGGGGTCGTACTCCCAGATCGTCAGGCCGAACTTGGTCAGCAGCCAGCGATCGCCCAGCACGAATAGCGCGATGAGCAGGAAGAACACCGAGAACCCATCGGCCGCGCTCTTGGCCTTGGCGACCTTGCGGCCCAAGGCGAAGGTGACGGCACCGAGCACGAGCGCCCACCAGAAGTAGCTGGTGAGCACGTCGGCATAGTCCACGACGGTCGCGCCGCGGGTGAACTTGCCCACCCAGGGATTGATGATGACTGCCGACGCCAGCATCCCCAACCCCGCGAGGATGATGATGCCGCCGCCGATCTGACGGGCTTCGAGCGTAACTTTGGCCATAGCGGATTGATGACGATCGAGCCCCGGCCCTCCTGGATTGGGTGGGTGCGGGGCTCGATCCCGGCCGGTGCGTGCGCCCGGCGGCTAGAAGAGCGTGTAGATGAAGGGCGCGGCCGCCGTGCCCCCGAGGACCACGAGCACACCGACAACGAGCAGCACGAGCAAGATGGGCAGCAGCCACCACTTCTTGTTGTGCTTGAGGAACTGCATGAACTCGGACATCAAGCCCGAGGATTCTTCCTGGGCCCCCGCGGCGAAGTCGGAGGCCTTGTTGGTGTCTTTGCTGTCGCTCATCGGAATGTCCTCGCAGCGAGAAGAACTCTAGAACTGCTTGAAGTAGCGCTTCGGGTCGCCGTGACCCGTGCGGTGCTCGACCCAGTAGGTCGAGGCGTTCTTGTCGATTTTGCGCTCGAGCGCGTCACGACCCATGATCTTGAACACGAGCGCGATCGGCGAGATCACCAGGTAGAAGATGATGCCCATCACCAGGTGGGAGATGACCCAACCGATGGGGAACGCAGCGTACAGCCAGCCCAGGTAGATCGGCTTCCGCAGCGCAGGGATGGCGTAGTAGAGGGCCACGATGACGCCCGCACCGCCCCACAGGCCATAGGCCACGTTGGGCTGCTGGAAGCGCCACCACACGATCCCGCCGATGAGGCCGAAGAACGCGAGGAACATCAGCCCGAACCAGGCGAGTTCCTTCTTGGATGGATCCTTGTTGATCTCGATGACGGCCATGATGAAGTCCCCTCAGTCGAGCGCGAATTCCTTGAGGTAGGTCTCGGGGTCGACGTCGGCCTTGGGCTGCTCGGGCTTGAGCAGCACGTAGTTCTCGACGACCAGCACGTCCATGTGGGTGCCCATGAAGCACCGATACGCGTTGGCGGGCGTGCACACGATGGGCTCGCCGCGGACGTTGAAGCTGGTGTTGATGATGACCGGAGAGCCGGTCTTCTCTTCGAAGCGCTTGATGAGCTTGTAGTAGCGACCGTTGCGGACGTCGTCGACCGTCTGCACGCGCGCCGAGTAGTCGACGTGGGTGATGGCCGGGACGACCGAGCGCTGGATCTTGAGCTTCTCGATGCCGAACAGATCCTTGTGCTCGGGCTTCTGCTCGAGACGCTTCTCGTCCTTCACCGGCGCCACGAGCAGCATGTAGGGGCTGTCCTCGTTGGGGCGCATCTCGAAGTACTCGTCGACGCGGTCGCGGAGGATGGTGGGTGCGAAGGGCCGGAACGACTCGCGGAACTTGATCTTCAAGTTCATCACCGACTGCATGTCTTCGCTGCGGGCATCGCCGATGATGGAACGACCACCGAGCGCACGCGGGCCGAACTCCATGCGGCCCTGCATCCAGCCCACGACCTTCTCGTCGGCGAGCAGCGAGGACACGGCGTCGACCGCTTCGTCCTCGGTCTCGTAGCGGGTGTACACCGCCCCGATCGAGTCGAAGTACTCCTTGATCTCGTCGTCCTTGGCCTGCGGGCCCAGCAGCGAGGCGTGCTGCATGTCGGGCATGGTCGCCTTCCGCTCGTTGTCGAGCAGCTGGTACCAGATGAGCAGCGCGGTGCCCAAGGCTCCGCCCGCGTCGCCGGCCGCCGGCTGGATCCACACCTCGTCGAAGGGACCCTCGCGCAGCACTCGACCGTTGGCGACGCAGTTGAGCGCCACACCGCCGGCCATGCACAGGTTCTTCATGCCGGTCTCCTTGTGGATGTGCCGGCAGATTCGCAGGACGATTTCTTCGGTGGCCTTCTGGATCGAAGCGGCCACGTCCATGTGCTCTTGATCGAGCTGGGACTCGGCCGTTCGCGCCGGACGACCGAAGAGGTCCGCGAACTTGTCATTGGTCATCGTCAACCCCTGACAATAGTTGAAGTAGGACATGTCCATGCGGAAGGACCCGTCCTCCTTCAAGTCGAGGAGGTTGTCGAGAATCTTGTCGGTGTATTTGGGATCGCCGTAGGGCGCCAGACCCATCAGCTTGTACTCGCCCGAGTTCACCTTGAAGCCGCAGTAGTAGGTGAACGCGGAGTAGAGCAGGCCGATGGAGTGCGGGAAGCGAAGCTCATGGGTGAGCTCGACCCGGTTGTCCTTGCCCACGCCCCAGCTCGCCGTGGCCCACTCGCCCACGCCATCGAGCGTGACGATGGCCGCCTCTTGGAAGGGCGAAGGCAGGAAGGCACTGGCCGCGTGCGACTCGTGGTGCTCGGGGAAGACGAACTGCTTTTGGTAGGCCCCGCCCAGCGCCTTGCGCATCTCTCGGGGCAGGTGCAGCTTCTGGCGCAGCCACACCGGCATCGCCCGCAAAAACGACTTGAAGCCGACCGGGGCGTAGCTGACGTAGGTCTCGAGCAGGCGCTCGAACTTCTTGAGCGGCTTGTCGTAGAAGCCGACGTAGTCGAGCTGATCCTTGGTCAGCCCCGCCTCTTTGAGGCAGTAGTCGATCGCATTGATCGGGAACGCGTGGTCGTGCTTGATCCGGGTGAAGCGCTCCTCTTGGGCGGCGGCGATGATTTCGCCGTCGACCACGAGCGCAGCAGCCGAGTCGTGATAGAACGCGGAGATTCCGAGGATTGCGGTCACGTTGGCTTCGCAGGAAAAGAAGGTGGAGAGGAAGGGCCGACCCGGGGCTTGCTCATCCGCCGCAACAGCAGTTCGGCCCCAGTGGCCCCTTCCGGGCTCGCGTCAGGCTGCGGGAAATGGGGCCAGCCGTCCACGACCTGTGGACGTTGATGCGCGGACTCGGCTGTGTTGTCGCTCACAATGCATGTGACGCGCAAGGGCAGGCGCCAGACCATCGACGACGCGTCCCGATGTTCGCTCGGTGTCGACGGGTCGTTTTCGTACCGGAAGTCTCGAGCGCGGCCCTTTCAGGGTCCGCGAAGGCAGCCAAAAAACGACGTCCTGACCTACCAGACTCGATTCCGTCGCGGTTGAAGGCAACCCGCGAACAGCGACCCATCGTGAGCGGACGGCCATGACCATCGGCTCGGGCCGCGAAGCTTCACCGCCAAGAGGTTTCGACCAAACACACGGGCCTCCAACCGAGTGACATGCCTCGAAAGGAAAAAGCGGGGGATCGCCCACACCGATCCGCGCGCCCGCGCTTGACCGTGGCGACCCGATCCGCTGTCCATCTCCCCACGATCGGCAGGTGCTTTTTCGCGGCTTGTTAGAATCGTCGGGTGAGCGCGTCCGGGGCCTACCCCATCGACCCCAGCGATCCCACCGTGGTCGCGGGGCGTTGGTGGCAGCGTACCGAAGACGGTCGAGTGCAGTGCGACCTGTGTCCACGCCACTGTCGGCTCCGCGATGGCCAGCGCGGCTTTTGTTTCGTGCGCCAAAACCAGGGCGACCGCATGGCCTTGGCGAGCTATGGCCGGGCCTCGGGCTTCTGCGTCGATCCCATCGAAAAGAAGCCGCTCGATCACTTCCTGCCCGGATCGGCCGTGCTCTCGTTCGGCACCGCGGGCTGCAACCTGGGCTGCCGCTTCTGCCAGAACTGGGACATCTCGAAGGCCAAGCGCCACGACCGTCTCACCGACCTGGCCATGCCCGAGGCCATCGCCCAGGCGGCCGTGGATGCAGGCTGTCGCAGCGTGGCCTTCACCTACAACGACCCGGTAATCTTCGCCGAGTATGCGATCGACACCGCCGCCGCCTGCCACGAGCGCGGGCTCAAGGCGGTCGCGGTCACGGCCGGCTACATCACGCCCCAGGCTCGGCCCGCGTTCTTCGGCTGCCTCGACGCGTGCAACGTCGACCTCAAGGCGTTCACCGAGGACTTCTATCACCGCCAGTGCTTCGCTCACCTCGAGCCCGTGCTCGATACCCTGCGGTGGGTGAAGCGCGAGACCGACGTGTGGCTCGAGGTCACCACCCTGCTCATCCCGGGCCACAACGACGGCGAAGAAGAGGTCGACCGCCTCTGCGACTTCATGGTCAGCGAGCTCGGGCCCGAGGTGCCGCTGCACTTGTCCGCGTTTCACCCCGACTTCAAGATGATGGATCGGCCACGCACGCCCATCGCCACCTTGCAGCGAGCACAGCGGCAGGCGCGGCGACACGGGCTGCACCACGTGTACACGGGCAACGTGCACGACCCCGCGGGACAGTCGACCTACTGCTCCGGCTGCGACGCACGGGTCATCGAACGCGACTGGTATCAGCTCGGCGAGTACGCCCTCGACGACCAGGGGCACTGCCGACACTGCGGCACCGCGATGGCCGGGGTGTTCGAGGGCCCGCCCGGCGACTGGGGCCGCAAGCGCCTGCGCGTCCACGTGGAGTAGCGGCTCATGGGCACCCGTGGGTGCTCGAATTCACCGAGCGCGGGTTCCGCCGAAGTTTTTTGTTCGTCGCAGGTAAGACCCGCCGAGCTGGTGCATCGGACGGAGTGAAAGGAACACGCGATATGACCGCGACGCTTTCCCTCTACCACCTGCGCACCTGCCCCTTCTGTCTGAAGGTTCGCCGTGCCGCCGCCGAGCTGGGTATCGAGCTCGAGCTCATCGACATCGCGGCCGACCCGGCCGCCCGCCGCCGCCTGCTGGACGCCCGCGGACGCACCACGGTGCCCGTACTCAGCATCCCCAGCGAAGACGGCGAGACGCTGTTGCCCGAGTCCGACGACATCGTGGCCTACCTGCGGCGCCACGTCGCCACCCTCCGCTCCACCGCCGCCTGAGAGAAACGAACAATGACGAACAAAGCGCAAACGCGTCACGTCGACGTCGCGATCCTCGGGGCGGGCACGGCCGGGCTGAGCGCCCGGCGGGCCGCCGCCTCCGCGGGCAAGTCGGTCCTGATGATCGACCCGGGCCCCTTCGGCACCACCTGCGCTCGCGTGGGCTGTATGCCGAGCAAGCTGCTCATCGCGGCCGCCGATGCGGCCCACCACGCCCGCGAGGCGGGGCGCTTCGGGGTGAAGGTCCCCGAGGTCGCCATCGACGGGGCGGCGGTGATGAAGCGCGTGCAATCGGAGCGCGACCGCTTCGTCGGCTTCGTCGGCAACGTGATCGACGACGCCCGGGAGGCGGGCGAGCTGCTGGTCGGGCGCGCCAAGCTCGAAGGCCCCGGCTTGCTGTCGGTGGACGGGCAGACCGAGGTCCGCTTCGAACGCCTGGTCATCGCGACTGGCAGCACGCCCTTCGTCCCCCCGCCCTTCCGCGGGCTCGACGATCGGCTCATTACCAACGACCACGTGTTCGAGCTCGAGAACCTGCCGAAGAGCGTGCTCGTCGTGGGCCTGGGGGTCATCGGCCTCGAGCTCGGGCAGGCGCTGCATCGACTCGGCGTGCGCACCACGTTGGTGGGCGTCGGGGGTGGCGTGGGCCCGCTGAGCGACCCCGAGGTGCTCGCGGAGGCCAAGCGCGTGCTGACCGACGAGCTCGACCTGCACCCCGACTACACGCTGCACTCCATCGAGCGGGTGGACGACGGGGTTCGCTTCTCGTTCACCGACTCGAGGGGCAACGAGCGCACCGAGACCTTCGAGCGCTTGCTGATGGCGGCCGGGCGACGCCCCAACCTGCGGGGGCTGGGCCTGGAAAGCCTCGGGATCGAGCCGCAGGCCAACGGCCGCTTCGACATCGATCCCGACACGCTCCAGCTCGAGGGCGCGCCGATCTTCGTGGCCGGCGACGTCAACGGCCTGCACCCGCTGCTGCACGAAGCGGCCGACGACGGTCGCCTCGCGGGCGGCAACGCGGCTCACTTCCCGCAGGTCCGCGCGACCTCTCGCCGCACGCCCTTGGCCATCGTGTTCAGCGATCCGCAGATCGGCATCGTCGGTCGGGGCTTCTCCGCCCTGGGCAACTGTGAGGCGGTGGCCGGCGAGGTCGACTACGGCGACCAGGGCCGCGCCCGGGTGCAGGGCATCAACGCCGGCCGCGTGCGGATCTACGGCGACAAGCACACCGGTCAGCTGCTGGGGGCCGAGCTGTTCGGGCCCCGGGTCGAGCACCTGTCGCACCTGCTCGCGTGGGCGATCCAGCAGGGGCTCACCGTCGACCGCGCCCTGGAGATGCCCTTCTATCACCCGGTGGTGGAAGAGGGCGTACGCACGGCGCTGCGGGACCTGGCGGCGAAGATGAAGCACGGCTCGCCGATCAAGTGCGCCGTGTCCGAGCTGGGGCCGGGGGCATGAGCTTGACCCCCGGGCCCGGCCACCCGAAAGTAGCCGCGTGCCGCCGAGCCACGAGCAATGGGTCGCCGACTTGCGCGACCCCGCCCGTCGCGACGCAGCATCGCGGCAGCTTCGGGACATCCTGCGCAAGACGCTGGCCCGAGGCTTCGGCAAGCAACTCGGAGACGCGGATCTCGACGACCTCGCGCAGCAAGCCCTGGTGCGGGTGATCGAGCGCCTGGAGGATTTTCGCGGTGACAGTCGCTTCACGACCTGGGCGGTTTCGATTGCGGTCAACGGGGCTCTCGGTGAGCTCCGGCGCCGACGCCATGCCCACGCGAGCCTCGACGAGTCGATCGAGGCCGGCCGGGCCGCGCTCGCCGAGCCGCCACCGAGCCCCGCGAGGCTCCAGCGGGAAGACGCACGCCGGATCGTGCGGGAGGCGATCGAGCAGGTGCTCACCGATGCCCAGCGCGAGGCCCTCATGGCCGAGCTGGGCGGCTTGCCGCTCATGGAGATCGCCCGCCGCACGGGCCGAAGCCGCGGCGCCCTCTACAAAATGCTGCACGACGGCCGCAAGCGCCTGCGCGCCCATCTGCTCGACCGGGGCCTGTCCGCGGCCGATCTGCTCGATTCCACCGACGGAGAGCTGACGCCATGAGCGAGACCAATGAGGCCGACCGGACCCTCGGCAATCTGCTCGACCTGACCCGCGACGACGAGGTCGACTGCGACCAGTTCAGCCGCCACCTCGCCGCGTTCGTCGAGGGCGGGCTCGAAGGGCCGCTGCGGGCGTTGATGGAGCACCACCGCAAGATCTGCCCCGAGTGCGAGGAAGAGCGCGCGGTGTTGATGCGGGCGCTCGGCCTCGAGCCCTGAGCGGTTCAGCCCGAGACCGAGGCATCGACGCGCGGCGTCAGCAAGCGACGCGCGAGGGCGGCGAAGCTGCCCACCTGTGCGGGCCAGTGCAGCGCATGACAGCCGGCCGCACGCGCGCCGGCCACGTCGTCGTTGGCATCGTCGCCGACGTGCAGCGCGCACGCGGGCTCGACATCCAAGCGCTCACACGCACGATGGAAGATGCCCGGCGCCGGCTTCTCGACCCCCAGCTCGGCGGAGATGATCGCGGTGTCGATCCACTCCAGCACCCGTAGCTCGCCCAGGGTTCGGCGCAGTCGCGTATCCCAATTGGAGACCACCGCGACCTTCATGCCGCGCTCGGCCACCGCTCGCGCGCAGGCTTCGGCACCCGGGGTCACGCGCCAGGCATCGGCCCGCGTGTAGTAGTCGAACAGCGCCTCGAGCAGCTCGGGCGACTCGACCCCCGTGGACACGCGCACCACCTCGGCCCAGTACGGCCGCCAGTCGGGCCTGCGCGCCCGCAGCGGTCGCGCCCGCTCCATCACCCCGGGCAGCAGCGCCCCGATCTCCTTGGGCGTCTTGGTGCCCCCGAAGCCGCGGGCGAAGCGAGCGTAGGTCTCGACGATCGACGCAGACGGGCTCAGCAGAGTCCCCGCCGCATCGATCAGCAAAGCCGTGCCCGGAGCGGCGCGAAGGTCCACGGGGCCATCGTACCCCCGCAGCCACGGCCTCAGCCCTCGGGCATCCTCTTCCGGCTCAGAGCGACGTTTCCAGCATGCCCCGCAAGCAGTTCATCGCGGGCGAGTAGTCATCGTCGCAAACGGACTCGATGCAACAATGGGCCGCGCCCTCCTGCTCGTCGAGCGCCTGGCATACCTCTTGGATCCGCGGCGCGGGCACGGCCTGCGTGAAGGTGCCCTCCGAGTCGGCGGTGGTGCAGGCGGGGCCGATACCGAGCTGGAAGGTCTTCTCCGCGGCGTCGATCCCTAGAGCCCACTCGCTGGGGATGATGTCGCCGGCCGGGTACGGGAAGTCGATCCAGTCCCGCACGACCAGGTCGTCGATGCCACCGGCCACCGGTTCGAAGGGTGGCTCGGTCGAGTGCTCGACCACCTGCGGCACCCCGGTCAGCGCCAGCATCATGACCTCTTTGCCCTGGTTACCGACCAGCTCGTCGATCAGGTACTGCCGATAGCGCGCCGTGGCGTGCAGGCCCGAGCCCACGGTCGGCATGCAGTCGCTGTAGATCCCCATGCCGTCCGGGCCGTCGCAGCTGACCCCCGCGTTCCAACAGATCGCGGACGAGGCCTGGGGCGACCCCGTGTTGGGGTTGGCATTCATGAGCTCGGGGTTGTCGAAGATCGAGTAGTCCTGGGCGCTGCAGTCCATCTCGTCGGTGAGCAGCACCAGGGCCAACGCCGCGTCGTCGCGCAGGAACGGATTGCCGGGCTGGTTCCACCCCGCCCCCGGGTTGAGCGCCTGCAGCATGGTCTCCAGCGGCGATTCGAAGCCACAGCCGATGAGCCCCTGCGGCAGCAGGCACTGCAGGGCGTCCAGCGCGGTCCCGTCCGGCACGTTGTCCTCGCCTCCGCGCACGGCCACGAAGGGATCGCTGGGGGCGATGGAATCGCCGCACACGTCGGTGCAGATCTCCGGCGTCACCAACAACCCGTTCAACGACTCGAAATCGTCGAGTCGATCGACGCAGGGCGTATCGATCGGCGCGCCCATCGAGGGGCTATAGCCCGCGGGTTGGAACGGCGTGCACAGCGGGTTGCCGAAATCGGTGGTGGTGACCATCAGGTGCAGGTCGAGCTCGATGCCTCGATCGGCCTCGAGCAGGGCGAACTGCTCCATCAGTGCTTCCGCGGCGGTCGCCAAGCGATGCTGCGGCGCGCCCATGCTCACCGAGTTGTCGACCACGAAGACGACATCGAGCTGCGCCTCGGGGCAGTCCTCGCAGCCCGGCTCGCCCGTGCTTCCCGTGGAGCCCGGCCCGCTGGAGTCGTCGACGACGGTGGTGGTCCCCGGTTGCGGCGAATCGGTGGTCAGGCCGCCCGTGCTGCCTTCCATCGGCGGGCCGGTCACATCGCCGACCACCGGCCCCGTCGTGGAGCTCCCGCCCGACGTGCCGTCGCCATCGCCTTCGATCGGAGGGCTGCCGTCGACGCACGCGGCCAAGCCCACGGCGAGCGCCACCGCCCCTTGCCACCGCCATCGTCCAATCGTCACGGCCCGAGTATACCGGCCCAGAAACCTGTTTTCGGCGGCGAACATCACAAAACGAAGGGCTGCAGTGCAGCCCTTCGTCGTTCGGTGGCCCAAGTCGCAGCAATCGCGACCCAGTGGGCGCCTACAGCTCGACCACCTCGATGCGGGTGGGCTCGCCGGACCACGATGCTCCGGTCACCGCCTCACGCACGGCCTCTTCGAGGTCTCGCTCGATTCGCTCCGCCCGCCGCTCCAGTCGCTCGGCGTGCCGCTCCAGTCGCTCGCGATGTCGCTCCAGCCGCGCACGTGCGCGTTCCTTGGCCCGCGCCTGCGCCCGGGCGCGATGGTGCTCGTGACCCCCGTGACCGAAGAACGAGATCGAATCGTCGTCGTCGCGCAGGTGGATCTCGAAGCCCCCCGAGCCGAGACCGAGCATGCCGAGCCAAGAGTCGTCGAAGCCCCAGGGGCCCCACGGGCCGACATGACCGTGGATCCGAATCTCCATGCGATCGCCGCGCGGAGGCTCGGGCGCAGGCGGCGGAAGCGGGACCTCGTTGGGCGCCTGCACGTTGATCTCCACCATCTCGTCGCCGGCCATCACCCGGATGACGGAGCGGTCGTGGGCGGCATCGGAGCGATCCTCGAAGACCACGCCGCGCGGTGAGCCATCGAGGCTCGCGACGGTGATGCGGCGCGGCGGCGGAGCGGCGCCGTCGTGCTCGGCCTGCGACACCCCCGGCACCAACGCGATGACCGCTCCCAGGGTGCCGATGGTGAGCGCCACGCGACCCACCGGGTGGACTCGGCCGCCGCGGCGTCGCTCGTGCAGCAAGCGAGTGATGCGGCGAACGATGGGCGAGCCGCTGCCCGCCATGGAGGTGGCGGCGGCGGTCATGGGCGGGCCATCTTCGACCCAACCCGCGACCTCGGCCAGGCACTTGGCCAGGTGCACCCCGGTGCCGGTCTGACGCGCGGCCCAGTCGTCACACTGGAACTCGGCGACCTCTTGGATCTTGCGCCGCGCCAGGTAGTTGAGGGGCTGGAAGAAGAACACCGCCTCGAACACCGCGGTCGCCACGTTCCAGACCGGATCGTGGCGAACGAGGTGCGCGAGCTCGTGGGCCAGCATGCCCTGCTGCTGCGGTGCGCTGAGGCTGTCGACCGCGCGCTCGGGCACGCAGATCTCGCG
This sequence comes from Myxococcota bacterium, assembly GCA_039028615.1. Lineage (GTDB taxonomy): Bacteria > Myxococcota_A > Polyangia > Nannocystales > Nannocystaceae > Paraliomyxa. The sequence continues at coordinate 93,233 of JBCCHT010000040.1, read as the reverse complement.
GCGCCCCAGGGCGATGGGCGAGCGCAGGTGAGCGGACGCGGTCAGCCGCGGGCGCTTCTTGAGCCCCGCCTTGGAGCACAGATCGAGGTAGCCCTCGAGCACGGGGTCTTCGATGACGTCGCGTCGACCGGCGAGCTGCTTGGAGAGCCGTCGCGCCGACCAACCGAGTCGAGCCAGGCCCAGCACCGCCCCGACGCCCCACAGCCCGAGCAGCACCATCGGCCACGGCGAGGGCTCGGTGGGCGCGGCCACGGCCGGAGCCGCCGCCATGGTGGGCGCCTGTCGCTGGCGAATGGTGGTGATCTCGAGGTCACCCGCCCGATGGCGAACGACGCGTCGCTCCACCGAAGGCCCACCGTCGGCGGCGGTCGTGGCGATCTGCACCGCGCCGCCATTGGACGCGAGCACCACGGGCGCAGACGGCTGCGGCGGCGTGCTCTCGGCCACCGCGGTGCGCAACGCCGACGGCACGGGCAACGAGCCGAACACCGAAGGCACGCCCGCCACCTGGTGCACGGTGGCCGTCATCAGCGGACCCAGCAGCGCTACCTTCCATAGGGCTTCTTTGGTGCCGAGAGAAATCTTGGGGATGATGGTGGTCAGCAACCACACCAATGCGATCAGTGCGGTGCTATGCACCGCATAGGTCAACAGCCACTCCATGAGGTCCTGCTTCCGAGGTTGGTTTGAGGCGGCGACCTCAACTATCGCCGTCGTCGTTCGATTCCCGGTTTTTCGGTTCGCGTTCGGCAATCAACCGCCGAACTTCATCCAGGTCTTTTTGGCCCAAGCCGTGGCCCGCGGTGAGGTGGGAAACCAACGCCTGTGGGTCCCCGCCAAAGAAAAAATCGGTGAGACGCGCCAGCATGGTGCGGCGGATCTCCTGCTCGTCGGCGCGAGCTCGATACACGTACTGCCGCCCGCGACTGCGATGCCCCACCAGCCCGCGCCGCTCGAGGCGGCCGAGCACGGTCGCCACCGTGGTGGGGGCCAACGTCACTCCCTGCTCGGCCAAGGCCGCCTGCATCTGTTGGGCAGTGGCCTCTCCTTGGTCCCACAGCACCCGCATGAAGGCGAGCTGTTGGTCGCTGAGCTGGGGTGACGGCGCCATGAGGAGGAGGGATGATGCACTACGGCTGTAGTACTACCTGTGTAGTACTACAGCCGTAGTTCAAGAGCGTCAAGCCCCAATCAGGCCCAGTTTCCCCGTAGCCTTGCCCTGCGTGGCCGAACCCGGACAGAGCCCGACCGCTCCGCTGCCGCGGGTGCTCGCGTTCGCGGTTTTGGCGCTGGTGGCGGGCGCGGTGGTCATGCACGGAGCGCGGCCGCTGCTCGACCTCGATCTGTGGTGGCACATGAAGCTGGGCGAGCTGCTGCTCGCGGGCGAGCCGGACACCAGCGTCGAGGTGTTCTCGCATACCCAAGCCGGCAACCCCTGGCCCTGGAAGGATGCGGGCGCGGCCATCCTCTTTCATGGGCTGTGGCAGCTCGGGGGTGCGCCCGTGATCATCGGCTTCAAGGTCCTGCTCTTCGGTGCCTTGGCGTGGCTGCTGTGGCGATGGATCCACCACGAGCGGAAGGTCCCCACCAGCCTGGCCGTGCTCATCCTCGCCGCCGTGCTCGATGCGGTGGCGTTTCGGTTCACCGAGCGCGCGGCCTCGATCTCGCTGGTCATCCTGGTGCTCGCCTTGCTGCTGGTGGAGCGAGACCGTCGCGGCCTGCGAGGCCTGTGGTGGGTGGTGCCGCTGACCATCCTCAACGCCAACCTGCACCGCGGCGTGTTGTTGGTGCCGGTCGTGCTGTGGGCCTACGCGGTGACGACCGTCGTCGAGGTCCGGCTCGGTCGCGATCGCAACTGGCGACGCGCGGCCCTGGTCGCGCTCGGGTCGAGCCTCGGCTGCCTGGTCACGCCCTACGGGATCACCATCATCACCACCACCATCGCGCTGACCGGTCAACACAGCCCGCTCATCACCGAGTGGGCGCCCGTGTCCCGTGAACTCATCGCGATCCTGACCCCGGCCAGCTTCATCACCATCGGCGCCACCGTCCTCGGCACCGCGCTCGGGCAGTGGAAGCTCCGCCCCTGGTCGCCATGGGACCTCATGCTCGCCGCGATGGCGTTGACCCTGGGCAGCAGCTCCATGCGGCACCTGCCCGTGCTCGCGCTTTTGGGGGCCGGGCCCGCCGCCAGTGGTCTCGCCGCCGCCTCGAAGGCGTGGACCGGTCGGTTGCGGGGGCTCATCGCGGTGTCGTCCGCGGGCGTGCTGCTGGCATCGACCCTCGCGCGCCCGGTGGAGCTGCCCGGCTCGGCGCTGACCCCTGCGCACTATCCCGAGCGCGGGCTGGCCTTCATCAATGCGCTACCGGAGGAGCTGCATCCCCAGGGGGCGCTGTTCAACGAGTTCGGCCTCGGCGGCTTCATCATCTTCCACCTGTGGCCGCGGCATCGCGTGTACATCGACGGGCGCACCGATCTGGTCTACCCCGCCTCCTTCGTCGAGCACTACAGCCGCGTGCTGCACGAGCACGGCAGCTTCGCAAAAGAGGTGCAGGAGCGCGAGCTCGAGTGGGTGTTCGTCGACAACGTACCGATGGACAAGTCGCGGCTGCACTTCGACCTCGACCCCGCCTGGACCCTCGTGCACGCCAGCCGTCGCGCGCTGATCTACGTGCGTGCGCAGGGGCCGAACGCCGCGCTCGCCGAGCGCCACGGCTACCGCTGGCTCGCCGCGCACGACCTCGTGGGCAGCCTGCAGCGCGCCGCCGCCCGCGGTCAGGGGGACGCGGCCTTTGCCGAGCTTCGTCGCATGGTCGACGAAGACCCCGACAACATTCACGCCCTGATGGCGCTGGCCGCCATCGCGCCCCCGGACGCCTTGCAATGACCACCATCGTCTTTGCCCACGGACTCGAGAGCGACCCCATCGGTCGCAAGTCGCAGGCCATCATCGATGCCGGCTACCACGTCATCGCGCCCGACGGTCGCGGCCTCGATCTGGGTGCCCGCATCCCCCGCATCCTCGAAGCGCTCGAGGGAGTCGACCCGCCGCCCGTATTGGTGGGCTCGAGCTTCGGCGGCATCGGGGGCCTCATCGCCGCGATCATGGCGTCCGAGCGCGGCATGACGCTGCCCGGCCTGGTGCTCTGCGCCCCCGCCCTCATGCTGCCGCCGCCACCGCAGACGGTCGCGCAGCTGAGCCGACCGACGCGAACGATCATCATCCACGGCACGCGGGACGACATCATCCCCATCGACGTCAGCCGTGCGTTCGCGCGGGAGCACGGCGCCGAGCTGCGCGAGGTCGACGACGATCATCGCCTCAGCGAGGCCGGGCTGCCGCCCATGCTCGAAGCCGTGGCCGAGCTCGCCGGGCCGCCGAAGTAGCGCCCCGTAACCAACCGATCGGCCCGGGAGCGGCCCCCGTGTTCGGGGCACCGCCTCCCGGGCCAAATCGTCGTCTTCAGCCGACCTGCGTGACGAAGCCGGCACCCACGGTTCGGCCACCCTCACGGATCGCGAACCGCATCCCGGGCTCGCAGGCCACGGGCTTGTCGAGGCGGAATGCGATCTCCGCTCGCTGCCCGGGGTCCACTCGGCCCACCTCACCCACGTCGAGGGTCGCGGAGACATCCGTCGCCCCGAAGTACAGCTGCGGCCGGTACCCGGAGGTGAAGGCCGTGTGGCGACCGCCCTCCTTGGTGGACAGGGTCAGGACCTCGGCGCGGCCCGCCGTGTGCGGCTTCAGGCTACCCGGAGCGATGGCGACCTGCCCTCGCTCCACCTCACCGCGCTCGACCCCACGCAGCAACATGCCCACGTTGAGCCCGGCGTCCGCCGAAGGGATGTCCTGGTGAAACGCCTGGATCCCGGTGACGACCACCGACCGCGGCTTGTCCTCGGAGCGACCCACCAGCTCGATCGTGTCGCCCACGGTCAGGCGACCTCGCTCGACACGACCGGTGACCACCGTTCCGCGCCCGGGGATCGTGCAGACCCCCTCGATGGGCATGAGGAACGGCGACTCGAGGTCGCGCTCGGGCACGACGAAGTGGCTGTCCATGACCTCCACCAGCCGCTCGATCGCCTCGATCTGCTCACCCGCGAGCGCCTGCAGGGCGGATCCCCGCACCACTGGCGCGTCCTCGTAGCCGTAGGCCTCGAGCATCTCCTGCACCTCCATCTCGACCAGCTCGAGCATCTCCTCGTCGGCGATGTCGACCTTGTTGACGAACACCACCAAGTGCTCGACCCCGACCTGACGCGCGAGCACGATGTGCTCCCGTGTCTGGGGCTGCGTCCCCTGGCTGCCGTCGACCAGCAAGATCGCCCCGTCCATCTGCGAGGCGCCCGTGATCATGTTCTTGATGTAGTCGGCGTGACCGGGGCAGTCGATGTGGGCGTAGTGACGCGTCTCGGACTCGTACTCCACGTGCGAGGCGGAGATGGTGATGCCGCGCATCTTCTCCTCCTTGGCGTTGTCGATCTCGTCGAAGGCGCGGGCCTTGCCACCAAAACGCTCCGCCATGACCTTGGTGATCGCCGCGGTGAGCGTGGTCTTGCCGTGGTCGACGTGTCCGATGGTTCCGACGTTGATGTGCTGCTTGTTCATTGGTCTATCCGTTGTTGTGGACACTCGAGAAAAGTGGGCCCCGGCCCCGGCGTCGCCGAACCTCTCCATGAGGTCACGACGCCGGGGCCACCGCGTGCCGACGCGAGACGGCGAACACGACGACGCCGCTCGACTCCATGCAGTCGAGGACGCCCTTCGCGAAAGCTCCATCGTCATGCTCGGGCCGCTGTCGTTTCCGGCGACATGCGGCTTGCTCCGGCGGGGGCTCGGACCAGGCTCCTATCCTCGGATCCCGACCCCACCGCCGCGCCGATGCACCGCCCGACGAACGTCGGGGGCCACCGAGAGGGCCGCCGAATCAACGGCTAAGGGCCCTCTGGCGCGCAAATTCTGAAGTTTGGAAACTTACTCACCCAACTGGTGAGTTGCGCCCGCGGCTGGGCTCAGCATGGCCACGGGCAAATTCCAATCCAAACGATGGCACTGCGACTGCAGCCCTTCGCTCCGATCGAGAATCTGTCGCTTCGTGGTCATGATGAACTTCCTATGCGTCATGCAAGACGCATCGTCAAGAAGAAAGTTCCAACGACTCGCCGAGAAATTTTCAGGGCAGTGGAGTCAGCGGGACATGTCGAGGTGACCGCGCGCCGCCGGGTTCCCAGATCGAGTGGATGGCGGCGAGGTCACCGTCGGCTTCGGGGTGACTGGGCATGGTGCAACCAAGCGCCAGGATGGCGGCCGCGATCGCCCCCCCCATGGCAACGACGAACGCCGGGCGAACGGGGGTCGCGTCCGCGCTCGTGTCTGCGAAAGACTGCGCCAATGCGAGGGTCACGAGCGCAACCGGTACGAGCAACACCGTGACCAGCGTCAGCCATGCGCCGGGCAGCAACGACGACGGCGCTCGGCCCTCGGCGACGAGCGGAAGCAAGACGTCGGCGAGCGGATTGCCGTGCGGGATCAGGTGCGGAAACAGGTTGGCGGCGAGGGCATTGAGCACCGTCGACGCGATGGCCACACCGAGCAGGATCATCGCGACCACGGACCGCTCCTGGGCCCACCGCAGCGCGGGCACGAGCCCATACGCCGCGAGCGGCATCGCCAGCACGAGATAGCGCGGGCCCACCCGCCAGCCACCGGTCTGCTGCAGGCCGAGTACGATGAGGGTGAACATCGCCAGCATCGCGGTGGCCAAGCGTGCCTCGAGATCGAGGCTCGACCACTGCCATAGGCCCGCGCCCAAGCCCACCGCGACCAACGGAGCCCACACCAGCAGCCCGCCCCACGGCGACAGCCCGTGCTCGAACAACGACGTGCCCGTGGGGAGCCCCAGACCGAGCAGGCCCTGCGCGTGGGTCTGGGCGAAGTCGGCATCGACCACGTGGTGATACCCGGTCGCCCACGGGCTGCCGAAGACCGCCGCATGGTAGGCGGCGAGCGCCAACACGGGCAGGCACGCGCCGACCACCGCCGCCGCGACCACGCGCCACGGGGTTCCGCCGCGCCACTTCGCGATCACCAGCACCGCCAAGGGCAGGCCAGCAAAGGCGGCCGCGTACTCGACGGTGATCGCCGAGGCGGCCAGCACCCCGCCGAGCAACGCACGTCGAGCATCGCCCTCGGGTTCGCGGAGGCCATCGACCACCAGCATGGCGCCGAGCAGTACCAGGCACGCGGCGAGGCTGTGACCGAAGAGCAGGCGTGCATAGCTGGTGAGCGGAGTCGCCAGCGCGACGATCAGCACCGCGGCGTCCCCCGCCGGCCCGGCCCCTCGAGCACGCAGGCGCCGAGCCAACCACAGCAGCAGCACCATCGTCGGCAACAGCCCGCCCAGCACCCGCGCCGCGATGGTGGTGGACCGCAGGCTCGGCTCGGGCCCGCCCACGGCGGCGACCAAGCGCAGCGCGGCATAGCCCACCACCGCGGGTACCGTCGCCCCGGGCGGCTTGTTCGGATACAGACGACCGTCGACCGGAGACCGCGACACGTCGATCCCCGGGCGGATCCCCCGCGCGGCTGGCCCGTCCACGGCGAGCTCCGCCGCATCGACCCACGCGATCGCCTGGAGCACCCGCGGTCGCTCGTTGGCGTTCATCAGCCGACTGAAGTAGGGCGCGGTCACACCGAGGGAGATCAGCAGCAACAGCGCCACCCATGCGTCACGACCACGCCGGGGCGCATCGCGGACGGCTCGGTCGGGGCGGGGCACGGTCCCGGATCGTAACAGCCAGGCCCCGCCCGATGCGCCGCGTCGCCCCTCGTGTTACCCATGGATCCGCGGATGTCTGACTTCGCTCCACGTGTGGTTGTCGCTCTCGCCCTGTTGCTGCCCGGCTGCGACGGCGGCGAGGAAAAACCGGAGACCAAGGCCAAGCCCGAGGAAGCGGCGGGCGAGTCCGGGGGCACGCCCGAAAAGTCGCCGCTGCTGCCCGAGCCGCTGACCAAGGCCGAGCACAAGCTGCGCTTTTACGGCACGGCCAACGAGCACATGAGCTTCGCGCTCCAGAAGCTGTCCAAGCTGCACGCGCTGGCGGGCGCCATCGAGATCCCCGAGTGGTCCCATCCTGGCGAGGGCGCTCCACGGCTGACCCGCGACGACAACCTGCGCACCTCGTGGACCTGCACGCCCACCAAGGAAAAGAGCTGCGCCATCGGCATCCACTTCCCCGAGCCCGCCGACGTGGCCGGGCTGCGGCTGTACTCGGCCGCGCCCGAGGGCGGGGGTCCGCACGCGCGCCCCAGCATCGTGCGCATGCATACCCACGAGGGCTGGACCGAAGTGAAGGTGCCGGACGACGACCGCCCGTGGCACGTCTTGCTCGGGGAGCCCATCCCCAGCCGCAACTTCAGCCTCGAGATCATCGAGATGCACGGCGAGGGGCCCATGCACCTGGCCGAGTTCGAAGTCTACGGCCGCACGGGTGCGCCCCGGCCTCCGCTCAACCTCGACCTGTCCAAGCGGGTCATCACCTTCGACGGCGCGCCGTGGAAGAGCAAGGCGCGGATCCACAACGCCCGCGCGTCGTTCGTCGAGCAGGTCGACGTCGACGGTCGCCTCCAGCGGATGCTGCCCGGCACCGCCGTCTACGGCAAACAGGGCGATCGCATGTTGCTCATCGAGAACACGAGCTGGGCTTCGTGCGGTGAGCACCGCGGCACCTACCAGCTCTACGATCGCGAGACCCGGATCTCCGTGCCCCTGGGGGACTTCGGGGCCTTCGGCACCAGCGCCTTCCGCCACAAAGAAGGCCTCGGCATGGCCCTGGGCATCCTGGGCCTCGATGACGGCACGATGCAGGCCGTGCTGCTCGACGGCGACGACTTCGAGCGGCGTGCGTACAACCGATTGGAGCGACGGCCGCCGAAGGAGCTGCTCGAGGCCTGGGGCTTCGACACCACCCCGCTGTCGCGCGACGACACCACCACCCTCGGGAACACCCCTGGGTGCGGCAAGGCGAGCGAGGCTCAGCTCGAGCTGCTGAAGCCCCACTTGCCGCGCCGGGCCAAGATCGTCGCCGACCAGTGGCATCACTGCGATCTGGGCGGCGGCACGATGATGCTCCTGAGCACGGGGGGCGAGTGCGGCCGCGAGTGGCGGGTCGCGGCGATCGACTCCGAAGGGGAGCTGCTGGGCATGAGTTCAGGCAAGGAAACCGGCATGTACGCCCGGCTGCGACGCGAAGATGCCGAGACCATGTTGGTCGAGCTATGGGGCAGCAAAGACGGGCCCCGCATGCTGAAGGTGGATATCGATGGGCCCCGCGCGGTGGGCAAGGCCACCGCGTTCTCGCTGCGGCCGCCTGCGTCGTGCCGGAAGAAGTGCGGGGTGTCGTTCGACGACCTTCGCAACGCAGAGGACTGAAGATCGTCCGGCTTCGAGGGTTTGGGGCCGTCCGTCAGTCGCCCCGGCGACCTCGAACGGATTCCAGATACTGCACCAGCTCGAGGCGTTCATGCTTCACGGCGAGGTCCAGGGCGCTTTGTCCTTTGGCGGTGAGCCGCCCGGGATCCGCTCCGGCCTCGACGAGGAGACGACACACCTCGACGTGCCCCTCGACCGCGGCTCCGTGCAGCGCGGTGAAGTCGTGCTGATCCACGTCCGTGATGCGGGTGAGCAGGTGCTCGACCACATCGACGTGGTTGTTGCGGGCGGCGTAGCGCAGGGAATGCTCGGCAACCGGCAGAAGCGTGACCACGCCGACGACCCCCAACGTGGCCGCAGCCTCCGCCGCGGCGAGGTCGGGCCGGGCACCATGCTCGAGGAGCAGGCGCACCAGCGGCCCACCAATGGCAGGGTTCCGCGCGGCTCGTGCCAAGACCGTTTCGCCCGCAACGTCCGCGGCGTTGGGGTCGGCCCCGGCTTCGAGGAGCAGGGCAACGACCTCGACCCGGGTTTCATCCGAGAGCGAAGAAAGGGCGCGGTGAAGCTCTCCAGGACCAGGGGACTCCCCCGACTCGAGCACTTTGGCAAAGCCGGCAACCCGACCATCCTCGTAGGCCTCGGCCAAGCTGACCGGGAGGTCGTCGCGACGCGGCTCGACGGGCAGGCCCTCGGTGATGTCGACGATCGCCAGAGCCCACTCGTAGCGTTCATCGGACCAGGCGAAGAGGACCCAGGCGTGACGCAGCTCGGTCGCGAGCGCGGTGAGCATGCCGCGGTAGGGGTTGGTCGGCCCCCGACCATTGAAAAAGCTGCTGGCGTCGAACCCGAGAACACAGCCCAAAGACGCGAGGCTGTCGCGCTCGAGCTCCATCAAATACGCGCAGGGGTCATCGGGAGTGAGTCCGTAGTCGCCTGGCCCGACGTCTCCGCCCGGCTGGGACGAGAGCAAATCGTAGACGGAGCTCATGCGCGACAAGATTCCGCAGGTGGGCTTCGTAGAGCCGTCGGCGTAGCTCACCGCGACCAGCGCGAACGCGCCGTCCTCGAACGATGGCTCCCGACGACCACCATCGGCACCTTCGAGGAGCATCCGGGTGGTTGTCGTGCGCGCCATCGCCAGTCTGGCGTGACTCGTCGTGCTCGGGTTGGTCACGGGTGCGGGCCTCGATTCCCTGCGCTGCAGCGTGACGCTCTATCAGGGAACCTCGACCTTTGCACCGAGCGCCCTCCGACCATGGACAACGCGGCGCCGGTCGACGGGGCCGGGTGGTCGCTCGCACGGGTTTCGAGGTGCGCTTCGGCTACCGCAAGGTCACGAAGACCTGACGCTTGGCGCCGCCCGGGCGCTGGATGGCCGCCAGTCGGGTGCGAGAGCCCCGCTTGAGGCTACGCGTGGCGTGGACATCCAGCGACTGCCCCGCGGCGCCGTTGCACTGGAGGTCGAGACGAAGGCCCGCGCGGACGGAGTCGACCCCGACCTTGCAGTGCCGGCCATTGTCGCCGCGGTCGACCCACGCGGAGACGGAGCCGTCGATGGGGACCACGAAGGAGAACCGGCTCGGGGTCGCGCCGCCCTTCTCGACGACCTCCACTTCGACCTCGGTCGGGCTGGGGCCGGAAGCCGCGGGCTTGGGGGTGGCGAACAGGGCAGACGAAAGGAGTACGGAGAGGGTTCCGAGGACGGTCATGCCCAAGGGGAGTGCAAAGGCAGGGCCAACCGCCAGACACGTCCCTACGCACGCTTGCCGGACCCGCGCGTGGCCGCCCGTGCCGAAAAGGACTCTGACGGACGGGCGAGAGGGACACGCTGTCAATCATGCGGACATCGGCTCAGCTGCCCTTGGCGATGGGGATGGCGTAGCCCATGACCGAGTCGGGCGAGGTCGGGTGGTACTCGTGGCCGTAGATCTCGACGTCGGGCCCGTAGGTGTGCCGAAACCCCGATTGCTGCAACCAAGTCGAGTAGATGTAATTCACCGTGTGGTCGAAGTTCTCGGCCGGGCCGCGGTGGGTGAAGTGGGCGTAGGTGGCCGCGGGGATCTCCACGCTGACCATGCCCTCGGGCAAGGTCGGGAGCGTCGAGACCTCGACGGCCGCGTGATAGGACAGCCGCGCGGAGCCAGCGTCCACGGGCTGGATCACGCCGTAGCAGACGCCCGGCCGCACGTCGTCGATCTCCCCGATGCGCGCCATGAAGCTCTCCCACAACGGGGGCAGCGCCTCGCCGATGTTGTTCTTGTCGGAGTCGACGCCATAGAAGAAGGTCTGCAGCCCCACGAGCACCATGGACGGGGCGTCGTCGATGTCGGGCTGCAGCGAGACGTTGCTCTTCAGGTGCCGCAAGTACTCGGCGTCGATCTGCACCTTCTTGAGGAAGAGGCTGTCGTTGCCGAGCTTGCGGTAGGCGTTGGGCGTGATGCCGAACGCCTTCTTGAACGCACGGGTAAAGGCCTCTTGGGACTCGAAGCCAGCGCGGAATGCAATCTCGAGGATCCCGGCCTTGGTGGTGAGCAGGGCATCGAGGGCATTGGCCATGCGACGCGAGCGGATGTAGGTCTTGAGCGTCTCGCCCGTGACCGCCTTGAAGATCCGCTGAAAGTGCCAATGGCTGATCCCCGCGACCTTCGACACCCGCGAAAGCTCGATGTCGAACTCGAGGTTGGCCTCGATGTAGTCGATGCCGCGCTGGATCTGGCGTGCGTAGTCCATGGGACGGGCTCAGGCGTTGGGCCACTCGTAGAAGCCGGTCATGGTGACCAGCTGCCCGGCGTCGTTGTACTCACCGTAGCTGATCCCGTCGCCGAGCACGGAGCCGTCGCGGCCGACCATGTTCCAGGCGGCGACGCTGCGGTTGTTGTGGGACAAAAAGCGCGTGGTGACGAAGTGGCTGCCGGGCATCTGGCGGTGGAACTCGGTCATGTAGCTGATGAGGTCGTCCCAGCCACGGGTGGCTCCCAGGGGGTCGGTGTAGCGGCAATCGGGATCGAGGATGCCCTCGAAGAGCGCGCGCGTGTCCGAGACGGACTCGACCTTCCAGGTGGCAACGTAGCGGTCCCAGGTGGTTTTCAGGGGGTTGTTCATGTCCTCAACGTAGCCATGGGCCACCACCCAGTTTTGATGCTTTGTGCTCTTTTGCCGACGAGCGCCGAGTCGGTCGGTGTTGCCGTTTGACCGCGGCGACCTGGGGCAACACTGTGGTGAATCCACGACACTCGTCGCGCCAAGTGCTTGATCGGAGGTCGCCGCACCTTCGGCGCCCTTCCTGCAACGGACCCCGGGGTGCTTCGTTGGTTGAAAGTCTCGCCGCTGCTCGCTGTGATCGCGGGCACTCCTTCACTGGCTCGAGCGGGCGACCTCGACGATATGCGCTCGGAGACGAGCGGCTCCTCCGACGATTCCTCGTGGTCGTTGTTCGGCGGTGATGACGACGATGGCTACGACGACGATGACTACGACTACGACGGCACGGGAGCCTCGTGTTCGGGTGATTGCGTCGGGCTCGGCGACTTGGTGGCCAAGCGCCGCTACGCTCCCTTTCCCTACGCGCGTGGCTATCGCGGCCAGATGCGCATCGTGGCGGACGGCGAGTCGGCGCCGCGCAGCCGCATGTTCTCGGGCTCGGTGGCCCTCGATGGGGCGTGGTTCAGCCCGACGCTCGTCCGCTCCGGGGTCGACCTACAGCTAGTGGGGCGGGCGGTCGGGCTCGCCGTCGACTTCAACCCGATGCTCGAGATCCGCCCGCTGGATGCCCTCACCCTCGGCAGCGCCAACGCCCTGATGGTGCCCCTGCTACGTCCTCGGGTGCGCTTGCTCGTGGGGCTGGGCGTGAACTTCATGATCGATGGTCGGGCCCACCCCTCCGTCGAGCGCACCGACGCGATGGGAAGCAATGCGACGGTTCGCCTCGCGGTGTATCCCGTGCGGCCCCTGGTGCTGCGCAGCCGGCTAGACGTGGGCACCCTGGGCGACGCGTGGACCTACTCGTTTCGAGCGACGGGCGGCGTGATGCTGCGTCGATTCGAGGTGTTCGGCGGCTACGAGGCGCGCGCGGTGGGCCGAGTCGAGCTACACGGCCCCACAGGAGGGCTGCGCGTGTTCTTCTGAACCCGCGCCGCCCGGTCCCGCCGACCGTGCGCCCCGCGATTACTGGGCAAACTCGAGGTCGGTGATGATGACCGAGCCCGAGCGATCGAGCGCGGTCATCTCGAACTCGAGCGCCTCGAGCGAATCCACGGCCAACGCGGGCTCGTACTCGAGCAGCGTGTCGATCGGCAGCCGCACCGTCTCGAGGATCTCCAGCACGTCGGTCTGCGGATAGAGGTGATTGAGCACCTTGAGATCCGACACGGGCAGCTGCACCGAGCCGCCCTCGGTGTCGATCACCCGAATGAAGAAGTCCTGCTCCGCCAGCCCGGTGTTGAGGCTGCTGAAGCGCGAGACGACCCGGAACGACAGCGTGCCCGCCCCGGAGGCGTCGTAACCCCCGAGCTCGAAGCGAGCCAGCGGCGTGTTGCCCTCTTCCCACAGGAGCCGCAGCGAGTTGCGCAGGTGCGGGTAGCGGGTGTCGCAGTTGGTGGCCTGGCAGACCTCCCACAAGAACCAATCGTTGCCCAGCGTATTGGTGCCGCCCAGGTCGTTGGTGTTCGGCGTCTCGGGTCCGGTGAAGTCGTCGATGCTGACCCGGTCCGGCGAGGAGTAGGACCACCGTAGATCGAGGCTGGCTTGCGCCCACGCGTCGAAGGCACTGGGCGAGGGCTCCTCGGCCATCACGAAGGCCTCGGTCGCCTCCCCCTGCAGCGTGGTGCCGAACCACGAGCCGAGCGTGGCCTCGAGCATATGGGTCTGCTCGCGCTGCTGCGGCGCGGAGCTCGGCTCGCAGTTGGGATGCGTGCCCGGGAACAGCTCCCACTCCGACAGGCGCCACTCGGTATTGAAGTAGTTGTGGTTGGCCCCGATGAACATCACCTGGGCCTGCTCGACGCCGTCGTCGAAGTTGATCGAGCGATCGTAGTGTCGATGACCCGACAGGTTGCTGACGTCGCCGTCGCACGCGGGCAGCAGCACGGCCAGGTCGGTGTTGCGCACCTGCACGTCGTGAAAGTCGGTGGGCGCGATGGCAAAGACCGACTGGATGTCGACGCCCGGGACGGGGCTGTTGGCCAAGATCCCCGGCACGTTGGACACGGCGTCGCCGCCCCGCGAGTGCCCCACCAGGCCGACCTGCGAAAGATCGAGCCCGCCCGAGAACACGCCGCCCAGCGCCCCCTGCCCCGCGCCCCAGTCGGACCAGTGCCGCAGGTGCTCCACGATGAGCTGCGAGCGCTCGATGATGTAGTCGGTGCGGCAGTTCATGGCGTTGCCGCTGATGCTGACCGTCACGTAGCCCTGCGCCGCCAGGGTGTCGAGGAAGTAGATGTAGCCCTCGGCGTTGGGAGCCGTGTCCGCGCCTCCAATCGAGCACTCGTGGTCCTGGCTGGTGGAGCAGAAGTCGCTGTTGGGATCGCCGGGGTCCCGACAGTTGCCGTGGTTGCCGTGCAGCACGACGATGAGCGGGAACGGGCCCTCGTCGAGCGCGCTGGGATAACGAACCACGCCGTAGAGCGTGGTGTCGAAGGGCACCCCGGGCACGGGCACGTCGCGGATGTCGTAGAACTCGTCGGTGACCGAGTAGGCGATGCGCCCGGCCGTGGCCCCGCCCTCGCCCAGCTCGGACTCAGTGACCACCCGAAACCATGCGGTGGGATCGGTCATCGAGTGGGTGTACAGCTGCTCGTCGCCGGGCACCGTGTCCAGCACGGTCCAGGGGCCATCGGGGCCGTCGGCGATCTCTACCCGATAGCCGGAGATGGGCGACGCGGGGTTCGGCTCCCACGCCAGGGTCACGTCGGTGCCGCCCGATTGAGTGAGCGTGGCGCTGATGATGCGGAAGCCCTCGACGGCGAACGCGTCGAGCACCTCGATCTGCGTGGTGCAGGAGGCCGAGTTTCCGCTGCCGTCGGTCGCGGTGTACTCGACGTCGACCACTCCACCCGGCAGCACGGGCGGATCGGTGGTGAACTCCAGCTCGTCCCAGCACAGGTCGTCGGCCGACAGCGAGGGCGGCATGACCTCCTGGCCCGGCTCGGTGCGCAGGACCAAGGTGCCGGGTTCGGGGCAGTCGATGAAGGGCGGGTCCTCGTCGATCACGGTGATCGCCGTGGTGCAGGTGGCGACCATCTCGTCGAGCTCCATGACGAACTCGACCTCGTGATCGCCCGGCGGCAGCGACTCGGGTGCCTCCCCGCTGACGGTCCACTCTTCGCAGGGTGCCTCGGGGGCCTCGACCATGACCGGCGTCTGCGGACCCACGCACTGCACGCTCTGATCGGCCGGGCACTCGAGCTCGAAGGCCTCGACGCAGGCGCCCGCCGATTCGTCGAGCATGGGACCATCGGCGGTCGCGTCGTCGGCCGTGGCCGCGGTCGCTCCCGAGTCCCCGCTCGCGCCATTGCTGTCGGTGTCGACCATCGTCGCGTCGTCGCCACAGGCAACCGCCAGCACCAGCCCACCAAGCCACCACACACGACGGTTCATCGGGGCACCTCCAGCGAGCGCGAGATGATGATCCGTGAGGCCACGTCGTCACCCCATTGCAGCCAGACCTCGTCCCCCCGGTTCAGCCGTCCGACGTCGTCGATGGTGAAGCGCATCACTTCTCGGGCCGGGTGCTCGTAGTGATGGAAGTGCAGGTCGCCGATGTGCAGCACCGGATCGAGGGCGCGTCCCCGCCACTCGCTGGCGTAGACGTCGAGCGAGCGAGGCTTGGGCAACACCGTTACCTGGCGCCCATGGCCGTCTTCGGCCACGAGCGCGGCGGTGGGCGAGATGACCAGGCGCTTGCTCGCGACGACCATGGCCGCGTGTGCATCCGGCCGCGGCGCATCGACCCGCGACACGGTCGTCGGCGATGGCGAAGGATCACAAGAAGCGGTGCCGAGCAGAGCTCCACACGCGGCAAGAGTCACGAGCTGTCGAACGTTCAAGACCATGGCCAGTCCTCGCCCCTCGGGGCTCGGGCATCGTACATTGCGGCGGCCGACCATGGAGTCATCGACCAACCCCTTCGTCTATGAACCCGAGGTCGCCGCCGCCATCGAAGCGGGGCGCCCCGTGGTTGCGCTGGAGTCGACGATCATCACGCACGGAATGCCGTGGCCCGCCAACGCCCAGACGGCGCGCGAAGTGGAAGCCACCGTACGAGAAAACGGAGCGACCCCCGCCACGATCGCAATCATGGACGGACGGATCAGGGTTGGCCTGAGTGACGACCGTCTCGAAGCGCTCGCCAAGGACGAAGACGCCCGCAAGCTCAGCCGTCGGGATCTCGCAGTGGCCTTGGCTTCGGGGTGGCGCGGAGGCACGACCGTTGCCGCCACCATGCTGTGCGCGGCCAAGGCCGGCATCGCCGTGTTCGCCACGGGAGGCATCGGCGGTGTTCACCGTGGGGGACAACACAGTCTGGACGTCTCCGCCGACCTCACCGAGCTCGCCCGCACCCCGGTGGCCGTCGTGTGCGCCGGGTGCAAAGCGATCCTCGACATCCCCCGCACGCTCGAAGTGCTCGAGACCCACGGCGTGCCCGTGATCGGCTACGGCTGCGACGAGGTCCCTGCCTTCTATACGCGGACCAGCGGTTGCCTGGCCCCGCTGAGGCTCGACACCCCCGAGCAGGTCGCGGCCATGATGGCCATGCAGTGGAATCCGCAGGTCGGGTTGGGCGGCGGCATCCTGGTGACCAACCCGATCCCCGCCGCAGATGCGATGGACCAAGACGAGATTGACACCGCCATCGAGCAGGCGCTCGGTGAAGCGGACGCGCGCGGCATCGTCGGTAAGGACGTGACGCCTTTCTTGCTCGCGCGGGTGGTCGAGCTCACCGGTGAACGGAGCCTCGCCAGCAACATCGCCCTGGTCCGCAACAACGCCCGGGTGGCGGCATGTATTGCGAAAGCCTACATGTGAGTCCTAGCGGCCAATGGCGTAGCCAGGCCAACCCATTGAACAAGCCAGTGGATCCACGTGTGAGACATCTCGGGTGTTCTTCCTGAGTCGCCGGGATTCCAGGGTTTTTGATCCCTACATGTGGGTGGCCCCGGTCTTGCTCCGTTAGTGGGCATGCTTGCGAAGTCACCGTTCGCTGTCTCCTTGATCGCCACCGCCCTGCTCGGGGCCTGTGTCGGCGACTCGGGCGATGACCCGTTCGCCTCGGCGGGCGGAGACGGCATCGACGTTTCTGGATTCGACGACGAGGGAGAAGACGCGGGCCTCGACGACGGCGGAGCCGCCAGTGCGGGTGCCGAAGGCGGAGCCGCGGACGACGGCATCAGTGCCGATCCCGAGGAGTGCATCAGCGAGACCTTCGACCTCCAAGCCAATGCCCCGCAGGTCATGCTCGTGCTCGACAAGTCCTCGAGCATGAGCGACGAGCGCTGGGTTCATGGCGGCGAAGAGGTCACCCGCTGGTCGAGCCTGCACTCGGTCGTCTCGGACCTGCTGACCACCTACGACGCGACCATCGATTTCGGCGCCACCTTGTTCCCCGCCGCCGACGCGGGGCACTGGGACCAGGGCTTCGAGGCGGCGTGCCGGGTCGACAGCGGCCCCGACGTGCGCACCGATGCCAACAACGCCGCGAACATCCTCGCCTCCATGCCGAGCGCCGACACCACGGTGCAGGGTGCGACCCCGGCCCGCGCGGGCATGGTCACCGCCCTGAACCACCTGAGTGAGCAGGCCGACGGCAGCCCTCGCGCCGTGCTCCTGGTCACCGACGGCCTGGCCAACTGCGCCGACGAAAACGGCATGTTCCTGTACGACGAGTCGCTGCCCTCGGTGGTCGAGTCCGCGTACGAGACCATGGGCGTCCCGACCTACGTGGTCGGCATCGACATCCGCGACGAGTATGTCGACTACGCCCAGGCCAACGCCCACGAGGTGCTGGAGGACGTGGCCCTGGCGGGTGGCGTGGCGCGTGACGGCGAGCTGCCCTACTACGCGGCGGACGACGAGACCGCGCTGTACACCGCGCTGGACGAGGTCGCCGCCCGCATCGAGTGCACCCTGCCCCTCGAGGTCGCCGTGCCCGACAACGCCTCCTTCGAGGTCCGCGTCGACGACGAGCTCATCGAACAGATCACCGACTGCAGCACCGAGTCGGGCTGGCACTTCACCGACGACACCCAGCGCTCCACCATCGAGCTTTGCAACGCGGCCTGCGACGGGCTGCGCGTCACCGGGCACCTCGAGACCTCGCTGTGCGCCGAGGACGGCGAAGTCCTCCCCGTTCCCTAACCCCTCCACGTTTCGTCGACACGCCAGGCGAAAGGGCGTGTCTCCCGGACACCGGGCCCGCGAATGCGAGGCTCGGTGTCCTCTTTTGTTCGAACGCCCGCGTCAGGGCACGACGGCGTCTTGCAGCCCGTTGAACTGCTGCGTCTGGCGATCCATCACCCGGAACCAACCCCCGTCGTCCCAGATCGCGAAGCCCCAGCCCCGGGTGCGGCACTCGTCCGCCACCGCGCCCATCCAGCCCTGGATGTTGTCGTTGACGACGTGCGCGTGCTGGTCCCAGTTGATGCCGAACTCGCCCAGAAAGATCGGCACCTGGCCCTGCGACCAATTCTCGACGAACTGGAAGTGGTTGGCGATGGTGGCCGCGGACCACATGGTGTCGACCCCCGAGGCATCGTCGCCGTGGGTCAGCACCAGCGGCTCGTAGTAGTGCACCGACGCCATGACGTAGGGGTCCTCGCCGCCTCCGGGGATGTCGGTGACCTCGGGCCAGATCGCGGGCAGCCCGGTGCGGCTGCCCCAGTGACCGCCGTCGATCACGAGGATGCGCTCGGCGTTGTTGCCCCCGCAGCCGCGGATGACGTCGTAGGCGGTCTGGTTGAGCGCCTGCACGGCGACGCTGTCGTTCTCGATGGTGCCGTGCGGCTCGTTGATGGCCTCGAAGATCAGCTGGTAGGGGCGATCGGCAAAGATCTCGCAGACACCCGACCACAGCTGCTCGAAGCGGGTGAGCTGACCGTCGCTCCAGGGCTCGTCGTACAGCCAGTTTTCGTGGTGCAGGTCGAGCACCACGTACATGCCCTTGTCGAGCGCGTGGTCGACGGTGGACTCGATCTCCGCCAGGCGTGGGTGGCTCGTGTCGACGGTGCCGTCGGTCGCGGCCAGCGGGGGCTCGCCCGCCCAGGCGCTGTCGATCCAGCTCACGGGGAGGCGAACGGTGCGAAAGCCTTCGTCGTAGTAGGCGTCGATCATCGCCCCGGCGGAGGCAAAGGTCCGCGGGTGCTGGGGGAAGTCGAAGGCGTTGCCGACGTTGAAGCCGTTGGCCATGTCCGCGGCCGCATCGACGGCGGTGATGGGCGACGAGCCGTCGGAGTCGTCGGAGCCGGCCGAGCTGTCCTCGTCCGCGCTGGCCGTCTCGCCCCCGAGCGTCGCCGCGCCGTCGGCCGCCGCATCGGCATTGCCCCCATCGTCACCACAGGCCAGACCGACGAACACGAATCCCAGCAGAGCGAGCGATGGTTTGTCAGGCATGGTCGATCCTCGAAAGCGTCGAGCCTGCCCATGGTCGGCGCAGGCATGGGCCCATGGGGCGAAACCGGGGCGTGATCGATGAAAAAAGGATGCCCGAAGCCGGCGCCGCCATAGCTCACGACCGCGCCAAATCGGCGTCAGGAGGCCCGGTACGGGAGCAGAGACCGGTTTCGCACGTCGCGCGCACCGCCACCGCGCTGGCGCGCGTGGACTTGCTGTAAACCACCGCTTCTCGCGAGGAGCGACTTTTCGTGCAGCCCTGGGAAGTCCTGGACACGGCACAGACGGACGACGGAGAGCTCGGGCTCTCCGCCCGCGGACGCGAGGGCGCCCGCGAGTTCCTGATCACCGTCGATCGCCGCGTGCTGATGAACAGCTTCGCCAACCGCTCGGAGCTGGCGGTGGCCGAAGTGGCATGCGAACCCCTGGCCACTCACCCCGCGCCGCGGGTGCTGATCGGCGGACTCGGCATGGGCTGCACCCTCCGCGCTGCGCTGGACGTGCTACCCCCCACCGCCCAGATCACGGTGGCCGAGCTGCACGGCATCATCGCCACCTGGTGCGAGGGACCGCTGGCCGCGGTCAACGGCGAGGCGCTCTCCGATCCGCGCGTGACGATCGTGGTGGCCGACGTCGCGGCCCTCATCCGCCGCAGCGAGCCCGGCAGCTTCGATGCGATCGTGCTCGACCTGTTCGAAGGCCCGCACTCCGGCACCGACGCCAACGCCGATCCCTTCTACGGACGCCACGCCATCGAGCACAGCGCCCGCGCGTTGCGACCCCAAGGCGTGTTCTCGGTGTGGAGCGAGGAGCACGACGCGGGCTTCGAGCGCCGCCTCACGCGGGCCGGCTTCTCCGTGCATCGCACTCGCCCCGGTCGCGGGGGCCTGCGCCACGCGGTCTATGCCGCCCGACTGACCAAGGACGACGCCCCGCCCAAGGGCAAGCGCCCGGGTGGGCGCAAGCGTTCGAGCGGTCGCAAGCGCTCGTAGTGGCGGCGCCCGGCCAACGCTGCCATCACACACCTGCTCACCTCTCCATACATAGATCGAGAGACTTCCGTTGCGCAAAACACGCTCGCGATATGCTACGAGCCTCGACGACGTTGTGATCCATGGTGAGCCGACCCTCCATTTTCGCCCCGGGTGCAGGCATCCCCGCGGCGGCCGCTGCCGGGGACGGCAGCGTGTGGGGTGTGTGGCCGCGGCAGCGCGAAGCGCCCGCGGCTGAGGCTCCCCGTCCCGAGCCCACGGTGTCCAAAGCGGCGGTGCCCACCCACGAGGCGCCGGCCAACGCCGCGCCCGCTCAACCCGTCGACGACGTCCCCTGGGACGAGATGATGCGCCGCCACGGCCGTCGCGTCGTCGTCTCCTTGGTCGGCCGCGGCGTGCCGCTCGAGCGCGCCAAAGAGCTCGCCCAAGACGCCTGGCTGCGGGTCATCGATCGTCACCGCGCCGGCCTCATCAAAGAACTCAGCCTGCCCGGCCTGGTCATCACCCAAGCCGGCTTCCTCGCCAGCGACGATGTGCGCCGCGAGGAACGGCGCGCCCGACTCGACCGGCCCCGCCAAGAGCAGGCCGCCGCCAACCTGACCCTAGACCCCGAGGGCCAGCTCAATGCCCGACAACAACTCCGCACCGTGCGGGGGGTCGTCGACCGGGCTTCGCCCAACGCTCAACGCGTCTTTGCCCTGCTCTACGGCGAGCGGGCCATGACCCCGACCGAGGTCGCCCAAGAGCTGGGGCTCTCGGTCCAGCGCGTACGCCAGATCGTCTGCGAGCTCCGCAAGCGCATGCGGGCCGCCATCGCCGAGCCTCGGAGGAAACTTCGATGAACGTCCTTCCCATCGCCGACCACCCTCGCCAAGAGGACCTGGCGGCCTACGTCAGCGACACCCTCGATCCCGAGCAGGCCGAAGCCCTCGAGGCCCATGTCTTCGAGTGCGCCCTGTGTGCCCAGCGCTTGGCCGACGAAGCCGAGCTCCAGAACCTCATGCACGAGGTCGCCGCGCAGATCGAACTCGAAGCCGAGCCGGTTCGCATCTCGGCCCCGCGCCGCCTGGCCCGACGCATCGGCATGGCCGGCGGCATCTGGGCCGCGGCCGCCGTGGTCGCGCTGATGGTCTGGCCCAAGGGTGATGTCGAGCCCGGCGCCCGCTCGACCGACGCGGCGAGTATGGTCTCCGCCGCCTCCGACGAAGGTCGCTGGTCGAGCGAGTGCGACCCGGGCGATCCCGACTGCGGCGGGACCTTGCTCGCGAGCCTCGATCCGCTCGAGAGTGTCGACCCTCTGTCCTCGTGGCCCGGCGATCCGCTCGTCGACACCCGCAGCATCGAAGACTTCTCCGACGGCGAGCCCTGCGGCTCGGGCGAAGACGGCGGCGCGCTGGTGTGCCCGACGCGTAGCGAGCCCATCTCCGGTTAGTCACCACGCCACGTCCGTTCACCCTGATTCGTTCGCCGACGGCATTTCGTCGGTGACTTCGCCGACGCGACGGCGAGCGGTAACCGGGCAACTGCGGACGGCCTACAACGTGAAGTGCATCGTCCCGCCGAGATGCGGGCCGAGGGTGCGATCGTGATGCGCGGATCGGCGCACGCAACGCTCCTTGACCCCTCTCGACTTCACTTCTACAACGATGCCTGGGGTTTGCAGGTTTTGTGGTGAATCGAACGCTCGTTTTGTCTCTTCTCACCGCGCTGTGGCCCGCCACCGCGCTCGCCGTCACTTCCCCTGCCACCACCAAGGCCGCGGTCGGAGAGCACGAGCTGGCCAATGGCCACGTCCTGCACCTCGCGGCGCCGCACGAGTTCCGGGCCACCGCGGCCGACCCCGCCCGGGCCCGCGCCTTCGATGCGTTGACCGCCGAGCTCGGCTCCGCATGGGCGACCTGGGACGACCAACAAGAACACCCCCGGCAGATCATCGCGGCCGGACTCGCCACGCCCGGCGTCATCGCTTCGCCCGACGAGGCGGAGCGGGTCGCTCGTGATCTCCTCCGACGCCACGTCGCCCTGCTCGCCCCCGGCTCGAGCGACACCGACTTCGTGCTCGTGTCGAACGACGAGTCGGCCGGGATCCGCAGCGTCGGCTTCGCGCAACACGCCGGCGGCCGCGAGGTCGTGGGGGGGCAGATCGGCCTGCTGTTCAAGCACGACCGACTCGTGATGATCACGAGCCTGGCCAAGTCCAACGTGTTCGTCAGCTCCACGCTCGCGCCCGCCGACGAGACCACCGTCCGCGCTCAGGCCCGTAGCTGGATCGCCCGCGACTTCTCGCCTGCCACCCTGCGCAGCGACACGGCGGTGAGCGCCCCGATGATCCTCCCCGTGGACGACGGCACCGGCTCGGGCCCGCAGTACCGCGAGGTCGTGCGGACCGAGGTTCGTACCGAAACACCCATGGGCCGCTGGTGGGTCTATCTCGACGCCGAGACCGGAGAGCCCGTGGCTCGCCAGTCCACGATGCACGAAGCGTCGGGGCAGATCATCTACAACGCCTCCTCGCGCAGCCCGATCTTCCCGCGGGTCAACCTGCCCGTGCCCTCGACCAATGTCCTGGTCAACGGCGAGCTGCAGACCACCGACCTGAGTTCCTCGGTGACCTTCCCCGGCAGCGCGGCCAATGTCAGCCCGGGCCTGCAGGGCCCCTTCGCCGAGATCGTCGACGAGACGGGGCCGCTGCTGACCGACACGCTGTTCCTGGCCGACGGCGGCGTGGCGGTGTGGAACCAGGGCGACGAGGAGGCCGGCGACGCGCAGGCCACCACCTACGCCCACCTGCTGGCGGTGAAGAGCTACGTCCGCGCCTTCGCCCCCGACCTCGAGTGGCTCAATCGCAGCACCACCGCCACCGTCAACATCGACGACGAATGCAACGCGATGTCCGACGGGGACTCGCTGTTCTTCCTGCGTTCGAGCAACAACTGCGAGAACACGGGGCGGATGGCCGACGTCATCTATCACGAGGCGGGGCACTCGGTGCATCGCCAGTCCCTCATCCCCGGCGTGGGCTCCTTCGACGGCGCGCTTTCGGAGGGCATCTCCGACTACCTCGCCGCCACGATCGTGGGCGACTCGGGCATGGGCCGCGGCTTCTTCTACGACGAAGAGCCCCTGCGCGAGCTGAACCCGGTGGGCTTCGAGCGCGTGTGGCCGGAGGACGACGGCGAGATCCACCAGGCGGGCATGATCATCGGCGGCGCGCTGTGGGACCTGCGTACGCTGCTGATGGAGAAGTACGGCCCGGCCGAGGGCATCCGCCGCACCGACATCATCTTCTACGAGGGCACCCGCCGCGCGGTGGACATGCCCTCGATGTACGGCGCCGCCCTGCTCGTCAACGACGACGACGGCAACCTCGCCAACGGCACGCCCGACGGCTGCGAGATCAACCAGGCCTTCGGCTCCCACGGGCTGTTCTCGGGCACGGGCATCGAGGCCGAGAAGGTCGTCGCCCAGGAGGTCCCCGGGGGCCTCGGCGTGCGCGTGGACCTGAACCTGCCCTCCTTCGACGCCTGCCCGCTCGAGGCGGTCGCGTTCATCGAGTGGGGCCCCCGCGACGGCGACTCCAGCACCCAGCTGGCCGAGATGACCCCGGTGGGTGGCGGCTACGAGCTCGTCCTGCCCCCGCTGCCCGATGGCCAAGTCATGCGCTATCGAGTGCTCGTCGAGTACTCCACCGGGGCCGCGCGCATCGTGCCGCCCAACCAGGGCGACCCCTGGTTCCAGCACTGGTTCGGCCCGGTCGAGCCCATCTACTGCACGAGCTTCGACCAGGCCCTCGCCGACGGCTGGGAGATCACCAACCCGTGGGACGTCGACGTTCCGCTCGGCCTCGCGGGTGACCCGGCGGATGCCGCGGGTCCCGATCCCTTCGTGCTCGGCCTCGACCTCAACGGCGACGGGTTCTACCCGCCCGGCTCCAACACCTCCGTGCTCAGCCCGGTCATCGCGGTGCCGGCCGGCTACGCCTCGGTACGACTGCACTACCAGCGCTGGCTGACGGTCGAGGACGGGTTCTACGACCAGGCCTTCATCACCGCCAACGAAGAGATTGCGTGGAGCAACTTCGCGAGCGCCAACGACAACCAGGGCGCCAACGTCCACCACCGCGACTCGCAGTGGGTGTTCCATGACGTCGACATCAGCGCGGCCGCCAGCGGCGGCCAGGTCCAGCTGGGATTCGGCGTGCGCACCGACGGCGGCCTCGAGATGGGCGGCTGGACGGTCGACGAGCTGTGCGTGGTCGGCTATCGGCCCGGCGCCAACGCCTGCGGCAACGGGGTGATCGAAGGCACCGAGGAGTGCGACGACGGCAACCTCCTCGACGGCGACGGCTGCAGCGCGGTCTGCCTGCTCGAGGGCGACGACGGCGGAGACGATGGCTCCGACGACGGCGGCAGCGACGATGGTGGGAGCGACGACGGAGGAGGAGCCGGCGGTGGCCTGACCAACGACGGCCTCGTGCCCCGCGGCTGCGCCTGCCAAGCCACCGACGACGCCCCCGGATCCGGGTTCGCGGCCTTCGGCCTGCTGGTGTTGCTCGGCCTGCGACGCCGACGTCGATAGCGACTACCATGCCGGCATGCTCCGCGTGCTGGCACCGTGTCTCCTGGCCTCGGTCACGATGGGCTGCACGGGCGATCGCCCGGCGGCTCCCCCCAACGAAGGCCCGGCCCCAGCCGCCGACGGAGCTACGCCGGCCAAGGCCGAGGGCAAGGCCGACGACGCAGGCAAGGCCGCCGTACCGGCGACGGGCAAGACGATCGATCTCTCCGATCTGCGGGGGAAGCCCGCGCCGGTCATTCATCCCGGCGATCAGCTCGTCGTCGAGCTGGCCGAGTCGTCGCAGGGCATCCACCCCAAGTACCGCTATGGCTGGGGCCGAGCGAAGGTCGACGGTATTGCGGTGCGCTTCGTGTCCCGCACGACCGAAGGCCCGCCGCCGGAGGTCGACGGCGGCCGATCCCGGGAGCACTTCGAGTTCCGAGCCGCGGCGCCCGGTCGGGCCACCATCACGATCCCGGTCGCGGGCCGGGGTGATGAGGCGGACGCCGAGGACTTCGTGATCGCCGTAGAAGTGACGCCAGCGGCTCCCTGAACGTTCGTCGCGATCTCCCTGGGTTCCATCGCCGGCCGCTTCGGGAGCACGTTCCGCGGGGAATTTCGCCCCAAACACAAAAAAGGCCGGCGAAGAGGCGCCCGGGGCGACAAAGGGCAGTAGGATGGGCGCCGCTCATGCGCGGACGCCTAGCAATCGCCGCGGCCGGGCTCACGGCCGCCCTCGTCACCAACGTGGCCGCTGCGGCCGGACCTGCCGACCCTCCCGAACTCAAGGACGGAACCGCGGCCAAAGACCCGGCTTCGTCCGGCTCCACCGAACTCGACGGCCAGGGTTCCTTCGGCACCGTGGCCGAGCAAGACGAAGAAGCAGGCGACACCCTCGAGTGGGGCCTGTCCTTCGGCGCGCTCGTCAGTACCGGCAACGCCCGGAGCACCGCGGTCACCGGTGGCACCAACTTCAAGATCCGCCGCGATCGTCACCAGTTCCTCGCGACCTTCCTCGGCAACTACGGCCGAGCCGCCGCGGACGTGAACTCCGAGCCGGTCGACACGGTGGGCAACCTCCAGGGTCGAGCCCGCTACGACGTGTTCCTGTCGAAGCGCTGGTCGCTCTTCGGCATGGTCACCGCGCGCCACGATCCCTTCCAGCGCCTCGACCTGCGGCTCAACGTCGACCCCGGTGCCGCGCTGTACATCATCAGCTCGGCCAAGGAGCAGCTCCGGGTCGAAGCGGGCTACGACTTCCAGCTCGACGTGCGCGACCCCGACTCGGCCATCGAGCTCGATGCCGACGGGAACCCCATCTACGACGCGCAGGGCCAGTTCATTCCGCTGGACCGCACCTTCATCACCCACGCGGCTCGTGTAGCCGCGGGCTACAGCAACAACGTCAGCGACGCGGTCACCTTCACGACCGACCTCGAGTACCTCCAGAGCCTGCTCGATGGGCAACGCTGGCGTCTCAACTGGGTGTCGACCTTCTCGACGCTGCTGGTGAGCAAGCTGTCGCTGTCGGCCTCGTTCAACCTCCGCATGGACAACGACCCGTTGCCCGGCGTGCGTCACCTCGACACCATCACGTCGATCAACCTGGTCTATCGGTTCCTCTAGGACTCCGAGCTTCGACACGATGTCGCCAACGAGCCTTCCCGTGCACACCCCCTCCCTCGCTCTCGTCGCGCTCGCGGGCACCCTGCTCGCGCTCCCCTCGTCGTCCCACGCCGCGCCGGCCGGGGCCGAGGGCAAGACCGACTTCGAGCTCCAGCTCGAAGCCGACCTCGAGGAGGGCGCTGACGCCGATGCCGACGCCGATTCCGATGCCGACGCGGGCCCCTGGATCCTGCGCCACACGCCCCGCAAGCACATGTGGGAGGTGGGCTTCTTTGGCGGCGTGTGGCTGCCCTCCGACGAGATCGAGCTTCGCGACCGCGACCTCGGGCCCGTGAGCTACGACAACGGCCCCGCCCTAGGCCTGCGCGCCGGCTACTACCCCCTGCGTCACCTCGGCTTCGAAGGCGAGCTGACGATGATGCCCACGCGACTCGCGACGCAGCAGCGTGCTTTCGTCTCCACCGCGCGCGCCCAGGTCATCGTGCAGCTCGGCCTGTACCGCATCGTGCCCTTCGTGGTCATCGGCGGCGGTGCGATCAACGTGCGCAGCGAAGACGACGCGGCGGGTCGCAACGGCGACGAGATGCTGCACGTCGGTGGCGGCCTCAAGTACTTCGTCAACGACCACATCGTGGTGCGCCTCGAAGGCCGCGACATCATGTCGCCCAAGGAAGGCATCACGCCCACCGGCCCCGCCCATAGCGGCGAGATCCTGCTGGGCTTCAGTCTCGCCCTCGGGCCGCGGCCGCCCAAGGAAGAGCCGCCTCCCCCCGACGCCGATGGCGACGGCTTCACCGACGATCAGGACGCCTGCCCGCAAGACCCCGGCATCGCGCCCGATGGCTGCCCGGCCGTCGACACCGACGCCGATGGCTTCCTCGACGATCAGGACGCCTGCCCCGAGCAGGCGGGCAAGGCCCCCGACGGCTGCCCCATTCGCGACTCCGATGGCGACGGGTTCCTCGATCCCGACGATGCCTGCCCCGACGAGGTCGGCGTCGATCCCGACGGCTGCCCCATCCGCGACCATGACGGCGACGGCCTGCTCGAGCCCGAGGACAAGTGCCCGATGGAGGCCGAGACGGCCAACGGCTTCGAGGACGAGGACGGCTGCCCCGACGAGCTTCCCGAAGAGGTCAAGCAGTACACGGGCGTCGTCGACGGCATCGTGTTCGCGACCGGCAAGGCCAAGATCCGGCGCCTGTCGTTCCCCAAGCTCGACCAGGCGGTCAAGGTGCTCACCGACTATCCCGCGCTGCGCGTGGAGATCAGCGGACACACCGACAACAAGGGCAAGCGCCCCAAGAACCTCACGCTGTCGCAAGAACGCGCGGACGCGGTGAAGAACTACCTGGTCGAAAAGGGCGTCGACGCCAGCCGCATCGAGACGCGCGGAGCCGGGCCCGACGAGCCCGTGGGCGACAACGCCACCAAGGAAGGTCGCCAGCAGAACCGTCGCATCGAGTTCAAGCTGCTGACGTCCACGCCGGCCGCGAAGGCCGAGCCCGCCGCTGCGGCCAAACCCGCCGCCACCGCCGAGCCGGCCGCCGCAGCGCCCGCGAACTGAAGCTCGACGAGCCTACCCGCGACCCCGTGTTCGCGCCCGCAACGGCCGCGACTCGGGGTCGCTTCAATTCGGGCCAGCGCGCAACGGGGGAAACAAACGCGCACGCTACGGAAAGAAAGTTTCATCCCTTCGTGCGTGTGACGTCCCCCTGGTGTCGGGGGTTCGTAGAGTTGGAAGCATCAAAACTGGTCCTGATTGCCGCTGGGCTCGCCACGACGGCGGCCTGCACCCTGTCACCCGAAGCCGAGGACTTCATGACGGGGACCGATGGCTCCTCCCCGGCCACGACCGATGCGGACGGTTCTGGGCCGGGCGAAGACGTGACCGGCAGCGGCACGGCGGACGGTAGCGGCGACGGGCCCTCGGGCAACTGCGGCAACGGACAGCTCACCAGCGACGAGGCCTGCGACGACGGCAACACCGAAGACGGCGACGGCTGCTCCGCCGACTGCCAGTCGGTGTCGCCCGGGTACTCGTGCAACCCACCCGGCGAGCCGTGCCACCTCGTGGCGATCTGCGGCGACGGCCTCGTGACCCTGCCCGAGCTGTGCGACGACGGCAACACCGAGGACGGCGACGGCTGCTCCTCCACGTGCAAGGTGGAGATCGGCTTTCAGTGCGAAGGCGAGCCCACCTCCGTGTGCACCGAGACCGTCTGTGGCGACGGCATCATCGAGGGCGCCGAGAGCTGCGATGACGGCAACGACATCCCGCTCGACGGCTGCGACAACCTCTGCCAACAAGAGCCCGATTGCCCCGCGGTGGGCGGCTGTAGCTCGGAGTGCGGCGACGGCTTGGTCCTGGGCGAGGCCTGCGACGACGGCAACAACCTCAACGGCGACGGGTGCTCGGCCAACTGCGAGGTCGAGGCCGGCTTTACCTGCGATCAGAGCACCGAGTGCGAGATGATCGGCGGCGAGTGCATCCTGCGGGTCAACGCGGTCTATCGCGACTTTGTCAGCGGGCACCCCGACTTCGAGCCCAGCGCGGGCTACGGCTGCATCACCGACGGCTCGCCGCCGGTCTCCGCCGCCACCAAGGCCACCATGGGCATGGTGGGGGGCACGCTGAGCGACGACATCAAGCCGCAGTGGGCCGCCAACAACTGCGCGACCGAGGCCAACTTCGACCAGTGGTACCGCGATCTGCCCGGGGTCAACGAGACGGCCGCCTCCAGCATCCCGCTGTTCCCCAACGGCAGCGGCGGCTTCGTCAATCGATTCGGCGAGACGGGCGAGCGCTTCATCGCCTACACCGACTTCATGTGGGTCGCTCCCACCTTCGAGGAGTGCGAGGCGATGGGCTGCATTCCCTGCGAGTGGGACGGCACCTCCGGCTGCACCGCCACCGTGCTCGAGTTCGACGGCACGCCGCTGTTCTTCCCCATCGACGACCTGGGCACCGAGTTCTCGCCCGCGCGCGTGCCCGAGCAGTACGGCTACGTCGGCTGGCCGCTCGAGAGCCAGGTGCTGGGCAACAACGTCACCCACAACTTCCACTTCACCAGCGAGATCGTCTACTGGTTCATCTACGACGAGAACAACCCGGCGACCCTCGACTTCACCGGGGATGACGACGTGTGGGTGTTCGTCAACGGCACGCTGGCCGTCGATCTGGGCGGGATCCACGTGCCGATCGACGGCTCGGTCACCATCGGGCCCGCGGTGGCGGGGACCTACGGGCTCGTGCACGGCGAGGCCTATCGCGTCAACGTGTTCCACGCCGAGCGCATGCGAGAGGGCTCGTCGTTCCGATTGACGCTGTCGGGCTTCGACACCTCGCGGAGCGAGTGCCTGCCGATCTGCGGCGACGGCATCGTGTCGCTGGGCGAGCAGTGCGACGACGGGGACAACGACGGCGGCTACGGCGAGTGCGATGCCGGCTGTGTGCTCGGGGAGTACTGCGGCGACGGCATCATCCAGAAGGACTACGAAGATTGCGACGACGGCAACTTCTTCGACGACGACGAGTGCCCCTCGTCGTGCATCTACGTCAATATTCCGTGATCTTGGCCAGGTCGATGCGGTCGAGCACGTCCTTGGTCACCGGTCGCTTGGCGTCCCGGAAGACCAGGGCTCGCAGCACGGCCTGAGCCGGCGCCGAGCGTAGCCGCGCCAGGGCGTCGCGGGCCTGCGCCTCTTCGTCGAAGCCGATGAAGTAGCAGGTGTCGTCGAGCATGACCGGTTGGTCCTCGCGGGGGCCGACCAGGGTGAAGGCGGAGCGCTTGACGAGGCCGGAGATCGCGATCTTCCAGCGCTTGAACGAGTAGGGGCCGAGGCCGAAGACCGCGAAGCGAGGCTGGTTGCGATAGATGGAGCTGCGCCGTCCGTCGAGCGCGTCGCCGTGCTCGAGCAGGTACTGCCAGGTCTGGGGCGCCCGCTCGGCCAGGGTGGCCGTGTCCTCGCCGAACCGAAGCTGGGGGAGCACGAGCCAGCGCCGCACGGGCGGGTCGTCCTCGCCCCGGAGATCGGAGCTCTTGAGCAGCGGGAAGCAGTGCTCGGCCTCGATCTCGACTCCCTGGCCCGTACCGTTGACGAGCCCCTCGCCCTCGCGCCGCAGCTCCATGACCCGCGAGCAATCGTGCTTGATGCCCGAGCGCCAGGGAGGATCGGCCTGCCCTAGCACGGGTTGGGCCTGGTCGTAGGCGTGAGCGTCGGCGATCAGGCGTCCGTCTCGGATGGCCAGCTCGGCCTCGGGCTGGGTCGTGTCCAGCTCGGCGAAGACCGGACACGCGATCGAGGCGGACCGCGCGGTGGAGAAGCGAAAGAGCCCGGCATCGACAGCGGCGCCGAAGCTGGCCCGCGCGTCGATCCGGTGCAGCGTGGCCCCGTGCAGGGACAGGCCTCGGCGATGCGCCGACTCGAGCACGCGACGCGCCACCGCGGTCTTCACCAGCATCGCCACGTCGAGGGGCCGCGACTGCCCCAGCTCGAGCCATTGCGTCAGCATCCACTCCGAGATGTCGAAGTTGGCCTTGCCCGTCTTCGCCGCGAGCCCAGCCAGCCCCTGAGCGTTGGTCTTGGCCGGGAGGTTGTCGACGCCGAGGCCCCCGAGGTCCGCACTGGTGACCCATGGCGGGTTGCCGAGCACCAGCACCGGATCCGACCACTCCGCGAGCCGTTGCGCCCAGTCGGTCTGGAAAAAATCGCCGCGTTCGATCGTCGCCTCGTGGCCCGCCGACAAAAGCGAGGCCCGGGCCTGCGCCACGTAGTCGGGGTTGATGTCTTGCCCCCACCGCTGCGCAGACGGGAACGACTCCGCCGCCGCCAACAGGAACGCCCCCACACCACAGGTGGGCTCGACCACCGTCTTCGGCTCGTGCCCCGCGGCGGCCAGCTGCGCACAGACCTGCCGCGCCAAGCTCAGCGGGGTCTGGAAGTCACCGTAGGCAGCTCGCTCGACGGTCTTCACGGGTTGGGCACGCCCCCGCGGGTGACATGAATGATGCCCGCATCGTCGATGGTCACGCCGAAGGCGAAGGGCTCCGCGTCAGCCTTGCGAGGCGCACCGCGATGAACCCCGTGCCACTTCGCGCGATAGTCTGGAGTCGAGGAGTCCTCGGCGGCCAGACACAGCGCGGCGCCCGAGTACCAGTAGGTCTGGATCACCCCGCTGCGCACCAACAGCTCGGTCAGGCCCCGCTCCCCGAAGGCTTCGCGAGCGGCCGCCGTGACCCGACCGACGCGAAACGCCTGCCCCACCGGGCTCCGCGTCGGGTCGACCCCGTGCAGCGGAGCAAAGGCCCGGGCGTCGAGCACCACCGCGTCGATCTGCGGCGAGAACCACACCACGGGTTGCCCCTCCAGCGTCGCGCGGGACACCGCCGTGACCGGGCGCTGCGCCTGCCCGTCGATCTCCGCCGCGGGAAACCGAACCTGGAAGCCGGCCGCGGGCATGCCCAGCTCGCCCTGCTCGACCAGCGGCGAGTGCTCGTGCTCCACCTCGAAGCTCGCCAGGCACTCGCCCTCCTCGAAGGCGGGTTCACGGCTACCTCGCGAGCCTCCCGACCCGGCGCACGCCACCGTGCACCCGACCACGACCCCCATGACGAGCACGCGCCCGCTCACCGACTCACTCGTCCCATCGCGGCGCGATCAGGCGGCGTCGGCCGTCTTGGGCCAGCGGTACGTCGGGCTCGTCCAGCGCTTCGCGATCCCACAGCTGGCAGGTGACCTGCTTGTGCTTTTGGTCGAGCGCCTCGCAGTAGTTGGTGTACTTGCAGCGCCGCACCTGCTCGCCGCGCCCCAGGTGCACCTTGCGGAACCAATCGGGGTCGGCCAGGGTCTGCCGGGCCGCGCCCACCACGTCGGCCTGGCCCTGCTCGAGCAGCGCCTCTGCTTGCTCGAAGGCACAGATGCCGCCCGCCACGACCACGGGTGTCTCGTGTCCCGCGGCGCGGATCCGTTCGCGGATCATCGTCGCCGTGGACACGTTGCGCCCGAAGGGCCCGCGCTCGTCCGAATGCACGGTGGGCATGCACTCGTAGCCGCTCGGACCGGTATACGGGTAGGCCGACCACCCCACCTTGGGCTGGAGCGCATCCTCGAACTTGCCGCCGCGGGACAGCGACAGGAAATCCATGCCCGCCGCCGCGAAGCGCTCACCGAAGTACGCCGCGTCGTCGGGCCCGGTGCCGCCGTCGATCGCCTCGTCGCCCAAGTAGCGACAGCCCACGCAGTAGTCGTCGCCGACCTCGGCCCGGACGCGCTCGTAGACCTCCAGCGGCAGGCGGGCCCGCTGCTCTCGCGGCCCGCCGTAGCCGTCGTCGCGCGTGTTTCGACGCGAGAGGAACGACGCCATCGTGTAGGCGTGGGCGTAGTGCAGCTCGACCCCGTCGAAGCCCGCCTCGCGGGCCCGGCCGGCCGCCTTCGCGAACAGGTCGGGCAAGACCGCGGGGAGGTCCCGGATGTGCGGATGCTGCAGGTCGGTCACCCGCTCGCGCGCGCCGTAGCGCAGCGCCTGGAGCTCGCGCTCATCGAGGACCTCGGCCCGCTCGTCGTCGGACATGGCCACCAGCGCGTCGCGGATGGCATCGTCATCGCCCGCCTTGGGCAGCGCCGCCCGATGGCGGTCGGTGATCGCCAGAAAACGCCGCAGGAACTTCTCGGGCTCGGGGCGCCGACGGATCCGTAGAAAGTCGATGATCTGAATCAGCAGCCGCGTGTGGCCCTCGCTCGCCTCCTGCACCACCCGCACCAGATCGCGCAGGCCGGGCAAGAAGCGCTCGTGGCCGATCCGCAGCAGCGGCCCGCTGGGGATGTCGCGGATCCCCGTGGCTTCGACCACGATCGCGCCCGGTCGACCGCGCGCGAATCGGGCGTACCAGTCCAACACGTCGGGGGTGACCAGTCCGCCCTCGGTCGCGCGCCAGGGCACCATGGCCGGCACCCAGGTGCGCTGCTCCAAGGTCAGCGGACCTAGAGTCACGGGGGAAAACCAACGCGAGGCACCGGCTCGTTCGGCGTCGGGCCAGGCACCAGGAGGAAGGGGGTGCCGAATCCGCTGCGGAGGTCTCCACACGCGGCGATTGTAAGGTCGTTGGCTCGCGTTCGTCGCGCCAGCGCGAATGCGTCGTTTCACGAAGCGCCGCGGAAAATGGGCGCCAGCCTACGAATACGGCGACCTCCGAGTGATTTCGTTGCCGGTCGGGGAAACGTCACGCACAGACCCGGGCAGCTGTCCTCCGGCCCCTCACTCGCCATGAAACTGCGCAATCTGCCTCTGCTCTCCCGTTCCGACGAACCCCTCCGACGCGCGTTGCTCCTGGTCGCGACCTCGCTGACCTTGGCGGCGTGCGGCGACGAGACGGCGGCGACGCCCGAGGCCGACTCGGACGGCAGCGAAGAGCAGACCTCGGGCGACGACGCGTCGGCCGACGACAGCAGCGGCGGCGACGATGGTGGCCAAGCCGAGGTGTTCGCGAGCTGCAACTACACGAGCGTGTTCACCCAGGGCGACGAGTGTCGCGAGTACACCGGAGACGACTGGACGGAGGCCGACGTCACCGCCGACTGCGACCAGTGGAGCGGCGACCTGGAGCTGGCCGTGCCGTGCGCTCCCGACGGCCTGCTCGGCAACTGCGAGCTGACCGACGACGCGGGGCGGCGCACCAGCATCTACATCTACGGCGACGACCCGGGCACCTGCGCCGACCAGCAGCTCGGCTGCGAGAACTTCGGCGGCGGTGACTGGAACCCGTCGCCCGCCTGCGAGGACGACCCGGGCGACGGCCCCAGCGGCAACGTCTTCATCCAGCCCACCCTCGAGTGCCAGGACCCCATCGCGGGGGAGGGGCCGGGCAACGGCCCCGACGGCCAGGTCTGCACATGGCAGTCGATCTCCGGCGCGACCGAGGAAGGCCGCAAGTTCGTCGACTACGCCTCGTGTGACGTCGTCCGAACCCAGCGCCCCTACTACCCCGCTCCCCCTGCCGAAGGCTTCGACCAAGAAGACGAGCGCCTCGAGGACGAGACCTATGTCGCCGAGCTGACCTGGGTCCGCAACCAGATCGAGTCGAGCGCGTGCACCTGCTGCCACACCGAGTCGGGCACGCCCATCGGCCCCTCGAATTGGTACACGGACCAGCCCGGCAACTTCATGAACGGGTTCAAGGACACGGGCTTGGCCTTGGGCGCGGGCTGGATCGACTCCACCTCGTTCGGGGCCTACGACCCCGAGGACAACAACGGCTTCGACCGCGTCCACTCCGGCTTCCCCACCACCGATCCCCAGCGCATGGTGGCCTTCTTCATCGCCGAGCTCGAGCGCCGCGGCCGTACCGAGGAGAGCTTCGCCGACAACGCGCCCTTCGGCGGCCCGCTCTACGACCAGATGGTGTACGAGCCCGGCGCGTGTGAAAACGGCGAGGGCGTCGATCGCAACGGTCGCATCACGTGGGAGGGCGCCGATGCCCGCTATGTCTACGTGCTGGATGCCGGCGCGGCCAATCCCACCGTGCCCCCCAACCTCGACCTGCCTGAGGGCACCCGCTGGCGCGTCGACGTGCCGTCGACCGGCACCCCGATCGCGTCGGGCGACATCGTGTACGGACAGGCGCCCAACGGCATGAGCCAGCGCTTCCCCGCCGAAGGAACCCCCGCGGCTCTGACCCCCGGCGAGGACTACTACCTGTACGTGACCCGCGACGTCGGCATCCCACTGACGCGCTGTCTGTTCACGTACTGAGGTCGATCACGGCGGCGAGACATCTTTCAACGATCGACCGGGAGCCCCGGCCACGGGCCGTGCACGGCCTGCGTTTGTCGCGCGGGCTCGGATTCGCCACGGCGCGGGCCGTTGCCGTATCCTCCGGCCCGGTCGCTCCATGGATCATCGCAAGACCTATGTAGGTGTCTTCCTCGTCGCGTTGGCCACCCTGGTGCTGGAGATCCTGCTGACCCGCATCACCAGCGTGGTCGCTTGGTATCACCTCGCCTTCTTCGTCATCTCGCTGGCGATGCTGGGCATGACCGCGGGCGCGGTGATCGTGTTCGTGCGCCCGGCGACCTTCTCCGACGAGCAGGTGCCCCGCCGCGCGACCCAGGGCTGCCTGGCCCTGGCCGCGACCGCACCGCTGGCGGTCGCGGTCGCGCTGATGATCCCGCTGCAGCCGATCACCTCCGCCGAGGGCTTCATGTCCATGCTCGGCTACGGCGGAGCGCTGGCCGTGCCGTTCACCATCAGCGGCGTGGTGCTGACCCTCGTGCTCACTCGCGCGGGCCTGCCCCCGGGCAAGGTCTACGGCGTCGATCTGGTCGGGGCGGCGGCGGGCTGCGGCCTGGTCATTCCCCTGCTCGACGTGCTCGATGCCCCGAGCGCGGTGCTCATCGCCTCGGCCCTCGCCGCCGTGGCCGGCTTCGCCTTCGCCAGCGCCCGTGACGACGCCGAGGCCCCCAAGCACCGCAAGCTCGCGGGCGGCCTGGGCCTGGCCCTGCTCGCCCTCGGCCTGGTCAACGCCACCATCGACAGCCCCATGCTGCGCGCGCGCTCGGTCAAGGGCGACGACGAGTCCGCGACCCAGTTCCTGTTCAAGGGCTGGAACACCTACTCGCGCGTCACGGTGGACCACACCATCGCCATGCCCCCGCTTTTGTGGGCAGGCGGACGACTGACCCCGCTCGAGGTCCTGCAGCCCCTGCCCCAGCGCGGCATGAAGATCGACGGGGCCGCGGGCACGGTGATGGCGAGCTTCGATCGCGATCCCACCGACGACCAGCCGGGCTCGGCCGCCGACCACGAGTACCTGTCGTGGGACGTGACCTCCTTCGCGCACCTGTTGCGCCCCACTGGCCCCGCCGCGGTGATCGGCGTGGGCGGAGGCCGAGACGTGCTCGAAGCCGCCCGGGTCGGCCACTCCCCCGTCATCGGCCTGGAGCTCAACGCACTCATCGTCGACCTGCACGAAGGGCCGATGCGCGAGTTCTCGGGCATCGCCGACCTGCCGGGGGTGAAGCTGGTCAACGACGAGGCGCGCTCGTACTTCGCTCGCGACAAGCAGCGCTACGACGTGCTGACCATGTCGCTCATCGACACCTGGGCCTCCACGGGCGCGGGCGCATACTCGCTGTCGGAAAACGGCCTGTACACGGTGCAGGGCTGGCAGATCTTCTTGCGACGGCTGACGCCCACCGGGATCTTCACCGTCTCGCGCTGGTACAAGCCCGACTCGCCCGGCGAGACCGCGCGCATGCTGGCCCTGGCCATGGAGACCCTGTGGTCGCTGGGCGTCGAGAAACCACGGCAGCACATCATGATGCTGCAGAACAACAACATCGCGACCATCCTGGTCACGCCCAAGCCGTTCACCAATACCGACATCCAGACGATGCGGCGCGAGGCGGTCAAGCGGGGCTTCAACATGTTGCTGTCGCCCAAGCGGGTGCCCCTCAACCCCATGCTCAAGGAGCTGGCCGAGGTACCCGACCGCAAGGCGATGTGGGCCTGGGCCGAGAGCCAGACCCTCGATCTCACCCCGCCCACCGACGCGCGCCCGTTCTTCTTCAACATGATCAAGCCCGCCACCTGGCTGTCGCAGCCCGAAGAGGTGGACGAGCTCGACTACGCGTTTTTGGGCAACCTGCACGCCACCCAGACCCTGGTCTACGCCACGGCCATCAGCGCCCTGCTCACGCTCATCGCCGTGCTCGCGCCCCTGTGGTCGCGGCGGCGCGACCTGTCGCCCTACGCCGGGCTCGACGTCGCGGCAGCCAGCTCCTACTTCGCGCTCATCGGCCTGGGCTTCATGTTCGTGGAGATCGGCCTGCTGTCGCGGCTCAACGTGTTCCTGGGGCACCCCACCTTGGCCCTGGCCGTGCTGCTGGGCGGGATCATCTTGTTTACTGGCATCGGCAGCCTCTTCAGCGGTCGCATCCCGCTGATGCGCCCGTGGGTGGCTAGGCTCTACCCCTTGCTGCCCACCGCGTTGGTGCTGCTGTCCGCGGCGTTGCTCGACCCGCTCATGGGCAACTTCAAGGCCGCCGCCCCCGGGGTGCGCGTGCTGGTGGGACTCGGGCTCGTGGCCGTGCCTGCCCTCGGCTTGGGCCTGGGCTTCCCGCTCGGACTTCAGCTGGTCGAGCGCCTCGGTGGTGAAGACCGTCCCCCCTTGGGCCCCTGGATGTGGGGCATCAACGGGGCGTGCGGCGTGGTGGCCAGCGGTCTCGCGCTGACCTCCTCCATGGCATGGGGCATCAACGTAACGCTGCTCATCGGGGCAGGGTGCTACCTGATCTTGCCGCTGTGCACGTCCCGACTCGTGCGAGGGGCCGCGTCGTCGAGTGCAGCCGAGGCCGACGCATCGACCTAAAACACTGGCGCCGTGTTAGCGTGACGGCGATGCTGGGTTCGCCGTTGCTGCTGCTCGCCCTGCTCGCCCCCCCGACGGGGGACTCCGAGCCCCCAGCGAGCGCGGCCGAGCCAGCCCCCGAAGCCGAAGGGCCGCAAACGGACGCTCAGGCCCCGTCTGTGGCCGAAGCCGAGCCCGAGGCCCCCGCCCAGCCGCCGGTCGAGAGCGAGCCCGATTCGCCGCAGCGCGACTACGAGGGTCCCACCGCCGTCGATGGTCCCGAGCCCGAGCCCCGGCCCGCGCCGCCGCTGCTCGACATGGACTCGCCGCCTCGGCTGGAGCACTGCCCGGAAGGCTCGCGCTGCATCGAGCTCGAGCCACCCGCCCCCGAGGCGGAGCCGACCGAGTCTTCGGACGGCGTCATGACCATCCAGCCCGTGCCCGGGATTCGCACCATGCCGCGGGTGCTGTCGGCGATCCGGGGCTACCCCGCCGACGAGGTCGCGGTGCTCGAGAAGGGCCGCCTCCGCTTCCAGCCCGGCCTGCAGCTGCGTAACCAGATCGGCTGGACCTCCGACTTCCCGCTCGACCGAACCGGCGAGGTGTACCGGGAAGGGGCACGCACCACCGGGCGGCTGCGGTGGAACCCGAAGCTGTCGTGGTCCAACTGGCTCGAGGTCGTCGGCAACGTCGACTTCATCAATGGCGCCTGGGCCCCCATCGGCAGCACCGATCCCGTCCTCGACGAGATCATCGTCACTGGCCAACCCCCGGGGCACACCCAGCAGCTCCTGCTCGATCCTCGCGAGCTGTACGCGACCTTCACCACCCCCTACATCGTCATTCGGGCAGGGCAGCAGTCGTTCACGTGGGGCCAGGGCATGCTGGCCAACGACGGCAACAACGTCGACCGCTTCGGCGACATGCGCTTCGGCGGCGACAGCCTGGGTGACATCTACGAGCGGGTGCTGCTCGCCACCAAGCCCTTTGCCCCCGGCGGCGGGCGGTTGCGTGACCTCGTGTTCGCGGTGGGTGGCGACCTCGTGTTCCGCGACGAACGTGTGCAGCTGACACGGGGCGACCTGGCCGGCCAGGCGCTGCTGGTGATCCGCCACGACTCCTCCCGGCACCCGGGCAACTCGCTGGGCGGCTACGCGGTGTACCGGCGCCAGCGAACGGTCGACGACGACGACCTGTACCCCGACGACGACGACCTCGAGGTCGGGGCCTTCGACCTCACGGGCCAGGGGCTGTACCGGGTGCGCAGCGGCTTCCAGCTCATGGGCGCGTTCGAGGGGGCGCTCATCGTGGGCCGGACCGACAATGCTCGCGACGAGCGAGGCGACCACGCGGTGGTCCAGGGCGGCGCGGTGCTGCGAGGCTATCTCGGCGATCACCAGCACTGGCTCGCGGGCTTCGATGCCGGCTACGCCAGTGGCGACGGCAATCCCGACGACCGCTCGATCAACAACTTCACCTTCGATGCGGGCCACACCGTCGGGCTCATCATGTTCAATCAGGTGATGGGCTGGCGGACCGCTCGCTCGGAGATCCTCGCCAACGACCCCGTCCTGACCGGCGTGCCGAGCAACGGCACCCAGTTCATCCCGACTCGTGGCGGGGTCAGTAACGCGCTCTATGTGCACCCCAAGGCCCGCTGGGCCTTCCGCGAGCGGCTCGAGGTCTGGGGCGGCCCGCTGGTGGCCGCAGCACCCAACCCCATCGTGGACCCCTACGCGGCGCAGCTCAACGGTGGTCAGCCAACCACGTCGCTCGGGGGCGACGGACATCGGCGGTACTACGGGACCGAGCTCGACCTCGGGCTCCGCGGCCGCTTCGAGTTGGACGGCCTGTGGCTCCAAGCTGGTCTGCAGGGCGCGGTGCTGTTCCCGGGAGCCGGCATGGCCAACGCCCAAGGTGAGGCCGGCGGACCGGTTGGCGCCCTGTGGTTCCGCACCGAGATTCGATACTGAACGCGCCACCGGGTTGAGCACGGGGAGGACCGCGTGCGATGCTGAGCTGCCGATTGATTCGCGGCGCAGCAAAGGGGTGGTCACAGCATGGTCCGGTTCGGAGACAAGGGCAGTAGGGTCAAGTCAGTCCAAAAGGCACTCATGAGTCGCGGCTACGACTTGCCGCGATTCGGCAGCGATGGCCACTTTGGCGACGAATGCTGGGAAGCGCTCCAGCGCTTCGCCAAGGACCAGAACATCGACTGGGACCCCCGGGTGCCCGCCGAAGTCCTCACGGCCCTCGACCGACCCGCCACGCCACCGCCCGCTCCGAGAGCGACACCGTCCAGTCGCGGCACGACCGGAGTCGGCAGCGTCAAGGTCTACGATCTACGCGAACAGGCCGACAGCCCGCACAAGAAATCCAAGACCGTCGCGGGCCGGACCGTCCAGCGCCGCGCCTCGAGCATCGACGCGATCACCATTCACCAGACGGCGGTGAAGTTCGGGGTCAAGAGCTACCAGATCTCCGCTGCCGGGGGTGATCGCGACATGGCCTTGGCCCGCCGTGCCTTCAAGGTGGCCTGCCATGCGCTCGCCTTCCACGACGGCTTCATCTCCTTGGCCGCGCCGCTGCGCTGGTACGTCTACCACGCCAACTCGCTCAATCGCCGCTCGCTCGGGCTCGAGATCGACGGCAACTATGCCGGCCTCGCCGGGGGCCGCACCGCCAATGGCCGCCCGCCCACGCCGCTGACCGACAAGGTCATCGAGGCCTCCCGCATGGCGGTGAAGCTGCTGATGGAAGAGGGGCGCAAGGAAGGCTGCCCCATCAAGTACATCCATGCCCATCGCCAGTCCTCCCGCAGCCGCCGCGGCGACCCGGGCGAAGAGCTGTGGCGCAAGGTCGTGCTCGAGTACGCGGTGCCCGTGCTGGGCCTGCAGACGGAGCCGGGCAAGACGTGGGGCAACGGCAAGCCCATCCCCAAAGACTGGGACCCCAACGGCGTCGGCGAGTACTGACGCGACGAGCCGCTAGCGGAAGTCGTCGGGATACTTGTAGGTCACGGGGCTGCCTGGCTTGTAGCCCATGATCAGGGTGTTCTCGTTGACCTCCGAGATATAGCGGTTCGCTCGGATGTAGCCCCACTTGTCCTTGCCGAAGATGCAGCGGGCAAAGGCGTGCATGAACTCCTTGCCGCGAGCGCCGTAGCCCGTGTCGCAGCCCTGCAACAAGATCGAAGACCCCGGGGCCATGAACAGCGACACATGAGCCAGCTCGGCCTGCGTCTTCGGCTCGTTGAAGACGCTGGTGGTCAGCATGGAGCTGTCGAACTTGAACCCGGCCTCGTCGGTCTCGCCGTATCGCCCGTGGCCGTAGAAGACCAGCTCGCGCACCCAGCTCAGCGCGAAGGGGCCCTCGGCCCAGATCTCGTCCACCCCCACGAACAGCTCGGGCACCGTCTCGAAGAAGCCGGCCTTGGCGTTCTCCGCCGAGACCCCGTTCAGCCAGCGCACGATGTCGCGAATCGCCAGCGCCAGCGGGCACTGCTGCCGGGTGTAGCCGGCCTGGTGCCGCTTTCTTCGCATCTTCGCCGTGGACACCTCGACGTTGTCGATCGTTCGACCGCCGAGCTTCGCGAAGTACTCCTGCGCCTCCGTGTCGTGGGCCAAAGAGCCATCGATCTGTTCGATCCACGGCGAGAACTCCAGGTCCCCCGAGATGCCGCACTCCTTCCACAGGCGTTCGCGATGGCGGACCCGCTCGGCCTCCCGGGCCGAGGTCTTGTTCAGCGCGTAGTCGGACTCCTTCTTGTCGAGCTCGCCCTGGATGCGACGACCGTTGCGGCCCTCGTCGTTCTCGAACGCGATACGCTTCAGCGCCCGTTCGAACGCCGCCGTGCACTGGGCGTCGATGAACTCGAACATCGGTTTGTCCTCCTCCGTGAACCCGAACCACGTCGGAGCCATCAACGCTGCCCGAGCGCCGCCCCGGAGGCTGCGGAAGCCCATCGGATCGACGATCTTGCGGATCCGCTCCCGCGACGGCCCCTCGCCTTGGTCCACCATCGCCCGGATCGCTCGCGCGACGTTCAGATCGACCGAGCGCGGTACGTAGATGTACGACTGCCGATCGGGACTGGCTACGGAATGCTTGAGAGCGCCCATCTCATCGGGAGAGGTCCACGACCCTCCCCGGCGGATCACCGCATCCCGTGTGCGGCCCAAAAACGGCGATTCAGCGCCGACGACCGCGGCGACGGAACAGGTTCAGCAGGCCGGGCAACAGGCTCGACGACTCGAGGTCGATGTCCTCGAAGAGCGCATCGGCGAACTGCCAGGCGGAGGGGTAGCGATCCTTGGGCGCCTTCTCGAGCGCCTTGCGGACCACTTTTTCCACGTGCGGCTCGAAGTCGAGGTCGGGCTCGAGCGAGGCCATGGGCGGAGGCGGGTCGAAGATCTGCGCCCGCATCACCGCCTCGCGGTTGTTCGCCTCGAAGGGCGGTCGTCCCACCAACATCTGGTAGGCCAGGATGCCCACGCCGTACAGGTCGGTGCGCGCGTCGACCGGGTCACCGATGCACTGCTCGGGAGACATGTAGCCCGGCGTGCCCATGACGTGACCGGTGAGGGTCTGGTGCGGCGAGCGAGCGTCTTGGCCGGCCAGCACCTTGGCGATGCCGAAGTCGAGCACCTTGACGTAGTCGTCGCTGCCCATCCGCGAGATCCGGAAGATGTTCTCCGGCTTGATGTCGCGGTGGATGACGCCGACGTCATGGGCGGCCTGCAGCGCGGCGAGGATCTGGAGCAGCAAGGGCCGGGCCCGCTTCCAGGTGAAGGGCCCCTCGCGGATCAAGGTCTCGTTGAGATCCTCGCCGTCGAGGTACTCCATGATCATGAAGGGCCGACCGTCGTGCGTCTCACCGAAGTCGGTCACCTCGACGACGTTCTCGTGCTGCACCGTGGACGACGCTCGCGCCTCCCGGTTGAAGCGCTCGACGATGCCGGGCTCACCACACAGGTGGTAGTGCAGCACCTTGATCGCGAACTCCCGCCGCAGGGTCTGGTGCTCCGCCCGATACACGTTGGACATCCCCCCGCCCCCAATCCGTTTGCGAATCACGTACCGACCGGCCAAGCGGGTACCGACGGGAAGCTCGTCGACGGGGGAGCCAGGGAAGTTCATCGGGTGCGTCGGAGATCGTAGCCGATGGGCGCGGTTTCAGACGAGCGGTGCAAGTCACCGGAAATTCGAGTTCAATCACGCACCCGGCCCGGGGCTGGCCACAACCCTGCCCTGGAGCCGGTCGATGCTGTCCTATTGGGCCTCACTGGGGAAAAAGACGGCAGTCGTTGCAGTCCCGGCCCCAGATCTCTCGCTGCATTTCACAGCGGCGGCGACGGTGCCGAGTTCGCCGCCTTCGCCGGTTCGGTCGGATCCGGCAAGCCGAACAAACGCCCCGGTCCTGCTTCGCGATGGCAGCTCGCACACGACTCGATCACCCCGACTGCGGTCACCGTGATCATGTCGGATTCGACGGTGGCGTAGATCCACCCCGCGTCCGTGTCCTTGGGCGCCCCTTCGTGTTTCATCATCACGTATAGACCCTGGCGAGCCCCCGCGACGAACCGTTGCCCGTCGCGTTCGGCCGGGCGCAGGCGATGCTCGCCAACCCCTCCTCCGGGGTGCACAGCGGCCTTTTGGTCCTGAAACTGCTCCCACGGCAGCGGCAGGAACGACTCTTTGACCACCACCTGCTCCATGCCTTCGAGCACCGCGGCCTCCTGAGGCATGGCCGAGGGGCGAGCGCCGTAGGCCACCGGATCCATCGCGTACAGCGTGTACAGCTTGTGACCGTGGGTCTTCGGATCGCCGCTCTCGCTGGGGTGCGCCAGTGCAGCCCGTGGCATGCGGCACAGAAACGGCGCCCACCGAGACTCGTCGTCGACTCGGCCCCACGAAGCATGCAGCGCCACCGCCGAGCGCACGGCGTCGACCCACTTGGCATCGTAGGGCAGCGACCGCGAAGTCTCCTTCTCCCGTGCATCGGGCTGCACGGGGTCCGGTGCAGCCTCGACCGCCGCGGGCTCGTCCGACGGAGCCGGCTCCGCCGTCGCGAACGACGACGGCGAGTGCGGCTGCTCGGGTTGCTCTCGCGGGCCCGCGCACGAGGCGATCGCGATGGCCAGCACGCACGAACCAAACCTTGGGCGGAGCATCCGCTGCAGCATACGCACGAACGACCCGTCTCGATGTATGCCCCGCAACGAGGCCCGCACGCCCGGGCAGCTCGGCGTGCTACTGGTGATCGAGCCTCGTCATGCTGGGTCCCATCGAAAAAGCCGCGCTCGCCGTGCTCCTGCTCGTGCTCATGGCCGGCATGGGAGCGGCGCTGTCCGTCGAGCAGTTCAAGCAGGTCGCCCGCGCCCCCAAGGGCTTGCTCATCGGGCTGGCCTCGCAGTTCGGATGGATGCCCTTCATCGCGTGGTTGCTCGGCCGCGCGCTGGGCCTCGACCCCTTGATCGCTCTGTCCTTGATCGTGGTCGGCTGCACCCCGGGCGGCACGACCTCGAACCTCTTCGCCTACTACACGCGGGCCGACCTCGCGCTGAGCATCACGATGACCGTGGTCTCGTCGGTGGTGGCGGTCGTCGCCATGCCGTCGATCCTCTACCTGTACACGCGGTCGCTCGGGCTGGGTTCGCTCGAGGTCCCCTTCGGCGGCATCGCGACCACGCTGGCGCTGATGCTCGTGCCGCTGTCGCTCGGCATGTGGCTGCGACGACGCAACCCCGAGCGCGCCGCGAAGCTCGAGCGCATGGGCGGGTTGTCGGGCATCGCAGTCCTACTATTGCTGATCGTCTCGGGCTTGGTCCGAAACCGTGAACTGCTCTTCACGCTCCCCGCCGCGCACGTGAGCGCCGCCCTTGCGCTCGGCGTGCTCGGCATGACGCTCGGGTGGCTCGGCGCGCGGGTGCTCGGGCTCGGCGTCGAGCAGCGACGCGCGGTGAGTTTCGAGACCGGCATCCAGAACAGCCCGCTGGCTATTGCAGTAGTCATCGCGAGCTTCCCCGAGGCGACTTCCGATCGGATGTTGCCCATCCCCTTGCTCTACGCATTGTTGGTGTTAGTCAGCGCAACACTGGTCACCGCGCTGCTGCGACGAGTCGATCGCCAGCGCAGCCGCGCATGAGTCCAAACCACCGCGTCGGGGCCGTAGCACAACGGTTGGAGCCAGGGGTGGCCACTGCAGTTGCAGTGCTCCGCGCCGAATTGTCGATTGCACGAAATCCGTAATG
Source organism: Myxococcota bacterium (assembly GCA_039028615.1). Taxonomy (GTDB): domain Bacteria; phylum Myxococcota_A; class Polyangia; order Nannocystales; family Nannocystaceae; genus Paraliomyxa. The sequence continues at coordinate 48,419 of JBCCHT010000040.1, read as the reverse complement.
TCCCGGGTCCACGCGCAAAGGAAGGAGTGATGCACTCCTCTCAGCACGGTCCCATGCTGCTTCGTTCCTCTTCGACCACCGCGCAAGGCGACGTGGATCGGCGAGCCTCGTACGCCGCCGAGTACACCAAGAGGAGCGTCGGCCGCCGACGGAGCACGCCGTCGTCGGTGCAGGTCCGGCGGGCACGGAGGCAGGCCGCCTGGGAGGCGCGTCGCGTTTTGCAACGGTACCTGCGTCGCCAGGCCGAGATGCTGGATCGCCCCGCGCCCTCGAAGGACGAGATCCTCTGGTAGCAAGCCCGCGCGTTTCATTTCGGTGACCGGCGCCGACCCCCGACCGGTGTACCGTGTCGCCCGTGCTCTACGGCGCCATCGCACTGACGATCATCACCGCACTCTGGCTCGCCCGCTCGTGGGGAAGCACGGCCGGCCTCGTGTTCGGTGCCATCAACGCCTTCATCATCTTCGTGCTCCCGCTGGGGAAGATCCTGGGCATCGTCACGGCGGGCGGGCTGCTCTATCTGCTGCAGGGCGGTGGATCGAAGGGCGACGGCGAAGCGGCGCCCCCCGCCCCGCGAGATGGTTGACGGCATTTGCCGGGGACGAAACCGCGTACCTCGGTGAGGCGCGGTCTCGTGACTCGGACGCGACCGCTTTCCGATACGCTGGGCGAGCCGTGGGGGGTACGTCCGACGACCGGCCCGAAGTCGGGAAGAGTGAAGCGGTCATCCGCACGCTCTACGCCATCACCAGCGAGCACGAGCAGGGCTTCGACCACCAGCTGCGACGCCTGCTGAGGCTCGGCTGCGAGCGCTTCGACCTGGACATCGGCGTGCTGTCGAATATCCGAGGCGAGCGCTACACCATCGTGCACGTCGTCGCCCCGCCCAGCCTGAGCCTGAGCGACGGCGACGAGTTCGAGCTGGGCGTCACCCCGTGCAGCCTCACCCTGCGCGCCGAGGGGCCCATCACCTTCGAGAACATGGGTCAGACCCACGAGACCCATCCCGCCTATACCTCGTTTCGCCTCGAGTCCTATATCGGCGTGCCGATCACGGTCGATGGCGAGTGCTTCGGCACCCTCAACTTCTCTTCGCCCGAGCCGCGGGCCCGGCACTTCGACGAGGTCGACGTCGATGCGCTCCAGCTCATGGGCCAATGGGTGGGCACCGAGCTGGCGCGACGCCGTCGACTCGACGATCTGCGGGCGGCCAACACCGAGCTCGAGGCCTTCGGGCGCGCCGTCTCCCACGACCTTCGCTCGCCGCTGACCGCCGCCATCGGCTACGTCGACATCTTCCGCAAGGAGCACGAGGCGTCGCTCGACGACGAGGCCAAAGAAGACCTCACCCAGCTCCGCGCCAGCGTGATGCGCATGAACACGCTCGTCGAGGGCATGATGGGCCTGTTCCGGCTCTCGTCTGCCGAGCCCGCGCGCGAGTCGGTCGACCTCAGCGCCATCGCGATGGAAATCGCCGAGCGACTGAAGGTGCAAAACCCGGCCCGCAGGGTCGAGTGGAGCATCGCCGATGGCCTCCATGCCGTCGGCGATCGGGCCCTGTTGCACTCCTTGCTCGACAACCTGCTGCGCAACGCGTGGAAGTTCTCGGCCTCCGAGACGCCCGCGCGCATCGAGGTCGGACGCAACGAGGGCGAGGGCGCCGCCTGCTTCTACGTGCGCGACAACGGAGTCGGGCTGCCGCCGGGTAAGGCCGAGCGGATCTTCGAGCCCTTCGTGCGCCTCGACGACGACGCCCCCGGTGATGGCCTCGGCCTGGCCACCGCCCGCCGCATCGTCCGTGCGCACGGCGGGAAGATCTGGGCCCGCAGCGCCCCCGAGGGCGGCACCACCTTCTCGTTCACGCTGGACTGGTCGCGACCTTGATGCAGACCTTGCCCTGATGGTCGCCCGAGGCGAGGTGCTCGAACGCAGCGACCGCCTCGTCGAACTCGAAGACCTTGTCGACCAGCGGCCGCAGCTCGTGCTCGCGGATGGCCCGGTTCATGGCGAGGAAGCCCTCGCGGTGCCCGACGAAGATGCCCTGCACGCGGATCTGGTTCATCAACACCGAGGTGAGCGAAAGGTCGGCCTGCACCCCCGCCAGCACGCCGATGAGGCTCAGGGTGCCGCCGGGGCGCAACGCCCGGAGCGACTGCGCCATCGTGCCCACGCCGCCGACCTCGACCACGTGATCGACCCCGCGACCCTCGGTCAGCGACAGCGCCGTCTTGCCCCACTTGGGGTCCTTTCGATAGTCGATGACTTTCCAGGCGCCGCGGGCCAGGAGCGCTTCGGCCTTGGCGGGTCGGCTGGTAGTGGCGATGACCCGGGCCCCGTGCATGCGGGCGAACGCGAGAGCGAAGGTCGAGACCCCGCCCGTGCCTTGGACGAGCACGGTGTCGCCCGCCCGTATGCCGCCCTCGGTGACCAGGGCGCTCCAGGCCGTCAACGCGGCGCAGGGCAAGGTGGCCGCCTCGGCGTCGCTCAGGTGCTCGGGCACGGACACCACCCCCTGGGCATCGAGCACCACCTGCTCCGCCAGCATGCCATCGAGGGGGCCGCCGAGCGTCGAGCGTTGCGCCTGGGCGGTGGGAGAGCCCGCCGCCCAGCGCTGGACGAACAGGCCGGCCACGCGATCGCCGATCTCCAAGCCCTGCACGCCGGGACCGATCGCCTCCACCAGACCCACGCCATCCGAGCAGGGAACCAGCGGCAAGGGCTGCCGCGGGTTGTAGTGGCCCCGCACCATCAGCAGGTCGCGGTAGTTGAGCGACACCGCCGTGACGCGGACCCGCACCTGTCCCGGACCCGGCTCCGGCATCGGTCGCTCGACCTTGGTGAGGTTGTCGAGCCCGAAGCCGCCCTTGATCTCGTAGGCCTGCATGCCGCGAACGTAGCAGGTCCCGCTACGCCCTTCGACGGCAGCGGCCCGGCCTCTGGCCGGTGTGAGATCCCCAGGCCGAGTCTAGGCCTCGTCGGCTTCATGGCGGACCGCGAGGGCATCGATCTCGTGCCATCGATCGAACAGCCAGTGCAGTCGTTGCTCCCGCGAGGCCGGGACCTCGGCCCCCGACACGCGCCAGATCTTCACCCGCACGGTCGTGCCGATCGCCTCCCCGGAGACCATGTCGCGCCAGCTCACGAGTCGCTCGAGTCCCGAGTGCGTGAACACGACGACGTCGGCCCCTTGGGGCAACGCGCGGTCGAGCAGGGTCAGCGCCCCACCCGGACGCGGGGGAAGCACGCGGCGCAGGCCCGCCGCGAGTTCATGGAGTTCGGGATTGGTGGCCGCCAGCTTCTCTTTGGCCCGCGCCAGCTTGCCCACGGAAAAGCGCGTGCCCTCGGGATAGATGAGCGCCCCGTCGCGCGGGCCCAGGCCATCGGCGAGCCGCCCCAGCGCCTCGAGCTCACGCGGGGTAGTCCCCGCTCGGTCGACGAAGTAGTTGGGCAGCCGATTGCCCACGATGTCGAGGCAGGGATCGAACTGCAGCTCGGTCTTGAGCACGTAGCGCAGGCGCAGCTGGTGGCGTGCGCCCAAGAAGACCACGGGCAGCACCGTGTCCAGCATGCTCGTGTGACGCATCAGCACCACCACCGGGCCGGGCACCGCCGTGGCATCACCCTCGACCTCGAACGACAACCGAAGCACTCGAATCGCCGCGCCGAGCAGAGCCGAGGTCCACCGCTGCTGAAGTCGGTAGTTGTCCTCGAGCCATCGATCCGAGCCGAGGCTCCGACCGAGCGCGTGGCGGAGCCAGATCACGCCCGCTCCCAAGACCCCGAGAAGCTCGGCGAGCGAGAAGGTCCCCAAAAGGACCATCATGCGTAGCCCTGCCCCGCGGTTGCGTCGCACGAGATCGTGCAGGCCCACCAGCGGCAGCCACAGCGGCACGAGCCCCACGATCGACCCCCAGATCACGGCGTGGGTCCCGATCATCGTCAGGCGGCGGACCCAGCGACGCAGCACACGTGGGAGATAGCGCTCTCGCGCCCCGGACGCCCGAAAGCGAACCATGGTGGGCCCAATTCGGCCTCGCACCGGGCCTGGCCCTCGATCTCGTTGACGATCGAGCCCTCGCCCCGCAGGCTCGGGGCCGCAGCCATGTTCCCGGTCGCCCTCTACTTCCAAGCCTATGCGCTCATCCTCGGGCTGCTGGCCATCGCGTGGCTGGTGAGCGTGCGCCTGCGGGACGCCAGCATCGTCGACGCCCTGTGGGGCATGACCTTCGTGGTCTTCGCCTGGTGGTACTTCCTCCACACGCCCGGAGGCGATCCGCACCGCAAGCTGCTGCTCGTCGGGCTGGTCACCGTCTGGGGACTGCGGCTTTCGATCTACCTGGCGTGGCGCAACTGGGGCGAGCCCGAGGACCCGCGCTACCAGGCCTTTCGTCGCCGCTACGGTGCCCATCGATACTGGTGGGTGAGCTTCTTCCAGGTGTTCGTGCTGCAGGGCACCTTGGCCTGGGTCATCGGCGCGCCGCTGCTCGGGGCCCAGACCCAGGGTGGCCCCCTCGGCTGGCTCGACGCGGTGGCCGTCGCGGTGTGGCTCGTGGGCTTCGTGTTCGAGGCGGGCAGCGACCTCCAGCTCACCCGCTTCCTCGCCCGGCGCACACGCTCCGACGAGCTGCTGACCACCGGCTTTTGGCGATACACCCGGCACCCGAACTACTTCGGCGACAGTGCCTGCTGGTGGGGCTACGGCCTGCTCTCGGTGGCGGCCGGCAGCTACGTCCCCGCCATCGGAGCGCTGCTGATGACCGCGCTCATCATCAAGGTCTCGGGCGTCGCGATCTTGGGTCGATCGCTGCGCTCGTCGAAGCCCGGCTACCGCGAGTACGCCCAGCGCACGAGCGCGTTCTTGCCCTGGCCGCCGCGCCGCGACTAGAACTCATCTCATAAACCCTCGTGGGGTGAGAACGTGGTCAGCGTCGACGAGAGCAAGGCGCCAATTCGCCGGCGTACTGGGCGTACTTCAAGGATTGGCAACGCGGCGCTCGTCGACGGGGGCCACGTTATCGCCGCGCGAGGGTTTATGAGATGAGTTCTAGCGAGACGGCGTCGTCGAAAAAAGCCGGCCGGCGGCGTCAGATCGGCGACGGCGGGTGGGGATGGCTCAGCGATGACCCACCAGCCCCTGCCCCCGTCCCTCCGCTTCCGCGCCCTCGTGCCTGCCCTCACGGTCGCTGCCCTCGTGGCGATGACCGGGGCGTGCGACGTCACCGACGAGATCGAGATCGTCGAGGACGACGACGTCGAGATGCGCAAAGGCCCACCGATCTTGGCGAGCACGGCCGAGTGTGCCGCGATGAGCTGGCGGGGCAACCGTCAGTCCGCGCACTGCTGGGCCGGCGGTGCCGTCGACGAGTTCGACACCATCGGCCGCCCGGGCGCGGGCGACTTCGTGTTCGCCACCGCTCACCATGGCCCGCTGCCCCTCGGGCAGACCGTCTCGGTCGTCGCCTACGACCACTCCAGCAACTCCTTCTCGGTCGTCGCCAACGGCTCGGGTCACCCCGGTCATCCCACCGCGTCCAACCAGATCGCCCGCCACGTCTCGGCCAATCCCGCCGCCGACGGGACCTTCGTCACCTGCGGCGGCGACACGCAGGGCAGCGGCTTGGCGATCGCCCAGCACTGGACCTACGACGACGCCACCTCGAGCCTGCAGATGGACTGGCAGACGACCGTCCCCGGGACCTCGTTCGCGACCGACTGCGCGTACGCCCCGAACGGCGACGACATCTGGATGGCGACCGGCTCTTCGGTGGTCCGCCTCGACGCCGCCTCGGGCGCGCAAGCGGCCACCTACACCACGGGCATGGCCGGCATCCCGACCCACCTCGCGTTCGACGGTAGCGGCTCGATCTACGCCGCGGGCTGGGGCCTGCACGCAGCCGGCACCCAGCTGTGGCTATCGGAGTTCGACCCGAGCACCGGGGCCTTCGCCTCCGTGTACAGCTACGCCGAAGGCCACGACGACTTCCTGGACGACCTGGTGATGGTCGACACCGCGAACACGGCCGGCGTCTCGGTCCTGCGCGTGGCGATGGTCGCTCGCCGAGACCTGGGCGGCGGCAACCACGAGGCTCGCGTGGTCATTGCCGACCTCGACGGACCCAGCCCGACCACCATCTTCGAGGACGGCGGCTGGCCCGTCAGCAGCATCCGCGTGGACGCGGACGAGGACGCCGACGTCTACGTCATGACCCAGGAGCAGACCGGCGGTACCGTGACCTTGAGCAAGTACACGGGCGAGGTCGGCCTGTCGCCCACCCGCATCATGAACCGCCACCCGATTAGCGGCGCCACCCCCATGGCGTTCCCGGAGCTCGTCGTCGAAGATGGCTTCGGCGGCTACGCCGGGCTGCGCAAGGTGTTCTTTGGCGGCAGCATGTCGAACACCTTCTGGGGCGCCAGCGCGGCGCAGACCCACGACCCCTTCCTCGCGCACTTCGATCAGCAGATCTGCACCGCCTGTCGCGGCGGCGGGGGCATCCTGGGCAACCGCGTCTCGGCCCCGCTCAACGGCATCTGCTACTGAGACGCGCCGCATCCCGGGGACCGCAGCGATGGCGGCCCCGGGATTGGTCTCGCCCGCTCACAGCGGGGCGAACATCACCCCGACGAGGCACATCTCGTCGTCGGAGCCGAACCCGGGGAAGATGGGATTGGTGTCGCCCATGGTGTTCCACTCGCAGGTCACGTGCATGCGGTCGGTCATCGACACCCGCAGGGGCTCCTCGAGGAAGTAGTTGATCTGCCAGTTGAAGTCCCAGCGATCGACATCGGCCCCGCACTGCATGCCCGACGCTTCGGTCTCGAAGTCGATGGTCATGGTGGTGCCCCGCTGGTGCATGTGCGGGATGAGGCCCAGGATCTCGACCTCCTCGTAGTTGCCCGCGCCGGAGTTGTCGAGCGCGGTCATCTCCCGCATCTGCTCGTCCCACGTGTACGTGGCGGCCTGCTCCCCCGGGGGTAGCTGCAGCGGGTTGCCGAACTGCTCGGAGAACAAGAACGGGTCCCACAGGATCTGATGGGCCTCGCGCTCGACCTCGGGGGCCAGCTTGAGCAGCACCTCGGACTGGTCCATGCCCGAGGCTTCGGCCAGGTCGTAGTGCATCTGCACGACCAGCACGTCGCCCGGCTCGAAGCGGATGCCCGTGCCTTCGGGGTACTCGACCGCCCCGGTGCCGGGCGCCCAGGTCACGGGCACGCCCGCCGGAAACACGTCGTCGCCCGCCGCCCCAAAGCAGTCCCAGCCGGGCACGTCGGGGCTCATGGCGTCGAGCGCTTCCATCTGCTCGCGGTTGCCGAAGAAGTCGGGGTCGACCCGGAAGCCGAGCACGTGGTGCACCAGCTGCGCGTTGCCGGGCGCGACGTCGAACCCGGTGATGAACTGCGGCTCGTCGATGTCGAGCTCGACGGCGAAGCAGTGATAGTCCTCGAAGCCCCCGTACTCGGGGACGACCTGCGGCTCGTAGAGCGGCAGGCCGAGGTTGGTCACCTCCCCCGTCAGCGTGGCGAGCTGCGGGTTGTCCGGGGTGGGGATCGACGCGTCTCCCTCGGGATAGTCGGCTTCGACCCAGGCGGCGACGGCCTCGATCTCCTCGTCGCTCACCCAGCGCGCGTCGGTGAAGGTGTTGCAGCTGCCATCGTTGTTCACGCCGAAGGGCGGCATCGTGCGGGCCTGCATCGCGGCCAAGATGGCCCCGCCCCACTCCCGCGTTTCCTCGTAGTCCTGGATGGTGAACGGGCCGATCGCGCCCTCGGAGTGGCACGAGCCACAGTGCTGCGCGAGGATCGGTCGGATGTCCTCGTGATAGAGGACTTGGTCGGCGGCCTCGCCCGTGCTGGTGCCCGTGGCTTCGGGCTCGTCGGTGTCGGCGGGTGGGGTCTGGCCGTCGTCGGCACACGCGGACGACAGCGCGAGGGCGGTGAGACCCGCGAAAACGGAGGCGTGACGATGAGTCATGGACGTGTCCTTCGGTGAACGCCGCGGAGCCGCGGTCGGGCTCGCCGATCGGCGACGATGAACGCGATGTCCCCGCCGGGCGGCAGCGGGGAACGTCGATTCTATGCCTGGAAGCTCGCACCCAGGGATGTATTCTTCCAATGAATCCTTCGGATGACCCCATGCAGCAGATGCATCTATCCAAGATCGACGTGAACCTGCTGGTCAGCCTGGACACGCTCCTACGCGAGCGCAGCGTCACCCGAGCCGCCAAACAGCTGGGCCTCAGTCAGTCGGCAATGAGCCACCAGCTCCGCCGCCTCCGAGAGATGTTCGACGATCCCCTACTTGTAGGAGGCCGTGGCGGCATGGTCACCAGCCCGCTGGCGGAGACCCTGCAGGGGCCCGTTCATCGCGCCCTCTTCGACCTGACCCGGGCCATCCGCGGCGAGCTGTCCTTCGACCCCGCCACCGCCGAGCGCACCTTCACCATCGCCACCAAGGACGCAGTGGAGATGCTCGGCTTGCCTCCGCTGCTCGAGCTGCTGTCGCGCGAGGCTCCGGGGATCCGCGTGCACGGGCGCCCCCTCGGGCCGAGCACGATGGTGGCGCTGCAGGAAGGCGAGGTCGACCTGGTCATCGGCCCGGACATCGAGACCACCATCGGCGCCAAGTTCCCGGGCCTGCGTCGGCGAGTGCTGGCGCGCGAGCCGTGGGCCTGCGTGGTCCGCAACGGTCACCCCGTCGTCGCCCAGGCCGAGGCCGAAGGCGGGCTCACCCTCGAGCGCTACCTGGCGTTGCGCCACATCCAGCTGCACCCGCCAGGCGGCCTGGGGCAGTCCCCCATCGACGAAGCGCTCGCCGCTCGCGGCCTCGAGCGCGACGTCATCGCTCGCATCACCCATTTTTCCAGCAGCTTGTTCATGGCCGCGACCTCCGACCTCGCGGTGACCCTGGCGCGCGGGCTCGCCGAGACCCTGGCCGGCATGCTCTCGCTGTCGCTGCTCGAGCCGCCCGTGGCCTTGCCCGACACGCTGCTGGTGATGACCTGGCACGAGCGCTTCGACGAGGACCCCGCCAACAAGTGGCTGCGCTCCGCCGTGGTGCAGGTCAGCGATTTCGTGCAGACCGACGACGAGTGCATGGGCGCCGGCTTCAACCTCCAGCGCTCTAGCGCTCGCTCGTGATCATCGTGCACAGCTGATCGAGCGCGCGGGTGCTCAGCGCCTCGCCGCCGTGGCTGCGCCAGGTGAACTCGCCGATCAGCGTGCGATACAGCAGCGCGCTGCGATGGGCCGCGACCGCCCGACTGAGCCCGGTGGCCCGCAGCAGGTCGCGGACATAATCGAGCCGGCGGGCATCCACCCTGGCCACCGCCTCCGCGGCCATGGGGTCGTGCGCGGCCCAGGCCCGGATCCCGGCTTCGATGCCGTCGACCTCGGGATCTTCGGCAAAGACCGTGCGTACCAACAGCCGCAGGTGATCGGTCGCATCCCCGTCGGCCCCGTCCACCCTCTCGATGATCGCCTCGGTGCCGCGCTGCTCCCAGCCCTCGAGCATCGCGGCCAGCAACGCGGCTCGGCTTTCGAAGTGCCAATAGAAGCTGCCCTTGGTCACGCCCAGCCGAGCACAGAGCGGGTTGATGCGGACCTGCTGCACCCCGGACTCGCACAGGGCGGCAAAGGCCGCCTTCAACCAATCGTCGCGTTCCAGTCGAGCCATGAACGATCTTCGTTGCGCCCACCATACCAGGTGGTATGTTCCGAACAACCCGACCATACCACCCGGTATGGTCACCCCACTAGAAGGCGTGTTTTCATGGCTCCTGTCATCACTGCAGCCGGTTTCAGCCTGCTCGCCGTCGCCCACTCGGTCCTCGGCGAACTCGGTCTCATCCGCCCCCTCTTCGCTCGCGACTGGGAATTGCCCATCCCCCGCTGGGCCTCCGAGCGCATCCTTCGCTTCGCATGGCACCTGACGTCGCTCGCCTGGCTCGGTCTCGCCGCCATCGCCCTGGGCGCGTCGATCTGGGTCGTGCTCGCGGCCGTGGCCGCCGTGTCGGGCCTCGTCATCTTCTTCACCCTGCGCGGGCACCTGGCGTGGCCGCTGTTCTTCGGCACCGCCGCAGCTGCCGCGGCGCAGAGTGAACTATTGAGCCCTGGTCTACTGCTCGGCGTCAGCATCTCGGCTGCCGCCACGCTGGCGGTCATCGGCCTCATTCACCTGTACTGGGCGGCGCGACCCCACATCGATCTCTCGGCCGCCATCCCCACCGAGCCCGGCGGTGGGCCCGTGTTCCAACCCCCCGCGTGGCTCACCGCTGGCGTCGGCGTGGCGCTGCTGAGCACGGCAACCCTGTTCACGCTGCGAGCGCTGGGCATCGCGATGCCCGGCCTCGACCTGCTCGTCATCTTCGCGACGCTCGTGTTCGGCGTACGAGCCGTGGGGGACGGGCGCTATGTCGGCTTCAGCAAGAAGCAACGCGACACCCGCTTCGGCCAGCTCGACGACGAGCTGTATACCCCGCTGTCGGTCTCGTTCGCGTTCGGCGGGCTCGCGGCGCTCATGCTCTGACCCTCCCCCGCGCTCATCCTCATCACGGGTCCTGGCCTTCGCCGTCGGGGCCCGTTCGCGCGCAATCGCTCGGCTGACGATTCGGGCCCCAACCGGGCCGCGATTGTTCCGTCGCGACCGCAGGTCTGCGTAGTACGCTCGGCGCCCATGCAGGGAGACGCGGAGCTACTGGCGAGCTGGCGTGCCGGCGACTCCAAGGCAGGGCGCGCGCTCTTCGAGCGATACTTCGACGCCCTGAGCCGGTTCTTCCTCAACAAGGTCGACGCGGAACCCGAGGACTTCGTGCAAGACGTCTTTGCCGCCTGCGTCCGCGGCTCGAGTCGGATCCGCGAAGACGCCAACTTCCGATCGTACCTGTTCAGCGTCGCCTACAACCGCCTGCGCGAGCACTACCGTCGCCGCTATCGGCACGGCATCGCCGAGGGTCTCGACTCGTGCTCCTTCGAAGACCTCGCTCCCGGTCCCAGCACGGTGGTCCGCGGCAACGATGACCAGCGCATGCTGCTCGCCGCCTTGCGACGGATCCCGCTCGAGCTGCAGATCGTGCTCGAGATGTTCTACTGGGAGGAGATGAGCTCGTTCGAGATTGCGACCGCGCTCGACATTCCGGCCGGGACCGCCCGCAGCCGCCTGCGACGAGGCCGAGAGCAGCTGCGTCGCGTGTTGCAGGAGCTTTCGACCCCCACCGAGTCCGAGGCGGTCCCCGAAGACCTCGAGGGCTGGGCCCGACGCGTTCGCAGCTCCCTCCTGTAGGCCGCACTGCCGCCGACATTTTTTCCCGATGACGTGATCAGCCGAAGGCGCGCACCGACTGCCTCGTCGAGCATTGCCCAGGAGCGCACCGGGGCTCCCCGACGCATGAACCACACCATCTCCGACGAAGACTCTCCAGAACCGGGTTCGTACGGTTCCGACGATGCAAGCGCCGGGGTGGTGGCCGCGCTGCACAAGGATGTCGCCTGGGCGGAGCTCACCAATACCCCGCTGCCCCACCGTGAGCTCGGCCGCTTCCTGGTCCACGGTTTCCTCGGTCGCGGCGGCATGGGCATGGTGTTCGAGGCCCAAGACGAGACCCTGGGACGGCCGGTCGCGCTCAAGCTGCTACGCCGTCGCGACCCGGGTCACCGCGCTCGTGCCCGCATGCTCCGGGAGGCCCGCGCCCTCGCCCGCCTCTCCCACCCGAACGTCGTGCAGATCTACGACACGGGGATCATCGAGGGCTGCCCCTTCATCGCGATGGAGCTGGCCCGCGGCCAGACCCTGGCCCAGTGGCAGGGGGCCGAGCCTCGGCCTTGGCGCTCGGTGGTGCAGCACTATCTCGACGCGGGACGAGGGCTCGCGGCCGCGCATGCCCAGGGCCTCGTGCACCGCGACTTCAAGCCCCACAACTGCATCGTCGAAGAGGACGGTCAGGTGCGGGTCCTCGACTTCGGCCTGGCGCGCGACGTGGGGCTCCCCTCTTCGCCCTCGGATTCCGTGACCGGAAACTCCGAGGCCGGCTCCGCTCCGCTGACCAAGGCCGGCAGCCTCATGGGCACGCTGCTGTACATGGCGCCCGAACAGCTGCAGCGCAAGAGCGCCGACGCCCGCAGCGACCAGTTCAGCTTCTGTGTCGCGCTCTTCGAGGCGCTCTGCGGCCAGCGACCGTTTCACGCCGAGACCGTCGAGGCCCTCACCGTCGCCCAGCGCGAGCCGCTGACGTGGCCCGGTCGTAGCGGAGACCATCGCCCCCCGCCCCCGTGGCTCGTCGCGGTGGTGAGCCGCGGCCTGGCCCTCGATCCACAGCGGCGTCACCCCGACATGACCGCGCTGCTGGGTGCTCTCGAACGGGGCCTGCGGAGACGAACCCGGCTCCACCTGGGCCTGGCCGGCTCCGCGCTGCTGAGCGTAGGCGCGTTCACGGCCGCGCTGTGGCCCGCCGAGCAGCCCTGCGAGGGCCTCACCCACGCCTCCGCCCCCGGGTGGACCTCCCGTCAGCGCGCCGAGCTCGAGACCGCGATGCAGGCGGAGACGGACGCGGGTGGACGGGCATGGCAGCGGCTCGCGCCCATCCTCGATGCCTACGCCAGCGACTGGGTCGAGCAACGGGCCGAGGCCTGCGATGCCCACTTCGAGCAGCGGACCATCGGCGCGGGCGGCTACGAGCGGCGCACCGCGTGCCTCGACACGCGCATGATCCACTTTCGGGCGCTCGTGGACGCGGTGAGCCGGACGGATGACGCGGGGCGAGCCCACGCCCCTGTCGCCGCCGCAGGCCTGCCCAGCCTGCACCCGTGCGCCGAGACGCAGCGGCTGCTCGACGGCCCGCCTCCCGCTCCCGCCCAGATCGCCGGCTCCGTCGCGGAGCAACGCCGGGCGCTCGCTTCGGCGCGCGCTCGCGGGCGGCTCGGAGAACACCGCGCCGCGCTGACCCAGACCCACCAGATCGTCAGCCGAGCCGCCGCCCTCGACCATGCGCCGCTGCACGCCGAGGCGCTGGCGGAGCGGGGATGGCTGCGGGTCCAGACCCGGCAGTTCGATCGAGCCGACACCGACTTGTCCGCCGCCCTGACCCTGGCCGAGTCGAGCCGCGACGACGACACCGCGTTCACCGTGCTGATGAGCCTCGCCGACCTCGCGGCGCAGGTCGAGCGCGCCACCGCGGCCGATGCCTGGGTTCGACAAGCCCGAGCCAAGCTCGCCCGGCTCGGCAACGACCCGGTGCGCACCATGGAGCTGCGTCGCCGCGAGGGCAAGGTCGCCCTGCTGCATCGCGACTACCCGCTGGCCATCGATGCGTTCACCGAAGTCCTGGCCTGGCACCAAGACGCGCCGCCGGGCTCTCACGTCGACCTCGTGCGGTCCCACCTCGATCTCGCCTCCGCCTACGATCTGTCCGGGCGGCATCGACCAGCGATCGAGCACTACGAGGCCGGCCTCGAGGTCGCCGACGAAGCCCTCGGAGCGCACGTCAACACCGCGAACTTGCACCTCGACCTCGCCACGCTGCACGCGCGACTCGGCCACGACGAGATCGCGCGCACCCAGTACGAGCAAGCCCTGGCGATCTACGAGCAGTCCGCGGGCGAGGCCACCCCGATGGTGGTGGTGGCCGAGATCGGCCTGACCCAGCTGGCCCTGGTGACCGGGGAGCTCGACGATGCCCGGGCCCACGCCGCCAAGGCCTCCGCCGCCCTCGATGCCAGCCGAACCGGGCTCATCGATGCGCCTCAACGCGCCGACGTCTTGGGAGTCTTGGGCAGCGTGGCGCAGCTGCAGGGCAGCTACGAGCTGGCCATCGGTCGCTACCTGCGGGCGATCGACGCCTGGGACGAAGTGCCCGATGCCGACCCCGTATGGCGAGCCCTGCTGGTGAGCAACGTGGGTGAGTGCCGTCTCGGGCAGGGGCGCTTCCAGGCCGCGCACGACCAGTTTTCCGCCGCGCTCGGCCGCCTCGAGCCCGCCTTGGGCCCCAAAGACGTGATGCTCTCGTACCCGATGCGGGGCCTGGGCGAGGCCGAGCTCGAGCTCGGTCACCCCGAGCGCGCCCGGCCGTTGCTGCGACGCGCCCTCGAGCTGCGCGAGGCCGAGCCCGGGGACATCGACAACCTCGCCAGCATCCAGTGGGCTCTCGCCCGAGCGACCACCGACCCCACCCGAGCCGTCGCGCTGGCGAAGGAGGCTCGTGAAGGTTTCGAAGCCCTCGGCCCCCTCGGCCAACAACGCACCAACACGATCAACCGGTGGCTCACCGGAAAGGAAGCAGACCCATGACCACGTACTACATCGATAACCGCGACGTCGAAATCAAGTGCATCGTCGAGTCCAACAACATGAGCATCAGCCCGACCGGCACCGTCTTCACCGACCACGACTGCACCCAGCAGATGAACCCGGTCAACCCCCTGAGCTGCAACGACCAGATCGAAGACAACGGTGACAAAGACGGCAAGTGCCAGGTGAGCGTGTCCTCCAACTCGTCGTCGAGCTGGACCTTCAAGTTTCAGCGCAAGAGCGGCTCGACCTGGGGACCGGACCAAGACTGCCTCGACGTGCAAGTCGCCGATGGCCAGGTCGAGTGGCGGATCCACGCCAGCCAGGCCTCGACGAACATCTACTCGGACCCCTTCATTCGCGTGCGCCACGGCTATTCCTCCGAGGCGCCGGTTCACGTCGACTGATCTTCGTCCGCGCGCCCGGGTTCACCCTGCGGGCGAAACCAATCGACAATGTGACACCCCGTAGTGCTCGAGCCACGCGTGCATGGCTCGACGGTCCAGCGTGGCCACGGCTGGCGCGGGCCCGAGTCCCTCGCGTCGTACCTCTGGCCGCCGCTCGTGCCCCGTGCACGGGCGGCGGCCCTCTTCCGTTCAGCGTCGACGTCGGCGAAGCGCAGCCCCGGCGACCAGCAGCCACAGACCGGCGAGGCCGCCCGTATGGCCGCTTTGCTGGCACGAGCAACCGCGGCCGCTGACGTCGTCGTCCTGGCCACCTCCGCCGCCATCACCCGTCCCGACACCGGTCCCGCTGCCATCCGCCTGCGACCCGGTACCCAGCCCGGTCTCGCCCGGCACCGTGCCGTCGTCGGTGAGCAGCTCCTCGTCGGACCCGGCCGGGAATGGAGGGCCGAAGGGCATGCACTGCTTCGGATCCCACGCCCCGTCGACGGATTCGCAGGTATAGGGCTGCTCGGTGCAGGAGTCCCACAGCTCATCGGTCGGGTCGGTCTCGTGGACCCCCAGCTGGTCGGCGATGCCCTCCCCGAAGCACTCCTCCTTGCTCAGCCACGTCGTGCCGTGGGCCAAGTCGTAGCCCTCGAGCTGTACACACAGCGGGCTGTCGTGCCGAAACGATGCGGCCAGGGATCCGGCCGGGCTGGCGCTGTGCCGATCACCGTCGGTCTGGACGAGTCGGACCACCGTATTGGCCAGCACCTCGGGCTCGACGAAGGAAATTCTCCCCTCGACCTCGAGCGTGCCCGAAGCCATCGTCGACGAGCAGTGCCCGTCCGCCCAGCTCACCTCGTACCACCCACACCCTTGGTCCTCTTGCAGGGGGTAGGCCCCGTTGCAGCAGGCCAGCGTATCGAGATCGACGATCTCGACGACGTGGTGGGTGTCATGCAACAGAGGATCGGGCAGGGACAGCGCCTCGAGGGGCTCGCTCGCCGTCTCGATCATGCCGACGGTCGCGAAGTTCTCCCCACAGAACGACTCCATGGCGATCCACTTTTCGTCGAGCGCCTCGGCCAGCGCATCGTTGTCGACGTTGATCGACACCCCGTAGGCACTGCTCGGGGTCAGCGACTCCGCCGGCCGCCAGGCGTAGGCCCGGTAGTCGTCGTGGTACTCGAGCGCGCCGTCGATGGTTGCGCCCATCTCATCGGTGACCGTCACCTCGACGTACGCGAGCGCGTCCTCGGTCGTCGCCGGCCCCGGCAGGCGCTCGGCGGAAAACCGCAGCACACCATCGGGGGCGATGATCGTGCCCGACAGGTCGAAGCCAACCCAGCGGTTGGAGTCCTGACACGGATCGGGGGAGCACGCCTCGGCCGGTCGGGGAGCCATGACCGCGACCGCAACCAGCGGAGTCAAGGCTACTAGGCAACGTAAACTAAGCATGGCCCCAGGGTAGCCGCCCTGGGGGCGCTGACCACCCGAGCGCAGGGGCGGTGGTCAGGCTCGAACCCGAGCCTCAGGCACGCGCAGCCAACGGCCGCCGAACGAGCATCACCGTGACGGGGCCCACGACCCGGAGCTCCACGACGAACCGGGCTCGCCGGATCTGGACGACTTGCGCAGTCCCCGTACGGGCTGGGGATCAGCGTCGAGTCGACTCGAGCCCGGGCTCAACGCAGCCAGCTCGGTACGGAGCCGAGGCTCGCACTGCACCTGGACCAGGGCGGGTCGGCAGCCGTCGCTCCGCCCCGACCAGCGCCGCCCACCGATCTTCCACAACGACGACATCCAGCCCCCCGCGTCGACCAACTCGACTTCATGGAGCATGCCGAGGTTGGGATGCCAGGTGCAGATCTCCTCCAGCTCGTGACGGTCGAGGCCCCACGGGACGAGCGGCATCGGCCCGCGCACGACGGGTCGACGTCGATCCTGGGTGCGCACCCGCGGCATCACGTCCAGCACCAGCTGCGCGTGGGGGAACCGTTGTGCGATGGAGACCAGCAACCGACGCACCGCGAAGGGCTCGAGCCGACCGCACGAGGCACCGATGTCCACGAACACCCCGCCCCGCGGATCGACCTCGTCGCGCCAGCCCGGGTCCACGGGCGAGCATCGCAAGTTGCGGTGTCGGGCTTCACTCGGGAGCAGCCGGGCCCGGGTATCGATGGCCGCCGATCCGTCGAGGCTCAGCCATCGCACGGAGCCGTTGTCGACCCGCCAAAACCGGGTCTCGAGGCCTTCGCACAGGCTGACGACCGTGCCGCGCGGGTGGGTGACCAACCATCGCACCAGGAGCCGATCGACGGCCAGCGTTCGCGCGAATTCGACGGCGTTGGGCCGGCCGAAGTGGCGCTCGAAGGGATAGTCGATGCTCTCGACCAGTGCCACGCTCTTGGGATCGTCGAAGCTCAGGTCGGGCTGACGCGCATGCGCGGCGCGGTTGTACAGCGGCCACAGCAACCCCTCGGAGATACCCGAGAGGTTGGGTCGCCGCCGCGAGAACACCTATTGCCTCCGCCCGTGGGCCCACGCGCGCCCGGGCTCGGGAGCGAAGGGGCATGCGGCCAGGGCTTGGAGCAGGGAGCTGCCCGCGGGAGGATCGAGATCCCGCGCGAGCTGGTCCCGCATGCTCTCGGACACGGCGGTGCTCAGGTGGGTCAGCCCGATGCGGAGACTCAGGCGCAACGAAGCGCCCCCCCGGGACACGGCCCGGTTCATCGCCGCAGGCGGCCGAAAGCGCAGGTACTGCACCGCATCGTCGGCGTCTTCGTCATCGTCGCGGGCGAGCTCGCTGTTGCACCCCAGCGGCCCCGACGACAGGCCCATCGCGCCGGGCTGTCGTATGGCCGCGGCCAGTCGTCGACCCTGCTCGCGCGTCCCACCGTCGATCATGACCGTGGCTCGCCACTCACCGGGCCGCGGCAGGAGGCACTCATAGTTGCGGAGTTCCTGCGCCACTCGAGCGGGATGATGCCCTTCAATGCGCAGGACCTCGTGGATCTGGAACAGGACCGTCTCGCGGTTCTCGAACAAGATCACCACGTTCGGTGCGATTCGAACCCGACGATGACACTTGAGCTCGACGAGCAGCGGACGATAGCGAGACCGAATGCGACGATAGGTCTCGGAGTCCAGGATGTCTCGCTGAGTGATCGCCCAACGAGGCGAGCGCAGGGGCAGCACCCCCGCCAAGTGCTCGGGCCCGGCATCGACGGAGGGTCGATAGAGCGCAGTCATGGGCGTGGACCTGCCTCAGTTCACGAGCTGACCATCGGCCGGCATTTCAACGACGGGCTGGGTCTCGAGGGCCAAGCGCTCCAGCGCCTGGCTCAGGCCAGAATTCAGTCGGCGGGCGGCCGTGGGATCGAGTCGCAACGTCAGCGGACCAATGGTCACGTGGAGGACGTTGCAACCCGCGCACATTTCAATCTGAACGGCGGAGTTTCGAGCAAGGGTACGCAAAGGGTGATGGCTCATCAGCAGATCTCGTTCAAAAAAAAGGCGGGCGAGGCGTGGAAGGCACGCCCCGCCCGCCCGGGAGCATCGGGGTTGCGTTTGGTATCGATAATGAAAATCAATACCAAAATCAGGGTACGCGGACCGGCCTCGGACTGCAATAGGATTTTGAGGGTCCGCTCACGCGCGAACTCACAAATGAAAATGATTTTCGATTCCGAAATCAATTCGACGTGAAACCCACTCCCGGGCCTCTTCGTGGGGCATTGCCGTGCCGATCGCTCAGCGAACCCGGGCGTCGATGACGAGCAAATCCGGCTGCGCCTGCACCCGGAAATCCGCGAGCTCCAGCGCGCGCGGGCTGGCGTCACCGAAGATCTGCAACCGAAACAAGGCACCCAAGTCGAGCACCGGGAGCTGGTTGGAGCGGACCTTCAGTATGTCGTCGAGCTGCTGCCGCAGGGCTCGAGGGTCGAGCACGGCCGAAAAGCAGGGCACCCGGCGCTCGACCTGCTCTCGGCGCTCGCGACAGCCCAAGTAGACCTCGTCGAGCGAGCCTCCGAGCTGCAGCGACCCCAAGGGCTCGAGGGGTGTCAGCGTCAGCGCCCCCGTCGAGCCCATCACCACCGTTCGCGTCACCGCCCGCTCGGGGTCGAGCAGCTCGAGCACCACTCCGGCCAGCGTCGCGTCGATCCGGCCGCCTTCGACCGGGCGCACCATCGGCGGCACCTCGACGCGCAAGGCCTGCACCTGCCAGCGCGTGCGATCGCCCAGCTGCGCCTGGACCTGCTGCTTCAGGCCGCTGGCGTCGAGGGCCTGCTGCAGTCCGTTGCGCACCGTCCACTCGGCGAGCATCCGGTTGATGAAGTCCCCGCTCACGTCGACGTGGAGGTTGTCTTCGGGGGCCGAGGGCGCGCGGGGCTCGGGCAGCATGGTGCCGTGCGAGACCGCCATGCGGGCCGCCTCCTCGCTCAAGGCATCGGCATGCAGATCGACCCGGAGACGCGCCTGCAGGCCCCCGTCGTGGGTCAGCGAGGGAGCGCCACACCAGTGCAGATCGGCGACTAGCTCCGGCTGCGTCGGCAAGACCGTGACGCCCGCGGGGAGCACCAGGGCCTGCGTCACCTGGCGTAGCGCGCCTTCGATCTGCTCCCGCGCTTCACGACGGACCTCGCGGCGCACCGTCTGTTTGCCCACCCGCTCGCCGATCTTCGAGCCCACGTAGCCGCCCCCCAGCGCCGCGGCCACGCCGATCAGCGCGCCGCCTCCGGTGGCAGCCACGATCCCGCTGCCCACCGTCACGCCGATCGCCCCCACCTTCCGCGAGCCCTCGGCTTCGGCCATGGCCTCGAGCTTGGGCCCGGGCACCGCTCGATCGATCCGGCGCAACGACACGGTCGCGCCGTCGTCTCCCTGGCCCGCCACGTCGACGAACCCCGCCACCGCCAGGTCGCCCTTGCCCTCCTCGCGCGTGTCGAGGAACACGTCGAAGTACAGGCCGCCATCCACCACCTCGAGCGTGCGACGGGACAGGTAGCTCGTCTCGCCGAAGTACTCGTTCGACCGCGCCCCCGCCAGGACCTTCTCCTCGATCACGGGCAGCAGCAGGTCGTGCAGGCCTTCGGGGCTGAGCGTCAGGCCGATGTCGCACCCGCGCTCGACGTCGGACTGCCAGGGACCCGCGAGCACTTGGTCGGTGAAGCGCGTGACTCGGCCGCCGCGGCGCGCCAAGGTCAGCTCCAAAAAGTGCGCTCCCGGGTCGAGCTCGGTCAGGGGCAGGGCGATGCCGTCGTCGCCGTCCAGCTCCAGCGCGGCGGTCGGCTCCCGATCGACGGTCGCGACCAGCCGCGGCCGATCTTCGGCGGGAGAAAAACGAGCCTCCCAACGCACCGCATCTTCCGGGGCGACCACGGGCCCTGCCGCACGCTCGACCGCAACCTCGGGGCGAGGCACCGAAGCCACCAGCATGCCCCCGGCCGCAGCCAGACCGCCGACCCCGAGCACCCCGATGGCGATGGAGGTGCGCATGACTACCCGAACACCAGCGGCAAGGTGAGCAACTCGAGGGCCACGATCCACAGCGTGGAGGCCATGACGCTGCGCACCATGGAGGCGGTGACCGCTTCGGCGCTGTGCTTGTCGCGGGCCCCCTTGGCCACCGCATCGGCGGAGATCCCCAGCGCATAAAGCCCCAGCAGCAACGCGGCTCGAGCCAGCAATGGCCGGTCTCCGGGGGCCGGATCGAGCAGCTGGGCGGAGATGAGCTCGAACGCGGTCGCCGTGTCGAGCCCCGTGCTCGCAATATAGAAGGTACCGCCCGCCACCATGCCGACCACGAACAGGCACGAGAGCACCAGGGCCGAGGCCGATAAGCCGAGCCACGCCGGGCCCCACAGGTAGCGCCGCGGCAACACCCCCAGGCCCCGCAACGCCTCGGCCTGCCGCGTCAGCGAGATGCCGCCCAGCCACGCCGTGATCGCATTGCCCGAGGTCGCCGAGAAGAGGATCCCGGTCAGCGGAGGTGCCAGCGCGATGATGTGCCGGGAACCGAGTAGCGTGAACACATAGCCGTCGCGCAGCGCCAGGTCGCCATCGGCGAAGGCCCGATGAAAGATGTACAGCACGCTGTAGCCGATGAGCGTGGAGACGATGGCGAAGAAGGGCGCAGGCCGGAGCAGCGTCTGCTTGAGCACGACCGGCAGCACCTCGGCCCAGTCCCGCAGCCCCGAGACCAAGGTGGCGGGCAGGTGCCGAAGCACCTCCACCGGCACCGCGAAGGGCTCGACCAGCGCCGCCGCTCGCTGCCGAAGCGCCCGCAGCCACTTGCTGCCCGCCGTGCCCGAGGCGGCGGGCTCGTCCTTTCGCAGGCGCTCGAGAACCTCGGTGCTCAACGCCCGCTCGAGGGCCCAGACCTGCTCCTCCGTGCGCTCGTCCGCGGGCGGAGGCATGGGCAGCGGCAGCTCGTCCACCCCTTGGCCGGGGCGATCCATGAACCAGAACCGATCGGCGAACGCGGCCGCGAACGCCAAGTCGTGGGTGATGACGATCGCCGCCGCGTCCCGCTGACGGATCTGCGCCCGCAGCAACGACGCCAGCACCAACACCCGATAGGGATCGAGCCCCACCGACGGCTCGTCCAGAAACAGCAGGCGGCGCCCCCCGGCCAGGGTCCGCGCCACCGCGACCCGCTGCGCCTCACCGCCGCTGAGCCGGGTCGGCGGATGCTCGCCTCGCGCCCACTGCCCCGGCAGGTGCATGCGATCGAGCCACGACTCGACCGCCTCGTCGATCGACGACTTCGACCCCGCGGGCCCGTCGTTGCCGTGGCGCAGGGCCAGGCGCAGGTTGCCGCCCACGCTCAGGTGATCGAACAGGGCACCCCGCTGCGGCACGATTCCCACCTCGGCCTCGAGCGCGCGGTGAGAAAAGTCGACCCCGAAGCCGAGCTCCCGCAGCGCGTCCGGGTCCTCGATGCACCCCAGCAGCGTGGATTTGCCCGCTCCGCTGCCGCCCAGCAGCGCGATGACCTCGCCTCGATGCACGCTCAGGTCGACGTCGCGCAGGAGTTCGATCCCATCGGGGCGCCGAACGGACAGGCCGTTCAGCTCCAAAATGGCACCGCGCTCGGGCTCGGATCGCGGGGAATCGACGGGCAGGGACGAATCTGGCGAGGAGTCCGGGGCGTGAGCGTCCGCCATTGCCCACGAACGTAGCAGCCCCACCGTCGATTCGCGGAAACAAGTTCGGCCCCGCGATAGTCTGAAGCTCGCCCATGGCATCGAAGCACGCCCCCACTCCTTTTCTGCGTCCGCCGTCGTGGCTGGGCCTGGCCATCGTCGGCTGGCTCGCCGCCTGCGCAGGCAAGACCCCGGACACCACCGCGCCCGCGCCCGTTGCCCCACCGACGCAGGCCCCCGCCACCGATGACGACCTCGCCGAGCGGCTCGAGCTGTTGTCCGAGCGGCTCGAGGCCGCCCGCGTCGAAAATCACATTCCGGGCATGGCCGTGGCCGTGGTCAAGGGCGACGAGATCATCTTTGCCGAGGGCTTCGGGCACGCCGACCTCGATGCCAAGCGCGAGGCGACCCCCGAGACCGTCTTTGCCGTGGGCTCGACGACCAAGGCCTTCACCTCCGCCCTGGTCGCCATGCAAGTCGATGCCGGCAAGATGTCGTGGGACGACCCCATCACCACCCACGTGCCGGAATTCCAGCTCCAGCCCAAGCCGGCCAAGGACAAAGAGGAGGCGCCCGCCCTCACCGTGCGCGACATGCTGAGCCACCGCAGCGGCTTCACCCGCATGGGCCTTTTGTGGATCGGGGGCAAGCTGAGCGCCAGCGAGATGCTCGCCAAGGCCAGCGCGGCCGAGCCGGTCGCCGGATACGACGAAAAATTTCTCTACAACAACGTGACCTATGCATCGGCCGGTGAAGCAGCGGCCCGGACCGCCGACACCACCTGGGCGGCGATGCTGCAGGCACGGATCCTCGAGCCGCTGGGCATGAATCACACCACGGTGACCGTGGACGGGGCCAAGGCCGAGGGTCACCTCGCCCAGGGCTACCGCTGGCGCGAGGTCACCGAGGTCCACGAGGCGCTCCCCATGCGCTCGCTCGACACCATCGCCCCCGCGGGCGCCATCAACTCCAACGTGCTCGACATGGCGCAGTGGGTGCGGCTGCAGCTGGGGCGCGGCACCTACGAAGGCGAGCAGCTCGTCTCCGCCGCGAACCTCGACACCACCTGGCAGAAGCAGAGCACCGTAGGCAACGGGATCGACTACGGCCTCGGCTGGATGCTCGGCGACTGGCAGGGGCACCGCGTCGTCGAGCACGGCGGCAACATCGATGGCTACGCGGCCGAGGTCGGCATGCTGCCCGACGACGACATCGGCTTCGTCTTGCTCACCAACATCAGCGCCACCCCGCTCCAGCGCGGCTCGCTCGGCATCGTGTTCGAGAGCCTGCTGGGTGACCTTCCCAGCGACGAAGCGGACGCCCCCGCGCAGGCCCTCGAGCTCGGCCCCTACCCCGGGAAGTTCGTCGCCGACTTCGGGCCCTTCGACGACGCCCGCTTCACCGTGAGCGCGGAGAACGGCCGGCTCTACGTCGACGTGCCCGGCCAGACCAAGTTCGAGCTCAAGGCCCCCGACGCCGACGGGCGCTGGGCCTTCGCCCTCACCGACACCATCAAGGTCTACTTCGACGTCATCGACGGCAAGGCGCAGGTCCTGCACATGCTGCAAGGAGGCCTCGATCTCGAGCTCCCGCGCGAGGGCTACAGCTTCCCCCGCGAGTTCGAGCGCTCCGAGGTCGCCGAGCTGCTCGGTCGCTACAAGAACGACGAGATCCCGCTCGACACCACCATCAAGCTCGTCCAGGGCCGCATGGTCGCGGACGTGAAGGGGCAGCTGCCCTTCGTCATGCGCAAGCCGGGCGAGGACGGGCGCTGGGGCGTTCGCGCCACCGACAAGATCGAGCTCAGCTTCCGCCGCACCGACGCCGGCAAGGTCGACGCTCTCATCCTGCACCAGGGCGGCAAGGACATGCCGCTGCTACGGCAAGACGGCAAGCAAGCCCCGCTACCCACCGTCGAGCAGCTCCTGAAGCGCTCGAAGGCCAAGGCCTTCTCCAAGCGCCTCGCCAAGGTCGGGCCCCTGCGGGTCAGCGGCGTCGTGAAGATGCCGTCCGCCGCGGTGGAGGGCCGCTTCACGCTCGTGTTCGATGCCGAGCGCCGCATCGCCGTCGACATGGATTTCGGTGACCACGGCCGCATGCGCGAGGTCTACGACGGCACCGAGGCCTGGAGCCTCGGCACCATGAGCCCGCCCACCCAGTCCCACGGCAAGTACCTCGAGCAGGCTCGGCTCTCCATGCCCCTGCTCGCCGGCAACTGGGCCCACGGCTACGACAGCGCCGAGGTCGAGGGCCGGACCACCCGCGACGACAAAGAGCTCGTCGAGGTCATCCTGCGCGTCAAAGACCTGCCCCCCATGAAGGTCTTCATCGACGAAAAGAGCGGTGAAGTCCGGGCCAGCGAGCAGCAGCAGCTCGCCGAAGGCGTCGGCACCATTCAGACGAGCGCCACCCTCGGCGACTTCAAGAAGGCCAAGGGCTTCAAGCTCCCGCACCGCGTCCGCACCTACAACGTGCACAGCGGGGCGACCATCTACGAGATCGAGTCCGTCGAGCCCGTCAAGGGCGACGCCGCCGAGCTGTTCAACCATCGCGACCTCCGCTGAGCGCGAAAAAAGATCGAAAAAACCTGCGCCGGTCCGATTCGGCTCGCGTTGGGTCCATGCGACGCCCCCACCACCGGGCGGGGCGTCGTAGAAAGCAAGACCCATGAGTCGGAAAACGCGCACCTCCCTCGCTGCTGGCCTCGTTCTCGGTACCTCCCTGGCGGCCACCGCATGTGCCCAGGGCAACGCCAGCAACGCGAGCGTTCCCCCTGCGGTCATCGAGATCACCAAGGCCCAAAATCCCACCGTATTCATCGGCGAGGGGCGACTGCCCCACGCGCCCGAGTTCATCGAGTTCCAGGTGACGATCGAGTCTGAGTGCCACGCGACGCCCATGGAGGCGAGCGCGGCGGCGGACAAGGCCGCGGCCAACGTCATGGCCACGCTGCGCGGCACCTTGGACCCGAACAACGAGCGCGACGGGGTGTTCTCGAAGGGCGGCTACACCCGCAGCTTCGAGCGCTACCTGGGCAATAGCCGCACCGTCTGCCGAGGGACCTACGCCAAGTCGGTCACGCTGACCGCGAAGACTTCACGCATCGCGGAGTTCCAGGCGGGCTTCTCCGACATCCAGCACGACTTGCTGGCAGGCTCGCTGAGCAAGCCGAGCGACTCGGCGGCCGAGCGGGGCATCACGTTCGCGACTCTGAGCGAGCCTACGCCGCAGCTGTACTACGAGACCCGCGAGAAGCTCGAGCAGCAGGCGCTCGCGGATGCGCTGAGCAATGCCCGCGCCAAGCTCGAAGCTACGGCTGCGGCCGGCTGCGGAACGGGGGACTATCAGATCCTGCGCATGGTGGAGACCGGAGTCGACGACGGGCGGCCCATTGCCTATGCGCGCAGCTCGATGCCGAGCAATGACGACACCATGGAGCTGGATTCGATCTGGATCAACAAGCTGCTGCAGGTTTCGTTCATTGCGCCTGGGAATTGTTCGGGGGGTGAGCGGGGGTAGTTGCGGGGGACTCGGAGGGGGGAGTGTTTCGCGGTGCGTCCGCGAAATGTTCGAACGAAAGGCTCGCCTGTTGACGGCTGGAACCCTCCCCGGACGTGCTCGGCGGCCGTTGCAGCCGGGTGTTTCGCGACGGTCGTCGGCGGCCACCTCCGCGCGACCGGGCCCCCTCCATCCTACGCGGCTTCGCTTCTGCCCTCCCCGTGACGGCTTGCCCCGTGCGGAGGATCGCGGGGTTCTGCTCTTCGCATGCGATGGCGTGCTTGGAGTTGCGTCGGCGAAATGTTCGAACGAAAGGCTCGCCTGTTGACGGCTGGAACCCTCCCCGGACGTGCTCGGCGGCCGTGATACCCGAGTGTTTCGCGACGGTCGTCGGCGGCCACCTCCGCGCGACCGGGCCCCCTCCATCCTACGCGGCTTCGCTTCTGCCCTCCCCGTGCGGCCTGCCCCGTGCGGAGATTGGCCGGGTTGTGGTCTTCGCATGCGATGGCGTGCTTGGAGTCGCGTCGGCTACGGCCTTGCTTTGCGTTTGCGTCTGGAGCGTGGGTGATTGGACAAGGTTGCTCAGAGACAGAGCCTTCGGTGGAGAGACCTCCGAGCAAGCTTGTTCCGGGGAGCGGGTGGGTTCGAACGCGTAGTCCGGTTCGACAGACGAGCACGCGCGTATTCGAAGACACGCGACGTGGCGAGGAACCGTTACGCGTATCGTTGAGTCTGCCGACCGCCGAACAATGAGGCCGAGATTCGCCGCCAGGACGTCAGGAGAGTTTTTCTCTGCGGCCCCGAGCAACGAAGCAATCCCTTCGTACCAGACTCGACCGTCTTGCGAACGGCCCACCCAAAGAAGAAGAAGAAGAGCCCAGTCAACACACGGACCGAGCGAGCCACAGGAAACCCAAAAACCGTCCCACGTACGCTCGAGGCAAGGCCCGCGAACAAGCAGGCTCGGCCAATCCCCGTACGGGAGAACACGTCAGGCGAACAAGCGAGCCCCCCCGTTCGAACATTTCACCGATGCAACTCCAAGCAAGCCATCGCAGGCGAAGAGCACAACCCGGCCAATCTCCGCACGGGGCAGGCCGCACGGGGAGGGCTGAAGCGAAGCCGCGTAGGATGGAGGGGGCCCGGTCGCGCGGAGGTGGCCGCCGACGACCGTCGCGAAACACTCGGGTATCACGGCCGCCGAGCACGTCCGGGGAGGGTTCCAGCCGTCAACAGGCGAGCCCTCCGCTCGAACATTCGCCGACGCAACTCCAAGCAAGCACCCCTGCGCAAGAGCACTCCCCCACCAAAGCCAACACCCAATTCCCGAGCAAAACAGACGCTACCGCATCACCGCATCGAGGATCTCCCGAACCTCCGCCACCGAAAGCGTAAACGCCTCATGGTCCAACGCATGCCCCAACCGCGACCGCAGAATATCCACCAACTGCGCCGCCCGCCGAGCATGCGTCGCCGCCCGAGGCCGGTCGCCTTCAGCCAGAGCCAGCTTCGCCAACGCCAGCTCCGACCGCCAAAGATGCAGAGAGTCGATGCTCCCGAACAGCTCACTCGCCCGCTCGAGCTGCTCGTGCGCCTCGCGTAGCGCCCCCTGCCCCGTCTGCCAGACCCCCAGCTCGAGCAACGCCAAGCCCTCGGACACCCGCCGCCCCACGGTGGCACAGAGCTCGCGCCCCGTGTCGAGCATCTTGGTGCCCTCCTCGTGGACCTCTTGGGCGAGCAGCACCCGCCCGAGGATGACGCGGCAATCACCTTCGGAGGCCAGGTCGTGGATCTCGAGGAAGATGGCCAGCGCCTCGCGAGCGTTCGACTCCGCTTCTTCGAGGTTCGCCACGCGAAGCTCGCACGTGGCACGCTGGCTGAGCTCGATGCCCTCGGCTCGACGCAGCGACAAGCTGCGGGCCATCTCGAGGGCAGTGTCCAGCATCTTCATGGCGGCGGTGAAGTCTCCGCCTTCGAGGTGGATCTGCCCGAGCACGGAGGTGGCTCGGTACTCGGCCTGGAGGTCGTTGCAGCTCTTGGCGAGGTCTTGGGCCTGCACGGCGAGGCCGTGGGCGCGATCGAAGGCCCCCTGCTTGGCGTTGATGGAGGCCAGCTCGGCCATGGCCAGCGAGCGCACGGGCGCCCCCTCGGCGCCTTCGGTGGCCTCGAGCATGGGCTCGATGAGCAAGGCGGCGCTGTCGAGCTGGCCGTGGGCGGCGGTGGCCCGGGCGGTTCGGAGGCGAGCCTCGAGCTCCCGCGGGCGATCACCCAGCTGCTCGGCGAGCTCGATGGCCATCTCGCCCAAGTCGATGCCGAGCTCGAGCAGGCCGCGGCTGAGCTGACAGCCGGCGAGGATGAGCATGATGTCGAGGCGCTGCTCGGCGGCCCCGTCTTCGTCGGGGTGCTCCTCGGCGGCCTTGAGCGCGCGCTGGAGCACGACGTCGGCTTCTTCGAGACGGCCGATGCGGACGTAGAGGAGGCCGGCCAGGCGATCGAGGGCGATGGCGCTGGAGTGCGGGACGGGTCGATGGTTGGCGGCGAGGATCTCGGCCGCTTCGAGGGCGCGACGCAGGCTGGTCTCGGCGTGGTCGTGGTCGTACAGCGCGAGGGTGTCGGCGGCGGCACGCAGGCCCCACTCGAGCGTACCGGCGTGGTCTTCGACCGCGTGATAGTGGTAACAGAGCAAGCGAGCGATGCGGTCGACCTCTTCGGCGGGGTGAGCCTCGAGCAGGGCGTCGACGACCTTGCGGTGCAGGCGACGACGGCGGCGACGGCTGAGACCGTCGTAGAGCACGTTGCGAAGCGTGGCGCTGTCGAAGCGGAAGTCGGAGAGCGGGGAGCGGCACTGCTCGCTGAGCACGTGTCGCTTGACGGCGCGCTCGAGGGTGGCCTCGAGCGCGTCTTCGTCGAGCTCGGAGGCGGCCAGGAGGATCTCGAAGCGGAACTCCTCGCCGATGACACAGGCGGTCTCGAGCACGGAGCGCATCGACTCGTCGAGGCCTTCGAGCCGCGCCTGCACGACGCTCTGGACGGTATCGGGCAGGGCGACGCGGTCGAGGGCGGCGCAGGAGTAGCCCTGGGGACCCCGGGTGATGCGACGGGTGTGCACGAGCTGCCCCACGACCTCGGTGAGGTAGTAGGGGTTGCCGCTGGTGGCGTGCTGCAGGGTGCGGAGGTCTTGGGGACGAATGCGAATGCCGGGGAAGCAGGCCTGGAACCAGGCTCGCACTTCACCGATGGAGAAGCCGCCGAGGGCGACGGAGGCGAGGCTGCGCTGGCTGCCGAGGCGGGCGATCCAGGCGCTGAGCTCGGCGCTCTCGTCTTCGCGCTCTTCGTTGCGGGTGGTGCCGATGACGACGACGGGGCTGTCGACGGCCTTGGGCAGGTAGGCGAGGAACTCGAGGTCGAGCGCGGTGCCCCACTGGAGGTCGTCGATGGTGAGGACCAAGGGGCGCCCGCGGGCC
Organism: Myxococcota bacterium; assembly: GCA_039028615.1. Classification (GTDB taxonomy): domain Bacteria; phylum Myxococcota_A; class Polyangia; order Nannocystales; family Nannocystaceae; genus Paraliomyxa. The sequence goes on along the minus strand of JBCCHT010000040.1, from coordinate 19,642 downwards.
CGGTCGGCAAAGCCCTGGGTGAGGCTGGAGAACGCCCGCCACTTGTCTTGGGCGAGGTTGGGGTCGGCGTGCACGCCCGAGGTGCTGATGTGCGTGGTGCGACGGTTGGGCGGGCTCGAGGCCGGCGCCGTCATCATCCACAGGAAGGTCTCGTAGGGCGGGGGCTGGTCGCCTTCGTAGGAGAAGAAGCGCCCGCGCAGCACGATGGCGCCCTGCGAGCGGGCCCAGGTTCCGAACGCGCCGAGGATGCTGCTCTTGCCGACGCCAGCGTCCCCCTTGATGACGACGATGCGGCCGCGGCCGTCGAGCGTCATTCGGTACTCGCGGCGCAGGGTGTCGAGCTCGGTGGCCCGGCCGACGAAGACCTCGGAGAAGGCGGGGCCGTCCTTGTTGGCGGGGGACAGCGTGCGCTCGCCCCCTTCGAGGTTGACGCCCACGTCGGCGGTGGTGACCTCGCTCGCCGCCGGTCGGGGCGAGGAGGACATGCTGGGGGCGGACTCGGGCGGGGGCAAGTCGCCGCCGCTGAGGCTGATGTCGGGCGGAGGCGTGACGGTGGTGGCCGCGGTGCCCGGCCCCGGGCTGGCCAGCTCGACGCTGGGGGCGGCGGGCTCGGGCTCGGAGGCGGACTCCGCCAGGGGAGCGCCGACTCGGGCCGCGAGTTCTTCGGGCGAGGAGGGCCGGTCTTTGGGGTCGTGCGCCAGCGCGGCCTCGATACCCGCGCAGACCTCCCGGGGCAGCTCGGGGACGAGATCGGAGGGGCGCTCGTACTCGCCGCTGGTGATCTTCCAGATGGTGGCGGCGTTGTTCTCGGCGCGGAACGGAGAGTGCCCGGTGACCATCTCGTAGAGCACCACGCCGAGCGCATAGATGTCGCTGGCGCCCGAGGCGAGGTTGGCCTCGATGAGCTCGGGAGCCATGTAGCTGCACGTGCCGAGCATGGTGCCGGGGCTGGTGAGCTGCGAGACCTCGTTGTCGTAGATGATGCGGGCGAGGCCGAAGTCGAGGACCTTGACCGTCTCGCGGCCGTCGTCGCCGCGGGCGAGGATGACGTTGCCGGGCTTGAGGTCGCGGTGGATGACACCGCGACGGTGACCGGCCTCGACCGCGGCGCAGATGCCCGAGAAGATCCACAGCACTCGGGCCAGCGGCATCGGGGCGTAGTCACGGATGACCGCCGCGAGCGTGGGGCCCGTGAGGTTCTCCATGACCATGTACGGCGGCCGTCCGCGGGGCTCGCCGAAATCGAAGATCTTCACCACGTTGGGGTGACGCACCGAGGCGGCGGCCCGGGCCTCCCGCAGGAAGCGAGCCCGGTTCACCTCGGTGTTCTGCGAAGACAAGATCGACTTGATCGCGACCTTGTCTTGCAGCGGGAGGCGCTCGGCCACGTACACCGCTCCCATGCCGCCCACGCCGAGCAGGCGCTCGACTCGATACTTGCCGTCGAGCACCTCGCCGGGGACCAGCTCGAGGGATTGGCTTTGCACCGTCACGGGGTTGCCCCATGAAAGCACCTGGGCACCAGGCCCACAATCGATCTGAAGGGTTTGTCGCCCTCGTTTTGGGCGGAAATCGCTCGACCGCCGAGGGGCGCGTTTTCGCGTTGGATGCGGACCCGGGGCAAGGATGTGCGACACGTGGCCAAGCGCACGTCGCGTGGACGGGGTGGAATGGCCACGAGCAAGCGTGAAACGGACCGACGGGTCGTCGCGCGCTCGTGCGCGACTCACCACGCAGCAGCGACGGGCTTCAGCCGGAGATCGTCATGCGGTCCCGCTTGGGCGTGGAACGCTTGCGGAACTTACCCTTGGCATTGACGACCCCGAGGATGCAGTTGCCGACCGAGTCCTTGGGCGTGACGCCGGCGAGCTTGAGGCTGCCGTCCATCATGATCAAAAACGTGGCGTTGTAGTTCTTGGTCGGCTTGCACTTCTTGGCCGCGGTCCGGGCAATGCGCTTTTTGACCGCGGGATCCGACGGGGGCCCCTTGGGCTTGGTGGAGGCCGGCTTGGGCTTGGGCTCCGGCTCCGGCTCCGGCTCCGGCTCGATGCTGGGCTCGGGCTCGGGCTCCGGGTCGGGCTCGATGTCGGGAAGCCGTTCGGGCTGAGGCTCGGGCTCCGGGTCGGGCTCACCCAGCGCTTCGAGGGGAGGCGGCGCGCCGCTGGGCACGGGCGGGGCCTCGGCCGGGTCGCCGGCGTCGTCGGGCGCAGCGGCGTCGTCGGAGGGCGCCGCATCGTCGCCCTCCTTCGGTTCGTCGGCGGCAGCGGGCGTGCTCTCGTCGGCGGAGTCCGCCTTGGCTTCGTCACTGCTCTTGGCGGCGACGTCGTCTTTGTCGTCGCCGGAGAACAGGACCCAGGCCAGCAACCCACCCGCCCCGATGGCCAGCAGAGCGCCGAACACCGCGATGAGGGCCCAGCGTCCCGTGCCCATGCCTCCGCTGTCGGCGTTGGGATCGTGGATGGGAATCGGCCCTGAAGCCGCAACACCGGCACCGTAGCCGACGGGGGCCATGCCCGGCGGCGGGTTGGTGGGAGCCTGCACCGCGGGGTTGCCCGGGGGCGGGTTCGTCTGCGGAACTCCTTGGGCCACGGCCGGGGCGGCTTGGCCTCCCGGCTGGATCCCGGCGGCAGCGAGGAACTGCGCGCGAGTCGCGTCGTCCATCTCGACGATCTGCGTGCCACCGCTGAGGTCGGGGCCATGGTTGGCCTGGGCGAGCTGCTCGAGCGGATTGCCGGCCGCGGAATCGAGGATCATGGTCCGGTCGGCCATGTCCTTGCCCGCGGGCGGGCCATCGAGCATCAGGGTGCGCTTGCGACCGCCACCCGCGGCGCCACCGGTCACGCCCTCGGGCGGCGCATGGATCATGGTGCGCTCGGCGAGCAGGTCGGTGGTGCCGTCGTCACTGAAGTCGGGCGCCGCGTGCAGGACGGTGCGATCGACGTTGGACGCGGGCGGCACGGAGCCGTCCATCATGTGCACGACGGTGCGATCGACGTTGGCCGAGCCACCGCCGGGCCCGGCCGGAGCCGCGTGCACGACGGTATGATCGACCCCACCCCCGGCCGGGGCACTCGGCATGGCGCCCGATTGTCCGGGCGTGTCGACGTAGTGCACGACGGTGCGATCGACGGGAGCCTGGGCTGCGGCCGGCGGGACCCGGGGTGTCGACGGTGACGGTCCGGTCGGCGCGGGAGCCATGACCGTCTTGTCGGCGGTGGCCGGCATCGGCGCGGGAGCGGGCGCAGGCGCAGCCACGGGGGCGGGCGCCGGAGTGAGCACGGGCGCCGGCTTCGGTGCGGCCGCGGGCGGTGGAGCCGGAGTCGGAGCTCGAGCGGGGACCGAAGCCGGACGAGCAGGAGCGGCCGCGGCGGGCGGGCGCGGAGCCCCGGGAGGCTTGATCGGCTGCGGCGGCGCGGGCCTGGGCGCGGCGGGACCAGCCCCAGGGGTACCCAAGCGAGGCGCGGCCGGCTTGGCGAAGGCGGGCTTCTTACCGCCACCGGGGAGCACGGGGCCGCCGGGTTTCTTGGCGCCCGGCGGTCGGATCGGCGCCGCGACGAACTCGGTCTTGTCTGGACGCGAGGGGCGAGCGGCGGCCGCAGCCCCCGGCGGGTTCGGACGTCCGGTGGCCGGCGGAGCTGGAGCAGCCGGACGGCTCCCGGTGGGAGGTCGCAGCGGAGGCGCGGCCGGCTTGGCCGCCACGGCACTCGACGCGGGACGAGCCGCTCGACCACCCCCCGCGGGCGGCACCGTCATGCCCCGCGCACCGAGCTTGGCGTTGGCGAGCGCCTTGGCGGGCGAGGGGATCGACAGCGAACCCGATGGCGTGGGGTGAATGCCCGAGCCGATCGCCGACGGGGACATCGGAGCCGAGCCGCTCGACGACGGGTGCACGGGATAGACGGGATGAGCCGTCGACGCGCAGGGCTGGCCGTTGAGATCGAGCGCGAGCATCAGCTCCTCGACCTTGGCCATGTCTTGCGGGCGAACCTCGGGGTCCTTCTCGAGCAGGTCGTGCACCAACTTCACCACCGCGGGCGGGACGTCGGGCGCAGCCTTGTCGAGCGGAGGGGCGGGCTGGGTCGCGTGCTGCAGCAGCACGTCGAAGGCATTGTTGCCGTCGAAGGGGACCTTGCCCGCGAGCATGCGGTAGGCCAGGACGCCCACCGAGTAGACCTCGGAGCGGGCATCGGCCGAGATCCCGCGGGCCATCTCGGGCGCCATGTAGCTCGGCGTTCCCAGGATCTCGGAGGTCCCGGTGAGCACGCGTTGATCGCCGGCCGTCGCCTCGTCGAGCTTGGCGATGCCGAAGTCGAGGACCTTGACCAGCTCTTGTCCCGCCATGCCGGCGACGATGAAGCAGTTCGCCGGCTTGATGTCGCGGTGGATGATTCCCTGAGAGTGGGCGGCATGCAGAGCCCGCACGATCTGCACCAAGATCCATCGCGACTGGGCCCAGTTCATGCGCCCCGAGCGCTTGAGCCGACGGGAGAGGTCCTCGCCGATCAGCAGCTCCATCACCGTGTAGACGGTGCGGTCGGTCATCTCGCCGTAGTCGATGATCTCGACGACGTTGGGGTGCTGAATCTTTGATGCCGCTCGTGCCTCGCGAAGGAAGCGGGCGACGTAGTCGTCGCGGTGCATCAAGGTCGGCTTGAGCACCTTGACCGCCACGCGACGATCGAGTCGGAGGTGCCGAGCCTCGAACACCGCACCCATGCCACCCGCGCCCAAGACCGAGCCGATTTCGTAGCGGCCGTCGAGCACCGTTCCGCTGATGTTCGGGATGCCGGGCGGAAGCGGTGCCTTGGCAGGGTTGGAACTAGGGTCGACCACGAGTGGAACCGAGATGCTAACGCAGTTGGGCACCACGGCGAACGAATCCGCGAGGCCGGCAGTCGGTCGCCCGTCCGTGCCCGGTGTGAGTCCCTGTCGGTATGCTCGATGGGGCCCGCCGCCCCCGGATCTGGGCATCGAGGAGGTAGAGACTCCCGAAGCTGTTTTGTGACCGGGTGGAGACGGAGGGCTCAGCCCGCGGGCACGGCCACCCGCGTACCCGGCCGGGACGGCCGTCCGCGGAGATTGACGTAGTGCCAGGTCTCCGCGATCAGGCCGTCTTCGAACCGATGGATGTCGACGTAGCCGTATTCGCGTGGCGATCCATCGTCGGCGCTCACTCGGCCGTGGACCGCGCCCTCGACCATCACGAAGTCGCCCGCGGCGTGCATGCGCACCGCTTGGACCGAGCCTTTGTCACCCAGGGTGAGCTGGTAGCCCTGCTGGTAGTCCTTTTTGCCGTTCCGCGTGCGGCGAACGGTGACGTCGTGAAGCACGGCATCGTCGCCGAGCAGAGGCGCGAGATCGTCCAATGACCCGTTCTGCGCCTCGAGATGCGCCTTGGCGGCCTTCACATGGTCGAGGTTGGGCTCGCCGTGCACCATCTCGATCGGGCTCGGCGGGCCGAGATCGAGGGTGCGCTCGGTGTCCTCGGCGCGGCTTCGAACCGGGCCCAGCGGGTCGCCGTACTGCCGTACAGAGGCGATCTCGTCCTCTTTGAAGTCCACGAGCAACACCAGATCGAAACGAAGGTTGGGATCGGTGGTCTTGTCGACGGAGAGCTGGACGACGAGCGGGTTGCCGCCGAGGTCGATCACGCGGCGGATGTCCAGTGCCAGGTCCCGGGCCGCCCACGGCTTCATGCCCCGCACGATCGTCCCGTCGTCGTTGCCGATCGATTCAGCGGCACTTCCCGGGGGAAACCACCGGGCGCTGGTCAACATCGCGGCCCCCATGGCATCGGGATTCCCGTGGTCGATCTCCTCGAGGGCGCGCCACAGGACCCGCGCTCCCTCGGGCACCTCGTCGCCGCGCAGCTCGGACGGCAGCGAGTCGTCGGCAGCGGCCGGGGTCGGCGTCGCGTCGGCCGAACCATCGGCGGCGGGCGTCGGGGTCGGCGTGGGAGCGGGCGCCGTCTTCTTCGGTTGGGCCTTGGGCTGCGGCTGGGGCGTGGGCGAGGCCGTGGGGCAAGCGGCGAGTGCGACGAGCACACCCGAGAGCGTCGCGAGGCGAAGGAAACGGCCGGTGGCGAGGCTTGCAACGAAAGGCACGGTGGCCGGAGCATGCCCCCGACCGAGCCTCGGGCCAAGCCCCGCTCGTGCTACAAACCCGCCCATGCGGGCTCTTGCCCTCGACGTCGGCACACGCACCATCGGCCTCGCGCTCAGCGATCCCGACGGAATCGTGGCCAGCGCCTGGGAGACCCTCCGACGCAGCGGTGAGGCCGCAGATGTGACCGAACTCGTGGCGCGCATCGAGGCGCGGGAGGTCGGGCACGTGGTGGTCGGCCTCCCCCTGGAGCTCGATGGCCGCGAGGGCCGACGCGCCCGCCGAGTGCTGCGCCTGGCCGAGGTCCTACGCGAGCGTCTGGAGGCGCGCCCCGGCGATCCGATCCCGGTGGTTACCTGGGACGAGCGCTTCTCCACCGCGGCGGCGGAGCGGGTCCTCAAGGAAGCCGACATGTCGCGCGCGCGTCGAGCCGAAAAGATCGACGCGGTGGCGGCCCAGGTGATCTTGCAGGGCTGGCTCGACTCCCGCCGCGACGCGGAGGTCCGTCCGTGAGTCGCAAGCGTCGCCCCTGGTGGAAGCCGCGACGCTCGCGGCGAGCCCAGCGATGGGCGTTGCTGGTGGTGGTGGTCGCCCTCGGGCTGGCCGTGTGGTCGCTGCACCGCGCGTACACCCGCCTCGTCGCGTACCCCGAGCGCCCCGGGCAGGGCAGCGCCGAGATCATCGACGTCGAGATCCCCCGCGGCGCTTCGTTCCCCCAGGTACTCGAGCTGCTCGTCGAGCAGGGGGTCATCGCCGAGGAGGAATCGGGCTACTTCAAGATCTACGTGCTGCACGAGGGAGCGGCGCGCAAGACCACCGCCGGGCCGCACCAGTTTCGCGGCGACATGACCCCGGCCGAGATCCTCGAGGAGCTCGCACGCAAGCAGAAGGCCAAGGAGATCAAGGTCACCATCCCCGAGGGCAAGCACATCCTCGAGGTGGCGGAGATCCTCGCGAAGGCCGGCTTGGGCGACGCCGACGAGATCGAGGCCGTGCTGCGGGACAAAGAATTCCTGGCCGAGCTGGGCATTGCGGGGCCGACCGCCGAGGGCTACCTGTTCCCCGACACCTATAAGTTCCGGGCCAACGCCACGCCCAAAGAGGCGGTGAAGCGCCTGGTCCGTCGGCACCGCGAGGTCTTCGCCGACCTGCGTCGTCGCTACCGACCCGAGGCGCGGGCGCTCGACCAGCAGCTCGGCTGGGGCGACCACCAGATCGTCACGCTGGCCTCCATCGTGGAAAAGGAGACCGCGGCCAAGCAGGAGCGACCGCTCATCGCGGGGGTGTTCCTCAATCGACTGCGCTTCCCCAGCTTCTCGCCCAAGCTCCTCCAGACCGACCCCACGATCGTGTACGGGTGCGTGGTGCCGCAGGAAAAGTCGGCCGCGTGCCAGAAGTTCACCGATCGCATTCGTACGGCGCAGCTGCGGGACAAAGAGAACCCGTACAGCACCTACGCCCACGAAGGGCTCCCGCCGGGCCCCATCTCCAACCCCGGGCGGCAGGCGCTCGAGGCCGTGTTCGCCCCCACCAAGTCGCGATATCTGTACTTCGTCGCCCGCAACGACGGGACCCACGAGTTCAGCAAGTCGGTGGCCGAGCACGAAAAGTGGGTCGAGATCTATCAGCGCCAAGGCAAGGTCGGAAAACAGTGACCGGGCCGGCCTCCGCCCGCGGGTGACCATGGCGAAGCTCTCCACGATCTGGAAGATGATGAAGCCCGGCGACTCGGTGCTTCGCTACCTTCGCACGATTCGCCTCATGTTCCCCGTGCACCGGGTGGCCTGGGTCGCGGCCGCGAGTCGGCACGGCGTGCTCCGCTTGCTCCGCGAGCCCAAGACGCTGGCCGAGATCATGGCCCACCTCGATGCGCCAGCCGAGCGCGAGAAGATGGTCTGGGCGTGGCTGCGGCACGGCTGCCTGCTCAAGGAGATCCGGCTCGACGGTGAGCGCTACGGCCTGCGCGGCGCGCTGGCCCGGGGCCTCGCCGACCCCGCCGAGGAAATCGTAGCCGCGCTGGCCGAGGCCCTGGTCGCGATCCATCACGAGGGCATCTACGGGGCGCTGGACCACGTGCAGACCGGTCGGAGCCTGGCTCAGATCGACCACGGGCTGGTGGCCCGCGTCTCCGAGCTGGCCGCGCCCGCACTGCTGGAGATCGTCGAGGAGTACGCCCCGGCCGAAGGGGAGTGTCGTTGGCTCGAGCTGGGCTGCGGCAACGGCCGCTACATCCGGCATGCCTGCGCTCAGAACTCGCAGCTGAAGGCGGTGGGCGTCGATCTCGATCCGGCCGTCGCCGAGCATGCCCAGCGCACGTTGAACGAAGCCGGGCTCGAGTCGCGGGCACGGGCCATCGCCGGAGACCTGCGTACGGTCGAGCTCGACGAGCGCTTCGATCGGGTGACGATGTTCAACCTGATCTACTACGTGCCCACCGACGAGCGGGCCGCGGTGATCGAGCGGGTGGCGAGCTGGGTCGACCCGGGCGGCACGGTGCTGCTGTCGTCGATGTGTCAGGGCGGCACGCTGGGCGCCAACGTGCTGGACGTGTGGTTCTCCTCGCTACGCGAGTGCGGGCCGCTGCCCGAGGCGGATGCAGTCGTGCAGGCGCTGAAGGCCGCGGGGCTCGAGCCAGAGCCGCCGCGCCGCGTGCTGCCGGGCGAGGCGTTCTTCCTGTTCGTGGCGCATCGGCCGAAGTAGCGGCCGCTAGTTCGGGTCGTGTTCGGCCAGCCAGGCAACGACCCACCGCGAAGGCGGACCGGTGAGCACTTCGGCGGCGGGCCTGGCCATCGGCGGACTACGGCGCGGTGGGGGTTGCCACGGGCGGCAGCTCGACCGAGACCACCGCCCAGCCGTCGCTCTTGCGTTGCAGCCCCAAGCTCACCGTGCCGCCCTCGGCCTCGAAGGAGACGGTGGCGCGTCGCGTGGACTGTTGCGAGATCTGCAGAGCCTCGGCCGCGGGCGCGGGGACCAGGACCGCACGCAGCGGGCCGATCGCTTCTCGCTCGAGCACGAGCGCATCGTCGAGGCCTTGGACCGCGGTGGCCGTGGCGACGACGCGGTCTCGCGGAGAGGCGGCGGCGTCGTCGATGGTGGCCAGGGCGGTGGCGAGCTGCGACACCAGCTCGGCCGGCGTCGGTGCCAACCCTACCGGTCGGTTCACCACCACGCGCGGCGCCGCCAGCCGACGGCGGAACTCGCCGAGCAGATCCGACCGCTCCCCCGGGCGCAGCCGTACCGTCGGTTGACCTTCGTCCACGAGGCGCAGTCCTTCTTCCTTGTTGGGGATCTGCTCGTACGTCCAGCGTTCGAGCTCGACATGAGGCGCACCCGCTCGCAGCACCGCCGCCAGCACGACGACCGATCGCTGTCGTGGCTCCGACAGCTCCAGGACCGGCTCGGCCACGGCTCCCGACGGAAGATTGGCGTCTAAAGTGGGGCGGAAACGCCATCGTTCCGACGCGTCTGGGGAGGGGGTGGCCTCGGATGGGGCCTGTGCGGCTGGGGGTGGGTCGGCCGGGGACTGTTTGTCACAGGCGGTCGGGGCAGCCAGCATGGCGAGGCCCACGGCGATGCCGGAGACCAAGCGGGACCACGTTCTCACGGGGGAAATCCTGGCTGGCTTGATGTTCACCCTAGCGCCTCCAGTCATCGTCAGAGGCAGCGTGCGTCGGTGGTGGCTCGGGGGTCAAGCGTGATAGGGTCTCGAAAGATGCGCTTTGAGCCGCGCCGTCTTTCGTGGAATTCGAGGCTCGTCGCCGTTGCCGCGTCGATCGGGGTAATGGGGACCGGGCTTCCTGCCGTTGCCATTGCCCAGCCGTCGGAGGTTCCCGATGCGCCGGCCAGTAGCGACGATGCCGACGCTCCGAATACGCGCGCCGCAATCCTGCCGCTGGTGGTCGAGGGCGACGAGATGCCCGAGGCCGACCAGCAGCAGCTGACCGGCAAGCTCGTCGAAGGGCTTCAGCGCGGTGACTTCGAGGTGGCCGAGCCCGGAGAGGTCGTCGCGGCCGTGCCTTCGGCCGGCACCTGCAGCGCCGCCGAGTGCTACGCAGAGATCGCCAAGGCGACCGACGCCAGTCACATCGTGCGCGCAGTGGTGCACGCCGAAGACCGCGACTATCGGGTCGAGATGAGCCTCGCCGACGGGGCCACCGGGTTCGAACTCGCGACCGCCGAGGACAGCTGTCAGATCTGCGGCGTGGCCGAGGTCGGTGACCTCATCGATGCCGCGGCCGCCACCCTCCGCACCAAGCTGGATGCCCTGGCGCAGGGCCCGGCGACGCTGATCGTCTCCAGCAACCCCGAGGGAGCCCAGGTCAGCATCGATGGTGAACTCAAGGGCACCACCCCCTTCGATGCTCCCGTGATCCCCGGCAAGCACGTGCTGCGGATCAGCAAAGACGGCTTCATCACCGTCGAGCGCGAGGTCACCTTCGTCGAAGGCATCGAGGAGAGCCAGAGCTTCGAACTCGAAAAGGTGCCCTCGCGGTTGCCTTCGCGGCCTTGGGGTTGGGTCTCGCTCGGGGCCGGCATCGCGGGCCTCGGCGCGGCGACCGGCTTCGCCGTGATCGGCCAGATGGAGACCGAGTTCACGCTCGGGGGCAGCTGCGACAGCCCCGATGCGGCCGGCAACTGCCCCGAGATCTGGAACACCGAGGCCATCGTCCTCGGCACCGCGATCGCGGGCGCAGCGTTGACCACCCTGGGTGTCGCGATTCTGCTCAACTCGTCGCGTCGCCGTAAGGGCAGCGACGAGGGTGACGCCACGACGGCGCGACGGCGAAGGCTGCAGTTCGGCGCCGGTCCGGGCAGCGTCTCGCTTCGCGGCCGCTTTTAGCCCAGCACAAACGACAACGCTGTCGCCGGTCGGCAGCCTCGTGCTTCAAAAAACGGCGCGACGGCCCCGGGGAACAAGGGGCGTGTTGGGGGCGCCACCCCCCGTGCACCCGGGACCGTCTTCGACTCGACGCTGAATCATCGGGGGAGGCAGCACCACCCGCTGTTTCCTGGCCACTGCGTAGTTGCTGCGTCGAGGTCGCCGTACGCCGCTCGAACTCGCTTCGGATTACTCCCACATCCGGCGGGACTCGAGCGGCGGGTCACCACGGGGCCCTCATACTTTGGGGGCAGGGCCGTCCGTGGCGTCCATTCATCCTTACGGCGGGGCGCAGAAGTTTCTGACGCCCCGCTCGATTTTTTTACTCGGAGTACTGCGTCACCGTCTCGTTCTTCATCACGGTCTGAGAGCCGTTGACCAGCTTGACCTTGAGGTTGAAGCGAACGGTGTCCGTCTCGTCGAGGGTGAAGGGCGAAGGCACGTTTTCGTAGTCGCCGGGTTGGTTCTGGGACATCGGCGCCGTCTTGTGCTCCGTGCAGGTCGACTGGTTGTTCGGGCAATCGCTCGTCTCGATGTCCGCCTCGAGCGTCGCGCCGGCGATCGAGTAGCCCTGACCGAGCTCGGAGTAGTTCTTGATGGTGAACTTGATGTCGCAGTTGGGGCAGGTCGCGGGCGGGCGAGGGCAACCCGAAGTCAGCATGAACACGGTGCCACCGCCGAGCAGGGCGGCGAGTCGGAGCATTCGCGATGTCGAGGTGGGGCGGCGGTGGGGCATCACGGAGGATTGTACGTGCGGAGCACGGGTTCTTTGACCGGCTCAGGGCACGAAGGCCCGATAGGCCTCCCAGCGTCCGTCCCCTGCCTCCGGGTCGCGGCGCAGCGAGAGCAGGGCCCGGCGTAGTCGCTGGGCGGGCCCCAGCGGCAGGCCTTCGGCTTCGTACAGCGTGTGGCCCAACGCGGACGCGAGCGTGTCGGGAACCTCGTCGGCGGCTGCGATCACGGTATGCGAGCCCGCGGCCAGGAACGCGCCCGCCAGGTGCATCCCGCCCGCACCCAGCTCCGCGTCGCTCAGCCCCGTCTCACATCCCGACAGCACCACCGTGGTCGGAGCGCGGGGCAGCGCAAGCACGTCTCGCACGTCGAGCGAGGCCTCGCCCGCCAGCGGGATCGCGCTGTCCCAGCCCTCCAGGCCCCGTCGTTGGCCATGCCCCGCGTAGTGCAGCAGCTCCGCGGTGGCGATCGCCTCGGTGACCGCCCCATGCGTGGCGGCCTCACCTTCGAGGGTCGTGACCTGCCACTTCGCTTCGGTCAGCGCCTTGGTGACGTGGGCCCCCTCTTCGCGCGCGGCGGGGAGCCGACCGAGTCCGGTCAGGCGCGTGGCCGGGTCCGAGACCACCAAGGCCGCCCGCGAGGTCGGGGCCTCCCCGATGGGCTCGGCTCCGATGTCGAGCTTGTAGACCACGGGCAGCGCGGCCATCAGCAGATCGTCGCGCCACGGCAGCACGTGCACGGGCACGTCCACCAGCGGACCCATGGGCAGCACCGCCAGCTGCGTTGCGTCCTCGATCACGGAGGCGAAGGGCTCGAGCACCGTGGCTGCCCAGGCGGCTCGATCGTCGAGCGGGGGCAACCGAGGTACCGAGTGGGCCAACACCTCGGTGTCGGTCAGCATGAACACCGCCCACCCTCGCGGCAGCGGATGCGCCAGCAGCCACGCCTCGCCCGGCGGCGGCGGGGCCATGGCGCGCTGCGGAGCGGCGGGGGCTCGATCCAAGGCGCGGTAGGCCGCGTCCATGTGCTGCCGCATGCGCGCGGTGGCCTCGGCGTGTTCGTGGCGGAGTCGCTGGCGAGCATCCGCGGGCAGGCTCCAGGCATCGAGCAGCTCCGCCTCGACGCGACGGGCCAGCTGTCGGTAGCTCTCGCGCTCGCGCAGCCAGGTCTCGCGGGCGTCGGCGGGAAGCTGAGCCAACACCCCCGCGCGGCCCATCGGGCGCAGGGCTCGAGCCCGTGAGCTCCGGGCCAGCGCGGCGGCCCGCGAACGATCGCCACGCGCCAACAGCAGCGCGATGGCCTGGGCCGCACTGGTATGCACGCCCGCCAGCAAGCCCTCGCGCCCCTGGTCGATCCCGAACTTTCGCACCAGCTCGTCGAGCCGCTGCTCCGCGTGCAGATAGGCCGTGAGCGCCGCTTCGGGGGCATTGCGGGCGCGCTCGAGGTCACCCCGGAGCACGGCCACCTGCCACGGCAGCATCGGATCGTAGTCGAGCTGAGGGTCGGCCTCCACCGCATCGAGAGAGCGGCCGGCCGCATCGAGCTGCTCGCGGGCGAGCTCGAGTCGGGCCCGCGTGTAGCCCATCCAAGGGACGAGCACGTCCGGGGCTCCGCCTTCGGTCACCGCCTCGAGCCAGGTCTGCGTCTCGGGCAGCGCGTCGCGAGCCAGAGTCTCCAACGCGAGGTTGAGCTGAAGCGACGCCAGGCTATGGCGCAGCACCGGGTGCTGGCCGACTTCACACCCTCCGCCCGGCTCGAAGATCTGCGCCGCGCGTTCGAAGAGCCGTCGCATGGCATCGGTGGAGTCGCCCGCGCGAGTGCTGTACAGCAGGGACGAGCCCGCGCCGTTGAGGTACGCGGCGTGGTTGCACGTGAGGGTGGGTCGCTCGTCGATCAGGGCCAGCATGCGCTGGACCAGCTGCTGTTGCTCGTCCTCTCGGCCCAGCATGCCCAGCACCCCCACGCGCAGCGAGGCCGCCGACAGCTCCTGCTCCACCAAGCCCAGGCGGCGACTCGTACGCTCCGCGTCGGTCAGGTGCTGCAGCGCGGCCCCCTGATCGCCTTCTTTGAGCGCTTGCTCGCCGCGGTAGTAGCTCCACAGGCTCTCCGAGCCCGCGTCCATCAGCGTGGGCAGCACGGCGTGCACCCGGTCGAGTCCCCAGTGCGCCTCCGTGTCGTTGCCGATCTTCTGGCTCTGCGGCACCAGCAGCAGGCCCAGCTCCGCCGTCGCCGAGTGCCGATGGTGCTCGACCGCGAGGGCGAAGCCGGCCTGTGCCGCCTCGGCCGCGTCTTCGAGACGACCGAGTCGATGCAGGATGCGGATCCGCAGCAGCGCGGCGGCCAGCGTCTCGTCGATCGGCACGTCGGTCATCGCGTCGAGGGCCCCCAACGCCTGCTGAAATTGCTCCGTCGGGGTGGGTCCGTCCTTGCTGCGCAGCGTCTCCCGAACCGCGTGGACCCGGGGCGTCGGCACGGCGGGGCGCAGATCGATGCGAAACCCTTCGGCGCCCGAGGGGCCGTGCACGGTCAGCGTAGTGCCGATTTCGGGGGCCTCGAACCGCATGCGCCAGCCCGGATCTCGCGTCGGGGTCGCCTCGGTGGGCTCGAGCGCCGCGCCGTCTCGTTGCACGCGCGGGCGGTCCTTCCCCGCGATCCACAGCGTCAGGACGTCGTCCGCGGCCAGTTCGCAGGTGGCCGGGGTGCGGGTGCTCGACGAACACCCCGCGACCAGGACCTCCAGCGGCGGCCCGGGTGGAGGCGGCCGCTCCGTCGCCGCCGTCGTGACCTCGTCGGGCGTGCGCGGAAAAAACCGCACGACCACGGCAAGGGCGAGCAGGGCCGTGGCGAGCACGAGCCAGACCCACGACGAGCGTCGGAGCATCGAGCGCGATGGTACGACGACTGCGTGGTATAACCCCGGGCTGCTCATGGACGAGCATGAGGCGGCACGAAAGCTGGTCCGAGAGGCTCTGGCGGGAGACCGCACAGCCACTCGCACCCTCGTGGCTCGGCTCCGCCCGGCCATCCAGGCCGAGGTGGCGCACCTACTGCTCCAGTCGCGGCGAAACGGCGGTCGCCCCAGTCGCCAAGCCCTCGAAGACCTCGTGCAGGACGTCTTCGCCGCCCTGTGGTCGAACCGCGGCGTCTTGCTCACCCGCTGGGAGCCCTCGCGCGGTCGCTCCTTCGAAAGCTATGTGCGCCTGGTCGCGCGCTCTCGGGCCTTGGACGTGTTGCGCAGCCGTCGGCGAACCCCTCGCCAAGAGGAGCCCACCACCGCGGATGCGCTGGAGGCGGCGACCCCCGCCCAAGGCGCGGGGCAGGTCGGTCAAGTGGCAGCCCGGCAGACCCTCGAGCGCCTCCAGCAGCGCATGCGCCAGCAGTTCAGCGCCCGCGATTGGCAGCTGTTCACCTCGTTGTTCACCGAACACTGTAGTGTTCAGCAGGTATCCGAGGAGGTGGGCATGAGTACTGCCGCCGTCTACCAATGGCGAAGTCGGTTTGTGCGCAAGGTCCTACCCAAGCTCGCCGAGGGGCTCGAACTCGGGGGCACGGCATGAACGCGTGTCAACTTCGGAGGGGGATCCCCGTAGGGAGGTCCGAGGATGGATGAGGAGGCCCTCGCCCACGAGATCGCCGATCTCGAGCGGGCGCAGCACGAGAGTCGAGACCCGCACTGGGAGGATGCGGTGTTCGGGCGCGTGGACGTCGATGACGTCGTGAAGCAGCGGCAGGCCGAAGGTGACGACCAAGAGGCGCTCGCGCTCGCGGCCGAGCTGATGAAGCCGCTGCCCGACGCGTTCGAGGAGGCGCTCACCGATCGGTTGCTCGAGCCCGACGCGCAGGCGGAGACCGAGCCCGACGCCCAAGCGGAGACCGAGCCCGAGACCCCGGCCGAAGCCGAGCCGGCCGAGGTCATCGACCGCAGCGATCGCTCGTGGTGGGCACGGGGCGGGGCCATGGTCGTCGCGGGCATCGTCGCCGCCGCGGCCCTGGTGATCGTCTTGATGCCCTCGGGCGGCGAACAGGCCACGCCCGATGGCGTCGCCCTCCCCGAGCACGAGATGTGGCTGCAGCCCTCGTCTGCCGGCATGCGCTCCACCAAGGACGCGGAGGTCGAGGTGAAGGCCGGCGAGTCGTTGGCCGTGTTCTGGCGGCCGGCCACGGCCCACACCGCAAAGCCGAAGGTCTGGGTCTGCCTCGAAGGCCAGGGGCAGTCGCGTCGCGTTGCCGCCCAGGTCGTACCGAGCCCCCCGGGGAGCACCATCGAGGCCAAGGTCTGGCTGCCCGCCGAGCTGCCCGTGGGCGACTGGGTCATGGTGGGCTTCGTCGACACTCGACCCGCCCCCGAAGACGCATGCAAGGCCGCTCCCGAGTCGGGGCGTCGCATCCAGCGGGTACCGCTGACCGTCGTCGCTCGCTAGGAGCCATCCCCGTTCGGGCGCAGCAGTGCTAGCCTGCCGCCTGCGCAATGGCCAAGCTCTACTTTCGCTACGGGACGATGGACAGCGCCAAGACGCTGAACCTGCTCGCGGTCGCCCACAACTACCGCAAGCAGGGCAAGCGCGTCGCACTGGCCAAGCCTGCGCTCGACGATCGCTTCGGCGATCGCAAGGTCGCCTCGCGCTCGGGGCTCGAGGCCGACGCCGATCTCCTGCTCGAGTCCGACACCGTGCTCTCGCTCGAAGAGCTGCGCGGGCTCGACTGCGTGCTCGTCGACGAGGCCCAGTTCTTGTCGCCGGCCGTCGTCGATCAGCTCCGCATGCTCACGCTGTCGCTCGACCTTCCCGTGATCTGCTACGGCCTCCGCACCGACTTCCAGACCCGCGGTTTTCCCGGCGCGCTGCGACTGCTCGAGGTCGCCGACAGCATCGAAGAGGTGAAGGTCACGTGCCAACGCTGCGGGAGCAAGGCCGTCTTCAACATGCGCACCGCGGGCGGCGAAGCGGTGGTGCAGGGCGAGCAGATCGCCTTGGGCGACGAGGAGTATCAGCCCGTATGTTGGCGGCATTACGTGGAGATCGTGGGTGAGGACGGCCTGCGTCAGATCGGCATCACCATGCCCGACGCAAAGCCCGCGGGTGAGTGAACCGACGCTTCGGGGTGCTCCCGATCATTCGCGTTCGGCGACCGAGCGCGTACCATCCGTCGAACGATGGCAACGGTCGCAATTACGGGAGCCACGGGCCATCTGGGCTCCAACCTGATTCGTCAGCTCATCGACCGGGGGGACACGGTACGGGCCTTGGTGCGCTCGCCCGACCCCCGCGAACTGAGGGGGCTGCCCATCGATACCGTCGAGGGTGACGTCGTCTCGGGCAAGGGCCTCGATGCCCTGCTCGACGGCGTGGACCTGCTCTACCACCTCGCCGCTCAGATCTCGATCGTCGGGCCCATGAACGGGCTGGTCGAGGCGGTCAACGTCCGGGGCGTCCGCAACGTCGTCGAAGCGGCCAAGCGAGCCAAGCTGCCCCGCATGGTGCACACGTGCTCGGTGCACGCCTTCTCCCATGCGCCCTGGGATCAGCCGGTCGACGAGACCCGCCGCCGGGTGAAGCCCGGTGACGCGCCGGCCTACGACATCAGCAAGGCCAAGGGCGAGGCCATCGTGCGCGACGCCGTCGCCGATGGACTCGATGCCGTCATCGTGCATCCCTCGGGGGTCATCGGGCCCTACGACTACAAGCTGTCGCGCATGGGGCACGTGCTGCTCAAGCTCTATCGGCGATCGCTACCCGCCCTGCTGCCCGGCGGCTACGACTTCGTCGACGCCCGGGACGTCTCGGCGAGCATGATCGCGGCCGCCGAGCGCGGTCGCACCAACGAGAGCTATCTGCTCACGGGCAAGCACTACACCGTCATCGAGCTGTCCCGGCGGGCAGCGGCCATCACTGGCGTGCCCCAGCCTCGTTTCACCGCACCCGTGTTCCTGGCCCGGCTCGGCGCGCCCTTCATGGACATCGCCGCCAAGTTCCTCGACGGCGAGCCGATCTACACCTCCGAGTCGCTCATTCCGCTCCAGCTCCAGCACGGCTTCGATTCCACCAAGGCGCAGCGCGAGCTCGGGCACACCATCCGGCCGCTCGACGAATCACTGCGAGACATCTACGCCTGGCACTTGCTCGAGGGGACCATCGCGCCCAAGACCGACGACAGCCGGGCGCTCGAGCAGCACGTCGTCTCTCCCGCCTGACCCGCGAGCACGACGATGGAAGAGTCGATCCTTCACGGCACCCTGACCTGGGTGGAGATCGGCCTCGCGCTGGTCACCGTCCTCGCCCTCGCCTTGTTTCGTGCGCCCTACGGTCGTCACTACGACGGCGGGTGGGGCCCCAGCGTGCCCGCCTGGGTCGGCTGGATCATCATGGAGTGCCCCGCCGTCCTGCTCTTTGGCGGCGTCTACTTCATGGGCGACCACAGCCTCGAGCTGGTCCCGCTGTTGCTGCTCGGCGTGTTCCAGGTGCACTACGTGCACCGCACCTTCGTCTTCCCCTTCCGGCTGCGCACCGCCAAGGCCATGCCCCTGGTCATCGCCGGCTCGGGCTTCGCCTTCAACAGCCTCAACGCGTACATCAACGCCCGCTGGATCTCCCACTTCGGCTCCTACCCCGTCGAGTGGCTCTACGATCCGCGCCTGTGGATCGGCGTCACTCTGTTCGTGGGCGGATACGTGATCAACAAGCAGGCCGACCGCATGCTGCTCGCCCTGCGCAAGCCGGGCGAGACGGGCTACAAGGTCCCTCGGGGCTGGCTATACGAGTACATCTCCTGCCCCAACTACTTCGGCGAGATTCTCGAGTGGATCGGCTGGGCGATCGCCACCTGGTCCCTGCCCGGCCTGGCCTTTGCCCTGTACACCGCGGCCAACGTCGGCCCCCGCGCCCTGGCCAACCACCGCTGGTACCACGACAAGTTCGAGGACTACCCCAAGCGCCGCAAGGCCCTGGTGCCCTTCCTGTTGTAGTCGCGCCAAAGGCCCCCTCGGACGTTGTTCAGGGAGGCCTCGTTTCGCTATTGTACCGGTGTCCATGAAGATCCTCGGCATTCCCGGCAGCCTGCGTCGAGCCTCATTCAACCGCGCGTTGCTGGTCGCGGCGCAGCAGCTCGCGCCCAAGGACGTCGAGCTGACCGTCGCGGACCTGGCCCCGATCCCGCTGTTCAACGCCGACCTCGACGACGAGCGCCAGCTGGCGGCGGTCGAGGCCTTCAAGGAGTCCATCGCAGAGGCGGACGCGGTCCTCATCGCGACGCCCGAGTACAACTACGGCATCCCCGGCGTCCTCAAGAACGCCCTCGACTGGGCTTCGCGCCCGGCATATCGCTCGGTGTTCGCGGGCAAGCCGGTGGCGATGGTGAGTGCGTCGCCGAGCATCGTCGGCGGGGTGCGGGCGCAGGCGCATCTCAAGCTGGTCTTGCTGGGGATGGCGTCGCAGGTGTTTCCGCATCCGGAGTTTCTCGTGACTCAGGCGCATCACAAGTTTGATGACGGTCGGCTGACGGACGAAGACACTCGGGATCATCTGGCGAAGCTCCTCGGGAATCTGTCGGTCTGGGTGCAGCACCGCGGCGGGTAGAAGCTTCCGATCGGGAGCTGTGTACTCGGGCCTCGGGGGCTGGGCTCCAGGGGGGAACTCGTGGGTTCTGCTGAGGGGGGGTGCTTCGGCGTAGGGGTGCTTGCTTGGAGTTACGGCGGCGACTTGTTCGAACGGGGGGCTCGCCTGTTGACGGCTGGAACCCTCCCCGGACGTGCTCGGCGGCCGTGATACCCCAGTGTTTCTCGACGGTCGTCGGCGGCCGCCTCCGCGCGACCGGGCCCCCTCCATCCTACGCGGCTTCGCTTCAGCCCTCCCCGCACTGGGTCTCCCGTGCGAACGATTGCGTGGGTCCTGCCCGGTTCGGCGACGGCCTTGCTTCGCGGTGCGGTCGCGGATG
>JBCCHT010000039.1:0-111039 GCA_039028615.1 Myxococcota bacterium | reverse complement strand
GTTGAGTTTGGGGTTCGGCCTCGGGTGGAGGGGGGGCCGGGCGGCGCGGCAGGAGAGGGGGCTGCTCGCGCCGGGGGGGGGGGCGGCTTGGGGGAGGGGGTTAGTCCTCGTCCTCGTCCGGGTCGTCGACGCCGACGAAGACGGTGTGGGCGCCTTCGGGGATGGGGTGGCCGTGTTCGGTGAGGTCGTCGTCGAGGAGGGCTTGGGCTTTTTGGGCGGCTTCGGTCTTGGCTGCGGAGCCGCCCAGGGTGATGGAGATTTCGCGTTCGAGGTCGTCTTCGACGGGGTCGAGTTCGAGGGTGTACATCGACTCGGTGAGGCACTCGACGAGGTCGGCGGAGGCTTCGTCGCTCTTGCCTTTGGACAGCTCGACGGAGTCGATGATCGTGCCCTCGCCTTCGGCTCCGATGACGGTGGCGGTGAGGGTGAGCTCGGGGCTGTCGGGGACGAAGAAGTCGCTGCAACCCGTGATGAGCTCGGTCATTTTTTGGTTCAGCGATTCGAAGCAGGCGCTGCCGATGGGGCACAGGACGCGCCCCTCGTGTTCGCCGAGCTCGAGCTCGTCTCCGGAGGCGCTGTGCCAGGTGTTGCCGTTGGCGTTGGCTCGGGCGTTGGCGGCGACGGCCTCGGTGGCTGCTTTGGCGCGGGCGGCTTGGATCCGGGCGCGGCGGTCGAGCCATCGCTCGCGGCTGGTCTTGGGTTTGGGCGCGGCTTTGGGGGTGACGGTCGCGGGAGGGGGCGTGTCGGGGCTCGCCGAGGAGGCGAGGGCGGGGGCTGGCTCGGAGGCGGGAGGGGTGGGGGCGGCGTCGCGGGTGGTCACCAGGGCGGCACCGCCGACGGCGGTCGCAGCGAGTCCGATTGCCAATACGATCTTCACACTCATGGCACTGTGTCCTTTCGCCGTGGCAGCAAGCGCATGCGGCACGGTCGTGGTCTCGGATGCCACCGGGTGAAAAAGTGTTGGCGAGTTCGTGACGGGAGCGAGGCCTCCGGCCCACAGGGCACGTCGGCCGCCGTAGCGGGCGTCGAGCTGTTGGCGAAGGTGATCGAGGCCCGACTTGAGGCGCCAGCGCACGGTGCCGGGGGGGATGTGATGGCGTCGGGCGATCTGGGCGGCCGTGTCTCCCGCGAAGTAGCGCTCGCGGACGACCAGCTGCACGTCGTCGTCGAGCTCGTTGAGCAGCTCGTCGATGATCCGCGCGACCTCGAGGCAGTGGGCGATGTCTTCGACGCTCGCCGGTTGCTCGCTCGTCTCGTGGTGGGCGCGCTCGCGGGCGTCGCGACGATGCTGACCTCGCAGCCCCATGCGTCGCTCGTTGACCAGGACCCGGCGCAGCCAGGACTTGGGCGCCTTCACGTCGCCGTCGTGCTCGAGGCTTCGCACCCAGGTCGACTGCACGAGGTCCTCGGCGTCGTGGCTCCCGGCCAGTCGTGATGCCAGGCGCATGAGACCAGGGGCGAGTTGGGGCACGAGGCCGGGATCGGACACGGAGCTACGCATCGAATACGGGTGGATGCCGCGGGACCCGAGAGTGTTGGCAAAAAGTCCGTCCCGGGCCTCCGCGTGGCGTTTTCGGCCATGATCCCGGGGGGATGGGCGCCATGATACCCCGCGGCGCCGGGGGATGGCGCGGCGTCGCCACCGACTCGGGGCGACGCCGACCTGGCTGCGGTCAGGTCGAGGGCAGGGACACCGAGAGCACGGTGTAGTCGTTCCACGCGTACAGGTACTCGTAGTCGGTGCTGTACATGGAGAGCTTCTGGTTGTTGTACTTGCTGACGAGGTCGTCGCCGCTCTTGGACCACCCGGTGGCGCCGTGCCAGCGGTACAGACCCACCGCGTCGTGCTTGCTGACCGACAGGTACTTGCCCGCGTAGGAGCCGGAGGCCACTTTGTAGTACGTGACGTCGTCGTACACGTAGGCCTCGAATTCGAGCGCAGAGCCTTCGTCGACCACGGCGCACCACCCGTTTTTCACGCCGACGTAGCCCACTGGCGTCCCGTTCGATGCGAGCTTGATGTAGAAGGTCGAGCCGCTCGAAGTCGGCTCGGCGAGCTTGCCGTTGTCGACGTCGTTGGAAAATTCGGCTTGCCGGTTCTCGTGTGGCTTGGTCATCGTTGGTTCTTCCTTCGGACCCATGGAATCGAGTCGCGAAGGGGTGGTCGGGGCGCTCGACATCGCGATCAACATTCGTCGATCGGCGCTCGAATTCAGCCGCCGGAAGGGGGTCTGCCGCTCGAAGCAGCGCATTCACGGGCTCGTTTTCGCGGCGTGATGCCTCGAGTGAGACCCGAGCGGGGCGGTTGGGCTATGCTCCTGCGCGAAGGTCGGAGGGACGAGACGATGGACGTCGCAGCACTCGCGAGAGCAGATCAAGCTGGTAGTGGCTACCGGGTCGACACGTGGATCAACGTCCAGGTCGAGCCCATGACCAAGGTGTGGCAAGGCGTCGGCGGCCACAGCAACTTCTTCTTGAGCGAAGAGGATGCGCGCGAGGCTCGAGGCGCCTACGTCGGGACCCGGCCCTACAAGTTTGCCGAGACGCTGTGGCGCCTGGCTCAGGTCGAGCCGAGCCCGACGCGCGGCTACCGACAGTCGATTGCAGAGTTCGTCGTCGACATGCCCGTGGAAGCCGCGGTAGGCCTTTGTCTCGCCAATCGTGGCCTCGGCACCGGCTCGGTCTTCCAGTACTACATCCCCGACTGGGATCGCCGCATCTACGCCACCGGGCGCACGATGAAGTTCCAGTCTTCGTCGTACTGACTGCTCATCATTCGACGCGCGTGCGGCGGGGCCACGACGCTACGGTGCCGGACTGGCGGAGAATGTATGACCCGGTGGGGTCGCGCATCCCGTGTAGGTGAATGCCGCTGGACCGGGGCTCGCAATGTCGAGATACTCACGGGTATGCCGAGCGATTGGCCAACCGGGTGGGACGTCGCTTGGCCCATCGTCGGCAAGACGTCGAACACGGTCTATTACGTGGACGACGAGGGGGTCCTGCTGGCCCTGCCCCACGCAGGGGCGCACGATACGGGGCCTACGGCCCACGAGAACGTGGAATTCCAGAAATTCCACTTCGATGCCAACCACCTGCCGCCGATCGTGGCGATCTTCTTCGATCGCTTGGCGTCACAAGATCGGGCTGCGCGTAAGGTATACGCCGACGACCCCTCTCCTCAGTGGTCGGTTGGGTTCGCATTGATCGGTGGCTCGATGCTCAGTCGCGCCATGGGCTCGTTCTTTCTCGGCCTGAGCCAGCCACAAACTCCGGTGAAGATGTTCACGACCCTCCAGGAGGCCCGGCCCTGGATCCGAGAGCGCCAACGAGCCCACCGCGCACGCGTGTAGCGTGGCGAGTGGTAGGCTGCTCGAACGCTGACTCCGATGAGTACGAGATCCTCGCCGTCCGAGTTCGAAGTCGAGTTCGTCGAGGAACTGACGGACGCGTTCATCTCGTTGTCGCAAGGCGACTTTGGGATTCGGCTCAAGCGAACGGGCAAGCAGGACGCGCAGGACACGGTCGCGCACCTGTTCAACTTGATGATCGAGGAGATCGGCGAGCTGTTCGCGCTGCGGGCCCGGGACCGCGAGCGCATGGAGACGCTGATCGCCACCGTCACCGACGTGCTGGTGCGAATCGGCGCGGGCGAGTTCGCGGCGCGGGTCACCCGGACCTTCGACGGCAGCCCCGAAGACGTGCTGGCCTATCTCGTCAACAACGCGGCCGAAGAGGTGGGGGCGCTGGTCTACGAGATCCGCCAGAAGAACTCGCTCATCGAGGAGCAGGCCAATAGCCAGGCGCTGGCCGAGCGCTTGGCCTACACCACGTTGTCGGCGGGCGTGGGGCACGAGCTCAACAACCCGCTGTCCTATGCTTTGGGGAACCTGGAGTTCATCTCGATGGAGCTCGAGGAGCTGGCCATCGTCGATCACGGCGAGCGCATGGCGGAGATCCGCAGCGCGATCAGTGACGCGCGCGAGGGCGTGGCGCGAGCGGCCCGGATCGCGGTCGACCTCAAGAACCTGGCGCCCTCGGTCGAGATCTCGTTCGACAACTGGGACGTGGCCGAGGTGGTCGAGTCCGCGCTGGCGCTCATTCGCAACACCGTCCACCACCGCGCGCGCATGAGCTACGTGTTCCACGAGGTGCCCAAGATCCGGGCCGATCGTGGCCGGCTGGGGCAGGTGCTGGTCAACCTGGTGCAGAACGCACTGCACGCGCTGCCCGAGGAGCGCTCGACCGAGGATAACCTCATCGAGATCGAAGTCGCTCGCCACTCCGAGCGCATGGTCTCCATCGAGGTCCGGGACAACGGAGTTGGCATCAGCCCCGACAATCGCTCCCGGATCTTCGATTCGTTCTTCACGACCCGGCCGGTGGGCAAGGGCACGGGCCTGGGCCTGGCGCTGTCCAAACGCATGATCGCTGACCACGGGGGTCGTATCGAGGTAAGCTCTGAGCTCGGGGTCGGCTCGACGTTTCGTCTGCTGATCCCGGTCGCTCAGGACGACCCCGCATGACCCCCCCGAAGTCCAGCGCCGGCCTGCCTCGCGTGCTCGTGATCGACGACGAGCCGCTGATGTGCGGCATGCTGGCTCGGCTCATGCGGCGCAGCTACGACATCACCACGACCACCGATGGTCGCGAGGGCCTGCGCTTGGCGGCGGCCGAGCCGTGGGAGGCGATCCTCTGCGACGTGATGATGCCAGAGCTCAGCGGCGCCGAGTTCCTCAAGCGGCTGCGGGTCGAGCAGGCGTCGCTCGCCCAGCGGGTGGGCTTCATGACGGGCGGAGCCTTCGACCCCAAGACCCGCGAGTTCCTCGAGAGCTTGCGGCCCCGCGGGTGGCTGTCCAAGCCCTTCGGGCACGCCGAGGTGCAGGCCTTCATCGAGTCGTTGCGGGCGCCCGCGTAGGGCTGGCCCGCCGACCACGGCACGCTCAGAGCTTCGCCGAGCGTCGGGTCCGACGCTTGCCGATCTCCGCGCCCTTCTTGCGCATCTCGTCCTGCTCGGACTTGCCGAAGAACACCTGCAGCCCGCCACCGAAGTAGAAGCCGGTGTTGAAGCCACCGTTGATGGTGATGCCCACCGTGTCCTTGATGATGAGCCGGGCGCTCAGGATGAGGTTGACGATGGGGATGACCGGGGGCACGCCGGTCTGCTCGCGACGGTAGCCGAAGGCCCGCAGGTCCGACTCGTTGCACTCGTTGCTGGTGCAGTTGGCGAACAGGTCGGGGTTGGGGAAGCTCAGCTCGCTCTCGTCGGGCGGGACCTGGTCGCCGTCGGCATTGATGTCGTAGCGCGGCGTGCAGCGGGTCAGGTCGCCGAGGTCGTCGAGGGTCTGGCAAGAGTCGGGGGTCTGCCCCGCGCCCGAGGTGAAGCCCGCCGGGGCGGCGCCCAGCGGGGTCTGGTTGATGCTGCCGAAGAGCACGCCCAGGCCCAGGCCCGCGCCGCCGCCGATGCCGAACTCGACGTCCTTGGTCACCGCGACCGGGGCTCGGGCGATGAAGTCGACCTCCATCGCGACCAGGCCGAGGTCGATCTCGGTGTAGTCGGCCGACTCGAGGCTGGCCGCGCTGCCGTCGAAGCGCTGCTTGTCGAGCCACAGGCCGTCGGGGACCTTGGCGCGCTGGTACTGCACGGAGGCGGCGACATCGAGCACGCGGGAGAAGCGGAACGCGTAGTCGAGCCCGACGTAGTAGTTGCAGCCGTCCTGTTGGTTGAGGCCACGATCCCCCGCGAACCCACCGATGGTGGCGCCGCGGCACAGCGCGTTGGTGTGGCTGGCCAGCCAGTTGGACAGCAGCCAGGTGGGAATGACGACGATGCCGCCGTGCGCCCCGATGGCGTGGCGGTGGAAGGCCATGTCGATGGCGGCCTGGTCACGCTCGTCGGCGAGGGTGAGGTCCTCGTCGATCGGCTCGGGCTCGGGCTCCGGCTGGGGCTCGGGTTCCGGCTGCTCCACGATGGGGGCGGAACCGGGGGCGCGCGAGGAGGTGGGCTGGTGGGTCGAGGAGGGGGCGCGCGAGGAGGTGGGCTGGTGGATCGGGGTCGGCTGCGGGGGCTCGACCACCTCGCCCGCGGGTGACGACGTGGGCTCGGGCGTCTGGGGAGTGGGCTGCGCTTGCCTCAGCGAGGTCAGCGGGAGCGCGGAGGCATCGGCCTGCGCGGTCATCGGCCAGCTCATTCCCAAGGTCACACACACGAGGCCAAGCGTTCGCATGACCCGATGATAGGCCGATCGGGACGTTCGAACGCCAATCCTCGGCGAATTTACCCAGGTAGGGCGCCTACAACTTGATCTTGCGCCAGCCGTGGCTCAGGAACTTGGCCCCCATCACGAGGCCGAGGGCGCTGACATACATCGTCGCAGCAACCCATACCCCCTCCATGCCGAAGCCGAGCTTGGGGCCCAGCAACCAGGACCCGGGCACGAAGAAGCCGAAGTGCAAGATGCCCTCGGCAATGGCCACGAACACGTTGGCTCCCGCCCCGAACAGCGCCTGGGAAAGGACCAGTCCGACGGCCATGAGCGGCAGGCCCAGGGTGATGATGCGCAGCGAGTTCGCCCCGGCAATGGCCACGGCGGGGTCGTTGGGCGAGACCAGGGCGATGATGGGCTCGGGGATCGCGATGAACAGGCACCCGATGACGAGCATGGCGAACACGCCCACCCGCGAGGCCTCCCACCCGTAGCGCGCGGCCAGGTTGGTCTTGTTGACGCCCAGGCTCTGGCTGACGCAGGTGGCGGTGGCCGTGCCGAACGCGATGAGCGGCATGAAGCAGACCCCGGCGATGTCCATGATCGCCTTGGTGGCCGCACCGTAGACGTTGCCCGTGCCCGCGGCGGTGTCGATCTCGCCGACGAAGCGCATGAACAGCGCGAAGCCGGCCATGAGCACCACGGTGGCGACCCCCGAGGGGATCATCAGCTTGACGATGCGCCCCATGATCCGCGGATCGAAGTGGCTCATTCGCCAGAAGCGATACTTGTCGTTGTAGTGCTTGCGGGTCGCGACCAGGCCGATGATGAGCAGACCGAGATAGGTGCTGATCACCGAGGCATAGCCCGCGCCGGCCAACGCCATGCGGGGGATCCCCAGCGTGTCGTTGCCGTAGATGAAGAAGTAGTTGAGGATGATGTTGAAGACATTCATCGACAACGCGGCCCACAGGTGCACATACGTGCGGCCGACTCCGTCGAAGAACGCCTTGTACGCGAAGGTCACCACCATGCCGGCCACGCCGAGCATGCGGATCTGCGAGTACTCGATGGCCAGGGCCTCTTGCGAGCCGCCACCCTCGGCCAAAAAGCCCAGGCCGGGGGCGGATGCCCAGTACCCGAGCGCGGTCCCGGTGACCCCTGCGATGACGGCGATGCACATCGCGTTGAAGAGCACCTGGCCCGCGCCGCGATAGTCACCCTCGGCGTAGCGGCGACCGGTGATCGCCTGCGTGCCTGCACCCACCGCGGCAAAGAAGCCGCCGAAGGCCCAGAAGAAGGGCATGGCGACCCCGAGCGCGGCTTGGGAGGCCGTGGCCTCGTCGCCTTCGAGACGACCGACCATCGCGTTGTCGGTGACGTTGACGAGGTACTGAGTGACCATCGCCAAGACCACCCACACGCCGAGCCGCGCCACCCTTCGAACGAGCGGCCACTCGAGGCTCAGCTTGAACAACCGGGGCGGCCGGTCGTCGAGGTTGGTCAGCTCGTCCGACAGCGGTGCGTCCTCTGCGGGGGCTTACCCCAGGCACGGAGGGCCGGCAAGTCGTGAACGTGGGCACAACCGGCTCAAAGGGCGAGGATCGGGGGTGTTCTCACACATTCATGGCGGGTGGCGGCGTCTCCGGCCCAACCGATCCGGGCCATGTCGGTTGGGGCCGATTGCCACAGCAGGGTGGTCGAGGTGATCCTCGGTGGGATGTCCATGCGCACCCTCCCCCTGATGTTGGCGGCCCTCTCCCTCGCATTCGTCCCCGCTTGTGACGACAAGAAGGCGGACGGCAAGGATGCCAAGGCGGACAAGAAGGACGCCGACAAGAAGAAAGACGACAAAAAGGCCGACGACAAAAAGGCTGATGACAAGAAGGCCGACGACAAGAAGGCCGATGAGGCGAAGGCCGACGAGAAAAAAGAGGGTGGCTGGTAGTCGATGGCTCGCCGTCGGCTTGGCGCTGGCGGCGTGTAGCCAACAACCCGACGCCGTCGAGCAGTCGGCGCCCGTAGAGTCGCCGTCCGCCGCCGATCCCCAGGACGAGGCCATCGCGCGGCTCGCTCACTGGGAGGACGAGCAGCGTCGGGCCACGAATTTCGAGGCGGAGCGGCCCTGGAGCGAGCGCTCGGGGCCGAATCCGTTCCGTCTGTTGCCGCGGGCATCGGGGGAGCCCTGGGTGCTGCGGCGCGGCGCGGGACAGATTGCTCGGTTCGGCTCTGCGCCGAGCGACGACGGGGTCCCGACCGCGACGGACGCAACCGACTGGGCGTTGTCCTCGGGCGATCTGTGGGTCGTGAGTCCACGCTCGGGCGAGCTTTGGCGCCATGCGCTGGCCGAGGACCCCGAGGCGCTCCCGTCCGCGGCTGTGCGGGTCGGCATCGAGGGATCGGACTCGCTGCGCAGCATTGCCAGTGGGCCCGGTGGCTCATTGGCCGTGGGTGACGCGCATGCGCACCGCGTGATGGTGGTCGATCCGGCAGCATCGATGAGCCCCGCGGGCGCGAAGACGGTGGCGCCCCGCTGGTCGGCGGCGTGCGGCGGACCGATCGAGCTTCGCTTCGCCCCCGGGCGTCTGCTGGCGCTGTGCATGCTCGACCATCGGCTCTCGGTGTGGGCGCTCGGCGACGACGGCCTCCCGCACGGCGAGCCCGTGCACGTGCCCTTCGACGGGCCGCTGTGGAGCCTCGATGTCGAGGTCCTGCCCGCGCAGCCCGGCGACGCTCGGCCCCCGCTGCGGGTGGTGCTGGGCGGCGTCGAAGATCACCCGCTCGATCGCGGCGATGGTGCATTCGGCTATGTCGACTCGTTCGCGTTCGTCGTCGATCTGCCGGTCGTGGGCGCACCCGAGCGTCGGGCGCAGATCAACCTGGCCAGCCACGGGGCGGTGACGCCCAAGTGGGTCGATCTCCGCGTGGACGAGGGCGTGACCACCCTGCACGCGATCGGCTATGGCGCGGACACCCTGGTCACGGCCCGCTGGGGTGCGAGCTTTGGCGAGCCCTCCGTCTCGACGCGTGCCGTGGTGCCGGGGATCAGCGATGCCGTGCTCGACAGCGACGGCGCTCGAGGGGTCGCCGTCAGTCCGTTGCTGGACGCGCGGGTGCGATGGGACGACAGCGGCGTCGAGGTGATCGTCGAGCCGGGGGCTCCCGACACCGAGGTGCGGCTGGGTGAGGCGCTGGCGTTCACGGGGCTGATGGGGCCGGCCGCGATCTCCGAGGGCAAGCGCAGCCGCTTCACCTGCGAGACCTGCCACTTCGAGGGGCTGGTCGATGGGCGGGTGCACTTCACGGGGCGGGGGACGGTGCACGCGACGACTCGATCGTTGCGGGGGCTGTTCAACAATCGGCCTCACTTCTCGCGGGCGCTGGATCCGACCATGGCCACGATGGCGCACAACGAATTCGATGTGGCGAGTCGGGGGACGGCGGGGGATCCTTGGTTTTCGGTCTCGCCCGAGCAGACGCCTTGGGTGGCGTACTTGGGGGTGACGGAGTCGGTCGGGCCCGAGAGGCTGCGGCGGGCGTTGATGCGGTTTTTGATGGAGTTTACGCCCGAGCCCAACCCGCGGGCGGCGGTGGCAGGGCGCGTCGAGGAGCCGGCTGTGGCCCGCGGAGCGGAGCTGTTTGCTCGGCATTGCGAGCAGTGCCACTCGGCCCGGTGGGTGACGGATGACGCGGGGACGCGGGTGGAGCCGGAGCGGTGGCTTTCATCGATCGCGGACGGGGGCGCGATCGTCTGGGCGTCGGACCGGCGGGTGAAGACGGGGATCGAGCCCTATGTGCATGAGGATGGGGCTCGGGTGCCCCCGTTGCGACGGCTCTACGTGAAGCGCCCCTATTTCACGAACGGGAGTGCGGGGTCGTTGAGTGAGGTGCTCGAGGGGTTCGTCCCGGGGGCGGGGTTGCACTTTGCGGACGGGGGAGCTCGGCTGGAGGTCGCGGAGCAGGCGGCTGTGCTGGCGTTCATCGAGCTGCTTTGAGGAGGGTGCTGGCCGGGTCCACGAGGACTGCGGAAAAATCGCTGCCTGGCCATTAGCACCCGAAGTCCTGTTGTACGTTCCTTGAGGTGATGCCGCGGTTGTCTACGCCTTCGTTCGTGCTCGGTGCTCTCGTTCTGTGTTCAGGGGCCTGCGATGGCGAGGCGAAGCCCGAGGCAAAGCCGAGTGGCGCGGGGAAGACGAGCGCTGAAGCGTCGGCGAAGTCGGCCGAGGCCGACAAACCGGTCGAGCCCGCGAAAGCGGCGGACAAAGAGGCCGCGATCCCCGAGGCGGTCGAGGTCCCGCCCAAACTCGTCGAGGTCGACCCACCCGTCATCGAGCTGCCCGAGGGGACGCCGTCGGGCTACGCGGTGGTGAAGACGGGGGCGTCGCTGTACTACGGGAGCACAGGTGTCGCGGGTTTCGACCTGCGGCTGCTCAAAGAAGAGGGTCTCGAGGTGGCGGGCATGACCGTGGCCGTCTCCGGGGAGCGTGATGGTCGGTGGGAAGTCGAGACCCTCGCGGGCGAGCACTACTGCGCGGGTCGAGTGCCCGGCCTGAAGAACTTTCGCCTGCGCCTGTACGTCTCACCCGACGACCTCGTGCCCGTCTTGACCGAGGACCACGAGCACGAGTTCGAAGACCGCTCGGCGGCGCGGCTGTCCCGGGGCTCCACCGTTTCGTTCAGCGGGGGCAAGGCCGAGGTGCAGGCGCGTGGGGTGAAGGTGCGGGTGCCCATTCCGGGGCTGAGCGTCGGCTATACCTACGAGCCGGGTGAGCCTCGCTCGACCGAGGCTCCCATCGGCCAGCTGACGGACGGGACCCATGACTTCCTAGTCTACGATCGAGAGCGAGTGGGGCCCGAGGGGCTCGCGGGGGCCGGCGGCATCGACTACTTCGCCGTCTCGCCCCGAACCCCGGCCACCCGCACGGCCAGCGCGACGTCCCTGGTCACGGTCCGCAATGCCTGCCTCGAGCTCGACGCGATCGCACCCAACGTCTGGGTGGAGACCAAGCCGATCCCCATGGCCGCGGCCATCGATGACGAGGAGATCATGGGTGCCCCGGGAATCGCCGGTTCCGCGGAATGGGAGGCCAAGGCGGGCGGCGCCGTGTACTGGTCCGATGGAAGCGAGGCCGGCCAGGTGATCACCGCGCGTAGCTTCTACGGCAGGCCGCGCGAGGAGAACGGCAAGCAGTGTTTCGAGGCTCCGCTCACCCGCGCGAAGGTGCCCACGGTGACGGTGTGCTTCAAATCCCGCGACCTCGAGGAGAAGCCACCCGAAGTCATGGCGGGCTTCGGGTTCAGGGGGTCCGGTCTCGGAGGGGGCCCTGGGGGTGGCAGCCTCGGCGGGGCGGGTGGCGGCCCTGCGGGTGGCGGCCTGTTCGGTGGTGGAGGCGGGACGGGCTCGGCGCCCGGCGTCGGCCACGGAGCGGGAGGTTCGGGCAGCGGCGGTGCCAAGCGCAAAACCAAGGTCAAGATGAAGCTCGGCGATCCCGTGGCCTTGGGGAGCTTGGACCGCGAGATCATCCGTCGCATCGTGCGGGCCCACGCGGCCGAAGTTCGCCACTGCTACGAAAAGGGCCTCGTCAAAGAGCCGAAGCTGTCCGGCAAGGTCCAGGTGAAGTTCACCATCAACCAGCGGGGTGGGGTGGACAAGTCGGACGTGAAGACGACCACCCTGGGCGACCCGGCCGTGGGCAAGTGCATCGCTCGAGCAGCCAAGCGCTGGAAGTTCCCCAAGCCCAGGGGGGGCGGCATCGTCATCGTCACCATGCCGTTCACGCTGGCTCCGGGTTGACCCCATCGCGGCCCGGAGATCCCCTACGCTCGCGTCGGGGGTCGACCCGTGCGCACGCCACGGGAGGGCGTCGGCGGATCGATTGCCTCCGGGCACACATGCCCTGCAGCGGCCGGTTTGCGCCCCGCAGACGTGTGCAGCTCGTTGCATCGCTTGCGAGGGGCCGGGCCGCGGGGCATTGTTGCGACCGGATCTCCGACACTCTCCCACCTCGTCGCCATGCCACGCCGCGCTCCCCTCATCGCCCTGTTGGGCTCGGTGGTCCTACCGGGAGGCTGCTTTACCGAGGCGCCGATCCTCATGCCCGTGTTCGAGACGAGCCCGGGCACGGACAGCACCGGGGTGACGATGGCGGGCTCGAGCACCAGCACGGGCGGCGCAGACGAGACGCAGGGCGACGAGCTGGCGACCAGCACGTCGGAGGGCTCGACCTCCGAGGCCGACGACTCCACGAGTTCCTCGAGCGGCCCCGACCCGGTCACCGGCACCGATACCGAGGCGTGCGAGCCTACCGAGCCGGACACGCTGCTGTGGGCCGAGGATGCGCTGGTGCTGCCGCCCATGGAGCTGCGCGAGGCCATCTATCTGCCGGGCAAGCCCCAGATGGCGCGCTCGCTGCTGGCGGAGATGGGCTCGGTGACCTTCGGCTTCGAACTCGAGTGCGCGAGCACGGTCACCATCTTCGGCCTCGTCTGGGACATCGCCCAGGGGACCCAGCCCGACAACTCCGACTCGTTCCTCGTCTCCGTCGACGGTCAGCCCGAGGAGCTATGGGAGTACGGCTGTCAGACCGAGGGCCTGGGCGACATGGCGTGGGCCTGGCTTCCGCTGGAAGCGGCGGGGCCCATGGACTGCAGCCCCACGATGATGAGCTTCGAGCTCGAGGCGGGCACCCACGAGCTCACGCTGCGCAACCGCGAGCAAGGGGTGGGTGAAGACTTCGCCGCGATCGCGGCGTTGGTGGTCACCGACGATCCGAGCTTCGACCCGGTGACGCTGTACGACCCGGCGGGCTGACGGTGATCTCCATGGTGCTGTCCATGGCTCGCTGCTCCACCGCGCCCGCCAGCATCCAGTTGGCTCCGATGCGCTGAAGGGCGGCTTCGTAGGCGGCATTCACCCGCGGGTTGATGGTGTCGAGGTCCTCGGGCACGCGCGCCTCGATGTCCACGATTCGTCGATTCAATGCGACCTGGCCGTCCGGGTCCCGGAGGAACACGTCGCGCCAGGAACGTTCGCCGTAGGTATAGCGGCGACAGAACACGCGGTCGTCCACCGTGACGAACAGGATGTCGATGAAGCGATGAGTTCGCCCGGCACGGATCTGGTGGAGGACGGTGGCGTCCACCTGCCGCGCGAGTGCGGCCTGGGACGCGATCTCGACGCTGGGTTTCAGGGGGGCGATGCCGATGAAGAGCCGTCGCACCAAGGTGGAGGCCAGCCGCAGCGGCGCGGTGATCTGCGAGACGATGGACATCACTGCTCTCCTCCTCGGCCGCGCCACAGCAGCACGGCGAGACCCAGGACCAAGGCCTCCATGCCCACCCCCACGGCGGCGAGCGTGGAGTAGCCGTCGACCGCGAGGCTCACGATGCGGACGACCAGGTACGCGCCCGCACTGATGGCGACGGGCAGCGCCCACCGTGCCCCCCGGATACCGGCGAGCAGGGCGAAGGTGCCCGTCGCGATGAGGGGCCCGCCGATGTCGCTCTTGAGCATGTTCATGCCGAGCGCCGAGCCCACGCTGATCGAGTTTGCGTCGAGGTTCGACGCGGGCAAGAAGCCCCACTGGATCCCGTTGAGCACGAGCGTCACCCCTACGAGACCGAGGACGACGCGGATGGAAAGGTTGGTGCGGGTGGCCATTGGGGCTCTCCTTCGCTCGGCTTTGTCGAGGAGCGTGATGACACATTGACGCCCAACCGCCGGCGAAAAAAGCGCGATTGATCTCCCTTTCTTGCCTATTTGTCTCTGGTGCACGACAGCGGCTCGGCCTTTCGTTAGGGTCGACCCATGGCCGGCGACGAACTCCTCGACCTCATCGAGCGGCACGCCTCCAGCAATGGAGTCGTCGATGTCCCGTTCGATGGAGTGCAGCTGTTTCGGCTCACCCACCCCGTCGAGCGCATCCCGGCGATCTACCCGGCCAGCGTGTGCGCGGTGGTTCAGGGCAACAAGCACGCCT
Organism: Myxococcota bacterium; assembly: GCA_039028615.1. GTDB lineage: Bacteria > Myxococcota_A > Polyangia > Nannocystales > Nannocystaceae > Paraliomyxa. The sequence goes on along the minus strand of JBCCHT010000039.1, from coordinate 96,854 downwards.
ACTTCGGCGGCGAGACCCATGTCTACGGCGAGGACAGCCTGCTGTGCTGCACGATGCCGCTGCCCATCGAAGCCGAGGTGCGCGAGGCCAGCCCCGACGATCCGGTCTTGGGCATCCTGTTGAGCTTGGAGACGCCGGCGATGACCGAGACCCTCGTGGCTCTCGAGGCGCTGCGGCGACACGAGCCTCTCCCGAGCTCGCACGAGACGATTCCCGGGCTCGTGGTGACGCCCTGGAGCCGGGGGCTCACGGAGGCGATGGTGCGCCTGCTTCGACTCCTCGACGATCCCCTCGCGCTGGCATTGCTGGCGGGGGCGCGCCTCCGAGAGCTCTACTTTGCGCTCATCCGCAGTCAGGCGGGGCAGGCGATCCGACGGACCTTCGGCGCCTCGAGAGATCTCGGTCGCGCACTGGCTCGGCTGCGGGAGCACGTGCGCGAGCCCTTGACGGTGGACGAGCTCGCCCGTGAGGCGGGGATGAGCCGGGCCGTCTTCCACCGCAAGTTCAAGGCGGCGACGAGCTTGTCTCCGCTGCAGTTCATCAAGGCGATCCGACTCAACGACGCGGCGGCACTCATCGCGGGCGGCATGAACGTCTCGGAGGCCGCGGAGGAAGTCGGCTACGCCAGCGCGTCACAGTTCAGCCGCGAGTTCAGCCGCATGTACGGCGTGCCGCCGCGCCAGTGGGCGCGAGATTCTGCGACGCGGGTGACCGGCATCCACTGAAGCCGTCGCGTCTGGATTGCGTGCGAGCCGAGCGGGCTCGGCCTCTTTGCGCCGAGCCGCTCGGGCGCCTGGGCGTTTGCCCTCCGTGATCTCTCGAGCTCTGTTGTTCGATACAAATGGGCAAGAATATGCGATGAAGTGGACCTTTTTATTTGATCTTTCGATCGCAATATGCATCTCAGACGAGGGCCGCGGTTGGCCTCCTCGCCACACACAAACCCAGCCAACGCACGGAACAAAGCCATGACCACCATCGAGAAAATCTCCTTCCAGAGCAAGGGCGTCACCGTCCGCGGCGACCTCTACCTCCCCGACGACTTCAATACCTCCACCCTGCACAAGGCGGTCGTGATGACCCCACCCTTCCCGCAGGTCAAAGATCAGGCGCTGGCCAACTACGGCCCGCGCTTGGCCCGGGCGGGGTTCGTCGCGCTGGCCTTCGACTACGTCAGCAAGGGCGAGTCCGATTCCTACACCGAGGATTTCCGCAACGACGACGACTTCCCCCTCAAGTGGGAGGCCCTGCGGAACGCCATCTCGTTCCTCGCCAGTCGGCCCGGGGTCGACGCGTCCAACGTGTTCGGGCTCGGCATGTGCGGCGGCGGCAACATCTTGTCGTCGACCATCATCACCGACTTGCGGGTCAAGGCCTTCGCGTCCGTCAGCGGCATGATGGCCACCGACATGTTCCACTTCGCCAACATGGACTTCTTCAAGGCCATGGTGACGGGGGCGAACCAGGCTCGGCAGCAGATGTTCGAGACGGGCAAGCCCGTGTCGAACGACTACTTCGGCTACACCGACCCGGACTACCTGCAGAAGAACCCCGAGCAGCCACAGGGCCAGCGGGAAGGCTACGACTACTACGGCACCGCGCGCGGCGGCACCCAGACCTACCCGAACTTCTCCAACGTCCTGCTGTCGACCATCAACGAGACGGCGGTCCTGAACCTCGGGGAGCACTACGCCGACAAGTTCGTCCAGCCCTACTGCGGCATCGTGGGCTCCGCGGCGGACACCAAGATCGCCACCCAGGTGTTCTTCGACAAGGTGACCTCGGACAAGGAGTTTCACGAGATCGAGGGGGCGACCCATGTCGACCTCTACGACAAGGACGTGTACGTCGATCAGGTCGTCGGCAAGCTCGTGGCGTTCTTCGACAAGCACAGCGCATGAGCGCGGGGCATGTCGACGGCGCCCTCAGGGGCTCGCGCTGCGGCTGTGGGCTTGCTTCAGCAGCGTGCGAGCCTCGACCGACTCGCTCGAGCCGGGCATGGCGGCCTCGATGATGGTCGCGGCGCGCTGCAGGTTGGGGACCGCGGCGGCATCGTCTCCGCGGGCCATCTGCACGATGCCCAGGCCCACGAGGGCGCTGCCCACCGCGAGATGCTCGGGCCCGAAGCTGCGCTCGAACAGGGCCAGCGCGCGGCGTTGCAGGGGCTCGGCTTCGTCGTGACGCCCTTGGTCGGACAGGGCGCGACCCAGGCCCATCCACGAGTCGGCGAGGTCGGGGTGCTCGGGGCCGAGGGCCTGGCGGCGGATCTCGAGGGCGCGTCGGTACTGGGCCTCGGCCGCCACCGGGTCGCCCCCTTCACGCAGCGCAATGCCGAGGTTGTCGACGGCCTGGGCGAGGTGGGGGTGCTTGCTCCCGAGCGCACGTTCGTAGATCTCGACGGCCTGGCCGAGGCTCTCGCAGGCGCCCGCGTAGTCGCCCCGACGGCGGCGCACGAGGGAGATGTTGTTGTGCACCCCGGCCACGGCGGGATGGTTGGGTCCGTAGACCCGCTCGCGTAGGGCCAGCGCTTCTTGGTAGCGACCCAGGGCGTGGTCGTACTCGCCGCGTCGCAGGTGCACGTTGCCCAGGGCGTTGAGCGAGCGCGCGAGGTCGGGGTGGTCGGCGGGCAACAGGGCGGTTCGCAGGGCAAAGGCCCGCTCGTAGTGGGTGCTGGCGGCATCGTTGTCGCCGGCCGAGTTGGCGAGCACGCCGAGGTTGTGGCGCGCGCGGGCTTCTTCGAGCTGCCCTTCGCCCACGCGCAAGCCCATGGCCAGGGCATGCTCGCCCCACTGCCGCCCCTCGGCGGGGCGGGCGAGGCGATAGCCCACCACGTAGGTCAGCGAGGCCGCGGCCGCGGCCGCGACGTCGTCGTGATGGACGCGCAAGGCGGTGAAGTACGCCTGGCTCAAGGTGGCGGCGGCTTCCTCGTGGTTGCCCGCATGGCTCGACAGCTCTCCGCTGAGCGCTTGGGCCTCGGCGAGCAGCGGCGGGTAGGCGAGGGCTTCGGCGCGCTCGAGGGCGTCGTCGACCAGCTTCCGGGCTCGCTCGTCGCGGCCGCTGGCGAGCAGGGCTTGGGCGTGCCCCAGCGTCCCGCGGAGCCTCTCCACCTCGGCGGCCGTATCGGCGTCGTCGGGCGGCGGCAGGCGGCTGCGCAGCGCGGTGGCATCGGCACAGGGCTCGAGCGAGGGCAAGCCCGCCACGGCGCCCACGGCCCGCTGCACGACGCCCTGGTCGGCGTGCTCGAGGATGTCCACCACCTGGTCGACCCGGCGCAGGCGATCGTCGAGGCAGGCGGTGCGCAGGTCGAGCAGGGCCTCGGACTGCTCGCCGTCGATCCGCGTGGCCCGGCAGCTGTCGGTGCGCATGGCGACCCAGTCCTCGGTATAGCGGTCGAGCCGGTCTCCGACGCGAGCGACGGTGTCTTCGGCCACGGCCGATCCGGTGGCGCGCAAGGCCGCGGCCACGCGCTCGCTTCGGTCTTCGTCCCACACGTCGGCGACGTGCTGCTGCGCGCCCGTGCACGGGGCCACGCCGCTCCGCGAGGCGCGGGCGGTGGCCCACCCGCTGGCGCCGATGAGCACCACGCCCGCGGTCGCGCCCAGGACAATCCGCCGCCGACGACGGGGGTCGACCTCCAGCCCGTGGAGCAGCTGTTTCATGTCGCCGAAGCGCTCGTCGGGGGCGGCGGCGAGCCCCTGGACGACCACGCGCCGCAGCCACTTGGGGACCGAACGCCCCGGCGGCGGGTCTTCGATGTGCCCTTCCATGGCGGCCAGGCCCAGGGCGGCCACCGTGTCGCCGCGAAAGGGGCGGGAGCCGTACAGGCCCTCGTAGAGCGCCACACAGAAGGCGAACTGATCGCTTCGCGCGTCGACGGCCTGCCCCATGTGCTGCTCGGGCGCCATATAGGCGGGGGTGCCCATGACCGCGCCCGTGCGGGTCAGGTGCGAGGCGAGGTCGACGTCGACGCTGCGGTAGCGGGCGCTGTCTTCGTCGTCGTCGAGGCTACCGTCGTCGTCGGCCCGGGCGAGGCCAAAGTCCATCACCCGTACGCGGCCGTCGGAGCCCAGCATGACGTTGTCGGGCTTGAAGTCGCGGTGGACGAGGCCCTGCTGGTGGGCGGCCTCGAGCCCTCGCCCCGCGGCCAGGAACACCTCGATCACCTCTCGCCACGATCGCGTGCTCGCCAGCCACTTGGTGAGGGTCTGGCCGTCGACATGCTCCATGGCCACGAACACCCGATCGTCGGCCGTACCCACGTCGTGCACGGTGACCACGTTGGGGTGATTGAGCCGCGCCATGGCCTGCGCTTCTCGGGCCAGCCGCTGCGCGCGTCGAGTGCCCTGCTCGGGCCCGCCGCGCGCGTGCAGGAGCTTGAGCGCGACGCGGCGGTCGAGCTTCGGGTCGTAGGCGGCGTAGACCAGGCCCATCGAGCCCGCGCCCAGCCGCTCGAGCACGACGTAGCGATCGAGGGTGTCGCCGCGTTCGAAGATCCCGACCTGCGGCTCGAGCTCGTTGTGCTCGTCCGCCATCGTCTCGCCCACGTCGGTCTGACTGGGCGGGCTCGTCTCGCGACCATCCAACGTCAGCCATCGTAACAGCCGCCATTGTCCGTTTTGCTCGGGCGCGTTCCGGCCGTGGGGCAGGGGCTGGGTCGCCACGGGTGGCGTCCGAGACCGGGACATCGACCCCCGATCTTCCGGGCGACCGCGGACCGGAGCGGGCTCGTTCGGGGGCATGGGGCTTCAAGGTTGGATACGCACGGAGCCCCCGCGGAGATTTCGACGACGACGGCGGCCGTCGAAATCACGGGGGCGTGCGTGGCGACTGGTGAAGCCATGGGATCACGGCGGTGGCCATGAAGGATCTGCCGCAATCGGTGAATCTCGCCGAGTTGCCGCGCGGACCCTGCTCAATCCCGGCGGAGGTCGCAGCGATCGGCCGCGCGCTCCAGGGCTCCCCAGTCTCGCGCGACCCATCGCCAAAAACGGACGCCAGCGCGGCTTGCCTTCGAGATCACTGAGGAAACCGTCGACGGCTCCGAATTTCGGCGGCACAGCGCGGCCGTTGGCATCGCGGCTGCACAACAAGCGGGCAACCGCGGGCCGCCAAAGACTCCCGAGCTTATCTCTCGGGACGTCGACCCCGCGTCGAATCCGAATCAGATCCCATGCCTCTCTCCCTCCATCACTTCGTCGGACTATGCACCCTGAGCCTCGTCGGTTTGACCACCGCATGCGATTCGCGGGGGGTCTCCGAGAACATCGAACTCGACGATGCCGCGATCGTCAGCCGCAGCGCCGACTTCGACTGCGCGTCGTGGCGGAACGATCGCCCCGTGTCACATCGCAACAACGGCGACATCGACATCGGCTTGGGCTTCGCCCAGCAGGCCTTCGACGATGGCTTCGCCGGCCTTCGCTCGTGCGAGCAGACCTCCTATGACCAAGACGCCGCCGGCAACTGGGTGGTCACCGATACCGCACCGGGCGACCTGACCTACGAGCTGGGCCTGCGCACGGGCGACCGCAACGTCAAGGCGCGCAGCATCGATTCGGTGACCGGAGACCCCACGGGTCCCTGGGTGCCGATCGCCTTCCCGCACATCTCGGCCCTGACCCTGCTGGAGATGTCGGCCTACGACGACTTCGAGGTCAAGGCCAAGAACCCGTTCGGCATCACCAAGAAATTCAAAGTCCACCTCGATTATTGAACCGATCTCCCTGCACCGTTGCTCCACTCTGGACGGGCGTCGCATATGCGGCGCCCGTCATTTTTGTGCGCGCGGACGCTATCGCGGTGGATCGCAGGTCGCCTTGCAGGGCAACGCCGCGCAGTTGAACAGGTTGATCGCCTCGGCCGACGCGCCACAGGTCAAGATGCACCCGCCGGTTTCTCCTCCGGCGAGCAGGCACTCGAGCGCACAGTTGCACTGCGCCTCGGAAATGCACGCCAGGAACTGCTCGCAGCACGCCGTCTTGGCGCACGTGACACAGGGGACGTCGTCGTCCTCCGCCTCGCACGTGGGGGCCGGTCCTCCGCTCGACTCGCCTCCGTTGGCGGAGGTCGTCTCGCCGCCGCCCGTCTCGTCGGCGACCCCCGACCCGCTGGCGCCATCGCCCGCCGTGCCCGTGTCCGTGCCCGCGCCCGTGCCCTGCGACGAGGCCCCTTCGGTGTCTCCGTCGTCGTTCGGCATGTTGCCGAGCGTGCCGATGCCGAAGGTGGTGAGGGGAGAGCTGTCCTCCACGCCGGTGGCACAGCCAACCACGAGCGCGAGCGCGAGCCACCACCGTCCCCTCCTCATCACCTCCATGATGCGGGACGAAGGCCGGTCGGGGCCAGAAGCTGTTTCAAAACCCTCACGCGCCGCACTGCACGGCACTGGTCCCCGAGGGCTTCGTTCCGAATTCTCGCGGCATGCCCGATAGTACAGCGCTGGGATATAAGTATTTGATTTTGAGGGTTTTTTATCCGGCGGAGGGGTCGTTCATCTCCGCGATGTCTCCAATTTGGCGGACGGCGGAATCTCTTGGTGGCCTCGCGCGCCCGTGCTGGCTACCTCGTTCATCCGTGGCGTCAGGCTGCCCTCCCATACGAATGATGAAGGCCACCCTCGAGGCCCGCGCCTGGCTCGATCTGCGAACCCGCGAGGTCCGCAGGTTTACAGTTTGAACGTTGTCGGGGAAACGCCGGGGCCGGCTTTCCCCTCGGGGCCGGAGCTCGCTGCCGGCCTGTAGACGTTTGCTTCAGACCGCGCTCGTCCTCGAGCTTGGACACTGCCCCATGTGCCGGCGGAGATTCGAGTACGAGGACGGGCCAGAGCCCCGCCCCATGCCTGTTTTATGTGATCAAGTCGTACCAGGGCCCGCCGCATCAATGCTGTGGTCGGTGAGACTCTCCGCGGCGTACAGGGCATCGAAGTAACTCTCGGCTTGCTCGCGGCCGACTACGCGTGGACGCAGCGCTCCCCTCGACACTCGGGGGAGATTCGGAGGTTATTTCTCGAGCTCCATGATACCGGTGACGATGGTCACCCCTTGGTCGTTCGCATCCTTGATCTTGTCGACCATGTCCTGCACGGGGGTGTTCTTCAACCCTGGTTCGTTGTCGTCCCACCCCATATTTCCTGCGACTACCCTCGCATTCTCGGCCAAGGCATCGAAGTCTCGCGGAGAATAGACATCTTCGATCTTCTGCTGGTAGTTGATGCAAGGTGGCCCCACCCAGATGCAACCGCCCATGTAGTCAGGCAAACACTCTCGCCCCTCATCGGGCCCGCAGGTGCCGTCTTTGAAGCCTTCGCGTTCCGTATCATTGTTATAGAAGTCCGACATCGAGCTACCGATGTTCTTTTCCGTCTTGGCGCCAACCGCGTAGAATCCCACCGGATTGAACCTCTCACACGCAGCGCGCGCCGCCCCGTCGAGCTTCTGGCACTCGCTCTCGGGATAGTTCATCGTAAACAGGACCCCGAAATCGCTGGCCATCGCTACACTCACGAAGTTCCTATAGTGCCCATCATGGTCGTATCTGTGAGTATCCACGGATGCCTGGACTCCAGAAGCCATCTCATACGTCGCCGGACTGAACGGCTCGATCACAATCGAGTCGTTGACTCTGTTTTGGTCCTGTTTGCTATCACGGCCATTTTCGCCACCGTCCTCCCCGACGACTACGAAGATCTTGCGAAAGTCATCGAGGGTCTTCTTGTCATACTCGCCTGCTGATTTCGGATTGGGAGCGCTCGATTCCTCGCCGGTCGACTCCTTCTTCCAATTGCCCGGCAAACTCTCATATTCAGGGAAGAAGTAGTCCGCAGCCCAAGTCGCGATATCGATCAGGAATGGAACCACTGCTGACCAATTCACGCTCCAGCTGCTGTGGCTCACAACGCGGCTCAGAGCGAGGTTCTGGGGATGTGTACCGTTGATGAGAGTCCAGTTGTCCGTCAACGTATATCTGTGGGTGCCGGCGATGAACTCTCCCTTGCCCACCGAATTTCCCCTCTTCCCATCCTTGGTCGACTGGTTCACGACCGTGATCTTGCCGTGAAACTCCGCCTCCATACTCACTCTGAGCGAAGGGCCATCCTTGATCCGGTTGTGTTCATCATCATAACAGACATTCATCACCTTGATACGGGTGACAGCCTTCTTCGTGTCGATACTTACGGGATCACCCGAATGGCTCCCGTTCGCACGATCCCTGCTCATCGCGGTGAGTAGGATGGAAGACGCGGGCCCGTGTCGACTGATTCGCTTGGTGGTGTCCCCTTCCGTATTCTCCGAGACCTCTTCATCACCAAAGTCGGGCAACACATCGACGTTTTGATCTGGACCGATACCCGCCACGACTACGCACTGAGATCCAGCATCCTTGGCAGCTTGCTTCACCAAGAGCTGGTGGAGCAGGTCCTTGGACGAGGCGCACTGCGCCGTGGAAACACCCGGATAGTCCGATAAATCATCACACGAGCCATCCGCAGACTGCCAGTCTGTAGCCGCGGCGGCATTCAGGTCGTGCTTCAGCCGAGGAGCACCATCATCATCGGCCCAGGCCTCGATCTCGTCGAACACGGCACTGCTGACGAACACCGTCGACATCTGATCAGAGGCGGGCGCACAGTCCGACCGCGTATGATGATCGTGCTCCGTGGTCTGGCGATCGCACCCAGGGGCGAGCGCGCAAATCGCCAATCCCGCGATTGACCGAAGAATATAGTCGTTGGTCTTGGTCTTGGTGTCCATTTCTCTACCTGCTTCGATCATTCTGTTGTGCATGTTAATCAGATGCACCATGTGCATCTGTCAGGCCGAACAAGTCATTGAGAATCACGGCGCCGGACTACTGATTCTCTGTGACCGGTCGCGAGATCGACAGCTCGTCACTCTCTGCGCAAGCTCTCCATGTCGGCGAGCCCACGGGCCCACGGCGGACGTTCACTTCCAGGTATCTGGTAGTCACGGCGGAGCCTCTGGATTATCCACGGGACTCCATTCGTGACCTCTCGGCTCCACCGCGTCTGCGCCGCCGGCCCCGCACGATTCGGGAAGAAGGCCTCGCTGCCAACGCAGATATTGGACTAGGACCTCGACACGAGGGTATTTGGGACCACCCGCGGAGCCCGAGCGCAGGTGAGCATCACTGGCCCCGCGCACGCGCTCGATCTCGGGTGTTGACCCTGCCTCGCTTACAAACCGCCGCTCGATACCGCGTCGAATTCGCGGCCTTGCCCTCGGGTCCCAACTCCCACCTGTCGACCCGCGAGATTTCGGAAAAGCGGACTCACCACGCTAGGCAGGATCGGCGGTCATGCGGTCCCAGTCGACCTGAGCCTCGCGCAGCCGCTCGCCGAGGTGCTCAATGACCGCCTGCACGCGTCGCGGCAGCAGGCCGCGGTGCGGATGGACGGCGTAGACGCCATGGCGGCCCGGAATCCGCCACTGCGGCGAGACTCGAACGAGCTCTCCGCGTTCGAGAACTTCGTCGGCGATGAACGGCGACAGGGCACCGACCCCCGCGCCACAGCGCACGTCCTGCAACACGACATCGGCGTTGTCCGTGCACTCCCCGAGGTCTTGGAATCGAGCTGGTGGTGACGTCGGGCCGCCGAGCAAGGGCCCGACACGAGTTCGTCACGCCACCGCGGCGGGCTCGTCCTCTCCGGCCGGAGCACCAGTCGGACCTCCGAGCCGATAGTGGGCGATCACGTAGTTCCTGGTCATGATCCGCGCGATCCAGCGTGCGTAGCGGGTGAGGACCCGAAAGAGGGTGGGCATGCGTCCGACGATGTCGTCGTGCGCGTCGCTGAACGTCTCGGCCGAGAGCAGCTCGGTGCCGGGGTGCCAGCCCTCGAGCGCGCGCGGATCGTCGCACCCCCAGGCGAACCACGCCTTGATCCCCATGCGGTCGCGGGACTTGGCGGCGTAGTCGGGGGTGGCGAGCTTCTTGGCAGCGAGGTCGGTGACGAACCAGGCGTCGGGGCAGCGGGTGGCGATTTGTGTGATCGCCTGTCGAACGAGGGCTTCCTCGAGGTACACGAGCACGGCCTCGGACAGGAACAGGTAGGGGCCGCCCGCGGCGGCGACGGGCTCGAGCCACTCGTCGTCGAGGACGCTCCCCGCGAGCATCGTGCGGCGCGGTTGGTCTTCGAAGTAGCGGCGACGCAAGGCGATGCTGTCGGGGAGGTCGAGGTCGAACCACGTCGCCTTGCCGTTGTCGAGCCGCTCGAAGCGGGTGTTCAGCCCACAACCGATCTCGACGATGGTTCCGGTGGGGTGTTCGGCGAGGAAGCGCTCGGTGATGCGATCGAACATGCGGGTGCGGACGCATGCGCCGGCGAGGATCATTGGGCTCTTTCGCCACTTGTCGAAGTCGTAGTCGAGAGACTCGACGATCTCGACCGCGCGTGGGTCGTGCACCAGTCCGTGGGTCTTCTTGGTCTCTTCCGCCCGAGAGACCAACGGAATGAGCAGCGTCTCCTGCACCGCACCGAGATCGACCGTCTGTTTCGAGTTCTTTTCCTGTGCCATCGGTTCGTGTCGATAATAATGATAATGAATATCAATTGCAAATAGAATGGCAGCTACGCACGGGTACGTCCCCGAATAGACCAATCCTTGATGCAGGGCGGTGGCGGTGGCGGCGGCACCGCCATGGTCGACGACGCCGACAATCATCACGCGCATACAGAACGTGTCGTTCTTGCGTCGGCCATCGAAGGTGCGCGCCCGTAGGGATGGCGGAGGCCCGGCTTGTTACCGAAGATCAGACCACCCGCCGCCGTTCACCGAGTACCTACGTCGCAACGGTGCCCTCGGGTTTCGGCCGGCTGGGGTCATTTCCCAAGCGATACCCGTTCACCACTTTCGAGGGGCGAAGCCGAGCCCGCGTTGAGCACTCTTCTCGTGCTCTGACGGGGGCTATGCAACGAAAAGCTGACTCAGGACACTAGAAGCTGTTTCAAAACTCATCCCGCGGGTTCGGTACAGTAGGCCGTGGTGTAGCTCGTGAGCAGCTGACCCTCACCGTCGAGGACCACCTGCACCATGCGGTCGTAGTCGTCGTGCGGGATGTTGCCGTGCTCGTCGAGACCGGGGAGCTTTGCCCCCAGCGCTTGGACCCAGGCGGGAATGGTGTTGGAGTGGCCGGACACGACGACGTGGGAGCCGGGCGGGACCGTGTTCAGGGCGTCTTTCCAGGCCTGGAGGTTGCCCGCCTCGATCACGGTGGGGTTCACGCCGAGGGCGTCGGACAGCGGCTTCACCGTATTGCGGGTGCGCTGGTACTCACTGTGGAGCACGACATCGGCCTCGAACGGGCCCAGCAGGGTGGCCAGGCACTCGGCGCGTCGCTGGCCGCGTTCGGTGAGCGGCGGGTCCGGGGTGCCATCGGAGGCCTTCTCGGCGTGCCGGACGAACACGATCACGGTGGCGGGACCGGGGGCTTCGGCGGGCTCGGCCGCGACGACCGCGGGCGCGTCGGCTTCGGGGGCCGGGGCCGCCGGGACCTCGCTCGGTTGGGGGCAGTCCGGGGCCGTGGCACAGCCACCGAGCATGGACACGACGAGGAGCGTGGCGAGCGAGAGCTTCATGGGCTGGCCCGCAGACTAAACCAGGGCGAAGCGCAGCGCACGAAAAGCCGCCGCGTCCACGCACCGCGCCCTCCGGCTCGGCACGCGATGCCGCGACCCGGGGCTATGGGGTCGAGCCCGGTTCGGAGGGGTCCTCGGGGGCCTCGGCGGCTTGGGTTTCGGCCGCTGCGCTCGACTCGGGTACCGCCGTGTCTTCGGACTGCGCCGACGGGGCGGGAGCCTCCGCGGCCTCGGCCGTCGCCGCGTCGTTCGGGCTCGCGTCGCTCGGGCTCGCTTCGGCCGCGACCTCCGGCTCGGCTTCGGCCACCGTCGCGGCTCCGGCCTCCGACTCCTCGGGGACGGCCGCGTTCGGTTCGTCGTGGCGCTGTGGTGCGATGCTGCCCGACCACTGCGGCTGGATGGAGCCCGACGGGCGCGAGTAGAACGGCAGGACTTCCTCGGGGTCGAGGAACATGAAGGGGCTGCCCACGTCGACGCGCTGGGACCAACGCCTCACGGCCCCGCTCGCGGTGTTCTGAAACGAGAACACCACCTCCATGAGCGGCTTGGCCCGCGGGGCTTCGACGACCAGCGAGTGCATGCCGACGAGGCGACTCTCTTGGTCGGGCGTGCGGCTGCGTTCGTCGAGGCGCGAGGCCAGCTCGTAAAAGCCGCTCGACTGCGTGAGGATGAAGTTCATCGCGCGCAGCTCGTCGCCGATCCCGTTGTTGGCCAGCAGGGGCTGATAGGCCTTGAACAGGCGGGCCCGGTCGTCGGCACAGCCGGGGCGGATCTGCTGCTCGACGTCGTAGCACGCAGCCGAGACGAGCCCGACCATGGGGAGCCCGCCCAGCTCACCCCCGAGTCCGCTGGCGAAGCCCAGCATCCAGCCGCGTATGATGGCGTGGGTCGGCGTCGCGCAGCGGGCTGACGAGTCGCACATGGTCTGGAGTAGCTCCACGATCTCCTCGTCGGAGCGCGGGGCGACGATCAGCTGGGGGATGCCGAACACGTCCTCGAGCGGCCACAGTAGCTCGCGTGCGAGATAGAACGCGTCGGGGAGCTCGCCGGTCGAGCTCGGCCCGAAGGTCTGCACGATGAGGCGATCGAGATCGTCGGGCTTGTTGGCGGGCGGGGGATCTTCGGAGACCAGGCACCAGAACTCGTGCCACGCCCCGAGGTTGCTGAAGCGAGGCCGCAGCCGTCCGAAGGAGTAGGAGTTCACCGGTCGCGCCCCCGCCTCGGGGGTGGGATGCAGCCCCTTGGGGGTCCACCCGGGATGCGCGGGCGGGTCGCAGAACTGGGGAGTCTTCATCGACATGGCCATCGGTCACCCGTCCTCACACCGCGAACAGAGCCTTGCTCTGGAACGCGAACAGGTTGGTGACGTCGATCTCCGCCCGCCAGGTCTGCGTCTGGCCCGAGGCGTTTTGGTAGGCGAAGTCGACGTTGACGATGCTGCGGCCGGCCTCGGTCTGGTCCGAGGACGCGGTGGCCGACTGCAGCCAGAAGGCACCCGAGCTCGGGAGCGACAGCTGCACCGTCGTCTCGTAGATGTTCGTGGTGCGCAGCGCGACGTAGTTCTTGGCCCGCTGCTCGTCATTGAAGCCGGGCTCCCGCCAGATCCCCAGCAGCGTCCAGATGCGCTGAATCGCGGTGTCGAGATCCGACGACGTGGCCCCGGCCGGAAGGTGCACCTGGTCGTGGAGCTGCTTGATGAGCTGGTCCTTGGTGAAATACGACAGGTCGGCGATCGCGACCATCGGCACCTCGAGCCCGTCGCACTTCTCCGCGGGCGCGGTGCTGCCCAGCGTCCCGGTCACCGCCAGCTCGGGGTCGGGCTGCAGGTCGGGGTTGAGCGCCTCGATGAGATCGTTGAGCTCGAGCTCGGACCTGGGGACCAGGATGCCGGCCGGGCGCTCGTTGACGACCAGGGCCCAGCAGATGCGCCGCGCGAGGAAGCGATTGTCCCGCTGCGAGAGCACGGCGTAGAAGTTGTCCGGGGCCACGCCTTGCTCGCGAGCGCGACTGGTGAACTCCTTCTTGTCGCCTTCGTCGGGGAAGCGCGGGTCGAGGGTGCCGGTCGAGTACACGAAGCCGGCGGCGGGGCCCGGGTCGCAGCCGCAGGCTTGGGGCGCGATGCCCTGGGGGACGAGATACCCCTGCGGCACGACCGACGAGGCAGACGACGGGGGGTGGCCCGCGGTGGGAGGCGTGGCGGGGATCGGAAGGTGCTGCATCATCGTGGACCTCTTGGGGTTGGCGGTGGAGCGAGGGAATCGACGGCTCAACCATTGGTGGCTGTCCACCAGGTCGAGCGACGGAGGTAGGTCGCCGCTGCGCCCGAACTCGGGTCGGCGCAAGGCGTGGTGAATCTCGGCCGCGGTGGCCTGGGGAAACAGCGACCACAGCAGCGCGGCCGCGCTGGCGACCATGGGGGCGGCCACGCTGGTGCCGCTCATGCGGGTCTTGCCGCCGCCCGGGGCGAGCCCGACGATGTCTTCGCCGGGGGCCGACAAGCCGTAGCGCGCCACCATGCCGCCGCGATTGGAGCTGGGCAGGACGCGCCCCGCGGGATCGTGCGCGGCCACGGGGATGACCCAGGGATCGCGGAACAGCGGGTTGGCGTCGTTGTGGCCGTCGTTGCCCGCGGCCGCGACGAGCAGTACGCCTTCTTTTTCCGCGCGACGGTAGGCGCGATGCAGGGTGCTGAGCGAGCCGGCGGGGCCGCCCTGCAGGCCCACGCTCATGTTGATGATGCGGACGCCTCGGTCCATCAGGCCGTTGATGGCGTCCGCGAGGTGGCTCGGGCGTACGACGGGGCAGCGGCCGAGATCCGACGCCTCACAAAAGAGCGGATGCGCCACCAGCTCCGACATCGGGCTGAGCCCGCTGAGCTGGCCCGCGACGAAGGTGCCGTGGTGGCAGGCGGGGCTGCTGGGGCTGGTGCACGCCATCTCCGCGCGCTCGCTCCCGCGAATGCGCGAGCGCGACAGGCCCGGGTGGGTGGTGTCCACCGGCCCGTCCACGAGCCCGATGGAGTGGCTTCGCCGACCGGCGGCATCATCGAGGAGCTGTTGTAGACCGCGCACCATCCCGACCATGACGATCGACGTGTCATGGCCCCGGATGTGAACGGCGATCCGCCCGTCACGGCGGGAAGGGCTGCGTGGGCTCTTCCACCCAAATGGCGATCACCTCGTCGATCGCCACTTGATTGCTGTTGCAGGGGCACGCGGTCGAGGGGCGGATCTCCGCTTGGGCGATGCGCTCGTCGGCCGTGCTCGTGCTGCTGTAGACGCTATTGGCGACCTCGAACACGGTGTCGCCCACGTCGAGCCAGTTGTTGCAGCCGTCGGGGCCGTTGGGAAAGGTCGCCTCGACCCAGCACTTGGACTTGCTGTCGCACACCGAGAATCGAATGCGACCGTACAGGCCCGTACGGCCGTAGAGGCCCGTGATCTTGATGGTCGCAATGTCGCTCATGATGAGCGATCACGGTAGCCCGCGGCTCGGTCCCCGCATGCCCCCTTTTCCAGGGGGCGGCCGCTCAGGTGCCGCCCAGGGGGTCGGGCACCGACGCCAGCTCGGCCGCGGCACCGCGCACGCCGGCCGGAGCTTCGCGCTCGAGTCCGTCCGCGAACGCCCGCTCGATGCACGAGCAGCAATCGCGCTCGCCCCACTCGTAGCCCGCGTCGGCACACGCCTGCATCGATCGCTCGAAGCGGCTCACCTGCGCCTCGCTGATGCCGGAGATCGGCGCGTCGCAGCGACTCGAGGGCACGTCCGCGTTGCCCTCGGGGCCGAGGCCGTCGCGGCCGATCGAGAACGTCCGCAGCGGCTTGCCCTGCTCATCTTTGATGTGCACCAAGCAGTGCTTGAGCGTCGCGTGCCCGCGGTTGCCGTCGCGGGTCGCCCCGAGGTTGGTCGTACAGGTCTGCAGCTGATACGACGAAGACGAAAAAACGACCCCGACGGCGCGGTCCCGTGCCGAGCAGGCCGAAGCGCGGCGATCGGCTAACCGCGGTAGCTTCATTGCTCTGCTCGCCCGCGCGACGGGGTCATGATCCAGCAGTACGATCGGACGTCGCCGCGGCGCGCCCCCCCTTCGGGGGGCGACCACTGGCCAGTTTGGAGGCGCACCGATATCTCGCTCTCAACTATATTTCGTTGAAATATACGACTCTATTTCGGTGTTTGTGGGTGCTGCCGTCATCGAACTCATTGAATTCATTGAATTCAGTTCTTGGCTCGATCCTCGTAATGCAAGGGAGGCAACCGCACTTCGAGGGTTACCGAATCATGACTGAGAACCGACAAGGACAACGCATTCCCGAGGTCACCTTCCGCGCTCGCGACAACGGTCAGTGGCGCGACATCAGCACTCGCGAGGTCTTCGCGGGCAAGAAGGTCGTGGTCTTTTCATTGCCCGGCGCCTTCACGCCCACGTGCTCGTCGTCCCACGTGCCGCGCTACCAAGAGCTCGCCCCCGCGCTGAAGGCCGCGGGCGTCGACGACATCGTGTGCGTCTCCGTCAACGACGGCTTCGTGATGGAGGCGTGGCAGCGCGACCAGCATGCCGACCGCATCACCTTCCTGCCCGACGGCAACGGCGAGTTCACCACGCAGATGGGCATGCTCGTCGACAAGAGCGAGCTGGGCTTCGGCCCCCGCTCGTGGCGCTACTCCATGCTCGTGGACGACGGCGTGATCACCAAGATGTTCATCGAGCCCGAGCAACCCGGCGACCCGTTCCTCGTCTCCGACGCGGACACCATGCTCGACTACGTCGCTCCCGACGCGAAGCGGCCGTCGGACATCGTGTTGTTCACCAAGGCGGGCTGCTCTCACTGCGCACGCGCCAAGGCGATGCTGCAGGAGCGAGGGCTCGACTACGAGGACGTGCCCGCCGGGCTCCGCACCCTACGAGGGGTCTCGGGCAAGGCCACCACGCCGCAGGTGTTCGTCGACGGGGCGCATATCGGCGGCGCCGACGAGCTGGCGGCGTATCTGCAGCGGACTGCCTGAGCGGGGGCCAGGGATCGGGGGCTTCATGTAGCCCCCGCTCAGGCGCACTATTCGGCCATCTGAAGCTCGGGAAACGGGTTCTCGAGCTTCGACCAGGCCCGGTCGTCGGCCGCGGCGAGGCGCTCGTCGAGCAGGCATGCGTCGAGTCCTGCTCGCATCGTCGCCTCGTCCACGTTTTGGCCGATGATGACCAGCTGTTGTGCACGATCGCCGAAGCGAGGGTGCCACTCGGGTTGCTCGTCGGGGCGCTGCCCCTCCGGTTGCACCCAGCGCGAACGGGGCACGGCCGCCCACCACATACCGGCCGGCGTCACGTTGCTGATGCCGCCCGCCTGCGCCCACTCGTAGGCGACGCGGTGATCGGCGGCGACCCAGAAAAAGCCCTTCGAGCGCAGCACGCCGCGCCAGTTGTTCTCGTCGTGGAAGAACGCCCACAGCTTCTCGGCGTCGAAGGGCTGCGAGGTGCGGTAGGTGAAGCTCGAGATCCCGTACTCCTCGGTCTCGGGGGTGTGCTCACCCTGCATCTCTCGGATCCACCCCGCGGAGCTCGCGGCCTTGTCGTAGTCGAACAGGCCGGTGTCGAGCACGTTGTCGAGGGGCACCTGTCCGCGGGTCGCGGTGATGATCTGTGCCCCGGGGTTGAGGGCCTTGACGATGGCCTCGACCTCGAGCGCCTGCTCCTTGGTCACCAGGTCGAGCTTGTTCAGCACGATGACGTCGGCGAACTCGATCTGGTCGATGAGCAGATCGGTGACCGTGCGGTGATCCTCTTCGCCCAGCGATTCCCCGCGGTCCTTGAGTGAATCGGCGGCGTCGTAGTCCCTCAGGAAGCTCGCCGAGTCCACCACGGTCACCATGGTGTCCAGGCGCGACACGTGGCTCAGGCTCACGCCGTCTTCGTCCTCGAAGGTGAAGGTCTGCGCGACGGGGATGGGCTCGGAGATCCCGGTGGACTCGATGAGCAGGTAGTCGAAGCGATCCTCCTGAGCGAGCCGGGAGACCTCCGCGAGCAGGTCGTCGCGCAGCGTGCAGCAGATGCAGCCGTTGCTCATCTCGACCAGCTTCTCCTCGGTCCGGCTGAGCTCCGCGCCACCGCGCTCGACGAGCGCCGCGTCGATGTTCACGTCGCTCATGTCGTTGACGATGACCGCGACGCGTCGACCCTCGCGGTTGTTGAGCACCTGGTTGAGGAGGGTCGTCTTTCCCGCACCGAGAAAGCCCGACAACACGGTGACGGGAAGGCGCGGAGGGTCGGAACTCGTTTGTTGGGTCAGGGTCATCGGTTGCTCCCGTTTGTGACGGCCGTGATCTGTATCTGCAATTCGAATGCAAATGCAATAGAGTTGCGTTTTTTGTGGCGTCGTGGGACGTGCCGCTGGACCCCGCGGATCTGCCGCTGCCTCTCGGGTTATGGTGGACTCGATGCGGGGCTTCGATCGAACGTGGCAGATCTGCGGCGCTCTGGTG
The DNA here is from genome assembly GCA_039028615.1 of Myxococcota bacterium. Lineage (GTDB taxonomy): Bacteria > Myxococcota_A > Polyangia > Nannocystales > Nannocystaceae > Paraliomyxa. Next base: position 78,787 of record JBCCHT010000039.1, on the reverse strand, counting down.
CTCGGCCTCAGTGGCTGCTCCGAATCGCCGTCCGCCGACGACCCTGCGCAGTCCAGCAGCAGCACGGGCGAGCCAACGCCTGGCACATCCACTGGCGAGGACCAGAGCACGGGTGAGGCGGCGTGCATGGGGCCGTGGGAGGCGGGCTATGTCATCGAGATGCCCCAGCTCCCGCCCGGCGATCCCGACGCCGGGTACCGCGCGCTCATCACCGAGGACTACGTCAGCTGCGGGATCCCGTGGGACCTGTTCGGGGTCGCGTCGGGGGTGCTCGGCGAGGAAGAGCCGCTGCCCGGACGCGAGGGCAAGAACGCCCAGGTCGGCCACTCGTGGACGGTGGTCGAGCAGCCCGACGGCAGCGAGCTGGTCGTGTCCAACTGCTTGCAGTGCCACGCGGGTCGCTTCAACGGCGAGCTCATCGTGGGCCTGGGCAAGGTCGACTACGACGGCACCGACGCCTTCGACGAGATCCTCGATCCCATCCCTCCGCTGTTGGAGACCAGCGATGCCAACATCGCCTTCAACAAGTTCAAGGAGCGCGTCTCCACCCTCGGGCCCTTCGGCACCATGGCCACCATCGGCGCCAACCCGGCCGTGATGTACGCCATCGTGCTGCTCGCCCACCGCGACCCCGAGACCTTGGCGTGGAGCGACGAGCCGCAGTACGAGCTGTTGCCCGACCGGGTGCTGCCCGCCGATCCGCCCCCGTGGTGGCGCGCGGCCAAGAAGGCCACCCACTTCAGCAACGGCATGTCGCGCGGTGACCATCGCGGCACCATGATCCTCGCCTCCTCGCTGTGCACCGACACCGTCGAGGAGGCCTCGGAGATGCTCGACTACTTCGCCGACATCCAGGCCTACCTCGCGTCGCTCGAGGCTCCCGACTATCCCTTTGCCATCGATGCCGAGCTGGCCGCCCAGGGGCAGGAGATCTTCGAGTGCGACTGCGCCGGGTGCCACGGTACCTACGATGCAGACCCCGCCACCGAGACCTATCCCAACCTGCTGATCCCCACCGCCGTGATCGGCACCGACTCCGCCTTTGCCGACTACGCCGGCCCGGGCGGCGCCTACAACCACCTCGAAGAGCGCTTCAACGACTCCTTCTACGGCACCGTCAGCGAGGTCGTCACCGCTGCGCCCGAGCCCGGCTACACCGCGCCGCCGCTCGATGGCATCTGGGCCACCGCGCCGTTCCTACACAATGGCTCCGTGCCCACCCTGGCGCTCGTGCTCGACAGCACCGCGCGGCCGACCTACTGGCGGCGGGTCGACTACGACAGCACCAACTTCGACGAGCAGGCGCTGGGCTGGCCCTGGGAAGAGTCGCCGGTCGGTCACGACGAGGCGGCCGAGGCCGACCGCAAGTTCATCTACGACACCACGCTGTTCGGCTACGGCAACGGCGGGCACAGCTTCGGCGACCACCTCGACGACGAGCAGCGGCGCGCGGTGCTCGAGTACCTGAAGACGCTGTAGGGCACGCGAGCCTCAGAATCCGTGCACCGCGAGCAGCTCGACGATCTCGTCGGGCCGCTGCTGGATCCACTCGCGGGTGAGCTGCTGCGCGAGCTCGTACTCCTCGTCGCTCACTTCCTTGCGCGGGTCGGCGTAGACGTCCTCGGTGATGAGGTCGTGGATCACGTCGAGCTCGGCGGCCAGGTCGAGGCCAGCCATGGTCTCGCCGACCTGGGCAAAGCGATCGGCAAAGGCGGCCTCGCACGCGCCTTCCTGCATGCAGTTCACCGCGATGACGCCCTCCACGAGCCAGGGGTCGAGGCTGTCCTCGAAGGTCTGGTCGACGCCGTGCGGGAGCAGGTTCCACAGCCCGGTCGCGGGGTGGTGATACACGCGATAGTTGTTGTTGATCTCGAACGCGTAGTTGTCCCAGTGACCGATGGCCCCCTCGACGGCCCACGCGGAGAGGAAGTCCTCGAAGTTGAAGACGCCCTCGATCTCGGGATAGAAGCTGCCCATCGACAGCGCGTCGAGGTCCGCGACGAGGGTGCGCAGCAGCTCGTAGTCCTTGGGATCTTCGTCGGGCTCGGGCGCGCCGTCGCAGGCCCCGGGCGAGAACTTGCGTTGGAGGCAGTAGGTGTCTTCGTCGCCGGGCGGGACGTTGGGCTCGATGAGGTCGCACCAGTAGGTGCCCTCGTAGAGCATGCCGTTCTTGGACTGGAAGCGGCGATCGAGGAAGCGTCGCTTGGGGGTCTCGACCAGCAGGTACAGGCCCCACAGCTCGCCGTTGACGTGCACGCGGATGTGCGCGACGCGGGGCGTGGGCACGCCGAAGGCCTGGTAGACGCGATAGGCGAGCCGCTCGTGCGAGAAGCTCGGGTCCTGGACCATGTTGTTGAGCGTCAGGTGGTCCTGACCGTAGAGGCGCTGGTTTTCGGGGCACCCGGGCACGTCGGGGTCGTCCCAGCCCAGGTTGATGCGGAAGCCGGCCTTCTCGTCGAGGCCGCGCGCGGAGCCGCAGCCACCCTTGGCCCGGATGCCGATGCCGTCGAACTGCTGGCCCTCGTAGGTCATGCTGCCCACGTAGAACTCGCGGTCCCACGGGATGCACTTGGGCGGCACCGCCTGCTCGTGGATCGGCAGCGCGCTCTGTTCGGGGATCTCGAGGTAGATGTCGCGGATCACCGATTGGTCGAAGAGGTACTGGCTGCCGTCGTCGGTGCGGAAGTCGACGTCTGGGCTCCACTCGCTGTAGCCACAGTCGCCTTCGCTGCCGTCGTTGTACCGGGCGCGCACGACATGGTTGCGCCACTGGGCGAGGTGGCCGTCGAGCTCCGCCGTGCCGTGCAGCTGACCTTGGTCGAGTGTGACCCGGTCGAGCGAGGAGGGCTCCGAGATGGTGGCGGACCAGACCCGCTCCACTGGCTCGCCGCCGTTGAGTCGCCAGATCTCGAACTCGCTGAAGGCGTGTGCGTCGCCATCGGGGTCGTCGAAGGCCGAGCTCTGGATCAGGAGGGTCTCGGGCTCGAGGTTGCGTGCGCCGGGCGGTGGCGTGACGATATACGGCGCCTGCGGGGCCTGGTTGTCGGCGGCGCAGCTGGGCGCGGCGGTTCCGTCGGCGTCGTCCGCATCGGTGCCTCCGCTGTCGTCGGCGTCGGTGGCCGCATCGGTGGCGGAGCCGCTGGAGTCCGAGTCGTCGGTGGCGGCGGGCGTGTCGTTGCACCCCCCCAAGGACAACACAGCAGCGAACACGACCCCCGACCCTAAGCGCATCGCATCACGATAGAGCCTCGTGGACGATCTGGCCAGCGGCGAGGGCAGCGGCCGCGCGGGCGGACCCATGGCGGGCGATCGGTGAACGGTCCGTGCGTTGCGACCAGCGGTGTTGCTGCCACGGCTTGCGGAGAGAATGGTTCGTAAACCATGTCTTGGCTTGTTTTTCGCGATGCTCCTCGAGCGGCCGCGGTGGCCTGCGTCGCAGCGGCGGCGTGCGGAGGGACCGACCCGGCACCCATTGAGACCTCTGGCTCCAGCGGGGGGTCTTCTTCGTCCGGCACGGACGAAAGCGCGACGGGGATCGACGCATCGACGGGTGGCGACGGCAGCTCGAGCGGCGTGGATTCGACCGGCAACGCCCCGGAGGAGTCGTTCGACTGTGCCACCATCACCGACGATTCACCGCCGACGACGGTGCTGCAGGGGCCGCAGGCGGGCCGTGGGATCACCTTCGACGAGTTCGGCCACTGCATCGGAGTCGTCGAGCCCCACCTGGTTCGGGCGGGCTACGGCGAACCGGTGCAGCCCTTCGTCCCGGGGCTTGGAGACGAGCTCGATCAGATCGACATCCTACCCGGGGGTGACTTCGTGGTCGCGCGCTTCGATACGGGCACCATCGTGCGGGTGACGCCCGAGGGGGTGACGTCCGACCTCGCCACCGACGTGTTCGCCTACGGCGTCCGCACCGGTCCCGACGGGCTCGTGTACACCGCCAACTCGCAGGTCGTGCATCGCATCGATCCCGAGCGCGGAGGCAAGATCGAGTTCCTCGCGGCGCCCGGCGTGTCGCCCCGGGTGGTGGACTTCAGCCCCGACTCCAGCCGCATGTACATCGGCACCGCGGAGACGGGCGGCCAAGTCTGGGTGGCCCAGCTCGACGACGCGCTCGAGGTGGTGGGCGAGCCCACGCTGTTTTACGACGGCCTCGGCGACTGGCACGACGGCATCGGCGTGGACGTGTGCGGCTACGTGTACGTCTCCGACTTCGAGACGCTGTCTCTGTATCGGATCGCGCCCGACGGCTCGGCGATGGTGACCCTGCTCGAGGCGAATGGTACGGGCACGGGGGACCCCTTCGGCCACGGCCTGCGCTGGGGCTCGGGTATCGACGGCTGGCGCCACGACGCGTTCTACATGCCGCTGCCGCTGCGGGACGACGCGGTCGGCGAGGTGGCGATCGGGGTGCCCTACCGCGACTGGCCGGGCACCGTGCTCAACCGCCCGTAGCGACCACCCGCTACTCCATGGCCCAGCTCGCGGCGGCCTGGAACATGATGAGGCCCTCGGTGCCGAGCTGGCCGTTGGTGCCCATGCCGCCGTCGATGTCGGCGCCGAAGCCCACGCGTCGCCCGGGGGCCGAGAAGCCGCCCTCCATGGTCGCTCCGTCGTGGAAGCCGAACACGACCACCTGCGTGGGGTTGCCGACGCGAGCCGCGATGATGTCGGCGTTGCCGTTGGGCGAGGTGTGGAAGATGCCCGAGCCGGGATCGGCGAGCATGAAGTCCACGGTGCCCGCCAGGCCCCCCGCGATGTCGTGACCGTCGTCGAGGATCTGCACGTCGACGTCGCTGGCCGGGTTACCCGTGGGCGACATGTTCATGTCGTCCCAGATCTGCCCCTCGAGGACCACCACGCCCTCGTTCACGTTGCGGAAGATGTTGCCGACCTGGAAGGAGGTGGCGCTGCCGCTGATGACGACCAGCGCGGTGGGGTCGGCATCGATCGCGGTCACGGTGAGGTCCTCGGCCAAGATCACGTCCAGGTCGAGGGCCTGCAGCATGGGCAGCATGGCGGCGTCGATGGGCGCGTTGGCGGTGCCGTCCTGGGTGACGAGCAGGGCACAGCGGCCGATGCTCGGGCTGGAGTCATCGCAGTCGCTGCCCTCTTCGGCCTGCGGGTTGACGGCCGACGCGTTCCAGTCGCCCCAGCCGTCGTCGTCCTCGTCGATGGTGCAGATCTCGGGCTCGAGCTCGGCGATGCCCGGCAGCAGCAAGGGGTCGAGATCGTCGCAGTCGGTGCCCTGGGTGACGCCGACGGGCGGGTCCTCGTCGCCGAAGCCATCGTGGTCTTCGTCCTTGAGGCACTCCATGTCCAGGGGCGGCTGCTCGAGCGTGGCCGCGCCGGGGAAGGTGAACGACGCGCTGTCGTCACAGTCGTCGCAGTTCATCACGTGGTCGGGCGTCGGCGGAATGAGCGGGTCGCCCTCCATGCCGTTGTTCGGATCGCCGAAGCCGTCGCCGTCGGAGTCCATGCACCACACGATGCAGGGGCCGAGGGTCTCGTCGGAGTCGTCACAGTCGACGCCCGGCTCGACGCCGCCTGGGGGATCGGGATCGCCGTAGCCGTCCTCGTCGTCGTCGTCCATGCACAGGGTGAGCGACTCGTTCTCGGCGGCGCCGGGGAAGGTGTCGTTGTCGGTGTCGTCGCAATCGGTGCCCGCGTCGACGCCCGGCGGCGGGGAGTCGTCGCCCCAGCCGTCGTCGTCGTCGTCGTTGGTGCACGCCTCGGGCAGCTCGAACTCGGCCGCGCCCGGGTGGGTGTTGGGATTGGTGTCGTCGCAGTCGCCGTCTTCGGTGGCGGGGATGTGCCCGGCGGGCGGGTCGTCGGGATCGGCGTCGACACAGGTGGCGAGGTTGGGATAGCCGTCACCGTCGATGTCTTGGCAGAACTCGACCAAGCCGCTCGTGCCGCTGCTGTCGACGCCGTCGGTCATGCCGTCGGTGTCGCTGTCGAGCCCGCTGTCACCGCTGCCCCCTCCGCCGCCCAGGGTGGCGGAATCGTCGAGGGTCATGCCCTGGGAGGCCGAGCCGGACGCGGTCCCGCTGCCTGCCGTGCCGCCTCCGTTGGCGCCGCCCGAGATGGTCGTACATTCGCTCTGATCACCGCCGCCGAAGCCGTCGTCGGTACAGGGGTCGGTGCACGCGGTCAGTGCAAGCGCCGCGCAGCTCATCACGACCCATTCAAAGCTCCGTAGTCCAAGTCTCGCCATCCTCGGTCCTCTCTCATCGGAGGTGAGGGCCCGCTTTCACAACGTCGTATCCCATGAGTGACGCGCGAAAAGGCCGTTCACCGCCGCGAGTTCATGATACCCAAAGAGGTCGTCGGCGTGCACAAACTGTTGGAAGCAGGCCCGCCTACTCGTCCGTTCAATGGGCGACGAAGTAGGTCGAGACCGCACGGGTGATCCACTTCCCTGCACTGTGCACACTTTCCCATCATGAGAAACCCGGAGCGGATCGGCCCAAGTGCGGACTCGATTGCCCGCCGTGCTCCGTCGAACGAAACGAAGCTGGAGCATGGACTGCGCGTGTGTTCCCTGCGGCGTTCGATGCCGAGCCTCGGCGGCAAAACGACGCCGGGCACGACGCCGCGGCAACGAGGTGGCGGTGGTGCCGATCGGCTCGAAATCGAGGGCCGACGACGACTCCGTCACGCGCTCGCGTCGAGCTGCTCGGCGTAGAACTCGGCCACGATCTGTGCGACCGCGATGCCACACTGCTCGCGCAGCGGAAGCGTCTGCTCCACCTGGATCCCGCGATCACCCGTGGTGGTCATCCAGTTGACGATGTTGTTGGAGCTGCCGCCGTCCATGTCGTCGTGGTTGGCGTCGGTGCGCACCACGAACTGCGGCGCATCGACGCCGTCGCCCACGGGCAGGCGCTGGGTGCCGCAGTGCAGCTCGGTGCCGTCGCCCGGGGACAGCTCGGCTCGTAGGCGCTCGGCGAGGTCCTCTCGCAGCGCCTTCGAGCCCATGCCGCCGCCGAGGTCGATGCAGTAGTCGGTCGACTCGCAGACCTCGTTGGACTTGAAGCCGTGGAACGAGACCGCGTAGCGGAACTCGCCTTGGCCGAGCGGTTCGAGGGAAGTGAAGCTCGGATGCGCGGAGGCGGGTACCCAAGGGTTGGGGCTGATGTCGGTGCTGGTGACGTGCAGTCGACCGAGCTGATCGGGCCCCATGCCGCGGCCGTACCAGGCGCCGAAGCGACCTTCGTCCCAGTCGCACAGCGCCATCGCTTGCGCGTCGGTATGGGCCTCGATCGAGCCGCCGTGGGGGGCGAGCGCGATGAGGTCTCGCTGCTGCACGTTGTCGTACACCTCGTCGCGGAAGTCGGTTTCCGGCCCGGTCACGTCGCGATCGAGGATGAAGTCGTGTCGGCCCTCGAAGTCGGGATTGAGCGCGAGCACGCGCTGCAGGCCGTCGGAACCGAGGGTGGGCCCGGCGGGAGCGTCGTCGGGCAGGTCCTGCAGGGTGAACAGCAGCGACAGCGCACAGCCGCCCATGAGGTCGTCGAAGGGATCGTCGCAGTGATCGTTCCTGCCGTCACTGAACCAGATGCGCACCTGCTGCCCCGGCTGCAGGCCGACGCGGTCGAGGGTGGTCCGCGGCAGGTAGACCCGGCCCCGACGGGTGAGACGAGGCTCGGCGAGCTCGGCAAAGCCCGCCTCGAGCACGACTCGCGAGTCCGAGCTGGCCCCCGGCTGCAGGTCGTCGGCCTCCACGTCGGCACAGCCTGTGGCCCACGACACGATCACGGCGCCCAGCAGCCGCTGGGTGAGTGTACGTGTCGTCGTACCAATCCTCATGATCGCCTCCCTTTGCTCGATTCGCGTAGAGAAGTCAAGTAACTCGCCAGGAGCTCGGCGTGACGCCACCGGGGGGTCGAAGGTCCGACGCATCGGACCTTCCCGGCGGGCACCAGCACCGAGTCGTTGGCGAGCAGTGGTCGTGGTCCAGGACTCGAATCCGAAGCACGAGAGGGGGCTCGAGCTCGGGTTCTTCCCGTGTGCGACTACAACCGATCTCAAACTATCATCGGCATCGAGAGCGACAACTGTCAGAAGTACCTGTCGTCACCGAGTTTCGAATCGACGTTTTCGAAATGGCCCGCAATGGTCCGTGTCACTCGATAGGCACGCGCAGTAACGCTCGTACGCCCCGTTTTCGCGCCGCGGTGGATAATTGAATCTGTTACCGTGCTGGCCTACGGAGCTGCGACTGACATGACCATGACGCAATGCAGGAAGCATAGTTGGGTTGTACGAACGGTAGTGGGCATGACCATGCTCTTGGCCTCCGCCTGCGGCGACGATGGTGGTGGTCAGGCGAGTTCGGGGTCGTCGACCGGCACGAGCAGCACGGGACCGGTGGCCACGACCACCACCAGCGGAGGCGACACCACGGCGGGCGCTTGCGCGGACTCGGAGACTCGGTGCGGCGATGCGTGCGTCGACACGCAGACCGACCAGGACCACTGCGGTGCGTGTGACAACGCCTGCACCGAGGACCAGCAGTGCGAAGAGGGCACGTGCGCGGAGATCTGTGGCGAGGGCGAGGTCCAGTGCAATGGCGCCTGCGTCAACGTCTCCATCGATGCCGCCAACTGCGGCGAGTGTGGCAATGCCTGCGATGCCGAGCAGTTCTGCCTGACCGGGCTGTGCGTGGGCGAGTGCCCGGTGGGCGCGACCCTGTGCGACGGCGACTGCGTGAGCACGGACTCCGACGCCGACCACTGCGGTGCCTGCAACGCCGCGTGCACGCAGGACCAGGTGTGCTCCAAGGGCGAGTGCGTCGACTCCTGCCCCATGGGCTCGGTGCAGTGCATCCAGGACTGCGTCGACCCGCAGACGGACCCGCTCAACTGCGGCGGCTGTGACGACGACTGCGGCGGGCAGCAGGTCTGCGTGTCGGGCAACTGCAACTGCATCGGGGACGCGGTGTCGTGCAGCGACGAGTGCGTCGACCTGTCGAACAACCCCGATCATTGCGGCGACTGCTTCAACGACTGTGACACCGGGGTCTGCGAGCTGGGCAACTGCCTGTGCGAAGAAGGCCTCGAGGCGTGCAACAGCGAGTGTGTCGACGTCGACTACGATCCCGACCACTGCGGCGCCTGCGGGGACGACTGCGGCTTCTGGGACGAGGTCTGCATGATGAGCACCTGCGTGTGCAAGCCGGGCTGGATCGAGTGCGACGGGGACTGCATCGATCCCAATACCGACCCCTTGCACTGCGGCGAGTGTGGCAACGACTGCGTGGGCTCGCCCTGCGGCGGCGGCAACTGCCTGATGGACTGCGGCGAGTTCCCCAACCAGTGCGGCTCGAGCTGCGTCGACTTCCAGACGGACCCGAACCACTGTGGCGAGTGCGACAACGAGTGCTCGGGCAACCGCGTGTGCGTCAACGGCAACTGCGAGGACTGGGTGCTCGCGCCGACCTGCGACTCGTGCCCCTGCGACGAATGTGTCGACGACTTCGACCTGTGTTGCGAGTGGGACCTGCTCGGCGGGGCCACCGTGTGCACCGAGGCCGTCCAGTGCTTCTGAGCCCGTCTCGAGGAGGGAGAACCGTATGGCTGAAACCCCGAGGATGTTGACCCCCGTCGTCGCGCTCGTGCTGGGCGGCGTGCTCTCCTTTGCGTGCGGAGACGATGGCGGCACGGCGACCAGCGGCGCGGCCACGGAGGGCGGCGGGAACACGACCGCCGTCGGCACCACCACCGCGGCGGGCTCGGAGACGGCGGCCGACGGCTCCACGGGCGAGCTGGACGGCAGCAACGGGTGCCCCGAGGGCGAGTCGGTCTGCGGTCAGGCGTGCTTCAACCTCGACAACGACGAGGGGCACTGCGGCGAGTGTGGGTTTGCCTGTGCGGCCGACGTCGAGTGCGTGGTGGGGGTCTGCGGCGGCGAGTGCCCGGCCACCCACGTGATGTGCGACGAGGACTGCGTCGATCTCAGCGTCAATCTCGACCACTGCGGCGAGTGTGACGAAAACTGCAATAGCAGCGAGACCTGCGTGTCGGGAAACTGCGTCGAGGAGTGTCCGCTCGGCGCCACGCTATGCGGGACCGAGTGCGTCACCACGGACTCCGACGCCGACCACTGTGGCGCGTGCGGCTCGTCGTGCGACGGGCAGGTCTGTGGCGGGGGCACGTGCCAGAGCACCTGCCCGGCGGGCACGATCCAGTGCGGGGACGACTGCGCCGACGCAGCCACCGATCCGCTGCACTGTGGCGGCTGCGACAACGCCTGCGGCGGCAACCAAGACTGCGTCGCGGGCAACTGCACCTGTCCGGAGGGGTTCACCGAGTGCGAAGGCGACTGTGTGAACTTCGACTCCGACCACGACCACTGTGGCGGCTGCGGGGACGACTGCGATCACGACGAGATCTGCATCGCGGGCAGCTGCAACTGACGCCAAAACGAAGCGCGGGAGCTTCGCATCGACGCGAAGCTCCCGAACATGACTCACCCGCCGTGGGTGGCCAGACCGCGATGACTCAGGGGCCGGGAGGCGGCGGAGGCAGGGGCGGGGGCAGAGGCGGCGGAGGCTCGCCACCCGGAGGCGGGGGCAGAGGCGGCGGTGGCTCTCCGCCCGGAGGCGGAGGCTCGGGAGGAGGCGGCTCGCCCGGAGGCGGAGGCTCGCCACCACCGGGAGGTGGCGCCACGGGGAAGTCGGGCAGCGCCGGGCAGAACTCGGTGGCGTGGACGGTCGTGCTCTCGATGGTCGCCCCGCCGGCCTCGGTCTGTACGGTGATCTGCACCCACGCGGGCCCGCACTCGGGGTTGAACACGTCCACGCAGACATGCGCGGCACTGGTGCCGTAGGCTGCGATCTCGGGCAAGACCTCGAGCATCTCCTCGTGGCTGTCCACGGGGAAGTAGGTGCCACCGTTGGCCTCGGCCATGATGGTCAGCTCGTCGGTGTGGATGTTCTCGCCGACGCCCACCACATAGATGGGAATGGGGACGTAGTTGACGTGGAGGAGGGCGAGGTCTTCGAGCGTGGTGTCGATGCCGTCCGAGGGTCCCGAGCAGCTCTCGCAGGGGTGCTGGTCGGCGGAGTTGTTCTCTTGGCCATCGGTGTAGACCGCGATGGAGCGTCGACTCGGCGCGGTGCAGGACTGGCTGGCTTCGACCCCGGGGGCGGGGGCGTCGGGCGCTGCCTCGGCGCTCTCGGCCAGGGTCTCGCCGCCCATGCGTACCGCGTCGTAGAGCGCGGTCCAGCCGTTGCCGGCGTAGAGCTGATCGATGGCGTCGGTGAGCAGGACCTCGTCGTCCGTGACTCCCTCGAGCACCTCGGATTGGGTGCTGATGCGGACCAACGACATGCGGCCGCCCAGGCCGAGCAGCTCGTCGGCGAAGGCACTGGCCGCATCGGTGATGACGTCGATGTAGTCGTGTTCCGAGCCGCTGTTGTCCAGCACGACCGCGACTTCGTACGAGGGATCGTCTTCGCAGACCACTTGGATCTGCCAATCTTCGACGATGTCGAAGGGTCCTTCGGGTCCCTCGTAGCTGACCCCGATGGTGATGGTGGCTCCGGGGTCACACGCCATGGCTCCGGCGGTGTGCTTGTCCACGGTGAGCATGTCGAAGCCGAGACGACTGCCCTCCGCCGTCGGCGTGGTCTGGATCTGTTGAACGATGGTTCGCAGCTCTTGCGGCTGGGTCTTCTCGGCCTCGTCACACCCGCTCATGCCACCGACAGCGCACAACAGCGCAATCGAAACCGCCTCAGGGATCGTTCTACAGCGACGCATTGAATGTAGTTCATAGCACCAAAATATTTCGATGTTAAGCAAGATCTTCGAAGCATTTAAATAACTTTAGCAACTCAAAAACTAACTTTAAATACATTTGGGTGCTCGCTTGTGCGAAGGAGTGTGAGGGCTGTTCCCCTGATCGAAAGTGCCATTGCCATGTCACATTCGGCGGAGTCCGAGCGAAGTCGCTCGCCGCCCGAGTCCGAATGCGGCCGGTCGCGAACAGCTCGTACCGCGACTGCACAACGGTCGAGTGCGTCGACGTTCATGTGGGTGCTCGAGTCCGGCAATGAATGCGGTGATCGACACTGAATGGGTTAGGATCGGCACAAAGTGGAGTGTCTGCACGATGCCGTGATGGCGGACTTGGCCGGCAACAAGCTGTCGTCGGCCCAACGCGAAGCGGCGATGGAGCACGTCGAGCAGTGCCCATCCTGTGACGAGCGCCTGCAGGAGCTCCTCTTCGGTGAAGACGAGGCCACCGTGCAGGCCGCGGCGGGCGTGCTCGAGACCACCGACGACGATCTCGGCCAGACGCTCCCCGGCCGCACGCTCGGTCGCTACCTCATCATCGAGCAGGTCGGTAAAGGAGCGCTCGGGGCGGTGTTCGCTGCCTACGATCCCGAGCTCGACCGCCGGGTGGCGATCAAGGTCCTGCACCGGAACGTCTCCGCCGACGACGCCCAGCTCCGCGACAACCTGCGCCAAGAGGCGCGGATCATGGCGAAGCTCTCGCACCCCAACGTGGTGCCCATCTTCGACGTGGGGATCGCCGACGAGCGGCTCTTCATCGCGATGGAGCTCATCGACGGGGTGACGCTGCGCGACTGGGATCTACCCGAAGAAGGGGGCTGGAAGGCGGTCCGCGACGTCTACGAGAAGGCGGGCATCGGCTTGGCGGCGGCCCACGAGGCGGGGCTCATCTACCGCGACTTCAAGCCGAGCAACGTCATGCTCGGTCACGACGGGCGGGTGCGCGTGCTCGATTTCGGCATCGCCGAGGCGGTGTTCAAGCCCATGGTCTCGCCCGACGCCATCGGCCGCGATCCCTCGGTGCAGGGGCCCAGCGGGGGCATCGGCACGCCGGGCTACATGGCGCCCGAGCAGTACTCGGCCGACACCAAGATCGACGGTCGCGCCGATCAGTATGCGTTCTGCGTGAGCCTGTATCAGTCGCTATACGGCAACCGGCCCTTCGGCGGTCGGACCCTCGACATCGTCCGCAAGAACACGCTGGAGCAGAACTGGTCGCAGCCGCTGCGCGACCCGGGGGTGCCCTCGTGGCTGCGGGCGACGATCATTCGCGGGCTCTCGCTCCACCCCGAGCAGCGCTGGCCCGACATGGAGTCCCTGCTGCACGCGCTGGTCAAAGATCGACGCTCGCGGCGGACCCAGATGATGGCGCTGGCGGGAGTGGTCGCGGCCACGGCGGTGCTGACCAGCGCGGCCATGCTGATGTTCAGGGGCGAGCTCGAGCCGGCCGAGCGCGATCGCATCGAGCAGCTGACCATCGACGCCCGGGCGGCGGCCGCCAAGAGTCACTACATCTATCCGTCGGTGGCCGAGCCCAACGCCGAGACCGCGTACACGCTGGTGCTCGAACTCGAGCGGACCGAGGGCGACGCGGCCGATCCGGCCGACGAACGGGCGGCCGACCTCCGCACGGAGTTCGGCAGCACGCTGGTCGCCCTGGGCGATCGCTACTACGACCAAGACGGAGGCCGGCCCTTCTCGATGGACTACTACGCGGGGGCGCTGACCTTTCTGCCCGAGCACGAGCACGCCGCGTCGCGCCTTCGCATGACACCCGGGCAGCTCGCCTCGCTCGAGGTGAGAGCCCGCGAGCGCAGCTTCTCGAAGCTGGAGCTCGAAGCGGCGCAGTCGCTGGTGGCCCTGGCCGCGCCGGAGACCGGCGTGCGGAACGTGATGCTGGCCGAGGTTCGCGACCGGGTGGGGCCGCTGACGACCGACGTCCACGTGGCTGAAATCCTCGAGGGGTGGGATGGCCCGAACGATGCAGAGGCGACGCGCGGGGCGGGCATCGACGACGCTCGCCCGCCTGCCACCGATGCGGCCGAACCCGCTCCTGCGCCCGAGCCGGCGGATGAACCGGCGGTCGAAGCGTCGGCCGACGGAGACGCCGCCGACGAGCCCGCCGCGGAACCGACCTCACCATCGTCCACCGACGAAGGCTCGGGGTCGGGTCGGCGACCACGAGCCACCGACGACGGCGCGGCGCAGCGCGATCCCGCCAAGTCGGCCGCGGTCGCCAAGGAAGCCAAGGCCGCGTTCTCGGCCAACCAGCTCGATCGCGCCGAGACCCTGTATCATCGTGCCCTCGAGTTCGACTCCAAGAACAAGGCAGCGCTGTCCGGGCTCGCCGAGCTCTACTTCGAGCGGGGTCGATATCGAAAGTCTCTGGTCTTCGCCAAGCGGGCCATCAAGCGTTCGCCCAGCCAGGGGAACCTCCGGATCCTGCTCGGCGATGCGCACTTCAAGGTCTTGGAGTACGGCGAAGCACGACGTCACTACGACAAGGCCCAGTCCCTAGGTCACCCGAGCGCCACCAAGCGCCTCGAGAAGCTGGAGAAGACCGTTGGAAATTAACGAAGAAGAGGAAGTCCAGATCAGCGACGAGCGGTGGGTCGAGCGCAAGCGGGAGTTCTCGCGCAAGGACTTCATCCTCCGCTTCAACTACCCCTTCGTGCTGCTGGTCGACGAAGACGCCGACGTCGACTTCGAGTTCCGAACGCAGACCACCCCCGGTCCGCGCGACGAGCTCCCCCCCGCCCATCGCGTGCTGCCGCTGCGGAGCACGGGGGCCAACCCCTATCGCGATCGCATCATCGTGGGGCGGACCCGCAACTGCGACGTGATGATCCGAAGCCGCGACATCTCCAAGTACCACGCCGATTTTCGGATCGAGACTCCCACCCGCGCAGTGCTGCGCGATCGCAAGTCCAGCAACGGCACCACCGTCGGCGATCGCGAGCTCGAGCCCAACGAGTCGATCGTGGTCAACACGGGCGACCGGATCCGCTTCGGCTCGACTCCGGTGCTGTTCCTCGGGCCTGGCGAGTTCTACGATCTGTTGTAAGTGCCACCGGGCACATCGCTCGCAGGCGCCCGAAATCGCGGCCCGGCGAGCGTTGCTGTCAGGGAAAGTCTGATGTGTGAGTGGAGGCTCAGAACCGACCCGCGATGCCCAGCCCGGTGGGGATGATGCGCACCTGCTTGGCGTCGGCGCGACGGCGGTTGCGATCGACGAGCAGCCACACCGTGCCCGCGGCCACGCTCGCCGAGCCCAGCGCCAGCAGCGTCGCGCCGACCGGCACCGAGGTGAACTGGTAGCGGCAGATTCCGTTGGCGTCGATGTTGACCGGGTCGTCGCAGCGCCACGGGACGTCGCGCCCGTTGATTGCCAGCGAGCCCACTCCGGCGATGAACGCCGCGGCCCCGGCTCCCACCGCGGCCCAGCCTCCCGTGCGCATCGACTTGCTCGGGGCCGTCTGGGCGACCATCTCGTAGCTGAGTTTTTCCTTCACCCCGCCCACCGCCGAGTACGTGGCGCGCTTGGTACCGAAGCCCTCTTTCTCGAGGCGGATCTCGTGCTCGCCTTCGGTGACGTCGATGGACAAGGGTGACGTCCCGACCGGCTCGTCGTCGAGATAGACGGCTGCGCCTGCGGGGGTCGTGTCGACGGTGACCTGGGCCGGTTCAGGGCCCTCGGTGAGCTTTCCGGCCAGGATCGTGGCTTCGTCTCCGACGACGGTCGCGGCCTCGTCGAAGCCACAGATGGCACACTCGGCCGATGCCGTGAGCGGCTTGCCATCGCGATCGGTGGCCAATAGCTCGATGCGATAGTCGCGACCTTCGAGCACGAGCTGGAGCTGCACGGCGGTGTTTGCTTCGGCTTGTGTGGCCCGATCGGCCACGCATTGCGCATCGGCACACGGGCTCGTGCCGCCGCCGTCGACGATGGACAGTCCGCCCGAGGTCAGGCCCTTGCGCAGCGAAGCGTCGATCCGGTCGAGCGCGACTTGGCTCAGCTCGCCTTCGGTGGAGATCGGTAGGACAACGGTGGAGACGTCCGACTCGCCCGCCATGGCGGGTGAAGCGAGCGCGGTGGAGACGCTGAGGCCGAGCAGCGTGACGCACCACCGTTTCCAGGCGATCGCGGGCACGGAGCGCATGGTAGCGCGGCCCACCGCGGCGCCAAGCGCCTGCGTCACAAATCCCGCCGACCGGCGATCGGGCTCACCTCGGAGTGCGGTATGATGCTCTCCTGGGTCGGAAACGACGCATGCTGCATCCACAGACCATGCCGACGAAGGGCTCGCGATCTCGCCGTAGGGCGTGGTCGTTGGTCATGCTCGTGTCGCTCGGTGGTTGTTTCATCGGCGAGAACCCGCTGTGGAATGCCAATGCCGGCGGCGGCCAGAGTGCGGCGTCGAGCACGTCCGACGCCGCGACCGATTCGTCGGCGTCTACGACCCAAGCCGCCGCCGAGACCACGGGTGAGGCGAGCGGCGCGACGACGTCCACGAGCACGGGGGCGGGGTCGAGCGAATCCACCGGTCCTGCGCCTACGCTGGGTCAGCCTTGCGCCACGGTGCCCGCCTGCGACCAGGGCGAGATGTGCTGCCGAAGCCCGCAGTGTTTCGACACGTGCCTGGTGTTCTGCGGCATCGATCAGACGGTGTGCGACGAGGGCTTCTTGTGCGCCCACGGCTATTGCCTGCTCGAGTGCCAGGCCAACGACGCCGATTGCGTGTCGTGGCCCGGGTTCACCTGCGAGCACGCGGGCACGGCCTGCGAGAACCTGCCCAAGGACGCGGGCTCTACCGGCGAGTGAGAGGAACAAAGAGGAGCCGAGGCTTCATCGCCGGGGCTCCTCTTCATGGGGTCGTCGGTCACCCCCTCGGAGGCGGAATTGTTCAATGGCCGCGAAAGCGGATCGTCGGTCGCCGTCCCGAGGCGCACAACCGGTCGCCGTAGAGGCTCACGAAGGCGCGATCCGAGCCGCCAGCCAGCGAGCGTGATCGGGGTGGTCTTCGAGCCACTGCGGCAGGCGATGCGCCACGACCTCGTGCACGGCCGATCGCGCTTCACCGTCGGCGAGCAGATCCCGGGTGGGGCCGCCGAAGCGAGGGTCGTAGAGGCCGACGTGCACCGCGCCCACGAAGCCGGGCACGCGATCGAGGCGGACGGGGGACAGCGCCGGTCGAGCCTGGAACCACGCCCGCATGCCTCGCTCGAGGCCGCGCCGCAGGCCCTCCACATGGGTGCCGCCCTCCTTCGTGGGTCGCTGGCAGACGAAGGAGTGCGTGCGAGGGGCGGCGGGCTCCCCAAAGGTGATCGCGACCTCGACCCGCACGTCCCGGGCGACCTCGCACAGGTGGATGACGGGGGTCGCCTCGTCTCGGGCGCAGGCGTGCTCGCGGACGAAGGCGGCGAGACCGGCGGGCTCGTGGAACGATTCGTCGTCGAGGCCGATGCGCAGCGTCGGGTTGAAGTACGCGAGCCGGCGCAGGTGCTCGCGTACGAGGGCCCGGTCGAAGGTGGTGTCGCTGAAGAGGGTGGCGTCGGGCCGCAGCTCGATCCGAGTCCCCCGGCCGTCGCTGGGCCCGTGATCCCGCAGGGGCGAGACGACCTGCCCCCGGGCGCAGGCGATCTCGAAGCGTCGGCCGTGGCGGTGCACCCGGGCGTGCAGGTGCTCGCAGAGGGCATTGACGGCGGCCAGCCCCACGCCGTGTAGACACGGGGCAATGTGCACGTGGGGGGTGTGCCCGTCCGCGGTCGCCCCTGCTTGCAGGGTGGTCAGCACGACCTCGAGCGCCGTCTTCCCGGAAGGGTGCAGCGCGGTGGGGATCCCCCGGCCGTCGTCCTCCACCGTGGCCGTGCTGCCGTCGAGGCAGACCTGCACCCGCTGGGCATGCCCGGCGAGGTGCTCATCCAGGGCATTGGCCACGACCTCCCACAGCAGGTGATGCACCCCCTCGGCGTCCACGCTGCCCACGAACATCCCGGGCCGCCGACGCACGGCCTCGAGGCCCTCGAGCACCGTGATCGAGTCCGCGCTGTAGGGAGCGGGTTGATCGTCGTCCGCCACCGGTCGACAGTACTGCAATACCGTCGACCGGTGCCGTTCGAAGCGGAGCCCGGCTTTAGCGACCGAGCGTGGGACGTCGGCGCCTCAGGCCCAGCAGGCCCAGCCCGAACAGGCTCCACACGATGCCGGAGACTGGGCGCTCGTCGCTGGTGCGACAGCCACAGCCGCCCCCGTCGTCGCCCACCCCGGCCGTGCTGCCGCTGCCGCCGTCGCTGCCCGAGCCGGTCGCGTCTCCGGCCGAGTCGGTGGCATTGCCCGCATCATCGGGGTCCACCCCTTCCGCGCTGCCGCCGTCGCCCGTGCTCGCACTGTCGACGCCGCTTTCGCCTTCCCCCGCCGTGGTGTCTTCGCTGGTATCACCGCCCGTGGTGTCGCCACCTTCGGACCCGGTGTCGGAGGGGGGCACGGGTATGGTGCAGTCGCTCAGGCACTCGTCGTCATCGTCGTCGTTGCCATCATCGCACTCCTCGACGCCGTCTTGCACGAACCCGTCGCCGCACGAGGCCGCCACGCAGCCGGCCACGCAGTCGTCGGTGTCGTCGTCGTTCTGATCGTCGCAGTCTTCGACGCCGGCCTGCACGAACCCGTCACCGCACGAGGCCGCCACGCAGCCCGCGATGCAGTCATCGGTGTCGTCGGCGTTGGCGTCGTCGCACTCCTCCACGCCGGCCTGCACGAAGCCGTCGCCGCAGGTCGCGGGCTGGCAGGTGCCGGGGCAGTCGTCGGTATCGTCGTCGTTGCCGTCGTCGCAGGTCTCCACCCCCGCTTGGATGAAGCCGTCGCCGCAGCTGGCCGCGATGCAGCTGTCGAGGCAGCCATCGGTGTTGTCGGCGTTCTGGTCGTCGCAGTCCTCCATCGGATCGACCAGGCCGTTGCCGCAGCAGATCACGGGGATCTGCACGACGGCGTTGTAGACCGCCTCGCCGTCGTCGAGGTCGACCTCGGCATAGATGAAGGGGGTGTTGCCCAGGACCTTGGCCGTGACCGCGGTAGAGCTGACGATCTCGTCGACGACGAAGTCGCCGATCATGTCGCCGTCGATGTCGATGGTGTCGTCGTCGGTGGTGAGCACGGGCAGCGACGACGCCCCGAGGTCGGCCGCGTTGCAGGAAAAGAACACCGCCTCCCGGAAGCCGGCCACCGACTGGTAGCCCCAGGAAAACGCGGCCTGGTTGCTGTCGTTGATCGAGGCGAAGCGGAGGCTGGCGCTCGTCTGCAGGGCCACCCCGCCCACCAGGTCGCCCTCGCGAATGCCGACGGTCCCGTTGTAGGCGACGAACTCGTCGGTGCCCTCGGGGCCATCGGTATTGCCGGTGACGAGGTAGTTGCCCGCGTTGTTGATCGAGACGAGATCGAAGTTGTCCCAGTTGTCTCCGCCGCCCGTGGGGGTCCCCTCCTGCATGGCGACCGCGCCATCGACCCACACGATGCCGTCCATGGTCGAGGGGCCCTCCATGTTGAGCACGTGGATTCGGTGGGTGCCGTCTTCGGAGACCTGGTAGTCGCTGTCGATGCCGCCATCGGTGCCGCCGCCCGAGTCGTCGACGATCAAGGCTCCGACCGCGTCGCCGCTGGACAGCAGCCGCTCGATGGAGCCCGGGGTGCCGTCGGGGCTGCGGTAGAAAGTGAGGACGTCTGTGCCTCCGCCGTCGAGGTCGACGCCCGCGCTCCAGTAGACGGATCCGTCGGCGCTCATCGAGGGGCGGCGATGGAAGGTGTAGATCGCACCTGCGGGGTGCCCCACCGCAGGGTCGCCCGCGATCGCCAAGGGGCCGCTGTTCGTATACAGGCCGTCGATGCCATTGATGTCGGGCGCGTAGACGAAGTCGCCCAGGCCGTTGGTGCCCATGGTGGCTTCGACGTCGCTGAGGATGTTGACGGCGTCGTCGCTGCCCTCCCAAACCGGCCCCGCGCCGACCCACACCAGGTGATCGCCATCCGCGAGATCGACGATGAACCCCGGCTCCCCCGCATCGTTGACGACCGCTCCGTGCACGTCGATGACCATCGGTCCGGTCGGGGTGTCGCCGGTCCGCACTACGATCTGCGCGGGCACGACGGCCGCCTGGGCGGCATCGCTCGCCAGCAGCATGCACATCGCGGCCAGCCCGGGCCCGACGATCGAGCGCCCATACTTTGAACCAAGGGTCGACGGCAGGAACAACGCGAGTCCAGTCATACGGGGCAACGATAAGGTCGAAGTGCCCCTTCGAGGATCATGAAATGGTCTGATTTCGTATTGGGACGTCCTACACTCACCCCTTGTTGGAAAAGCGTGCCAGCAACCAACCTCCCTTTTCTCTCGCGTAGATTTCGCGCATGAGCACGGCGGCGCGGGGGTGGGAGACACGGCCGTGCACCAGGTCCTTCATGATCGCGGCCGATCCGTGGAACCGACGGGCACCGTCGAGGAAATCGAGCCATCCCTCGATCCAGCTCGCGGCCGACTCGACCCACGTCTTCTTCTTCTTGCCGCCCGGTGCATCGGGGCCCGTCGCCGCTTCGAAAGGAGCCCGTTTCTTCTTGTAGGCGGGCTCTACCTTGGATTTGAGGCGATCGAAGGGCGCTCGCTCGGCGGCCCCCCGAGGCTCGTTCTCGCGCAGGTATCGATGGAGGAGGCCGAGATCCATCACCCCGTGATCGGCAAAGGCCTGCAGTCGTTCGAGCGCCCCGAGTCGCCCGTCGTCTTCCGGCCCTTGCAGGATCTTCAGCTCCGCCACCACGGCATCGACGGCCAACCATCGATACACGAAGTCGAGACCGGTACCCTTGATGTTCTGGGTACCCATGATGCGTACATGGGTCCCGGGCGGTACACACCGTGCACACGCTTGCACGATTGCGTCACCTTTGGTCTTGGGATCTTCGACGACCACCAACATGTCATCGAACATCACCCGATAGGTCTCGCGGACCCGATCCTCGTAGGCCCCCAGCTCGGACGTCGACTTGTTGTCGAACAGGGCCTCGAGCTGTCGTCGCAGGCGAGCATGGATCACCGCGCGCGCGAGCTGGCGGGCGAAGTGCACCTCGAGTTCCTTGCGTTCGCAGGGGATCAGGACCTCTGGCGGCGTCTGGGTGGAGGCCTCGGTGGGCTCGCTCAGGCCGGCATCGAGGGCGGCGCGGAGCTTGGCGTCTTGCTCGAAGTCCTTGCGGAGCTTGGCCAGCTCGAGGCCGCCGTCGCTGGCCAGGGCTTGCTCGAGGACCTTGCGGGCGGGCTCGGGGTCGCGCAGCTCGAGGCCGCAACCGGCTGCATAGGTGCGGAGGCGGGCGAGCAGGGCATTGGCAGACAGCGGAGAGATCCGCAGCCGCTGCATCAACGCCGCCAGGCGCCCGAGCGCCCGCTCCCGTCCCTCGGGGTCCTCGAGGTCGGCCGCACGCACGAGCTGAATGTTTTGCAGGAAGATCGCCATGCTCCCGCGCAGGTACGAGAGCAGCCCGCGTAGGTTGGTGCCGATGAGCACGTGACGATCGACCACGCAGTCGTTGACCAGGATGCGACCGAAGACCTCGCTGCGGCTGATGCGGTCGTCCCGGTTGTTGACCACGGTGATCACCAGCTGCTCGGGGTCTTCGCTCTCGGCCAGCGCAGCGCAGCCCGTGCGCTCCCAGTTGCCCAAGAACCCGGCGCGCTCGTTGGCGGAGCAGCCGTTGATGAACTTGAGCACGCGCCCGCAGACCCGCACGGGCGGATAGCTCTTGAGCACGCCGAGGTCGGCGACCACGTGCTGGGCCATGGTGACGATGGCCAGGTCGTGGTCGACGTCGAGCTGCTCCGCCATCTGAGCCACCAGCGCGATGTTGCGGGGGTGCTCCTGGTAGGGGAACAGGTCGAGCAGCTCGGGTGCGATGAGGTCGCCCTCGTGAGGCCCGATGGCCACCAGCTCGCTGTCTCGCTCGCGGCAGACCTCGCGGAACAGGGGCAGGAAGTTGATCTCGCTGGTCAGGATGATCCCGTCATCGGGGATGAAGCGCGAGATGGTGTTGGCCACGTCCATGCCGGCCGGGCCCTGGATGTCCTCGTGATCGGGATAGGCGTTGGTCAGCGTGGACAGGTCGTCGCGCATCCACTTGTGCTGGATGATCTCGACATACTTGGGGTTGAGCGCCATGCACTCCCACAGGAACACGTCGGCCTCGAGGGCGGCGCCGAGCTCCAGCAGGTTGCGCTGCTCCCAGATGGTGGCCTTGCCGTAGGGGCGGAACACGAAGACCTCGGCGGGAGGGCCCTCGGGTACGGAGTGGATCATCATCGCCTCGCAGCCGGTCGTCTTGGAGAAGACCTGGTAGCCGAGGCCGTGGAACAGGCCCGCCTTGATCCGCTCGGTGCCCGACTTGCCGCGGGTGCCCCAGCCGCCGATGCACAGGGGGATCTTCTTGCGGGCGCGATCGATGGAGTGGCGGCGGCGGAACGAGTCGCCGAAGAACAGCGCGAAGGCCCCGAGGAAGAACGCGGCGAGCGAGGCCTGTTGGTTGGCCTGCATCGACAGGAAGTAGTGGACGTGGGTGTCGAGCCACTCGTCGAGGCGGGGCAGCACGCCGGGGGTGAGCGCGTCGGGGGCCAGCGCGAGCGCGGCGACCTTCGTCGACGGCTTGGACGACGCGTCGGCGGGGGGCTCCGGTTCGCCGGGCAGCAGGGCGGTGATGCGCTCGGGCAGGGCCCGCGGGTGCTCGCCGCAGGGGGGCGCGGGCTCGATCTCCACCTCGATGCCGTAGCGATCGCGCAGCATCGTCAGGTAGCGGCGCGACTCCTCGGGCTCGTCGGAGTCGAGGCTGGTGCTGCGCTGGGCGGCCACCTCGGCGTAGCGGAAGGTCAGCCGCGCGCGCGACCACAGGCGCTTGGCGAGCGATCCGGTGGCGCGCAGTCGAGTGACGCCGAAGCTGCTGTAAAGCTCCACCGGGCGCGGCCGAAGCAGGGGCACGGTGGTCACGTCGTCGGCCGAGGGCACGTGTCGACCCCAGCCGCCCTCGCCCCGGATGTGCACGCGCTCGCCGGGGACCACGGTGGGGGTGACCTCGTGCAGCTGTCCGCTGTGGGCTCGCAGGTCGCCCGTGAGCACGCGGCCGACGGTGTGGCGAAAGCCCTGGCGCTTGTTGGGCGCGGGGTTGCGGATCTCGTGCAGCACTCGCCACAGCTTGGTGGTGAAGCGGTCGCCACGGCGCAGGCGTGCCCGGCGAGGTGACAGCGACGCAGAGACGCCCCAGTCATCGCGGGTGATCTCGGCCAGGGCTCGGCCCACGTCGGCGCGCTCGTTGTCCTCGGTCAGGGGCACGCGGCACGAGCCGGGCACCGAGGTCTGCGACAAGGCGGAGCGCAGCCGGGCGACCAGGGCCCGGCGCGGTGGGCTGAGCACGCGATCGAGGGTCTCGAGGGTGGCGGCAGCGTCTTCGTGGATGGCGGGCGACGCAGCGCCGTCACGGGACAGCTCGGCGAGCACGGGGGCGAGGATCCGTAGCGCCTCGCGACCGTCGTGGTCCTCGTGGATGTCTTCGAGCACGCGACGGAGGGCCTCGAAGGTGACCAGCAGGGGTAGCTCGTCGCGCTCACGCCGTAGCCAGGTGTGGAGGTACGCGAGGCTCTGTTTGCCCCGCGGGCCCGCTTCGGGGCAGGCGAGGCGCTCGCCCAGGGTGACGACCAATGCTCGCCCCGCCACGGCTCGAACCCGTGCCGCGGCATCGCCCACGTCGGGCACGACGGCATGCTCGCTGGGCCCGGAGTCTTCGGTCGGTGCCTCGGGCTCGGCCGGCGTCGGCTCGTCCTTCGCGGGCTCCTCGACGGCCTCGGTCGGCTCGTCCTGCGCGGGCTGTTGTGGCGGAGCGGGCTTCTCCGTCTTCTTCCGTTTCTTCTTTTCTTTGTTGTCCTTCTTCTTTCGCCGTCGCTTGCGGCGTTGCTTCTTCTTGCGATCGGCGGAGTCGTAATTGGCGTCGTTGGAGGATGCGACGTCCTCGGTGCTGACGGTCTCCGACGGCAGCTCGAGCTTCGGCGCGGGCGCGGGCTCGGCTTTGGCCTTCTTCCTCTTGCGCCGCGGGGCGGGCTCGGGCTCGGGCGCGCTCGCGGGCAAGATGCCGACTTGCGAGACGATGAGATCGAGCGCCTCGGGGTGCTCGTCGAGCAGACGCCGCAGTACCCGGTTGATGCCCAGGCGTACGTGCTGGGCGGGGTCTCCTCGGTGCAGCAGGGCCTCGATGACGCCCAGCGCCCAGGGCCCGTCGCGATGGGTCTGGTCGAGCAGCAGCCGCCGTACCAGAAAGTCCAGCGGGTGCTCCAGAGGCGTGCGTAGGCGCTCCTCGGTGATCGTACGAGCGAGCTGCGGCCGGGTCGTCCACAGCGTGCTCACCAACACCGAGACCACCCACGGGTGCTCGTTCTTGTCGGCGATGCGCCCGCGCAGGCCCTCGATCTGCGCGTCCGTGAGCGTGATGCCCGTGCAGACGTAGGCCTCCAGCGCTCGGGCGGCGGCCCAGCGGGTCTGCCAGCGCGCTTGGGTCCGGGCGTAGGTCACCAGGAACTCGAGCACGTCGGAGTCACCCAACAGCGCCAGCGCCGAGGCCTTGGATTCAGTCGGGGCGGGCGCGTCGGGGCCCAGCGTGACCAGGGCCCCGGCCATGAAGTCGAGCGAGACCTCGACCTGCACCAACACCCGATGCCGATCGCCATCGTGCCGTTCCTTGAGCGCCTCGAGGTTGAGGTTGCGACGCAGGGCGGCACGGTCGGCCCGGGCCTGCCCGCGGCTCGACGCGGTACGTTGCAGGTGATCGGCCAAGAAGCGCCGCTGCTCGGCCTGGGAATCGAGGGCGTCGTGGGCTCGCACCAGCCGGCGAAACTCGACCACGAAGCGCTCCTCTTCGGCCTCGAGCACGGGGATCACATGGCGGGCGTGCAGCAGGGTCGCGGCCAGGCGCTCCGATTCGTCGAGCTGGAAGAACAGATCGATCTCGCCCTCGCGGTCGACGATGCGCCGCGACAGCTCGTCCAGCACCCGACGCCGCACCTTGGCCTGCAGCGGAGACATGTGGCGCGCGATGAGGTCGATGACCGCGCGGCGATGGCTGTCTCGTCCCACGTAGGCGGGCGAGCTCGGATCGTCGTGGTGCCGCACCCGCGCCAGCGAGGGCACGCCGAGCTTCAGCGGGCCGATCTTCACCGCGCCGACCTCCGCGGCGGGGCTTGCCACCATCGGTAGCGGTAGGCGGGGCGGAACAGCAGCTCCATGGGGGAGGTATCGCGGACGCCTCGGTCCAAGGTCAGCTCGAAGGACAGCACCACGTGCACACCATTGCGGGGGGCAAAGGGGCGCGACAGGTAGACGGTATCGCGGAGATCGAGGTTCAGGCGACCGACAGAGCGGAAGATCCAGGTCACGCCCGCATTGAGGCTGGGGCTGTGGCGAACGAAGGTCTGGACGCGGTCGTCGTCCTCGAAGCGCAGCGAGGCCCGGTAGGCGCCGCCGTAGCGCACCAGCAGGGGCAGCCGGGTGTCGATGATGCCCTGGAGGTTCACCGCGCCGTCGACGTGGTCGAGCGAGTCGGGCACGGAGTTGGGCGTGGCGCTGACCTCACCCGAGACCTGCAGGTCGCGATACGGATTCCAGCGCAGCCGCGCCCCGGGGGTGAGCACCAGCGGGTGGTCTTCGACGTAGGCCGAGAACACCTGGGCGTGCGAGGGGTCGATGTCGATGTCGAACTGGGCGTCGTCGAGGGATTGGTGGCGATACGAGCTGCGGAAGTAGGGGATGACGGCGAGCGACGGGGTGATGCCCAGCGGTCGATCGAGATGCAGCGTGGCGCGGACGCTCGACGCCGGGATGTCGCCGTAGCGCTCCGCCCACGAGGCGACCGAGGCCCATCCCCGCAGGCGCCGCGAGCCGAGCTGGGCGTAGGCGGTGGCGGCCGCTCCTCCCGCGCCCCCGGCCCCGTCGCGCCCCTGACCGTGGGTGGCCAGCTTGAGCCAGATGTGATCGGGGTACAGCTCGCGCCGCCACAGCACGCTGCCGCGCAATCGACTGCGGGGGCGGGGGTCGTCGGCCTCGGCGATGTCGGTGCGGCTGAAGCCGAGCTCGGCCTCGAAGGAGCCGAGCCGCCCGGTGGCGTCGGAGGGAGCGTCGGCGATGCGCTCGGTGGGGCGTGCATCGGCGCCCGAGGGCCAGTAGGGACCCGGTGGGTCGAGGTCGAGGGCGGCCGAAACGGCGGCGGTGTCCGAGCCGTGGGTGGTGGGAGCGAGGGCGGCGATCTGCTCGGCGACGGCCTCGTCGCTGCCGTCGCTCGAGCGACGCACGGCCACCCGGGCGAGCACGCCTTCGTCGTCGGTGTTGATCGTCAGCCGCTGCGCCCCCGCCTGCGGTATGAGCAGAGTGACGGGGTCCGAGCCGCCGTCGCCGACCGCCTCGACGGGGAGCGACACGAATTGCGGGTCCTTGCCCGCCAGGTCGGCGATCTGCACGGTGGCGGTGGTGGACGTGTCTTCACGGCGCGGCTCGAGGTTCAGGCGCAAGGCGGTGGGGCCCAGCACGATCATCTCCACCGGTCGCCCCGGCTCGGCTCGCAGCCACCGCAGGGGTCGCTCGGAGACGAGGGCCTCGGTGGCCGAGCGCACCAGCTGCCAGCGCACCGCACAGCGTCGCTCGGGAGCGCCCGGCGGGAGCCGCAACTCGATGCGCACCGAGCCGCGACGAGCCGGGAGCCGATGTCGTCGTGCGCGGCGGCGAGGCAGCACCAGCGTGTCGTCCTGCATGGGCGTGGTCGAGTCTTCAGTGCGCAGCTCGACCGACAGCTCGTCCGCATCGCTGCGGCGATCGTCGCAGAACACCTCCAGCTCGATCGCGTGGGGGTCGGGCAGCTCGAGCTTGATGATGCTCCGCGCCCCCGAGCGCAGCAGCTGCCCCTCGCCTTCGGCCCAGGGCGGAGCGAGCAGGGCCCACCACAGCCGCTCGGTGTCGGTGAGCGCTCGGGTGTTGGCGCGACGCCCTCGATCCTGGGTGCCCGCGCTTCGCTCGGCGAGCTGGAGGGGCTGCCACTGACCGGGGGTGGCCAGCTCGTTGTGCAGCCGACGGAGGCGCGGCGTGTCGATCTGTGCGCGCACTCGGCTGGTGACGCCGTAGGCCAGCGAGCGCAGGGGGACCCACGAGGGATCGAGGGGCTGACCCGGCGTTCCCCACAGTGCATCGGCGTAGGCGAGCGCGGCGGCATAGCCCGGGCCCAGGGCCTCGCTGTGCGCATAGGCGTCGGCGTGACCCTCGAACGCCTCGCGCAGCCGTCCCTCGTGCGCGGCGGCGGTGGCCTCGGCGACCTGCGAGCGCGAGGGGTGGTCGGGTCCCAGCGCAGCCATGGCCGGCCGTAGCAGCAACGGCTGCGGATACGGGGTGTTCGGCTGGCGAATGTAGTCGTCGGTCAAGAACGCATCGATGCGCGCCTGAAGGGCCTGCACCAGGGGCACGCGTGGATCGTCGGGGCGCAGCGGGTTGGCCTCGAGCACGTCGAGCAGCTCCCACTGGGCGCGCTGGCGATCGCCGACGTCGAGCAGGCGATGGGCATGCTCCACCCGGGCGCGAATGGACTTGGGCTGGGCTGCGATGCGCCGCGTCGATTGCCGCAGTCGCTCGTAGGGCTCACCTCGTCGGACGCGGCGTCGGTTCGTGGCGGCGTGGCGTGTTTGCGGCGTGAGTCGAGCGCCCGGGCCTCGGGTGGCCACGGTGGTGGTCTCTGCGAAGGCCTGGGCGGGTGGCGGATCCCAGCGCCGCACCTTGGCCGCCACCGCCAGCGGCGTCTCGGATTCGACCCACACCCGCGTCGCGCGACGCGAGGCCGGTACCACCACGTGCACGCGATCGGACACGGTCGGCGCGCCCGGCATGGTGATGAGCTCGGTGGGGCGAGACCCGGGCGCGACGACGACCCGACGCCGCTGGCCGTCGTCGAAGCAGACCCACGCGGTGACGGGCTCGGCCGGCGACGAGGGAGGATCGATGACCCGCAGTCCCACCTGGACCAGCGTGTCGCGGGGCAGCGCACCGAGGTCGAACTGGGTCGCCCGACCGTCGCGGTGGGCCGGCCACATCGTGGTCCGCAGCGGGCTCGGCCCTTTGGCGTGCGTCTGTCCGGGGGCAGGGTGCAAGTTGCTCAGCGCGTGCACGCCTTCGGGGGCATCGAGCCAGACCAAGTGAGTCCCCACGGGCACCGCGACCTCGAACACCTCCGAGAGGCCGAGCATGGGCGTGGTGAATACGTCGTCGCCGACCTGAAGCTTCAGCGGACCTTTCACGGGGGCGTCGGCGTGCACGGAGATCCGCAGCACGGGGGTCCGATCGCGCTCGAAGGGGTGCGCGGGGGCGACGAGCTTCACCGCGGTCCGCAGGGGCATGGACCACAGGGCCCCGGGCGGCGAGTCGGCGGTCGGCGAGCGGGCGGTCGGTGGCTCGACCCAGCGCCACGCGGGAACGTCGGTGGTGGGGTGCAGCCGCGCCCAGCTCGTCCACGACCACAGGCGCGCATGGGCGGCCCGCAGTCGGCTGGCCAGCGGGGCGCGGGCGGCCACGGCATCGAGCGCACCCATCAGCGGCCACGCGCGTCCGGGCTCCTGCACCGCGTCGACCAGGGCGGGCAGCTCGTCGCCGTTGAGGGCCCCCGCGTGGCTGCGCAGCATCTCCACCGCTCGCAGGTGTCGCCCGGCGGCCATGCGCAGCTCGAACATCTGCATGCGCAGCTCGATGTCGAGGGCGTCGGCCTCGGGGGCCAAGGGCAGCCATGCATTCACCTGGCGACCTCGCGCCATGCGGCTGACGGCATCGATGTCTCGCCGCCGCAGCGAGTGAAGCTCCATGAACACGCGGACGCGCGGCGCATCGCGGCCCAGGGTCTTGCGCAGGGGCAGCGGCAGGCGCCACGGCGCGACCCAGGGATCGGCCAACAAAAGGCGCGTCACGTGGGCGGCCACCGTGCGCTGATCGTCGAGTCGGGCGAGGGCGCGACGACGGGTGCGGGCCCGCCATTGTGTCGAGTCTCGACCGTGCGCCTGCGGAACCACGCGGCCCAGCCGGGCGCGCAGGGCCACCGGGCTGCCCGCGATTTCCACCCAGTATTCGTGCTTGCCCGGCCGCAGGGGCACCGTCAGCGTGTGCTCCAGCGACGCGAGCTCTCCGGCTTCGGTGCGGGCGTCGACCAGCGTGGGGATGGGCGCCTGTGGATCGCCGACGTCACGGACTCGCGCGACCGATGCGAGCACGTCCAGGCGCCTCACCACGTGCTCGCGACCGTCGTCGCCTCGGGTCTTCACCACCGCGGACAGCGGTCGCGAGCGCGGGCCATCGGGGGGCAGCAACGCTCGCAGGCCCAGCCGCAGCACCCCCGGACCACGCACCCCGAAGTGCCACGGCTGCTCCGGCTCCACGCGAACGAAGTGCAGGTCGGCCGAGGCGGAGGTGGGGTCGTCGCGGAGGTGGGGCAGCTCCACCGTCGGCGCGGCCTTGGGCACGATCTCCTCGACCTGGCCCAGGGGGCGCAGCAGGTCGAGTTCATCGGCGGCTCGAATCATGCGCCATGCGATCAGGGCCTGGCGCACCTCGGCGTTGCCCCCCGACAGGTCCTGGATCTCCCGCGCGACCTCGCGATCGGCCAGGCGCCGTCGGACATAGCGCTCGGAGCCCGCCGTCGAAGGCAGGTGGGGCATGGAGCCGCGCAGCTGCACCCACTGCAAGACGTTGTCGTGCACGTGCTCCCAGATCCGCTGCCCCCGACGAGCGACGGCCTGCTCCACCACGATCTCCACTCGTCGATCGCTCTGCACGAGCCACGGCGCGCCCCAGCCGACCGGGTGCCGAAGCAGCCACGTCCCGGGGGCGACCGCGATCCCGTCTTCATCGACCCGCGCCGTGGCCAGGCCCGCGCTGGGCTCGACCCGCGAGAAGCTCAGCGTGCCCCTCGACTCCGGCCGGGTCTTTCGCACGCGAACCGTGGACAGGGCGCTCATCCACACCACCACCGCGCGACCGGGCTCGATGACGACCTTGCCCTCGACGCGGGGTGTTCCTCGGGGCACGAAGGGCGCGCTCGCTCGTACGTCGGCGGGATCGACCCCGTAGTGCACGGGTGTGGGGCTCCAGGTCCACTCCGCCCGATCGGTGGCCAGGGGAGGGGGAACGGCGGCGGCGGGGCGCGAGCACAGCCCCACCATGGACAACAGCAGCAGGGTCAGCAGCCACCGGGCCATCACGGAGCAGAGACCAGCGCGGCGGCGAACCGTCGTGACCACTCGGGCTTTTGGCGGAGCTTGGTGCGGAAGTTCGAGGACAGCTCGAGGTGCAGGAAGGTCGCGTCCGGGATGGAGCGCACGCGCTGTCCGATGACGTTGGTGGTGCCCCCGAGCAGCTCGACGTCCTCGGGGTAGCGGGCAATGGTGACGCCGAAGTCTCGCTCGAGCGCGGTGGCGACCGCGGTGACGCGCGGCCAGCCGGGGTCGAGCGAGCCCGCGCTGACGATGGCCCAGGCCTCGGGCAGCTCGGGGATGGTGCGGTCGTCCCCGAACCCGTGCAGCTGAATGACCTCGAGGGCATCACTCGCCTCGGCCATGCCCACGGTGGCGGCCACGAAGGGATGCCGGTGGTTGTGGCAGACGTCGGCCGGGTTGCGGGCGGACTTTTTCTTGGTGCCGTCGGGCTGCACGTAGCGCTGCAGCGTGTTGGTGGCTAGCCCCCGGAAGTCGGCGGGGCGAGCGAGCAGCACGTCGAGCGTCACCCGGCCCGTACCCATGTCGAAGAAGGCGTGGGGCGCTTGCAGCAGTCGTTCTCGCCCATCGGCGGGCGGGGGGCCCAGGCGCAGCAGGAAGGCCCCCGTGCGACCGGAGCCGTCGGGGCCCTCGAGGATCGCCAGGTAGTGGTGCTCGTCGATCTTCCAGCGCTGCAGCAGCAGCCCGGCCGCGAGCGCGAGCTGGGGCAGCGCCTGGCCGTCGGTGCTCCCGGTGGCGTAGGTCATGGTCGCGGCGAGCAGCTGCTGGGTGGCCTCGACGTGCTCGGTCGACGCGGCCTCGTAGCCCTGGCCTCGCAGGTTGGGCCACAGCGCGGCCCGGGCCTGTCGCGCGCTCATGTCTCGCTCGGGACCCAGGCGCTCGCCGGGATCGGTGGCGTGCGAGGAGCCGCGCTGGCGCTGCGAAGCCTCGTCGGGACCCCCCGCGAGCAAGCAGCTCGCCGTGGTGGTGACCCACAGCAGGTTTCGCGCGCGCGGCATCTCGTTCATGGTGCCCCCGCGGTGTCGCCGAGGTCGAGTAGTCGTTCGGTCCACTCGAATGCGCGCAGGTCCTGTGAGTCGTCGACCCCCCGTCGGAAGAACCGAACCCAGACCCCGGGGCCGTCCTTCATGCGCAGCGTGACGCGATGAGGGCCGAGGGCCAGGTCGGCGCCGAGCGGAATGGGCACCCGCCCCAGCGCCTCGCAGCGCGCTTGCGGGCGGTCGAAGAACACCAGCTCGGTCGACGGGCCGCGGGCGGGCAGCTCCCGCTCGCGCACGGCTCGGGTGACCCGCTGGATGGGCACGCCGCGGCGCCGTCGCGGCGAGCCGTTGTCGAGCAGCACGCTCAGCTGGCTCGGCTCTCGATCGTCGCAGCGGATCATCAGCGCGTTGATGTACTCGCCGTCGTCGCCCGTCTTGTCGACCTTCAGGCCCATGGGGTCGTCCTCGAGCCGATACAGGGTGATCACGCGGAAGACGTCGGTGCTGCCGCGGCGTGGATCGAGCCCCGGTCGGTCGAGGTACACGCGCACACCAGGAGGCAGGGGTCCGAGCTCGACGTCGTGCTCGCCGCGACCCAGACCGGGCAGCTTCCAGACCCCGCGGGTGCTCAAGATGGTGTGTTCGACCGGGACGCCGTCGACGGTCGCGGTGAGCACCTGGCCCAGCGCGAGCTCGGGATCGCCTTCGACCAGGTACACGGCGGCCGCACCCCAGTCGTCGTCGACGCTCAGGGTCGCGGCGCCCGGTCGCCAGCGTGCATACCGAGCCCACGGCGAGTCGGCCGAGGTCTTCAGCAGCACGGTGCGCCGCTCGTTGGGCGTATAGGGCGACAGGCTGACCCAGGGCGAGGTGCCGCCGCCGGGCTCTTGGATGTCCGAGGCCTTGGGCTTGCGGGCGAGGCGAGGCGACTCGCGTTCGAAGGCCCCCTCGAGCTCGAGCCGAATCGGCCCGTGCAGGTCCACCGTCTGGTTGTGGCGCTGGAGGATGTGCACGTTGTGGGGCGACAGCGGAAACCACCACTGGTAGTCGATGGGCACGCGTCGCCACTGCGTGTTGACCAGCATCGCCTCGTCGTAGGGCGGGTGGGGGCGGGGCTTTTCGGTGGCGCCCGACCAGTACGCATACACGGACACAATAGCGTCCCCCTGTGCATCGAGCTCGAGCCGCCGCGTGCCTTCGGGGGCGATGAAGCGGGTAGTCTTGGGCGGGCTGACCCACCAGGTGCGCTCGGCATCCGAGGCGCTGACGACCGACTCGTACTCGGCGAGCTCGGGCGAGGGCTCGACCCGCCACTCGCCGCGCTCGAGCGGCTCACCGTGTCGATCGATGAAGGTGTAGCCGATGGTGGCGGGGCGCTGTGCCTCGGGCCCCGAGCGCGAAGGCACGGGCAGCCGCGCTCGCAGGCGAATCATGGCCGACTCGAGGTCCTCGGGCTCGACCAGGGCGTAGCTGGCGGGCACCGACCCCGTGTGCAGGCGGACCCGCGGCGAGCGGGTGATGGTGGGGCGGAAGGGGTGCCCCAGCTCGAGCCCGGGCAGCTCGGGCGGATCTTGGGTGTGGTCGTCGTACCAGGCTTCGATGGTGGTCGGCGGCAGGGCCTTGCCTCGCACGTGCATGGTGTGCGGCCCCGGGGGTAGCCACACCTCGTGGCTCTGTCCCTTGCAGGGATCGACGTGCCGACCATCCACCACGCCCATCGCGTCGAGGTGCAGAAGCTCGATCGCCGGGCGGTCGAGACCGAGGCCGGGGTGCTCCGGGCAGTCGGCCTCGATCGCCAGGCGCAGCTCACCTGGTCCCCAGGCCGTGAACGCGGTGGCTCGGTCGTCGACCAGCTCGGTCGGTGGGCGCGGAGGTAGCTGCGGCGGCGGCATGCGAAAGCCGGTGTAGAAGACGGTCTCGACTTCGTAGTCCGTGCCCAGCTCGCCCAGCGCCGACATTCGATTCCAGCGCAAGCGCAGCCGGGTGAGCCGTTGCTCGGTCGAGAGTGCATCCCAGGGCAGGTAGGTCAGGCGCCCGATGAGCCGCGACTCCTGATCGGGCGCGGGCCCGAAATAGCTCAGCAGCACGCCCAGCGACGAGTCGAGCGAGCGCTCGTAGGCCCGGATGACCCCGTACTCGGCCGCGGGCGCCTCGAGCCGGGCGTGGAAGGTGGAGCCCCAGGGGATGTCGCGCGGCAGGGTGATGAGGTGCACCCGGTCGTCGGTGATCTCCATGCCCGGGTCGAGCCCGAAGGCGTTCTCCTGCATCCACAGCCCGTCGGACCACTCGTCCTTGCTCTGGCGGGT
The DNA here is from genome assembly GCA_039028615.1 of Myxococcota bacterium. Taxonomy (GTDB): domain Bacteria; phylum Myxococcota_A; class Polyangia; order Nannocystales; family Nannocystaceae; genus Paraliomyxa. The sequence goes on along the minus strand of JBCCHT010000039.1, from coordinate 45,395 downwards.
GGAGGTGTAGATGTCGCGCTCCCACAGCACGTTGCCCTCGGGGTCGTCGATGCGCAGGCGCAGGCCATAGTCGTAGGTCGCGAACGCGGAGTAGAGCCGGCCGGGCTCGAGGAACAAGTGGGTGACCAGGCGCAGCTCGACCTCGTCGCCATCGAGGTGAAACGAGGGGCCGCCGTCCTGGTCGAAGCGGTAGTGCACCACGCGGTCCGCCCCCTGGATCTTGCGCTGCATGGGGGTGTCGGTGGCTTGCGACAGCGCGTCGCGAACGTGGCCCAGCTGCCACAGGGCCCACAGCGTGCCGACCAGGACCACGGCCGAGAGCACGTCACGGAGCATCGGGACCTCCCGACGGCGGCCCGCTGCGTACGACGACGATCCCGTCACGGCGGAACAGCGCCAGGCCGATCTGCTCGCGAAGGTCGGCCTCGGTGGCGACGAGGGTGGTGCGACGGTCGACGGCCGACTCCAGCAGCACCATGCCGCGCAGGCCCCACTGCGGACCGGTGGCCTCGACCCACACCATGGGCAGCTTGCTGATCGTCCCGCCGCCCACCGACACGCGCACGGTCACCTCTTCGGTGGTCAGGCCCCGGGCGCGGTTTTGGATCCGCCGCAGCGCGTGGATGTCGTGGGAGAGCCGATAGCTGGTGGCCAGGCGCAGCAGCTCGTCGATCTCCTCGATCATCGGGGCGGGGGGGGCCGTGGTCTCGTTGGTGATCCCTTCGGGAGCCAGTCGCTCCAGCTCGGAGTTGTCTTGGTACTCGAGCCCCAGCGCTCGCGAGCGTCGCTGCTCTCCGCCCTGGGCCCGGCGAACGTAGCGGCCACGCACCTGCGGCGAAAACCACAGCAAGGCGACATCGGCCTGGCCCAGCTCCAGCGAGTACTCCACCGCGGGGCTACCCAGGCCGGACAGCGCGTGCAGCAGCGGGGAGCCGTCGCTGAACAGCGGGCGCTCGACCCATTGCAGAGGCCCCTGCTCGAGCAGCCAGCGCAGCTTGAGCGGCTGTTGGCCCTCGTCGAGCACGGGCCGGCCGAGGCCCACGACCATGGGCGTATCGAGCTGCCGCTCGACGCCGAAGCCCAGCACCTGCACCAAGAGCGGTCGCGTGACGTCGTCGCCGAGCGAGCGATCGAGCGCCTGATGAAAGGGCATCAGCGGGGCCTGGATGTTGCCCAGGGCCAGCGGGTTCTGCCCCTCGTGCGCGTTGCTGGGGCCGACATAGATGGCGCGGGCATTGGCCTGCTGCCACAGCTCGAGCCCCAGCTGTTGCGTACCGAAGGCCATGCCCGGGCGCAGCAGCTCGATGCCGATCTCCCGGGTCTCCCCCCAGCGCACCAGCAGCGAGCCCCAGCCCATGCCATCGTCGCCCAGCGGATCGATGAGCCCGAGACAGGGTCGACCCGCGCCGCAGTCATCGATCCGCCACAGCTCCATGCCCAGGCGCTCGGCCGCCCACGACAGCCGCTCGAGCTCCGAGGTCGGCCGACGACCCGCGGCGATCTCCACCAACGGGGCCACCACTTCCAGCTCGAGGTATCGAGCCTCTCGCTTGGACGGGGTCTGCCCGGGCGGGAGCGTGCGCAGCAGCGGATCGCGGTCGCGAAGCATGACCCACGGCGGCGGGGTCGAGGCATTGACCAGCGACGGCGAGCTGGAGGCCAGCATCGCCTCGATGTCCAAGGGGTGGATCCGCAGCGTGCCGCCCTGCGCGGGAGGACGCGCGGCGAACTCGACGGGGGGATCGGACCACTCGAGGCCCACCTCGGTCGGCCAGGCGCGACGCAGGTCGACGGACGACGGAAGCTCGGCGCCGATGTGCAGGATGGGCTTGCGGCCCATGGCGTCGTCCGAGCGCAGGATCATCATGGGCGTGTCCCGCAGCGCGCCGCGAGCGATGTCGAAGGACGACGTGCTCATGCGCATCATCGGGTCGCGCTCGACGTCGACGCCCGCGATCAGCAGGGCCCGGCAGCGCATGCGCCGACACAGCACCGAGGCGGACTCGGCGATGGGCGCCTCGGCCACGGGTCGGGGCACCGCGATCACCGGGCCGGGCGCTCCGGGCACGAGCAAGGCGGTGTCCCAGCCCTGCCGCGGCCCCAGGTCGCGCTCGACCAGCGCGTAGGCGGGCCGCCCCTCGTGCTCCCCCACCGCGACCAGCTCGAGCTTGGTGGGCCCCAGGGCTTCGAGGACCGCCGCCTGGTTGTGAGGCGTGGGCGTGTCGAGCCACCGCGAGGCGGTCTCCCACACCCGGCGGTAGGCCACGTTCTGCCCGTGGTCGGCGAAGGTCGTCGCGCGCTCGAGCGCATGCAGGTGCCCCAGCGCGCCCACTCCCGCCGCGCTGCTCAATAGCCGCGTGCTGTCGTTGGTCTGCAGCTGGGCGGCTTCGTCGGGGCCCTTGGGCGCGGGGTCGGCAAAGCTCAGGGCGAAGCCGATCAGGTTGCCGATGACGAAGCACATGCACGAGGCCACCGCGGTGGGCAGCAGCACCGCTCGCATCGACTTGCGCTGCATCATCTTGATGACGAGCAGGGAGGGCAGCAGGTACCCGAAGCCATAGGCGTCGGTGATCTTCAGGGTGGGCAGGCTGTCGCCGAGGATCCAGCCGATGAGCCACTTGAGGGTGACGCTGGTGGTGAATACCAGCGCGAGCCGACGCGGACCCTCGAGGTTGATCGAGCGCAAGATCGGCGCCCGCGGCATGCGAACGGTGACCATGTACACGACCATCGCCTCGCCGAAGGTGGTCGCGAGCTTGGCGGGATGAAACCACAGCAGGCCCAGCAGGGCGGGCACCAAGATCCCGTTGAAGTCCCAGCCGTAGTAGAGGTTCAGCTGCGAGGCCACATAGGCCGTGGTCAGGAAGATGATGTAGGCCTTGGCGTTGCCCAGAAAGTCGATGGCGGTGTCCTCGTAGCTCAGCTCGAGGGCGCTATACGAAAGGGTCGTCTCGGGCAGCAGCCACCACGCGAGCAGGGCGTAGGTCACCAGGCTGGTCAGCGCCAGGTGCCACATGCCGCGCCGCAGATCGAGCTTCCACATGATGTTGGCCATCAGCGGGACCAGCACGATGCCGATGCTGCTGAAGCTGCGGGCGAAGTCGACGGGGATGTCGACCATGGGGTCGACCGTCTCCAGCGCCAAGGGCCACAACCACGTCTGGGTATGCTGGCGCACGAAGACCGAGACGAGCACCAACAAGAAGAACCGTTCTCGCCCGAAGAACTCGCTACTGGCCCCGCCTCGACCCAGTATCATCTCGAGCATCTTGGCCACGATGTAGGTCAGGCTCGCGTCGAGCACCACGGCCAGGGCGGCGGGCGGCTGGATGACGAGCACCGAGGCGAGGTAGCCGGGCACGACCACGCCCACGAACACCCAGCCGAAGCTCTCGACCAAAAAGAGCGTGACCAAAAAGCCGATCAGCACCGCCAGGAGGATCGATTGCTCGAGCCCGCGCGGTATCTCGAACAGCAGCTCGGGGCTCGATTCCATGTCGATCGGGGCGAGGTCAGGCGATTCGGACGAGCATGTCCACCGTGGGGCCCATGTCTTCGGGCACGATCATCAGCACCAGGTGCGTCGCGGGCTCGCTGGACGCATGGGCACCGGTCGAGCCCTCCGTCTGCATGGGCATGAGCAGGAAGCTCGAGTCGCGCGCGTTGGCCTCGGCCGAGCGCAGCCGGACGGTATTGCCCGTGCGGATCACCGTCCGCATGATCCCGTGCACCCCCTCGAGCGAGGTGCCCGTGACGCGCGACAGCACGGCACGCAGGTCGTTGTTGGGGATGCCGTCGGGGAACTGGTCGGCCAGCTCGGAGCGCAGCGCGGCGTTGCTCTGCACGATGTGGCCCCAGATGTTCGCGACCAACAGCCCCATGGGCAGGGCGTCGAAGGTGTCGACGACGCGGCGCTTGTCCTGGCCGAGGGCCTCGACCCCGTGGATGAGCTGCGCGAAGCGGTGAGCCATGTCGCCGGAGCTGAGCGGCAGGGACTCGCCGAAGGGCTTGCCCCGCCGGGCGGCCGCGATGCTGCGGCCCAGCTCGTGGCCGAGCTGCTCGAGCAAGGTCTTGTCGGAGCGCTCGAGCTCGGTCTGTTTGTCGAGGCCGACCATCCACATGCCGTAGAGTCGACCCTCGAAGGCCAGCGGCACGGCCAGGGTGTAGCGAGACTCGTCGGCCATGAAGGGCCGCTCGCAGCGGTGCGGCTTGTGGGTGAGGAACGCGGCGCGGTAGGGCGGACGCCGGACGTCGCGGCGCCGCTCGGCGATGCCCTCCTCGTCCATGTTCATGAAGGCCCGCGTCTGCAGGTGCCACTGGCCCTCGGGGAGCTCGATGAGCGCCCCGGTGAAGTCGAGCTCGAGGTAGGCGCTGGCCGTCTCGGCGATGTCCTGCCAGAAGCCATCCTCGGGGGCGGGCTCGCCGACGGTCTCGGACTCGAGCTGCTCGGAGATCTTGCTGGAGACCGTCTGCACCAGCGCCGCGCTGTCCTGCTGGCTGCGATACCAGTGCCCCATCAGGATCGAGACCACCACGATGAGCTCGGTGCTCACGCCCCAGCGCATCAGCCCGCGGGAGAAGAGCACCAGGTCGATCGCCAGCAGCACGGCGAGCAGCGCGGCCACGCGCACCACCGCCTGCGATGGCGTGGTGCCCCGCATGGCGAGCATGGTCGCAGCGAGCACGAGCAGCAGGCCGCCCACGCGTACCAACCAGCTCGGCTCGTGGAAGCGGCGGCCGTCGGCGACCATGGCGAAGGTGTGGCTGATGATCTCGGGCGAGGTCAGGGCGCCGATCGGGGTCGCCAGCGCGTCGCGATGATCGGGGCTGGTCAGGCCCACGACCACGACCTTGTCCTCGAAGATCGACGGCGGCACGTCGCCCTGCTCGATGCGCTTGAACGACATGGTCGGCAGTCGCGAGCGCGGCCATAGATAGTGGATCGGCAGCTGCTCGGCGCGGGGCTCGTCGTGCTCGAGCACCTCGAGCACGGGGTCCAACCTACGGAGTCGTACATCCCCGTCGCTCAGCGAGTCGACCTGGTTCGAGCCGGGGTCGATGTGGGTGGACAGCTCCACGTACACCAGCGACGACGGGAGGCCATCGTCGGGCGGGGGGGCGTCGGCGGTGTCCGAACGGACCGGGAACATCCGTGCACCATCCACGACCACCAGCGCCGCGGGCTGACCCTGGGCGATGCGGTCGAGCAGGGCTCGGCGTCGTTGCTCCGTCCACGGCGGCGAGCCCCAGTGTTGGGTCGTCTCGTCGTCGGCCTCGACCAGCAGCACGCGCTGCTCGGTGCTCGAGGGAATGCCCGCGCGGTAGTAGGCCGACTGCAGCGACGCGTCGATCGCGTCGGGAATCGAAGTCGAGTGCAACGCGGCCACGAACAGCAACGACAGCAGCAAGAGCATGCCGACGCCCTGCCCCCCGCGTAGCCGCTGCACCCACGTCTGCTCAGCCACCACCGACTCCGTGGTCGAACCCTGGGCACCGGGCACCCTTGCGCTCAACGCTGAACATTGACCGTTTCCTGCCCCTTTGCGCCGCTTCCGTGGGGCTTTGGCCCTCCTTGGCCGAGGCCTGAACGTTAGGATCGCCCGGGGGGCGGATACGATCAAGTATTCAAACATTCAGAGGGGTTGTCGGACCCGGCGGCGGGTGGTGGCGAGTGCCACAACGGGACGAGCGTTCACCCCCCGAACCGCCGCCGTGATCGCGCGTGCGCGAAACTGACACCGAGCGGTGACCGACGATGGGGTTGCGTATCCTCGATCCTCTTTCCACCGCCGTCGTTCGTTGTCACTAGCGTCGAGCGTGGGCGGGATGGGTGGCATCGAGGGCGCCGATGCTTGGTGTCAGGATCTTGCAGCCGCAGTAGGACAAAGGGCGAGAACCTGGCATGCGTATCTGAGTACGACGACCGAACATGCGTGCGATCGAAATCGGAGAGAGCGTCGCGGCCGATGTGCAGAGCCTGCATACCGACGGTCTCGTCGGACGGAGATCCGCAGCACGTCGTCGACGAAAACGGCGACGAAGTCCAGCGCAGCGAGTACGACATCATGAGCGCGCAAAGGTGAGCTGAACGTCGTTCATGGGCATAAATCGAAGACTGCACCGACAACGCGGGCGAGGTGGGAGTGCGAGTCGGACACTCGAGCATCCCCAACGATCCGGCCACGTAGTGCCTCGTGGAAACTCGACCCACGACACGCCTGGTTGTTCGGCGGCCGAGTTCATCGACGGTCCCGGTGTAGGTCGAATCGACTGCTTCGCAATCGACTCATGGTTCGCGGGCGCGACGCCCACGAAGGTCCCACATCGCGGTAGGTCGAGTTCGAGCGAGGACCAACTCGACACTGTGACTCGCATCGTCGTCGATGTCTGCACCATGGTCGTGCGCGCGATGGGGTGTTACCGTGGCCGACGGTGGAAGTCGGTATGAAGCATTGGATAACCCTAGCGGGGCTCATCGCGGCGACATCGGGGTGCAAGGGTTCGGACCCCGGTCCGAGCACCGAAGATCGATGTGCCGAGGTCGATGTGCCGCAGTTGTTCGTCGACAATTGTTCGACCGCTGCATGCCACGAAGGCACGACGCCTGCGGCCAACCTCGACCTGGTCTCGCCGGGTCTCGAGACCCGCATCGTGCTCCAGCCGGCGACGCAGTGTCCCGGGGTGATCGCCGATCCTTCGGATCCCCAGGGCAGCGTGCTGATCGAAAAGATGATGCCCGACCCCTCGTGCGGCGTGGTCATGCCGCTCGGTATGCCGCCTCTGCCCGAAGAAGACGTGCAGTGCGTCGTGGAGTGGGTCTCGGGCCTGGTGCCTCCCGGCGGTGGTGAAGGCACCACGGGTGACGACGGCGAGACCGAAGACGACGAGGGCGAGACCGAAGACGACGACGGTCCCGTGCCCGAGATGTGCACGCCCGGCGACATGCGCGAGTGCTACTCCGGCCTGCCCGAGACCGAGGGCGTGGCCGCCTGCATCGGCGGCATGCAGCGGTGCCTCGACGACGCGCTGTGGGGCCCCTGCGAGGGCGAGACGGCGCCCGTCTTCGAGGACTGCTTCACCGATACCGACGACAACTGCGATGGCCTGACCCCCGAGTGCACCGACACTTGGCTGCTCGGCTTCCATCAAGAAGACAGCCAGCAGGCGCGGGCGGTCGCGGTCGATCGCTCCACGGGTGACGTCATCGTGGCCGGTGACTTCGAGGGCACGGTCATCTTCGGCGACGGCCCGCACGTCTCCGACAACGGCAAGCACGACATCTTCCTCGAGCGCCTCGACGAGTTCGGCAACCCGATCTGGACGCGGCAGTTCGGCGACAGCAGCAACCAGTACGCGGGCGACGTGGTCGTCGACGGCGATGGCAACATCGTGGTCATCGGCCGGGCCTTCGGCATCATCGACTTCGGCGGCACGCCGCACGATGCCTTGGGCACCGACGACGTGTTCATCGCCCGCTTCGGCAGCAACGGTTCGCTGCAGTGGAGCAACATGGTCGGCGGCATCGACCCCGACCGCAGCGAGCGAGTGGCGGTCGATCCTTCGGGCAACGTCTACGTGGCGGGTACCTTCACGGGCGACGGCACCTTCGGCGGCACCCAATTCGCCAGCCAGGGTCTTCGCGACCTGTTCGTGATCAAGCTGGCCGCGCAAAACGGTCAGGTCCTGTGGGCCAACCGCATCGGCGGGGCGGGGGACGACTACGGCTGGGGCATCGCGGCCGATGCCTCGGGCGTCTACTTCACCGGCTACTTCTCCGAGTCGGTGAGCTTCGGCGCCGAGCAGCTCGATGCCAACGACGGCACCGACGTCATCATCGGCAAGTACGACCCCGACGGCGCGCCGCTGTGGGTCTTGTCCGCGGGCGACAGCGGAGCCGACCAGGGCTACGACCTGGCGCTGGCCAACAACGGCGACATCGTCGTCACCGGGTCGTTCACCGATCAGCTCGAGTTCGGCGGGGCCACGGGACTCATCGAGAGCGGCGGCTTGCGTGACATCTTCCTCGCGCGCTTCGATCCCGACGGCAACGCGATCTGGGCCTACGGCTTCGGTGACGACCGCGACCAGTTCGAAAGCGACTTCGAGACCAACACGTGGCCGGGGCTCGCCATCGGGCCCGACGACACCATCCACTTGGCGGGCTCCATCGCGGGCGCGGCCTTCTTCGGCGGCTCGGGTGACACCATCAGCGCGGGCAAGATCGACGCCTACCTCGCTCGCTTCGACGCCGACGGGGGCTTCATCGATGCGCAGCGCTGGGGCGGAGCGGGCACCGAGTCCGCGCTCTCCGTCGACGTCAGCCCCGAAGGCCACTCCGTCGTCGCCGGTCGCTTCTTCTCCTCGGGCTTCGACTTCGCTCCCCTGGGGTCCATCACCGGGTACGGCAGCAGCGACGGCTACGTCGCCAAGGTTGCCGCACCATGAAGACTACGGCGGCCCGGAGCGTGGCGTGGGGGGCGGTCGCCTCGCTGCTGGTCGCGGCCAGCAGCTGCGGCGGCGAGGATCCCGACGAGGGCATCTCGATCGGTGACCCGGGTCCGTCGCCGCTGCGCCGACTCACGCGGCTCGAGTACAACAACGCGGTCTTTCAGATCTTCGGTGACACCTCGCAGCCGGCCCTGGCCTTCGCGCCCGAGGAGACCGCGCTGGGCTTCAACAACCAGGCCTCCGCGCTGGTGGTGAGCCCCTTGCTCGCCGAGCAGTTCCTCACCGCAGCCGAGAATCTCGCGGTCAAGCACAGCCCCACCATCCTCGCCACGCTGGCCAGCTGTGCCAACGCCACGAGCCTCGACGGAGGCTGCACGACGCAGTCGCAGGCGTGGATCCGCAGCTTCGGCAAGGAGGTCTTCCGTCGTCCCATGGCCGACGACGAGGTCACCGAGTGGTTTGCCGTCTTCTCCGACGGCACCGCGCTGGACGGCGGCTTCGATGCGCTCAGCGGTGTCGAGCTGGTGGTGGCGGGCATGCTGCAATCGCCCCACTTCCTGTACCGGGTGGAGTTCGGGCGCAACGAGCCCAACGCCGAGGGCATCGACGAGCTGTCGCCGCACGAGATGGCGACGCGGCTTTCGTTCTTGTTCTGGAACAGCCCGCCCGATCGCATCCTCATCGACGCGGCCGATGCCGACGAGCTCCGCACCCCCGAGCAGCTCGAGCAGCAGGCGCGACGCTTGCTCCGGGCGCCGCGGGCCCGCGAGGCCGTGCGCAATTTCCATCGTCAGTGGCTCGAGCTCGAGAAGGTCACCGAGGTCCTCGCCGGCATCGGCAAGGACACCGAGATGTTCCCCGACTACGACCCCGACATCCTGCCGCTGCTGCAGCAGGAGACCGAGGGCTTCTTCGAGTTCGCGGTCTTCGATGCCGACGCGACGCTCGACACCCTGTTCACCGCGCCCTTCACCATCGTCAACCAGCCGCTGGCCGAGTTCTACGGCTTCGATGCTCCGGGGGCGACCGAGGAGCAGTTCGTGCGGGTCGAGCTCGACCCGGCGCGTTACTCCGGCTTCCTGACCCAGGCGGGGCTGCTGGCGCTGTACGCCAAGCCCAACCGCACCTCGCCCGTCCACCGCGGCAAGTTCGTGCGCGAGCGTCTGCTGTGCCAGATCCCTCCGCCACCCCCCGACGTCGTCCCCGAGGCGCCCGACGTCGACATCTCGCAGACGACCCGGCAGCAGCTCGAGCAGCACAAGACCGATCCGTTGTGTAGCAGCTGTCACCAGATGCTCGACCCGCTCGGCCTCGGCTTCGAGCACTTCGACGCGATGGGGCGCTGGCGCGACGATGAAAACGGCCTGCCCATCGACGCGAGCGGAGAGTTCATCGCCACCACCGACATCGACGGAGCGTTCAACGGCGTCGTCGAGTTCGGCGCGGCCATGGGCGGCAGCCAACAGGTCCGCGACTGCGTGACCACCCAATGGTTCCGCTTCGCCCACGGTCGAGGCGAGACCGATGCCGACGACGAGAGCCTCGCGCTGGTGCGTGAGGCCTTCGCCCGCTCGGAGTTCCGCATCCAAGAGCTACTCGTGGCGCTCACGCAGACCCACGCATTCCGCTACCGCCGGGTCCCCGGGCAGTGGGAGGAAGAACAATGAGCATCATTCGTCCGACGCGCCGGGACATGCTGCGCTACCTGGGCACCTCGGCTCTCGCGCTGCCGCTGGTCTCGAGCTACCGCCCGGCCTTTGCCGATCACGGTGAGCCGCACAAGCGCATCATCTTCTTTTACACGCCCAACGGCACGGTGCCGCACAACTTCTGGCCGGAGGGGGGCGAGACCGACTTCGAGCTCAGCCCCATCCTCACCCCGCTCGAGGCCCATCGCGAGGACCTGCTCATCTTGGGCAATGTCGACATGGAGTCGGCGTTCAGCGGTCCCGGCGATGCCCACCAAAAGGGCACGGGGCAGTGCCTGACCGCCACCGAGCTGCTCGAAGGCAACTTCGCCGGCGACGCGGGCGAGTCCGCCGGTTGGGCGGGCGGCATCTCCATCGACCAAAAGATCGCCCAGGCGGTCGGCCAAGACACCTTGTTCCCTTCGCTCGAGCTCGGGGTGCTGGTGGGCAAGTCCGACGTCAGCGGGCGCATCAACTACCGCGGCGCGGGCGAGCCCATCCCCCCGGAGAACGATCCTGCCGCCGCGTACACGCGGATCTTCGGCGACCCCGAGGCGTCGTCGAACGAGATCGAGGACCAACGCGTTCGTCGGCAGCGACTGCTGGAGCAGGTCTCCATGGACTACCAGCGCCTGGCCGACCGCATGGAGGACCAGGACCGCGAGAAGCTCGAGATTCACATCTCCTCGCTCGCCGACATCCAGGGCCGCCTGCAACGCAACGGCGTGGAGTTCGGGGGCGAGTGCCAGATGATCGACATCCCCGAGATCGATCCCACCCGGGTCGACCTGCTGCCGGAGATCGGTCAGCTGCAGATGGACATCATGGTCATGGCCATGGCCTGCGATCTGACACGCGTCGGCACGCTGATGTGGACCCACTCGGTGGCCGACTACGTCTATGGGTTCTTGGGCGAGGACCTCAGGGAAGGGCATCACTCGCTCGCCCACAAGGGCGACGAGGACACGCCCAAGGTCGAGCAGAACACCCGGGTCAACATCTGGTTCGCCGAGCAGTTCGCGTACCTCATCGATCGACTCAAGTCGATCCCCGAGGGCGACGGCACGCTCTTCGACAACTGCGTGTTGGTGTGGGTCAACGAGCAGGCCAAGGGCAACAACCATGACCGCCGCGCCATGCCCTACGTCACCGCGGGGAGTGCGGGTGGCTTCTTCAACACGGGGCGCTACGTGGTGCAGGGCAGCACGGCCACGCACAACCAGCTGTTCGTGTCGCTACAAAACGCGATGGGCATCCCCGACGATCAGTTCGGCAACCCGGCGTATAGCGACGGCGAGCTGCCCGGTCTGACCTGAGCGTGCGGTCGGCAATCGTACTGGCGACGCGGGCCTTTCCGAGGCCCGCGGGCGCGGCCCTTCATCCCGGGATGTCGTAGGCCGACAGCTCCTCGGTGGCGCCGGTCTGCACCGTCTCGTGCTTGATCTTGCCGACGCCGTCGGCGAACCAAAAGCGCTTGAGCTCGCCCGTCTCCACCCGCTCGCGCAGGACCTGCACGCAGTCGAAGGTCCCCGCGGGTACGGTGACCTCCACCGACATCGACTCCACCGTGTAGAGCTGATTGCGCGGGGTGTCGTCCACCAGCATGCCGTTGGCGTCGTACTCCGCCCGGCTGTAGGCCCACACGACCGAGTCGCCCTCGCCCCAGCTGTTGTCGAAGCGCAGGAAGCCGGGATCGTACTCGACGTCCATCAGCACCGCGCTGCCGAGGTTGACCTGCTTGTGCACCCGCATCGTGGCCGTGCCGTCGCGAACGAGGGTGCTGGTGCTGCTCTCGCCGTTGTTGCCGTTGTCCTCCTGCTCGTAGGCGGTCATGCCGTTGAACTCGACCTCGCGCATGACGACCACCTCGTCCCACACCTGCTGATCCTGCGTGGTGTGCTGGTACGTCCAGGTCGCCCCGTCGGCCAGCGGGAAGTAGTCGGCCTCGGCCGGGGGCTCTTCGGTATCGGCGGGGGCGGTGGTGCTTTCCTCTCCACCATCGCTGCTGTCGGCCACCCCGGTGGTGTCTCCCGCGTCGCCGCCCGACGAGGAGCCGTCGGCCACCATCGGATCGGCCTGGTTACAGCCGAACGCAAAGCACGACAGACTGGTAGCGAAGGCGAGGGAGGCGCAACGGGGCTGGCGAGAAAGCGTAAGCATGTTGAACGACAAAGACCCTATCAGATCGCGGCGGCATCACGACATGGCGATGGTTCGGCGCTCGTTTTTCGCGACGATGCTGAACACGATCCTTGTGGTGAAGGTGGCACCGAGGTCGGACGAGGTGAGTGTCTACGGTGCGGTGTACTGGCATTGTCTGGCGCCGCCGCCGTCGCTGCACGGCGCACGATGGGCCACGGTTCAGCAGTCTTCCGTGTTAGTCTGATTGCGTTGGCGGCAGGTGCATTTTGGCGCGCCGCGTCGTGGACTGGACCCATTCCCGATTCGATCCGATGAAGCTTGCACTCTCCAAACAGTGGTTGTTCGCCACCGCCTGCGGCGGTCTGCTGGCGTGTAACTCGGATGCGCCCGCGACCGCAGGCGACTCCGGTGGAAGCAGCTCCACCACCGCTCCCGTGGGCACCACGGAGGTTTCCCCTGCCGATGAATCGTCGGAGGGAGAAAGCTCGACGGGCATGGCTCCAGACATGGGCGACCCGGGTCCCGATCCCAACGAGGACATTCCGCCGACCGACGAAGAGGGCTGTCACGCCATCTATGCGCAGGACAACCTGCCCACCTTCGAGATCACCATTCACGAAGCGCTGTGGGAGCAGCTCGAGTGGGAATGGAACAACGGGCAGGCCAACGAGGACGCGGGCGTCGAGACCAAGCCCTACCATTCGCTCGTCGAGTTCAAGTACCAGGACGTCGTCATCACGGACGCGGCGATTCGCCTCCGCGGCAACCCGACCTACTGGGATCCCCTGCCCGAGGACAAGATGCAATTTCAGATCGGGTTCCACACGCAGGATCCCGACGGTCACTTCCTTGGCCTCAAGCGCCTGGCCCTCGACGCCGCGACCTACAACCGGCACCTGCTGCGCGACCGTCTCGGCCTGATGTTCATGCGTGACGCCGGGGTGCGGGCGGGCTGTGCCAACAATGCCCGGCTGGTCGTCAACGGCGAGTACTACGGCGTCTTCACCAACCTCGAGAAGATCGACGAGGCCTACCTGCAGCGCGCCATGGAGGACCCTTCAGGCGACCTGTGGAAGCGCGCGAACTGGCAGCTCAAGACCAACAAGGACACCAGCAACGACGACCGTCTCGACGACATGCGAGACGCGAAGACGCTGGAGGAGCTCGAGGAGTTCCTCGACATCGAGCAGGCGCTGCGGACCTACGCGGCCGAGGCGATCATCCCGGACTCCGACGGCTCCTGGGCGGGCGGGCTCAACTTCTACATGTACGACGACCCCGTGCGGGGGCGCTTCGTGCTCCTGCCCTGGGACCTGGACAACACCTTCGAGCGCTTCAACGACGAGCCCGACGGTGAGTACCCGATCAACCCCGATCCGTACTTGTTCGAGAAGCCGACCACGCACGGGCGCCCCTTCTACACGATGGCGCTCACCGACCCGGCGTACTTCGACTTCTACGTCGACACCATCGACACGATGGTGCACGACAGCTACGACCCCGAGAAGATGCTGGGCTGGATCGACATGATGTCCAACCAGATCGAAGAGGCGGTCATCACCGATCCCAACAAGCCCTACGACAACGACCTCTACTACAACAAGGTCGAAGAGCTTCGGGAGTATGTCCAGGGCCGCTACGACTACCTGGACGAGTGGGTCGTGTGCTGGCAGACGGGCGGCGTCGACGACGGCACGGGCCAGTGCGTGATGCCATAGCGCACTACCGGTTCCCACGACCACCGACGCCAGGGCATGTCCCTGGCGTCGTCGTTTGGGGACGCTACTTGCGGCCGAAGTCGGCCGGGATCTCGCCCCAGACCTTGGTGTGCCACTTGCACAGCTCGAGCGTCGGGTTGTCGTCGAGCTTGTTGGCGATGCGCTTGGCCATGGCGACGATGACGTCACGCTCGTGCACCGTCGCGCCCACCCGCCCGGTGGCGATCCAGCCCATGGCGATCTTGGAGTCGGTCCACAGCTTGGTCTGGCCGTGGGCGAGGGCATGCTCGATCATCGCCTCGATGCCGCTGAGCTCGGCGTAGTTGTTCGAGTGCACGCCCAGGTGCTCGTGGGCGAGGCGGGTGCCCGCCAGATCGCAGACCTGGTACTCGCAAGGGCCGGGGTTGCCGTGCGTGCCCGCATCGGCGCAGATGCCCTCGGTCGGCTTCGCGCCGATGGACCGCACGCCGCGACCACTCGAGGACCGGCTGGAGGTGCCGCCCGAGCCGCTGGCCTTGCGGTCGTGGTGCCGCAGCTGGGCACCGCGGCTGCGGCCGAGCTTGGCCAGGGCCGCCTCGCGGTCGACACCCCCTGCGAAGGGATAGGGCTTGCCGTGCACGAAGGCCTGGCAGGCGGGCCAGTTGTCGAACTCTCGTAGCGTACCGTTGACGTCTACGATGTAGATCTTGTTTTTCGAGCGACTGCGGGCCACGGCGCGGCGATGGTGCGCCGGGTTCGGCCCGCGGTCAAGCGCGCCCCCGAGGGCGCCGAGCCGAACCCTCCCAGGGGGCGAGTTCGGCCCAGCCGTGGCTCAGCAGTCGCCGATCATCGTGATGACGCAGTCGGTGCCCGCGCTGTTGCAGCTACGCTCGGTCCAGCAGCCGCCGATGTAGCGGAAGCGGGTCTGGTCCGTGAGGTCGGACTGCATGCTCCATTCTTCTTCCCCTTCGATCTGCAGATCGAGATTGTCGATCATCTGTGTGAAGGGCACGGGGGCGGGCATGGAGGGGCACTTCGCGGTGAAGGCCGAGAAGTCGAAGTCCTCGTCTTGCTGATCGAAGTGGACCACGTTGCCCTCGGACAGGTCGACGAGGAACGAGGTGTTGGGGTTGTCGGCGAGCGCTTCGTTGACCTCGGCGGCATCGAAATAGATGTGGCGAAGACCGTCGTTGCCCGGCTCGGACCCATCGTCCGAGACGTCACAGGCAGAGCCGATGAGGGTAAACGCGGCGAGACCGAAGGAAGTACTGATTGCGATACTACGAATGTTCATGATGTCGTCTTTCGACATCACGACAGTGAGCGATCACGACGGCACGCGGAAGTGGTCGTTCGACCGAAGCATGACGCGACTCGTCCCCGGCATGGTCAGCGTCGGTCCGAGTCGCGGTCGAAGGTGTCGTCGGCGCCGCCGAACTCGTGGCCCCGCGCGTCGTCGTCGTCGCCATCTCCACCGCCGGAATCGAGCCGTGCACTCAGCGGAAGCGGGGCGCGGTTCCAGACCGGAGGCGACGAGGGGGGCTGAAGATCTCCGACCGCGATCTCGGCCGTTTCCATACAAATGGCCAATAGCGGCCGATTACGGCCATTTTTGGCGCGTCTCGGGATACGACAGCTCACCTCATGACGGTAGCAACCGACTCCGTCCAGCGTCAGTGGTAAACCAACCACTAGCATTCCTGTTTTGATGATGCTACCGGCTACGGACCGATCCTAGCGGTCGATTTTGCCTGCCGCGAGCCGTGTCGTTCGCTCGATCTGCGGGCCGAAAAACGTCCGCGTTGCCGAAAATTGTCACCGATCGAGTGGGCTGGACCTCCGCCTGTTGCGCAGTCGGAGTTCGGTTCCGCATGAACGAAGCGAGTCACCGTTCATGCCAATTTTCGTAGTGTTGATGACGAGCGGGGACGAGCCGGTAATGCGCTGATTTCATTGATGCCGACGACGCAGTTCGTGCCGCGCTTTGACGGTTTTGATAGGAAACGAATCGCGACGGTTGAACGGAACCAAAACCCAACCCAGACTCGTGGAACGACGAGGATGACCATGAACCCCGACGATTCGCTGGGCGCGACGACGCTGGATCCCGTGGCCTTCGAGGAGCCCGATGGCATGCTCGAGCTGCAAATCGTCACGGGTCCGCAGCCGGGGAGGAAATTCGCGCTCAACAAGCGCGTGTCATCGATCGGCAAGAGCCCCGCGGCCGACTTCCAGATCGTGGCACGAGGAGTGTCTCGTGAGCACGCCAAGGTGATCCTGGTCGACGATGGCTCCAAGACGGTGGTCAACATCGTGGATCTCGACTCGACCAATGGAACCTTCGTCAATCGCGGTCGGGTCGACGTGTCGTTGATCCGCGAGCGCGACCGCATTCAGCTCGGGGCCAACGTGACCCTGACCTTGTCTCGGAAAGCATCGGCCAACGCCGACGAGCCCGTCGAAGAGCTCACGCCGCGCCAGCTGGAGATCGCCCGGTTCGTGGCCGCGGGGGCCCGCAACGCCGAGATTGCCCGGAGCCTCAACGTCACGCCCCGCACGGTGGCCAGCCACCTCGAGCGGACCTATCGCGCGCTGGGCATCGGCTCGCGCACGGAGCTCACCCGCTGGCTCATGGAGCGTGGCCTCGAAGACGAGACGTGCGCCTGAGTCGCGATGGAACACTCGAACACGCGGGGCGTCGTCGACCCCGAGCGATCCACGACGCAGCAAAGCGGCGCCCGAGAGGCACGTGACGAGGACTGGGGCGGCGTCGGCCAGATCCGCCCCGGGATTCGTTTCGATCGCTATCGGGTGATCAAGCGCTTGGGCATGGGCGGCGGTGGGGTCGTCTACGAGGCCCACGACGACGTGCTCGATCGGCAGGTGGCACTCAAGGTGCTGTGGCGCGGGGTCAACGATCCCGAGGCGCTGGCCCGCGAGGCGCAGGCGCTGGCCGAGCTGAGTCATCCCAACATCCTCACCGTCTACGACGCGGGCACCGATCGCGGTCGTTCCTTCATCGTGATGGAGCTGGTCGATGGCGGCTCGATGCGACGGTGGCTGGCGCGGGCCCGGCCGACCCCGGCGGAGGTCATCGACGTCGCGGTGCAGGCGGCTCGCGGCCTGGCCCACGCGCACGGCCAGGGCCTCATCCACCGCGACTTCAAGCTCGACAACGTGCTCGTCTCCAAGACGGGGCGCGTGCTGGTCATGGACTTTGGGCTCGCCTGTCGGGCCGATGCCGAGCAAGCCCCGCGGCGTACGGGCACCCTGCCCTATATGGCGCCCGAGCAGCATCGGGCCGAGCCGAGCGGGGCCACGGCCGACCAGTTCGCGGTCTGTGTGGCGCTGTATCGGGCGCTGTACGGGCGCTATCCCTTCGCGGGCGAGACCCACGAAGAGCTGCTCGAAGCCAAGGAGGCGGGGCGAGTGCTGGCGCCGCCCAAGGTCGCGGGCGTGCCTCGTCGCGTGTACCGAGCGCTGGCGCGGGGGATGTCGGCCGACCCGAGCGCTCGCTATCCGTCGGTCGATGCCCTGATCGCAGCGATCGAGGGGCGCGGCCGGGCCCGGCGATGGTTGCCCGCGTTGTCGCTGCTGGCCGGGGTCGGCGGTACGGCACTGGCCTTCGCGCCCGCGGTGCAGACCCCGTGTCCCGAGGCCGAGACGACGCTGTGGTCCATCGGTGAAGCCGAGCGGGTGCGGCGAGCTCTCGACGAGGCGCCCGAGCCCTTCACCGATTCCACCGCGATGCAGGTCGACCAGATACTCTCCGACTACGAAGGCGAGCTGACCGACACGCGGGCGCAGGTCTGCGAGGGCATGGCCGACTCGCGGCCGATCCGTCGTACCGAGTTCCAGGGGGTGGACGAGTGCCTGCAGCGGGCGCGCATGCAGTTCGATGCGTTGACGACGGTGCTCGCCCAGGCGGATCCGTCGATGGCCGAGTACGCGGTGCGAGCGGCCGAGTCGCTCCCGCACCCCAGCGAGTGCCTGAGCTGGCCCGGGTTGCCGACCACCTACGACGAGGGGACCTGGCGTCGGCTCGAGTCTCGCATCGCGTCGGCGCAGGCTCATCGCTACGCCGGTCGCTTCGACGACGCGCTGCAGCTGTCCCGGCGGGCGGTCGAGGCCGCCCGGGATGCCGAGGCGGAGCGCTTCATCGCGCGGGCCCAGTTCGAACAGGGGCAGGCCCACATCGAGCTGGCGCAGCACGAGGAAGGCCAAGAGCACCTCGAGGCGGCGTACTACGGCGCGATCGAAGCGGGGGACGACGACACCGCCCGTGATGCCGCGGTGAACCTGCTGCTGGTGACGATTCGGGGGCGCCCCGATCCGACGGCCGCCGACTTTTGGGATCGCACCGCGCAGTCGCTGATGAGCCGGGGCTCGCCGCGGCAAGAGGCGCTCGCCCAGCTGCTCACCGCCCGCGCCGAGCATGCGCTCGAGACGGACCAGATCGCGTCGTGGCTCGAGCTCAACGAGCGGGCGCTGGCGATCCGCCGCAGCAGCGGTCGGGCCTCGTTGCCGCTGGCCAACTCGCTCGAGGGGCTGGGTCGCGCCAAGCTGCACACCGACAAGCGGGCCGAGGCGCTGGAGCTGTTCGCCGAAGCGTTGAAGATCCGCCAGACCTTGCTCGGAGATCGGCACCCGTGGCTGGCCGTGGCCCACAACAACTACGGCGTGGCGCTGGCGGTGAGCGACGAGCAGGAGCAGGCGCTCGAGCAGCTGGGCGCGGGCATGAGCATCCTCGAGGAGACGCTCGAGCCCGATCACCCTCGGCTGGCGCGCGCGCGTAACAACCTGGGGCGGTTTCTGGCCGTGCGGGGCGAGTCGGAGGCCGCCTGTGCGTTGCTCGAGCCAGCGGTGGCCACCATGGAGCGCGTGCACGGGCCGGAGCACCGTGAGACCATCGCCGCGCGAGCCACCTGGGTGCAGTCGCTGCGAGGCGTCGCCGATCGGCCGCGCGAGCTCGAGCAGGCCCGTCGCTTGGTGACCGATGCCCGCAGCGCGGAACGACCGGCGCAGGAGCGATCGCGCTACCTCGGGCAGCTGGGCAACGCCTTGTCGTCGTCTGGCCAGCACGAGGAGGCCATCGAGATCTTTCACCGGGCCAACGACCTGGTCGGTCCCGACACCGAGCCCGATGGCTTCGTCGGCCTCGGGCTCGCCAACGCGCTGATACGGCTCGATCGCGACGAAGAGGCCTGGGACGTCGCGGTCGCGATGTTCGAGAAGAACAAGGACATCAACACCGGGTGTCACCTCGAGTTCATCATGGCGCGCATCGAGGAGCGTCGCGGCAACCTGAAGGAAGCGCTGGAGCATGCGCGTCGCTCTCGCGATCGGCTGCCGTCGTTTGCCCAAGCCAACGTGGGGCGGGTGAACAAGCTCGACACCGTCATCGCGCGACTCGAGGAGGCGTTGAGGCCCGAGGAGTTGCCGGCCCCCGCGAAGGGGGGCTGAAGCTCATCTCAAAACCCCTCGCGAGGCGATAACGCGGCCCCCGTCGACGGGGGGCCGCGTTGTCCACCCCACGAGGGTTTTTGAGATGAGCTTTAGTCTGCGAGTCTCGGCCCCGGTCAGTCCCACCACAGCGCCAGGCGCCGCTTGGCCAGGCTCTCGGCCACGGCCTCGATGCTCCCCGCGGCCTGACCGACGGCATCGGGGCAGATCTCGTAGACGCGTTGGGCCATGAACTCGGGATCGGGCAGGTCGTCGGTGAAGGTGCCCTCCAGCAAGTCGTGGTGCAGGTAGGTGAGGCGAAAGGGATGAGCCCGGTACACGTGCACGGCCCAGCGCAAGACGTCTTCGTCGCTGACGTCGTCGTTGGGCCCGGCGGGGGCGAACGCGCTGATGGCCTCCAGGGGGTCGTGGGTGGCGAGCAAGGCCAGCGTGGTCCGCCCCGCGTATCGGCCCTCGCTCAGGCCGAACAAGAGGGCATCGGGGCTGGTATGGCGCTCGACCAGCTCGGCGACATCGAGCATCCGCGGGATCTGGAAGGCGAGCCCCGGCACTCGGTAGCCCGCGGCGAGCGACGACAGCGGTTGCGGCTTTGCGCCAAGTTCGCGGTGTAGCTGCTCGGCGACCTTCTGAAAACCCGAGGTCGAGAGCCTTTCCTGCAGGCGGGCGAAGACGTCGTCGCAATCGTAGCGCCGCAGATCGACCGCCTGCATTTCCCGTTTCATGTTCGCCATGCGTTGGCGACAGGGGTGCCCATCGGTGATGGGCCGTCCCGCGGCGTCGGCTTTGGCAGCGGCCTGTTCAATCAATGCGTACAACTCTCGGTTTGCGCCTGGGTTCAGGCGCTCGAGGATCGACTCGCCCTCGCGATCGATGGCCCGAGGGTCGGCGCCGTACAGCAGCAGGGCCTCGACCACGGGCTTCGTGCCGTACGACGACGCGATCGCGAGCGGGGTCTGGCCCTCGAGATCGAAGGCATCCACGTCGGCGCCCGCTTCGATCAGGACGAGGGCAGTCTCGGCCTCATCGGCCCCCACGGCGCAGAAGAGCGCGTCGTCACCCTCGAGATTGCGTGCTTGCAGAGCAGCCCCGGCACGCAGCAGAGTCCGCACGACCTCGACATGCCCTTCGCTCGATGCTTCGACCAGGGGCGGATGCCGAGGCGGATGGTCGGGGCTGGCCCCGGCTCGCAGCAGCGCGTCGACAGCCTCGCTCTGGCCCGCGCCAGCGGCGAGACTCAGCGCGCTGTGGTCTCGGCTCGGGCCTTGGTCCATCGTGCCATCGACGTCCACCCCCGCCTCGATGGCTCGCTGGACCTCCTGTAGGTCGCCCCGCTGGGCTGCGCGATGCAGGGTGTCGACCGACGGCTCCTCGCGATCGTCACCCGCGAGTCGCCGCTGCATGGTCCGGTTGCCGTGGTCCCTGGCGTAGTCCACCGCCGTGCGCCCTCCGTCATCGGTGACACTGGCATCGGCTCCGGCCGCGAGCAGTAGCTCGACCATCGACAGGTGACCCGCCATGGCGGCGGCCACGAGGGCCGGGACGTCCTCGTAGGTGCTCTGCGTTTCGCGGTCGACCATGCGGGCCCGCTCGTCCGCCGAGTGCCCGCGGGCGATCAAGCTCCGCGCCACGGTGTCCCAGCCGTAGTACGCGACGAGCACCAGCGGCTTGAAGTCGTCGGCCTTGGCGGCCGATCGATTCGTGTCGTCGAGCGCGAGCGGACCGGCGCCCCCTCGGCGAACTTCGTGCGTCATCGTGCGGGCGAGCAAGGCGGCCGACTCGTAGCTGCCGTGCTCGATGGCCGCTCGCAGCGGCTCCCGCAGGGTCTGTCGGTCGTGCGAGGACGTCTGCTCGAGCAGTATGCCCACGATCTCGGGCGAGTCGAGCCGTGCCGCCAACGAGAGCGCCGACTCGTCGCCGTCGTCGTCATCGTCGTCATCGAGCGGAGCGTCGGGCTCGGCCCCTGCATCGAGGAAGTGACGGACCAGCTCTTCGCCTCCGATCTCCACCGCGTAGCGAAAGCACGGCAGCAGCTGCTCGAGCTCGGCGCCTTCGTCGATGAGCTCGAGGATGTCCTCTTCGGGCTCGAGGTCCTCCAGCGCTCGGGCGCAGCGTTGCGTCAGCAGACTCGGCTCGGACATGCACCCGAAGCGTAGCCATCACGCCGGCGATGATTCAAACCGCCTGTAGACCGCCGAACTCGAGCCCGGGGGGCGGCGGGGGCGGTGCCCCGTGGACGATGGCCGCGATGGTCAGGTGCCACGCCAAGACGATGGCGTAGGCGGCAAAGGCGAGCACGAGGCCGACCCGCGCGAGTCGATGGTGGCGCACGCGGTGCAGGAACCAGACCCCGGCGGTGACGACCAGCAGCTTGAGGAGCAAGAACCCCAGCGGCTGTTGCTTCACCATGTCGCCCCATAGCTCGTTGGCCTCTTCGGCGACGTCGGCGTGCACCCAGACGAGGGTGAGCAACGCATCGAAGGCGTTGAGCAGGACGATCGATGTGGCGACGAGTCGAGGCCATGACCCCGGCGAGATTCGTCGGGTCGCGATCGAGGTCGATGAGTGTTCGTGCACTGGCGCTTCCTACTGCTCCTTAGTGTGAAATCGTTCCCTTCCAATTGAGCGGTGTGTCGAATCGATCGACGATGGGCCCTCTTCTATCTCGTTTGGGCCAACCGGTCGTGCCAGTCACTATTCCGGCTGGCCATGGGCTGGCCAGCCGGGTGAGGTTTGACGTCAGCCTGCGTCCTGATTCGGACTGTCACTGTTCGAATCGATGACCGGCTGAAGCGCCGCGATCACCCGGTCGAGAGAGGCGGGCTCGTCTTCGTCGAGGATCAGCAGCACGGCGCTGTTGTAGCGAGTGATGGCCCGCTGGAGCTTGCCGCGCAGACCGACGAGGTCGGCCGACTTGCGCTCCGCCCCGGCCATGCGCCCCTCGACCATGGCTACGTACTGCCGCTGGCAGGCACGCAGACCGGCGAGCACCTCGGTACCCACGAGCGCGTCGAGCTGGCTGCCGATGCCCTCTTGGTCGATGAGCTCGAGGATGCCGGCCATCGTGCGGGCCTGCTCGGCGAAGGTGGTCTGGGTGAACTTGAGGCCGTCGGCGCCGAAGAGCTGGCCGACCAGCGCGCGAGCCTGCGAGGCCTTGTGCTGCGCGTCGGTCAGGGAGGCCTGCGCGGCGGCATCGTCACCGAGGGTTTCGATCACGTCGGTGAGGCCGGGGTGTCCGAACGCCGCCCAAGAGTCGAGCCGGCCCCGCAGGGTGCCCCACAGCGCATCGGTCACGCCGTCGAGCTCGACCTGCATCGTGTAGTCGATGGGCATGGCCTCGTTCTCGCGGCTGGCGATCGCGCCCTGGACCTCGTCGACGAGTCGCTGGAGCTTGTCGGCCACGCGGGCCAGCTCGGTGGCATCGGCCGGCTTGGCTTGGAGCAGCGCCTTGGCCAGGGCCAGCGCCCCTTCGACGGTGAGTCGCGGGACTCGTTGGTACGGCGTGGGATCGAAAGTCTCGAACGTGACGGAGCCCATGCGCCGGATTGTAGTCGCGGTTGCACGGGGGCGCGACAGATCCGCTCCGTCTTGTCGGGCCTCGGGTCGTGAGGTCGCGATGCGGTGACGGAAGTGTTTCGGTCGCCGGGCGGTTGCATCCGGTGAAGGAGCGCGGCCGGCATCATTGCGGCCGGTCAGGCGGCGGCGGCCTCGGCTCCGACTTCGAGCTCCGGGTCGAGCAGGTACCCCCGCTTGGTGCGGATGATGGCCCCCCGCAGGCCGAGCTTTCGAAGGGTGGTCAGGGCCACATAGACGCGGTTGGCTCCCGAGCGGGCGAGGACCCGCTCGCCCGGCCATCCTTCCGCGAGCAGCTCTCCGAGCAGCACCGGTTCGCCGGGGCGGGTGAGCCGGCGTTCGTACAGCGCCCCGTAGACCCGGCAGATCACCCGACGGCGCTTCAGCTCGACCACGGTGGCGCCGGGCGGCCGAAACCACGTGGGGCCCAGCTGAAGCACGCCCGCGGAGGCCGAGGGCTGCGGCGCGGCGATGGGCCAGGGCGTCTCGAACGGGTTCGGCAGCCTCAGGGCGCCATGGCCGGGGTCGCGGGCGGCGGCGCGGCGGATCGACGCTTCGAGCTCGGCGATGTTGCCCGGCCACTCGTAGCGCATGATCTCCAGCGTCGACGCGGGGCGGAGTGCGACGGGCCGACCGAGATGTCGCCGCACCAGGTGGGCCGCGATGGCGGGGATGTCCTCGCGACGGTCTCGCAGCGGCGGGATGTCGACGCGATGGGTCGCGCTCGTCCATGGCGCGTGGGTCGAGGGGCGCGACGACGACACGACGAGGTCGGCATCCAACGTGGCGGCGCGCTGCGAGATGGTAGCCAGCATCCGCGCACGCTCGGGGGGCGGGAGCCCGTCGAGGCCGCGGAGGAGCACCGTACCTCCGGCGGCATCGTCCAGGCGCTCGCTGTCGGGGCGCGCCGATCGATCGGCGCCACGGTGCAACACCACCAACCGACCCGGTCGGCGACGGCGACGATGCAACGCCGTCGTCCACTGATGTCGCCCGCTGCCCGGCTCTCCAAACAGCTCCACCGAACCATGGTCACGCGCGGCGCGTTCCAGCGCTCGAACCAAGGCCGCATGCGTCGAGCCCGAGCCGGCCAGATCGGGGCACGTCGGCACGGACGCGAGGGGCTCGTCGCGTTGCAGGCGGACGAGCACGTCGCCCAGGCTGACGATGTCGCCGATCTCGAGGCTGCGGCTGGCGACCGTCTCGCCGTTGACGCGGGTCGAGGTCGAGGTGAGGCCGTGCAGGCCGACCGAGCCGTCGTCGCGGACCTCGACCACCGCATGCGCGGGGGCAACGCTGCGGTGGTCGAGGGTGCGAGGGCCGAGGCAAGGGCGTGTGCGACCGAGTACGACGCCGCTGCCCGCCCGAAGGCGCAAACGATCACCCAGCCGACTGGGGTCGGGATGTCCAACCACGGAGAGGCACCACAGAGTCGGCGATGCATTCACGTCTGCCCAAGAGTCACCCGCGGTCGATTCGGATCATCAGTCGGCCGGAATTTTTCGAGGGATGGGACCGACACGTCGTCGGGGATGCAGGAGCGCGAGAACGCACTGTAGCGGGCCTTCCGTTGCTACCATGCGTACATGTCGTTGCGTCTCGCTCGTCGCGTGCTCTGGGCCGTCGTGCTGGCGAGTGCACCCGCATGCGGCGACCGGTCCAAGAAGGACGAGCCGCCGCCGAAGTTCACCACTGAAAAGAACTTCAAGCTGCTGATGACCGGCGAAGAACCTCGCATGGCGCTGCGCCCGGCGTTGTCGGTCGGCGCCACGCTCGAGGCGACCATCGACTACGACCAGGATCTGACCCTGAGCAGCGACTGGCGATCGAGTGCTCGGACGCCGACCGAGGGCTCGGCGACCGTGCGGCTCGAGTTCATCGACGGCAAGAACGACGGGCCCGTCGCGGTGCGCTTTGCCGTCTCCGACATCAAAGGCACCCGGATCGACGACGCCGACGACCTGCCGAACTCGGGTCGAGCCACGCTCGGAGCGTGGCAGGAGATCGACCGCGTGCGTTTCGACGGTGCGCCCCCGCTCGATGCCGCCAACGAAGCCAAGCACGCCTGGATGGCCGACGTGAGGCGGTGGCTCGTCGAGGTGTTGGTGCCCGTGCCCGAAGAGCCCATCGGCGTGGGGGCGAGCTGGACCTGGAAGTGGGACGACCGTACCGGGGGCGTCAAGGTCTCGCACGCGCGCACGTATCGGCTGGACTCGCTGAGCGAAGAGGAAGCGGTGCTGACCGTCTACGGCGGGGACTCGACCGACCACTTCAGCGCCAAGGGGGGCAGTGACCTTCGCGGTACGATCCGTCTCGTGCCCGGCACGCTCGGGGTGCCGCGCTCGGAGATGAACGTGACGGCGGAGATGAGACTCGGGCCGCCCACCGGGAAGGTCGTTCGCGGGAAACTCTCGGGGCAGTCACGGCTTCGCCCCCGCGGGAGCGCGCCCCTGGCCGACGATGCGCCCGCGGCCGATCCCACCGGTGACGGCCCTGCACAGCCGAAGGAGCGGGATGCCGAATAGCTTCAAACGCCGTCGCAGGCTGCCGGGGGCCGCCGCGGGCGTGCTCGCGGTGTTGGCCGTGGGCTGTGCTCGCCCGCCCGAGGCGCCGTCCGTGTCTCCCGATCCGCCGCTGGTGGCGATGTACGCGTTGCCCTTGGCCGGCCAAGAGGGGTCGGTCGCGTTCACCGACGAGTACGAGGCCTTCGAGTGGGCTCGTCAGGCCTATGTCCAGCGCGGGTGGCCGGAGGCGGGTGGCATCCCCCTCGAGCTCGACACCCACGCGGCCATTCCCTTCGCCAGCGACGGCACCATCGTCAGTCCGCCCTTCATTGGTCCAGAGCAGGCGATGACCGAGCATCTCGCCGTGGTCTCGACCGCGTTCTATCGCGGGGAGCTTCATGACTATGCCGACTCGTTCGAAGGTCCGGCCGAAGCTCGCGCGGCCTATGACGCCTTCATGCTCGCGATGCTGCTGCACGAGCTCGCCCACGCCATTGCCCAGGTCCGTGATGTGAGCGAGGACAATGCGTATCTCGAGGAGATGCGGGCGATCGACTTCGAGGTGGCGATCGCAGCCGACTTGGTCGCCACCGGGCAGCTGCCCCCGCGGTGGATGGACGACTACGAGGCGTTCAACCGGGTGCTTCTCGAGGCGGCGCCACCCGGGTTGCTCGACGAGCTGCCCACCGAGCCGCAGAAGCGAAGGCTGGCGTTCATGCGCCACTACAAGCTGATGAACGAGCATCGGGTGGAGGCCATCACCACCGGGCGCAACCCCGCGCAGGACAGCGCCGATCGGGTGCTGGCCATGTACACGGAGCATCGGCTCGCGCGGGTGAAGGCGCCGCCCGCCTTGGCGGATCTCGAGTCCGCGCTCGAGCACCCCGACCTGGACGTGCACTTCGAGACCGTGCTGGAGGAGTCGCTCATCCCCTACGAGCGCAACGGGCCGATGTTCCGCTTCCAGGCGGGCCCCGCCCGCTACGTGGTCCGGTTCAACCGGCGCAACGTGTTCTTTCGCGGCGACATGGGGCTCACCGTGCCTCCCGAGCGTCGGGGGGCGGTGCTCGAGTTTGCCAACCTGGCGTACTCCAATCAGGTCTGGGGGCGCTTCGAGCTCGAAGAAGACGGCACGCTGGTGTTCTTCTTTGCGGAGTACGAGATGTCGAACTTCGATGCCGTGTCGAAGATCCGTCGCGGGACCGAGGTCGTCGATCGGTGGCGGCTCGACTTCGCGACGGTGATCGCGGGCCAGGAGGCTCAGGCGGTCTTCGATGCGCGCCGAGCCAAGCAGCGGGCCGAGGCCGAAGCCGCGGATGCCCGACTGGAGGAGGCGCTGTGATGAAACGAGTCTTGATCGCAGGCTTGCTCCTGCTCACCGCCTGCCCGGGTCACGCCGGTCGATCGATCGTGATCGACCTCGAGCAACGAACCGCCACCATTCGCTGGACGCTCGAGGGCTCCGATCCGGGGGACTACCGCACCATCGTCGAGGACTATGTCGAAGGTGACGCACTGAACAAGGAGCACCCTGGCTGGACCATCGATGCCAAGCGCCTCGAGCCCGTCGGCGAAGAGCTCCACGGGGTGGCCGAGCTTTCGTGGAAGGCCGCGGGGGACGTGGGCATCACGCGGGCGGCCCGGGCCGGCTATGCGCTGCGCTTTTGTCCCGCGGCGCACGAGATGGTGAAGGCAGCCAATGCCCACGCGCGCACGCCCTCGGGCTGTGTGCTGTGGAAAGAAGGCGTGAAGGTGCTGCGCATCGAGACGGTGACGCGTGACAATGAGGGGCGCAGGAGCCTGCTGGAGTGGTACGAGGCCGACGAAACGCGTGTGTGAGCGGTGGCGGCTCGAGGGGCCGCGGGTCTGCGCGCTGGGGGCTGGTCCTGAGCCTGCTGCTGTCGTCGTCCGCGTGCACCGATGAACCTCCGGGCCTGGGAGGGTCCACTGCACCCTCCGACGATCGGCTCTTGGTCCTGCCCCCGTTGCAGCCGTGTGTCGCCGAGGGCCCGGCGCCCGAGTCGATCCGCGTGGCCTCGTGGAACATCTCCGCGGGGCGCCGCTCGTCGCTTTCGCAGGTGCAGGCCCAGCTCGAGCAGATCGACGCCGATGTGCTGCTGCTGCAAGAACTCGACGTCGGGACGCGAAGGACCAACGGCGTCGATCAGCCCCGGGCGCTGGCCGAGGCGCTCGGCATGGACTTCGGCTTCGCCGCTGCGCTGGAGTGGGACGGCGGAGACTTCGGCCTCGCCGTGCTCTCGCGGCTGCCCTTTTTCTCGGCCCGCCGGGTCTCGCTGGACTCCGAAGGCGCCGACGAGCCGCGGATCGTGTTCGATGTTCGCGTCTGCGCGGGCTCGCAGCCGCTGCGCCTGCTCGATGTGCACGCCGACTTCCTCGAAGAGGCCAACCTCCGCAACCTGGAGGACCTCCGCGATTTTCTCGGTCCGAACCCCCCGGGCCCGATCGTCGTCGCGGGGGATTTCAACGCCGTGGACGAGGCCCCGGGCGTGCAGGCGGTGCTGTCGACCGGGCTGGTCGACTTGTTTTCTAGCTGGGATCCCGGCCCGACCCGTCAGGGCGAGCGCATCGACTTCGTGTTCGTCGATGAAGCGCTCGCGCCCCGTGTGCTCGAGGCCGGCCGGGTACAGACGGACGCGAGCGACCACACTCCGCTGTGGATCGACCTTCAGCCGCCCGTTTTGTAGTTGGGTGGCCGTCGGATCACGATCGATGGGTCGTCACTCTCTTCGTATCCGAGGATCCACTGCGGGCCGACTTCACCCATGTCCACGAAGTTGGTGAGGATCTGGCCCGGAGCGATGGGGTCGCTGATCGAGCCGCCGTTGACCCATACCTTGACGTCCGTGCTCGTTCGATTGACGAAGGTCAGCGGATAGGAGCCGGAACTCTCCGCGACGGCGATCGCGACCGGAGACTGTGGGGTGCCCGCGTAGTCCCAGATCTCCACCGTGTTGGTCTCGGTGAGGCCGATGACGGGCATGGCGACGTCGATCGTCGCGAGGGAGTCCGTTGGTTGTCCGGAGCTATCGCCGTACCACGCGTAGATTTCGACCGTCACCGGGGCCGGCGAGTTGCTGCCGGGGTCGACCACGAGAAAGGTCGAACGCCCATTGCGGGCGAGGCTGCCGGGGGACTGGAAGGTGTCGCCGCCGATCGTGTACTGAAGGGTCACGCGAAGCTTTTGCCCCGTGTTGTTGGTGCAGTTGATGATCCCGTTGTCCGCGATCACGTTGCCGGATTGATCGGTCGGCAGCGTACCCGCTCGCTCGAAGACCAGGGTGCCGTCGTCGTCGTTGATGACACCGATGTTGGTGCCGAGGGTGTTGTCTGGGGTCTGCCACTGAGGCATTTCGTCTACTCCTTGGGTTCGTTGGTGAGCCAGTCTCTGATCTCGCGACTGCGGGCCTTCCATGTCGGGCCCATCGCATCGAATTCTTCGGCGGCCCGCTCGGCCGCGGTGCGGGCGAGCGCGTGGTCTTCGGTGGCTCGAAGCGCCCGGGCGAGCGCCCACCGGGTCTCGGCTCGCTCGACATCGCTGATGCCGTAGCGCTCCAGCAACCGCAGCGCGTGCTCGAGCCGCTGCCGGGCGGCCGCGCCGTCGTCTTGCTTCAGCAGCACCTCACCCAGGGCCTTGGAGGGGATGGCGAGCTCGGGTGCGTCTTCGCCGAGCGCCGCTCGAAGCTCTTCCACCCCGCGCTCGAGCATGACCCGGGCGCGGGGCAGTTCGCCGTTGCGGTACAGCGCCTCTCCGAGGTTGGCGCGATGGGTGGCCAGATCGACCGGATCGGTATCGGACTGCAGCTCCGCCACCCGTAGCGCTCGCTCGTACTGGCGCGCCGCATCGGCGAAGGAGGAGCGACGAAAGGCCACGGTGCCCAAGGCCGACAGCGCGTTCACGCGTTGGGGGTGCACCGTGCCGTGGGCATCGAGCAGCAGCGCGTCTCCTTGCCGAGCATGACGCTCGCTGGCGTCCACGTCCCCGAGCGCATCGTGGACGGCGGCGAGGGTGATGTGCGTCGCGGCGACATCGGCCCCGCGCGGGCCATGGGTGGCGCGCTGCTCGTCGAGCGCTCGCTCGAGCGTGGCCACGGCTTGCTCGAGCTCGCCAGCGGCCATCTGCGTCATGCCCTCGCTCAGCAGCGCGTCCGCCCGAGACGCTCGAGCACTGGCCTGGTCCGCGGACTGGCGGTGGAGCTCGAGGTCTCCGGCCCGCCGCTGCAGCGCAGACGCCCGCTCGGGCTGGCCTCGGGCGACCAGGATGTCGGCGAGCTGCCGCAGGGCGCTGGCCAGCAGCCACGTCGCGGTGGGGCCGGCCTCCTCCAGTCGGGCAACCGTCTTGCGAGCGAGGGCCTCCGCGGAGGCCAGCTCGCCACGAACGAAGTGCAGGCGGCTTTGCTGCAGCCACAGGCGAGCGTCGAGCTTGGGCGTGTGCCCGAGCGGTTCGAGCAGGCGCTCCTGCCGTTGGTGAACCCAGTCGGTTCGATCCAGATCGAGGTCGAGCTCCAGGGCGACGATGCCGAGCCCGAACCATCCGTCGCTCATCAGGGCCACGTCACCCAGGCCCGTGGCGAGGTCGAGGGTGTCGCCGTAGTGAGCCCGAGCAGAATCGGCATCGGAGTCCCGCAGGGCGAGGAATCCCGCCAGCGAAGCGGCCTTGGCCTCGGTACCGCGATGGCCGAGCATGCGAGCACGCTCCATCAGCTCCGCGGCCCGATCCCGACGCGCAGCGAGGGCGGGCTCGTCGAGTCCCAAGCGCACGGAAAACAACTCTCGGCGGATCTCCCGGAGCGGCTCCGCGTGCTCGACCGCGCTCGGTTCGTCGGCGCCTTGGAGCAGGGCGGGAGCGAGGCACTGCGCCGGGTCTTCGAGGGCGGCGAGGCCGGGGCCCACCTGCCCGAGGGCGGTGCTGCCCCCGTTCGCGAGCGTTTCGGTCAGGGTATCGAAGCGGTCGAGCTGGCCCTCGAGGCAGTGCCGACGCACATCCAGGCTCCGCGGAGAGCGGATCTGCTCGACCTTCACTTCTTCGCAGCTTTGTCGGGCGGCGTCTCGCCACCGGTCGGCGAAGTCGTCGAGCGCCGTGACGGCGTGGGCTCCCGCGCCCCCGGGCAAGTCCGACACCGAGCCTCGTCGCGTACCGGTCCACCGTTGGTCCATGGGCTGCCCGGTGGCGACGCACGGGGGCGGCGCGGCGTCGGGGGCCGAGGTGAGGCCCACGGCGAGTCCACTCGCGCCCATCACCGTGCCCGTGGCCAGCACTGCGGCCAGGACCTTGCGCCCCGTCCGTGGGGTCAGGGCGTGCAGGAGCGCCTCGATGGTCTCGAAGCGCTGGCTGGGGTCACGGCACAGGCCGCGCGACAGGGCCCGGTGCACTCGCTTGGACAGGTGCTCCTCGCCAGCCCCTCGCATCAGCTCTCCGGCGCGCGACGGGAGCCCTTCGCGGTCCGGTCGCTGGCCGGTCAGCGACTCCCACAACGACAGCGCGAACGAGAACTGGTCGGCGCGGGCATCGACCGTCTCCCCGCGGCGCTGCTCGGGCGGGGCATAGGCGGGGGTGCCCAGGAACTGGCCCTCGCGGGTCTGTGCCCGCTCGGAGCTCGATACCGGAGCCGAGACCGAGTCGTCCGCGTGCTCCATGGTCGTGCGGCTTTTCGAAGCGGTGTCCGACAGCCGCCGCACCAAGCCGAAGTCGATGATGCGCACCCGCCCGTCATCGCCGCGGAGCACGTTGTCCGGCTTGATGTCGCGATGGACGAGGCCGGCGGCATGCACCGCGGCGAGGCCTCGTCCCGCCTCGAGCCATGCATCGAGACGCTGCCGCGGGCTGGGGCGCTCGGTCTGCCCCCACTCCCGCAAGGTCCGACCGGGCACGAACTCCATGGCGACCCATACCCGACCCTCGTGCCGACCCGCGTCGTACACGGGGACCACGTTCGGGTGAGACAGCTGGGCGAGGCTCTGGGCTTCGGCGAGCAGTCGCTGCTCGCCTTCGTCGCCGCTGGAGGTCCGCCGCAGGAACTTCAGCGCGACCTGGCGATCGAGTTGCTCGTCGCGGGCCAGCCACACCGTGCCCATGCCTCCGCGGCCGAGCTCACGCTGCAGAGCGAAGCGATCGACCCGTACTGCGGGCATGGTCTCGCCCAACAGTGCCGCCCGCAGTCGCTGGCGTGCCACCGCATGCCCGAGCGTCGACACCATCGGGGGTGCCGGCGTCGGCCCGTCGTCGGTGTCTCGCTCCTTCATGCCGCCACGCGGGGATCGGCCCGGGGAGGGAGCGTACCAGTCACGCCCTGGCGACGTGCTGGTCGAGGATGCGGTTCGGTCCATCACGAACGCATCGGTGGTCCGGCCTCCGAGCAATTCGATCAGAGAAACGCCGACAAATGCGACAGACGTCGTTCAATCCGCCGCTACGCCCCCCAGTCGGCGCGCAGCTGCTGCGCCCAGGTCTCCAGCCCGTGCACGGTGCTCTCGAGCTCGGCCGCATCGCGAGCCAGCTCGTCGAGGGTGCCCCGGAGCTCGAGCTTGGCCTTGCGAAGGCGGCTGCGGGCGGTGCCCTCGGGGCAATCGAGGACCTCGCCGATCTGCCGCGCCGTGAGCTGCTCCCAGTAGAACAGCTCCAGCACCAGCTGCGACTCGATGGGCAGCTTTCGCAGCGCCTCGAGCATGAGTCGTTGCTCGCGACGCTTGGCCATCGCCGTGCTCGGGCCTGCCCCCAGATCGGCCACCGAGGCATCGCCCAGCGACCCGCTACGGCCCCGTTGGCGGGCCATCTCTTCGGCCCACTGCCGCAGCACGTTGCGGGCGATCGCAAACATCCACGTGCGCACCGTCGACTCGTCGCGAAACCGGACGACGCCCTCGATGGCCCCGGTGAAGGTGCGCTGCGTCAGCTCTTCCGCCTCGTCGACGCTGCCGACCTTGTTGCGGAAGAACCTCAGCAGCGGGGCGAGGTACTTGTCGATGATCTCGCCGCCCGCTCGCTTGTCACCCGCTCGCCACGCGAGCACGAGGGCACGGTCGTCGTCCGCAGCTGACACGGGGCCATCGTAGCGCGGGTCCGCGGACTCCGCCCCCGGGGGACCTCGTACGGGCCTTCACCGCGGGAGCCGGGCTTCACACACGGCGCCGTTGGGGGGGACGCAAACGTTGTCGGAGCACACCAGGCCCTCGACGCACACGTTGAAGCACTCCTCGCCCAGCTTGGGCCGGGGCAGGCAGAACCCGGCGGGGCAGTAGCCCGTGGCGCACTGGCTATGGCCCCTGCACTGCTCGCCCTCCGCGATCCGCGGGACGCAGACCCACTCGTCCTCGACCGACTCACATCGCGCGTTGTAGCACTCGCGGCTCCAGCAGGGCTCTCCCACCGTGGGGAGTCGCTGACATATCGAGTTGGCGTTGCAGTACGACCCGCCCTCGCACCATCGGTCGGGGCAGGGCTCTCCCAGTGCGGCCTGAACCGGTGGCGTGTCGATCAGCGCGACGTCGGTGCAGATGCCCGCGCGGCAGTACAGCCCGGGAGCGCACTCGGTGGCCGCTTGGCGGATGTGATTGCAGGAATCCCCGGCCTGTTTGTCCCCGTTGAGCAGCCAACACGGAGGATCGTTGAAGGTCGGGCGGTCTGCATCGGGTGAGCACCCCAGGTCCAGGAAGCGCTGCACGATGTACCCCATGCACGACGGGTTGTACTCGAGCGTGTCCACGTTGGCGTACAGCTCGGTCACCAGCTCATCGACGTCCTCGTGGCACTCCTCGATGTTCGCGTACTGGACATCGCGACACCCGCACTCGATCACCCGATCGCAGACCGCTGCGCGCAGCTCCACCTCGGCGTCCTCGAGCGGAATATCTGGAATCTCGGAGGCCTCACAGCCCACCACCACCACGCCCATGAGCGCGATACCGCCTACCAACAGCGTTTTGAACATTGTTTGAACCGCTAATCCCAAGCAATAAGGACTCAGCACGAGGCTGAGTTGGGACACAGGATAGCAGATCGGTTCAAGGACGCAGGTGTTGATGTGGCGGCCGCGCTTTTTCGACGCGGTCAGGAGGCGGAGCAGGACGCACGCCACTTGTTCTCGTTCGCCCGAATGCAGCCACTCTCCTCTCGGCACTCGATGAGGGTCTTCAGTTGGTCTTCGTCGATGAGGTGGACCCTGCCCTGCGGTACCTTGTTCGAGTTCTTGGGGATCCAGCAACATTTCGACTTCACCACCGAGTTGCCGGTTGATCGCGCGGCGGGTTCGACGGTTTCCGCCCCGCTGATGAGCCCCAGCAGGTGCCCCGTGGCACGTTCGTAGACACCACCACCGCTGCTCCCGTTCATGACATCGATGGCGGCCTTGTGTCCAATGACGTTCTTGTCTCCGTCGAGTACCGGGTTACTCGAGACGTAAGGATCCTGGTCCACGAGGGCGGGGACCCCGAGTGGAAAAGCAACCGAGTACGCTTTGACTCGCTTGAGTTTCTTGTTCTTCAGCGCGGTGACTTTCTCGGAAACCGCGATGGCCTTCGGGTTGGGCTGCGCTCCGTCTGCGACCACGAGCACGGTGTCTTGGCCGGGGATGCAGTGGATTCGATTCGGATGAAGAACTTCTGCTCCATCGATGGTGAGTTCGTTGCCCTTTGAGACCTTTGTTTTGTCTGCGTGGTACCCACGGACCATCGCGAAACTCGTCTTCTTGTCGAACCTCTGGAGTCCGTGCAGCGTGGTGAGCACGTATCCCGAAGCGATCTCGACACCGCTTCTCAGATCCAAATGGGGTCCGTCGAACAGCGGCTCCGCGTGGCACCATCGAAAAGGGTGTAGTCCTTTGGGATCGCACGCGCTCCATTGAACTTCAGAGATCTTGTGTACATTCTTGATTGCGACCTGTTCTGGGCTTTGAACGATCGCCTTGCTGTCGAGCAGCGCGATGGAAGCAAGTACACGCTCCTGCTGCGCGGGGATGGTCACTTTCACGTGGCCAACGATCGGGGGATCCCCTTCGAGATCACTGTCAAACTCGACTTGGTTGATCTCTTCGCGGTGGGAGGGCGACCTCGTGCTGTTTTCGTCGCAAGGGGCGCACGGGGAGCATGCGGCCTGGACGTGAGCGAGAGCGGTGAGCACAACTATCATAGACCCTGATGACAGGAGCGGTTTCATGGCCGACCTACTTTCGCTTCACCTTGACCTGAAGCTTGAATCCAGGGCTGTCGGTCTTTAGCTCCCAGACCGAGTCCGGATCCCCCGAATCAGGCTTCTCGAACACGCAATCGTAGTAGTCGGTGCCCTGGGTAACCGCGACCTCGGCGTCGGTGAGGAAGACTGGCTTCCCCGGATCTGTGCCGTTGTACCACTGGAGTCGAAGGCTCGCGCTGTTCTCGGTGTCGAGGTCGTATCGAACGAACCCGACGATCTTGTTGTTGGCGTTCGTGAAGTTCGAGCCGGGGGACGGCGGATAGTTGAGCGTTACGTTGGTACCAGTTCCTTCGTCGATCGCAGGTCCGGGAAGGCACTCGTAGGTGAAGAAGTCGGAGTTCGATGTGGTTGATCCTTCGGCCATGGTTTCGTCTGCTTTCTGCCTCTGTTCTTCGAGGCTGCCGTGGTAGTGGAGATGCCGAGAGGATCCGTCAAAAAATCCTGGAGCCGACTTGGAACTCGGAGCTGTTCTCGCTCAGCTTTTCTATCGCCGGCGTGCCTGGGATCGCGTTCGAGCGTGTTGTAGACAGCGAGCTGGCCAGTGCCAGGGGACGTCCGTATCCTCTGCACGTGGCTCGGGATCGAATTGCCCTGTCCCTCGTCGTCTTTGGGTCCGTCGTCGGGGCGGCCGCGTGCTCGTCCAGCGAGACGCACCCCGCCCCCGATACCTCGAAGCCGACGCCCGTCGGTGAGCAGGCGAAGGCCCCGGAGGAATCCTTCGATCCCACGCCGGCCTCTCGTGGTGCGAGCAATCGTCGGCCGCACGAGTCCAACCAGCGGCGAGCGTTGTCGTTGGTCCCGGCCGACTCGGCGCTGGGATTTCCCGCTCGGGTTCAGATCGAGGTCGAGGGGGAGTTTCGGGTGCTGCGAGGCAACGGAGCGCCGAACCACCACGTGGGGTCGTTTCCCAATCGCGGCAACCCGCATGCGATCGAAGAGCAGTCCTACGAGGTGAAGGTGCCGGCCAAGCCGAGCTTCGCGTCGTCGACGACCCCGCTGGGCAACCACAACTTCGGTTTTGCGATCAACGGGGTGCCCTTCGATCCCGGGGCGGCCGAGTTCTACCTGGGTGATCGCAACACGACGTGGCAATACGAGGCGCTCGGCGGAGCGGTGCCGCTGGGCATCGACGAGAACCACGCCCATGTGCAGCCGACGGGCGCGTACCACTATCACGGGCTGCCGACGCAGCTGCTCGACGAGCTCGGGGTGCGCGAGGGCAAGGTCAGCCCGGTCATCGGGTGGGCCGCGGACGGCTTTCCGATCTATGCGCTCTACGGTCCCAGCGATCCCGAGGACGCGAGCTCGCCTCCCACGGAGTACGGCTCGAGCTATGTGCTGCGCGAAGGGCAACGGCCGGGGGGCGAGGGCCACCCCGGGGGCACCTACGACGGTACCTTCGTGGCGGACTATCGCTACGTGGCGGGCAAAGGCGAGCTCGACGAGTGCAATGGGCGGACGATCGTCACCGCCGACTTTCCGCAGGGCAGCTACGCGTACTTCCTCAGCCGCGACTGGCCGGTGATCCCCCGCTGCTATCGCGGGACGCCGCATCCTTCGGTGATCGATCGAGGGCCGGGCGCAGGAGCTCCGCCACGCCGTCCGGGTCAGCCGCCTGGCGGTGGACCGAGACCGGGACGACCCGGCCCTCGCCCGCCCCGAGGAGGCCGATGAACACCATGTACGGCCGACTCGGATTGACGTTGTCGTTGGGCCTGGCCCTGGGCGCATGCTCGGGCTCCGAGCGGCCCGCACCCAAGCCGAGCGATGGTTCGGCGGCTCAGTCCCCGCCGGGTGATGGCGCTGCGTTGCCGGCCAGAAACTCGGGTGGGCCCCGGCGGGTGCTGCTGGTCATCGCCGACGATCTCGGCGTCGATGCCATCGCGGCGTATGCCGACATCAATGGCGTCGACTCGGGCGAGCGTCCTTATCCCGCCACCCCGACGATCGACTCGATCTGCAAGGGCGTTCGCTTTACGCGGGCCTGGGCGACGCCGACCTGCACCCCCACGCGGGGCAGCATCATCACCGGCCAGTACGGGTTTCGGACGGGGCTCGACGGGGTCGGGCGCGGCAAGGAGATTCGTGCCGGGCAGATGACCCTGCCCAAGCTGGTGGGCAACCTGGCCAACACGGCCAACATCGGCAAGTGGCACCTCGGCCACGACGATTCCATCGGTGGCCTGCGGACGCCCAACGAGATGGGCTGGGACCACTACGCGGGGGCCATCGACAACCTCGATGGCTACTTCGAGTACACGAAGGTGGTGGACGGCAAAGAGGTCGCGGTCGACAACTACGCCACCACCGAGACGGTGGACGATGCGCTGCGCTTCATCGGCACGCAGGGCGCCGAGGATTCGTGGCTGGTGTGGCTGGCCTTCAATGCGCCCCACGGTCCGTTTCACCTGCCGCCGGAGTCGTTGCATGCCCACGCGGGCGCGACCGACCCGGCCGAGCACTACGACGCGATGGTCGAGGCCCTCGACACGGAGCTCGGTCGGTTGCTCGCCGCGCTGCCCGACGGCGTGGACGTGGTGTTCTTGGGGGACAACGGCTCGCCCGCTCGCACCATTCGGCGTCCGCTCGACAAGAAGCACAGCAAGGGCACGCTATACGAGGGCGGGCTGCACGTGCCGCTATGCGTCTCGGGGCCCACCGTGAAGGGCTCGCGCAGCGAAGACGCGCTGGTCTCTTCGGTCGACCTGTACGCCACCGTGGCCGAGCTTCTCGGAGCCGACCCGCTGCCCGCCTCGACGGCCGGCGATTCCTCGAGCCTGGTGCCCTATCTACGCGGGGAGTCGCAGGCCGGGCATGCGGTGATCTTCTCGCAGCAAAACCGTTCTCACGAGCGCAAGGCGAAGGCCAAGAACGTGGGCGGCAAGGCGATTCGCGACGAGCGCTACAAGCTCATCGTGTTCGAGGACGGCAACCATGCGCTCTTCGATCTCGAGCGTGACCCGGGGGAGACTCGCAACCTGTACGACGACGCGAGCGGCAAGGCGGCCCGGGCGAAGCTCGAGGCGGCGCTCGCCGAGCTCTAGTCGCCGCCCAAAATCGGAAACCGAGGGACCCCACGACCCAGCGGGGCCCCCCGGTCTCCGTGCTCCATCATGCGGGAGTCAGCCGCATGTCGCACCCGAGTAGCTGTAGTCGCATTCGTGTTCGATGAGGTCGTTGGAGACGGGCTCGAACTGGCCGTCGATGCACTCTTCGATGAGCTGATAGGTGTCGGTGCAGAAGCCGGGTAGCGGGGGGATGCAGATTGGGTAGGTCAGCGTGTACTCGCTCTGGATCTGCATGCCTTCGAAGCACTCGAAGTTGAAGGTACGTCCGGCCACGACGGCGATCTCGAGGTTCTCGATGGCCTTGAACGCGACGTTCAGCTCGAGGTCGTCGTTGAAGTAGCGAAAGGCCGGGTCTTGGTCGAGCGAGTCGCCCGGGCCCTGGTCGCAGCCGCCGAGGGAGGCGAGCAGGAGCGAGCCGAGCATCACGAGCTTCGAGGGAGTCTTCAGCATGCCCCCTTGGTTTGCGAGCGTCGTGCCAAGGCCGAGGCGGCGGCTCATCGCAGGGTTGGCCGCCTCGGTCGCGCTTCGGTCCATGGGACATACGCCGTGTCCCATGGGGCAGCCCAGTCCGAATCCGGCAAGCCACCGACCGGTTTCGGACGGCGACTGGTGCGAGGGATGGACTATCGTGACCGCGTCCAACCTCGTCGTGTCGGCGGTGCCGGACGATCGGGCGAATGCTCGCCGATCGCCGCGCTGCTGCGTCGACGGGCCAAATTCGAGGAATGAACGATGAAACGACGGCGAGTGCTTCAGCTCATCTCCTGTGCCCCCATAGCGGGCCTGAGTTGCAACGGTGACCCCAGCGATTCCTGCGTCGAGCCCGGTCAGGCGGTGGTGGTGCGCAAGGGGGCGTCGCAGATGACTCTGGACGAAATCGAGCGGTTCAAGCAGGCGTGGGGTCTGCTGGTGCTCAACGGCGAGCTCGAGCAGCTCGCGATGGGACACGCCGATCTCGATGGCCAGCGTCACCACGGGACGCAGATTCGGGCCGACTACACCGCCATCGTCAATCCAGACAACTATGCGTGGCGCTTCTTATGCTGGCATCGCGCGTACGTCCTCGACCTCGAGCAGGCCATGCGGGCCGCGCTGGTGGCCGACTACGCGGCGCGGGGGCTCGATTGCCGCGAGGCCGACTCGGTGTTCGTGCCCTACTTCGATGGCGCGCAGTATCCCGACTGGCTGCGCGAGTGGATGCCCACGG
Source organism: Myxococcota bacterium (assembly GCA_039028615.1). Classification (GTDB taxonomy): domain Bacteria; phylum Myxococcota_A; class Polyangia; order Nannocystales; family Nannocystaceae; genus Paraliomyxa. Next base: position 6,403 of record JBCCHT010000039.1, on the reverse strand, counting down.
GGACCCCGACCGGCGTATCCGTGCCCCATATCGACGAGACCATCGATCCCGACTCGGGCCACGAGAGCAACGGGCTGGCCATCGGCGAGACCTACCAGGCGGTGATGCGTGCGTACGAAGGGCAGAGCTGGACGTGCCCGACGGCTCCGCCCTCGCCCCGCATGATCGCGGCCGCGATCGCCCACGACGGGTTCGATGCGATGAGCCGCGCGCTCGAGTCCATTCCCGGCCTGATCACCGAGGGGCCGGACCCGGCCGGCGCGGCGATGGTGCGCGAAGGGGCCGAGGAGGTCGTCGACAAGGAAGGGGCCAACGCCATGGTGTACGGCAGCTTCCTGAGCATCGCCGACATCGTCGAAGCGGGAGGGTGGGTGACCACCGATCCCATGGAGGTCTTCGGAATCTTGCCGGCCCTGACCGCCATCGACCGCGGCCGGGCCTACGACGAGTATGGGATCCAGGCGTGGACCGAGGAGCGCTTCCTCGCGGTGGTGGCGGTGATCAACGCCCACATCCAGCGCTCACCCCATGCCGTGCTGCACTTCTTCTCGGCGGGGGAGAGCCGCGAGCCCGGCGTGCGGGGCCTATACGGCAGCTCGGCCTACTTCCAGGACGCAGGGGCCGACCCGCACTTTTATATGCTGCACTGCGAGCTCGATCGCTACTTCGCCACCTGGCTGCAGACGCACTCCGACCAGCCTCCGCTCGAGGGTGAGGACCGGCTGTTCAAGACGTGGGGCGGGGCGACGGAGTGGACCCTCGACGAGCTGATGGATCCGGCGAGCGTGCCGTTTGCCTACGACGAGCTGTGGTCCGCGAGCTGAGCCGGGCGTCATCGCCGTAGCGGCACCTCGACGCACGCGCCGACGTCTTCGAGTTGGAGCGGTGCGTCGCCCTCTTCGTACCAGGGGGCGCACATCGTCTCGGGGGCGGTGCTCGTGCAGGAAGGATCGTCCAACGAGCAGACTTCCCCACAGCACCCGATCCCTTCGCACGAGACGAACACCTCGATCGAGAGGCAAATGAGACCGGCTTCGCACCCGTTGATGAACTCGCAGGGTTCTCCGAGCTGGCTCGCGTCGTCGATGGTCGGCGCACAGCGCCACCAGTCGTTGATGGGATAGCACCCTTGTCCTTCCGCACAGTCGGAGCCCAAGGGGTCGCACCATCGCAGGCATAGCGGCGGGCCTTCGCCCGAGAGGGCGCAGAAGGTCTCGGGGTCGTCGCACACGGGGTACGAGCTGGAGGCGGTACACATCGAGTAGCAGGTGCCCACGCCCGTTTCTTGATCGATGAACCAACACAAGCCGCCTTGCTCGCAATCGTCGACGGGGCCGAAGGGTCCGGTGTCGTCGATGGTGCACGGCTCGCCGGGCGCGGCCGGGTCGTCGGCGAGGGGCACACACACCGGGTTGCCCTGCCCCCACGTGCACTTTTCGCCCGTGGGGCAGTCCTGCACGACGATGTCGCACTCGGCTCCAGAGCCCGGACCCAGGTCGGGGTCGTCGATGAACGACGGGTTCCCGGTGGCGAAGCCCGAATCGAGGCCGTCGCTGTGCGCGCCCGTACTCGAGGTCGACGAAGACGTTCGGGATGGCGGGTCCGCCGACGTCGTCGGGAGCGGCTCGCCCCGGGTGGTCGACCCGTCACTGGTGCTCGCGCCACCACTCGGAACGACGACCGCGGGGCCACACGCCACCGTGACGACGGACCAGAAGCAAACCATGCGAAGTGGGCGGGTCATGCGGGACTCGTCTGGAGTGCCAAGAGTCACGAGGCGCGTGGGCGGATCACGCCGATCTTACGCAACCCCGAACATCGTCGGGTGAATTTGCGGTGGTAGTCTCTCCAGATGTCGCGCAGTCGCCCCATTGCGTTCGCCTTGGCGTTGGCCCCCATTGCGTGTCAGCCGAGCGAGCCCACGTCGGGCGCGACCGAGGGGAGTACGGCGAGTGCGTCGACGTCGACCAGTGGCGGTACGACCCTCGTCGAGCCGGCCACCACCGACACGGGGGCGGATTCTTCCACGGGTACGGTCGAAGCAACCGGCACGTCCACGGGCGAGAAGGAGGAACTCCGGTTTCCGCGGGTGGTCGCGATCGGTGACATGCATGGCGACCTGCAGAACGCCCAGGCCGCGCTGATGCTGGCGGGGGCCATCGACGAGACGGGCGCGTGGATCGGCGGCGATCAACTGGCGATCGTCCAGGTCGGCGACCTCATCGATCGCGGCCTCGATAACCGTCCGCTCATGGACTACATGCGTCAGCTGGCGGCGGAGGCTGAAGCGGCGGGCGGGGCCATGCACTCGCTGCTCGGCAACCACGAGACCCAGAACGTGCGCGAGGACCAGGCGATGAACTACCTCGCCGCCTATGCGCACGAAGAGACGCTCGCGCAGTTCGACGACATCGAGTGGGACGAGGAGTACATCGCGTTCATCGAGGGGAAGTACGGCATTCCCGATCCCGAGGACTTCGAGTACCTGACCTATACCGAAGAAGAGCTGCAGACCACGCCCGACGAGTGGAAGGGGCACCTCACCGCCTATCACCCCGGGGGGCCCTACGCGGAGTACTTCGCCGAGCGCGACGTCATCCTCATCCTGCAGCGCACGCTCTATGTGCACGGCGGGGTGCTGCCCTGGCACGTCGAGTACGGCATCGACAACATCAACACCGACGTGCGTCAGTGGCTGCTCGGCAACGCGCCCATGCCCTACGACCTGGTGGCCAGCAGCACCGATGGGCCGCTGTGGACGCGGGTCCTGTCGGATACCGAGTTCGAGCCTCGGGGCGATCGCGTCCGCAACTACTGCGAGGTCGTCTCCGAGGTCCTGGCCGCGCTCGATGTGGACCGGATGGTGGTGGGGCACTCGGTGCGCTACGACCTGGCGGCGGACTGCGACAACCAGCTGATCATGATCGACGTGGGCCTCAGCTCGTACTACCTGCCGTGGGGCGGCGGAGAGATCAAGATGCTCGAGATCGTCGACGGTGATCAGCTGGCGGTGATCGAAGAGCGCTGAAGTCCGGCCGCGGTCCGCTCAGACGCTCGTCTCCGACGAGCGCTCGCGGATGGCCTTGATTGTCATCCACAGCGCGATGCTGTGCAGGATGACGGAGGTGCCGACCACGAAGTACAGGCGCGTCGGCGTATCGGCGATGCGGAAGAAGTCGACGAAGTCGATGACCTCGCGGACCCAGGAGCTCCCGATGGCGATCGCATAACCCCTCGCGTCTCGGATGAACGCCACCGTCGCCAGCGCGGCGAGCCCCTGGCCCAGCTCGCGACCCGACCACGACAGCACGATCTTGGTGGCGCCCTCGATGAACTGGGGATGCGTCTGTGGCGACAGCGAAGCCCATAGCCCCAGGGCGGTGGCGATGAGCCCCGTGAGGGTGGTGATGACGACTACGAACACGGGAACTTTGATCTTCATGGCTCGACTCGCTTCTTTCGCGGCCACCACCCCCGAGGCGTGGCCACGGCGGCACGCCGGGACCTCGCCTTCGCTGGCAGATTCGACCGATCTGGGTGGCGCGGACCGAGCCTCATCACGGTGGGCTGGGGTCCGCTGCAGCAGGGCGGCGGTCTGGTTCGACCTCCGCGCTTCACGTCGCGTTGTGGCCTGATGGGCGGCCGTTGCGGCGTGTTCACACCGTATAATCTCGAAAATGCGATTACAATCGCGATGTTCGGGATGATGATTCTCGAAAACGAGAATACAGAGACCACGCCATGAACTGGGACGACCTGCGATACATCCTCGCGCTCTCGCGGCACGGCACGCTGCTCACCGCGTCGCGGGCCCTGAAGGTCAGCCCGACGACGATGTCCCGGCGGTTGCGGACCCTCGAAGAAGACCAGGGCGCGGTGCTCTTCGAGCGGCTCAAGCACGGGGCCGTTCTGACCGCGGCGGGCGAGCGCGTGCTGCAAGCCGCCATCGCGGTGGAGGAGGTCACCGACGACCTCGACGCTGCGATCAACGGACTCGACTCGAAGCTCGCGGGCAGCGTTCGCGTGGCCTCGACCGAGACGCTGATCCGCCTATGGATGCCGGACTTCGCGGTCTTCGTGGAGGACTACCCCAACATCGAGCTCGAGCTCACCGCGAGCATGTCGCTCGCCAACCTGACCCAGCGCGAAGCCGACGTGGCGGTACGCCTGGCGATCGACCCTCCCGATCACCTCGTCGGTCGCAAGCACGCGAAGCCCTTTCATGCGGTGTACGGCGCCCCGTCGCTCGTGGTGCGGATGGGTGCCGCGACGCCCTACGCCGAGTACCCGTGGGTCGCGTTGGAGTCGTTCCGCACCTGGATGGATGACAACGTGCCCGAGGCCGCGATCGCCATGCGCCTGACCTCGCTGCCCGCCCTGACCTGGGCGGCGGAGTCGGGCATCGGCCTCGCCTTGCTCCCCTGCATGATCGGTGACGCGAACCCGTCACTCGTGCGCGTGGGCGACTACGTGGCCGCGGTCGGCGTGCACCTGTGGGTGCTCACCCACCCCAAGCTCCGCGCCTCTCCGAGGATCCGGGCCTTTCGCGACTTCATGCGGCAGCTGATCGATCGCGATCGCGATCTGATCGAAGGCCGAAGACCCCGCAGCCCGACCTGAGCCGCCCCTCGCGGGCGGTGTCCAGCAGCGGATCGCCGTGGGCGCTGAACAGGTGGCGGAACTCCACCTCGCGCCGTCGCGGAAGATGCGATGCTCGTACCCGTGAGACGCCGCGGATTGTTGTTGCTCAGCATCGTCATGGCTTGCACCCAAGGGACCGGGGGTGCCGAGCCATCGAAAGCCAAGACCGACGACGCGAGCGCCAAGGCGAAGGCCGACCAGAGCGAAGCGAAGAAGGCCACCGCCGACGCCAAGGAAACGAAGGGCGCTACGCCGGACGAGAAGAAGGCCGAAGACCCCAAGCCCACGGAGCCCAAGCCCGACGACGCCGAGGCCGAGGACGCGAAACCCGACGAAGCGAAGCCCGAGGAGCCGAAGGCCGACTCGGAAATCTCCCCTCGACGCGCCATCGTGCTGGCCGACGGCAAGCTGCTCAGCCTCGCACCGAGCGGCAAGACCGAGCTCATCGCCGAAGTCCCCGGCGCCACCGAGTGCGACCAAGACCCGTACCACCACGTCGTCTGGCTCGTCGCGGAAGAGTCCATCTCCGCCTACGACCCTGCCGACGGTGCCCTCCACCGCGTCGTCGACGGCATCGAAGTCCCGGACGACGGCTACGGAGGCATCTCCTGGCAGGCCCAGCGCGACGGACACACCAAGGAGTACGGCCTCATGACCGCGGGCAACGTCGAGGGCCTCGACGAGTGCGTCGCCCTCGTCATCGCCGTCAGCGACGAGAACCCTCGGGTCGGCGGCACCATCATCGCGGAAGGCGATCGCGAGTGGTACTGCTTCGAGGACGACGAAGACGTCGGCGAAGACCGATCGAAGCAGCGCCTCAACGCCGACGAATCCGCCATCAAAGCCCGCTACGACAAAGCCAAGCTCCTCGACCCCAAGTATCTCGAGACCCTCGCCGCCCGCTTCGCCAAAGACGGCATGCACACCTGGCCCGACCTCGAGACCCCACCCGCCCCCAAGCCCAAAGTCGACCGCACCCAGTGCGAAGAAAACCCCGACGATTGCGGCACGGGCGAGTACCTCGGCGGAGGCCGCCTATGGCGACTCGTCACCTACAACTCGCGCGGCGATTTCTATCACGAGTCCCACCACATCTATGACACCAAGACCAAGTCCTGGTGGGACCCCGCCAAAGAAACCCACTCCAAAACCCCCACCGAAGACGCCGAGTCCGCCATCACCCCCAGCCCCGACGGCACCTGGGGCCTGCACGCCAACAAAATCCTCTCCCTCTCCGAAGCCAAATCCACCACCACCTTCAAAGGCGACCTCTGCGGCTGGCAATAACCGATCGCGAACGTCGATAACGACCCACCCCGCCGCACCAGCAGGGCTTCCGAGCACCAGTGCGAGTCACCGTAGAGCGCGAACGACTACGGCAACGCGCGGAGAAGCGAGAGAACTTTCGTAGCGAGTGCGCGTCGGCATGACGCGCGAACGGACTACGGACGTGCGTGGAGAAGCGGGAATACTTCGCAGAGAGTGCGAACCGTCGTAGAGGTCGGACGCTGCGGCAGTGCATGGAGAAGCCAGAGAGTGTCGGAGGTCGGATGAGTCGCGGCGCGTTCGGACGGTCGCGGCAGAGCGTGGAGAAGCCCGAGGACTTCGGAGAGAGTGCGAGCCACCGGAGAGCTAGGACGGTTGCGGCAGAGCGTGGAGAAGCCCGAGGACTTCGGAGAGAGTGCGAGCCACCGGAGAGCTAGGACGGTTGCGGCAGAGCGTGGAGAAGCCCGAGGACTTCGGAGAGAGTGCGAGCCACCCG
>JBCCHT010000038.1:0-116440 GCA_039028615.1 Myxococcota bacterium | reverse complement strand
GGGGGGCCCCCCCCCCCCCCCCCCCCCTCCCCTACCCACCCCCGGTGGGGTTTTGGGGGTCAACCCCACCCACCCCGCTACTGCATCGAGATCAGCTCGATGTCGAAGACCAGCGTGCCTTGGGGGCGGCCGGCCCGGCCGTCGTAGGCGAGCTTGCCCGGGATCCAAAACCGGGTCTTGTCACCGACGACCATCAGCTGCACGCCTTCGGTCCAGCCGGGGATCACCTGGGTGAGGCCGAACTTCGTCGGCTGCCCCCGCTGCACCGAGCTGTCGAACAACTCTCCGTCGGTGGTCCAGCCCGAGTAGTGCACCGTGACCTGGCTGCGAGCGGTGGGGTGCTCGGTGCCCGTGCCCGGCGTCAGCACGCGATAGGCCAGCCCGGACGCCGTGGTCTCGGCGTCGGGCGGCGGTGCGGCCACATCGGTGGGCGTCGGCGGCGTCGGACCGGAGTTGCACGCGAGCGCGAGGGACACGACGGGAAACCAAGCGAGGAGCCGGGACACGGCGGGGACCATACTCCATGACCGCCCCGGACGTGGCCACGACGGCAACGAACCAGGCATACTGCCCCCGCTTCCATGGAACCCGCCCCCGCCCTCACCATTGCGATCTATTCGTGCGCCGCCTTTGCCGGGCTGTGCTGGCTGCTGTCGGTCATCACCAAGGAATACTCGTGGGTCGATCGCCTCTGGTCGATCACCCCGGTCGTCTACGTGAGCTGGTTTGCCTTCGCCGATCACCCCAACCCTCGGCTGCTGCTCATGGCCGCACTCGTGGCGCTGTGGGGCGGGCGGCTCACCTACAACTTCGCCCGCAAAGGCGGCTATGCCCCGGGCGGCGAGGACTACCGCTGGGCCGAGGTCCGCAAGCGAATCTCACCGCTCACCTTCGCCGTGCTCAACGTCGTGTTCGTGGCCGGGTTCCAGCACGTGTTGTTGCTGCTGATCTCGCTGCCCGGCTGGGTGGTGATGAGTCTGCCCTCGCGCCCGCTCGGCATGCTCGATGCGATCGCGGCCGGCGGCTTCCTGTTGTTCTGGTGCGGTGAGGCCCTCGCCGACGAGCAGCAGTGGCGCTTTCAAAACGACAAGAAGCGACGCCAGAAGGCGGGCCTGCCCGTGCGCCACAAATTCCTCACCACCGGGCTGTTTCGTTGGTCGCGGCACCCCAACTTCTTCTCCGAGCAAGCCATGTGGTGGTGCTTCTATCTGTTCGGCGTCGCCGCGGGAGCGCCGTGGCTGCACTGGTCGATCATCGGCGCCGTGCTGCTCACCGCGCTGTTCCAGATGTCGACCCGGCTCACCGAAGCCCTCACGCTTCGCAAGTATCCCGAGTACGCTCGCTATCAGCAGACCACTTCACGACTGTGGCCATGGCCTCCGTCGGGCCCATCCGGCCGGTGAGCCCGTCTCCTACATCGAGTAGATCGCCTCGCATCGCAGCGTCCCACAAGGGTCCAGGTGCCGGGTTCGGCGTTCTCGCATCAACGTTAACCACTCGCATTTGCCAGTAGTGACACCGTTTCTCGCTTGAACCCGAGCCCCCATCACGGTGACACTTCTGGCCTCACGCGCCCTCCCACCCGCGCCCCTACTCCCACTCGCTCTCAGGGTCACACCGACATGGACAGCATCGTACCGCTCATCATCCAACTCGTGATCACCATCGGCGTCATCGCCGGCTTCTGGAAGGTCTTCACCAAGGCTGGACAGCCAGGATGGGCCTCCCTCATCCCGATCTACAACATCTACGTGATGACTCAGATCGCGGGCAAGCCGGCGTGGTGGCTGGTCCTGTTCCTGATCCCCATCGCCAACATCATCGTCGCCATCCTGCTCTTCGTCGCGATGGCCGAGAAGTTTGGCAAGAGCGCGGGCTTCGGGGTCGGCATGGCCTTCCTCGGGTTCATCTTCATCCCGATCCTCGGCTTCGGCGACGCGCAGTACAACGCGAACGCCTGAGATCGGCACCGCCCGATCATCTCCGAGGGGCCCCCTTTGCGGGGCCCTTCGTCAATTCCAGCGGTCGTTGCGTTCCCGTTCGCGAGCGCTATCATCGCGGGGTGAGCGACGCGGACGCGAACACGGGCGGTCAGACCAGCCCGAGCGCAGCTCTTGCCCTCCGCACGCCCACCGCCCTCAAGCGCGCGCCGTCGTTTTACCCCACCGGGCACGCCGACGGCTGGAAGGTCTTCACGGTGGCGTTTGGGGCCCCGATCGCGGTGGGCACCGCCATCGCGCTGGTCGGCTCCGGCATCGGCCTCGGCGTGGGGGCAGCCGCCCTGGGCGTGCTGGCGTCGCCCTTCGGCACCCTGGGCGCGCACCACTGGTTCTCGGCGCGGGGCAAGTCCAACCTGCGGCGCGCCCAACAGCTGTACGCGCACGACACGGCCCGGGGCCTCGCCGCCTTACAGCGCGTCGCCGCCTCCGGGGCGCTCCCCGAGATTCGGCTCGAGGCGGCCGCTCGCGTCGCCATCGATGCCCTGAGCCGCGGCGACGTGGTGGCGGCTATCGAGGCCCTGTCGCTCCGCGAACAAGACATCGACGCCTTCCGTCGCCGCCGCAACTGGGAAGCGGGCCTGCGCGCCGAGGTGCTGCGGTCGATCTTGGCGTGGCTGTCGCCCGGCAGCTTCACCGACTCGGGCGTCGCCTCGAGCGAAGACATCTCCGATGCCGAGGCCGACACCGAGGGCGCGGCCCTGCTCGCCGCCCTGCGGGTGCTCGAGCGCGCCAGCGAACCCGACGACGGACCGCTGGCCATCGCCTGGAGCGACGTCGAGGGCTCCACCCTCGAGGCGGAGCTGCCCACCCTGCACATGATCGCGCTGGCCGTCACCGCCGAGCGCCTGCACCAGCTGCTCGACGACTTCCACGATCGCCTCCGTCGCGACGGCAGCGGCAACTACCGCCAGCTGCTGCGCCGCCTCTTCCCGCGGATGCAGATCATCGACGAGGGCGGCTACCGGCACATGAGCCCCGACGATCCGGTCGGCGGCGCCACCAGCCTGGCCGTGGTCGCGCCCACCGAGCTCCAGGAGCTCGCCCAGCCCATCGCGGCCGACCTCGTGCCCGCCTCTCGCGGCACGGCGGCGGCAACCCTGCTGACCACCTACGGCATCGTCTTCGCTGCCTCCACCGTGCTCACCCTCGCCGCGGGCGGCCCCGGCTTCGTGGGTGCGCTCATCGGCTTCGCCGCGAACATCTACGTCGGCACGCCCTTCGGGGCGATCTGGGGGTCCCGCCGGGTCCAGCGACGCGAACGGGAGCGAAGGGTCGCCCCCCTCGCGCGGCTCAGCCCGCCGCCGCCCGCCGCGTGGCTCACCGAGTGCGCCTCGGGCCCGCCCGGCCCCGTCACCCCGACCAGCGGCTACCGTCGCCTCGTCGAGATTCCGCCCTCGCAGATGGTGCTCTACCTCGCCGCCATGAAGGGTGAGCAGGCCCTCGCCCGCGGTGACCTCGACGAAGCCTGGGCTCGTGTCGAGTGGTGGTTCGCGGGGTTCTCCGGCAAGCTGTCCGACCCCGACTCGCTGTACGCCTCCGGTTCCTCGCTCGTCCGCATCGCAGCCCTCTCCGGTCGGCTCACCGCCGCCCGCCGCCTGCTGTCCGTGATGCCCGAGGTCGGCAACAAGTGGGACGACGCGCTCAACCGCACCGTCTACGGCAATGCCCCGCGGGCGGTCGGGCTCGCGGCGGCCCTGGTCGCCGGCCTCGGCGGGCAGTGGGACGCCGTCAACCGACACCTGAGCAACGCTCGCTTCGGCAAGGCGGTCCACATCCCGCCCCGCGACGAAGCCCTCATCGCCGAACTCGTTCGTCGCACCCGCGCCCACGGGGCCCAGGCCGACTGGAACATCCCCCACGCGTCGCGCATGGATCGGGGATGGCTCGAGCAGATCTGGCCCGAGGACGTCGCGCCGCCGCTGGCCTGACGCGCCGCGTGCTCGCTCAGTCGCCGAGGCTCATCAAGAACTTCGCCGCCGTGCCGCCCACTACCTGCATCGTCATCAGGCACATGGGCACGACCAGCGCGAGGAACCAAAAGCCGAAGCCGATCATCGTCCACAGCCACCACGCCTGAAGCGCCGCGGCGATGGCTCCCACCACCACGCCCACCATGATCGCTCGATCTCGGGTCATGCTCGAAACCTTGCGACGCCGCCCCCACCGATGCAAGCGCTCAGGATCGGGACACCCCTTCGAAACGAGGTCGCTCGGCCGCCAGGGCATCGCCCAAAAAGCGCATCAACGCCCGCACGCGGGCCGTGCTGCGCAGGTCCTCGTGCGTCAGCAGCCACAGCCCGAACCCAAAATCGAAGGGCTCCCCGACTCGCCGTAGCCGCGGGTCGGCGTCGCCCGAGTAGCACAGCTTGATGCCCACTCCCACGCCCTGGGCCACGAGCTCGGCGTGGCCCAGGCTCGTGTTGATGCGACCGCGGGTCTTTTCGGGCGGCACGTTGGCGTCGATCCATGCCTCGGGCGGGGCCCCCCGCCACTCTTCGTCCCATCGTACCCAGTCGAGGGTCGCGGGATCGATGGGCTCCTCCCGCCCTCGCAGGTACTCGACCGCGCCGTAGATCGCCATTTTCACCGGAGAGATGCGACGCCCCACCAGCTGCTGCGGAGGGCTGCCGGCCATCCGCAGCGCGAGATCGGCCTCGCGCTGGGTCAGGCTCACCACGCTGTTGTCGACCATCACCTCGAGCTCGATCTGCGGATACTGAGCCGCGAAACGAGCGAGGTGCCCCGCCGTGGGCGCGACGAAGACATCGGGCAACGACAGCCGCACCGGGCCGCGCAGCTCGAGGTCCCGCCCTTGCAGCCGACGGTCGAGCGCATCGATGCCCTCTTCGACCTCGGTCGCGAGGATCAACAGCTCTTGTCCCGCTGCGGTCAGCTCGAGCCCACTCGGGTTGCGATCGAATAGCCGCACCGCCAGGCGTTTTTCGAGCCCGCTGATCCGCCGCGAGATGGTCGACTGATTGACGCCCAGCTCCTCGGCACCCCCTCGCGAGCTGCCCGCGCGGGCGGTGGCGAGGAAGAGTCTCAGGTCGTCCCAGTTCTCCATTGCTCCGTGATCGTGCCTCAGATGGCGGTTTGCGGGTGATGCACGCGTGCATCGGTCGATGCGAACTTGCCTCGCTCATCCGGTGCCAACGGATCCTACCTTTGCCTCGTCAGCAAAGGAAATCCGCCATGGCCACCGTCTTCGTCATCCGACCCTTGCCTACCTCGCAACCCGTGGCCGCCTAGGAGCTCGTCATGGATCGCGTACTCAAAGTCCTTCTCGGTCTCATCAGCCTGCCGCTGCTGGGAGGCGGCCTCGCCATCATGTTCGCGCCCGAGTCGATGGCGGCCAAGACTCACGTGCTGCCCGACGGGGTCGTCGGGCTCAACAGCATCCGCGGCGCCATCGGGGGTCTATTGGTGGGCAGCGGAGCGATGCTCGTCACCGGGCTCGTCCGCAAGAACACCCAGTGGTTCTTGGCGGTGGCGGTCATGATGGCCGCGGTCACCGTGGGGCGCGGCGTCGGGCTCGTGGTCGATGGTTTCGCCGCCGACAGCCTGCGGCCGTTCATCGCGGAGATCGTGATCGTCACGCTGACGGTCATCGCCCACAAGCGCTGGGGCAACGACTAGTAGATCGACGACCGGGCGATGCCGCGGTCGTCGTCCTTGTAGACCGGGATACAATCGGTCTCCGAGCTGCAGCGCGGGCAGACGCCGCCGCACTCGCCCGGATCCATCACGACTCGGCAGCGTGCGCAGACGAAGAAGGGTAGCGGGCGGGACTCGAGCACCGCCTCGAGTTCGGGCTTCGGCAGCGGCTTCGGCAGCGGAACGTCCGTATCGAAGTCGCGGTAGAGCCGAGCCTCGTTGCCCATCAATCGAGACAGGCCGTAGAACCAATACGCGATGCCGACCCCGCACAGTCCGAGGCCGAGCAACGAGGTCGTGGAGGCGACCCACCACCCCGCGGGGAGCATGAGCACGCCGAGCGTGAGTGCCACGATGCCGCCCGTTCGTCCGCGTCCGTCCAGCAGCGTCATCGGATAGCAAAGCACGTCGATCAGTGCCTTGAACGCGGAGTAGAGCGGGTTGTCGGCGCCTCCGAGCACGCTTCACCGTACCGCAACGAACGCGCCGTTCTTCCCTTCGGTCTACCGCGTGCCCTTCAGGCATGGCCACGGCGTGATGGGTGGTCGCGGTTCGTGAGTCGGGCTCGCGGGCCGTGGATCATGACGCGATGAGCCGGGTATCCCTCGGGAGCCCGGCTCGTTGGCTTGGTCATGCGAAGCAGTGCGGCTCGCCAGCGGTGGTCGAGCCTGGGCTCGGGACGATTTTTTCGAGTGGGTCTGAATGAGAATCGACAGTGTCGTCATTCCCTCTCAGGTCGGCGACTCGAAACGAGTGCGTCGAGCACCTCCCCACCACCACGGACGTGCGAAGCCGATGCCGCGCTCGGGTCACCGAGCGCGGCATCTTTTTCTTCCGGCTACGGCCGGGGGATCGGCACGTCGGGACTCCACGGCGCCCCGAGGTTGTCGCACGTCCCCAACCCCGTATCCCCCAGATCCGTCAACGTCCCGTCATCCTCCAACCGATACAGATGGCTGTCGTTCGTGCACGCATAAATGCGCGACGTCAGCGGGTGATACTCCATCCCCACGCTCGCAAACAGCAACGGCAACACCTGCACCTGCGTCGCCGCCCCCGACAGCTGATTGATCTCGTACAGCGCGTCCGTATTGGAGTTGATCCCCAAGACCCGCTGCTCGTCCTCGTTCCACGTCCCCCCGAGCGATCCCCAGTCCTGCCCGAGCGCACCGATCTCCGTTCCCACCCCGGTATTGGCATCGATCGCCAACAACACGTCCGAAGTGGTCGACAGCCCATAGAGGTTGTTCCCCTCATCGGGGCAGATCCCGTTGACGCCACCGAACCCGATCGGCCCGATCTCCGTCGCGATGCACGAGGGCAACGCGAGCTCCCAAAGCACGGTCTGCCCGCGTACGAAGAGCAGCCGATCGTCACGGGTGAACGTGATCGTCGAGGTGTTCCCGGTCAGCGGCGTCATCGTGGCCGCATCCATCACCGTGCACAGGTCGGTCGTCGCCGCCGTCTCGATGTCGATCTGAAACAGGTGCCGATTGCCATCGACCACCGCCAAGCGCACCAACCAAGGCTCGGCGTCCTTCGTCGGCGGCGCATCGGGAATGCCCAAGTCGAAGATCGGCGGACCATCGGTCGCCGAGCCCGGCCCCGTGCTGTCCATCGACCCTCCCGAAGTCGTCGAGCCACCGTCGAGACTCGGCCCCGTACTGCCGTTGGTCGTCGAGGTGACACCCATCGAGGTGCTCGCACTCGAGCCCGACTCCCCGGGGGTCGCGATCGTGGTCGCCGATGTCGTCGGAGCCACACTCGAGTCGTCCCCACCCGTCGACGAGCCATCGTCGCCGCACGACACCGCGCCGCAGGCCAACGCCACCGCGCATGCCCACGTCCGCACTGCCCCACCGAATCCCCCGCCGTCGAACCGCTGGTCTACGTTCATTGGATGAGCCCATGATAGGCGTGGCATTCCGCGCAAGGTCGGCAAGATCCGCAAACCGACGGTAAACCACGACGCCGCCGCGCCCACGGGGCGCGAGTGCACTCACCCCCACCTCGGATATCGACCAACGCTCAGGACGCCGAGGGCCGACGCTCCGCCAGCAACCCATCGATCGCCCGCACCGCATCATCGAAGTCGGCGCGGCACTGCTCGTGCTCCTCCGGCCCCTCGGGGTGGAACTCGGGCCCCGGATGAATCCAACGAATGGTGCCCTCGGCATCGAGCAAGAAGCTCACCGACGTCGCCGCTCGCCCGCGCTCGCCGTTGTTCAGCCACCAGCGATCGAGCGTCTCCCAGCTCTCGTCGCTCGCGATGGCAAACGGCATGCCCAGCTCCTTCGCCCGCGCCGAGATGGCCTCGACCTCCACCGCCGAACCGCGCGGCTTCGGGTGAAACAGCCCGAGCACGACCAAGCCCTGGTCCGCGTAGCGCTCATGCAGCTGCGTCAGCCCGGGAGCACTGGCCGCGCAAAAGGGGCAGGTGTTCGTCCAGAAGCGAACGAGCACGACCTTGCCCCGCAGCGACTCCAGCGTGAGCGGATCGCCGTTGATCCACTTCAGGTTCTCGGATAGCGGCGGGGCTGGAGTGCCGACCAGCTCCGTGCCCGAGCGAGACGTCGGGAATGCAGCGGCCGCGGCCTCGGGTGCCGCCTCGGGCCCGGGCGCGTTGGGGCTCGGCACGCTGCCCGCCTCGCACCCGCCCGCCAGCAACAACACCGAGAGCAGTGAGACGACGCCGCGCACGAACAAACCGTAGCACGACGCTACGAGCGGACAGGTACGTCGACGCCGTACACCTTCGAAACGGAAAACGGAGGCGAGCGCAGCCCCTCGGCCCCGCGCGCCTCCGTCTCGCCTTCAGCCGGACCTAGCCGCCGATGGAGCAGAACTGCTCGTAGTCGATCAGCTCGATCTCCTCCGGGTTCTTGCTGCACACGCGGCAGTCTGGATCCTTACGCAGCTTGAGCGTACGGAACTTGGTCTTCAGCGCATCGAAGACCAGCAGTCGCCCGCTGAGCGTCTCGCCCACGCCGAGGATGATCTTGATCGCTTCGGTCGCCTGAACCGTACCGACCAGCCCCGGCAGCACGCCGAGCACGCCCGCCTCTTGGCAGCTGGGCGCCATGCCGGGCGGGGGCGGATCGGGGTAGAGGCAGCGGTAGCAGGGGCCCTGGTCGGGCAAGAAGGTGGTCATCTGGCCCTCGAAGCGGAAGATCGAGGCGTGGATGACGGGCTTGCCGAGCTTGAGGGCGGCGTCGTTGAGGAGGTAACGGGTGGGGAAGTTGTCGGCGCCGTCGATGACGAGGTCGTAGTCGGCGATGATGTCGAGGACGTTCTCGCTGTTGAGCCGCGTCTGGTGGGCGTTGATCTGAACGTCGGGGTTGAGGGCCTGCAGGGTCTTGCGGGCACTCTCGACCTTGGGCATGCCGAGGCGCTCCATGTTGTGGAGGACCTGGCGCTGCAGGTTGCTCTCGTCGACGACGTCGTCATCGACGATGCCGATGGTGCCGACGCCCGCCGCGGCGATGTAGAGGCTGGACGGAGAGCCGAGACCACCCGCGCCGAGGAACAGCACCTTGGAGTCGAGCAGCTTGCCCTGACCCTTCTCGCCGACCTCGGGGAGCATGATGTGACGGCTGTAGCGCTTGATCTGCTCCGGGTTGAGGACGCGCGGGCGCTCGAAGGAGAAGCCGGCGTTCTTCCAGGAGCGGAAGCCGCCCGCCATCGAGGAGACTTTTTGGTAGCCGAGGCTCTGCAGCGCCTGGGCGGCGAGGGCGGAGCGGGTGCCGCCGGCGCAATAGATGATGACCTCTTGGTTTCGCTCGGGGACGGCGTCCTCGATCTTGAGCTCGAGGAAGCCGCGCGGGATCCACTGCGCGGTGGGGATGAAGCCCTGCTCGTACTCGTCACGCTCGCGAACGTCGATCAGGACCGGCGCGTCGGGGGAATCGAGCACCCGGGCCTTGGTGTCTTCGACCGAAACCTCGTGGATCGAGGCTTTGACCTGGGAGAGCAGCTCGTTGAAGGTCGCCATGGAGTTCTCGCTTCCGATTCTTCGATTTGTCGCCGTGTTTTTGGATTCTTGGACGGCGACCCGGCAGAAATGTGGCTCACAGAGGGCCGTTCGTCAACGGAGAGAGTTCTCCGATTTATGACGAGGTAATGCGGAAGATCCGCCTCGCCAGCCCAGCGCCGACGGCGGCAAGCGGAGGGCCGAACCGGGCGAATCGACGAGGGTCGCGCACGAGCCGGGGCCAGGCGGGGTGGCGTGTGACGGGAGGGGGCAGCGCGGGTATACCAATCGACATCGCGCCCGTGCCCGATTCTGCAACCGCTACCGCTCTCCCCGTCGATGACGGCGTTGCCCTCCGAGACCTGGCCCGGGCACGACAACGACTCCTCGAACAAGTCCATCGCCGGGTGGTGGGCCAGGACGAGGTCATCGACCTGTTGCTGGTGTGCTTGTTCGCCGGGGGGCACGGGTTGTTCGTGGGCGTGCCCGGGCTGGCCAAGACGCTGCTGGTGAGCAGCCTGGCGCAGGCGCTCGACCTCGAGTTCTCGCGCATCCAGTTCACGCCGGACCTGATGCCGGCCGACATCACGGGCAGCGAAGTCCTCGAAGACGACCCCGAGTCGGGGAAGCGACGCTTCCGCTTCGTGCCCGGTCCGGTGTTCTGCAACCTTCTGCTGGCCGACGAGATCAACCGAACGCCGCCCAAGACCCAGGCCGCGCTGCTGCAGTCGATGCAAGAGCGCACGGTGACGGCGGGCGGGCGTACGCACGAGCTGAGCGCGCCCTTCCACGTGTTCGCGACGCAAAACCCCATCGAGCAAGAGGGCACGTACCCGCTGCCCGAGGCGCAGCTCGATCGCTTCATGGTCCAGATCGCGGTGGGCTACCCCGACGCAGACGCGGAGCGGGAAATCGTGGCGATGGGACGGCCCCCGGCCGAGGCGCTGACGCCCGTGCTGACGCCGACGGAGCTGCTCGATCACCAGCAGCTGGTGCGACGGATTCCGGTGCCGCCTTCGGTGGTGGACCACGTGGTGGCGCTGCTCCGTGCGTCACGACCGGGCGAGTCGGAGTGCCCGAGCTCCATTCGCGAGCTGGTGCGCTGGGGCGCGGGCCCTCGCGCGGGGCAGCAGCTGGTCATGGCCGCGCAGGCTCATGCGGCGCTGCAAGGTCGCGCCGCAGTGACGGTGCAAGACGTGCGCGCGCTGGCGGGCCCGGTGCTGGAGCATCGGCTGGTGCGAAGCTTCGCGGCGGAGAGCCGCGGGGTGGGCAGCACGGAGATCGTCGAGCAGATCCTGGCGGCCGTGCCCGCCTGAGAAGGCGCGGTCGGTGGCCGAAGACTCGCAATCCAACGACGAAGCGTTCGGAGACCTGGTTCCCGCCGGGCTCCGCGAGCGCCTGCGCGGCCGACCCCTGATCGTACAGCGACCGGTCTGGGGGCGTCGTCATGGGCGCCACGCGGCGACACGCGCGGGCCTGGGTCTGGAGTTCCGAGACCACCGCGCCTATGTGCCCGGCGACGATCCGCGGCACCTCGACTGGCGTGCCGTCGCCCGCCGCGAGCGCCTGGTGCTGCGCCGCACGCAGAGCGAGGACGAGCTGTCGATCACGGTGGTGCTCGACGGCGGCGCGGGCATGGACTACGGCGAAGGCGAGCAGCACAAGCTGCGCTACGCCCGGGCCATCGCGGGGGGTCTGGCGTGGCTGGCTCAGCGCCAGGGCGACCCGGTGGGACTGGCGGTGGGCCGCCAACAGACGGTGGACGCGGCGCTGGTACGGCCGCGCTCGGGCAATGATCGACTGACCGCGCTGGCCCATCGCCTCGCGGAGATCGAGCCCCGCGGGCGCTGCCCCTGGATCAACCTCCTAGGCACCGTCGCCCCTCGCCTGCCCCGCCGCAGCTTGGTGGTGGTGCTGTCCGATCTACTCGACCCGGGCACCACCGACGAAGACGCGGACGAGGTCCAAGGCGAGCTGATCCGCGGCCTGGCCATGCTGCGCGCGCGCCAGCACGACGTGGTGATCGTGCAGGTGCTGCATCGCGACGAGATCGAGTTCCCCTGGACCGAGCGCAGCATGATCCGCTTCGAGGACCTCCGCGAGCTGCGACCGGCTCTGGAAGCGCCGGGACGGAGCCTGCGAGACGACTATCTGCAGCGGGTCGGCGCACACCTGCAGGGGCTCCGAGACCAGTGTGAGGCCGAGGGCCTGGTGCTGCTGCCCCTGGTCACCGACCTGCCCGTGGAAGACGGCTTCGTGCGCCTTTTGGGGCGACTGGCGGGCGAGGCCCAGAGCGACGAACTCGGGGTCGCGGAGGCCGGTCGATGACGCTGCTCGCCCCGGCCCTCCTGCTGGGTTTGCTGGGGCTGGCCTTGCCGATGGTCGCCCACTTGCTGGGCCGGGAGCCGCCGCGACCGGTCCGCTTCGCGGCGATCCGCTTCTTGTCGGCGACCGATCGCTCGGTGACCCAGCGCCGCTCGATCCGCGACTGGCCGCTGCTCATCGTCCGCCTCCTGCTGCTGGCTTTGCTGATCCTCGTGCTGGCGCGACCCTCGAGCACGGAGCAGACCGGCGTCGCCGTCGTCGGCGAGCCCCACGACGCAGTGATCTTGCTGGATGCCTCGCGCAGCACGGAGCTGCGGGTCGATGGACGCTCGGTACTCTCCCACGCGAGCGAGCGCGTCGAAGGCCTGCTCGCGTCGATGCCGGCCGGCAGCCGCATCGGCTTGGTCACCACCGATCCGGCTGGCCCTCGCGAGCAACCCACCGCCGACCCGGAGCTGATCTCCGAGGTCATCGAGCAGTGGCTCACCGAAGGGCGCCCGCGACCCGGCGCGTGGACGATGGCGGAGGCACTGCCCTCGGCGACCGCCTTGCTCCAAGACCTCGGCGGCGATCGACCGCGGGTGATCTATGCGGTGGGCGACGCGACCGAGCGCGGCCTGGCTTCGCTGCCCGACGCGGCCGAAGGGGGCGCGCTGGTCGTCCCCATCCCCGCCCTCGAGGCCGACGCGGTGCGCCCGGAGCACGTGGCCATCGAACAGCTCGACTGGGAGCCCGCGCCCGAGCTCGATCCCCGCGCGTTGCGGATCCAGGCCGTGCTGCGCCGACACTCGCCCTCGAACGCCGACGCCGAGGACAGCGCCCCCGAGCGACGGGTGCCGGTCGTGTTGCGCGTGGCGGACCAAGAAGTCGCGCGCACCACCGTGGTGCTGCCCTTCGACGAAGCGACGGTCGTCGAGTTCACCCATACCCTGCTCGACGATCCGGGCCAGGTCCCGGCGGTGGTGGCACTCGACCTCGCCGACGATCCGCTGCCCAGTGACGATGCCCGGCACGCGTGGCTGTCGGCCGACGATTCGATCGAGGTGGTGATCGTCAACGGCGATCCCAGCGAGCTGCGAGCCCACGACGAGATCTGGTTCCTGGGTACCGCGGCCTCCGCCTACGATGACGCCCAGAACCTGCGACTGCGCAGCCTGGCGCCCGATCAGCTGGAGTCACAAGTGCGCGCCGAAGGAGCCGCGGCCTTCCGCGACGTCGACGTGCTGGTCTTGGCCAACCTGCGCGCCCCCTCGCCGGACATCGCCCCCGCGATCGTCGAGCGCGTGCAGGCGGGCATGGGCCTTTGGATCACGGTGGGCGACCGCGTGCAGGCCAACGCCTACAACCAGCGCTTCGGCGAGCTGCTGCCCCTGCGCATGCGCGAGGCGGTGCGGGTCGGCACGGCGCCAGGTCGCACCGAAGCCCGCACCGAGGGCATGGCGCCCGCCGACCTCGCCCACCCGGCGTTTCGCAACCTCCGCGGCGACCTGGGCCTGACGGGGACCCGCGCGCGCCGGGTGATGCTGCTCGAGCCGGATCCGCAGCGCTCCCACGAGATTGCCCTGTCGTTCACCAACGGCGCCCCCGCCCTGCTCACGCGCGAGGCGGGTCGCGGCCGCGTGGCGCTGCTGACCACCACCATCGATCGCGACTGGGCCGACCTCCCGCTCAGACCCGGTTTCGTCCCTTTGGTCTCGAGCATGCTGGGCTACCTCGCCGATGCCCGCAGCGGCGCAGCAGGCAGCCGCTTGCTGGTGGGTCAACCCCGACAGATCCGTACCGAAGACGCGATCACCATCACCACCCCCACGGGTCGTCAGCTGTCGATCGCGCCGGACGAGGGCGACCAGGCCGTCTTCCGCGAGACCTACCTGCCCGGGCACTACCGCATCGGCCGGTCCGACACCCCGGGCGTGTTCACGGTGGAGGTCGATCCGGTCGAGAGCGACTCGCAGTGGCAAGAGATCGACACGACGCCGCTGCAGGATGGCGAGCGTCGGCACGTGGCGGTCGCGGTGCCGAAGTGGCGCGAGCTGTGGTGGCTCATCGGGCTGCTGCTCGCGGCCGAGGCCGTGCTGCGCTGGCGAGGCCGCAGACGCAGCTGAGGGCCTCCAGGGAGGCCTCGGAGCCCGTCGGGCCCCGGAAACGACGAAGGGCGCCTCACCGGTCGGTGAAGCGCCCCTGGTACGAAGCGAGAACTCGAGAGGGCTCAGCCGGTCGAGCCGCTGGAGGAGCCGCCGCCCGAGGAACCGCCCGTGGAGGCGCCCGTCGCGGAGGCCTCGCCGTCGCCGGTCTCGTCGGCGGAGCCGGTGGTGGTGTTGCTGCCGTCGCCCGAGGAATCGGCCGGAGTGCCGTCGTCGGTGGCCTGCGGCGAGACGCAGAGGCCGGACAGGCAGTCGAGGCCAGGATCGCAGCCGCCACCGTCGGTGCAAGTGCAAGCCTCGGTGCCGGGCGAGCAGCCCTCTTCGACACACAGGTCGGAGGCACACTGCAGGCCGGGGTCACACGCGCCTTCGGGAGTGCACGCGCAGGTCTCGGTGCCGACCGGACAGGTGTCGGCGACACAGATGTTGAGGTTGTCGTTGCAAGAGAACGGTGCGTTGCACATGCCACCCGAGGTGCATGCACAACCTTCGCTACCGATCTCGCAGCCGCCTCCGCCCGTGCTGTACGTACCATCGAAGGAGTCCCCCTCGGTGGAGAGGAAGCACGCCGAGGAGCCCATGACTAACGGGGCGACCAAGGCGAACAAGAACGTTAGGGCGGAGCTTCGCATGGTGATTTCCAGACTAGAGGTGACCAGGGGCTTGTACAAGCCGAGAGTGACAGTTTCTGAAGGCGCGAACGAGTGCCGCACGATGATCTAGCACGACTGGGATTCCACTGCATCCCGTGGCCCTCACGAAGATGGCAAACGAGTGACACGTAACACCGATTGCGGTGTTCCGTGATCGAAACCGGAACGGAGAGCACCACCCCTTCGTACTCAACAGTCACTGATGCATTTCGCAACGCTCGATGCGGGAAAACCCTCGGAGGGATTTCCCTGCGTTCGACCGCGCGCGTCGACAACCGGACCACGACGATTCGTGTCCGTATGACCCCATGGCAGCTCGAATTCGGGTAGGCCGTGGTGTCGAGCATGGTCGTCGTCGCGGGCGGCCCGCCCACGAACAAACTTTCGCGCAACCCATCACGGCCGCTCGTGGATAGCTCATGAGCACCACGAAATCTCGGGCCAACGACTGCGCGACAGTGGGCTCTCCCCCGTGGTTTTTCGGCGCGTCGAACCTGGCGTGAATTCGAAACGAAAGAAGGCGCGTCGCGACATCGCGACACGCCCTCTGCTTCGGCGTGGCCGGCACTCGCACTCGGGTCAATACACGGCCCAGCCCAGACCGAACTGCATGCCCCAAATACCCGTCGACTCGCGGCCCATGAATCCGTAGGGACCATCGACGTTCACGTTGAGGCTGGCCAGCGCATAGAGCGGGCAGTCGCTCGAGGTCCGTGCGGTTTGGCCACGAACGCGTCGCCCCGTGCGGCGTCGGCAGAGGCTGGCGTCGACGAAGGGGCTCACCCCCGCTTGGCTACGATCCTCGGGGTGGCGGCCATTCCACGCCGCGGTCATCCGCATGCCCAGGCCCATCCAACGCGTCACGAAGCGAGCCTCACCCGCGACTTGGGCCGCCACGGCGGGTCCGTCGGTGATGCCCGCGCTGGGCAGCAATGCGGCGAGAGCACCGTCGGCGCCCAGGACCCAGCGACGGCCGAGCTGGGCGCGCACCTCGGCGGGGACCACGAGCCCCAGAGTCTGGGGCACCCACGCCCACGGATCCCAACCCACACGTCCGGCAAGTGCATACTCGTAGGCATCCTGCTCCAGCGGGCTGCTGGCGAAGCCGGTGGGGATCACGAAGGCGAAGCCGACCTTGGCGTAGCGCCAGCGATCGCCGCGGCGATCGAGGACGCGGCTCGCCCCGAAGCTCAGGTTGCTGGGTCGGGCCTCTTGCTGCCGACCCTCGGGACCCTCGCGGAAGATCGCCACCGCGCCGAAGTCCAGGTGGAGCTCGACCTCGGGGCGAGGACGCATGCCGAGGCGAATCTGCGGGGAGACGGCCACCGTGGCTTCGTTGGGCTGCGCCTCGAGGGACGCACCCAGGTTGACGTCTCCCACCATCGTGGGCGCATCGTCGTTGCGGCTTCCGTCTTCCACGTAGCCCGTGCGGTCGATCGTGGCGCGCCCGGGGGCGTCTCCGACTTCGGCGGCTTGGGCCGACGACGCGATCGTCAGCCCCAGCGCCATGGCGACCGCAGCGAGCCATCCTCGTCCGCGGGACGGTCCTCGATGAACATGAGCAGCGAGGACCGACGGCAGAGTACGCATGGACAGGCTCTCCAAAAGCGAAAACGAATAGCGAGCGAGACCAGCCGACACGACGCCAACCGTCCCCAGCTCACTTAGTATCGGTCTCGCGGAATGCGCATTCAATAGCTCAGGGACGAGTACGCGATGACAAATGCGGCCCGCCACTGGGCGCCGATCGTGGTGTGGGTCCGTCCGCAGCGGCGGGCCACCCGAAGGCGGGAGCCACCGCCGACCGGCCCGGGCGCGGCCTCAGCGGCGATCGAAGGTCGAGATCACGAAGGGCCAGCGGTGCTTTTCGTCGGCGGGATGCTCCTGTCGCGCGACTTCCGACCACTGCGCGGGGTCGTAGCTCGGAAAGGAAACGTCCCCCGGCACCGTGGCCTCGACCTGGGTGATGTACAGGCGATCGGCCCGAGGCAGCGCCGCCGCATATACCCCGGCCCCGCCCGCGACGAAGGCCTCGGTGTCCCCCGCCGCGCGCGCCAGGTCGACGGCCGCGTCGAGATCGTGGGCCACGGCACAGCCCGGCGCCTCGAACTGCGGGTTGCGGGTGAGCACCACCGTGGTGCGACCCGGCAATGCGCGACCGATGGAGTCCCAGGTCTTGCGCCCCATCAGCAGGTGATGACCGAGGGTGGTCTGCTTGAAGAAGCGCAGGTCGGCGGGCAATCGCCACGGCAGATCGCCATCGACCCCGATCACTCCGTTTTGCGCGACCGCAACGATGATGGAAAGTCGCATGAGCTCGGACCCCTCAGACCGCGACGGGTGCCTTGATGTGCGGGTGCGGGTCGTAGCCGGTCAGCTCGAAGTCCTCGTAGCGGAAGTCGAACAGGCTCTCGGGGCGGCGCCGGATCTTCATGGTGGGCAAGGGTCGAACCTCGCGGGCCAGCTGCGTGCGCGCCTGCTCGACGTGGTTGGAGTACAGGTGCGCGTCGCCGAAGGTGTGCACGAACTCCCCCGGCTCGAGGTCGCAGACCAGCGCCATCATCTGGGTGAGCAAGGCATAGGAGGCGATGTTGAAGGGCACGCCCAAGAACATGTCCGCGCTGCGCTGATACAGCTGACACGAAAGCCGCCCCGCCGCGACGTAGAACTGGAACAGGCAGTGGCACGGAGCCAGGGCCATGCGATCGAGGTCGGAGACGTTCCACGCGCTGACCACGATGCGGCGCGAGCCCGGGTCGTTGCGGATGAGGTGCAGGGCTTGGCTGATCTGATCGATCGACGTGCCGTCGGGCGCGGGCCAGGAGCGCCACTGATGCCCGTAGACGGGACCGAGGTCTCCGTTTTCGTCGGCCCACTCGTCCCAGATGCCGACCCCGTTGTCCTTGAGGTACCCGATGTTGGTGTCGCCGTTGAGGAACCAGAGCAGCTCGTGGATGATCGAGCGCAGGTGGACCTTCTTGGTGGTGACGAGCGGGAACCCCTCGGCGAGGTCGAAGCGAAGCTGACGCCCGAACACGCTCCGGGTGCCAGTCCCGGTGCGGTCGTCCTTGGGCGTGCCGTGCTCGAGGATCTCGCGGAGCAGGTCGAGGTACTGCCGCATGGCGGGGAGGCTACCCCCTGCCGGGTGCGCTGTCTGCCACGGTCGCCCACGGCGCATGGGCGCTCGCAGGCGGGACAATGCGGAGCTCAGCCGTCGTCGGACAGGTGCCGCGCGAGGTCCTGATGCTCGGGGTACGGGGGCCCGCTCGGCTCCTCGCGCGCGGCCGGATCTCGTGGGTCCTCGGACTCGGGATTCGACGGCCGCACCGCGTAGTGCTTCTTCATGGCGACCACCCGCTCGATGGCTCGCTCCACCCGGCGATCGGGCGAACGCTCGAGCCGCTGCAGGACCTCGTCGCGCAGGCTCGCGTCGCTGCACACCAGCATCGCGTCGACGTCCGCTTCGAGACAGCCCCGCACCAGCGCGTCGGGGGAGTGGTGGTCGGCGACCGCCTTCATCTCGAAGTCGTCGGAGAACACCACGCCGTCGTAGCCGATCTCTTCGCGGAGCAAGGCCATGACCTCGGGCGAGATCGTGGCCGGTCGCTTGCGATCGATGGCCTCGAACACGACATGGGCGGTCATGATGCTCGCCACCCCGGCCTTGGCCGCCGCCGCGAAGGGCGGCAGCTCGATGGCCCGCAGCCGGTCGAGGTCGTGAGCCAACCGAGGCAGCTGCAGGTGACTGTCGAGGTCGGTGTCGCCGTGACCCGGGAAGTGCTTGGCGCACGCGGCCACCCCCGCCTGCTGCAGGGCCTCGATGACCGGCACCGCGTGCGCAATGACCCGAGATGGGTCACGCGCGAAACTGCGATCGCCAATGACGGGGTTGGCGGGATTGGTGTCAACGTCGACCACGGGCGAAAAGTCGAGGTGAATCTGCATGTCGACCAACTCACGCGCGAGCGCGGCGGCGAAGGCCCGCGTGTCCTCGGGGGCATTGCGGTCGCCCAAACGCCGCATGGGCGGCCAAACCGTCCACGGGTCGCGCAGCCGCTGCACGCGGCCCCCCTCTTGATCGATGCCGACGAGCAGCGGCACCTCGGGTGGCGCGGCCCCATGGATCGCGGTCACCAACCCCCGAAGTTGTTCGGGAGATTCGATGTTGCGTGAAAACAAGATGACCCCGCCCACACGCCCCTGAGCGATCAATGCTTCGAGGTCCGGCGGGAGTTCCGTTCCTTGGAAGCCGACGAACAACAACTGTCCCGGTTGCCACCACGAGGCCATGCCCCAAAGCTTGCCATCATCGCGACCGAGCCGTCATCATCATCGCCACTTCTCAGTAGGGGGGAAGGATTGAACATGAAGATGCGGATTACGAGCTGGGCCAAGCCCATCGCGAGCACGATCGTTGCGTTGGGGACGATCGCGTGTGGAGGCGACGACACGTCGAGCAACAACCCCTTGCCGACGGGGATCACCTCGCTCACGGCCGGGTCCATGGCCACGACCACGGGAGGCACGGTCGACGACGACGACACGGTCGGCGCCATCCCGGACATCGGAGGCGACGACACCGGGCCCGGGGGCGACACGGAGGGCTGCGCCGAGGTCTCCGACCAGGCGATGGTGGGCATCCAACCCGCCGACATTCTATTCGTGGTCGACAACTCGGGGAGCATGGGCTTCGAGGCGCTGTCGGTGCAGAACAACTTGAACGCGTTCTCCACCCAGATCTTCCTCGCCAACATCGACGCGCGGGTGGCCTTGATCTCGGCCGACAGCAGCGACGACGAGGGCATCTGCGTGGGGCAGCCGCTCGGCACGGGCAGCTGCCCCGCCGACGAAAACCCGCCCGGCTACGTGCACGTCGTCGACGCGGTCGGCAGCAACAACGCGCTCGACAAGATCATCCAGCACTACGACAGCTGGTCGGTCAACTTCCGCCCCACCGCGGCCAAGCACGTGGTGGTGGTGAGCGATGACGACGCGGACATGGATGCCGGCACCTTCGACACCATGTTCCGCGCGCTCGACCCGAGCCTCGAGGACTACACCTTCCACGCCATCGCCTCGCCCGAGGGCCTCGCGATCGCCTGCGTGTTGATGACCTCGTGCTGCCTGACCGCGGCCGATGCTGGCGAGGAGTACATCGCGCTGACCAACTTGACCGGCGGGGTGTTCGGCAACCTGTGCGACCAGGACTTCCAGCCCGTGTTCGACCAAATCTCCCAGGCGGTGGTCACCGGGGCCACGCTCGCGTGCGAGTACGACATCCCCGTGCCGCCCGACGGCGAGGACTTCGATCCCGATCAGGTCAACGTGGAGTTCGACGACGGAGCGGGAGGGGGGCTGGACATCGGTCGCGTGGAAGACCCGGCCGAGTGCGCCAACGTCAGCCACGGCTGGTACTACGACGACCCGGAGAACCCCACGAGCATCGTCGTGTGCCCGCAGACCTGCACTCAGATCCAGGGCTTCAACATGGCCAGCGTGAGCATCAAGTTCGGCTGCGCCACGGTGCCCGCGGCCTGAGCTGCACCTCGCGCACGGGGGGCGACGCACGCTTTTTTGGCGTAGCCAAGCCGCCCCTCGCGCCGAATCCCGCCCTCCGCGCCCCGATGGGGGGATCCTTCCGTGAAAGGGATCACACCTGTACGCGAGGGAACCTGGAGGCGGACGGCCGTAGAGCGGGCCCCACCTCGGGTTGGCGAAGGGTCGGGTCGAGACGGCTCTTGTCGGGCCTGGCCGACGTGCGGGCAGCCGGTCCCCCGTGATTTGACGCCCCGACTTTGGCGCTGTTAGCGTGCGCGGCCTCGATGAGCGGCGAAATGCACCCACGTGGCCTCGGAGCCGCGTTGCTCCGCCCCTTGCCCTTGCTCGCGTTGCTCTCGGTGGGCCTGCTCGGCGCCGGGTCGGCAACGGCAGCCCAGCCGGGTCTCGGCGGCGCTGGTGGCCCGTCTCCGGGTGCCCCCGGCGGCCCGGGTCAAGGCGGCAAGGACAAGAAGGACGGTCCGGCCGAAGAGGCCCCCAAGGACAAGCAGGCGCTTCGGCCCATCGAGGAGGTGCGAGCTCAGCCCGCACGCCGTCGTCGGGTCCAGCTCTTCGACTTGCACGGCTACATGCGGATGCGAGGCGACTACTTCCATCGCCTGCACCTCGGCCTCGACGATCGCGATTCCAACAACGACCTGCTGCCCAACAAGTTCTTCCGTCCGCCCGCCGAGATGGGTGAGAACCGCGAAGAGACGGGCAGCAGCACCTTCCTGGCCAACGACGCCGACTGCTTCGCGCGCCTGACCGAGGCCGGGGTCTCGGCCACCCGGGCCACCACCCGCTGCCAGCGTCGCAACGGGGCGGCCAGCGCCAACCTGCGCCTGCGCCTCGAGCCCACGCTGCACATCACCGACACGGTGAAGGTGCATAGCCAGGTCGACCTGCTCGACAACGTGGTGCTCGGCAGCACGCCGGACACCTTCCGCTTCGACAACCCCAACGCGCCCATCGATCTGTATACCCGCAGCCAGGTTCCGCCCTCGGCCGGGGTCAACAGCTTCGACGACAGCATCCTGGTCAAGCGCGCCTGGGGCCACGTTCGCTTCGGCTTCGGCCTCGACCTCCAGTTCGGCCGGATGCCGTGGAGCTGGGGTATGGGCATGGTGGCCAACCACGGCAACGGCTACGCCCGCGGCGACGACTCGGACATCATTCGCCACCTCGACCGCGACTTCGGTGACTCGGTCGACTCGGTGCGCCTGGCCTTCGACTTCGGCAAGGACCGCCGTCGCACGCACACCCTGGCCGTCTCGTGGGACTGGGCCTCCAGCGGCCCCACCTACGCGTGGCTGCAGGGGCCCGAGTACGGCAACGGCCGGCTGGTGGGGCAGACCATCTCCGCCGAGAAGTTCGACAACGTCTATCAGTGGAGCGCCTCGCTCGAGCGCCGCGACGACCAGGACATGCTGCGTCGCAAGCTCTCGCTGGGCTCGCCCGTGTTCAACTACGGCGTGATGACCTGGCTGCGCTTCCAGGACATCGACCTGGTGGGAGGCGGAGCCGGCACCTTCGACGGGGCCGACGGCACGCTCGCCGATTCCCCCTACAACGAGCTGCTCATCGCGCGCCGAGCCTTCGTGGTCACCCCCGACCTGTGGATGCGCTTCAACTGGCGCACCCTTCGGGTCGAGCTCGAGGCGGCCGGTACCTTCGGCACCTTCCGCGCCCTCGACGACTCCTTCGGCTCGGACGACATCGCCAGCGACCCGACCTTCCTCGAGTCGGTCACCGCCGAGCAGCTCGAGCGCAAGACCGTGGCCAACTTCGGCTACGCCCTCGAGTTCAAGTACGGGTTCTTCAAGGATCGCTTCCACATCGGCTTCGACCAGGGCTTCGCCATGGGCGACGTCACGGCGGGGGCCAACTCGCCCGACGCGGGCGCGGCCCTGCCCCAGCGGGACGACAACCCCGACAACAACGACCCGGACAACCTGATCAGCAACTTCCGGTTCAACCCGGCGTTCAACGTCGACATGATCCTGTTCCGGGAGATCCTGGGCACGGTCTCCAACGCCGCCTACTTCAAGCCGTGGGCCGCGTTCTACTTCTTCGACAGCTTCAGCGCCCGCGTGGACGTCGAGTACGCCATGGCCGCCAACCGCCTGAGCACCATCGGGCGGCGCTTCAGCTACGGCATCGAGCTCGACGGCGCCATGCGCTACCACGACCGACGCGAGCCGATCTTCTTCCAGATCCAGTACGGCGTGCTCTTCCCGCTCGGTGCCTTCAACCGCATCCGATCGGACGGCGCCCCCGAGGATGCCCGGGCCGTCCAGACCATCCAAGGTCAGTTCGGCATCCGCTTCTAGTGCCCAGGGCCAAGAGCAAGAAGGCCAAGACACGCTGGGTCTGCTCGGCGTGCTCGGCCAGCTTCGCCAAGTGGTTCGGGCAGTGCCCGGACTGCCAGTCCTGGAACACGCTGGAGGAGCAGGTCGAAGCGCCGCCGTCGGACGGCCGGGTGGTGCTCTCGCCTCGTCGCGGTGAGCCGATTCCCGTCACCCGCGCCGACGACATCGACGAGGGTCCGCGCCGCAGCTGTGGCATCCGCGAGGTCGACCGCGTGCTCGGGGGTGGGCTCGTCCCCGGGAGCGTGGTGCTGGTCGGCGGCCCTCCGGGGATCGGCAAGTCGACCCTGCTGCTTCAGGTCAGCGCCGCGCTCGCTCGCAACGTGGGGCCCGTGCTCTACGCGAGCGGTGAGGAGTCGGTGGCCCAGGTCGCGGGCCGAGCCGGGCGCCTGAAGGCGATGAACGAGCGCCTGTTGCTGCTGGCCGAGACCGCGGTGGAAGCCGTGCTCACCGCTGCGCGCGCCCAAAAGCCGGCCCCCGCCGCGGTCATCGTCGACTCCATTCAGACGATCTTCTCCGAGAGCCACGACGGCCTGCCCGGCAACGTCACCCAGATCCGGGCCGTCTGCGCCCAGCTCACCTCGTACGCAAAGAGCGAGGGCGTGCCCGTCATCGTCGTCGGCCACGTCACCAAGGACGGTCAGCTCGCGGGCCCCAAGCTGCTCGAGCACATGGTCGACGCGGTATTGGCCTTCGAGGGCGATGAAGACCGTGCCACCCGACTCTTACGGGCGACCAAGAACCGCTTCGGCAGCACCCAGGAGCTGGGCGTCTTCGAGATGACCCAGACCGGCCTGCAGCCGATCGACAACCCCTCCGAAGCGCTGCTCGCCGAGCGCCCCGCGGCCACCCCCGGCTCGTGCGTCACCGCCACGCTGGAGGGCTCGCGGCCGCTGCTGCTCGAGGTCCAGGCGCTGCTGGCCCAAAGCGGCGGCGGCAGCCCGCGGCGGACCTGCGTGGGCGTCGATACCTCGCGCCTCGCGATGCTGATGGCGGTGCTCGATCGCCACGGCGACGTGTTCGCGCTCGATCAAGACGTGTTCGTCAACGTGGCGGGCGGCCTCCGCCTGGTCGAGCCCGCGTCCGATCTAGCCGTGCTGCTCGCCGTGGCCAGCAGCTTCATGCGCCGCCCGATCGGACCCGAGTGGATCGCGGTGGGGGAGATCGGCCTGACCGGAGAGCTGCGGCAAGCGACGCGGCTCGAGCTGCGACTCAACGAAGCCTCGCGGCTCGGCTTCCGTCGCGCCCTGGTGGCGCGCCAGCGCAGCCGCCGACGCGTCCCCGTGCCCAAGGGGCTGGAGCTGGTCGAAGTCGCCAACGTCCGGCAGGCCCTCGAAGCGTCGCTGGGCCGCTGACGGCACGAAAAAGGGCCCGGCGAACGAACGCCGAGCCCTCTTGGCCGTGACGGCCTGCCGCCTTGCGCGGGCGCCTAGGCGCGTGCCCGGGCGCGACGACCCCCGACGGGGTTCTTCGACTTGGCCTTGGGCTCGGGCTTGGGCACCGACTTGGGCGCCTGCTTGGCTTCGGCCTCGGCCCCCTCGTTGGCGGCGGGGCTTCCGAGCCCATACTTCTGCAGGATCTCCGCCTCGATGCGCGCCGCGATCTCGGGATTTTCCTTGAGGAAGTTCTTGGCGTTCTCGCGGCCCTGGCCGACCCGCTCGCCGCGGTACGACAGCCAGGCGCCCGCCTTGTCGACGACCTTCTGCTCGACGCCGAGGTCGAGCATCATGCCCTCGCGGCTGACCCCCTCGCCGTAGGTGATGTCGAACTCGACCTCGCGGAAGGGCGGGGCCAGCTTGTTCTTGACCACTTTGACGCGGGTCCGGTTGCCGACGACCTTGTCCGAGGTCTTGATCGCGCCGATGCGGCGGATGTCGAGGCGCATGGACGAGTAGAACTTGAGGGCGTTGCCACCCGTGGTGGTCTCGGGCGACCCGAACATCACGCCGATCTTCATGCGGAGCTGGTTGATGAAGATGACGATGGTGCGGCTACGCGAGATGGAGCCGGTGAGCTTGCGCAGCGCCTGGCTCATCAGCCGCGCCTGCAGGCCGACGTGGGAGTCGCCCATCTCGCCCTCGAGCTCGGCCTTGGGCGTCAGCGCGGCGACGGAGTCGACGACGACGATGTCGACCGCGCCCGAGCGCACGAGCATGTCGCAGATCTCGAGGGCCTGCTCGCCGTAGTCGGGCTGCGAGACCAGCAGGTCGTCGGTGCGAACGCCGAGCTTGCGGGCGTAGCCGACGTCGAGAGCGTGCTCGGCATCGATGAAGGCACACACGCCGCCCAGCTTCTGGGCCTCGGCGATGGAGTGCAGCGCGAGCGTGGTCTTACCCGAGGACTCCGGGCCGTAGATCTCCACGATGCGACCGCGGGGCAGCCCGCCCACGCCGAGCGCGATGTCGAGGCCGAGACACCCGGTGGGGATCGTCTTGACCTCGCCGGGCAGCTTGCCCTTGTCGTTGAGCCGCATGATCGAGCCCTTGCCGAACTGCTTTTCGATGGTGGCCAGGGCCAGATCGATGGCGGCATCGCGCTGCTTGTTGGGGTCGGTTTCCTTGGCGGCCATGACGAACTCGCTTTCTGATCGAAGGTCTTCGCGCGGCCCTTGGACACGGCCGGCGTGGGGGTGAGGAGGAGATCAGCGATCGCGCTCGGCGATCGCCGCGAGGTTGCGGGAGACGAGGCGGTCCCAGACGAGCTTGAGCGCCCACTGGGTCGCGGCCCGCTGTACGGTGCCACGATTGCCCCGCAACGAGAGGGCTCGGTGGAGAATTTCGGAGCCGTCGGCAACGGCGATATGCACCGTTCCGACGGGTTTTTCGGGGCTTCCGCCGCCGGGGCCGGCAATTCCGGTGATCCCCACGCCGAGATCGCTTCCGATGCGATCGCACACCCCGCGAGCCATGGCCACCGCCACCGGCTCGGACACGGCGCCATGCGCCTCGAGCAGCTCGGCCGGGACTCCCAGCAGCTGCTGCTTCACGTCGTTGTCGTAGGCGATGACGCCACCGCGGTAGCACGCGGACGACCCGGCGACGCTGGTGATCGCCGCCCCGAGGCCGCCGCCCGTGCACGACTCGGCCGCGCTCAGGCGCAGGCCCGCCTCGGTCAACGCGGTGACGACCCGCGGCGGGAGCTGAGCCTCACCGATCCCGTAGATGCCGGGACTGAGCACCTCGATCATCGCGGCGTCGAGCGACGCGAGCTCGGCCGCGGTGGCCTGCGAGCCCTTGGCGTCGGGCGTGGCCTCGAGGATGACGGAGACCTGGGGCATCGACGCCCGGTAGTGCACGAACATCGCGGCCAGCCCGGGCGAGCGCTCGCGGGCTTCGTCCAGCAGCGGCGTGATGCGCTTGGCGACCGAGGACTCGCCGTGCCCGAGCACCCGGTAGATCCGCCGCGGCACCGCCACGGTGGAGAAGCGCTCGTGCAGCCGCGGCATGACCTGCTCGGCGAGCATCTTCTTCAGCTCGCGCGGCACGCCCGGCATCACGAAGACCTGGCACTGCCGCTCCCCGGGCATCGTCATGCGCAACCCCTCGGCGCTGCCGATGGGGTTGGGGATGATCTCGGCGCCTTCGGGAAAATCGGCCTGCTTGCGGTTGGACTCGGGCATCGGCCGGCCGAAAAGGCGGAACTTCTCCTCGAGCCGAGCCTCGGCGTCGGCATCCCGGCGCAAGGAAACCCCGGCCGCATGGGCCACCGAGGCGGTGGTGAGATCGTCGGTGGTGGGGCCGAGACCCCCCGAGACCAGGCACACGTCGGCCATGGCGGCCGCTTCCCGCAGGACCTGCCCAATTTCTTCGAGGCGGTCGCGAACCGAAACCGCGCGTACCACCTCGAAACCGCCTGTACGAGCGCTAGAGGCCAGTTTAGCCTTGTTGCTGTCGACGATGTCGCCGGCGAGCAGTTCGTCGCCGACGGTGACGAGATAGGCCACGGGGGCCGAACAATTAGGGGCGAAAGCGTTCACGACGTGAGCGCGCCAACCTTGGTGCATTACTGCGCAAATGTCAAGGACCGCCCATCGAGGTGCCGCTGACCTACAGATGGTGGGCCCCGGCATCTTGGACGGGTAAGCGGCGTCGGATACGATGATTCCCGACGTGCGAATCCGGTACGCGGCCAAGACCGATGTCGGCATGAAGAGGACTCATAACGAGGACTACTTCGCGCTGATCGAGGACGAGCAGCTCTTCATCGTAGCGGATGGCATGGGCGGCCACGCGTCGGGTGAAGTCGCCAGTAAGTTGGCGGCCGACGTCATCGGCGAGTTCTACCGTCACAGCAAGGATCAAGATGCGACGTGGCCGTACCGCTACGACCATTCTTTGTCCTATGTGGAAAATCGGATGGTCGCGTCGGTGCGACTGGCCAACAAACGGATCCACGAGTCGGCGTCCAAGAACCCGCAGCTGCGGGGCATGGGCACGACGATCGTCAGCTTCATCGTGAAGGGCGACCAGGGGTTCGTGGCGCACGTGGGTGACTCGCGTTGCTATCGGGTTCGCAACGGCAGCATCAAGCCGATCACCCGCGACCACTCGCTGCTCGAGGACTACAAGGAAGCGCGCCCGGACATGACCGAGGAAGAGGCGCGCAACTTCCCGCACAAGAACGTGATCACCCGAGCGCTCGGCATGCGGGATCACGTGATGGTCGACATCACCAAGGTCGATCTGCAAAACGGCGATCGCTACGTGCTGTGTTCGGACGGCCTGTCGGGCATGCTCACCGACGAGGAGATCCACGAGATCATCCAAAAGGCCACCGACCTCGAAGACTCGGTCTCGACCCTGATCGATCGAGCGAACGAGGCGGGCGGCACCGACAACATCACGGCCATGGTCGTGGAATGTAATTTCTAGGCGCCGCGTTCGGCCCGTGCCCGCGCGGCCGAGCGAAAGCTCGAGCCGCCCCGACGATCCTTCGCGAGCCCGCGCGCTCTCGTATTTGGCCGCGGAAGGCACGAAGACGGCGGCGTAGCGCCAGCGCTGGTCACGCAGATTCGCCGGGAACACCCGGAAACGCCATCGCTCCCGAGCGCCCACGACCGGTCGCAGTACCATCGGATGCGTGGCAGACGACTCGAACACCAAGCTCGGCTGGCGACTGCTGTGGGCCGTGGTCGGAGCGGGCCTGACCTTCACCGTGCTCTCGGTCGCGAGCGTGCAGCTCAGCATGCCGGTCATGGTCGGCATCAGCCTCGGCGCCGCGGTGCTCTGCGCCATCCTCGGCCCGATGATCCTCGACCTGCTGACGCTGGTGACCTGAGCTAGGCGTCGCCCTCGGCTCCGGGCAGCAGCATTCGAAGCGCCGCCGCGGCCGTGGCGGAAAAATCGTAGGGCACGCCCAGCTCGCTCATCGTCTGGCTGCCGATGATGGCGCCCACGAGCAGGGCCGCGATCGCCTGGGCGTCCACGTCGTCGCGGAGCTGGCCTCCCTGCTGCCCTCGCTCGACCCCGTGCGCGACGCGGGCCATCGCTTCGACCACGAGCTCCACGTAGCGCTGCCCCACTTTGGGGGAACGGATGCAGGCGTCGATGAACTGGTGCGCACGGATCCCGCCGCGCGGCGCCAAGGGATAGCTGCCGTCGGCGAACGCGGCGAGGAAGCGAGTGAAGAGCGTGGCCAGGTCCTCGTTGGAGTCGGCCGCGATCAGCTCGTCGAGGATGGGCGGGCCCGCCTCTTCCATCACCGCGACGATGAGCTCGTCGCGATCGGCGAAGTGCACATAGAACGCGCCGCGCGTGTATCCGGCGCGCTCGCAGATCGCATCGAGGCTGGGCCCGTCGAGTCCCGACTCCGAGAACAACTCGAAGGCGGCGTCGATCAACGCCCGCCGGGTTCTTTGCTTGGCTGCCTTGCGTTCCCCCGCCACTGCTCCTTGACATACGGATTGGTATGTGAAAGATCAAGTTCACATACTAACTCGTATGTGAACTTCGACAACCCTCGAGCGAGGTCCCCAAATGCCTGAAATCCAAGAACAAACCTCCGCCAGGCCCGACAGCGTGCCCCCTGCCCCCGGCGTGCGAGACCTCGATGAGCTGCTCGCGCTCGCCCCTGCCGCGCTCAGCGCGCTGTATCAGCGGGCCAGCGTGCCCGCGCTCGACGAGGTCCGCGGAGATCTGCGGGGACGCATGCTCGCCACCACCGTGCTCGGCGGGGCGGCGGCTCGCTTCGCCCGCAGCTGGGCCAGCTCGAACCTCTTCGTGTGGCGGGGCAAGAGCTTCATGCCCGGCACCACCGCGGAGGGCGAGGGCATCAATCGCGTCATGGTCGACCGGCTCCGGCTCTTTCGCTTCGAGACCTTCATCGGCCCGTCGCGCGCGGGCGACTTCGATGCGCTCCAGCTCGACTACGACCTGCCGGAAAACCCGTTCTTCATCCGCCCCATCAAGGACGAGCTTCGCCAGCTTCGCGACGGGCTCTATCTCGGGCAGGCCTACCTCAGCCTCCGCGGGGCCGAGACCCTGGTGCTCTACTTCGGGCTGACGCGATGACGGGCTTCAAGCGTGCGGTCTCGGTGGTGACCGGTGCCGCCAGCGGCATCGGGCGCGAGTTTGCGGTGGAGCTGGGACGACGGCGGGGACGCGTCGTAGTGGCCGACATCGACGAGGAAGGCTTGGCCGAGACGGCCGAGCTCGTGCGACGCGCCCAAGGTGAGGCCCATGTGGTGCGCTGCGACGTTCGCCATAGTGCCGAGCTCCAGCGACTCGCCGACGCGACCGAGGCCTGGGCCGGCACGCCCGACCTCGCGGTGCTCAACGCCGGCATCCTGGTCGCCGGGCCCCTCGCCAGCGCCGACGCGGACGCCATCGATCGCCTCATCGCGGTCAACGTCACCGGGGTCGTGCAGGGGTGCCGGATCTTCGCCGGCCCCATGCTCGCGCGCGGCCGCGGGTCGCTGCTGAACGTGGGCTCGGTGGCGGGCCTCGCCCCCATCCCCCAGCTGTCGGCCTATGCCGCCACCAAGGCGGCGGTGGTCGGGCTGTCCAAGTCGCTGCACGCCGAGCTGCGTCCGGGCGGGGTCGGCGTCACCGTGCTCTGCCCGTCGTTCACGCGGACGGGAATCGTCGACCATGCCTCCACCGAGGGCGATGCGCTGCAGGGCACGATGCACAACCTGGGGCAGCGAGTGCTCGAGCGGGCGGGCGCCGATGCCCACGACGTCATCCGAGTGGGCCTCGCAGCGGCCGCCAGAGGCAAGCTATACGCCATCGACAGCGTTCACGCGCGGCTGGCCTGGCATCTGGAGCGCGCCGTACCGCGGGTCACCAACCGGCTCGCGTCGCTGGCTTCCCGTCGGATCTCGTGAGCTGGCCACCGCCCCACGACGCCCCGGGGCCGATACAATCCCCGCGATGCGCTCCCTTACCTTCGTCGCCCTCTCCTGTGCCCTGACGCTGACCGCGTGCACCAAGGCCGAAGCACCGAAGACCGAGGCCAAGGCCAAAGACGCGACCAAGGCCAAAGACGCGGACGCCGACGAGAAAAAGGACAAGGCCATCGCGAGCGTGCGGACCGACCCGGCCAACGCGGGCGCCAAGGGCTTGGCCGATGCCAAGGCCCGCGCCGAGGCGCACAAGAAACGCGCCGCCATCAACCCCTTCGACAAGAAGAACCGCCCGCCGGTCGAGTCGAAGGTCGTCAACGTCGAGCCCATGGAGGGCGTGGCGCTGGCTCGAATCCTGACCAAGCACGCCGCCGTCGCGCGGTCCGAGAACCTCACCCCCTTCGTCGAGGTCTGGGCCGAGTGGTGCCCGCCCTGCAAGAAGCTCGAGGCCTCGATGGAGCACCCGCTCATCACCCAGGCCTTCAAGGGCGTCTATTTGATCCGGCTCGACTCCGACAAGTGGGGGGCGAACCTGTCCAAGGGCGGCTTCGACAACACCTCGATCCCCGTGTTCTACAAGCTGAGCGCAT
Source organism: Myxococcota bacterium (assembly GCA_039028615.1). Taxonomy (GTDB): domain Bacteria; phylum Myxococcota_A; class Polyangia; order Nannocystales; family Nannocystaceae; genus Paraliomyxa. The sequence continues at coordinate 85,858 of JBCCHT010000038.1, read as the reverse complement.
CGGGCAGCCCCACCAGCCACAAGATCACGGGCGGCGCCTGGGGCGAGGACACCCCCGAGAACATGGGGCCGGTCCTCGACGCCTTCTTCCACGGCAAGAGCTGAGCGCCCGACACGAAAAACCTTCCGCGCCCCCGGGCACGGAAGGTTTTTTCGATCGTCGCACCGACGCGAGCGCTATTTGTCCCGCGCGTCGGGAATGGCGACCGGGCACGGGACGAGGAACCAGGGGATGCCCACCGCGTCGAGGTTGAGCACCAAGCCGTCGCGGGTGGAGTAGCCCAGGTTGATCTCCATGCTGCCCGGCAACGATACGCTGCCGCGGTGCCGCATGTGTCGCGGCCGGTAGTTGTCTTCCGCCTCTTTGGCCGAGTCGGCGGCGAGCTGGCGCTCGGCCTTCTTGGCCTTGGTGTGCACCCGCCAGGCCTGGGCTTGGAGCCGAACGTCGACGTAGTCCCCGTTTTCGACGAAGTCGTCGAGCTGCTTGCGCTCACCCGAGTTCAGGGGCTTGCCCGCGGCGAGCTTGGCCGCCAGCGCATTGAGCCGTGGGACGTGATTGCCATCCTCGCCGCCGTACTCGATCGCCATGGCCCACAGCGCCTGCGCCTCGTCCTGCCGCCCCTGCTCGGCCACGATCACCGCCAGGTTGTTGATCAGCTGTGAGTCGTGAGAGCCGGCGGTGGTCTCGTACAGCTCGCGATAGCGCCGCTCGAGCGCGGCCAGGTCTTGCGCCGTGCCCAGCCGATGCGCCAGGACCCGTGCGTCGACGGCCAGCTGTCGCGTTGCCAGGGGCTGGTCGGGACCATCGGCCGCGTCGACGATGCGCAGCAGCTGCGTCACCCGCTCGCTCGCGTCCCAGGTCGCCACCAGGTCGAAGGCCGCCTGCGCGCGCCGCTTTGCCAGATCGTCGGCGGGCGGCTCGATGTCGATCACGCTCAGCGCCGCCTCGCGATCGGCCGAGAACTCCGCGGTCGCCAGCGCGAACGCATACGCGTGTCGGCTCTTGGGCACCTCGGCGCGCAGCTTCTGCACCCGCGGCAGCAAGCTGCGCACGAAGGACACCCACGCCGTCTGCTCGGTCGCGTGCGTCTTCAGCCACGCCTCCATGCCCAGGGTGTAGACGAAGCTGAGGACCCGCCCCTTCTCCGCGCCCAGGCCGTTGAGGCCCTCGATGTCGCGACCGAGCTGGACGAGCATCGGGCGCAGCGCCTCGAAGGCCGCGTCCGGGTCCTCCATGTCCAGCTGCGGCAGCATGAAGTACATCATCGTGGTCGCCCGCACCCCGATGACCATCTCGTACCAGGTCTCGTCCAGGTGCTCGCGAGGGCTGGAGCGCTCGATGACCTCCAGCGCCCCCACGACGTCGAAGTACTGGTTGAGCAGCGAGCCGGCGAAGCCCACCACCGGGCGGGCGTCCTCGGGGTGCAACCGCAGCAGCTGCTCGTAGATCGCTCGCGCTTCTTCGTGGCGGGTCAGCTCGACGAGATGCTCGGCTCGCTCGAGGCGATCGTCGAGGCTGGCCGCATCTGCGAGGTCGACGGCCCGGCGCGCATGCTCGGCCGTGGACTCGGCCGTCTTCATGCGCCCCTGCAGCGCTTCGTCGTCTCCGGCTCCGAGCGCCTGGGCACGAGCGAGGGCATCGTCGCCGCAGCGCAGCTTCAGCGCGCCATGACAGGCCTCGCTCAGGTCGAGCCAGTGCTCGGCGGTGACCGCATCGGCCTTCCGCAGCGCGATGGAGCGCCGCACCATGCCGATGGCCAGCGCTTCGTCCTGGCGATGCACCGACTTGGACGCCCGCACGAGCACATCGGGAATCTCGGCGTGATCGGGCGCCTGGCGCAGCAGCTCCGCCACCACGTGCAGCCGAGCGGGGCCGGCCTTTTGCAGCCCCTGGAACACCAGCTGTCCGATCTGATTGAGCGCGGCCGAGTCCCCGGCCTCACCGTGCTCGGCGATCAGGGTCACGAAGCCCTGCAGCATGCGCGCGAAGAGGTTGCGATCGTTGGCCAGGGCGGGCGCGTCGACCGTGTCGTAGACGCGCTCGAGCACCAGCGCGACCTCGGGGGACAGCTCCCCGCTCGCGGCGGCGGCTCGCTCCGCCAGCACCACGCCGCGGGCCAGCTCGACCAGCGCCTCGAGCACGGCCGTGTCGCCGCCCGCCTTGGCCCGGTTCTTGGCCTCGTCGAGCTTGGCGTCGGCCTCGGCCAGCATCGCCGCCGGATCCCCGCTGGCGGGGACCCGCAGCGCTTCGGCAAACCACGGCGGCAGCTCGGCCGACAGCAGCGCCTGCGGTCCCGGGTCGATGGCCGCCGCGATCTCGTCGAGGCTCGGTCCCGGATCGAAATCGGCCGCAGCTTGCGGGGCTGCGGCCGGCTCCTCGGGCTCGACGCTCGGGGCTTGGCCTCGGTTGCACGATGCCAGCGACAGCCCGAGCAGCGCTCCGACGAGCGCCGCCCGGCTACGGGTCACTTTCGGAACCGCACGTGAAAGTGGTTGGTGTGCCCTTTCCAATGGCGAATGATCCCATGGGATCGTCGCTTGCCGCGAGGATATTGGAACAACTCGTCGAGCATTTCTTCGCTCGCGCCCCGCTTCTTGGCGTGCTCGTACAGTAGTTTTTGCAGTTTGTGGTCGACGAAGATGTAGATGACCTGGTCGGTGTCGATGAACGACTTGAGCAGCCGCCAGTTCTTGGCCACGTCGAAGTTGTCCTCGGTGGCGCGATGAAAGCGGGAGTCGTCGGCATGCTCGCCCCGGAGCACGTAGGCGATGTCGATGTCGCGGCCGTGCTGGTGCGAGCGGTGCGGCTTGAAGGGCCCGCCGCCGCGCTTCGAGATGTCGCCGATGTGGACCTTGGGGCTCTTGGGAACGCGCTTTTTATAGTTGGCGATCGCCGTTTGGATGGTGCGGATGGAGTCCGCGGTGCCCCATGAGCCGGTGGCCCACTTGAGGGTGTAGTTGCGCCCGGGCGGCATCTGGACGCCAGCCTTGAGCACGCCGTCGTCGTCGTCGATGCCGCCGAAGCCCTCGACGATACCGCCATCGACCCACACCACCAGGTTCTGTCCTACCCGCAGCGAGCTGGGATCGGTGAGCTTGCCTCGCTGGTAGCGCTCGAGCTCGCTGGAGGTGAGCTGATACTTCCGGGCGATGGTGCCCAGGTTGTCGCCCGACTGCACTTCGTAGTTGATCTGCTTGCGGACGCGGGGGGCGATCTCGGGGCAGACCCGGACCTTCTGCCCCACGCGGAGCAGGTTGGGGTTCTTGCGAACCTTGGCGTTCCAGCGCTCGAGGTCGCGGCGACGCACGCCGTAGCGACCCGCCACCTGGCCGAGGTTTTCGCCGGGCACGACCTCGTGCTCGAAGGTCGGCGTACGGAAGCCACACAGCTTCGAGGCCCGGGCCTTGCGCTGGTCGAGGCACAGCTTGACCTTCTGACCCACGCGCAGCATGTGCGGCGGCTCGGCCAGCGTGGGGTTGCGGCGGAAGATCTCCCGCTCGGTCACATCGTAGCGATGGATGATCTTGCTGAGGGTGTCCCCCTTGCCGACCTCGTGCTCGATGATCTCCCCGTTGCTGCCGCACTTTTGGGCGCGCTTTTTCTTCTTGGCGGGGGCGGGCTCTTTTTCTTTGCTGGCCTTTTTGGCTTCGTCCCGCGCCACCGCCTTGGCCCGCGCCGCGCAGACGTCGAGCTCCTGACCCACGCGCAGCATGTCGGGGTTCTTCTTCAGAGCCCGGTTGCTGTTGATCAGGTCGCGCTGCGATACGCCGTGCTTGTTGGCGATGTGGCCGAGCGTCTGCCCTGCCTTGACGGTGTGGATGCAGTCATCGTCGGAGGCCTGAGCCAGGGTGGGCCAGGCCATACCCCCGAACAACAACACTGCCGTCAATGCGAGCCTCTTGCGCGCCATACTGCGGCCAGACTTCCCACACTCCGCGCGCGACATCCATGAGTGATCGCCATGCCGACGCAAGTACGCGGCAACACGGCGGGATCGGCGAAGGTCGACCGGCTTTAGACCTAGGAGAGCCACGGGGCCCGTGACGCCTGACGGGGCGCGAAACTTCCCGGTCATCATCACCCTGCGTTGGAAATGTCCCCACCGACCCCGAACAAACACCCCCGACGGGTTTCGGGCATACGGGTGTCAGGGCGAGAGCATTCGCCCGGGATCGGTGAGTGAGGGCACCACCCACGAGGGTGATTGGCGTTGTGTGAAGCGGCGCCCCGAAGAGAATTGGTCTCTCACCTCATACGACACCGAGGCCCCCACGCTTTTCCGGGACCTCGATCGCGATTTCTTTTGTGGGGCTTCAGTTCCAGACCACGCGGGCGAGGAACGCGAAGGACGCCAGCATCGAGCGAATGGAGACGTGCCGGTCTTGGCGGCGCGTCTGCAGACCCTGCTCGACGATGCGGTGCACCCACCGCGGCACGCGATGCGTGGACGAGAGCGTGCGCATACGACCGTTCATCACCGCATCGGCGATCTCCGCCGTGTTGCTGCCGGCGAAAGGCCGCTCACCATAAAGGCCTTCGTAGAGCGAAACGGCGAACGCGAACTGGTCGCTGCGCGCGTCGGCGGTGCGGCCCAAAAAAAGCTCGGGCGCCATATAGGCCGGCGTGCCCGCCACCAGGCCCGAGTGCGTCAGCCCGGTGGGAATGGTGGTGTGCGGGTCGGCGCCCAGCGACGCCGGGTGCAGCGTGCCTTCGATGGTCATGTCGACCGCGGTGAAGGTTCCACTGATGTCCGCCGTGGCCTGTCGCGGCGTGATCACCCCCGTGGTCAACGGCCCGTCGTCGGGGGCCAACCCCGACTCGTCGACGGTGGTCTCGATGTCGGTGAGCTGCGAAGACCGGTGATAGATCCCGCTGGTCGAGGCATGCCCTTCGAGCTCGTCGAGATCGGTGCTCGCGAGATCGATGGGGCCGGTGGACGCCAAGCCGAAGTCGACCACCCGCACGCGACCGTCGACGCCCACCAAGACGTTGGCCGGCTTGAAGTCGCGGTGCACCAGCCCCGCCTCGTGGGCGGCCGCCAACCCGCGACCCGCCTGGAAGTACGCGTTGAGGACCTCACGCCAGGGCCGAGCCATCACCTTGAGCCAGTCCCGGAGCGATTGCCCCTCGACCAATTCCATCGCGATGTAGACCCCGCCCTCGTGCTCCCCGACGTCGTAGACGGTGACCACGTTGGGGTGGGCGAGCCGGGCCATGGCCTGAGCTTCCTCGCGGAGCCGCTGCCCCGCCCGTGCGGGATCGGCACCCAACCGGTCGGACCGCAGCAGCTTCACCGCCACCCGCCGGCCCAGCCGCGGATCGTGGGCCGCGAACACCACTCCCACGCCGCCTGCGCCGAGCTGGCCCTCGACGTGATAGCGGCCGATCTGGGTGGGATCGGCATCGGAACCGGGATTGCCCATGAGCCCCCGAATGCTAGCCGAATCGGGGTTCGGACAAAACAGCCGGCTTCCGCGGCCGGCTCGGGCCGCCGAGGGTAGACTCCCGGCGATGGCCAAGGCCCCCCGTTCGTTGGTGCTCGGCACCGCTGGCCACATCGACCACGGCAAGACCACGCTCGTCCGCGCGCTGACGGGGGTCGATACCGACCGTCTGCCCGAGGAAAAGCGCCGCGGGATCACGATCGAGCTCGGCTTTGCGGCCTGGGAGCCGACCCCCGACATCCGCACCAGCATCGTCGACATGCCGGGGCACGAGGGCTTCGTGCGCACCATGGTCGCCGGCGCCGGCGGCATCGACCTCGTGATCCTCGTGGTCTCCGCCGAGGATGGGGTCATGCCCCAGACCCGCGAGCACCTCAACGTGTGTCGACTGCTCGGCATCGAGCACGGCGTCGTCGCGCTGACCAAGGTCGACCAGCTCGAGGGTGACGAAGAGGCGATCGAGCTGGCGGTCGAGGACGTCCACGCCGCGTTGCAGGGCAGCGTGTTCGCCGAGTCGAAGATCGTCCCGTGCAGCGGCCACACCAAAGAAGGCATCGACGAGCTGCGGGCGGAGGTCGTCAAGCTCATCGGCAAGCTGCCGCGTCGCGACAACAAGGGGCCGGTCATCCTGCCCATCGATCGCGTGTTCACCATCAAGGGGCACGGCACGGTCGTCACCGGGACCTTGCTGTCGGGGCTCGTCGACCTGGGTGCCGACAACCACCTGACGCTCGTGCCCGCGGGGCCGAGCCGCGAGACCCGACAGGTCCGCAGCCGCGCCGCCCAGGTGCGCAGCTCGGATCAATCGCGGGTGGTGGCGGGCAACCGCACCGCGATCAACCTGGCCGGGATCGAGGTCTCCGAGATCCATCGCGGCGACGTGCTCACCCGGGGGCCCACCGTCGGCGCGGGCGCGGTCGTGCACGCCATGCTGCGGCACCTCCCCGGGCGCGATCCGGCGTGGACCCGAGACACCAGCGTCCAGATCTGCGCGGGCACGGCCCACACTCCGGCGCGGCTCGATCCGCTGTGGCGGGCACCGAATCCCGACCAACCCTTCGAAGACGAGCCGGGACAGCTGACCATCCCACCGGGGCACGGGGGCCTGGTCCGCATTCGCCTCGCCAACCCGCTGCCCGTGTGGCGAGACCAGCGGCTGGTGGTGCGGGCCTTCTCGGCCTCGACCACCGCGGGGGCCCACGACGACCACGGGCTCACCATCGGCGGCGGCACGATCATCGATCCCGAGCCCTCGGGCGGGCGGGGGCAGCGGCCGCGGTGGATCGCGGTCGGCCGTGCCCTGGCCGACACCGACCCTTCCGCGCGCATCCGAGCCCTGGTCCACGACGCGGGCGTGCTGGGCATCGATGCCCTCACCATCGAGCGCCGCACCGGGCTGCGCGAGACCCCGCAGCTGCTCAAGAAGATGAGCGAAGGCAAGGGGGCCGTGCTGGTGCCCTTGGGCCACGACCGCTACGTGCACACGGAGTCGGCCCGACCGCTGATCGACAAGGTCATCGCGGGAGCCGACCGCTTCCACGCGCAAAACCCCATGCAGCCGGGGCTCGGGCGGGCCTCGGCCGAGGGTCTGCTCGGGGATCGGGTCGCCGCGACGGTCGCGGCCTGGGCCGTCGATCAGGCCGTCGCCCGCGGGGCCCTGCAGGCAGTGGACGACCAGGGCACCCTGGCTCGGCCCGGCAAGGGCGTGCCCGCCGAAGGTGAGCTTCCCGAGCACATGCAGCGCGTGCTCGATCGCTACGAGGAAGCCGGCCTGGCCGCGCCCAACCTCAAGGACGTGCAGGCGGCCGCGGGCCTGACCAGCCGCCAGGTGCTCGAGATCGTCGGCGTGCTGCAGCGCACCGGTCGGATCGTCAAGCTCACCCCCGACATCTCGTGGTCGCGCGAGAGCCACGACGGCCTCGTCGAGCGCGTGCGCGAGCACCTGCGCGAACACGGGACCATCGACGTTCAGGCGCTCAAGCAGATGACCGGGCTGACCCGGAAGTACGCGGTGCCCTTCCTCGAGCACCTCGATCAAATGCAGGTCACCCGCCGCTCGGGCGACCAGCGTCTGCCCGGCTCGCGCTGCTGAAGATTGCCCCACCTGCAGCAAAGTGGGCCCGATTGCGAGTCGGGGATGCATCTTCACGCGCGATGCTTCAATGTATCGGCATGCGTCGCGCCCGTGATCGCCGCCTCCGCCCCGTACTGACCTCCGCTGCCTCGTCGACGCTGCTGCTGCTGTGCGCGTCGACCCTGAGCGGGTGCCCGCAGGACGACACGGACAACCCCTTCGACTCGGCGGGCGGCACCGTCACGCCGACCACGGGCACGCCCACGCCGTCCTCCGCCGACGGCACGACCACCGCGGGGGCCACCGACGTCGCCGACGAGACGGGGACCACCGCGGCCGCCGAAGAAGACGACGGCGTGCTGCTCGACGTCGGGCCCGCGGACATCGGCGAGGGCAAGCAAGACTTCTGCAACGCGGTCGACATCCTCTTCGTCATCGACAACTCGCTGTCGATGAACCAGCACCAGACCCAGCTCGCCCTGGCGTGGCCGACCTTCGTCGACGAGATGTGGGCCAACCTCCCGCCGGGCACCGACCTGCACGTGGGCATGACCACCACCTCGTTCTTCGACGGCAACTGCTCCGAGGGCGTCTTCAACTGCGTGACCACGGCCTCCGGCACGACGGTGAACAATCACTACGATCCGCCCACCGAGGGCAGCAACGGGGTCAACGGCGAGCAGGGTCGGCTCTTCGAGTGGAACGGCCAGCGCTACTTCGAGGCGATCGTGGGCGAGGATTCCGCCGACCTGAAGCTGTGGTTTTCCCAGGCCGCCGTCGCAGCGGGCGAGACCGGGTGCAGCTTCGAGATGATGTCCGCTGCCGCCGGCTACGCCCTGCACCCCGCCAACGAGACATTCAACGCGGGTTTCTTGCGCGATGAGGGAGCGGTGCTAGCCATCATCGTACTCACCGACGAGCCCGACAAATCGCCCGAGGGGGCCGCCACCTACTACGACATGGTCGTCGACGCCAAAGCCGGCTGCGGCGGTGATCAGTGCGTGCTGATCACCGGGCTGGTGGATCAGTGCATCGAGGGCGTGAACAACGGCCTGTGGCAGTTCTTCAACCAGTTCTCCAACTTCAACGCCACGGGCAGCATCGACGAGCCCGCCGACTACGCCAACGTGGTGGGCTCGGCCCTCGCCGAGGTCATCGGAGAGACCTGCGATCAGATCCCGCCCGCGGGCTGAGCCGCGCGTCCCCCATGGCCCGTCGTCAGGGTCGCCCCGAGCGAAGTCAGCCTCGCGCCCGACGGCGGACCGGCTTCAGCCCGAGGCTGGCCGCTTCCTTCTTCCCCAGCAGCGCCGCCAGCAGGTCGCCGACCGTCTTCTCTGCCTCCAGCGGGTGACGCATCGGGGCGGAGAGGTCGATCTCGTAGTGGTTGCGTCGCCCCGTTCGCTCGCGCGTGATCACGCCGCCGGCCTCGAGCTCCGCCACCAAGCGATGGGTGGCGCGCTCGGTGATGCCGACGCGCTCGGCGATTTCTCGCAGGGTCAGGTCGGGGTCTTGCGCAACGCAAACCAACACATGGGCGTAGTTGCTCAAGAAGGTCCACATGTGCTCGTGAGCGTCGGGAGGCTCGCGACCTCGGGCGCTATCCGATCGATCCCTTGACGATGACATCTTGATAAAATATACATGAAAAGATTTTCATGTATATGGGTTCAAAGGACGATGGAACGCACGGCTGAGCCACCCCGCGGATACCGAGCGGTCGACTTCGAGCCGGGCCGCGAGGCGTCGATCCTCGCGCGAGCGCTCGAATTGGCCGCGCAAGAGGCCGGAGCGCCCATTCGCGCCGAGGACGCGTGGCGCGCGTCCTCGAATTCCACCGTCGGGAGCGATGGATGGCTGCGAGCGGCCGGCTCCGCCTCCAACGCGCTGGGCCTGCACCCGGAGATCTGCGAGCAGGCGCCGACCCCAGGCCCCCGGCAGCGTCCCGCCCTGGTGCGCACCGGTCCCGGGCAGTGGCTGATCGCGCTGGGCGGGCATCCCAAGCGCTCCCAGGTCGTCCGGCTCGACGAGCGCGGCGAGGCCCGCATGACGATGACCGCCGCCCAGCTCCACGCGGCGGCCGGCGACCAGCCGTGGGTGTACCTGCAACCACTGCTCGCGCTCGATCCCATATCCGCCCAGCGCCGCCCCGAGCTCGCCGCGGCCCCGTGGCGTCGCCTCCGGGCCTTCCTTCGCCTCGAGCGTCGCGACCTGTGGGTCGTGCTCGTGTACGCGATCGTCATCGGTGGTCTCACGCTCGCCACCCCCATCGCGGTCCAGGCTCTGGTCAACACCGTCGCGTTCGGCTCGGTGCTGCAGCCGCTGGTCGTGCTCAGCCTGCTGCTATTGGGCGGCCTGGCCTTCTCCGGCCTGCTCAGCGTGCTCGAGACCTACGTCGTCGAGGTGCTGCAGCGCCGGGTCTTCATCCGCGTCGCCGACGACTTCGGGCGGCGCCTGCCCAGCGTGCGGGCCGAGGTGTTCGACGAAAAAGACGGCTCCGAGGTCGTCAACCGCTTCTTCGACGTCCTCACCATTCAGAAGTCGCTGTCGGTCCTGCTGCTCGATGGCATGGCCCTGACGCTGCAGACCTTCATGGGGATGCTGCTGCTCGGCTTCTATCACCCGCTGTTGCTGACCTTCGACGTGGTGTTGATCGTCCTGCTGCTGGGCGTGCTCATCATGGGGCGCGGCGCGGTCTCGGCCGGCCTGCGCGAGTCTTCGGCCAAGTACCGCACCGCGGCGTGGCTCGAGGGGCTCGGGCGAGCCCCGCACCTGTTCCGCGGCATGGCGGCGCAAAAGCGGGCGGCCGAGCACAGCGACATGCTGTCTCGCGACTACATCGCCGCGCGCAAGGGTCACTTCCGCATCCTTCTTCGGCAGCTCGCCGGGGGCATCGGGCTGCAGGTGCTCGCCGTCGTCTCATTGCTGGGCGTCGGCGGCTGGTTGGTCATCAACCGCCAGCTCACCCTGGGTCAGCTCGTGGCCGCCGAGCTGGTCATCGCGGCGATGGGCGTCGGGTTCATGAAGCTCGGCAACAACCTCGAAAAGCTCTACGACCTCGATGTCGCCGTGCTCAAGATCTCCGAGGTCGTCGACCTGCCCACCGAGCGTCGCGGCGGCGAGCCGCTGCCCAGCGGCAGCGCGGCCTCGGTCGCGGTCCGTGAAGTCGACGTCCGCCGAGGCGAGCGTGGCCTGCTCCACGGCGCCGCGCTCGAGCTCCCGGCCGGGCAGAGCCTGCGGCTGATGGGCGACGCCGGGTCGGGCAAGAGCACCCTGCTCGAGGTCCTGGGCGGCTTTCGGAGACCCAGCGGCGGCAGCGTGCACATCGACGGGCTCGACCTTCGCCGCGCCGACTTGGCCTCGGTTCGCGACCGCGTGCTGATGGTGCGCGGCGCGGACTTCATCGTGGGCACGGTGATCGACAACCTGCGCCTCGCCGCCGACACCCCGCTCGACGAACCGGCCGCCCGAGCCCTGCTGCGCCTGGTCGACATCGAAGATGCCGTCGACCGCCTGCCTTCGGGGCTCGATACCCCCCTGCTGCCGCTCGGCGGCCCGCTCTCCGACACCCAGGCTCGCCGCCTCGCCCTGGTGCGGGCCCTGGCCGCGCGGCCTCGGGTACTGCTGCTCGACCGCGCCCTCGATGGCCTGGGCCTGAGCACCGAAGCCATGGATTCCCTGCTCGACACCGTGCTGGCCGACGACGCGGGGTGGACCACCATCGTGGTCACCGAAGACCCGCGCGTGGCCGAGCGCTGTGATCGAAGCGCCCGCATCAGCGACGGAGCACTGGAGGTCGTGCAGTGAAGCCTTCCACCATCGGCGTCTCTCGCCCGTCCGCGCTCGACGCGGCCGGCTCCATCGACGGGGCCCGCGTGCTCGCGCGACTGCTGCTCGCGGGCGCGGTCGCGATGATCGTCGCGCTCGTGGTCACCCCCTGGCAGCAGAACGTGGCCGGTACCGGCCGGCTCATCGCCTACGCGCCGCTCGAGCGCCAGCAGGCCATCGAGGCGCCCATCAGCGGCCGGGTCGTCGAGTGGTACGTCCAAGAGGGCGACCATGTCGACGCGGGCGATCCGATCGTCGAGCTCAGCGACAACGATCCCCAGATTCTCGAGCGCCTGCGCCGTGAGCGAAGCTCGGTCGAGCGCCAGATCGACGCGGCCACGCTCACCATCGCGGTTCAAGAAGCCAAGATTTCCTCGCTCGGCGAGGTGCGTAGCGCGGCGGTGATGGGCGCGGGCCTCAAGCAGCAGATCGCCGAGGACCGCCGCGACGGCGCCCACCGGGCCCTCGATGCCGCCGAGGCCGCCCACAAGACCGCCACCCTCAACGTCACCCGGCAGCGCTCGCTCCACGAAAGTGGCCTCGCGTCGACCCGGACCCTCGAGCTGGCCGAGCTCCAGGTCGAGACCACCAGCGCCTCGCTCGACCGCGCCAAAGCCGACCTGGCCGCCGCCAAGCGGGAGGTCAAGGCGATGGGGGCCGATCGGACCCGAACCGGGGCCGACAGCCAGGCCAAGATCGAAGGCGCACGCTCGTCGCTGCAGAAGGCCAAGGCCGACAAGGCCAAGGCCGAGGCCGAGCTGGCCAAGCTCGACGTCCGCCTCGCGCGGCAGCAGACCATGCGCATCGAGGCGCCCCGGGCCGGCACCGTGTTCCGCCTCGTGGCCAAGCAAGGCGGTGAGCAGGCCAAGCAAGGCGACGAGCTCGCGGTGCTGGTGCCCGACACCGAGTCGCGCGCGGTCGAGCTGTGGGTCGACGGCAACGACGCCCCGCTCATCACCGCGGGTCGCCACGTGCGAGTCCAGTTCGAGGGATGGCCGGCCGTGCAGTTCGTCGGCTGGCCCTCGGTCGCGGTCGGCACCTTCGGCGGCACCGTCGCCTTCGTCGACGCCACCGACAACGGCCGCGGACAGTTTCGCGTGGTCGTGATCCCCGACGAGCACGACGACTGGCCGGAAGCTCGCTACCTCCGCCAGGGCGTGCGCGCCAACGGCTGGGTGCTGCTCAATCAGGTCAGCCTCGGGTACGAGCTGTGGCGTCAGTTCAACGGCTTTCCCCCCGCCGTGACTCCCCCCGCCGAACCCGGCGCCAAACCATGAGCATGCCCTCGCGTTGCCGCCTCTTCGTCCTGGTCGCGGCCCTCACCGTCGGTGCGCCGACGGCTGCGTCCGCGACCGAGCCGCTGTCCCTCGACGACGTGCTGCAGTCCGTCGGCCAGACCCACCCCGCCGTGGAAGCGGCCGACCGGGGCGTCGACCGAGCTCGGGGTAAAGAGCTGGCCGCCAAGGGGGGCTTCGATCCCGAGCTGAAGATCACGGGCAAGTACGCCCCCGTCGGCTACTACCGCAACGGACAGATCGACGTGCTCGCACGCCAGGCGACGCCCGCGTGGGGCCTCGGCGTGTTCGCGGGCTATCGCCTCGGGCTCGGTACCTACCCCACCTACCGCAGCGGCCAGCAGACGCTCTCCGGGGGCGAGATGCGGGCCGGCATCGACATTCCCATCTGGCGGGACGGCCCCATCGACGCTCGGCGAGCGAAGATCCAGAAGACCAAGATCCTGCGGGGCGGGGCCGAGCGAGCCCGCGATGCCACGCAGCTGGCCAACGAGCGCAAGGCCGCCAGCACCTACTGGGCCTGGGTCGCCGCGGGCCAGCGGCTCCGCGTGGCGCGGGACCTGCTGGCGATCGCCGAGCGCCGCGACGCGGGCCTCAACGAGCAAGCCGCCGCTGGAGCCATCGAACGGATCAAGCTGGTGGACAACCGTCGGCTCGTGCTCGATCGCATGGGCAAGGTGGTCTCGGCCGAACGCGACTTCGAGCAGGCCTCGCTCGCGTTGTCGCTGTTTTTGCGCGACGCCGATGCCAACACGGTGCGCGTGGGTGAAGACCGGGTCCCCTCGGCGTTCCCCGAGCCCCTGCGCCTCGATCTGGCTGGCGACCAGGCCGAAGTCGACGCGGCCCTGCAACGGCGCCCCGATCTCGCCGCCCTCGATGCATCCCGGGACGCGGCCCGGGTCGACGTGCGGCTGGCGAAGAACCAGCGCGCTCCATCGGTGAACATCCAGAGCTACGTCGCCAAGGACATCGGGGAAGGCATCGAGGAGCTGCAGCCGGTCGAGTGGGGCGCAGGCCTCGTGTTCGCGATGCCGCTGCCGCTTCGCCAGGCGCGGGGTGACTTTCGGGCGGCCAAGGCCGGGCTGGCCTCCGTCGATGCCCAGCGTCGAGGGCTCCGCGATCGCATCGGGGCCGAGGTGCGCTCCGCCCTGGTCTCGCTGCGGGCTTCCGAGCAGAGCATCACCCTCGCTCGTCAGCAGATCGACGCCGCCGATCGACTCGCCGATGCCGAGCGCACGCGGTTCAACGAAGGCGCGAGCGACCTGGTCACGGTGAACCTTCGCGAGCTCGCGGCTGCCGACGCGGCCAACCAAGAGATCGATGCGCTCGCCGCCTACCACCGGGCGCTCGCCGATTTCTTGGCCGCGTCCGGTCGTAGTCCCGCGTCGTAAGCGGCCACGCAGCCGCCGGTCGCCGTCGACGCTATTGAAGTTCCCGACCACGCCGTGCGGCAAGTCGTCCCGCCGACGGGTCGGTACACCCGCGCTGTGATCCACGCCTCCGTGTCATCCCACGTTCGTGAATCGTGATGATCGATGGGCGGTCCGAGTGCACCAAGTAGTCGGATCCATGGTTCCACGTATTTCACCAACCATCCGTTCATCACTATTTCTATGCACCCTACTCCCGCTGCTCGGCTGTCCCGATGACGAGCCCAGCGGCGGCCCCGAAGGAGCATCCAGCACGGGGGACGCGATGGCGTCCTCCGGCGGCCCCACCCAGCCCGATGACACTCCACCCCCGGCGTCCACCGGAGCTGCCGACAGCACCGGTGCCGCCGAATCCACCACCAGCATCGATTCCACCGACGGCAGCGACAGCTCGGACTCCACCGAAACCGGCGATATGAATGGAGAGACCGGCGACATGGAAGTCTGCGAGGTCTCGCTGCCTCCCCCGGCCAAGTGCGGCGCGAGCGATGCCCCTCCCGCCGTCATCATCGAAGGCTCGTGGCCCGTCGCGGGCGGCGAACCGGTGGACTCGCTGGTGGCCCCCGACGAGCCCGACTTCGGCGGTTTCATCGAGCGCCCCGACGGTGGCTCCGACCCCTTCGAATGCGACATCTTCGCCCAGGACTGTCCCGCGGGCGAAAAGTGCATGCCGTGGGGCAACGACGGCGGGAACTGGAATGCGACGCGATGCAGTCCGGTGGCGGCCATGCCCGCTCAGGTGGGCGAGACCTGCACGGTCGAAGGCAGCGGCACCTCGGGCATCGACGACTGCGACCTCGGCCTGATGTGCTGGGACGTCGACGCCGAGACCAGCCAGGGCGAGTGCATCGAGATGTGCGGCTGTACGGAGGCGTCGCCCGTGTGCAACACGGCCAACACCACCTGCGCCATCTCCAACGAGGGCGCGCTGGCGCTGTGCTTGCCGGTCTGCAACCCGCTCGACCCCTTGGCATGCCCGTCCGGGCAGGCCTGCTATCCCTTCGAGGACACGTTCTTGTGTGCCCCCGATGCATCGGGAGACCAGGGCGCCCCCGGGGACTCGTGCCAGTTCATCAACACCTGCGACGCGGGCACGTTCTGCCTCGTCGGCGACATCGTGCCCGGCTGCACCGACGTGGGCTGCTGCTCGCCGGTCTGCACACCGGGTGACGACAGCGCGTGCCTGCCCGGCCAGTCCTGCTTGCCCTGGTACGAAGACGGGGCGGCCCCCGACGAGTGCCTCGGCACCGTGGGCGTCTGCTCGGCCTAAACTCGAGTCACCGAGACCGTTGGCGAGCCCGTACGCGGGCTCGCCGTTTTGCAGCTCACGCGGGCGGGTTGCAGTCGGCCACGTCCACCGTGTCGGTGTTGTTGTCCTCGTTGCACTCGACCGTCAGCGCCCCGCCCTGCCCGTCGTCGTTGACGACCATGGTGATGAGCCCCGAGACCTCGGAGCCGATCGGACAGCTGACCTCGCGACACTGACCGACGGGAACGGGCTCGGCCGTATACGCCACGCACAGGATCTCCCCCGTGCCCGGCTCGCCGAGATAGAAGGTGGCCGGCAACGCGGCCGCGACCGCTCGCAGCCCGCGATTGCACACCGTGCCCATGAGCGTCACGTCGGAGCCCTCGAGCGTGCAGGCGGTGTCTTCGAGCCGCCCCGTGATGTCCGGCAGCTCCTCGGCCGTGGCCGCGCCCTGCTCGTTCTGGCGGTAGTTGTTGCGCTCCGCCAGGCTGAAGTTCTGCTCCCACACGCCGGTCGCAGGCACGCTGAGGTCGTCCTCGACGTTGGTGATCGAGTACGCGTGCTGGTTCCACAGCGGCCGCGAGCTCGCCCAGCGATCGAGGCGATCCCGCAGCACCCGAACGCCCGAGATGACCAGGCCCGGCGGGTTCGCGGCCCGACAGGTGTCACCCGCCCCAGGTGTCTCGGCCGGCGGCGCCGCACAGCTGTGCTCGGCGGGGCACTCGGCATCGCCCGCGCAGCGACAAAAGCCCGCATCGCAGATCCCCGACGGGCACCCCGTGCCGTCCTCGCAGCGCAGCCCGCGATGGATGGGATCGATGGCGGGACAGCCCACGCCGCAGTTGGTGTTCGACCCGACGAGGATCTCGGTGTTGTCGTCCTGATCGAGGTCGACCACGATCGGGTTTTCGTACCAGGTACACGAGGTCCGCGGCGCCGAGTAGAGCACCTCGCCCGTACCGCCCTCGTAGACGCGCAGGTAGCACTCGTCGCCGTAGACCGCCTCGGCCTGGCCATCGCCCTCGAAGTCGAAGATCGACGAGCCGGTGTTGCTCGAGCTGAGGTCCTGCGAGGTCTGGATCCACCGAATGAAGCCCGCGGCACAGCCCGGGGTCATGGGATCGGCACAATCGAGGTCGAAGACCCGATAGAAGTTGCCGCCCGCAGAGGCCACCTCGGGAAAGCCGTCGTTGTCGAAGTCCCCGATGGTCGGCGGACCACCCCCCGCGATGCCGCCCACGCTCATCAGCTCCTGGCCGTCGAGGGTGTGCAGCAGGACCGTGCCGTTGCCCACGGTGACGATCTCCGCGACCCCATCGAGGGTGAAGCGATCGAAGTCGGCCGGGGTGGCGCCGGGAGTACCGAAGTCGGCGAATCCATAGTGGCGACCGCCGGGCGTCCCCGGGGCGGTCATCAGCCACGAGCTCGAGCCCACGTCCCAGCTCCAGATCCCGTTCGCGATCAGGTCGGCCTGACCGTCGCTCTGCAGGTCGCCGACTACCGAGAACACCCCGGGCGAGACCCCGAAGCCGCCCGCGACGAGCTGCCCTGGATTGAGCCGCGCTCCGGTCACGCCGTCGTAGACCTCGCTGCTGCTCACCACCTCGGGCGCGCCGTCGCCGTCGAGGTCGTGGATCGCGGGCCCGTCCCATCGGTTCTGGGCGCTGATGCTCGAGTCCTCGGCCACCCACAGCGTGTCGTAGCGGCCCACGGCGTCGTCCCAGGTGAACGCCACCACGCCACTGACCGCGCGCAGGCTGACGATCTCCGGGCTCCCGTCGCCGTCGAGGTCACCGATGGCCGGAGGCGTGGCCGCGATCAAGCGAGCGGACGGGTCGTCGATGGTGTCGATCTGCTCGCAGGTCTGCCCGTTGAGGATGCGGATGACGCCGTAGCAGTTCGGATCGGAGCCGTAGCTGGAGGCCGAGCCGCCGTCCGTGCAGTTGTAGGTCACCAGCGCAATCTCGCCCGCCACGCCCGAGTCGTAGGGCAGCTGCGCCACCATCGGGGTGGTGAGCACGTTGACGTGATCGGGGTACGGGTCGCCCGCGGGCGGGGCCGTCCACTCGCACTGGAGGTCGGGCTCGAACAAGCCGATGACCACGTCGCCCAGGCACTCGTCGTTCACGTCGCCCAGCGGGCCGAGGCCGTAGGGGATGCACCAGCCGCCCTCTTCGTCGTCGGGCAGGCAGCCGCCGGCGCAGCAGTAGGTGTCGCCGTCGCAATCGGAGTCGGTCTCGCAGGGCCCGTCGGTGGGCACGCACTCCCCCGCCGCGCAGGCCTGGGCCTCGGGACAATCCATGCTGGCCATGCAGCTGGCCCCGCCCGTGTCGCCCGTGGAATCGGCACCGTCGGTCGGCGCCTCGGTCTCCGCCGCCGTGCCCGAGCCCCCGGTATCCGTCCCCGTACCCGAGACGGTGATCGGCGGCACACCCGAGTCGTCGGGAGGCTGCCCGCCGCCCTCACCGCCGCCACAGGCCACCACCACGCTCGCCAACAGCCCCCACCCCAACGATTGCCGCATGCTCGTCTCTCGTCCCGTCCGCGCTCGGGGGCGTGCGTGCGCCGGACCATCGTTCGGCCGCCTGGGCCCGTTCGGCCCCGCCCCCCACGGGAGGTGAGACACCGGTTCGCGAGGTTTTGCCGAGCGACCTGCGTCGCTCCGGGACGCGAGACCGCTCGGGGGCTGCACGCCCCGACTCGGCGTGCGAGCCATGTCCCGCTCAGCTGCGGGGCGGGAAGATGCCTTCGGTACAGATGATGAAGTTCATCGCCAAGGTGCCGTCGCCCTTGGTGCCCACGCCGTCTTCCTGGTCGTCACCGAGCGGCGTCCGCAGGGTGAGGTCGGGCAAGTCGAAGTTCGGCGCCTCGCCTCCGTACTTGGTACCGATGAGTTCGAACAAGTCGGCGTACTCGCTCTGCGAAAGCGACTGACCGCGGCACAGCTCACTGTCTCGAGGGGCGAAGTCGTAGCTGGCCATCGCGATCAGAGCATCCTGGGCCTTCAGGTTCGTGCTCATGTTGAGCTGCAGGGTCGACGCGGTCGCTGTCCCCGGCTTGCTTCCTTCGAATCCAATGGGGGACCGGTTGTCGAGGTTCGGCAGGGCAAACTCTTCCCCTTCACCGCCGTAGGTGTGGCCGATCAAGCCGAAGAGCTGGTTGTGGTCGGCGACCTTCAACGATTGCCCTTGGCACGAAATGGTCCCGCGCGGGGCGAACCCGAAGGCGAAGGCACGAATTTTCGCGAAGTCGGTGCCTGGGTTGGGCATGGGTGGCGGCTGCACGTCGATGGCCAGCTCGATCGCCGCCGTGGTGCCGTCGACCGGTCCGAACTCGTGCTTGCCCACCCCTACGACCTTCTTCCCCCGCAGATCGGGCAGCAGCATCGTGGTACGAGCGTCGCCACCCCACTCCGTCCCCAGCAGGGCGAATAGCGCCTGGTTCTGCTGAATCTGAAGAGTCTGGCCGTGGCAGGGCATGAAGTTGCGAGGCACGACATTGGTGGCCGAGACTCGAATCTCACCGAGATAGGGGTCTGTCATCCTGGATTCCTTCCGCGATGGCAAAGCAAGCGGAGTGGCAGTGTACCGCCCGACCTTGGCTTGAAGCGCACGGGCTCGACCCCGTCATCGTTCACCGTTCAGCCACTCGACGAACGACGTACGAACGACGGCTCTTTCCGATCGCCACCCGAAGCCCGAGGTCTTTCGTCTCATTTCGAACGGCGTGACTTCGTCTTGCGAGCGCGAGGCTTTCTTCGCGTCGTCCGACCCGACGCGCCCCCGAACGAACGAGCGACCGCACGGATGTGTCGTAGGAACGCCCGAATGCTCGGCGACACGTACTCCGTGCGCGCGTAGAGCAGATAGACGGGATCGTAGGCGGGCAGCTCGAACTGCGGCAGCACCCGCAGGAGCTCACCTCGCTCGAGCCCTCGGTGCGCCGCGAAGGCCGACAGATAGCCGACCCCGAGGCCCGCCGCGACACCATCGGCCAGCGCGTTGCCATCGCTGAAGGTGCACGCGGGCGTGATCGCGACGGTATGCACCTCATCGCCTTCGCGATAGCTCCACGCGTCGATGCGCACCGAGCCGGACTCGTAGGCGACGGTGGGGAAGCGAGCGAGGTCGCGGGGATGCGACGGCGTACCGTGACGCTCGAGCAACGACGGCGCCGCGACCAGGCAGACCTCGTTGTCCATCAGCTTGCTCGCCGCGAGGTCGGCCGAGGCATAGAGCCCGACCCGCACGGCGACGTCGATCCCGTCCCGATGAAACGCGAGCGGGCCGTCGTCGAACACGGCGCGCACCTGAAGATGGGGATGCTCGGCGAGCAAGGCCGCCACCGCGGGCTGCACGAGATGGCGCCCGACGTGCACCAGGCCGTGGACGCGAAGCGTACCGCTCACTTCACCACGCAGAGTCGCGAGCTGCTCGCCGAGCTCGTGCATCGAGCTGCCGACCCGACGCCCGTAGCCCAGCACCAGCTCGCCCGCCTCGGTCAGGGTCATCGTTCGCGAGGTGCGACGCAAAAGCTGCACGCCCAGGTGCACCTCGAGGGTCTTGATGTGCTTGCTGACGGTGGAGTGGCTCAACCCCCAGTGCGCGGCGGCGGCAGAGAAGCTCCCGCGCTCGACCACATCGCTGAAGAGCACGAGTTTGGCGACATGGTCCACGGATCGAGAGTAGCTCACCTGGTCGTTTTACGAACAGATAGTGTTCTTTCATTTTCATTTCATTCACCCATGACGGGCACTAGCTTGATCTCGGGAAAACGAGACCGATGACCACGATCAGCACAACCCCCATGGACACGATGGCCCTCCTGCTCCGCGGCATTGACCAGCAAGACTGGTCGTTGGTGCGGGAGCAGCTGGCGGCCCGAGTCACGACCGACTACGCCTCGCTCTTTGGCGCGCCACCCAGTGAAGTCACCGCGGACGAACTCGTCGCCCAGTGGACGACCCTGCTGACCCCGCTGCACGCGACCCAGCACATGCTCGGAGCGGGGAGCACCGACATCGACGGCGGGCGAGCCACCGTCCACGTGCCCGTGCGGGGCTACCACGTCGCGCAGGGTCTGCCCGGCGGAGACGAGTGGATGGTCGCGGGGCACTACGAGGCAGGCTTCGAGCGAGCCGACGACCAGTGGCGTCTTCGTTCGCTACGACTCGACGTGCACCACCAAACGGGCAACCGCAATCTCCTCCAGGAGGCGGGCGAGAGCGATCGGGCGCTGCCCGAGCCCGACGGCGTCCGCATCGAGCGGGTCCGCTTCTCGAGCATGGGCGAGCGCGTGGCCGGGTATCTATATCGCCCGGCGACGGGCGAGGGCCCGCACCCCGGCGTCGTGGTGCTCGGCTCTTGGACCACGGTGAAGGAACAAATGGCCGGGCGCTACGCCGCCGAGCTGGCCAAGCGAGGCTTCGCCGCCCTCGCCTTCGATCCGCGGGGCTACGGCGAGAGCGGAGGGCAACCGCGCAACCTCGAGTCCGCGTCGATGAAGATGGCCGACGTCGCCGCGGCGGTGGCCTTCCTCCGCCGAGACTCTCGGGTGGCGACCGACTCGGTGGGCGCGCTGGGGATCTGCGCCGGAGCCGGGTTCGTGGCGGGCGCGGCTGTGAACGCCCCCGGCCTCGGTGCCGTGGCTCTCGTGGCGCCGTGGCTGCACGACGCGGGCCTGGTCGAAGCGATCTACGGCGGCGAGGCGGGCGTGAAGGAGCGCCTCGATCGAGCCGCCGCCGCCCAGTCGCACTACGACGCCACGGGCGAGGTGGAGTACGTCCCCGCCGTGAGCACCACCGACGAGTCCGCGGCGATGTACGGCCCCTTCGACTACTACCTCGACGCCGCACGGGGAGCCGTCGAGGCCTGGCCGAACGCGTTCGCCACCATGGCGTGGACCGAGTGGCTGACCTTCGACCCCCACCCCTTCGCGGCGCAGCAACGGGCTCCGCTGCTCATGGTGCACTCCGAGCAAGCCGCCATCCCCGAGGGAGCCCGTCGCTTCCACGGCGCGGTCCCGAAGGCCGAGCCCATCCGCTGGCTCGAGGGCACTCAGTTCGACTTTTACGACGACCCGAACACGGTTGGGCCCGCAGTGGACGCGGTGGCCGAGCACCTGCGTGCCCACCTGCCGGGCTGAGGCGGTCAGCCGCGCCGCATGTGCCGACGCACCGCGTCGAGCAGGTTCTGCGCGGCAAAGGGCTTGGGCAGGATCTCGTTGATGCCCAGCGACCGCACGTCCTGCATGCGTCGCGAGTCGACGTGACCCGAGACGATGACCACGGGCAGGTCGCACTCGAAGGACCGCAGCACTCGCAGCACCTCGGGGCCGTCGACCCGCGGCATGTCGATGTCGAGAATGATGAGGCGAAGCTCGCCCGCCCGCTCGGCGTAGCGGCGCAGCGCCTCCGCCCCGTTGGCCGCCGCCGCCACCTCGGCCCCCTCGCGGGTCAACACGCGGGTGATGGCGGCGCGCACGAGCTCGTCGTCGTCGGCCACCAGCACCAGCCCCTCGAGCTTCTCGGTCCAGCGACTGTCGAGGCGCTGGCCGACCAGGGTGGCGTGGCGAGCATCCTCGGCCGAGGGCAGGCGAATGGCGAAGTCCGTGCCCTTGCCGACCTCGCTGTAGACCTCGATGGAGCCGCCGTGATCGCGAAGGATCGCCTGCACGGTGGCCAGCCCCAGCCCGGTGCCTTGCCCCCGTGGCTTGGTGGTGAAGAAGGGCTCGAAGATCTTGTCGAGGGTCTGGGAGTCGATGCCCAGGCCGGTGTCGGCGAAGGTCAGCTCGACGTGCGAGCCCCGGTGGCCTTCGTTGGTGTTCTCGGGCTCGCCCACCGCCCGCGCCCCGATCGTCAAGGTGCCGCCGCGCGGCATGGCGTCCTTGGCGTTGATGCACAGGTTCATAACCACCTGGAGCAGCCGCGACGCATCGCCCACCACGAACAAGCGCGGGGGAATCTCGACGTCGATGGTCACGTTGCGCGGCAGGGTTCGGCGCAGCAGGCCGACGCCTTCGTGGACGAGGTCGTGGACGCGGATCGAGCGACGCTCGGAGGTCGTCTTGCGACCGAAGCCGGACAGCTGCCGCGTGAGGTCGATGGCCCGACGCACCGCCGCTTCCATCTCCTCGAGGCACTGCTCGGTCTCTTCGTCATGCTCCTTCGCCCCCAGGAAGGTGACGTTGGCGAACAAGGCCCCGAGGATGTTGTTGAAGTCGTGCGCGATGCCGCCGGCGAGCTGCCCCAGCGCCTGCATCTTCTGGGCGACGAGCAGCTTGTCTTCGAAGCGCTCGCGCCGGGCCAGGGCGAGCACGGTGCGGTCGCCCATCGCGATCTCGTCGCCGATCTTGAGCACGGTGCGCTCGTGGATGCGGTCGCCGTTGACCCGGGTGCCGTTGCGGCTGCCCAGGTCGTCGACGACGATCTGCCCGTGCTCGTCCCGGGTCACCCGCGCGTGCTGCCGGGAGATGCCCACGTCGGAGATGAGCGCCGTGCAGTCCTTGCCGCGACCGAGCATCACCTCGCCCTCGAGGTAGATGCGGCGCCCCGGATCCTCACCCGCGAGCACGATCAGACAATCCACCGCGTCGAGGCGTGGATCGATGGCCTGCCCCGTCAGGATTGTCGCGTGCGTATGCTCGACGTCGTCTGCGGCTGCCATGCTCGGAACCGGTGGCCCGAAGGCCACGAATCACCATCATAGCAATCGCCGGCCGGAACGGGCCGTACCGTCGACACACTCCCCTCCCCATGCGGGCGGGTTGGCTCGAATGCGCCGTTGCGCGACCGACGAGAACGGCTCACCCGCTCACCGCGTCGGATGCGGCATCATGTGAGATCACATCGGGACACCGCAGTATCCGACGTGCTCAAAGCCCGCTGGGGCGTCCCCATCGGGGTAATAGGGCTGACACAATTCTCCTCTGACCGGGCATGCGAGGTCCGGTTCGGCAGCATCCAGATCGCACCAGGGCGTGCAGCAGTAGGTGTCGTCGCACTCGGCCACCACGTCGGCCGGAGCACACAGCTGCCCCGGGTCACATCGGGTCTCCCCGCAGGTCTGACCCCCGCCGTTGAACGACGGTACGCAGACCGGGTCTCCCCCGACAATGGTGCAGGTCTCCCCCTCGGTGCAGGTGTCGGGCTGGAGCGGATCGCAGCGCGACAGACACAGCGAGATCACGCCGTCGTTGGCCTCGACGCAGGTCTCCGCCTCGGAGCAGTGCTCTTGCGGCTGCATCGGGTCACAGAACGGAGCGCACGTGCCGATGAGCGTGTCGGGGTCGACCCCCCAGCACATCGAGTCGAGGTCGCAGTCGTCGAAGCCCGAGGTCGCGCTGCCTTCGACCGTGCACGACTCTCCGGGGCCGACCGGATCGGGAGCGATCGGCGAGCAGCGGGTGGCGTTCCAGACCCCGCCGCCGTCGTTGGCCCACGGCATGCATTTTTCACCGGCCGGGCAGTCCTGCAACACCACGTCGCAGGCGCTGCAGTGCCAGGTGCCGTCGTCGGAGACGACACAGGTGCCGCCGCCGTCGGGCTCGCTGAGAAACGCAGCGCCGCCCGACGAGTCGCCGCTGTCCTCGGGGCCGAGCCCGGTGTCTTCGCCCGAAGTGCCGGCCGGCGTCGAGCTCGGGCCACCGCTCGTGCCCGGCCCGGGCAAGGGCTGACCCGAGCTTTCGGCCGCCGTCGAGTCACCCGCGGCGCTCTGTTCCGTTCTGCATGCGAGCAAGAACGAGGCGAGCACCACCAACGACGAATGACGAATGCGCAGGGTCAAGGTCTCACTCCGGCTCGTCGGGAGGCAGCGCACAGAAGCCGAGATGCGCAGTTTCGGGGGCAATGGGCTCGCGATCGAACAGCGGCACGCAGACGTGGTTTTCGCGGGTCGCCGCACACTGGGCGTCCGCCTCGGGATCGTCGACGTCGCACCACAGGGTGCAGCAACTCGGCGTTCCGCAGCCGCCGAAGGTCCCGGCCGAGATGCAGACCTGCGCCTCGTCGCACACCGTGTCGTCGCCACACTGCACGGTGGGCACCAACACCTCGCCGCCCTCGTCGGGGATGCAGTACGCGGCCTGGCTCGCGGGGAAGTAGCGACAGCTGTGCCCCGCCTCGCAGGTGGGCTCGAGCGGATCGCAGGGCGGCAGGCACAGGGCCAAGACACCGAAGCCATCGATCATGCAACCGGTGTCCGCGGGGCACACCGGGTCGTCGTCTGCGGGCGCACAAAAGGCGACGCATCGACCGGCCCCCGTACGCGGGTCGGCGTCCCAACACATCGAGCCCTTGGGGCAGTCGTCCTGACCGGAGGCGAGGCCGCCGTCGATGGTGCACGGATCGCCGAGCTGTACCGGGCTGCGTGGGGGCTCGATGCAGCGGGTGCCGTTCCACGCGTCGCCGCCGTCTTCGGCCCAGGGCACGCACTTGAAATCGTCGATGCAATTCTGCTCTCGGACGCTGCACAGAGCGCAGTGGGGAGACGTCGCAGCCGAGGCATCGCCACACGCCACATCCAGCGGCGCCACGAAACCCACGCCCGACTCGTCGTCGGCCGGGCCTTCCATCCCGAATCCGGTGGTGCTCCCTAGACCCGAGGACGACGACGATGTTTCGCTGCTCGTGCTGCCGAGGGACCCACTGGAACTCGCCGACCCCGAGGGCTCTTCGCCGCCAGGAGCGCAGCTGACGGCCGCTGCCGCCAGGGCCCAGAGTCCACCGCCCCTCCATTGCACTGCTCTCAAGCTAAAGCTAACAAACACCACATT
This sequence comes from Myxococcota bacterium, assembly GCA_039028615.1. Lineage (GTDB taxonomy): Bacteria > Myxococcota_A > Polyangia > Nannocystales > Nannocystaceae > Paraliomyxa. Next base: position 60,770 of record JBCCHT010000038.1, on the reverse strand, counting down.
CAAGATTTTTCCGTTGGTTGAGGGTTTCGGTGCGGGAGAGCCATCGAACGCTATCCTGCGGCTCGTGGCCGGACGGTGGGCGATCCAGCTCGGTTTGGCGGCTTGTGCGGCGACCGCGTGCACGCCCCCGGCGAGCGTGCGCGAGTTGCACCTGACCGTCGACGCCAGCGCGGTCGAGCCGAGGCTGGGCGAGCTGGGCGTGCTGTCGGTGGAGGTCTACGGCGTCCAGCAGACCACCGAGCTGTGCACCCTGGCCCGGCGCTGCCTCTACCCCCTCGATCTGGGCTCCCCACAGACCAGCGACGATCTGCAAGACGCGCTGAGACAGGTCGAGCCCTTGGTCGAGGTCGACCATGACGCCGCGCACCAGGTGGCCGTCATCGGACGATCGGGCGGGCTGTGCGACGCCCACGGTCCGTTCCTCGTCTGTGGCTTCGCCGATATCGGCACCACGAGCACGGCCGACCTCACCGTGGCGCTCACCGACAACGAGTGCCCCACCACCCTGCCCGAGTTCTGCCCCGAACCCTGACGAGCGACCATGGACAACTGTCGAGGTCAGCGCCCGTCCCCCGTGCGACCCTGCGAGATCATTGCCTCGCGATCCGGTACGGCGCGTGCACACCATGAACACGGTGAGGATCGATCGATGAGGACCGGGGCGACACGCATGGCAATCGGGCTGCTGCTCGGGCTGGGCTGCGACCCCGCGCCCGCGTCGTCGTCCGCGCCCGACGTCTCGGACACCCGCGCGGTGGGCCTGGCCGCGAGCAGCCTCGAGGGCATTCCTCGGCTGGTGTTCTTCGGCCTGCACTTCGCGGTCGACCCCGCGCTGCAAGCGGACGACGCGGAGACGTTCCTCGACCTGGCCGTCGATGACACCCGCCAGTCCCTGGTCGACGAATTCTCTCGCTTCGGGTGCGAGACGCTGCAAATCGAGGCCGACGGCACCGCCTTGTCCGCAGTCCTCCGCGAGTGTCCGGTCCTGGCGTGGACCTTCGATGCCGAGGTCGAGGCGGTGGCGCAGCTCGAGCAAGCCGACGCCAGCGCGTGTGCCGATGATTTCTGCCCGACCGCCGTCGCGTGGGAGCTCGACATCGCCGAGCTCGCCCTCGGGCCCCGCCAGGGTCGGCGCAACCGCTTCTCCGGGCCGGCTCGGCTGCGCGCCCCCGTCGATCCGGCCGAGCCCATGCAGTGGCAGACCAGCCCCGGCTACACGCTCGAGACCCGCATCGGCCCGCGCTTCGACATGCTCTCCACCGCCCGCTGGCGCACCGATGACAGCGGCTGCGTGGACATGGAGGTCGGCAGCCGCCTCCAGATCGAGCAGACCGACGAGCCCCTCGACGGGACGCTGGGCGACATCGTGATCAGCAGCCGCGGCGTCCGACGCTGCCCGCTGTCGTGCCCGCAGGCGGGGGAGGTGGAGGTGAGCTTCCGATCCGGCAGCCTGCTGCGGTGGATCTACACGGGCGAGGACACGGTGCAGGTCACCGGTCCCCTGGGCAAGACGCTCGAGGTCACGCTGTCCTGCGCGGCCATGGACGAGGAGCCCGCAGACGAGTGAGCTCGCGATGCGCCTCGTCAGCGGGCCACGATGACCAGCTGTTCGGGCGAGGAGCTACGACGACCGAGTCCCACGCCCAGGCCGACGGCGACCCCGGTGGCGACGACCGTCGCGGCCGCGGTCCAAAACCACCACGTGCGAAACACCGAGCGGCGCCCCGTCGGTGGGTCCTGCAGCGGAAGCTCGGCCACCACGGGCGCCGGGGTGTGCAGGTGCCCTTCGTCGTCGAGCAGCTTCATCGCCGCATCGAGGGCGACGTCCAGATCGGCACGCTCCACCGCGGACCCGATGCCATCGCGGCCCCAGGGGCGCACGCGCCAGCCCCCCTCGACCGGGCTGAGCACCAAGACCGCGACCGCCCCCTCCGACTCGGCCACGGACAGCACGGCGGCATGCGCCGACTCGGATCCATCGTCGACCCCTTCGGAGTCCGTGCTGTCGGCCCAGCGATGAGACGCGCGCTCACTGGCGGGCAGAGCCACGAGCTGAACATCGACGGTGGAGCTCGACCGCAGGTCCACGACGGCGACATGCGGCGCGAAGCCGGGCGCGCTCACCCGGACCGCATGCAGCCCCGGTCGCAACGAGGGGCTCCGCGAATCCACCGGCTGGCAATCGATCTCCACCGTGGCGTCGGCCGGCTCCACCTGCACGGGGACCGACGTCGGCACCCGCAGGCTCTGCCGCTGGACGGCACGCAAGAACGCCGCGCTCACGTCCGGGCCGTACACCTCGTGCAGCGGGCGACGCTGTCCATCGAGCTCGAGCGCGAGGCCATAGCGATCCTCCGACGCCTCGGCGTCGCCTGGCAGCCCGCGTGCGCCTCGACCGAGACCCCGCTGAAACTGCAGCGCCCACAGCCCCTCGCAGTGCCCGGGTCGAGCCAGGGCGAGCGCGTCGGCCTCGGCCCCCGAAAGCCCCTCGAGCATCGCGTCGAACTCTTGGCTCAGGTAGCGGCCCTCGGCGGTGGTCAGCGCACGCTCGATGCCGTCGCTACGCTCGCGGGTCTGCAGCGCCAGCGCTCCGCGACGGTCACCGATCTCCGCGTCGACATCGGCCCGCGCTCGAACCTCGTGCCCGGACCCGCGCAACGACGCCTCCGCGCGAGCAACCGGCGCCTGCGCCTCGCCCGGCCACACCATCACGGTGGGTCCCGCCCACGCGGGCGTCGCCGCCAACCCCAGGCTCAACGCGGTTACGAGCGCAGTCGATCGCGTGCCCGGCATCGGCGAATTCGGACGGTACCATGTGGCCGATGAGCGTCGCCAGACGGTTGGGGCGCTACCGCATCGGGGAGCGCATCGGAACGGGAGGGGTCGCCGACGTCTACCGGGCCTCGGCCGAGGGCGCCGCGGGCTTTGCCAAGAGCCTCGTCGTCAAGTGCCTGCGGCCTCATGTCGCCGACGAGCCCGAGCTGGTCGAAGGCCTCGCCCGCGAAGCTCGACTGGCCCAACGGCTCCAGCACGGCAACATCGTGCAGGTCTTCGACTTCGGCGTGCAGTCGGGGCAGCCCTACGTGGTGATGGAGCACGTCGACGGCTGCTCGCTCTTCGACCTCCACCGCGATCTGGCCCGGCACCGCGAGCGCATGGGGCTGTCCGAGGCGCTGTTCGTGGTCGAGGAGCTCGCCGCCGCCCTGCGCTACGCCCATGGGCTCAGCGACGAGGACGGCACCCCGCTGGCGATCGTGCACCGCGACATCAAACCCAAGAACGTGCTGCTGTCGCGCGATGGCGTGGTGAAGCTGGCCGACTTCGGCATCGCCAAGGTGGCCGACGAGCGCGACGACACCCTGCCCGGCGTGGTCAAGGGTACGCCCGCCTATCTCGCGCCCGAGCAAGCGCAGGGCCGAGGGGTCGACGGACGTGCCGATCAATATGCGCTGGGCTTGGTGCTCGGGCAGCTCGTGCTGGAGCAGGGCGAGCGCGAGGAACTCAGCCTCGATCCCCGCATCGATGGAGACCTGCGAGCGATCGTCGAGCGGGCGACGGCCGAGGCTCCCGCCGATCGGTACGCGGACATCGACAGGCTGCTGCGAGCGCTGCAGCGCTGGCGGGCCGCACGAGACGTCGATGCTGGACCGGGCCGGCTTTCGTCTTGGGTTCGACGGGCGCGCAAGCAGGCTCCGGTCGCCGAGGCCATCGCGCTGGACTCGGCGCTGCTGGGCGAGGACGACGGAGACCGCCAAGCGACCGCTCCCGTTGCAGCACCGGCCCCCGCTGCCCCCGAGCGCGGGCGATGGATACCGATGGTCGTCGTGCTCGGCCTTGGGCTCGGACTCGTCGCGTGGATGCAGTGGGGCATGAAAGAGGACGACTCTCCGTCCCTCGCGGCGCGCCCGGACGAACCACCGACCGCCGCAGCAACGCCGACGAGCGACCGCGCCCGGCAGCCTGAGCCAACGCCGCAAACGCCTCCCGAACCAGAGCCCGCGCCCACGGCCGAGGAACCATCACTGGCGCCCCCCGCCGCTGCCCCCGTCACCCCGACGGCCGAGCCCGAGCCTCAGCCCAAGGCTCGCCCGCCGTCCACTCAACCACGCAAGCCCACGCCGCCCCCGGCCGACGTCGAGCCGGGCCGACTCAAGATCAACGTCCTGCCCTGGGCCGAGGTCCGCATCGACGGCGAACCGCAGGGCCGCGTCCCCATCGAAGTCGAGCTCCCGCCCGGTCGCTACGAGGTGGAGCTGGAAAACCCACAGCTGGGGCGCACCACCCAATGGGTCGAGCTGCGCTCGGGCGCCCTCCATACGATCAAGAGCTGGTGATGAGCCAATCTCCCCATACGATTCAGATCTCCTCGGGTGAGGGCGTCACCGCTCTGCGCCGCCGTCGACTCCGGCTCGAGGTGGTGCGCGGGCCCGACAAGAAAAAGCGCGTCGAGCTCGATCGCGACCGCGTAGTGGTGGGCACCCACGAGCAGTGCGACCTGGCCCTTTCCGATCCCACCATCTCTCGCCAGCACTTCGAGATCGAGCTGGTCGCCCAGGGCTACGCCATCCGCGATCTCGACTCGCTCAACGGGCTGCACATCGACAACCTGCGGGTCAAAGAGGTGGTCGTGAACAAAGGCCTGACCCTGGCGCTGGGCGAGACGCGGATCAAGATGACGCCGCTGGCCGACACGGTGGACTTGCCCCTGCCCCGCGAGACCCGCTGCGGCCCTCTACGCGGCCGTAGCCCCGCCATGCGGCGGATCTTCGAGCGTGTCCGCAAGGTCGCGCCGACCGACGTCACCGTGCTCATCACGGGCGAATCGGGCACGGGCAAGGAGGTCGCCGCCCGAGCCATCCACGAGCAGAGCCGCCGCGCCGACGGGCCCTTCGTGGTCGTGGACTGTGCCGCCTTGCCCCCCACCCTCATCGAGAGCGAGCTTTATGGTCACGAGCGCGGCGCATTCACGGGTGCCGACCGAGCCCGCGCGGGCGCGTTCGAGGCCGCCGCGGGCGGCACCTTGTTCCTCGACGAGATCGGCGAGCTTCCCCTCGAGCTCCAGACCCGCCTGCTGGGCGTCATCGAGCGCCGCCAGGTCCAGCCCCTCGGCGGCAACCGAGCTCGCAGTATCGACGTTCGACTGATCGCCGCCACCAACCGCGACCTGCGACGCGAGGTCAACCGCGAGACCTTCCGCGCCGATCTGTACTTTCGCCTCGCGGTGGTCGACCTCCACATGCCGCCGTTGCGGGAGCGTCCGGAGGACATCCCGCTGTACGTCGAGGGGTTCCTCGCCGATCAGAACGCAGCCGGCTTCGCGTTCACCATCGACCCCGCCACCGTCGAGAAGCTCGAGCGTCGGCCGTGGCCGGGCAATGTCCGCGAGCTTCGCAACGTCCTCGAGCGGGCCGCTGCCCTCGGGGAGATCGAGCCGCCGACCTCCGACCCCTTGCTACCGCCCACCGTGTCGCCCGATCCGGGACGCAGCACCGCGTTCGACGTGACGGTCGACCCCGCCGTGCCCTTCAAGACGGGCAAGGCCCTGCTGATCGGCCGCTATGAACGAACCTACGTCGAGGCGCTCATGCTCGAGCACGGCGGCAACATCACCCGGGCCGCCCGCGCGGCCGAAATCGACCGGGTGTATCTGCTCCGTCTCCTCGACAAGTTCGACATGCGACCGACCAAACAAAAGAAATAGCCCGCGCCGCTGGAGCCCGACTGCTATGGTGAGACCATGGTCGGTGCAATTGGAACGAGCGTGGCATTGGCCGTGGTGCTCGTGGCTCCGCCCGCTGGGGGTGAGGCTCCGTTTTACGACGGCATCGGCTACACGGCGTCGCTCGATCTGCGGCATGCGACCGAGCCCGAGGCCGAACCCGAGCCTCCGCCCAACCTGGCGCTCATCCCTCGGCTCCCGCCGCCGCCCACCGACCTCGCGCGCGTGCAGAGTTCGCCGCGGGCCCGAGGCATGTACACCGCGGTGGCGGTCGCGGCTCAGCTCGCGATGATCGTGGCCGGGGCGGTCTCGGTGCGCGAACAAAACAGCCGGGCTCGTGCCCGGCGGCGCGGCCAAGCGCCGCCCTACCGCCCGTATCGCTAACCGCTCGGCCGCGGCGGTCGCTCGTAGCGCGACGGGTCGAAGTCACGGGGCGGCCGCACGCCGTTGGCCACCAAGATCTTGCGCGTACGCTCGAGCGCCTTGGGCATGTCGCTCGTGGTCAGCAAGCGCGGACCGCCTCGCATCATCCAGAAGACGGCCGCCACCGCGCCCAGCAGCACGGGGCCGCGCGTCGCCACCACCGTGCCGATCACCGCTCGGTCCATGCTCGCCTGCCGTGCATCGGTGTGCTCCGCAAACGCGCGTCGCACCTCGCCTCGGGGTCGCCGAGCATCGAGGCCATCGGTCACCGTCACGATTCGCGTGTGCTCGGATTCCGCCCGCTCGATCATGCCGTCGAGCCAGCCGTAGTACAGCTCCACCATGGACACGTCGATCTCACCGATCCACGTGCCGAGGACCACGGGAAACAACCGGTCATCGAGGATCAATGAGCCGTCGCCCGAGTCGTGGTGCTCGACGGCTCCCACTGCCTCATCGTAGACGAATGCGACAATTCGTGTCGGTCCCCTCTCGGGACGAGCCTGACCCAGGGTGGCCGCCTCGGCTCACGAGCATGGGCACGGGGCTCGTCACGATGGCCCTCACAGCGTTCGCGTGGCCCAGATCGAGTACGTAGCCGCGAACGCAGCGGCCCGGGATCGCCTGCCATAGGCCCGCCCGTTTCGTCGTGTTCGTGCCGTGCTGACCCGAAACGACGGTTCACCCGGGTCGGGCTTCACTCGCCGGCCGACTCGTCGTCGGTGCAGATGAACGAGCCCTTCTCGATGCAGTTGCACTCGTGCCACAGCCCGTCGCCGTGCAGGAACACGCAGTCGAACCAGTCGAGCACGTGCGCCGGCTCGCCCTCGGCCCAGCCCGAGAAGGTGGGCGCGCTGCCGTCGGGCCAGCGGTAGTCCTCTTCGACCTCGCGATCGTTCAGGCCGATGGCCCAGCGCCCCGACGCGATCTCGTCCGCCGCCGCCCAGACCTCGGCCATCTGCTCCGGGCTGTCGAACTGGGCCAGGACCCGCCCCTGCTCCGCACAGTATTCACGCGACTGCAGCCAGGTCAGCCGATTGAGGCACAGATAGAACGTGCGCCCCTCCACCGTGACCGAAGGGCACTCGCAGCTCGGGACGTCGTCGATGAACCCGGAGCAATCGTTGTCGATCCCGTCGCAGAGTTCTTCGGCCTCGGGGTGGATGTCGGGATTGCTCTCGTCGCAATCCTGAAAGCAAGGACCGAAGCCATCGCCGTCGGCGTCGGGCTGCTCGCCGTCCACCAGGCAATCGAGCGGGGGAGCCAAGTCGTCGGCGCGCGTGGTGATGTAGCCCAACGAGCGCTCGCGTCCGGAGAGCACCGTGTCCACCGAGTAGGGGCGACGCGGATCCTCGCGCATCGCGTCGTCGGTCAGCTCGATGGCCTGCGCCACCTCGGCCTCGAAGTCGATCTTGGCCAGCTGGGTGAGCGCCACATTCGAGGCGTTCACGTAGTCGACCAGGCAGCGCTCGTCGTGCAGGCACTTGTCGCCCAAGAAGCCGTTTTGGGCGTAGGGGTCGGGGCGTCGGGCCAGCGCCTGGTCGAGCCCCCAAGGCAGGTACGTCCACGTTCCCGCCGCGGGCTCGTGGTAGATGAAGAAGTTGTGGCCCGCCATGTGGCCGTCGAAGTGGCCCACGATCGCTTCCCCGGCCAAGAACGCGAGGAAGCGCGGCATGTCGACGACCGACTCGGGGCCGTAGAACACCTCGTTGCCCTCGCGCTGCGCCAGCTCGGAGAACGCCGCGATGTCCTGCCGACTATGGTCCGAGCCTTCGTCTTGATCCCACTTCTCGATGTCACCGTGGATGTCGGCACTCGACTCGGACTCGTACAAATTGCCCGTGGGATCGGCATAGACCCGCTGCAAGAACGAGTCATCGTAGGGCTCGAGGTTGAGGTACAGACCGTAGGGTTCGTCGTTGACGAAGACCTCGGCATAGCCGACTCGCGGTGCGGGCACACCGAGCTGGCGGAAGACTCGATACGAGATCCACTCTCGCAACATCGAGCCATCGACCACCATGCTGTTGAGGGTCAGCCCCTCGAGCCCCAGAAACCGCGTGCCGCTGATGTACTCGTTGAACTTGATCTTGAACGAGGCCTTCTCGTCGAGCGAGCGAAACGAGTGGTTGCCCTTGAGCCGCACCCCCACGTTCTCGTAGACGGAATCCTCGTACTGGAAGCGCCCCCGCACCCACTCCTTGGGCTCGGCCTCGAGCGCAGCCCAGGCGGCGGCGTCCAGCGTGATGTCGAAGCGGGGCAGGCGATCGAGGGAGTACAGCTCGTCGCTATTGATGGCCGGCTCCACCGGTTCGACCGGCTCGGGGAGCTCGGGCGGGCCGCACGAGGCCGCGAGTCCGAGCCCCAACCCGAGGGCCACCGCGGTCATGAAGCGGGTCCGCAGCCCGAGACGATTCATCGACGACATCACCTGTCGACATCATCGCAGCATCGACCCTCGCCGAGCGTCAAGACGAAGGCCGCGGTGCGAGCGCTCGGGCCGCTACGACGCCGCGCCTCCGCGTTCACGACCGAGCGACCACCGCCCGGGCAGGACCGACGGTGGTTTTGCACCGGCTACGAAGGCCAGGGGCGGCCATTCGGCTCCATGCGCACCGCGAGGGCGCGGGCGCTCGCGAGGCCCGCTGCCGGGCGCTACCGTGATGCTCGTCTCGTCCGATGCCCGTCGATCGTCGCGCCAATCGCATCAACCTCGGTCTGCTCCAGCTCGGCGCAGCGGGTCCGCTGCTCGCCGCGGCCTTCGATCGACACGCGCTCGGCATTGGGCTTTCGTGGATCGCGGTGCTGTTGGCCATCGCCGTGTCGCGCCGACGCAGTCGCGACCTCCGACTGCTGCTCGCGGGCGCCGCCATCGGCACGGTCGGCGAAACGGTCTTGGCCCTCGCGGGGCTCATGCCCTTCGTGCACCCCCTGTCGCCCCTGCCCTTTCCGGCGTGGCTGCCGTCGTCGTGGGCGCTGATTGGCACCACCACCGCATATGCGTTGCACCCGTTGCGCGCGCGACCCCTGGTCGGTCTCATCGTGGGCACACTCGTCGGTGTCGCGTCACTTTATGGAGCGATGCGTGCGGGTGAAGTCACCATTCCGCATTCGGCATACTCGGTGGTGATCAGCATATGGCTCGGCACTCTCATTGCCGCGTTGTTGATCACCGCCCGACGCATCGACCCCGACAATGCCCAATTGTGATGGTGGTTCGACACACACCTGTGGCATTCGCTCGCTGATCGGCACACCACGCACTACGCCGGGCAATTTCGGCTCCTGAACCGGCGCGCGAGGCGGAGAGATCCCGGGATCTCTTAATTGCAACCCTTCGACATGAGAAATTTGGCCGTAAAAGTCAAATTTTCGTCGATTTGTAACGTCTTCGACCTCGCACGGCTTTATTGGGAGGTCATGCTGAATACATGGCGATCACTCACGATCGCCTTGCAAACGGGAAGACACTGTCATGGACCCCATGTACGACGAACAAGCCGATGCGCTGTTGCACGCCGCCGAGCGCAGCCTCTTCGATGCCACCGTTCGCCTCGAGCAGGCGCTTGCTGCGCTCGCTCGCCAGCCCGGAGTCGACGCCAGCGCGACCTTCGAGCAGGCCCAGCTGTGGTCCAGCTTGATCCAAGCCGGTTTGGACAAGCTCGGTCGCCGGGTCGACGCCGCCGCGTAGCCCGCTCAGTCGTCGCCGCTTTCCCGCGGCACGAGGGATCGACTCACGTGGTCGAGCCCCGGGGACCTTCGTCCGATCACACTTTGTCACCGCTCCCGTTGAAGGCCGGTCCCGCAAGGGCCCGGCCTTCGTGTTTTCGAAGTCCCGGTCACCGAAGGCGCACGTCGTCGAGCTGAAACGCGAAGGGCCCCGCCTGCGGCGGACCGCCAAAGAAGATGGCCACCACGTCCTAAGGCTCGGCCACCAGGTCCCGGATGTCGAGTGCGTGCTCGGTCCACGCGCCCTCGAGCCGGACCGAGGTCATGGCCGGCATGAAGCCCAGCTGCCGGGCATGGATCAGCCCCTGCATCGACCCCTTCGAAACGGTGGGGATGGTGATGCCGTACTCCGTGCCGTGCCCACCCGGCGCGGTGGCGAGCACGCTCGCCGACACCAGCTCTGCCCGGTTCGTGGCCGGTCCCCGGAGGCCCGCCGCCACCTCGTCGGTGGTGAACATGTCGATCTCGGTGGTGACCCCGAAGGCCAGCGCTCGCTCGAGCTGCTTCGGCATCTGGACATGGGTATGCGCGTCGATGAGCCCGGGCAGCAGGGTGCGCCCTTCGGTGGGCACGTGCTCGAACGCGACGGTGGCCGACTCCACGACCGGGGCCGGCTCGGGATTTGCGTCCGTCCCCGCAGGAGGGCGGCACGCGAGCAACGACGCGAATACGAGCAAGGCGGAGCGCACGGGCGCCCCCTATCGAATTTACGTGCGGCGACTGAACTGCAAGCCTCAAGCCTTGCCGCGCAGCCCCGCCAGGCGGCGACGGGCCTGTGCCCATAGGCCGGCCCCGCGGCGCGCCGTCGCTTCGCTCAGCGCCCGCGCGCCGTGCTCGACCATCTGTCGCGCGGCCGCGACGGCCTGGTCGAACTCGCTGGGCGGCTGCGCCGACTCGGGCTCGGAGCGCAGCTGTTCCTCGTAGTCGTGCACGCGCCCGTCCCACGCCTCGAAGCGCCACCGCTCGCCCTCGCGGTGCCGCACGACCTCGGGACTCAGCGGCACCTTGCCGTGCCCGCCGGGCAGGTCGAGCATGTAGTGCGGCACGCAGAGCCCGGAGACTTCGCCTCGAAGCGAGCGCATGATCTCCAGCCCCTGATCGATGCTCGTACGAAAGTGCGAGACCCCCCGGGTCAGATCGCAGTGATGCAAGTAGTACGGCTTGGCCCCCAGGGTATAGACCAGCTCCCGCAGCAAGGTCGCCATGGTCTCGGGGTCGTCGTTGACCCCCTTCAGCAAGACCGCCTGGTTGAGCAGCATGAAGCCCGCCTCGCGAAGGCGACGACAGGCCACGACCGCATCGTCTCCGATCTCCCGCGGGTGGTTGAAGTGGGTCACCACCGCGGTCATCAACCGACCCCGCAGCGCATCGACGAGCCCGGGCGTCACCCGCGTCGGCAGGGTCACCGGGACGCGGGTATGGATCCGCAGCAGGCGGATATGCTCGATCGCTTCGATCCGCCCGCGCAGCTTGGCCAGCTGGGCGTCGCTCAGCGTCAGCGGATCGCCCCCGGTCAGGATGACCTCGCAGATCTCCGGCCGCGCCGCGACATAGGCCAAGGCCGGCTCCAACGCCCGCAGCGAGACCCCCTTGTCGTCCTCGTTGAGCGACTCCTTGCGGAAGCAATGCCGGCAGTACATCGAGCAGATGTACGTGGGGTACAGCAGTACCCGGTCGGGATAGCGATGGGTCAGGTGCGGGACCGGGCTGTGGGCAGCGTCGCCGATCGGGTCGGTGCGCTCCCCCGGCAAGAACTCGAGCTCCTCGGCCGCCGGAATCGCCTGTCGCCTCAGCGGGTCTTCGGGGTCGCTCCAGTCGATGCGCTCGAGGTACGACGCGGGCACGCGGACCTTGAAGGCCTCGGCCACGTCCGCGGGCGGCACCACGGGTAGGCGGCGCAGATCCTCGGGACGACGCACGCCCGCTCGCAGATCCTGCGTCCAGCTCCGGGTCGACTTCGGCGTCGAGGCATCGTGCCGTTCGTCGTCGTCGGCCGGGGGCGGAACGGGAGCGAGGTGGCTCATCGGCGCCAGCATACCGATCTCGCCCCGCCGCACGACGGCCGCTCGCGAACACCCAGTCACCGGCCTCGACGCGGTTTCCTGCGACCCGGGCCCCGCTCAGCGCACGAGGCGCTGCGGTGCACCACCCGAGCCCCGCATCGTCACGCGCGACTCAGCGGCTCGACTCGGCCCCGGCCGCGTGCAGCATCTCGCCGCGATTGGCGACGAGCAGCTCCTGGGGTCGCGACAGCGGAGGCAGCTCGTCGAGGGCCTGGAGCAGTCGCTTGCGATCGAGCGGCTTTTGCAGCACCGGGATCGAGCAGGTCGCGAAGAACTTCTGGGCTTCGGCCTCGAACACTCCGCCGCTGAAGAACAGCAGCCGAGACAGCGACGCCGGGTACGAGCGCTCGAGCTGGTGGTAGAAGTCCACGCCCGTCTGGTCGGGCATCATCACGTCGCACAAGATGGCGTGGAAGACCTCGCCGCGCTCGAGCTTGCCGATCGCCTGCCGCACGTCGCCGGCCTCGACCACGCGCCCGGGCAGCATGCGCCCGAGCGTCTTGCGGACCAGCGGGTCGTCGTCGATGACCAGCACCATGCCCTCGTCGGGGTCGCTGACCCGCTCGGAGTCCTCGACCGCTTCGAGCTGCAGCTTGCGACACAGCGGGAAGCGAACACGAATACAGGTGCCCACGCCGAGCTCGCTGCTGATCTCGAGGTTGCCCTCGTAGCGCTCGATGATCGACCGACTGATGCTCAGCCCCAAGCCCGTGCCCCGACCGACCTCCTTGGTGGTGAAGAAGGGCTCGGTGATGCGGGGCAGGACCTTGGGGTCGATGCCCTCGCCCGTGTCCACGATTTCCACGGTGGCTTCGTCGTCGCGCTGCTGCACGCTGACGGAGATCTCGTTGGCCTCGCGCTCCCCGGTGGGAATGGCGTGGGCCGAGTTGATGAGCATGTTGAGGAAGACCTGCGTCAGCCGATGCGCGTCGGCCTCGACGATGGGGTCGGCGTCGAAGTTCCGCACGATTCGCGCCCGGTGGCGGAGCTGATTGGACGCGATGTGCAGCGCTGCCTCGACGCTGTCCCGCAGCGAGATCGGCACTGCCTGGTCTTCGTCGTCGCGACCGTGGGCATTGAGCCGGGTGACGATGCGAGCGATTCGCTCCGCCCCGTCGGCCGCGTCCTGCAGGGCGTCGATGGCCTCGCCCCACTCCTCGGACTCGTTCGAGCGCAGGGCGTCGATGACGAAGGAGACATTGCCGACGACGTAGGCCAGCGGATTGTTGACCTCGTGGGCCACGCCCACCGCCAGCTGCCCCACCATCGCCATGTGCTCGGTTCGGCGCTGCTCGGCCGAGCGCTCGGCCACCACGCGCTCGCGCTCGGCCACGCGGGCGGCATCGAGCGCGACGCCCTGGAGCTGGAGCATCATGCGAATCAGCCCCACCATGATCAGGAGCATCACGATCGGGGAGAAGTAGCCGGAGAACGCCTGGCCCTCGACCGAGAAGTGGTCGGATAGCGAGATGCCCATCCACTGCGGCACCAGGCCCAGCGCCAGCAACGAGACCAAGGCCACCATCGACCACGGCATCATCATGCGCGCGCCGAGCAAGATGCCGGACAGCACGGGCACCAGCGCCAGCGCCATCGGCAGCGGCGAGCTCAGGCCACCGCGAATGATCGACAGGCCGACGACGACACAGACACACATGCCGATCAGCGCGTGGCTGACCCGCATCAACGACTGAGCGTCGTGGGCAAAGCGCGGCAACGACCAGATGACGAGCGTCAATGCGCTCATCCCCGCCGCCACGGTGACCTGCCCCTGGTTGCCCTGGTTGATCGCGATCACCAGCACGGCGATGCCCAGCACGAGGCAGGCGAGCCCGAAGACCCGGACCTTCCACCCGAGCTCGAGCGGCAGGTCCGAGCCCAATCGCCCTTCGAGGTATCGCCGGACGAGATTGATCATGACCGCGGCGTCACCAAAGCGATGGTATCCACTACAGCGACTTCACAGAATTAATTTGCCCGCGAATCCTGCGGGTGCTCCCGGGGCAGAATTCCTCGCACGACAATTGCGACGTGAACCCACAGCAAAACCGTCGGTCCTAGCGCTGCCGTCGCCTCGGCGTCGGGCGCCCCGATGAACGATCGGTTCGAGAACGCGCAGCTCAGCCCGCCGGGGGGTTGCAGTTGACACTGCTAAGCTGCCCACCCGCCATATCGGAGTAGGTATATGGGTTGTTGAGACCAGTGAAGGTCTCGACCCCATAGGTCATCGGATCGATCTTGTGGGCGGTCGTGCCGCCCAACAACACGGCCCAGATGTAGCCGTCGAAGTCGACGCCGATGCCACGGTACAGGCCGCCCTCCGGCAGCAGCACCGTGTCGCCGACGACCATCGTCTCCATGTCGATCCAGCCGACGCCGTTGGTGGTCGCGGTCCAGATCCGCCCCAGCTGGTCTTGGGCCACGCCGCTGCCTCCCGAGCCGGGCAGGTTGCCGATCTTGGAGTCCCAGGTGCCCGTGGCCGGGTCGTAGCGGTTGCCCGAGTCAGTCCAGACCCGACCGTTGGTGTCGACGGTGATGCCGTACGACCCGCCGGAGAAGGTCTCGTAGTCCAGCGTGTCGTACTCGACGTGCAAGATCGTCGCCGCCGACCAGATGTACATCCACAGGTCGTTGTTGAAGTCGACGGCCGCCCCGTAGGGACCGAGCGTGCTGCCGCAGGTGACGTCGGGCATGTGCACCTCGTCGAGCACGACGCCAGTCTCGCCCTCGAGACGGTAGACGAAGATGCCGTCCGCACCGTCGCAAGGCCAGGTACCACCGCCACCGAACGCCGCCGAGCTCCAGACCATCTGATCGTCGTAGCGGCAGGTGGCCGGGTTGTAGGTGCCCGTGGTCCAAGCGACGGGGCGCTGCGTGGTCGCGCCCGGGAACTCGGTGTACCAGGCGACGCACTCCTCTTGGTTGAAGGGCAGCATGCTGGCTGCGCCGCCGGCCGAGGTGTCGATCATCCCGTTGCCGTTGAGGTCGGTGCAGTCCTCTGGAAGCGACCACACCTTGGTCACGCCGCCCATGCGGTTGGCGACCGCGACGGCCCGACCGTCGACGCTCACGCTCGTCCGCGATGGGTTGCCGCTCTGGTCCGGCCGCGTGTAGTAGCGCCCCTCTTCATCGAGGGTGCGGGTGTTGATCTTGGAGATGGTGGACTCGCTGCTGTTGGCGATCCAGATGTAGCTCCACTCCGACTCGCCGCAGGCCTGACCGCCGCACCCGGTATTGCCACCGTCGGGGATCGTGCCCACGTCGAAGATCGGGCCATCGGCACTGCCCCGGCTGGTCTCGTCCTCACCGTCGTTGGTGGTCTGCGCTCCGCTGCTCGCGCCCGTGCCCTCGGCCTGCCCCGAGCCTTCGCCCTGGCTGGTCGCCGAGTCGTCGGCGGTCGACGGCGTCGGGGTGGTCAACGAGCCCGCCGAGTCTCCGTCTCCATCCGCCGTCACCGGATCGGATCCACCACAAGACATCGCCAATGGAGCGCACGCCAACAGCCATCGCATCTTCATATCGAATCCCCTACTTCCGACGTCAATGGTCGCGCGAATCAACCGGCGAGGTAAACCGCGAAAGTACCTACTCAGCGCGCGGGTGTTCAAAGCAGGGGTCCGAATTACGTTAGGGTGGGGGCTGATGGACACACCTTCGCTGACCATCGACGCTCATCCGCTGCTCGATGCCGGGCGGCTGTCGGCGAGCTTCACTGACTCATTGTCAGCGAGGCCTTCTCCTTCGTGGCTGGTCGAGTTGTTATCGCCGACGGCCGAGACCCCGCTGTCCGCCACGGACGAGGTTCGCACCGCGGTTCGAGACCTGCTGCGACATGGGGGCTACAAGCCATCGGGTCGCGGCAAACCAGCTTCGGAATTTCTTCGCCGCGCCGCCAACGACGGCAAGCTCGGTCCCATCAATCTCGCCGTAGACCTTTGTAACGTCGTCTCGTTGCACAGCGGACTCCCCATCAGCGTGGTGGACGTCGACCGACTGCGCGATCCATTGCGCATCGGCATCCCCGCGCCGGACTCGAGCTACGTATTCAACGCCTCCGGGCAGGAGATTCGCCTGACCGGGTTGCTGTGCCTGCACGACGCCGAAGGCCCCTGCGCCAACGCGGTCAAAGACAGCCACCGCACCAAGACCCACGACGGCACCACGAACACGCTGTCGATCCTCTGGGGCACGAACGCGCTGGCGGGCGCGACCGAGCGGGCGCGGCAGTGGTACGTCGAGCTGCTCGAGCGAGCCGAAGCCACCGTGGTCTCCCCCCCGGCCTCGTAGGCGCCGCCGATCTCAGCCCTCCGTGCTGCCGTCCTCGATCCACGCGAGGAACTCGGGGGTCCCGTCGCGCAGCGGCACCGCCACCACCTGCGGCAGCTCGTACGAGTGCATGCCCTTCACCAGCTCGGCCAGCGCGTCGAAGCGCGCCGCTCGGGTGAACAGGTCCACCCGGTGCTCGTCGGCTTCGTGCACCGCGCCCTTCCAGCGATACCACGTGCGGAGCGCAGAAACCTGCGCGGAAGCAGCCAGGCGCTGCTCGACCGCGGCCGCAGCAATGCGCTCCGCCTCCGATCGCGAGCCGGCGGTGACCTGGACGACCACGTGCTCGGTGCGTACCGACATGCGCGCACGATAACCGGATATGCTCGGGCCCGCCCGTCGTCGTCGCTGACGTATGCCGTCCCTCGCCCAGATCCAATCCGCACTCGCCGACGTACCCGTCGACACCGAGCCTCCGGGCGCCTCCATTGCCGCGGTCGCGCTGGCCTTCGCCGGACCGCCCGACGCCCTGGACCTGTGCTTCATCTTGCGAGCGAGCCGAGCCGGCGATCGCTGGTCGGGTCAGATGGCGTTCCCCGGCGGCAAGGCGGACCCTGAAGACGCGACCCCGCAAGCGGTCGCCATTCGCGAGGCCCGCGAGGAAGTCGACCTCCACCTCGACCAGGCCCGGCCCCTCGGCGCCCTGCCCCCGGTGCCGCTGAGACCGAGCGGAGCGCTGGGCATCCTGATGCCCTTCGCATTCTACGTAGGCACCGAGCGACCACCCCTACGCCCCAACGATGGCGAGGTCGATGCCGCCTACTGGATCCCCATCGCCGACCTCTGGGACGAGTCGCGCATGGGCACCATCGAGTGGGAGTGGAAGGGGCAAATGCACGCCTTCCCGGGCATCCGTTTTCGCGAGCACTTGATCTGGGGCCTGACCTACAAGGTGCTCATCTCGTGGGGCAAGCTGCTGGGCAAGCCGCTGCCCGACGGACACCTCGGCGTCGGACCGCGACCCGGGCAGCGCTAGGCCCTTCGATTGCCGAACTTGAGTGCAGACCAGTCGGCATCGATCGCGCAGATCTTGTAGTCGACCAGTCCCGCATCGAGCCCCGCCCCTCGCACGTCGGCCTGCGTCAGCTCGGTCGCCAGCGCCGAGGTCTTCTTGGGCCACGCGATCCACAGCCCGCCATCGCCGACCTGCGCGGCGAGCTTGTCGATGCGCCGTCGCAGCTCGCCCACCGAGGTCGTGAACCACAGCGTCAGCGCCCGCGTGCCCCGAGCGTCTCTTCGCAGCACCACCCCCGGCGGCAGCTCGCCCAGGGTCTGCTCGATGCCGTCGGGCGCCCCGAGGATCGCGACCTTCATGTTGGCCTTGATGCCCAGCTTGCGCGGCAACGGAGTGCCCGAGTAGCCCCCGGCTCGCGCGCTGGGCACGACGGGCGAGGCCACTTTGCGTTTCATCGCTCGGCTCACCGCGCCCTTGATCCCCCGCCAGCTCGCGTAGGTGGCATCGGGCAGCTGCGCCCGCAGGCGCTCGACCTTGGCCGGGTCACCGCCGACGAACACCAGCGGAATCCCCCGCGTCCCCTTGCGCTCGCGAATCGCCAGCGCCACCTCGCGGCCATGCGAAGGCAAGCGCGACAGATCGATCACCACCGCATCGGGCATCGCACTCGCCAGCGCCTTGAACGAGGTCGGCACCGTCGCCACGTACTCGACCTCGTGCCCCAGCCGCTGCAACTGCTCGATGCGCGGGGTCGCTTCTTCCGGCTTCCAGTGGAACAGGTGCAGACGCGCCATGACCAGGCCCTCCGTACTTCAACGTCGGCGGCGACCGATGAGCAGCACGCTCCACGCCGCCCACCCGAACGAGCCCCATCCCCCAAAGCCCTGCGCTCGGCAGCCGCAGCCGGTGTCGGTGCCCTCGTCGTTCATCGCGGCCCCGGTCGTCGAGGCTTCACCGCTGCTGCCCGCCTCGCTCGTCGAGGACTCTCCGTCGGAGGCCGTGCCACCGGGCGCCCCCGTCTCGTCGGCGCCACCGGTCGAGCCTCCCGTGCTCCCGCTGTCGCCACCCACGTCGCAGCGTTCGGCCCGAACCATCTCCATCACGTCCGGCTCGTCCGTCATGATGGCGTCGACATCCAGCTCGAACAGCTCGTGCATGCGCCCGGGGTCGTCGATGGTCCACGCGTTGACCTCGAGCCCCGCCCGCCGCGTCTCCGCCACCGAGGTCTCGTCCACCCCGCCGTCGATGATGTTCAGCGCATTGAAGCCGGCCTTCACCGCAACGCGGGCCGTCAGCGAGCCCACCGTTAGCATGCCGACATAAAGATCGGGATCGAGGTCGCGCACCGCCTCGAGAATGCCCAGCTCGAACGAGCTCACCGCCTGATGCCGCGTCATCGGGTCGTCGGCGAGCACCTCGACGATCGCACTGGCGACCTCTTCGTCGGAGAACACGGGACAGCCCTCGCCCCCCGCCTTGATCTCCACGTTCACGTCCAGCGGCGACGCGGCCAACACCTCGGCCAGCGTGGGCACGGTGACACCAGCTCCGGCCATCGGCGTCCCCGCTCCCGCATCGAGCATCTGCAGCTCGGCGACCGTCAGCTCCGTCACGCAGCCCATGCCGTCCGTCGTGCCGTCGACGTGGGCGTCGTGCATCAGCACGGGAACGCCGTCGGCCGACAGCTGCACGTCGATCTCCACCGCGGTCGCGCCTTCTTTGGCCGCCTGCAGCACCGAAGGAATCGTGTTCTCGGGATACGCATTGCCCCCGGAGGTTCCCGTGCCCCGATGCCCCATCGTCACCGGGCGCCCGTCGGCGCAGTCGGCCTGGGCCGGGACGGCGACACCGAGCCATGCCATCCCGCCGACCACGAGGCAGACCGCCTTGTTGGGCTCATGCGTATGAGGCATGGCCACGGTAGTACCACGCCCCAACCCCACCCCGACGTTTGGCGTTACCCTCCCCGCCATGCGCACGCTGACGCTGCGACACTCGGGCTTGGCCCTCAGTCGAATCATCGCCGGGGGCTGGCAAGCGGGTCGCGACCTGTGGGTCGGCATCGACGACATCGAGTCCATCGCCGCGCTGCGAGCCGCCTTCGATGCCGGCGTCACCACCTTCGACACCGCCGAGGACTACGGCAACGGACACAGCGAGCGCATCTTGGGTCGGGCGCTCGGCTCGGTCCGCGACCAGATCGTGATCGCGACCAAGGTCTCGTGGGACCACCTGCGACGCGATCAGATCGTGGAGGCCTGCGAACGTTCGCTGCGCAACCTCGGCACCGATCACATCGACCTGTACCAAGTGCACTGGCCCGCGGGGACCTTCGACAGCGACCTCGTGCCGCTCGAAGAAACCATGGCGGCTCTCGTCGCGCTGAAGGAGCAAGGCAAGATCCGGGCGATCGGCGTCTCCAACTTCGACCTCGAGCAGCTGCAGCACGCGTGTCGGCTCGCCCCCGTCGACACCCTGCAGCCGCCGTACTCGCTGCTGTGGCGCCATGCCGCCCGCGAGCTCGTCCCGTTTTGCCAATCGGAAGAAATTGCAGTGCTGTCCTATTCACCCTTGGCCCAGGGCTTGCTGACCGGCCGAATCACCCGAGAGCACCAATTCGAAACGGGGGACAACCGGCTCGACAACCGCCTGTTCATCGAACCCCTGCGCTCGAGAGCCATCGCCGCCGTCGAGGCTTTACGCCCCATCGCGCAGGCGCGGGGCATCACCCTCGCTCGGCTCTCGCTCGCGTGGCTCACCGCTCAACCGCAGGTTTGTGCCATCGCAGGGGCACGCAACGCCGTACAAGCGCAAGACAACGCCAATGCGGGGGCTGTGGACCTCGACTCTGACACCTGTTCGAAGATGGAATCTCTCACCGATGAAGTGGCCCAAACCCACGCGCACGAGCCTGTCATTTGGACCTGGAAGACGTGAGCGTGAGCTTTGTCTAGACTTCAGAACATTCGCCCTACTCGGAGCGTCCTCATCGTGCTGATGTCGCGTCTGCTGTCACCCCTGCTCGCCTCCGCCGTCGTCGCCCTCCTCTCCCAAACCGCCCAAGCCTCCGATCCCGGGGATCTCTGCCTCCGGCAGGCCGAGGCGGTGCCCGGAGCGACCGCCCACCACCCCGAGTGGTGGAACCCTTCGCTGAGCGAGTCTCAGCGAGAGGTGCGGTGGACCAAGGCCACCTCTCGAACGGAAGGAGACTCCGCCGTCCCCGAGCTCGCCCGCTCGCGCATGATCTGGGACGAGGCCTCGCAGCGGGTCTTCGTTGAAATGGAGGTGAACGCCGATACCTCCATCGACTCCACGCAGGACGTGGTGGTCTTCGCGCTGTCGAACACCGCCGGCGACGCCCCCGAGCTGTTCATTCAGTTCCAGCCCCTGCGCGGGTGCAGCCCCGTCAGCAACTGCGACGACAACGGTTCCGCATTGGGCCCCTCCTCGATCAACTACGCGGCGGCGATCGGTGGGGGCACCTCGGTCAACTGGACACCTCTGTCCACCACCAACCCCAGCTCCACGTTCACCGTGCACGAGCCGTGGGTGCAGGTGCGAGTCAACGAGTCGGCGACCAGCACCACCTACGACTGGACCCTTCGCTTTGCGCTCGAGGTCCCCGTCACGTCGGGCTCCGGCGACATCCGGCCCAACCTCCACATCTACGGCAACTCGCTGATGTTCATGCAGGGCCCGACCTCGGGCACCGCGGTGCAGTTTCCGCTGCTGTGCAACAACAGCTCGCAGACCTCCGACGACTGCATCATCACCAGCGCGAACGCATCGAGCACGCTGCCCGAGGACCTGCCGCTCGGCAACGACCTCGACCTTTGGCCCCTGCTCGACACCGCCGACCCGGCCGGCTGCGGCGGCGTGAACTTGTATCGGCCCCTCGTCGGGACCGACTACAACATGACCAACGGGACCATCCCGGACACCAACATCCCCTACTCGTATCCCTCCAACCAGATCCCCTACGAGGACGGCGCTCACTTCCGGGCCGGGTTCATCAACCGCACCGACGAGACCGTCGAGGCCGGTCAGGTGCAGGCCGAGTTCCGCGTCGCCAACTGGGGCCTGCAGTGGAGCACCTGGCAGACCGCCACCTGGAACCTCGTGGAGACGGCCACCCTCAGCGGCCCCGTCGCGCCCGGGCAGTGGGCGGGGCAGATCGGCCAGGGCAGCCTCGTCAGCGACCTGTGGGTCCCCGCCGACTCGTCGCTGTCGCTCGAGAACATGCACCAGTGCCTGCACGTTCGCCTGCGCTCCAACTCCTCCATCGACTTCGGCATCGACAGCGTCTACCGCAACATGGACATGGTGGGCGCCTCGGTGGTGCAGCGTCCCAGCGAGATCAACCTCCAGGGCCGCAAGCTCCCCAAGGGCAAGAAGAAGCACGAGGTCTACCTGCTCGTGCGCTCCGAGAACATGCCCAGCAAGGCCGCCTGCCGCCGCAGCAAGAACAAGCGCTACGGCTGTGCCAAGGGCGGAGCACTGGTCGCCGGCCGCAAGTCGTTCAACAAGCGCCAGAAGAAGGCCATGCGCAAGGCCTTCAACCGCGGCGACTACAAGATGACCAAGGCCGAGTTCGACGCCATGGTCAACCGCAAGGGCCGCAAGGGTCGTAGGGCCGAGGACCTGCCCTTTTACGCAGTGCACGGCATGGTCGACAGCGGCCACCGCGTCAACCTGCCCGGCGCCTCGCAGACCCTCGTCCTCGATCCCTTCTCCGCCTACGGCTACTACGTCGAGCACGAGGGCATGCCCGCGCTCGGCTGGGAGCACTTCATCCACGGCGTCCAAGAGGTCGACCCCAAGAGCCACGCCTTGTTCAAGCTCGACGTCGCGCCCGGCAAGGTCGCCTCCATCGCCAACACCGTCCGCGTGCTGAGCAAGAAGACCAAGGCGTGCAAGGTCCCGCCCAAGCCCCGTTGGGCCGTGCGCGGCGCCAAGCGGACCCGCGAGATGGAGGACCGCATCAAGGCCGACCAGGGCGCGGGCAAGTCCGCCGCCGTCGGCCGCAAGCGCGTCGAAGACGATCAGCTCGGCTGCGAGCCGCCGCCCCTGCGCACCCAGTGCAAGCCCGGCACCTGCCCCGCGCCCAGCCCCGCTTCGTTCATCGAGCACAGCCGCTACAACGGCGACTGGACCACCCTGACCAAAGTCAGTCGCCCCGGCTTCCGCAAAGGCAAGGGTCGCAAGATCGGCGCCGGCAAGAAGCTCGGTGGCAAGAAGAAGTCCTCCGCCCGGCCTTCGGCCAAAAAGCCCTCGGCCAAGAAGAAGACGTCTTCTAGCAAGAAGCCCACCGCCAAGCCCTCCGGCAAGAAGAAGACCTCGACGTCGACCCGCCGTCCCGCTCCGCGCACGAGCAAGGGCAAGGGCAAGTAATCGTCCGCCACACTCACCGCAGCTCCGGTCCTGGTACGGCCCGGGGCCCGGTCGCGGGGTCGGGGGTGGAGCTGTTAGTGTGGTCGGTGCGTGGGCGACACCGACCAGGATGACGGCGAGCGGCCGAAGGCGAGGAGCAATGTGCCCGCGCCGATGCCCGGGGATCGCATGCTCGCCAAGCAAGGGACGAGCCTGCCGACGACGGCCGCGGTGATCATCAACGTGGGCATCGTGGTGGGGATGCTGTACTTCGTGACGGGGCTGTGCTCGTAGGCGCGGCGCTGCAGCTGGACCCGCTGTGGGTCCACCGCGAGCTGCTGGCGGCGATCGTCGGCGGGCTGATCATGGCCGAGATGGCCTATATGGCGTGGGCCAGAGGCCGATCGCCATCGATCGCGCAGACGGCCAACGACAGCGTCATCTTTGCCGTCAACCTCGCCGAGCGCGGAGCGACGGTGGCCCTGCGCTTCGGGCTGTTCGCGTGGCTCGCCCGCTTCGCGCCCGTGCGATGGGAGGTCGGCATCGGAAGTGCGGCGGCGGCCTATGTGCTGATCGACTTCATCTACTACTGGAAGCACCGACTCTTCCACCAGACCCGGCTGGGCTGGGCGCTGCACTCCACCCACCACAGCAGCGAGTCGCTCAACTTCCTGGCCACGTTTCGCCTCAACTGGATCGAGGCGGCCCTGAGCTACCTGTTCTTCGCTCCACTGGCGCTATTGGGCTTCGACCCCTGGCTGCTGCTGATGCTGATCGAGATCAACGACGGCTGGCAGATGGTGTGCCACACCGAGCTGCCGAGCCCCAGCCGCTGGCTCGATCGATGGTTCAACACGCCGAACAACCACCGAGTCCACCACGCCCGCGACACTGCCCTCCACGACCGCAACTACGGCTCCACGCTCATGCTGTGGGATCAGCTGTTCGGGACTTATCTGCCGGGTCGGGCGCAGGTGGAGTGTGGCCTGCCGGATCGCCGCCTGGGGAACCTGCTGTCGATTCAGTTCGGACCGCTGTGGAGCTTGATCCGCGGAGCGTCCAGGCGAAACCAACCCCCATCACCAGGCAGTACAGCTGCGCGTACGTCAAAGGCCCGAGCATGAGCTGCGGCTCGCCGCGCACCATCTCGCTCGAGAAGCGAATGGTCGCGTAGCCAATGAGGTAGTAACGAAACAGGTGGCCGGGCGGGCGAGGGCGATCGCGAATGACGAACAGCAGGCCCGCCAACAGCAGGCACGCCCCGGCTTCGTACAGCTGCACGGGATGACGCAGGGCGTCGTGCTGAGCAATCGCCCACGGCACGTCCGTCGGGGCGCCGTAGCAACACCCGGCGAAGAAACAGCCAAGGCGCCCCAAGGCCTGCCCCACGGGTAAGGCCAAGGCGAGCGCGTCGCCGGTCGAAAAGCGCACGCCCACGACCTTCTTGCCGATCTCGCCGAAGACGTAGCCGCCGGTCAGAGCCCCGAGCACCGTCTTGCCGTCGAAGCCCAGGGTGTACACGGCACGCTGGAGTTCTCCGCCTTCGTGGGGCGCGGTGTAGAAGAACATCCCGAGCCGGGCACCGAGCACGGCTCCCGCGACACACCAAAGCCCCACCCAGCGATAGCCAGGCTGGCTCTCGTAGCCCAGGCGCCGGCCCTCGGAGCGACGGATGGCAAAGGCGACGCAGGTCGCCAGCCCCACCATCACCCCGTAGACCAGCTCGGGGCTCAAGACCCGACCTGCACGGGGAGGCGCACGCGCTCGCGCAAAGGCTCGAGCACGGTCTGCTCGAGGGCATCGCGATAGAATACGTTGTAGGTATCGAAGGGGATCATCCGCTTGCCGTCGGGCGCCGCGATGTGGACACAGCTCTTTCGAACCGAGCGCAGGTCCATCGTGTGCCGATCGAGGAACTGCATGATGATCAGGCGAAAGACGCGATCGTAGCCGAGATCGGGGGCGTCGACCTGGGGCAGGCAGCACATCAGCTCGCCCAGCGCCTTGCTCGCCCCCTTGGGGCCGTGGCCGGTGGAGAACGCGGAGAAGATCCGCTTGCCCACCGCGGTCATGAGCTCGTCGTCGCCCTCGTAGATGATGGTGTTGCGCCCCGCGTCGATGAGCACGTCGGGCGGCACATAACGCGTGAGCGGCGAGAGTTGACGGTAGTCGTCGCCCTTGCCTCGCACCGCGTAGGCCATGGCGACGCAATCGGGATGGCAGGGCACGGGGATGACGTCTTCGGCGGTGAAGGTGTCGAAGTCCTCGATCACCCGTCGCCGCACCTCGGACAGCGTCATGCGGTTGTCGTCGACGTCGAAGCCCTCGTTGCGGCCGGTATCGTGGACCGGCTGCAGGGTGACCCCGCGAACGCAGCGCTGCTCCGCCGCGAAGCGAAGGATCTCCCCCAGGTCGTTTTCGTTGACGCCACGGCGCACGGTGACCACCAGCGTCGTCGCCAGGTTGAGCTCGTTGAGCCGCGCCAAGGCCCGCTTCTTGATCCGCGACAGGTCGGCACCGCGGAGCGTGCGGGTGGCGGAGTCGTTGAGGCCATCGAACTGCAGGTACAGCTCGAAGGACGGCGCATACTCGGCCAGGCGCTCGGCGAAGCCGTCCTCGTTGGCGATGCGGAGGCCGTTGGTGTTGACCATGAGGTGCCGGATCGGACGTCGGCGACACTCGTCGAGGATCTCGAAGAACTGCGGGTGCACGGTGGGCTCGCCGCCCGAGACCTGCACGACGTCCGGCTCGCGCTCGTTGGCCACGATCAGATCGAGCATGCGCCGGATCTGCTCCATCGAGCGGTGGGTCTGTCGATGAGGCCCGCTGTCGGCGAAGCAGGTCGGGCACGACAGGTTGCAGTGGTCGGTGACCTCGAGGACGCAGACGCACCCGTGCTGCTCGTGATCGGGGCAGATGCCACAGTCGTAGGGGCAGCCGTAGAGCACGCCCGTGTTGTGTTTCTCGACCTGCTCGGGCTCCTTGAGGAAGGTCTCTCGGCACAGCCGGAAGTAGTCGGCGTCGTCGGAGATGAGCACGCGCTCGACCCCGTGCTCCATGCACCGCTTCCACAGGTACACCCGGTTGCCTTCGATCAGCTCCTTGGCGTCGCAGACCATCAGGCACTTGGAGCACAGCGCTCGCGTGGCGCCGTAGAACAGATAGGGCCGTTGTCGTCGTTCCATGGGCTACCGGGTCGACGCCAGGCATGCGAGCCAGGGCACGACGAGAATCAGGAGGGTCACGCCGCTGACGCGGAGCATTCGCGACGCGTCCGAGAGTCGGTGGACACCCGACGACTCGGGCCCTCCGTCGAGCCGCCGGGACGCGACGATGATCAAGACCGAGGTGGTCAACCAGGCCACCACGGCGAACACGGTGATGCCGGTAAAGACGCTCGGCCCGTTCTCGCTGCGCGGGATCAGCCCGCAGGACATCCAGCTCCCCGCCGTCAGCAGGGCGACCGCAAACGCGAACCACCGTGCGATGTGGGACAGCGATGCAGGATCGCCATCCCGTGGAGGATCGACCTCGGCCACGGGCGCGATGATAGCTCGCGTGTCGTGAACCGGTACTCGACGCCGACGTTTGTCGGCGAATCAGACCGTGCCGGCCGGCCCGAAGGACCCGACCCGAAATGAGCTCCCGGCTGCGAACCGGCGCTCAGCTGCCGTAGCGCTCTTCGAGCTTGGCCTGGGTCGCGTCGCAGAACTCGCCGGTCACGTCGATCTCGGCGTCGCTCTGGAACGACTGAATCGCGATCTTGGTGGCGCCGTCGAGCTCGCCGTTGGCCTCGACCGCATAGCCGAGGTTGCGAAGACGATCCTGCATGCCCTTGACGGTGGTGATCGGGTCGACGCCGCCGAACTCGAGCTCGTGGACCTCTTTGAAGTCCGGCGCTTCGACGCGCAGCGTGGCCTTGTCGATCTTGGGCGGGTGCTTGAACTCGATGACGCCGTCGTCACCGGTCTCGCCTTCGATCATGTCGGAGCCATCCGAGAACTCGATCTGGTAGGCCAGCTGGGCCCGGGGCTCGCCGTCCTCGTCGTGCAGCACGAGCTTGACCTTCTCGAACACCGCCTTGCGGACGAAGCGATGCGCCTTGTCGACGGCGGCGTCCTCGACTCGCTCGGTGACGTCGGGCACGACCACGACATCCCCGGGCGCGAGCGCGTTCCAGTGCGGACGCTCGTTGCGGAGCGCCTCGTTTTCCGGGGCATCCCAGATGGTCTCGGGGAGCATGCGGTGCTTGGCCGCGATGCTCGAGATGCAATCGCCCTGAACGACCTTGTGGTTGACCGGCATCGCGACCTACCCCGGACCCCACACGGCCTCGTCGAGCCGCGGAAAGGTGACCTTGCAGTTGCCCGAGTCGACGATGCCCGTGAGCATCGCGCGACCGAGGTTGTTGAGACGGCCCTCCATGATGTCGCCGCTGGGCAGCTCGACGCGGTAGGGCTCGCCGGGCACGGGCTCCTCGTCCTCGTCGACCAGCTCGATCTCGAGGGTATGCGTGGGCTTGACCTCTTCTTCGACGAGGCCTTCGGTGAGCGACTCGGGCGGCTCGACGTCTTCGATGATGCAGATCGGCCGCAGGCTCGGGCGGTAGGGCACCAAGCTCAGCCGCCCCGCGCCGAAGGCTCCGTGCGCGTGCTGGCGAATCTCTTCGAAGCTCATGGACTGACCCTCGGTGCGGGTCAGCACGCTGGCTTCGACCAGCGCCTCGGCCATCGCGTGGCGATTTTCGGGATAGTCGAAGACACTGCGCACACTCGCGGCGCGGCCCAAGGCCGAGCGCAGCGACTGCCCACCGAAGGGGGCGTGCCACGACCCTCCGCCCCTCGCTTCGAGGGTGAAGGTGCCACCGTTTTCATCTCGTACGATGTTGCCCAACGTCAGCCTTCCGCAACGATTTCATGATGAATCAAGCGGGGTCGTCCGCCAAGCCCCGTGAGCGCCTGCGCGGCTCGCGACCGTCGAATTTCAGCCCGACGTGCGACGATCACCGACCACCCGCGCGGGAACGCCAGCCACCACCGCCCAGGGCTCGACGGGCTTGGTCACCACCGCGTGCATGCCCACCACCGCATGGTCACCGATGGTCACTCCGTCGGTAATGCCCGCTCCGGCCCCGATCCAGACGTCTTCGCCGATTTCGATACCGCGCGAGCGAACCGGCTGCTCCCGTATCGGTCGGTCAGCCGCCATCCCGTGGTCGAACGCATACACGTGCACATCGGCCGCGATGCGGGTGCCGGCCCCCACCACGATGCCCGCGGCGCCCCCATCCATCACCACACGCGGGTTGAGGCTCACCCCGTCGTGCAACCGCACCGGACCGTGCACGAAGCAGCCCGCCGCGATCGAAACGCCGTCACCCAACACGATCTCGCGGTGCGGCTCGGCGAAGAGCTGGGCATCGGGCGCGATGAAGCACCCCTCGCCGAGCCGGATCCGCTCGTGGGCACACAGCTCGGCCTGGAGCTGCTGCTGCCACGGCTGCGCCCACGCCAAGATCTCCGGCTTCGCACGCTGATACAGCCACGGCATCCAGGCCATGCGCAGCTTGTGCCGCTCGCGATGGTCGGCCGCGGGCATGGGCTATTCGCTTCCGAGCCGCACGCGCAGGCGGGTGTGCAGGCTCCGGGCGGGGGGCTCCATCGGCGCGGGCTCGCGATCGAAGGCGACGGACGCGTTCACGCCGACCAAGCGAGACATGAGCGCGGCGATGGGGCTGCCCTCGACGGGGAGCTCGGGGAACACGGGCGCGATCGAGGTGCCGTGCACGCCATCGCCCGCGCCTTGCGGGCCGAGGCTGAAGTCGGCCCGGCCCGAGGCGCTGACCGGATAGGCCCCGAACAGAGCGAGGCCGCGGGCCTTCAGCTCGGCTTCGGTGGTGATGCCCGGCTCCCCGCGCAGCAGGATCTCGGCGACCGAGCGCGCCGCCGCCTGGCTGCGGTTGGCCTGCCCCTGCATGGCCCAGGACAGCGCGGTGTAGCTAGCCCGCTCGCGAGCCAGCCGCGCCTCCATGACGAACTGCGGACCATCGGCGGCCCCGGGCTTTGGACGCTGGCCGGCGGAGGTACGGTCGATCATCACCTCGAGCACCGTCGGATCGAGACCCAGGACGACGACGTCTCCCGCCACCACGTAGTGCAGCGCAATCGACTCCGCGAACTCCCGGAACTCGCCCGCGAACGCCGGATCGACCCCCACCCGCACGATGGAGTAGTCGCCGTGCTTGGTGTGCTCTCCCCACTGGATCATGCCCGGGGCAATCTCGTTGAGAGACTTTCGTACCGCCGCCAAGGTGGCGATGAGCGCGGTGGGGTTGCAGACGTTCGCCGCGGCGTAAACCGGCAGCCGCCCGAGCGGCTTGGCCAGGGCGAGGTCTCGCTGCTTGCGATCCTGGTCCGGGGCCGGGCGTTGGATGTCCTCGTCGAGCATCGCCATGACCTCGATGACCGGGAGTCGATCGAGCGTGCCGAGCATCACCCACTCGCCCAGCCAGCCGAGGCCGATGTCGCGGTTACCACCGAAGACGCTCGCGGCCTGGTCGAGCTCGCGTCGGAGCTTGGAGTCGGCCCCCACCGCCCAGACCATCTGCAGGCCGTCGTCGATGGCGGGGGCCTCGATGCGTTGGGTGCCCACGATCTCCTCGAGGTCGCCGTAGTCGGTCCCGGTAATGAGCGGCAGCACCCGAACGTCGACCACGGCCTCCGCTTCGTCGCCGTCTTCGTTCAGGTCGAGGCGAATCGCGACCGGATCGATGAACTGACGCCAGTAGTTCTGGTAGCCGCGGGCAAAGGTGGCGTAGGCGTCTCGCTCGGCCTCGGTGACCGTGGTCGGAGCCGGAAGATCGATGAGCGGAGTGAGGGCGGCCGGGCTGCCCCACGACGAACGCGCCGTACCGCCCGGCTCGAACGCGATAGCCTCGCCGTCGTCGTGGCGCAGCTCGTCGCGATCGAGCAGGCCGGAGGCGATGAGCGCCTCGGCGTCGGCGGGCGCCTTGCCCTCGAGCCAGCCGTAGAGCAGCGCCGCGTAGCCGGGGGTGAGCAACGCCGCGAGGGCCTGCTGACGACGGGCGGCCAGCACCTTCTGCCGGGGGCCCACGACCTGCGCGATGAAGCGATCGCCGAGGAACACGAAGCCTTCGTGGGCCCCGGGATCGCGGGCGAGCATGTACGCCAGGTCCTGGTCCTCGGACAGGCGCGGCGCCGTGCCGTCGATGGCATCGAGGACGGCTCGGATCGCCCCGGGGCTGTTGGACACGATGGCCAGGTCGCCGACGGTCGCTCGGTGCTGCCGCACGATGCCCGCCGGGTCGCGATGGACGGCGATCTCGTGGGCGCCGTGCTCGAGGGTCGAGTCGACGATGCCCGGGATTTCGCCTCGGTAGCCATCGAGATGACGCTTCAGCTCGGACTCGAAGATGGCGGCGTTGTGCAGCTCGAAGATGAAGGTAACGTCGCTGCCCTCGCGCAGATACGGATCACTGCCCACGATGGCGAGGCGTTTGACCACCGTGTGCCCCAGCGCCTTCGCCAGCCCCGTGCGCCGCAGGCCCAGCTGTTTTTGGTAGCGCCCGCTCAGGTCGCGCACCTCGGCCCGCTCTTCCATGGCGTGGGCCACGGGGGTAATCCAGGTGTCCGCTTCGTCGAGCACCTTCAGCAGCACGCGGATGTCGTCGAAGCGCACGTACCAGAAGTCGGCCGGGGTCGAGGCGGCCAATGGCTCGGGCGTCCCCGCTTTGTGATCGGGCAGCGCGGCGATCATCTCCGGCCAGGGGTGCTCGACCAATCCGGGGCCGGACAGCTCGGCCAAGGGCACCGTGGCCGGGCCTGGCTTGCCGCGCAGCCTCAGACCGCGATCGTGCTGCAGCGCCTCCTGCATGGAGGTCGCCGCGGTGGTCGTGTGCATCAGCTCGGACAGCTCGGTGCGACGCGGTCGACGACCACCGAGATCGAAGGACCCCGCCGCGGTCGCGCCCCCGGCCATCGCCGCGACCCGACCCGCCGCGAACTCCCGCCAGGGGTGGCTGGGCGTGCGGACCCACCACGGTCCCCCCTCCCCTCGGAGGCTCGCCGCCAGGGCCGAGGCCCAGCGCGGGGCCAGGCCGGTCGTGCCGCGATCTTTGGCCGAGCCCTTGGCGGAAAAGGGCAGGCTCAGCCAACGGCGACCGTCCTCCCGATCGGCGGTAATGAAGGCGGTGCCCACGAAGTCGAGTACCGGTCCGGCGCTGGCCGGGACCCGCAGCAACAGGTTGGTGTCGCCGCCGACCTCCTCGAGGACCGCCACTGCGCCTTTGGGGCGCTCGATGTGGATCCGCGCGACCGCGTCGGCGTCTTGCCACGATCGCGGCAGGCGGAGTTCGTAGAACTCGACGCCTTTTTCGAGGGCTTGGGTGAGGATCTCGGCCTCGACGGCGGGCAAGACCTCCGGCTCGACCGCGCCCGTACGCAGCGTGGGCAGTGGGCCTTCGTCGGGAAGGGCCGCGGCCGGCTTCGTCTCGTCGCCCCCGCCCTTGGACTCTGCCGCGGGCGTGGATTCATCGGCGGGTGTCTCCGGCTTGGCTTCGCTCGCGCCAGGATCACCTTTGCAGGAAAGCCCGGCCCACGCGAAAGACAGCCCCAGACCGAGAATCAACTGCTGCGCACGTCGAGCCATACCTGCGCACGGTGACACGGCGCGAGTCGGCCGGCAATGCTAGGGACGGCCGCCCCAGAACCGAACGATGTCTTCGTAGGTCTCTCGGGGCCGCAGCACGACCAGGGGCTCGTCGGGCTCGGTCAGGCCGAGGACCGGGGGCATGCCGCGACTGCAGTGACGGGACCACATGCCCATCGTGTAGCCACCGACATCGCGAATGACCAGGTGGTCACCTTCGACAATCGGCGGCAAGGGGCGGTCCCGCGCGACCACGTCGCCCGCGAAACACAGCGGCCCCAGCACGGTCCACGGCTCGGCCTGCCCCGTGCGCTGTCGCCCCTGCTCGTCGAGCACGAGCAGCTCGTGCGGCCAGTCGTTGGGGGCGTAGGCCGTCCGCGGCAGCAGGTCGGCGCCCACATGAATGGTGGCCATGCGGCGCTCGCCCTTGGGTCCCGCGTACTCGACCCGGCTCACCGCGAAGCCGCAGCCCACCTGGAGCGCCCGGCCGAACTCGGTCACCACCTGGAACTCACCGCTGAAGAGTTCGGGCGTCTCGCGACGCAGGGCGGCGACATAGCCGTCGAGCGAAGGCAAGTCATGCCCCCGACCGTAGTCGGCGGGCAGGCCCCCGCCGATGTCGACCCACCGAATGCGGCCCTGACCGACCCGCGCCTCGATGGCCGCGCGAAGCTCGAGGACCTTCCGCACCGCCGACACGAGTTGCTGCAGCGAGCAGCCCTGGGAGCCGACGTGCACGTGCAGCCCGTCGAGCCACGCGTGTCGTACGAAGCAATCGACCAGAGGCTCGATGGTCTGTGGCCAGGGCACCCCGAACCGTGAGCCGCGATCGGCCACGCTGGTGCTGCGGATCGTCCCCGCCCCGACCGCGGGATTTACCCGCAGGCCGACATGCGCGTCGGAGCCGGGCTCGAGCGCGGCGACGCGGTCCAGTTCATCGAGGTTGTCGAGGTTGAGCCGTACCCCGCGATCCAACGCCCGTCGCAGATCGGCGCGGGTCTTGGCGGGCGAATCGAGCACGATCCGGTCCGGCGTGCACCCGGCCGCCAGTGCGAGCTCGACCTCCTCCCAGGACGCCGCTTCCATGCCCATGCCCGCCTCGACGAGCACGGAGAGGATCGACACCGCCGGGTTGGCCTTGATCGCGGCCGCGTGCAGGGAGGCCGCGGGAAAGCTCTGCTGCAGCTGCTCGGCCCGCGCTCGCAGCAGGCTCAGGTCGTGCACCAGCACCGCCGGGTCGTCATCGTCGAGCCACCCCTGCGCCCGCAGCTGGGCCACCGTGGCCTCGATTCGTGCTGGCTCCACGCGACGATCGAACGCCGCGACCGAGTCGGTCACGAGCGCCTCCGCGGACGTTCAGCCGCGGACATCGGACTGCGCGCGCCGATGTGGCGCTGCACGAACTCGTAGTCGACCCAGGCCGCGGTCGCGTCGGTGGTGTGCAGCCACCTCGACAGCCAGCCCCGATCACCGAGTTCCCGCATCGCCCCCACGATGTCGCCCGGAGGCAGGCCGCTGCGCTGCGAGAGCCAGGAGACCGTGGGCCACACCAAGCCGGTCACCGTTTGATCGACGGAGACCAGCAGGTCGAGCACCTTGCGCGCAGGCTCGGACAACCCGAAGACCTTGGGTCTCCGCAGGCATCGGCGCAACGCCGCCCGCACTTCGTAGGGATAGGGAGGAAGCCGCTCTCGTGTGGCCCGAAGCTCGCGGAGGGCAGCCTTCACGGCCCCCGGGCGGGACCCGAAGGACCCGCCGACCCGCCCTTTCGACCGCCCTTGCCCCTGGCGAATGATCGCGCCCTCGCGACGACGCCGGGGCTGCGTATCCGTCTCTGCGTAGGGCTCCTGCTTGCGAACTCGCGCCGAGTCTTCGATGAGCTGCGCCGACGCAAAGCTCTCGCAGTAGTCCTTGCGCACGCCGCTGAGGTCGAGCTCGTCGCCGTAGACGCAGCGATGCAGCCAGCCGCCTTCGAAGGTGCAGTCGGTCATCTCGAGCAGCCGCGTGCTACGGCCCCGACAGTCGAGGAACTTCGCCCCCGTGATCCCGCGGAAGTGGCAGCCCTCGAACCGGCAGCGTCGAAACTCCACCGTCAGCTTCGAACGATCGATGACGCAGTGGCGAAAGGTGCAGCGCTCCAGCACCCCGGCCCTGACCGTGACGCCGACGAGCTGGAGCCCGTGGAACTCGCAGTCCGACGCCTGGACACGCAAAAGCTCGCGAGCCTCCAGGCTCACCCGGAGGACTCGTCGATCGCGGAGGTGCAGCACGCCGTGGGCCACGGCTCACCTTAGCAGCCAGCGCGGGGCCCCGCATGGAGCCCCGGCTCGACTACTGCAGGATGCGGCGTACCCAGGCGTTGCGGGACTGTCCGAGATCGCTGCGCGTCTCGAAGCCGCCGACCGCGATGTTGCCCTCGGGATCGACCGAGACGGCGTGGCCGACGTCGGAGCCGAAGGCGTCGGAGTTGTAGGTCGAGGTCCACAGCTCGTTGCCATCGACGTCGTACTTGCGCACCCAGATATTGTCCGACTGGGTCCCGCGGTTGATCGATGCCGCGACCACGATCTCGTCGTTGCCATCGATGGTCACACCGCGGCCGGTATCGTTGGCGTTCTGAGGCGCGTCGTAGGTCTGGGTCCATTGCTCGGCGCCTGCGGCCGAGTACTTGCGCACCCAGACGTCGCGACCGTTGGAAGCCGTCGTCACGTAGCCGACCACCACGACATTCCCAGCCGAATCCGCCGCGACCCCGTTGCCCTCGTCGTTGCCCTCGCCACCGCCGAAGGTCTCCGTCCAGTCCACGTTGCCGGCCGCGTCGTACTTGCGCACCCAGACGTCACGGCTGGCTCCGCCAGCCCATGCGTAGCCGGTCACGATGACGTTGCCGTCGGAGTCGGTCGCGATCGCGTGCCCCTCGTCGTCCTCGTTGCCCGTACCGGACGCGGTGCGGGTCCACTGCACGTTGCCGGACGAGTTGTACTTGCGCACCCAGATGTCCGAGCCCGCCGTGGCGGTCGTGGTGTACCCGGCGACCACCACGTTGCCCGAGGGGTCGACGGCGATGCCCAGCGCTTCGTCGTTCTCGTTGGCGTTGCCGTTGTAGGTCTGCGTCCACGCCGTGCCGCCAGTATCCGAGTAGCGACGGATCCAGGCATCGCGACCATCGTCGAGGGTGAACGAGGAGCCGGCCACGAAGATCTGGTCGGCGCCGTTGACCGCGACCGCGTAGCCGATGTCGGAGGTCACGCCGTGGTAGGTCTGCGTCCAATCCACCGCGCCCGCGGCCGTGTACTTGCGGACCCAGATGTTGTCGCCCTCGCCGGTCACCAGGCTCTCACCCACCACGATCACATTGCCGTCGCTATCGGACGCGGTCCCGTAGATCGTGTCGTTGCTGTTGGCCGGGCCGTTGTAGGTGTCGGTCCACAGGCCCGCGGTGGTGCAGTCGGCGTTGCACTCGTCGCCTTCCTCGTCGTCGCCGTCGTCGCACAGCTCGGAGTTCACCGTCTGCGCAAAGCCGTCGCCGCAGGTCGGCGGTGCACACAGCTCGGTGCATGCGTCGTTGTTGTCTTCGTTGGCGTCATCGCACTGCTCGACATCGGACTGCGTGACCCCATCGCCACACACGGCCGCGGTGCACTCGTCCGAGCACGCCCCGTTCGGCCCGTTGTCGCTGCCGTCGTCGCACTCCTCGCCCTCGTCGACCTCGCCGTTGCCGCATGCGGCCACGATCTCGCAGGAATTCGAGCACCCGTCGGTGTCGTCGTCGTTGCCGTCGTCGCAGTCTTCGATGCCCTCGTACACCAGGCCGTCGCCGCACGTGGCCGCCACGCAATCGCTCTTGCAGGCCGCGTTGTCGGCATTGGCCTCACCGTCGTCGCACTCCTCGCCCTCATCGACGGTGCCATCGCCACACACGGGCATGGGTGCACCCGTGGTCTCGTCGGCGCCGGTCGACTCGTCGGGGGTCGGCGTCCCGGTCGACTCGTCACCGCCGCTGGTGGTGCCGTCGCCGTCCACCGGAGCCATCGACGCGGGCGGCAGGCATCCGAGGGGGAGTAGACAAAGAGTAGTGATTAGGAGCGGGGTCCGAGCGGACGAGCGCATGCCCCGGAGGGTACATGACGAGGCGCGCGCTCCCTTCGGGGTCAGCTCACGTCTCGGTCGATCGCTCTAGGATCGAGCGGCGATGCGCGCCCGCAATTGCGCCGGCTCGACGAAGGGCAGAGGCGGCGTGCTCGCTTCGAGCTGTCGCACGATTTCCACCACCGTAGAGTTCGCCGGACACGGCAATTGATGTGATCTCGACAGCGCTACGATCGCCCCGTTGAGTTCATCGATCTCGGTGGGTTTTCCTGCGTCCAAATCCTGAAGGGTGCTCGAACGTGCGCTCGGATCGGCAGAGACCATGCGCTTGGCAATTCGTAGCAAGATGGCGTTGGGCAAGCGCACGAGCCGAGCGATGATCCAGGGCGGCAACCCCAGCACACTGCGCGGCTTGTAGCCCGCTGCACGCACGGCCGCGAGCCCCTCGAGCATGCACCGCGACAGGCACCAGCGCGCGTCGGGGGACATCAACGACTGCGCAATCGGCAGCCCGGTCACCGCACAGATCCCGTTGTTGAGGTTCAGCAGCAGCTTGCCCGCGAGCACATCGTCGATGTCCTCGCGCAGGGACAAGGCCGGCCCGAGCGGCGCGAACGAAGCCGCCAGAGACTTCATGGTCTGAACGTGGGGACCCGTGCCCAGGCCCGCCACCAATGCGCCCCGGGTGGCCTGACGGAACCTCGCCCCCTCGTCCTCGCGGAACACGTTGAAGGCGACCATGCCCGCGACCACTCGATCGCCCAGCGTCTCGCGCAGCGTCACCGCATTGCCCAGGCCATTTTGAAACGACACCACCGTCGCCCCCGGCTTCGCATGCTTCGCGATGGTCTGCGCCGCCTCGGTCGTCGCCTGCGACTTGACGGTAACGAGCACCACGTCCATGTCCGACAGCACGCTCGGGTCCTCGGTGACCACGAGGGGCTCCCCCGGTCGATGCTCTCGCCCCTCGAGCGTCACCGCGTGCAGGCGCTCACGTTGTTCGACCAACGACCGCCGCCCGACCAGCGTCACCGCGCCTTCCGCCGCGGACAGGCACAGCCCGAGATAGCCCCCGATCGCTCCCGCTCCGAGCACGCCGATCTGCATCGAGGGTTCTATACCTCGAACGACCAGCCTCTAGGCAGAGTCACGACGAACTCGGTGAAGGAGCCGACCTCGGTGGTGAAATCGATGGTGCCGCCGAGGCTTCCCACGAGCTGGCGGATGAAGGCCAGGCCCAGGCCCATGCCGCCCGCCTTGCCCTTGGTGGTGAAGAAGGGCTCGAAGACCGAGTCGCGGACCTCGTCGCTGATGCCCGTGCCGTCGTCGCGCACGCGCAGCTGCACCTGGTTGCCCGCATCGCGCGTGCTCACCCGCACCGTGGGCGGCTGCTGCGACGCGCGTCCCCCCTTGGCCTCGGCGGCATCGCACGCGTTCTGGACCAGGTTGACCAAGATCCGGCTGAGGTCCTGCGGGGCGATGCGAAGCTTCCCTGCGGCATCGTCGAGCTCGCGCTCGACCACCAGCTCGACGTTGGACCGAGCCGCCCGCATGCTGGTCTCGAACAGGTCGAGGTGGCGAGCGATGTTGGCGTTGAGGTCGATGTCCTGCGGTCGCCCTCGGGTCCCGCGGAGGGTCTCGACCATGGTGCGCACCAAGTCGGTGGCCCGCGTGCCGTGCTCGCGAATCTTGCCCAGGTTGCCCTGGATATCGGCGAGCGAGGCCTCGACGTCCTCGGCCACCTCGCCCTCGAGCCGGCCCTTCACTTCGGCCACGACCTCGTCGGCGAGCTCGGACGACATGTCCGCGAAGTTGACGATGAAGCCGAGCGGGTTGCGGATGTCGTGGGCGACGCCCGCGATCATCAAGCCGATGGTGGCGAGGTGATTTTGGGTGTCCTCGGCCGGAGGCGTGGTATCGGCGGACGCGGCGGGGCTCGACGCGACCTCGGGGTCCGACGCGACGGCATCGACCACCGCCTCGGCCAGCGGAGCCTGGGTGGGCGCCCGCGGCGGCTGAGCCCCGCGGGGCGGCAGCGTCGGCCCCCCGATCAGCCCGCGCAGGTCGTGCACCGTGACCGGCTCGCCGAACCCCTTGGCTTCGACCTGAAGCGACTGAGCGATGTCGAGCTCGGCCGCGCACGCCCGCCGCGTGTCGGCCGAGACCAAGACCTGCCCGCCCACGGTGAGCGCCTCGATGCGCGCGGCCAGGTTCACGTGGCTGCCCACCACGCCGTACTTCGAGCGCTTGAGCGAGCCGATGTTTCCCACCACCGCCTCGCCCGTATCGATGCCGATGCCCATCTGCAGCGCGGGCAGGCCACGCTCGGCGTTTTGGCGGTTGACCTCGTCCATCGCCTGCTGCATCGCCACCGCGCAGCGTACCGCCCGCTCGGCATGATCGTCTTGATCGAGCGGCGCGCCGAAGATCACCAGCATCGCATCGCCGATGAGTTCGTCGATGGTGCCCCCGTGCTCGAAGACGATGTCCGTCATCGCCCCGAAGTAGAGGTTGAGCGTCGACACGACCTCTTCGGGGTCGAGCCGCTCGCACATCGAGGTGAAGCTGCGCAGATCCGACATCAAGATCGAGATCTCCCGCTTCTCGCCCCCCATGCGCAGCCCATCGGGCGCATCGAGCAGGGTCTGGACCACGCTGTCGTTGAGGTAGCGCCCGAAGGTCTCGCGAACGAAGCGACCGCGCTGCTCGAGGCGCTCTTTTTCCTGCTGGAGCCGGGCCCGCTCGCGCAGGGAGCCGAGGTGGCGCATCGCCTTGTCGCGGGTGACCTGCAGGTCGATGAAATCCAGCGGTTTGGTGAGGAAATCGAAGGCACCGCTGTTCATCGCGGTGCGGATGTTCGCCATGTCCCCGTAGGCCGACAGCACGATCACCAGCGTCGACATCTCGATCTCTTGCAGCGCGGCGAGCAGCTCGAGCCCGTTCATGCGCGGCATGTTGATGTCGGTGATGACCAGGTCGAAGTCCTGTTCGCGGGCCTCGATCTTGGCCATGGCCTCGATTCCGTCGCCCGCAAACTCGAGGTCCACCTCGCCCTTGCGAATCTCCCGACGGAGCTTCTGACGAATCAAGACCTCGAGGTCCGGTTCGTCATCCACGAATAGGATCTTGATCGGCATCGCAGGTCGTGACCGCCGAGACGATACGCCAAGCCTACCGCATCGGGACCCCTCGGTTCTCTTACAGGAGGTATCGTCGACCCATGTCGTGGCGTCGCTGGTCGCTCGTGGCCCTGGTTTCGATCGGCGCCTGTAATGACTCGCAATCTCCGACCCAGCGTCAGCATGAGACGATGAAGCCCACCCCCGCCGAGCCCAGCGCCCCCACTCCCGAAACGGCCGCCAAAGGCACTCTACTGTGGGATCTGACGTGGAACGAGGCGGAAGCGGTTCTCACCCCCGACGCGGTGGTGGTGCTTCCCCTGGGTGCCGCATCCAAGGAACACGGACCGCACCTGCTGCTGAAGAACGACTGGCTGTTGGCCGAGTACTACAAGGAGCGGGTGCAACGAGACGCCGAGGTCGTCATCGCCCCGACCCTCGGCTACCACTACTACCCGGCCTTCGTGGAGTATCCGGGGTCGACGACCCTCACCGAGTCCACGGCACGCGACACCGTGATCGAACTATGCCGTGGCCTCTCCCGATTCGGGCCGCGGCGCTTCTACGTGCTGAACACCGGGGTCTCCACCATTCGCCCGCTGAAGGCCTCCGCGAAGCAGCTGGCCGCCGAAGGCATCTTGATGCGATTCACCAACATCTTGGAGATTGCCGCGCCGATCGAAGACGAGCTCCGCGAGCAGCCCGGAGGCACGCACGCCGACGAGATCGAGACCTCGATGATGCTGTACATCGCCCCCGAGACGGTCGACATGAGCAAGGCGGTGCGCGACTGGGCGCCCAAGACCAAGCCCGGGTTTTCTCGCGACCCAAAAGGCCCCGGTCACTATTCGAAGACTGGAATCTGGGGCGATCCGACCCTGGCCACTGCAGCCAAAGGCGAGCGCATCGTCGAAGCCATGGTGGCGGGCATGCTCGAGGACATCGAGGCAATTCGCCACGCACCACTTCCGGCCGCCACCGCCCCCGCTCCGTGAACGGCCGCGACCGGGCTTCGCTCGTGACGTCAGCGGGGAGCGTCGACGCCGGTCAGCGCCCGAAGCTCGTCCACCGACTGCGGCCCTGCGTTGCCGGCCGGGGTCCAGCTCATGTCCGCTTCGAGGCGGTAGCTCCCCGCGAACCCATCGGGGCAGCGGTCGCCCCAGTCCTGCGGTCCGAGCATCGACAAGTAGCTGCTCCCGTCGGACTTTTCGTACAGGTGATACGTGTGCCCCACTCGCTTTTGGAAGTTGCATCGAGCTCGATGCAACGAAGCGTTGGCCCGGGCCTCGTCCATGATCCGGCGAGCCTGGTTCTGGAGCCCGCGAATCTGCTCGGCAATGACCTCGAGCTTGCCGTGCGTCACCGTGCCGATGATCTGATCGGCCTCGGCGATCTGGCGCGCGATGTCGACCAGGTCGTGGGTGGGAGCGAGTCGGCTCACCGGGTATGGCGAGCTGCGCGCGGGTCCAGGGTGTCGGGGACCTGAATGCCGCTCGAGTGCGTCTTCGTCGGCCATCTCGCTCCTAGGGTGGTCGATGCCGGGGCGCCTGTCGAGCATTGGGGGTCGTAGCGGTCCTCTGAGCGTGGTTTGGGGATCCGTGCTATGCGACGCTTCGCAGCCTTACCCATGGCCCTTCCCCGCTGGACCGACGACGACATCCCCGACCAGTCCGAGCGCGTGATGGTCGTCACCGGAGCCAACAGCGGCCTCGGGTACGAGACCTGCCGCGCTCTCGCCCACCGCGGCGCCCACGTGATCATGGCGTGCCGCAGCCTCGACAAGGCCCGGGACGCGGCGCATCGCCTGGAGGGGGAGAACATTACGGGGCAGGTCGAAGCATGGGCGCTCGACCTGGCGGACCTCGGCTCCATCGAAGCCTTCGCCGAGCGCTTCGAAAGCGAGCACGATCACTTGCACGGGCTGTGCAACAACGCGGGGGTCATGGCCCTGCCCTACGGCAAGACGGTCGATGGCTTCGAGCGCCAGCTGGGCACCAACCACCTCGGCCACTACGCCCTGGTCGGCCGGCTCTTGTCGGTGCTCATGGCGACCGACGGATCGCGGGTGGTCACCGTCAGCAGCCTGATGCACCGAGTCGCCCGCATGCGCTGGGACGACCTGCACGGCGAGCGTCGCTACCGACGCTGGGACGCGTATGGCCAGAGCAAGCTGGCCAACCTGCTGTTCACCTTCGAGCTGCATCGTCGGCTCGAGGCGGCCAAGGCGGAGACGATCGCGGTGGCCAGCCACCCCGGCTACGCGGCGACCAATCTCCAGCTCGCCTGGTCGGGGCGTCGCCGCGACAGCCTGAGCATGCGAGTGCTCGCCGGCTTCAACCGCATCGCGGCCCAGAGTCCGGCTCAGGGCGCCCTGCCCTCGCTGTATGCCCTGACCGCCGACGACGTGCGCGGCGGCGAGTACTTCGGGCCCTCGGGCCCCATGGAGACTCGGGGTTTCCCGACTCGGGTGGAAGCGTCCGCGCGAGCCAACGATACCGACGCTGCCGCCAAGCTGTGGGCCATTTCGCAGCGGCAGACCGGCATCCGCTACGACGCGCTCAGCAACTGAGTTTCCCCGGGCCGCCAAAAGGGGGCATGCTGAGCCCATGCGTGGGTTTGCCCGGGTCGCGGCCGCCGTGCCGAACTGCAAGGTCGCGAACGTCTCGGCCAACTGCGAGAGCATTCGGCGACTGTGGCAACGGGCCCACGACGAGCACCACGCCCTGGTGGTGTTCCCCGAGCTGGGCCTGACCGGGTACACGGCGCGCGACCTGTTCCTCGACCACCACCTGCTCGACGAGGCGCTGGCCGGCCTGCGCTGGCTGACCGAGCACGGCGCCGAGCTGTCGCCGCTGGCGATCGTGGGACTGCCGCTGCGGGTGGGTGGTGCCGTGTACAACGTGGCCGCCGCCATCCAAGGCGGTCGCGTGCTCGCGGTGGTGCCCAAGTCGCACCTGCCCAACTACCGCGAGTTCGAAGAGCGGCGGTGGTTTCGGCCGGGCACCGAGGTCGCGCCCGACTCCACCGTCGTCATCGGCGACCACGAGGTGCCCTTCGGCACCGACCTGCTGCTACAGGCCGACCGCGCCGCTTCGTTGGTCCTGGGGCTCGAGCTGTGTGAGGACTTCTGGGTCCCCGTGCCGCCCTCGGCCCACCAGACCCTGGCCGGAGCCACGGTGGTCGCGAACCTCTCCGCGTCGAATTTCGTGGTGGGCAAGGCCGAACTCCGCCGCATGCTCGCCCAGGCTTCGTCCGATCGTGGCAAGTGTGCCTATCTGTACGTCGCGGCTGGTCCGGGGGAGTCGTCGACCGATCTGGCCTTCGACGCCGACGCCTTCGTCACCGAAAACGGGCGCCTGCTCGCCAGCTCCACCCGCTTCGCTCGCACCGAGCAGCTCGTGAGCGTCGACGTCGACCTCGAGCGCCTGGTGCGAGAGCGGCTGTCCACCAACACGTTTGGTGACTGTGCCCACCACCACCGCCGGGAATATCGGCGCATCGAGTTCTCGGCCACCGATGGCATCGTCGCGCCGCTGCGACGCTCGGTGGCTCGGCACCCCTTCGTGCCGCAGCACGCCGAGAGCCTGGGCACGCGCTGCTGGGAGGTCTTCGAGATCCAGACCAACGCCC
Organism: Myxococcota bacterium; assembly: GCA_039028615.1. Classification (GTDB taxonomy): domain Bacteria; phylum Myxococcota_A; class Polyangia; order Nannocystales; family Nannocystaceae; genus Paraliomyxa. The sequence goes on along the minus strand of JBCCHT010000038.1, from coordinate 18,680 downwards.
TGGCCACTCGCATGCAGGCGATCGGCACGCCCTCGCTCATCCTGGGCGTCTCGGGCGGGCTCGACTCGACCCATGCCGCGCTGGTGGCTGCCACGGCGCTCGACCTGTGCGGGCGCGACCGCTCCGAGCTGCGCTGCATCACCATGCCCGGGCTGGGCACCACCGCGGGCACCCGCAGCAACGCCCAGGACCTGGCCACCTCCCTCGGGGCGCAGTTCCAAGAGATCCAGATCTCCGAGGCCAGCCGCCTGGTCTTGCAGTTGCTCGAGCACCCCGCGGTGCAGGCCGACGACGACGCGCGGGCCCTGGTGCAGCGCCTGCGCCAGCACCCCGAGCTGGGAGACGTCACCCTCGAGAACGTGCAGGCCCGGCTTCGGACCCTGGTGTTGATGAGCCAGGCCAACGCCCAGGGAGGGCTGGTCGTGGGCACGGGCGACCTCAGCGAAAAAGCGCTGGGCTGGTCGACCTACGCGGGCGACCACATCGCCATGTACGACGTGAACGCGGGCGTGCCCAAGACGCTGATTCAGTCGGTGATCCGCTGGGTCGCCAACGAGCGCGTGAGCACCTGGTCGGTGGGCAACCCCGACGCGCTCCGCGAGACGCTCTTCGCGATCCTCGACACCCCAATCTCCCCCGAGCTGCTGCCCGCCGACGAAGACGGCACCATCGCGCAGCTCACCGAGGAGACGCTGGGCCCCTACGAGCTGCACGACTTCTTCCTCTACCACCTGGTGCGCGACGGGGCTCGGCCCACGCGGATCCTCGATCTGGCCCGGGTGGCCTTCGGCGACGACTACTCGCTGGCCGAGCTCGAGCGCTGGTTCAAGAAGTTCTTGTGGCGCTTCTTCTCGCAGCAGTTCAAGCGCTCGTGCACCGCCGACGCCCCCAAGGTCGGGCAGGTCGCCCTGTCGCCCCGCGGAGACTGGCGCATGCCCTCGGATGCCCGCGTGCGTAGCTGGCTGGCCGAGGTCGAGGCCTACGAGGGCTGAGCCCCGAGCGTGGAACTCAGCGCTCGATGCCCATATAGAGGCACAGGTCGAGCCCGATACCCAGCTCGAAGCCCCCCATGCGGAACAGGGGGTTGCCGTCCACGTCGCGGATGCCCGCCACCCGAGGGCCGCCGTCGAGCACGAAGGCCGTGCCGAGGTCGAGCCGCCCGCCCACGCGCAGGGCGGAGAACATCTTGCTGCGATCGAGCTGCACCAACCCCCCGGGGGCGAACCATCCGCCCGCGTTGAGCAGCGCCGCCTGGGCTCCGAGGTCGGTGGCCGAGACCGCGGTCCCGGCATCGCGCAGAGACCAGGGCTCCATGCCCGCGTAGCCGGCCAGGGGCAGCTCCACCGGGCCGCGACGCCAGGCCCAGCCCACGTGGGCGGTCGTACGCACTCGCGTCAGCGAGTGGCCATCGACGATCCGCCCGATGACCCGCAGCGAGGCGCCCACGAGCATGCCGTGCGGGCCGCGGGCGAGCATCGCCATCGAGCCGCCGCCGCCCGCCAATGCAGAGCCGAAGCTCGCGGGCGGCATCGCGACCACCACCCCACCGCCGACCCACGTGCCCAGCTCCCACACCACCTTGCGCGGGGCCGCGGCTGGCTCGGCGCTCTCGACCGGCGCGGGCTCGGGCTCGGGTTCCGGGGCGGGCTCGGGTTCCGGCTCGGGCTCGGCCTCGCCCTTGGCGACCTCGACGGCTCGCGTGACTTCTTCCGTCTCGGCGCTGACCGGGGCCGCGACATCACTGCGATCGGCCCTGACTTCCTGAGCTTCGATCGACGACAAGATCGCCACCACGAAGCTGGCCGCTACGCGCTCCGTCTCGTCGCCGCCTTCGATCTCGCGGACGAAGGCCTCGGCGTCGTCGGTAATGAGCTCCAAGGCCACGCCGCCACGCTCGTCGCGGGCCATGTGCACGAACACGTAGTGACCGAGGTTGTCGGCGTCCTGGGCCAGGTCCCACTGACGGTGGAGCGCCAAGTCGGGCAGCCGTAGGCTCAGCTCGGCATCGAGCCCCGCGGCGTCGAGTCCTTCGCTGGCGAGCAGGACCGACTCGAAGCGAGCGTCCTGGGGTTGCTTCGCTCCGGCCACGCTCGCAGGGTCTTCGCCGCCGGGCGACCCGGCGGGCGCCGTCCCGAACACGAGCCAGGCCAGGGCAGCCGCCCCGAGGTTCACAGACACTCGCCCCCCTGGAAGCAGACCTCGACGTCGAGCAGCTCCGAGAAGCAGCAGGTCTCACCGATCTCGGGATCACACTGCTCGAGGCAAGGGCACTCGCCACACCCTTCGATCACCTCGAAGGCTCGACAGGTCGCGTCGACACACAGCTCCTCGCCGACGCACGCCCGGCCGCACGCGCCACAGTTGAGCGGATCGAGCCCGAAGTCGGTGCACTCCCCATCGCACTCGTCGGCGGGGCAGGCTTCGGCGAGGCACTCGCCGTCGATGCAGACCTCGCCGACGATGCAGGGCTCGCCGCAGGCCCCACAGTTGTCGCCGTCGCTGTACAGCGGCACGCACTCGCCGTCGCACAGCTCCAGGCCGCCCCGGCAGATGCACTGGCCGGCGTCACAGATCTCGAGGAAGGGATCGCAGTCATCACAGGTCGCGACGCACTCGCCCTCGACGCACTGGTCTCCCAGCTCGCACTCGCTGCCGCAGACGCCACAGTGCCGCTCGTCCACGGCCGGGTCGATACACGCGTTGTCGCAGACGAGCAGCGGAGCCGCGCAGTCCTCGGGGTCGACGACCTCCTCCGGCTCGGGGATCTGGTACTCGACCAGGCACGCCGCCACGAAGGCCAGCGTACAGACGAGCGAGATGCGGGCCCCGGGTGGGATCATTCGTGTCCAGACTCGGGGAACCGCTCGGCGTACTCGGCCCAACACTGCTTCCGTTTGCTCCCGCTCGCTTGCCGGCACAGTCCCGCCTTGGCCTCACGAGTGTAACGCCCATTGGGGAAGCGGCGCAGGTAGGCCCGCCACAGCGGCGCGAGGTCTTCTCCTCGCTGTCGTCCGAGGGCAAACAGCTCGGCGTAGGCCAGCTCCACCCGAGGATGACGACCGCCCACGCGCACGAGCGCACGGTAGATCTTCTGGGCCCCTTGCACGTCGCCGGCTTTCCAGCGGGACTGGGCCCGCTCGTCGAGGATCCGCAGGCGTTCGGCCCGAGAGCGACGGTTCGTCTTGGCCTCGGGCTCCGGCTCCGGCTCCGCTTCGACGGCGGGCTCGGGTTCCGGCTCCGGCTCGACTTCCACGGCGGGCTGCGGCGCGGGCTCGGGTGCCTTCACCGTGCGCCGCGGCGTGACCGTCTCCGACTCGACCCCTTGGACCGCCTGCCCTCCGTTGTCACCGTCGAGCCGACGCTCGTCGGACGCGAGGTTGTCGACCCGCTCGCGCGGCTGCTGCGACAACAGCTGGGGCACCTGCCAGGTCAGCACGACCGCGGCGGCGGCCAGCACCACCGCTCCGATCACCCAGCCCACGACGGGACGTCGCTTCTCCACCACCGCCAGCGGCGGCATGTCGGCCTCGGCGAGCGATGCCTCGATGCGCTCGCGCAGGGCCTCGCACGCGGGGGCCAGCGCCACCCGGTCCGCCTCGGACTCGAGCTCCGCGGGATCGAGCGACTCGGCACCCGAGCCAGCGACCGCATCGGCCCCGACCACGTCCTCGTCGTCGTCCGCGTTCGCTCGCATGCGCGCCATGACGTCGGCAAAGTCCGTCGGCACGTCTCGAGCATCTCGCTCGAGCTTGCTCCGCAGCTCGTCGACGCCGGGCAGCTCGCTCATGACGACACCACGGTCCGGCTGATGATCCCGGCATCGGTCAGCAACGCCCGGAGCCGCGTGCGGGCTCGCGAGACGCGGACGCGAAAGTTGCCGGGAGAAATTCCCAGAATGTCGGCCCCCTCCGCCGCCGACAGCTCGCGGATGTCGCTGAGCACGAAGGCCTCGCGGAGGTTGGCCGGGATCAGCTCGAGCGCCGCCGACAGGGCATCCGCCCGCCGCTCCCGCTCGAGCCGATCGACTTGCTCGTTCACCCTTCCCTCGCTTTCCCGGTCGGCCACGACCTCGAGCTTGGCGTGGGCCCGATCGCGGCGTTGGCGCTTGCGCCAGTGCTTGCGCACCAGGTTGTGGGCGATGCCTCGCACCCACGCCTCGAACGACCCCGAGGGATCGAAGCTGCGCTCGATATTGGCGAAGGCGACCGCAAAGGCCTCTTGGCACAGGTCCTCGGCCACCTCGACATCGAGCACCATGAAGGTGACGTGCCGCAGTAGGCCGGCGAAGCTCTCCTGATACAGCTGTGACCAGGCGCTCGAATCACCCGCTCGCGCCCGCTCCAGCAGCCGCGCACGGCCTTCGGCGGGGGCTTCGGCGTCACCTTCGATGACGCGAAGCTGCGGTTCGGAGCGAGCACCCATCGCTTGTCACCATTCCCGCTCGGCTTCGATCATTACAAGCCTGGTTAACAGTTTTTCTCGCCCCGCCCCGAATTGGGGCGGTGATCCCGTGCTCCGGCGGGTGGGCGCCGCGCTCAGCGGCCGGGCGGGACCTGCTCGAGAGCGTAGGCCTTGATCGTGTCGCCCTCCTGCACCTCGGAGAAGCCATCGATCATGATCCCGCACTCGAAGCCGTCCTTCACCTCGCGAACGTCGTCCTCGAAGATCCGCAACGAGGCGATGGTGCCGTCGTGGATGATCTCGCCGTCGCGGACGACCCGCACCCGGCTGCTGCGCTCGATGACGCCCTTGACCACGCGGCACCCGGCCACCACGCCCTTGCTGGGAATGGGGAAGAGCGCGCGGATCTCGGCCTCGCCTTGGTCCCGCTCGCGGAACTCGGGCTCGCGCAGGGCCTGCATGGATTCCTGCAGGGCCTCGAGGGCTTCGTAGATGATCTTGAAGGTCTGGACCTTCACCCCGTCGGCCTCGGCCACCGACATCGCCCGGGCCATCGCCTTGACGCCGAAGCCCATGACCATGGCGTCGCTGGCCTCCGCGTACTTGATGTCGGCCTCGGTGATGCCTCCGACCTCGGCCTGCAGCACCTGGATCTCGATCTCGTCGTCGCCGAGCTCCTCGAGCGCCTTGCTCAGCGCCTGGGCCGAGCCGCCGACGTCGGCCTTGAGCACGATGCGAATGATCTTCCGCTTGCCTCGGTTCAGGCGCTCCTCGATCGAGGGACCGGCGCGGCCCTTGCTCTGCCCCAGGCGCTTCTCCCGACGGTGGCTCACCAGCGCTCGTGCGTCGCGCTCTTTGTCCACGGCGTCGAAGGTCTCGCCCACCGCGGGCAAGCCCGACAGCCCCAGCACGTCGACGGGCGTCGACGGGCCGACCGAGCGTAGGGTCTTGCCGTCGGCGCCGATGAGGCCGCGGACCTTGCCGTGCAGCTCGCCGACCACGAGCAGGTCTCCCCGCGACAGCGTACCCGACTGCACCAGCACCGTCGCGATCGCCCCGCGCCCCTTGTCGACCCGAGCCTCGAGCACCGCACCGCGGGCGCGCCCTTCGACGGGCGCCCGCAGCTCGAGCACCTCGGCCTGCAGCGCCAGGGTCTCGAGCATGCCCTCGAGCCCCTCCCCGGTCTTGGCCGACACGGGCAGGATGGGCACGTCGCCGCCGTAGGCCTCGCCGACGATCTCCCACTCCATCAGCGACTGGGAGACACGCTGCGGATCGGCCTGCGGCTTGTCGATCTTGTTCAGCGCCACCACCATCGGCACCTTGGCCTGCCGGGCTTGCTTGATCGCCTCGATGGTCGTGGGCATGACCCCGTCGTCGGCCGCCACCACGAGCAGCACGATGTCGGTGACCTCGGCCCCGCGCTCCCGCATGGCGCTGAACGCCTCGTGGCCCGGAGTGTCGAGGAACACGACGTCGCCGTGCTCGGTGGAGACCCGCTGGGCGCCCATGTGCTGGGTGATGCCCCCGGCCTCGCCCGCCGCCACCTTGGTGTTGCGAATGCGATCGAGCAGCGTGGTCTTGCCGTGGTCGACGTGGCCCATGACCGCGACCACGGGCGGGCGCAGCTCGCCCTCCGCCACCGGCCCGCCGATGAGCTCTTCTTCCTGGAACGCGACGTTCTCGACGGTGTAGCCGAACTCGGCCGCGACCAGCTCGGCCGCTTCGACGTCGATCGCATCGTTGAGGGTCACCCCGCGGTGCCCCGCGCTCCACAGCACGCGCAGTACTTGCGCCGCGCCCTGGCTCAGGCCCCGGGCGAGGTCGGAGACGCGGATCTGGCCGTCGACCCGCACCTTCTTCTTCTTCTCGCTCATCTCCGCGGTGTTCGACCCCGGAGGTGCCTTGTCCTCGCGACCCCTGCGGCCACGCGCGCGGTGGCGAAGGTCTTTTTTCATGCGTCGCTCTTCTCGACGCTTGCGCTGCGAGGCCCGGCCGTCGCCCGCCCCCTTGGCGGGGGCCTCGGTGGCCTTGTTGGTGACCACGACCTTCTTGGCCGGCCCCTTGCGCTTGTCCGTGGGCAGCGAGATGAAGCCCACCACCTTCGGCCCCGACGCGGGCGCGCCCGTTCCGACGATCACGCCCTCTTTGTTGCGGCGCACCCGGGGGCCGTCGCCGCGGGCGGGCTTCGATTCCTCGGCGGCGGTACGCGCCGTCCAGCGGACCACCACCTCGCGCTCGAGCCCGGGGCCTTCACCCGCCAACCCGACGCGATGGCCTTCGTCCACGGCCTGAGCCACGAGCCCATGCGAGGGCGAGCGAGGCTCGCCGTCGAGCTCACCGTCGCCGATGGTCAGCACCAGCGACTGCTCGGGTCGCGGCGCGCCCTCGGCCGGCTTGCTCACCAGGCCCGGCATGCGCCACTCCCAGGTCCCGGGCTCGTCACCCTTGGCTCGCGCCAGGCGATGCTCGAGGGTCACGGCCACTTCGAGCTCTGCCCCGGCCGGCACCGGCCCGACCTTGTGCACCAGCGCGCCGCCCTTGGGCTTGGGCTTGGTGCGACCGAGCTGCCGGCCGTCGACGCGGAACTGCAGTCCGCTCAGTGAAGCCCGCGCGGGCAGAGGCAGCTTGTAGCGACCGCGAACACCGTCGGCATGGGGATTGACGAAGACCTGCCGAAGCTCGACGCGGCTGGTCCCGGCCCGGCACTCGACGTCGACACGAATGGAACGCAGCGACAGCGCGCGCCCGTCGACGGCGACGAAGCCGGACCCAGACGAAGTAGAAGACGGTGCAGAGGACGAGGACATGGCGGTCGCCAGCCCGTGGATCTTGGGCCAAACGGCCTCGACGCACCACGGTGGGACGCCGGCAAAGCGACGAGGGCCTCAGGCCGCCTTCAAATGCGGCTCCTGAGGCCCTTCGTGGGGCTTCAGCCCGGATCCGCGCGAAATCGGAGCCTGCTCACGTCCCCGTGCGTCGGCGCCGGCGCAGGCCCAGCAGCATCATCGACAGCAGCGCGGCCCCGGGCATGCCCGATCCGCCCCCGCTGCGGCAGTCACAGCCCCCACCGTCGTCGTCGGCCGCTCCCGGCTCCGTGTCGCCCGTGGTGCCGCTCGAGACGCTCATCGTGCCCCCGGGCAACGACGCCGCGGTGGTGTCGTTCTGTCCGGGACCGGTGGTGTTGGGCGGGCCGTCGGTCGCGCTGGTGGGGCCGCCCCCGGTCGTCGTGTTCGAGGTGCTCTCGCCGCCCGCCGTGGTCTCGTTGCCCCCCGGGTTCTCGGCCCCGAAGTTCACGATGGGGATCTCGACCGTGCCCTCGCCCAAGGTCACCGGGGTCGCGCCACCGGCCAAGTCGAAGAGCGTCGCCACGTGCATGCCCGCCTCGCCGGCCTCGGCCTCGAGGAAGTCCATGTACTCGGCGTTGTTGATGATGTAGCGGACGCGGACCGTGACCTCGAGGAAGTCGTCGTCGGGGTCCGCGGGCGTGACGTCGTAGATCTCGGGCGCGGCCGGGAAGTCGTACGAGTGGCGATCGAAGTTGGGCCAGGTCCCGCCCGGCAGCAGCGTGTAGCGATCACCGACCGGATCGGTCTCGATGTCTGGCGTCAGCCCCAGGGGCGGGATGCGGTTGTCCTCGAGCCAGTAGTCGTTGAGCAGCAGGTGCAGCGTGGTGCCGTCGGACCAGCGCATGCCGATCGCTTCGTAGGTCCGCAGCTGCGAATCCTCGTGGATCTCTCCCGAGACCTGGTTCCACTCGCCCGAGCTGTAGATGACCTCGCCGCCGTACGACGCGGTGAACTCGAGCCACATGACCCGCCCCTCGGAGTATCCCGACGGCAGCTTGTGGCCCGTGTTGTTCGTGATGGTGACGAAGGTCTCCTCGAGACCCTCCTCGAGGTCGATGTTGGTCGGCGCCACGAAGTCCACCGACGCCGCGGTCGGCAGGAACTCGTCCATCGCCGCGATGGCGTTGTCGAAGTAGAAATCCGCGATCAGGTTGGCGCCGGCCGAGCCGTACTCGTCGCGCAGCAGGCCGACCATGAAGCGGTTGGCGCCCACCAGGTCGTGGCGGCGACCCCCGGTCGGGTGCGTGTGCTGATTGAGATGCGCCGTGCAGCCCGCCATGTCGGGCACCGCGGGCATATGGCAGCTCTGGCAGCCCTGGAAGTCGACCCCCGGCACGGCGTAGGCGCTGTTGGCCCACTCGCTATAGGTCCGCTGCTCGTTGAAGTTCATGCCCATACCGATGCCGGCCGCGTCGACCCGCTCGGTATTGGTGGTGACGTCGTGGCAGGTGCCGCATAGCCGCGAGCTGCCAATATAGGGATCGGCGATCCAGCTATGGGGCGGCTCGGGGATGCCATCGCTGTAGTCCCACGGGCCTCGTCGCGGCACGTTCACCCCGACGATCGTGTCGTCGATGGTGTAGGCCGCGTTGCCGGGCGGCACCACCGGATCCTCCATCGCCCGATGGCACAGCTCGCACTCGACCCCCTCGCGCTCCTCGGGCTCGAGCTGATCGAAGCTCGTGACCGCGGGCGCGTTGCCGTTGAGAAAGGCCCGCGGCGAGTGGCAGCGAATGCACAGCTCCGTCTCCCCGGGCGCATCCTCGGCCGCCACCGCCACCCCGGCCCAGAACACGGGGTCCCGGGCGGAGTTGGCCATGAGCGTCCCCTGCCAGGTACGGAAGGGCGAATAGTCCGGCTCCCCGAAGTCCTTCACCGCGTTCTCGTAGCCGTGGCACAGCTCGCAGGTCACGGGCGGGGACAGGGGATTGACCAGCTCTTCGGGCTGGGTTGGTGCTGCGAGCACCGCGGCTGGGCACGCGAGGCCGGCCGCCATGACGGCAACCGGCCCGATCCCCCGACGCAATGAAGAAACGAAGGATGTGCGCGCCAAAGCCTCTTCCTTTAGTTAGCGGCGAGCGAGAAGGCTGAGACGGCGACGTCGCAGACCGAAGAGCATGCCGAGAGTCAGCAAGGTGAAGCCAGCGCCACCGTTGCCACTCGAAGTATCGCACGCACAGCCGCCACCGGAGCCGTCATCGGCCGCGCCAGCGTCATCACCCGTGCCGGCGGTACCACCGTCGGTGTCGATGGGGCCCGAGTCGCCGGGGTTCACGTCGTCGCCCGCGGTGGTGTCGGCGCCCGCATCGGTGCCGCCCGGATCGCAGGGAACGTCGAGGCCGTCGTCGATCGCACCGTTGCAGTCGTTGTCGATGCCGTCGCAGACCTCGACGCCGTCGGGTGACACCGTCGCGTCGGTGTCGTCGCAGTCGGTGGCGTCCTGCACGTGGCCCTGGGGCGGCAAGCAGCCGGTGATGGCGGCATCGGGATCACCGAAGCCGTCGCCGTCGGTATCCGGGTACCACTCGGCCCCACACCCCTCGATGATGTGGACCTGCTCGTTGAGCACGGCCGGGTTGTCGGCGGTGTCGACGTGTCCCGAGGGCCAGCGAACGACGACCTGATCGATGGTCTCGTTCTCACCCAGGCCGAAGTGGCGGATGAAGGAGTTCGTGATGCCGTAGGCCTCGCCGGCCCGGACCTCGCGAATCATCACGCCCCAGGCACCGTGCAGCTCGACGCGAGCACCCACCGCGCTGATGTTGCTCTCGACGCCGGTCAGGCGCACGTCGAGCCAGTTGTTGTCGTTGCCCGGGTTGAGGAACAGGCGGTCGGGGTTCGAGTCGCTGGGGTTGTTGAAGCCCGTGGCGAAGCCGGCCAGGATGTCCGGGAAGCCGTCGGCGTTGAGGTCACCGACCACCGCGCTCTGGATGCCCGGGCCCCCGGTGGGGAAGGGCTCTTCCTCGGCGGTGAAGGTCATGTCGCCGTTGTTGATGAACAGGCGGTGCTCGCCGTCGCGCCCCGTGAAGAGGATGTCGAGGAACGTGTCGTTGTCGAAGTCCTCCATGTGGGTCTGGATGCCCAGGCCCACGCTCTGGAGGTCTTCGGTCATCCCCGAGCCCGCGGTGATGTCCATGTACATGCCCTGGTCGTCACCCGGCCCCAGGTTCTCGTACAGCTGGCTGATCATGTCGTGGTTGAGCGGGAACGCGTCCATGTCCCCGTCGTTGTCGATGTCACCGAAGTCCATCGCCCACGACTGCGCGCCCGGTCGCAGGCCGACCTCTTCGGCGACGTCGGTAAAGTTGCCGTTGCCGTCGTTCTCGAACAGCAGGTTCAAGCGCCGGCCGTCCATCGGCTCGGAGACGAAGAGTCGGCACTTGGCGATGTACAGGTCGAGGTCCCCGTCGCTGTCGTAGTCGGTCCAGACCGAGCCGTAGTTCCCCGAGTTGTCGGAGGGCAGGGTCGAGGCGGCGTTGATGAGGCCCAGGTCATAGGTGAAGTTACCCATGCCATCGTTGTTCATCGGCGCCGAGATCCCGTCGTCGTGGCAGATGAACAGGTCGAGCGTGCCGTTGTTGTCGATGTCGGCAAAGTTCACGCACTGGGTGAACACGCTGGGGCTGTTGAACACCTCGAGATCGAACTCGGTGCCGTCCTCGTTCGCGGTGAGGAGCTTCAGCCCGTTGTAGGCCCCGCTGGTGAAGATGTCGTTGAAGCCGTTGCGATCGACGTCGCCGATGGCCAATCCCCACTGACCGCCCGGCAGCTCACCAAACACGTAGTGCGTGAAGGTCCCGTCCGCTTGTTGGTACTCGACCTCCAGTACGTGGGCTTGATCCAGTCGTACGATGTCGTCCAGCCCGTCGTTGTTCATGTCGGTGACACCAATGGCGACACCGCTGGACAAGTTCGGGTTGTTCAGCAGAGCACTGGCGTCCGCGAACGGATCGAGCGCGTGGGCTGGCGAGGAGGCCAACGCAACGACGGCGGCGGGTCCAAGCAATAGACAGAAGGTTCGAAGGGATGAAGCCGAGCACGCGCGCATGGGATGATCCATCTGGGGTTCTATGGCCGAAGGCTACCAGGCCCTTCGCGTCGGTATGCACCCCACAGCAACCCACACACAGCGGAGCGCAGGGTCCGCGAAGATGCTGAATTCAGCCGCTCGTGGCCGTTTTGGCACCCTCTTGCGGCGTAGGTTGCACCAGTGCCGTGCACGACCTCTGCTTGCCTCACACCAATGCGGCAATACGACGCGGTCGGGATTCCCCTTCTGGGGCAACGATCCACCGTGGAGCGGCAATTCGAAGCAACGAAGGCGGGGTGGAGTCCCCGCCTTCGCTGGCACGATCGCTCATCGAGCGTCGAGTTTGCACCGGGCGTTCGCCCCGGCTCTCAGTTGATCGAGACCTTGGAGCCCTTGATCGTCACCGGGCCCGAGCCCTTGATGTTGACCTTCTTGCCCTCGACGGTGATGTCGCCGTTCTTCTTGAGGACCATCTTGGCCTTGCCGACCTGCACGGTGAGCTGATCGGCGGCGTTGACCGTCGCCTTCTTCTTGCAAACGATCACCATGTTGTCGCCGGCTTCGATGTTCATCTTCTTGCCGGACGTCATCTTGGCGTCCTTGTCGCTCTTGAGCGTCAGGTCGGTCTGCGCGTGGACGGTGCTCGCCTTGGCGGACTGGAACTTGGCGCTGAGACCCGCGGTCATCGACAGCGCACCGACGGCGGTGACGCTATAGGACGCGCCCACCTGGTTGCTGTAGAGGCCGCCGACCTTGACCGACTTCATGGCCCCGACGATCTCGTCGGACTTGAGCGCCACGGTGACCTTGCTGGTCTTGGCGACCGTCTGCGTGAAGGCCCCGGTGATCGTCTCGTCGTGGTTCTTGACGATGGTGACGTTGCGGTTGCCCGTCACCGTGAGCTTCATGTCCTTGGTGATCGACTCGGTGTGGTTGCCGAGCACGTCGATCGTCTTGTCGTTCTGGACCGTCTCTTTTTGATCGTTGCCGACCGTCTTGGTGCGGTCGTTGCCGATGGCCAGCGTCTCGTCGTGACCGGTGGTCTGGTTCTTGTCGTTCTCGGTCGCGATCGTGAAGTCTTTTTGGCAGTGGATGTAGACTTCCTCGCTGCCCGACATGTCCTCGAAGCGCAGCTCGTTGCTGCCGTCGCCCGAGACCGAGTCGGTCTTGATGCCGCTCTGGGTCTTGTTGTCGGGCATCGTGTAGGGATAGGAGTTGTCGCCGTTGTAGACGGTGCCGGTGACGATGGGTCGATCCGGATTGCCGCCTAGGAAGTCGACGATGACCTCCTGCCCCACGCGAGGAATGAACTGGAAGCCCCAGCCGGGCCCCGACCAGCTCTGGCGCACGCGAACCCAGCACGACGAGGTGTCGTCGTAGGTCGGCTCCTCTTCCCAGTGGAACTGGACCTTGATGCGCCCGTGCTCGTCGACGTGGATCTCCTCGGGACCGGAGACGATGGCCGTCTCGGGGCCGTAGACCCGCGGCTTGGGCGTGATCTGCCGCGGCCGCATGGGCACCTCGAGCGGGATGCACTGGAACGAGTTGCCGTAGCGCGGCTGGTCGCCGCCCATGCCCCCGTTCATGAGCTCGTCGGGGCACTCGCCGGTATGCACCACACGAGTGATGAGGAACTTGGTCTCGAGATCGTCGCGAATGTGACGCTCGAGTTCGAAGACCTTGCCCGCGCTGAAGTCGATGACGTTGCCCGCTCCGCGGCCGATCTTGCCCCGGACCTGCGCGGCCTCGAGGTGATCCTTGTTGCGATCGGCGACGTCGTCTTCGATGTAGCGCCGCAGCGTGTGGTCGTAGACGCGGCGGTTGAAGCCCTTCGAATCGGTGCCCTCGATGCTGTCCTCGAGCGGCTCGAGCGGCGCGATGAAGTCGTAGTCCAGACGCATGTTCGACGTGGTCGTGAGCGTCTGCATGTAGTCGAGGTTGCGGATGGACTCGAGCTCGGCCTGGCCGGCATGCGCCACCACGATGGGGATGACGCAGCTGTCGTCGACGTTCCTGACGTCGGTGAAGTCCTCGTTCTCGTAGGTGAGCGTGAGGACCTCGTGGCCCACGTCCTCGTCGTGCACGAAGTGGTAGGAGATGCCTTCCTCCTCCATCAGGCGCACGCAGAAGTCGAAGTCCGACTCGCGGTACTGGACGCAGTAGTCGCGCGGCGACGTGCCCCGGGCTGCGCTGCCCGGATCATGGGTGCGGCTATAGGCCCCCAGCTCGGTCCCCAGGACCTCGTCGAGGATGTCCTGGACGCTCATCTCCTGGAAGATGCGCGAGTGGGTCTGCTGCCCGAGCAGGTGGAACGCGGGCACGACCCGAACGTTGACGAACAGGCGATCCTCCGAGCGGCCGATGAAATCGACGGAGATCACGACCCCGTAGACCGTGCGCAGGTGCTCGCCTCGAGCAATGTCGAGCTGGATGCTCGCCCCCATGAACAGATCGGTGTCTGCCGTGAGGTTGTCGGTCACCAAGTCGAGATCGAGGTCGAAGCAACCATTGATCTCTTCCATCAAGCGTATGCGATAGACGCGAAAATCCGCGTCCGGGGGGCCTTCGTCACAGACGAAGTCATACGCGACTCGTTCGATGGGGCTTTCCCCTCCGCTCCCGCCGTCGTGTGCCATTTTACGTTTCCGTCCTCGATCTCCATGCCCACGTCGCCGGGGGCTATCCCGGTCGCGGTCCAACCAACGAGGACTCGCAGACCAACAGTTTTCCGAGCCGAAGTTTAGCAGCGTCCGCAGGGGCGCTACGCCGCATTGGGTAGGTGGCTGTAACCGTTGCCAGTAGATGGTGGGATACGACGCCCCTATGCCCGGATCGAGCGCCCTCGGTCGAAGGCGCCCAGAACAGTGGCCACTTCACGGTCGGTGGCTCGAGTCTTCAGGCGCAGCACGCGCAGCACGCGCAGGCGCCGAACCCTGCTGCTCGAGCGCGTTGATGCGCTCCTCGTGCTCCTCTCGGCTCGATTGATCGAAGCCGGGATGCGCGGCCAGGAGCTCCAGCAATCGACGGCGCGCGGCGAGTTCCTCGGTGGAGTGACCGAGGTTCTCGTGCTGTCGCGCGACCAAGATCCACGCAAAGAGCTCTTCGGGGCGCCCGCTGCCGCGAGTGATGGCCAGCGCTTGTTCGGCGTAGCGCAGCGCCTGCTCGCGATCTCCCTGGCGCGAGACGAGCTCGGCCAGGTTGTTGAGCGGCGCGGCGACACGGGGGTGTGTAGACCCCAACGTCTCGCGACGGATGCTCAGCGCCTGCTCGCACTTGACCCGCGCCTCGTCGTAGCGGCCCTGCATGATCAGCACGTTGCCGATGTGATTGAGGGTCTGGGCGACGAGCGGGTGCTGCTGCCCGTAGTGCTCGCGCTGCGTCTCGTAGGCGCGCTCGTAGTGGATGAGCGCCTCGCCGTAGCGCCCGAGTCGGTAGTAGACGCCGCCGCGGTTGTGGTCGAGCGCGGCGCGGCGCACCTCGTCTGCGCCCAGGCGATCGAGCGCGGCCTCGGCGAATCGGATCCACTGCAGCGCTTGCTCGGGTCGTACTTGCTCGACCCCCACCACCCAGACCAAGTCGATCCAGGCGTCGGCGGCGGTGGTCTCGTCGCGGCTGCGCTCGGCGGCCAGGATGGCGCTGAACAGGTGGTCTTCCGCCGCCCGAAAGTCACCCATGAACTGGAGCGCCTGCGCCATGCGGTGCTCGGCCGCCGCCTCGAGCGGCAGGTACTCCACCGCGGCGGCTTCGTCGGCCACCTCGTGGGACAGCTCGACCGCCTGCTCGTAGCGACCGGCCAAGATGTGGGCCCGGCTCTCGGCCAGGCGCCCGTAGCCCGCGTCGACCCGCGCCCGCGCCTCGGTCGAACCCGGCGGCTCCATGCGCGCGACCAAAGCCGCGACGTCGGTGCAGGTCTCGACCTCGCCGAGCGACTGGGCCGAGACCACTGCGTTCTCGATGACCTTCTCGTCGCGCTCGACCATCAGGTCGACCATCGCGTCGAGCTCTCGCAGGTGACGGTTGAGGCACGACACCCGCAGGTCGAGCGCCTTGATCGATTGCTCGCGCCGCACGTGGGTGGCCTCGCACGCCTCGCGATAGGCCTGGTTCCAGCCTCCCGTCCATTCGTCGATCTCGACCTCGACCCGGCGAGCCGCGCTGCGGGCATACAGAGCCGTCGATGCAGCGAACGCCGCCTGCACCTGCTCGCGCCGATCGGGATTCCAGACCTCGGCCAGGCGTTCCGCTCCCGCCCCGCACGGATCTTCTTCGGGGCCCGATCGCATGCTGAAGGCCACGCCCACCGCCACCGCCACCGCGCCGACGCTCCCGATCACGGGAAGCGAGACCCGAGGGCGCCGCGCTCGATCGAGGGCCTCGAGCAGCTCGAGCATCCCGGGATAGCGATCTTCGGGATCGGGCTGGAGCGTTCGCTCGAGCACGTGGATCACCCGCGTGGGGACGTCGGTGCCCGCGGGGATCGATCGCCACTTGCGGCGATCCTTGGCCCGCCGCATCTCCTTGGTCGACCCGGCGAAGGGCCGCACGCCAAACAATGCCTCGTACAGCGTGACCCCGAAGCCGAACTGATCGGAGCGAGGATCGGACCCGTCCCCGCGGTGCTGCTCGGGCGACATATAGGGCGGCGTTCCCAGCACCGTGCCCTCGCGGGTCAGGTGGCTGTCGGCGTCGTCCCAGCTGAGCGAGGCGCTCATCGACTCGGACGCCGACGCGACCGAAGCGGAGGCCGAGGCCGACGCGGACGACGAGGTCACCGCCCGGGCGAGACCGAAGTCGGAGACCAACACCCGCGAGTCGTCACCGATGAGCAAGTTGCCTGGCTTGAAGTCGCGATGGACGATCCCGACCTCGTGCGCCGCGGCCAGCCCCCGACCCGCGGCCAGCATCACGTCGAGCACGGATCGCCACGGTCGGTGCCGACGGTTGAGCCAGCGGCGGAGGTCGCCGCCCTCGACCAGCTCCATCACGATGAACACCCCGTGCGTGGGAATCTCGAGCGCGTCGGCCAGCTCGTTGGACTCGAGCCCCAGGTCGAGCTCGCCGTAGACGGAGACGTCGTGCACGGTCACCACGTTGGGATGGGTCAGCCGCGCCATCGCCTGGGCCTCGCGCAGCAACCGAGTGCGACCGCGACCGAGGGAGTCGTCGCTCCGCGTCTGGAGCAGCTTGAGCGCGACCTTGCGATCGAGCTCGGGGTCGTAGGCCTTGTAGACCATCGACGTGCCGCCGCTGCCCAGCTGCCCCAACAAGATGTAGCGCTGGAGGATCAGCGGCCGCGGCGTGCGGGCAAAGCTCTTGATCTCCTGCGTGGGCGCGTCGAGCCGCGACTCGCTCGACCGTTCCGATCCGAGCTCACCGTCCGTTTCACCTGCGCGCTCGCCCGGGGCAAGGGGCACGGCATCAGCATATCTCGCCGATCGCATCGGGTCGGGGTCCAATACCGGGCACCTCTCCCATGCCTGTCAGGTTTTACCCGACCCTACAACCAGCCTCGATCGAGCGTGATCGCGCACGAAAGTGACACACTCGACGACAAACTTCCGGCCGCTCGCTTGTCCCCACGGCCCGAGCAGGTCACGGTTGGTCGAGCCGTGAGTGCGTCCAACGACATGGCCCCCGAGCGTTTGACCGGCTGGGCCCGCTATCCCGCCGTCGAGGGGCACACCCTCCGCGGTGAGGATCTCGGCCGCCTGTCCACGGAGGCCCAGCTCAGCCGGGGGCTCGGTCGTGCCTACGCCGACTCCGCCCTACCTCCCAAAGACAGCCAGCAACCGCTGGTCGTCACCCCGCTGGCCGACCGCATCCTGAGCTTCGACGAGCAGACGGGCATGCTGCGAGCCGAGGCCGGGCTCAGCCTGGGCAGCCTGCGCGAGGTCCTGCTAGCGCGCGGCTGGTTTACCCCCGTCTCTCCCGGCACTCGCTACGTGACGCTCGGCGGCATGGTCGCCGCCGACATCCACGGCAAGAATCACCACGTCGCGGGGTGCTTCGGGCGCCACGTTCACTCGCTCAAGATCCGCACCGGGGACGGCGAGATTCGCGAGATCGGCCCCGACCGCGAGCCCGAGCTGTTCTACGCCACCATCGGCGGCATGGGCCTGACGGGGCACATCCTCGAGGTCGAGGTGAAGCTCGAGCGCTTGCCCAGCCCCTGGATCTACGAAGAGAGCGAGCGCCTGCCCCACCTCGAGGCGGTGATCGAGTCGCTGTCCGAGGCCAGCGCCAACTGGCCGATGACGGTGGCCTGGATCGACACCTCGGCGCGCGGCAAGAAGATGGGCCGCGGGCTCGTCATGCGCGGGCGCTGGGCCACCCCCGAGGAGGCTCCGGCCGAGCCGCCCAAGGTGCAGCGCGGCTTCCGGGTCCCCTTCGATTTTCCCAGCGGCCTGGTGAACCCCTTCACCATCCGCATCCTCAATACGGGCTTCTACCTCAAGCACGGGTCCAAAAAACGCACCCACGTGGTGCACCCCGAGAAGTACTACTGGCCGCTCGACTTCCTGCACGAGTGGAACCGCGGCTTCGGCCGACGCGGCTTCACCCAGTTTCAGTGCGTGCTGCCGACCTCGGCTCCGCTGTTTCGCGAGCTGCTCGAGACCTTCCAGCGCATGGGCGGCTGCTCTTTCGTCACCGTGTTCAAGGACTGCGGCGAGCTGGGCGAAGGCATGCTCTCGTTCCCGCAGCGCGGCACCTCCTTGGCGCTCGACATTCCCATGCGCAAGGACGGCGGCACCGAGAAGCTGGTGGGCACCCTGATCGACCTGGTCGTCGCCAACGGCGGCCGCGTCTATCTCGCCAAGGACGCGTTCGCCACCCCCGAGCAGTTCCGCAAGATGTACCCGCGACTCGACGAGTGGCTGGAGGTCCGCGACCGCTTCGATCCCCAAGGACGGATCCGGAGCGCGCAGGGCCAGCGCGTCGGTCTATGTAAGTAGGCTGTCAGATCCGCGAGTGCCCGGGCGTATACCGGGTATGAGCGCTTCTCTCGGCGAGACTCTACTGCGCGTCGGGCTGAAGGCATTCATCCAGTCGACCCCGGTCGGGCCCATCGCAGACCTGCTCGGCGAGCTCGCCGAGCCGTTTTCCAAGGCCGCGTGGAAGTGGCTCAGCGGGAAGGACCCCCAGGCGCGCAAGGCCTGCTACGACCAGCTCGCCTCGCTTTCTCCCGAGCGGGCCAAGGCCATCGTCCGTGCCGAGCTTCGGGGGACCTCGCTCAGTGAAACACTGAAGACGGACATCGAGCACTACCTGATGTCGGTGCCGGCCATGACCCGGCAGACCGTGCTGCGCCCCAACGACGGGGGCCGGGCCGACACCCTGCTGTCTCAGCTGCCTCGCAACGAACGGGACCTCGTCCGCATCCTCCCGCTGCGGCCGCCCCG
>JBCCHT010000037.1:0-126151 GCA_039028615.1 Myxococcota bacterium | reverse complement strand
GCCTCCATCCAGCGCGATGAAGGGCCGCGAGGGCACCGAGGGCCACGGCCCGTCGCGATGCAGCACGGGCAGCGCCGTCCAGCCCTCCTCTGGCGTCTGCGTCAGCTCCGCGACGGCGGGCTCCCATCCCGCGCTCCCTTCGAACCACGGCGGGGCGAAGCCCTCGCCGCAGGCGAAGCGCTGCACCCCGAGTCGCGGCCCCCGAACGCGGGCCAGCACCAGCCAGTCGAGCCCTGCGAGGTCGCAGATCTCCTGCGCTGTCGCCTCGTCCTCCGGCAAGCCGAGACCGAGCCGCTCCGACGACGCGGGCACCGTCCAGGCCTGCCCCACCTCGACCATCGCCGCGCGCGGCGGTACGCCCGGACGACGCAGCACCACCACGTGTTCCCCGTCGGGTACGACCCGAGTGCCCGGCACCCCATCGATCTCGACGAAGGAGAGATCCTCTCCTTCCACGATCACCTCGAGCGGCGACCATTGATCTCGTCGCGCGAGGATCTCGTCGTGAAGTTTTGTGTAGGCCTCGACCACGGGCGGCGGGACTTCACGGGTCGAAGGTCGGGCGGCGGGGTCCAGCACCACGGCCGCGACCAAGGCCGCGTCGCGTTGCTCGGCATCCCCTTCGGCCCAGGCCAGCTGCCCCCGAAGCATGTGCACCCGCCACAGTAACCGCGTCGCCCCCGGCACCGCCGGATCGGCTCGTATCGCGTCTACGAGGCTACTGAGGGCTTGTCGCGCTCGATCGATCTCGCCGCTGCGATACGCCGTGGTCGCCGATTCGAAGCCCGCGATCCAAGCGTCGAGCTGCTCGCTGCGAGCACGCTCGAGGGACAGCGCGGCCGCGGCCCGAGCCCGAACCAAGGGCTCGGCGACGACCCGGCCTTCTTCACTCGCCGCGTCGACCAACCGTTGCCGCGACGCAGACGTCACCGTAGCCTGGTCATGCCAAACGATTCCGATCGCATCGGTCCGTGCGTCGAGCGTCGGCTCGGTCGCCGGCGGGCCCGCCACGATCCACGCGGCGGCGATCAGAACTCGGTGCACCCCGGGAGTTTCATGGACCGGCCCAAGCTACGCAAAGTGGATCGCATCGAGCATCGTCGTGGTGGCGAAGAATTGGTCGTCGTGCGCGATCCACTCCGCTTGGCCGATCCGTTCGCGATCGACGCAGAGCTGGCACCCGTGCTCGATATGCTCGACGGCACCCGTACGGTCGGCCAAATCCGCCAGTCCTTGCTGATGACCCGCTCCATGGACCTGCCCGCGGAGGACCTCGAGGCTTTCGTCGGCCAGCTGCGCGACCAGGGCCTGCTCGACGACGACGCCTTCCGCGAGCGCTGGGCCCAGCAGCACACCGACTTCGTCGATGCCCCCACCCGGGCGCCAGGGCTCGCCGGGCTGGTGTATCCGGCCGATCCCGTGTCCTTGGCCGCCATGCTGGAGCAGGCGATCCCCTCCTCGACCGAAGGCTCGCCCCGGACCTCCCCCGACTCGAGCCTGCTCGGCGTGCTCGCCCCCCACGGCCCCTTCGATCGCGTGGGCGCCCTGCTCGACGAGACCCTGCGCGGCCTGCCGCCGGCCGACGCTCTCGAGACCATCGTGATCTTGGGCACCGACCACGGCCCCGGCTTGCTGCCCTACGTGGTCACGGACAAGCCGTACGAGACGCCGCTGGGCACGTCGCGAGTGGCCGAGGACCTGCTCGGTGCGCTCGAACGCCGCGTCGACTGGGTCCTACGAGAAGAGATCCGCCACCGCGAAGCGATGAGCCTCGAGCTGGCCACCGTGGTGCTCCGACACATCTACGGATCTGCCTGCCCGCCCATCCTGCACGTGTTGTGCGGTGCCACGGGTCTTTCCACCCCCGATCAACAAACCGCTCGCGAGCAATTCGAGCTGGCCCTGGGGGGCCTGTGCGAGGACCGACCGGTGCTGTGGTGGGTGAGCGCCGAGCTGAGCCACGCCGGGCCCGCCTACGGTCGCTCGCCCTTGTCCGATCTGGAGCGGGTCGAGCTGCAAGAACGCGACGCGGAGCTGCTCACGGCCCTGCGGCGCGGCGACGAAGCCGGCCTGGTTCGCGCCGCCCAGCGCGAGCACGCCCAGGGCCCCGCCAGCGGGGGCCCGACCCTGGCCGCGGCCATTCGCATGCTGCCGCCCGGCTATCGCGGCGAGCTCGTACGCCAGACCAGCTACGAAGCGCCGGGCGACGAGCCCGGGGCGGTCGGCGTGGGCGGAGTTCGCCTCCATCCACCCGCGTAGGGCACTACGACGGCCGTTCCATCGAACGGTAGACGCAAAGAAGGCCGACACCCCGAGGTGACGGCCTTCTTCTGTTTGATTGTGGTGAGGCTCGGCTCAGTTACTGAGCGAAGGCTCGGCGGCCACGACGTTCTCGGCTTGGACCGCAGCCACGGTGGCTGCAACTCGGTCGGCGCCGCTCAACATTCGCATGATGGTCTCCGCCGCTTCCTCCGGCCGCATTGGCAGCTTGCCCTCGGGATCGGTGGCACTTTGTGCCGCCAGGCCCTGGACCATGGCCAAAACGCAGTCCGCCGCCCTATCGGGGTCGGCGTCGCGGAAGGCACCCGCCTGAACGCCACGCGAGATCACTCCCGCGTAGAGCACCCGCATGACTCGGAACGACTCCTCCAGCTTCTCGCGGAAGCTCTCCGACTGCGGAGCCATGCCCAGCAGAAGGTGGTGGAGTCGAGTCTCGTCGGGCTCGTCCTCGAGGGTGCGCAGGTGGGCGACCACCAAGCGATAGAGCGTACGGTCGGCAGGCTGGTCAGGCACGGGATCGAACGACCACCGCCGATCCAGGCTTGCGACCTGGGTGTCGAGAATGTCCTGGAACAGGGCATCCTTGGCTCGGTAGTGGAAGTAGACTCCGCCCTTACTGAGGCCAGCCTCACGGGCAATGTCGAGGAGTCGCGTAGCCGCGAATCCTTTACGTACAAAACAGCGAGTGGCCGCAGCACGGATCTGTTGTTTGCGCCACTCGTCAGAGCGCTGTCGCGTCATGTTGTTCCTCCGGGTCGGTGTTGGGGGCATCGCCGCCCGCGAAGTAGGTCAACAGTAGGCCGTGGGGCCGTGTGCTGCCAGCGCTTTTTTCCCATTGGCCACCAGACGCCGTTATCGAACGGCAGTGGCAAACTTCTGTTGAGCACCGAATTGGCAAATTGAGAACCGACCCCGGGGCCGGCCTCCGACACCAGCTTTTGACCTAGACGTCAACTCGGTTTCGTAGTGGAAACCCCCGCAATACGGGCGTTCTATTGGAATCTGAGGGTGATCGCGTTCTGGCCCGCAATGACCCGTGGTGGATCGCAAGGACCAGTGGGCCCGCTGACCAATGGACAATTTCGACCGACCCGCTGGCACACACAACGACCCACCATTGGTCACTTCGAGTGTCGCCGCGACTGTTACGATTTGACCCAGCGAAACCCGGCCGTGAATACACCCCTTCGCGGTCGCGTCTGGAAGCCCACAGAGGGATTGCCATGTCGAAGCCTGCTGCCCATCGAAGCCTCGTTCCTGCCGCTCTGATCTCCGCCCTCGTGGGCCTCTCGGGCTGTCACATCAGCTTCGGGTCCGGCTCCAACAACAACACTCGTGCCCCCAGCTCCTCGAGCGCCAAGCCGGCCAAGAAGAGCCCGAGCAAAGCGAGCCGCCCGGCCAACAACGCGCCCAAGGCCGCCAAGAGCACGAGCTCCAAGGCCCCGCCGCCCAAGAAGGCCGCACCCAAGGCCGACTCCCCCGAGCCCACGCGCAAGCCCACCACCTCCTCGTCCGATCCCGAGCGGAACAAGACGATGGACCCCAAGCGCACCAAGCCCAGCGACCCCACCCGCACCAAGCCCACGCGTGGCGGCGGCGGTCGACTCAGCGGCGGTAGCAAGAGCGACCCGCCCCCTCCCGGTCCCGGCAACCTGACCACGCCGACCAAGGACCCGGATCCCGGTGCCGACCGTCCCGGCAACCTGACCACGCCGACCAAGGATCCCGATCCCGGTGCCGGACGTCCCACCAACCTGTCGCCGAACAAGAAGACCGATACGCGGAAGACCACCCTCGTGGCTCCCAAGTAACCCGGCCCCCCCAAACCGAAGCCGCGCTCCGTCTCCCGACGGGCGCGGCTTCTTCGTGCGCACGGGTCGATTTCCCGCCGCTGCAGTGCCGCGCGCGTCTTCGCTACGAACGTAGCATCGTCGTGATGCCGGAACCCGACGGGCGGTCGGCTATCGAACGCGGCGGATGACGAGCAGCAGCGCCGGGAGAACGATGACGGTGGCGACCAGGCAGGTTCCGATGCCGATCATCATCACCTGACCGAACGACTGCATGCCGCCGTAGTCGGAGATGGTGAGCCCCGCGAAGCCGACCATGGTGGTCAGCGCGGCGACGGCAATGGCCCCGCCCGTGCCCCGCACCACCGTGTCCAGACGACCCTCGAGCGGGCTGTCGTCGAGCTCGACCTCGCGACAGCGATGCATCATGTGCACCCCGAACGCGATGCCGATCCCCAACACCAGCGGCATGCTGACCACGTTGGCCACGTCGAAGCGCAGCCCCACCAGCACCATGATGCCGACCATCCACAGCCAGCCGATGACGGTGGGCACCAACGAAAGCAGCGCGTCCTTGAGGCTGCGGAAGTCGAGGGCGAGGATGAGCACCACCAAGATGGCGGCCATGCCCGCGGCGCGGATGAAGCCGTCGACGATGATCTCGCCGTGGCGCACGTGCACGGTGGCGAGGCCGCAGACCCCGGGGTCGACCTCGACCATGTCCTTGCGGAAGCGCTCGGCGACGTCTCGCTCCCAGAACTTCCCGGCCGGCACCACATAGAGCGCGAGCAACTGGCCGTCCTTGGAGACGTAGCGGTGAGCGAACAGCGGCGGGAGGTCCTCGGGCGCGGTCTGGCCTCGCTCGGCGACCGTTGTGGCCGTCTCCCAGGCGGGCTGCAGCACGGCGGCGGCCTGGGGCTCGAGCGTGGCGAGCCGAGCCTGACCGGCCTCGTCGAGCGTCTTGGCTCGATCGCGCAGCGCCTTGAACGACGCGATGGTCTCGTCCATCGCCGCGGTGGGCAGCCCGGCCGTGCTCATCGCGAGGCGTGACTCGTCGAGCGCATCGACGACGCCCCCTGCCGCCTTGGCGAGCTCGGCCGCGCTCGTCTTGCGCTCGGCCAGCGCGTCGAAGTTGGGCGTGGGTAGGTCGGCAAAGCCCGCGCGCAGAGAGGCGACTTGAGCGTCGTCGAGGGCGGGCAGCAGGTCGCTGGCCGACTGCACCCCGGCCACGCTGTCGAGCTCGCGCAGACGCTCGGTCATGTCGCGGGCCTGCGCGACCGACTCGGCGCGCATGTTGGCGAACACCGGGCTGGCCAGGGGGTCGTACTCGAGGCGGGTGAGCGCCCGCGAGGCCTCGGTCTCGTCGGGCAAGAAGTCGAAGTAGCGCGGGTTGAACCCGACCTGCCCCAGCGCGATGGCCCCCCCGATGGCGGTAGCGAGGCCTCCGATGAGCAGCGGCCACTGGAGCTTGCGCAGCAGACCGGGCACCGCAGCCAGACCAGGCGGCTCGGGCGGCGAGGTCTTGGCTTCCGCCTTGCGGCGCAGCAGCGCGGGCAACAACGCAAAGGTCACCACCACCACGGCGATGAGGCCCACGGCGGTCACGATGCCCAGCTCACCGAAGGCGGTGAACTCGGTGGTGGCCGAGGTCAGGAACGCGGCCGCGGTGACGACCGCCCCGGTGAGTACGCCGGGACCACTGCGCACCATGGCGGCCTCGACCGCGGCCTGCGGCTCCGCGCCCGCCCGAATCTCCTCGTTGAAGCGGGAGATGGCGTGCACGGAAAAATCGATGCCCAACCCGAGCAGCACCGCGAACAGGCTGCTGGTGATGAGGTTGAGATCGTCGTAAGCGAGGTGAATGACGGCCAGCGTGACGACGACGCCGGGCCCCAGCGGCAGCAAGGCGATGACCATCTGCCGGAAGGAGCGGAACAGCAGCAAGCACAGCAGCGCGATGCCCAGCGTGGTCGCGATGGTCGAATCGCGCATGCCGGCCGACAAGATGACGCCCTCGTCGGTGATGAGCGCGGGCATGCCGGTCAGGTCGGCGGCCATCCCCTCCGGGGCCTCGGCCATGACCTCGTCGCGGATGGCCCGGATGCGCTCGACCACCGGACCCACGTCGGCCGCCTCGTCGCTGGGCAGCTCGATGAAGAGGTTGAGCAGGTGGTTGTTGCCGTCGGCGGTGACCAGGTAGCCGCGCTCGTCGAGGCCGGGCTGTGCTTCGACCCGAGCGTCGCTGGCGAGGATGGACATCGCGTCCTCCCCGGCCAGCACTGCGTCGAGCAGGCGCGCCATCATGCCGAGCTGCCGCAGGCCCTCGTCGACCTGCTCGGGCGAGGTGGGCTGGGCCTCGGCCTCGCCGTCCTCGGCCCCCTCGAGCTGCTCGTAGATCTGGTTTTCGAGCAGGCCGAGCCACGCCGGCAGGCCCCCCTCGATGAGTTTGTCGAGCTTGGTGCCCGAGGGCAGTCGCCCGCGCAGCTGCACCAACGCGTCGGGCTGCTGCAGCAGCAACAGCGGCGCGACGGTCTCGGCTTCGACGTGGGCGAGCACCCGCCCGGCGAACTCGGGCTCGGCCTCGAGCTTGGCCTGCAGCTGATCGACGATGGCGCGCCGCGCCTCGGGCTCGCCACCCGAGACCAGGAACACCGCGCTGTCGGGTCGACCGAAGCGCTCGTAAAAATCGAGCAGCCGGGCCTGCTGCGGGTTGTCGTCGGAGATGAGGCCCGTGCGCGAAGTACTGACCCCGATGCCGGGGATGAGCGCGCCCGCGATCAGGGTGAGGCCGACGACCAGGCCGATGAGCAAGAGCGGACGCCGCAGGCCCAGCTGCGCCAACGCAGCAAAACCTCGAGCGCGAATTCCTTCCGACATGGACTACGCCCCGAGCGTATCGAAACGCTCAGCCCGTCCCACGGGACCCGGCCCGGCCGCGCCCCTTCACCCGTTGCATGGGCGAGGCGGGCAGCTCGACCTTGGCTTTCGCCTTGGTCTTCGTCTTGGCCTTGGGATCGAACAGTGCCTCGCCGATCGACGTGGGCACCTCGGTCTCTTCGTCGCGCGGGGTCAGGCGTCGTTTGCCGGGACCGCGGGCTCGCGAGGGAGACTCGCTCGCCTTGCGCGACGTCTTCTTCTTCGTGGATTTCTTCTTGGCGGAGGACTTCTTCTTCGCGGGCCCGACCTTGGCGCGGGGACGAGTGGTCTCGGCGGCGCCGTCGGGGTTCATCGCTTCGCGCAGCTCTCGGCTCGCCTTGAAGTCGATGGTGTCGCAGGCTTCGATCGTAATCGGCTCGAGCGTTCGCGGGTTGACGCCTCGCCGTGCACTCCGTCGCTTCTTGGTGAAGGTGCCGAAGCGCGGGAAGGTGAAGCGCGGGCTCTGAGTACGCGTGACCCGGGCGCGAGCGAAGTAGCTCGCGAGTTCGTCGAACGCGAGCCCGAGAACCTGGCCGATGAGCTTCTTGCTGATGTCCGGCGGCAGGTCGCGAGAGCGTGCGATTCGATCGATCAGTTCAGCCTTGGTCATGGGCAACGGAGCGCGAACGCGGGCGAACAACCTAAGGTCCGTGACGATGGTGCGTCAACAATTTTCCAAGCCCGAAAGAGTGCTCCATCTCGCAGGTCGGTGGGCCCGTCTGTTCCACGTTTGCAAACGATGATGGACGGCGCACGTTCCGGTCGGAAGGCGTCGCGCGTTGTCCGAGTCTCCCTGAACATCGGATGACGTCGATGAAGATTTTTGCCCCACGCGGGGCAAGAAAACTTGACTTGCCAATTACGCGGCGAACAACTACGGCCGCCTCGGGTCGCGTGTCACGACGCGCCCGCGTTCACGATGCCGAGCGCACGCCGAAGGTCGGTCATCACCATCTCGGTCGGCGATGCGCGACCGGCATGAGCGTTGGGCGGAGGCCGACGTCCGTCGCCTTCTTGCCGCAACACATAGGCCGGGTGATAGGTCACCACCAACGGGATGCGGATCCTCGCGGTGGGGTCGGCCTTGGGTGCGCCCGCGTCGTAGACCAGCCGCGTGCTGGTCCTCATCTTGCGCAGCGTCATGTCCTCGCGCCGCGACAAGAGCATGCCCGCGTGACGCCCCAGCGCGACGATGACCTTGGGGGCGATCGAGCGGATCTGAGCCTGCAGGAACGGCGAGCAACGATCGACTTCTTGGGGTCGAGGATCGCGGTTGCCCGGCGGTCGACACTTGAGCACGTTGGCGATGTAGACGTCCTCGCGCCGCAGCTCGAGATCGTGCAGCCAGCGATTGAGTAATTGGCCGCCACGGCCGACGAACGGCTCCCCCTGGCGATCTTCGTCCGCACCGGGGGCCTCGCCCACGAACATCAAATCGGCCTCGGGATTGCCGACGCCGAAGACGATTTTGTTGCGGGTGCGCGCCAGGGGGCAGCGCTGACAATCGCCCACGCTACGCCGCTGCAGGTACTGGAGTTTGGTGGCTGGGCTCCACTGCTGCGCCTGCTCGCGAAGGGCGGCGCTACGAGCCTTCGCGGCGTCGGCTCGCTGCTCCGGATCGGCCGGCGCCGCGGGGCGTGGCGACGGTGCGGCGGCCTTGGGAGTGGGCGCGTTCGGTCGCGATGGTCTCGCCGGAGACGATGGCGGAGCGGTCCGTTGTGATCCGCCCACATCGGGACGCGGCGACTCGGGTCGCGCAGGCTGGGACTGCGACGTTGCGGGCGACGGCGATGGCTTCACGGGCGCGGATGGTTGCGCGTCCGCGCGAGCGTCGTGAGTCGCAGGCGTCGACGCCTCCGGCGCTGCGCTCTCGGGCTCGGCCGACGCTTCGCTCGCGACATCGTCGGCCGGCGATGGCATCGCCGTCGCTCCGACGTACGACAGCTCGTGCCGCGCCCTCAGGTCCTCGAGCGTCCGCGCGAATTGTCGAGCGAGCTCCGCCGCCTCATCCGGCATCGACGTCCTCCGACAGACGATCGAGCAGCCATCCCGCGAGCGCCAGCTTGGCCATGGGCGCGCCCGCATCTTCGACGGCATCGATGCCACGCCGAACGAGCACGCCGGTATTGGTGTCGCTACCGAAGCCTACGCCGGGCACGCCGACCCGATTGACGAAGATGGCGTCGCAGCCTTTGCGCGAGAGCTTGCTGCGACCGGCGGCGAGCAACGAGGCGGCGACGTCTTCGCCCTCGTCGACGGTCTGTGCCCCGAAGCCCAAGAAGCGAGTGTGGTCGCCGAAGCGAGCGGTCAACGTGGCGAGCACGTCGACGCCTTCGACCCACGCGTCGGCGGCCAGCGCCTGGGGCAGCGCCGCCTTGTCGAGCTTGCCCGAGTGGGGATTCTTGGCCTTCAGATCAGCCACCGCGGCGACCATGGCCACCCACTGGTAGGGCAGCGCCCCGAGTTCCTCGGACATCGCCAGCAGCATCTCGTCCGCGGTCTCGACATCGACCCGACGCACCCCGGGCGGCGTCGCCCGCTGCACCGGTCCCGCCACGAGCGTGACGTCGGCCCCGCGACGGGCGGCCATCTCGGCGATGCAAAAACCCATGGCCCCGGTGGACGCATTGGTCAAAAAGCGCACCGGATCGACATAGGCACGAGTCGGCCCCGCGGAGACGAGCAGGCGCCGTCCCACCCAGGAGGCCGCGTCGTCGTCCCCGGCCAGCAGCGCTCGCGCACGCTCGACGATGATGGGCGGGTCGATCATCCGCCCCTCCCCCACCCAGCCGCAGGCCAAGTCACCGCGATCGGGGCCCACGAAGTGAGCCCCGCGCTCCCCGAGCACGGCCAGGTTGTCGCGCGTGGCCGGGTGCTTCCACATGTTGGTGTTCATCGCGGGGGCCCACAGCACGGGGGCTCGCGTGGCGAGCAGCACGGTGCTGAGCAGGTCGTCGGCCATGCCCGCCCGCGCACGCGCCATGATATTGGCGGTGGCGGGTGCCACGACGACGAGGTCGGGCCAATCGGCGAGCTCGATGTGCCCGACGTTGCCCTCTTCGGAGGCATCGAGCAGCTCGACCCGCACCGGTCGCTGGCTGACCGTGGACAGGGACATCTCGGTGGTGAAGGCCCGTGCAGCCGGGGTCATCACCACCTGGACTTCGATGCCCGCCTTGACGAAGGCCCGCACCAGCTCGGGCGCCTTGTAGGCCGCGATGCCGCCGCTGACGCCCAGCAATACCCGCGGCGCACGATCGGCCACGGGTGCTCAGGCTCCTTGGATGGGCGTGCTGCCCACCACCTCGATGCCGTACCCGGAGACGCCGATGATCTTGCGCGGGTTGTCGGTGATCACTCGGATGCGGCGCAGCCCGACCTCGTGCAGCACCTGCGCCCCGAGACCGAACTGGCGGAAGCCGGACTCGGCCGGCTTGAGGCCACGCTCGAGCGGCGGCGCAGCGCGGTCTTTGAGCGCCCGGCCGACGTCGTCCATGGGCGAGCCCAGGATGTACAGGAACACGCCGCGGCCGGCCTTCTCGATCTGCTGGAATGCGGTGCGCATGCGCTGGCCCGACCCGGTACCGCCGATGCCGAACACATCGTCGAGCACCTGGGCCCGCTGCGCCCGCAGCAGCACCGCGTCGTCGGGACCCTGGAGCGTCAGGTCACCCTTACAGAACGCCACGTAGTACACGAGCGGCTCGACGCGGGATCGGAAGGTCCGCACGCTCCACCCGTCGGCGGTGGGCAGACCCAGCGAGGCCGGAGACACGGTGGCCGGCGGCAGCTCTTCGATGAGGGTCTCGCGCTCGAGCCGATAACGGATGAGGTCGGCGATGGTGAGGATGGGCAGGTCGTGCTCGGCCGCGAACTTCTCGAGGTCGTCCATGCGCGCCATCTCGCCGTCGTCGCGCATGATCTCGCAGATGACCCCGGCCGGCACCAAGCCGGCAAGGCGCGACAGGTCGACCGCGCCCTCGGTGTGACCCGAGCGCACGAGCACGCCGCCGGGCTGTGCCCGCAGCGGGAAGATGTGTCCGGGGCTGACGAGGTCGGCGTGGCCAGCATCGGGATCGACGGCGACCTGCACGGTGCGCGCTCGGTCGGCGGCACTGATGCCCGTGGACACACCCTGCCGGGCCTCGATGGAGACGGTGAAGGCCGTGCCCATGCCGCCCGGATCGGTCTGCACCATCATGGGCAGGCGAAGCTCGTCGACACGCTTGGGGTTGAGCGCCAAGCAGACGAGGCCCCGCCCGTGGCGGCACATGAAATTGATGTCCTTGGCCTTGCAGTGCTCGGCCGCAATGACGAGGTCACCCTCGTTCTCGCGATCGGCATCGTCGACGAGGACGATCATTCCGCCGCGACGCATGACGTCGAGGGCGGTCTCGGTGGCGGTCAGCGAAGTGGACTTCTGGTCGTTCATCGGCGCCCTTCTCCGGGGTCGAGGTATCCCGCTTCCATGAGGTCTTCCACCGAGACGCCGTCGCCCTTGTTGGACGCGGCCGACTCGCGGTGCTCGATCAAGCGGGCCACGTAGCGCGCGACCTGATCGACCTCGAGGTTGACGCTGGCCCCTTGGGTCAGCGCTTCGAGGGTGGTCGCGCCGAGCGTGTGCGGGATGAGCCCGACCGACAGCCCCTGCGTGTCGATGGCATTGATGGTGAGGCTCGTGCCATCGATGCAGATGGAGCCCTTGGCCGCACAAAACCGCATCAGCTCGTCGGGGACGTCGAACCAGATCTCGCGGGCATCGCCGCGAGACGCGATGCTCCGCACCCGGCCGATGCCGTCGACATGACCGGAGACCAGGTGGCCTCCGAGCGCATCGCCGACGCGCAGCGCGGGCTCGAGATTGACCCGCTGCCCCTGGGACAGCCGACCCAGCGTGGTGAGGCGCAGCGTTTCGAACGCCGCATCCACGCTGAACTTTTCCGAGTCGGCTTCGGTCACCGTGAGGCAGACCCCGTTGACGGCGACGCTGGCTCCGAGTTCCCGGTCGCGCACATCGAGCTGTGCGGCGATGACGAGCGTCTCGCACTCCGTCCCGGGTCGCTTGGAGAGCAGCGTCCCGACCTTCTGTACCAGGCCGGTAAACACGGGCTGGTTCTACCTCAGCCCGAGCCGAGGGTCGACCGATCCCCCCTCACACCCGCGAGCACGACGCTCGCAACGGGTCCGCACGGCACGCTAGCGGAGCGGCTCGATGATCGTGAGCAGATCCACGCCCATGGTCCGGCGTTTCACGACGCGCACCTGCGGCGACTGCTCCACCGTGTCCCAGCCGACGCCGCCGAAGACCGGGCGCCCTTCGCCCAGGATGCGCGGCGCCTGATACAGGAACATGCGCTGCCACAGACCGGCCTGCACGAATGCGCCATGCAGGCGTCCCCCACCCTCGACCATCAGCGATCGGATTTCCCGCTGGCCCAGGGCTTCGACCGCCGCGGGCAGGCTCACACGCCCCTGCCCGTCGTCCGCGACCTCGACCAGGCTGGCTCCCGTCGCCATCACCCGGGCACGGGCAGCCCTCGATGCCTTGGCGGTATGCAGGACGAGGGTGCCCGCCCGGAGCAACTGGACCGGTGACGCCGATGCGGCGCCGATGCGCAGCCGACCGTCGAAGATCACGGGCACCGGGTCGACCCCGCGAACGAGCCGCACGTTGAGACGCGGGTCATCGGCCAGCGCCGTCTGTGCGCCCACCGCGATGGCGTGATGCCGGGCCCGCAGCCGATGCACGTCCTTACGGGCGATCTCGCTGGTGATCCAGCGGCTGTCCCCGCTGGCGGTGGCGATGCGCCCGTCGAGCGAGGTCCCGGCCTTGAGCGTCACGAAGGGCCGACCCGTTCGCACGTGGTGCAGGTAGTGCTCGTGCACCTCGCGACAGGCCTGCTCCCCCACCCCGCGGACGACCTCGATGCCCGCCCGCCGCAGCGCCCGGATGCCTCGCCCGTCGACGTGCGGCGCCGGATCGCGGACGCCGACGACCACGCGGCGGATGCCCGCTTTGATGATCGCCGCCGTGCAGGGACCGGTGCGCCCCACGTGGTGACAGGGCTCGAGGGTCACGACCAACGTGGCGCCCTTGGCCTTCTTGCCCGCCCGCCGCAGGGCTCGAACCTCCGCGTGGGCGCCCCCGGTCGGGCTGCTGCGGGCCGCCCCCAAGACCTCGCCCCGCCGAGCCACCACCGCGCCGACGCACGGGTTGGGATACGTCGCCCCCAGTCCCGCGCGCGCGAGCCGGACCGCGCGCGCCATCGAGCGCTCGAGGGTGGCGTGGTCGCTGCTCACTTGGACTTACGCCCCACCGTCTCGAAGAGGGTTCGCTGCCCCTCGGGATCGACTTTCTCGGCCTTCTCCATCTCGCGCAGGAGGTTGGAGAACTCGACCACGGACTCGAAGCTCCGGTACACGGAGACGAAGCGAACGTAGGCGACCTCGTCGAGTTCGTACATGTGGTGCATGACCCGCTCGCCGAGCTCGGCGGCATGAATCTCGCGGTCACCTCGGGTGGACGACCACTGCTCGACCGATTGCACGATGGCATCCAGCTGCTCGCGCCGCACGGGCCGCTTGCGGCAAGCCAGCTGTAGGCCGCGGAGCAGCTTGCCGCGGTCGAAGGCCTGCTTGGTACCGTCTCGCTTGACGATGACCGGCAGGGTCTCTTCGATGCGCTCGTGGGTGGTGAAGCGGTGCCCGCAGGCGTTGCACGAACGCCGCCGGCGTACCGAGCCGCCGTCCCGGCCGTCGCGGGAGTCGAGCACCTTCGTGCTCCCGCTGCGACAGACCGGGCACAGCACCGGCGGCTAGCTCCTGCCCGTCGGCGGGGGTACCCCCTCGCCCGTTGCGATCGCTTCGAGTTTACCCACCCTCCGCGCGTGCCGACCTCCCTCGAAGGTGGCGCCCGCGAAGGCCTGGAGGAGATCGGCGGCCAGGCCCGGGCCCAGCACCCGCTGCCCCATGCACAAGACGTTGGCGTTGTTGTGCTCCCGCGCCATGCGAGCGCAGAACACGTCGGTCACCAGCGCGGCCCGAATGCCGGGGACGCGGTTGGCGGACATCGCCATGCCCTGCCCCGTGCCGCACACGAGCAGCGCGGCGCTGCCTTCATCGGCGACGACTCGGCGACAGACCTCGACGGCGACGTCGGGATAGTCGACCGACTCACCACTTTCGGTGGGGCCGTCGACGGCCACGACCTCGTGACCGTCGCCGCGCAGCGTCTCGACCAAGTGGTCGCGCAGAACCACGCCTCCGTGATCGCTGCCGACATACCACCGCACGAGCTCAGACCACCTTCTTGAGGACGAGCGCCGCGTTCGTTCCGCCGAACCCGAAGCTGTTGGACATCGCGTACTCGACCTGAGTCTCGCGAGCGGTGTGCGGCACGTAGTCGAGGTCGCACTCGGGGTCGGGATCGTCGAGGTTGATCGTCGGCGGCAACACGCCGTCGCGCAGCGACAGCGCACAGATGGCCGCCTCGAGGCTTCCCGCGGCACCGAGCAGGTGACCGTGCATGGACTTGGTGGAGCTCACCGCCAGCCCATTGTACGCGTAGTCACCGAAGAGGTTGCGAATCGCCTTCGTTTCGAGCGAATCGGCCGACGTAGAGGTGGCGTGGGCGTTGATGTAGCCCACCGCCTCGGGGGCCAGGCCAGCGTCTTTGAGCGCCAGGGTCATGCAACGCTGGGCTCCGCTGCCGTCGGGAGCGGGCATCGTCATGTGGTAGGCGTCCGCGTTCGCCGCGTATCCCACCACCTCCGCGATGATGGTGGCCCCGCGGGCCTTGGCGTGCTCGAGCTCCTCGAGGATGAGGATCGCCGCCCCCTCGCTGAGCACGAAGCCGTCGCGGCTGCTGGTGAACGGCCGCGACGCCTTGGTCGGCGCGTCGTTGCGCTGGCTGAGCGCGCGGGCCGAGCAGAAGCCACCGATCCCCAGCGGGGTCACGGCGGACTCGGTGCCGCCCGCGATCATCACGTCGGCGTCGCCGCGCTCGATGAGCCGGGCCGCCTCGCCGATGGAGTGCGCTCCGGTGGAGCACGCGGACACCATGCTCATGTTGGGGCCGCGCGCCTTGTAGCGCATGGAGATCTGGCCGGGGGCCAGGTTCACGATGACCGAGGGGATGAAGTACGGGCTGATGCCGTGCCGCGGGCCCTTGTCCTTGAGCCCCTCCCAGGTGGTCTCGATGCCGTGCAGGCCGCCGATGCCCGCGCCCACGTAGACGCCGAAGCGATCGGGGTCGGGCGCCGAATCGACGAGGCCGGCCTGCTCGACCGCCATGTGGGCCGCCGCGAGACCGTACTGGATGAAGA
Organism: Myxococcota bacterium; assembly: GCA_039028615.1. Taxonomy (GTDB): domain Bacteria; phylum Myxococcota_A; class Polyangia; order Nannocystales; family Nannocystaceae; genus Paraliomyxa. Next base: position 110,841 of record JBCCHT010000037.1, on the reverse strand, counting down.
TGTCCATCTGCCGGAGTTCGCGCTTCTTGAGCCCCCACTGGGTGCCGTCGAACTCGCGGACCTCTCCGGCGAACTGAGTGGTGAACTCGCTGGCGTCGAAGCGGGTGATGTTGCCGATGCCCGACTCCCCGGCGCGCACGCGCCCCCAGGTGAGCTCGGTGCCGATCCCCTGCGGAGTGACGAGACCGATACCGGTGATCGCGATTCTACGACGTGCCATGCGAACCTCCCGCACGACCAGGCGCGACGGCGCCCGGTCTCGGATGTCGTTGCGGGCGGTGGTGCCCGCTTCGACGACGCAGCGTACTGCTTACTTCTTCTGCGCGTTCTGGATGTAGGTGATCGCGTCGCCGACGGTCTTGATCTTGTCGACCTCGTCGTCGGGAATCTTCACGTCGAACTTCTCCTCGAGCGCGAGCACGAGCTCGACGATCGCGAGCGAGTCGGCCTGAAGGTCGTCGGTGAAGGACTTGGACGCCTCGACCTCGTCGAGCTTGACGTCGAGCTGGTCGGCAACGATCTCTTTGACTTTTCCGTCGATATCGGACATGGCGGGTAACTTTCTTCGTCTCGTGAGTGGACGGTCGGAGCTCGGGAGGTGCGGTCGGGGGTGAAGGTGACCGCACCAAGGTGCGAGCGGAAGGTACTTAGATTGCGAGTCCCCCGTTCACTCGCAAGACATGGCCGGTGATGTAGCCCGCGCCGGGCCCCGCGAGGAACGCGACGGCATCGGCGACCTCGTTCGCCTGACCAATGCGACCGAGGGGGATCTTGGAGAGGAGACCTTCGCGGGCCTTGCCTTGGACGCTGGCCTCGGTCATGTCGGTCTCGATGAAGCCGGGGGTCACCGCGTTGACGGTGATGCCGCGTCCGGCCAGCTCGTGGGCGAGCGACTTGGTCAGGCCGATGAGGCCGGCCTTCGAGGCGGCGTACATCGACTGCCCCGCGTTGCCCTGCTCGCCGACGACGGAGCTGATGTTGATGATGCGGCCGTTGGCTCGGGCCCGCAGCAGGTGACGCGCCGCCGCCTTGCAGCACACGAAGGCGCCACGCAGGTTGATGCGGAGGATCTTGTCGAGGTCGTCCTCGCTCGCCCGCATGAGCAGAGCATCGATGGAGATACCGGCGTTGTTGACCAGGATGTCGAGGCCACCGAGCTGCTCGACGGTCTCCTTGATCCCGGCCTTGGCCGCCTCGGCGTCACCGACATCGAAGCCGATGGCGTGGGCCGTGCCGCCGGCCTTGCGAATCTCCTCGCAGAGCTGCTGGGCCGGCGCCTCGCTGGAGTTGTAGTTGACCGCTACGGCGGCTCCACGAGCCGCGAGCTCGGTCGCGATCGCACGACCGATGCCACGGGAAGCCCCGGTGACCAGAGCCTTGCGCCCGGCCAAGCTCACCCCTGCGGGCAAGGTCGCCTCAACTGCGTCCGACATCGGCTACGCCTCTAGCACAGCGATGTCAGCGGGGGAAGCCGCCGACTTGACCGGAAGCTCGCGTTCGATACGCCGAACGAGGCCTGCAATCACCTTACCGTGGCCCACCTCGATACCTCGCTGTGCACCCATGTGCACTGCCTTGCGCACCGATGCTTCCCATTTCACTCGCTCGGTGACCTGCCGGACCAACAGGTCCTTCACCCGCGTCGCGTCGTCGTTCGGCTCGGCTTCGACGTTGGTAACGACGGGGGTAGACATCGTGCCGACCTCGACGTCGGCGAGTGCCTCGGCGAGTCGTTGCGCAGCCGGTTGCATGAGTGCGCAATGGAACGGCGCGCTGACTTTGAGAGGAATGGCGCGAGATTTGCGTGATTTCACCAACGCAGTAAGACGACTCACCGCCTCCGCGTGGCCTGCGACGACGATCTGCCCGCCGCCGTTTTCGTTGGCCGGCGAGATGACTTGGCCTTCGGCGACTTCGGCACACGCGGCCTCGAGCTCTTCGGCCGACATCTTCATCACCGCCACCATGGCGCCCATGCCCGCGGGCACGGCTTCCTGCATGGCCTCGCCCCGGATCCGCACCAGCTTCACCGCGTCGGCGAAGCGCAAGGCGCCCGCGCAGACCAACGCCGAGAACTCGCCGAGGCTGTGGCCCATGGCCAGGCTCGGGGTGATGCCAGTGCGCTCGCGCAGCACGGCCAGCGCGGCGATCGACGTGGTGAGGATCGCGGGCTGCGTGTTGGCCGTGAGCGCGAGGTCGCTGTCGGGGCCTTCGAAGCACATCTTCGAGAGCGAAAAGCCGAGGGCCTCGTCGGCCTCGTCGAACACCGCCTTGGCGGCCGGCTCTTGCTCGTAGAACTCCTTGCCCATGCCTGCGCTCTGGCTGCCCTGCCCGGGAAAGAAAAATACGGTGTTCGTCATCGGAAGTACGCTCCTTCGGGGTTGAAACGAGACCGGAGCGCGTGGGCCGACTACGCTAGCCCTCGCTCTCCTTGGCGGCTCTCATCAGGTCGGCGTGGTTGGCCAACGCCTCGGTAATCTGTGGTTGGAGCGCTTCGTCGACCGAGCGCGCCGCGACGGCGATGGCCGTGCCCAACGCAAAGCTCGAGGCTCCGCCGTGACAAATGAACGCGAGCCCGTTGACCCCCAACAAGGGCGCGGACCCGTAGGTGTCGGGATCGAGCTTGTGCTTGAGTTCACCGAAGGCGGGCTTGAGCAGCAGCGCGCCCATGTTGCGCCGCACCCCGCCCGTGACCGCGCCGCGCAGCCAGTGGCCGATGAGTCGACCGGTGGCCTCGGCGATCTTGAGCGCGACGTTGCCGGTGAAGCCATCGGTGACCACCACGTCGACGTCGCCGGACATCAGCCCGTTGCCCTCGATGTAGCCGATGTACTCGAAGCCCTGCACTTGGGCCTCGTTGAGCAGGCGGTGCACGGTGCGGGTGAGCTCGGTGCCCTTGCCCTCCTCGGTGCCGTTGGACAAAAGGCCGACGCGCGGTCGCTCTTTGCCGTGCTTGAACGCGGAGTAGACCGCGCCCATCACCGCGAATTGCACGAGGTTGATCGGCTTGCAGTCGACGTTGGCCCCGATGTCGAGCAGGCTCACCCAGCCGCTCATCGTGGGTAGGCTGGTGACCAACGCGGGTCGGTCGACGCCCTTGATGCGGCGGTACTTGAACAGGCCGCACGCCATCATCGCGCCGGAGTTGCCGGCCGACATCGCGGCGTCGGCCTCTCCCTTGCGCACGAGATCGAAGCTGACCGGCATCGAGGCGTCGGGACGACTGCGCACGGCCTTGGCCGGGCTGTCGTCCATCGTGATCACCTCGGAGGCGTGATGGACCGACAACGGCAACGAGCCCGCGTCGGCATGCCGAGCGAGCTCTTTTTCCAGGGTGGCCTGGTCGCCGACGAGGACGACACGGGCTCCCTTGCGGGCGGCCATGACCGCCCCTTCGACCTCGGGCCGCGGACACTCGTCGCCGCCAAAGGCGTCCAGAGCGATCCGTGGCCCCTTGCCTTCATCTCCGCGAAGGTCCGCGGAGGGGCTCGACGCGGGTGCTCCCGACATCGCCGCCTCGAAAGCCGGGTCCGAGAGTCGGGGCTAGTCCCGATCGACCGCGATGACTTCGCGGCCTTTGTAGAACCCGCAACCGGGGCAGACGCGATGGCTGACCATCAGCTCACCGCAGTTGGAGCACGCCGACAGGCCGGGTGCGGTGACCTTGTCGTGCTGGGATCGACGCATGTCGCGTCGCGAGCTGGAGGTGCGCTTCTTGGGTACGGCCATCGGGTCCTCGGGGGGCGGGAGAATAGGGGCGGGTCTACCGGGGTGCAAGGACGACAATGCGCGGGGGCTCACGTCAATCCAGGTTCAGTTTGCGCAGCGCCGCGGCCAATGGGCTGTCCGCTTCGCGCTCCTGACGCGGGTTTTCGGCGTCCTCGGGCGCGGGGCCCGAGGCGGGCGTGCGGGGGACGTCGCTGTGACACTTCGGGCACTGCAAAACGTTCGCAGGGACCGTATTGAGCTCGTATCCGCAGTTACTACACAGCCCACGGCAGTCGTCGCCCCGCTCGCACAGCGCGCTCATCGGGTAGGCCAGAGCCACTTGTTCAGCCACCAGGGCGTCGAGCTGCAGCACGGAGCCCGTGTACCGCCACACGTCGGGCGACTCGTCCTCCGGATCGAATTGTTCGTCGTCCTCGTCGTGGTCGTCGATCTCCGAGCTGGAGCCGGGCATGAAGGTGGCGACGATCTCCGTGTCGGCCACGACCGCCGCGGGCGCCAAACATCGGCCACACGGCACCGAGAACCGAGCCGCGAGCGATCCCTGAATGACGATCACGCTGTGGGGCTGCAGCATCAGCCGCAGCTTTACGGTGCCCTCCGTGCTCACTTCGGCATCGGTGTCGCCCAACGCGCTGGCCAACCACGGCAGGGGCAGCGCAGCCTCGACCTCGTAAAGATCGAGGTCGCGGCGGCGAAGTGCGGCGAGGTCGACGCGCAGCGCCTCGAGAACGGGGAGATCCTGCACCATGAGACCAGACCCTTTAGCCCGCTTTGCTCCTTCATTCAAAGGTGCTTCCTCCATGAGAGACCGCGACGGCCGAGATCCGGGGCACGCGGCCGGTCCCGCCCGTGTTGACCGCGCCTGCGGTCTTTCGTATGCCCCTGCGACACGTGCGGAGCCCTGAGACGAATCGGGTCGCTGTTCCCGGTGGACCGGGGCGACAACCGCGAGCCCAAAGCGTCGCGGCTCGGCTTGCCGCCGTGCTCGCGGTCCTCGGCTTCGCGTGGCTCGCCTCCCCGTCGTTGGCCGCCGCCGCGCCGACCGGAGCCTGGCTGCCGCGGCAAATCGCCGAGCGCACGCCCAAGGCACTGCGTTCCACGCCGACCGAAAAAGCTGCGCCCGACACGGTGATGATGGGCACCCTCGGCCGAAGCGGCCGCTGGGCGAACGCCTTCACCTCCGACGACGACGCGCGCGACTCCGTCGAGCGCGGCCAGGTGGACTTCGACGAGGCCGAGTCCGACGGCGGCACCGACCGGCCCGCGACGCCGGCTCCGTCCATCTACGGAATCGGTCAGCCCCTGCCCTCTTCGGTGGTGGCCCACGAGCCGAGCACCACCCCCGATCCAACCGCACCGACGCAGTGGGGCAGCGTGTTCGGCACCCCGCGTCCTCGCCTCTCCGCGGGCGTGCAGCCGACCGCCTACGGCCCCGCGATGGGCTGGCCGAGCTACGGCGCGGCCACGGCCGTGTTCGCCCCGAGCATCGACGGCAGCGCGGGCGGAGAGCTCGAGACCGACGACGCGGCCCCCGTGGCCACCACCAGCGCGGACGGCAGCGCCAGCCTGGCCCCCATCAACTCCGCCCTGCTCGGCCGCCGCGGCGTGCCGCCGTTTTGGATCGAGCGCGACTACGAGACCCATCGGACCCGCGCCATCGGCCTGCCGCCGCTGTTCATCCATCGCGAGCCCAAGCCCGGCAACCCCGAGCGCTTCTTCCACGCCGACCTCGCGCTGACCTTCGGCTGGTACTCCAAGACCAAGCAGCGCCGTAACTGGCTGAACCCGCTGGGCCTGTTCTACGGCTACTACAGCGAGCGCAAGACGGTCTGGGGCGCGGCCCCGCTGCTGATGGGCTACCGCCGCGTCGGCGAGCAGTTCAACTTCGGCCAGTTCCCGCTGGTGTGGTGGTGGGGCAGCAAGTTCGTCAAGAACGTGCTGGTCGTCCCGTTCCACTACCAGCAGCGCGCGCCCGAGAGCTTCCGCGCCGTGTCGGGCATCGTGGCCTGGTACGGCAACAGCAACCTGCAAGACGCCGACCTCACCAACGATCGCCGCTACCTGGTGGTCGCCCCCGTGTTCCTTCGGCTGCAACGCGGGCTGCGGCGCTACGACATCAGCCCGCTCTACTTCGGCGGCGCCGACAAGCTGCGAGGCCTGCGGCACATGACGGTGCTGCCGCTGTTCCACTGGCAGAGCCGCGAGTTCGGCAACCGCAGCGAGCTGTGGACCCTGCCGTGGATTCGCCGCGTGGACCAGGCGCGCCAGCGCGAGAGCTGGGCCGTGCCCGTCGCGCTGACCTTCCGCGCCAAGAATCGCGACCGCGACCTGCTGTCCGCGACCCCGCTGTTCTGGCGCTCGCGCAACCACCTCAAAGGCAGCGACCTGTGGCTGGTCGGCCCCTTCGGCCGCTACCAAGACCCGCGCCAGCGCAACACCGTGCTGGCCCCGCTGTGGTGGCAGTTCCACGATCGTCAGACCAAGCAGACCACTGCCGTGTTGTTCCCGCTGGCCCTCGGCCGCCGGGGCCCGAACTCGCTGCGCGTGTACACGCTGCTGGGCGGGGGCGGTCGCACGGCCAAGGGCTGGACCATGGCCATCCCGCCGCTGCTCACCTTCGCGGGCAAGACGGACCGAGGCGTGCGCTACCAGGGCGTGGGCGGCCTGGCCTGGCACATCCGCCAGCCCGACGCCGACGACGGCACCCGGGGCCGCGACGACTGGGTGATGGGCCCGCTGGGCTACGTCAGCCGCGACGCCCAGGGCGGCCGCTTCGGCCTCGTCCCCGCGCTGAGCTTCTTCAAGTGGGGCGGCACCAAGCGCTACCAGGTGGTCACGCCGCTTTTGTGGCACGTGCGCGACACCGACCCCGCCAACCCGCGCCGCACCGTCGTGGCCGGTCCGCTGTACCACCACGTCACCGGACCCGAGGGCCAGCGCCAGTTCGACGGCGGCATCGCCCCCGTCCTCTTCTACGGCTCGGGCGCGCGCTACCGCTACGGCGTGGTGCCCTGGCTGCTCACCGGTCACGTCACCGACGTTCGCGAGCAGCGGGCGCTGACCATCAGCCCCCTGTTCGTCCGCAGCCGCTCGCCCGATCACCGCACGATCGGCATCGCGGGGCTGGCCTGGGACGTCAAGCGCGGCAGCGACGAGCGCCACAGCGTGCTCTTCCCGCTGTACTACCGCCGCCGCATCGGCGACCGCGGGCTCACCCTCACCCCGCTGGGTGGTCGCCTGACCCGCGGCGACGACGTCACCACCGTGTGGGGTCCCTACGTTCGACGCCGCCGCGGCGAGCTCGACACCAAGGGCATCCTGCCGCTGGCCTTCTTCGATCGTCGCCCCGTGCCTGGCGGCGAGGCCCGCCACGCGGTCGTGGCCCCGCTGTACATCCGCCGTCGCACGCCCACCGACGACCTCGACATGTGGACGCCGCTGGTGTGGCGCTCGGAGGTCCGCGGTGACAAGCCCCGGCGAGGCCTGGCCATCGCGCCCTTCTATTTCCGGCAGCGTCAGCCGGACGGCGTCGACGTGGATGCTGGCCTCGGGTTCTTCTGGTCCCGCGACCGTACCCGCCACACGCACACCCTCATCGCCGGCCCCGCGTTCCATCGCCTCAGCCGCGAGAAGCTCAACGCCGGCGTCGTGCCGCTTTATTGGTGGATGGACGCCAAGGACAAGCGCCGACTCATCGCGCTGCCGCTGACCATCCACATCGAGGACAAGACCAAGGACTCCCACACCACGCTGGCGATCCCGCTGTGGTTCGATCGCAAGCTGGCCAACGGGCGCCGGACCTGGGGCGCGTTCCCCTTCGTATTCGGCGGTCGTCGCCTGCACGCGTTCACGCGCTTCTCCGTGGCGCCTCCGGGCTACATCGACGTCTTCCGCCTTCGTCGCAACGCCCGCTTCACCGGCTTCGTGCCCCTGCTGTTCCGCTACAAGAAGTGCGGATACCGGGCCGAGGACGACCCGCGCTGCCAGTACACCCTGTGGGGCTCGGCGCCGCTGTTCCTGTACGGACGCGACGGCCTGGGCCGCAAGACCCACGGCTCGCTCGTGTACTACTGGGACCGCCGTCCCGAGGGCTGGCGCCTGTACACCCCGCTGTTCGGCGTCACCAACGAGCCCGGCAAGACGCTCGGCTGGTACGCGGGCCCGGTGGGCATGCGCACCACCAACACCTGGAAGCGCACCTTCGCGTTCCCCGTGTACTACCGCAAGGCGCATCGGCTCGAGGACCGCAGCCTCACCCTGGCCGTGCCCCCGATGTTCATCTCGCGGCGGCGCAAGGACCAGAGCTTCTGGGAAGCGGGCCTGCTCGTGTGGCAGTTCCGTCGCCCGCACCGGGTCGCCACCGCGGTGGTGCCCCCCATCTTCTTCCACAGCCACGCCTGGGCCGAGCGTCGCCTGACCTGGCTGGCGCCCATCTTCCTGCGGGACAATCACTGGGCCAAGGACGAAGCCTGGACCGCCATCGGCCCCGCGCTGTACGTGCAGCGGCGCCGGGGTGAAGACCTCGACTTCGTGCAGTTCCCGCTGGTGTGGCACATCGAGCGCGGGAAGAAAGAGGGCACCTTCGGCGCCTTCGTCTGGTGGGACATCACCAACAAGAAGTCCCAGACCTTCCAGATGGTCCCGGGCGCGTTCTTCCGCTGGCGTACGCCCGAGCGCGACACCAAGGTCATCGGCCCCGGCCTCGGCTGGTGGACCAAGGGCCGAGGCGCGACCGAAGGCGACCTGCACTGGCGCGCCCTGTTCGGCCTCTTCGGCGGCGGGCGGGCAGGCGGTCAGCGCTACATCTCGCTGTTCGGCCGGGCCATCCCGCGCGGTCCGGTGGCGGTGAAGGTCGACGGCAAGGCCAAGGGCTCGACCTCGCGCCGTGATCGTCGACGCATGCGCCGGGCCTCCCGCAAGGCCCGACGCCAAGCCGCCAAGCGCCGCAATCGAGCGGGGCTCACCGCCAAGCGCCCGCGTGGCTAGCCTTCGTCCGCGCTGAGGTCCCGGCCCGCGTCACCCCGGCCATCGTCGCCACGAGCCCGGGCCTGGACTCGTGCCCCCTACGCCGCGCCTCGTCGGTACTGCGCGGCCGTGTCCCGACTCGTCCGAGCCCCCGCCCCTGAGCCTCGGCGCGCCGCCTCAGAGGCCGTGTACGGGCGCTTGCATCCTCGTGCTCGCCTCACGGGGCTCGTCCTCTCAGAAGGCCGTAGGGGGTGCTCGGCTACCCGCGGTGCGTCAGCGCTCGAACGTCCCACGAAGGTTGACACTGTCACCATTTGTCTTGACGGTGTCAACTCGATGATCCTCTCTCCCGTGACGAAGCCGTCGCCGAACACCGGCAAACAGACTGCAGTCGGACGCGCGGGAACCGAGTCCTCCCGACGAGCGCTGCTCGATGCCGTCGGCGTGATCCTCGAGCGCGAGGGTCTCGAAGGCATGTCGTTGCGCAAGGTCGCGGCGCAGGCCGGGCTCTCCCACGCCGCGCCGGGCGTCTTGTTCGGGGGCCGGGCCGCGATGCTCACCGCCTATGCCGCCGATGGTTTTCGCGAGCTCGGCCGACGCATGGACATCGCCGAGCGCGAGGCGACCGACGGACGCTCCGCCCTCGCCGGGACCGGCCTGGCCTACGTGATGTTCGCGGTGGACGAGCCGCTGCGCTTCCAGGTCATGTTCCGTACCGATCGCCTGCTGCCGCGCGACCCCGACTACGTCACCGCCTGCCAGCAGGGCTTCATCCCGTTGCAGCGGGCCATCGAGCGCGGGCGGGCCGAGGGATCGATTCGAGCCGACGAGACCCAGGACGTGATGCTCACCGCATGGTCGGTGGTGCACGGCCTGGCCAACCTGTGGTTTTCCAAGCACCTCGCGGGGCGGGTTCGTCCAGATCCCGAGATGATCGCCCGCCGGGTCACGCAGCTGTTCGCGGGGGTCGTGATGCGGCCTCCGGCCGGCGGAAGCGATGCGGCCGGCGACCCGGCACCGACGCCCGAGGCACCCGCCCCGGCGGACGCCTCGCCTCCCGATCCCGCCCCGACGACCGAGGCTCCGGGCGCTCCACCGTCGCCCGAGAGCACGCCCTCCCCTTCCGCCGACGCGGATTGAGGACGTTCGACTCTCCCCTCACGGTTGTTCGACGACGAACCGCTGCCCGCCCCCGTACGGCTCGGGGCGGCTGGCCGTGATCACGCGCAGCGGGAAGATGCACCCCTCCGTGTCGGGCTGCCAGTACTTGCAGTCATCGCCGGTCAACGCCACGAGGATCCGAACGATGGTGCCCAGCTCCACGTCGGGCTCCGCGGAGAACTCGAGCGTGGGTATGAGGTCCTTGCCCGCCCTCAGCTGCGCCGACCGGGCCATCGCGATCGGCATGATCTTCTCGATCGCCGATCCGGGGTCCTCGGGGTCCAGGGGGACCGCCGTGAAGTCGAACGAGAGGCGGTCGCGCGCGATGTACAGCGCGGCCCGGGGCGGAGCCTCGCTGCCGTCCGTGCGAAACCGAGGCGGGTAGATGGAGATCGACGAACCGGCTCGCGGCGAGGGTTCCTGGGGCGCCAACGCGATCTCGTACGCCACGAACTCCGAGCGCCCCCCGGTGTAGAGCAGGTCGACCAGCGACTCGAAGCGCAGGCCCTGGTCGGCGAAGATCACCATGCTGTCCCTCGGCTCTTCGTCTCTGGCCTGCGCCTGCGTGGCCAAGATCACCCGCTGTCCGAGGATGAGCGGTCCGAGATCGGTAATGTAGTGCGACTCGATCGCGGCCGGGTCGACGCGCCCCTCGCTGACGGACGCCACCTGCTTGCCCGCCGCGAACACTCCCGAGCGCGTGAGGATGACGGGCACGCCCTCGAGCATGAGCTCGGAGTACGACTCGGCGGGCAGCGTCAGGTCCTCGGCCGGGCTCGTCCACGTGGGATTCACGACGCCCCCCGGCCCCGCCATCCCATCCAGGCGAACGTAGGGCACGGCCGGCGGTGAGTCCCCCGCGGGTTCGCTGTTCGGCGTCGGTACGGGCTCCACGCCCGGGCTCGGCTCGGCGGAGGTGCCCGATGACTGGGCCGCACACCCCATCAACGCCAACGCAATCGACCACCCGAGGACGCGAGTACCGACGACCATGCGGACCATCGATAACACGCCCCCGCTCACCGAGGCGGCCGCTCAGCGCCGCACGATGTCCACGCGCTCGATGACTCGAGCCGGGCGCCCCTCGCCGCTGGTCGCCGCAATCTTCTCGGCCACCTGAATCCCCGCCTCTTCGCACTCGCCGAAGATGGTGTGCTTGCCGTCCAGGTGGGGCACGGGGGCCAGGGTGACGAAGAACTGCCCGCCGCCCGTCCCGGGGCCGCGGTTGGCCATGCTGAGCTTGCCGGGCTCGTCGTGCACCAAGCCGGCCGCGAACTCGTCCTGGATGACGTAGCCCGTGCGCCCGCGGCCCGTGCCCGTCGGGTCGCCCCCCTGGATGACGAAGCCAGGAATCGCGCGGTGGAACTTCACCCCGTCGTAGTAGGGCCGAGCCACCCAGTTTTCCTGGTCGACATCGAGCGCGGGCCGCAGGCCTCGAGCCAGCCCCACGAAGTTGGCCACCGTCAGCGGCGCCTCGTCCTCGAACAGCCGGCACGAGATGAGCCCCGCGTCCGTGTTCATGTCGACCCACAACTGCCCCTCGCCGGGCAGGTCGGCCAAGGCCTGCTCGAGTGTGAACAGCCCGCCCTCCGGGTCGCCCTGGGCCCGGGCGTAGGCCTGCATCTGCTCCGGGCTCATGTCCAGATCGGCCAGGTCGCCCTTGCGGTAGCCCCACGGATCCTGGGGGTCACCGGGTTCGGCCGGCTCCCCGCCCTCGGCCGCGGCCGCCTCGGGGTCGACCGGCTGGCCCCCGTTGACCGCCTCGCTGCGCTCCCGCTGCTCGGCCTCCATCTCGGCCAACTCCTCAGGCAGAGGCGGCGGAGGGGTGAATTTGCAGGCGATCACCGCGGTTGCGCCGACCGCGAGCATGGCGGCCAGGGGCACGCCCAACCCCCGCGGACGGGCGGAGATCGGGTGGTGGAGGTGTCGGAGAGGAGTCACACTCACGGGCCCCACGGTCGCCGGGCCTAGGCCGCTTGACAAGCCCCCGCAGGTGGGCCAAAAAACCGCGCTCCCCCAACGAGACTTTGGGGCGATCGAGAGGCGAAGACGTGGCGAATCACAAGCAGGCTGAGAAGCGTAACCGACAGCGCATCAAGCGGCGGGCTCGCAACCTGCGGCACCTTTCCACCATGCGCACGTACATCAAGCGCGTCCGCAAGGCGCTGGCCTCCAGCGAGCTGGAAGAGGCCAAGACGACCCTGCCCAAGGCGATCACCGCCATCGGCCGGGCCGCCTCCAAGGGTGTCGTGCACTCCAAGACCGCCTCGCGGTACGTCTCTCGGCTCACCAAGGCGGTCAACGCCGCCGCGGCCGAGGGATAGTTCATCCCAATCTCCCGCCCGCGACGCTGGTCGCCGCGGGCCCACGGCAATCGAGGCCGCGATCCCCTCCGGGAGCGGCCTCTTTGCATTGGTTTCGGGCGCCCGCAGGCTCACACCCGCGGCGACGTCTGGGGCAGCGCCCCACAGACGTCCATGATGAAGCGCTGGAGCGCCATGTACGGCGCTTTGACCACCGAGTGCGCCCCACCCTTGAGGTCGCGGTCGAAGCGAGCCAGGCCGGCGTAGGCTCGCCTCAGGCGAATGGGGTGGAAGCGGCGAGCCTGGTCGGAGAGCTTGCGGGCCACGAACGGCGGCACCCCGGTGACCGCCTCGATCGAGCCGCCCTCCTGGAGCGCCGAGTGAGCGGCGAACACCAGGCGGATCTGCCGGATCAGCATCGACAGCACCTGATTGGCCTGGCCGATCTCGGGCACGCTGCTCTCGTGGAAGAGCCGAGCCAGCACGGCCAGGGCTCGCGGGGCGTCGCCCATGCCGAAGGCATCGGTCAGCTCGAAGATCACCGCCTCGCGGGTGTGACCCACCACTGCATCGAGATCGCTCCCCCGCACCGGCTGATCGGCGCCCGCGTGCAGAGCCGCGCGCTCGAGGGCATGCACGAGATCCGAAGGGCCCGTGCCGACCAGCTGCACCAGCTGATGGGCGGTCGCGCGATCGATCCGCGTCTCGGTCTTCTCCGCCTGCTCGAGCACGAAGGCCACCGCATCCCCGTCGCGCTTGAGCGCCTCGAACTTCTCGACGATGCCGACCTTCTTGGTCGCGGTGACCAAGCGCGAGCGCCCGTCGATACCGCTCGAGGTCAACAGCAGCACGGTGGTGGGGTTGGGCTCCTTGAGATACGCGACCAAGGCATCCAGGCTGGCCTTGGTCCCGCCGCCGCGCTTGCCCGCCGCCTCGGGATCCGACAGCTCGACCAGGCGCCGCTCGGCCATCATCGGTAGCTGCTGACAGGCCTCGAGCACGGGGGAGATGGAGTCCAGCTCCCGGCCCGCGAAGCGCTCGTGGTTGAACGCCTCCATGCCATCGACCAGCACCTTGCCCCGCACCTCCGCCACGCGTGCGGCCATGGGCGCGGGCTCGCTGCCGTACAGCAGGTACACGGGCGCGATGCCGCCGGGGAACGCCTTGGGCTTGGCCTTGGCGCGGCCCTTGCCGCGACCGCCCGCGCTCTTGGCCGGGCTCACTGCGACGCGGCTCCTCCCGCGCGGGCGAGCGTCGCGACCACCTCGACCTGGGCCGTCATCGGCATCATGTCGAACACGGTCACGTCGATGATCCGCAGGCCCTTTTGCACGAGCACCTCGAGGTCCCGCGCCAACGTGGCTGGGTCGCACGAGACATAGACCACGCGCTCGGTCGCCACCCGGGCCACGTGCGCCGACATCTCCTTGCCCATGCCGCTACGCGGCGGGTCGACCACCACGACGTCGTAGCGGGTCTCGCCGCCCGCCAGCCGCCCCACCAGGTTGGGCGCCGAGCCGTGCTTGGCCTTGATGGCCAGGCGCTTTTCCTCGGCCAGCTCCTGCAGCAGGCGCGCCGCTTCGCGATCGTCGTCGAGGGTCCACACCCGACGCGCGCTACGAGCCAGCGCCCGGCTGAGGTTGCCCGCCCCGGCGTACAGCTCGAGCACGCGCTTGCCGTCGGCCCGCGCAGCCAAGACCACGTGGCGCACCAGCGCTCGGTTGACCACCGCATTGGCCTGGCTGAACACGAAGGGGTTGGCGGGCATGGGCTCGAGGCCGTCGCCGCCGTCGAGGCCGAGAAACGGAGTGCCGACCGAGCCGCTGCGTCGACCTCCGCGGAACATCAGCCCCACCAGCTCGTCGTCGAGCACCGCTCGTCCTGCCTGTAGAACCCGCTCGTCCGGTCGAACGCCAGGCAGAGCGAGCGAGACGTGACGACCATCGGACAGGCCGAGAATCTCGCCCGAGGCCGGCATGTGGGGCTCCAGCGCTCGAACCTTGGCCAGCGACCGCTCGAGCTCGGGGCGCAGCACCGGGCACTGCGGTGCATCCACGACCTCGCGCGAGCGCGGGGCGAAGAAGCCGAGCCGCAGCTCGCCGCCCTCTTTGACGTAGTGGGCTCGAGCGCGACGGCGATAGCCGAGCGAAGGGCTGCGGACCTCGTGCAGTCGAACCTGCGACTCGTCGGCCACCAGCGCGCGCAGCTGGCCGGCCACGATGGCCCGCTTGTGCTCGGCCTGACGATCCGCCGCGACGTGCTGCCAGTCGCAGCCACCACAGCGAATGGCGAGGCCACACGGTGGCGCCACGCGGTCGGGCCCCGCCTCGATCACCTCGACGAGACGACCTCGGGCCCACCGGGCCTTGCGACGACCGGGCTCGACCTCGACCTCCTCGCCCGGCACGGCACCGGGGACGAACCAGGTCAGGCCGTCTCCGTCCTGCCCCACCCCTTCGCCGCCATGGGAAAACCCCCGAATTTGCACACGTACGGACACCAGGGGCGGGACCATACTCCGAAACCCCGGCAGCGTCGCCTCGGCCCAACAAGGCCGCGAAACGGAGTCGAGCGTCGATGCGGCACGCCGCGGCGCGTTGCCGTCGGCGAAACCAACGCGACCTCTCGAGCGCGTCGCTCGATCGTTGACCCGAGGTCCACACCGCCCTCGAACGAGGTGCCACGGCGATTCCAACGAACGCGATCCGGCCCTGAGGCACACCTAAGAGCACATGTATGCAACCTCACCAAAGTGAAGGTGCATGTACTTGATATCCCTGGATTTCATGCCTTCTCGCACCCCGCTCCAAGTGGCAAGTGTCGTTGCCACTGATCTGGCCATTCGGGTTGCCTCGTCAGCGCCTTGACGGACCGATCCGACCGCGAAACGGGGTCCACAGCGGTTTTGTAGTTTGGCACACCCTTTGCTCTTACGGGGGGTGCCTATGCAGCTCCGCTCCATCGCTACTGCCGCCATCGTCGCTTCCCTCATCGCCGGGTGTGATCCTGCGGGAGACGATGTCGTCGGGCCGGAGGGAGGAACGGTTGTTTCTCGGGATGGGCGCCTCACCATCGACATTCCCGAGGGCGCGCTCGACCACGCCGTCGAGATCAGCATCGAGCAGGTCGACGACCTTCCCGCCGACGCGCTCGGCCCCTCGTACCAGGTCCTGCCCGAGGGCACCGTCTTCGACGCGCCGGTTCAGGTCCTGTACGACTACGGCGCGATGGGCATGGACGTCGACACCCAGGAGATCGAGCTGGTGGCCAAGGGCGCGTACGAGTGGAACCGCTTGGCCGACCGCAACGTCATCGCCGAGGACGACATCGTCTCCGCGTCGGCGCTGTACCTCAGCACCTTCTGCGTCGCGCTCCGCGGTCAGTAGAACCCACGCCTGCATCGGCCACCGCTTCGCGCCATCGGCTGCGCTCTCGAGACGAGACGCCCGATGGCGCGAGTCGTTTCGAATGGAAGGTGCACGGCGTCCCTACACACCGTCGCGTAGTGAACGTGGTGTCACTTGCCCGCTTCGCAGCACCGCTGAAGCGGTGTGTATCGACCGTGGTCTCCACTGCCTGAACCGCGCCGCAATGCCATATTGGGCACGTAATTCGTCGTTGTAGCTCGGACCAGTTCGTTCCGGTCACCGTGCTACGATCGCCCGCGATGTGGGCGGAAGGATGCGAAATGAACGGACGACTCTGCAAACGTGTCGTACTGGTAGCCGCTGCGGCGCTGGCCCTGGGGGGGGCCACCGAAGCGCGAGCGGATGACTTCGATGCCGGCTCGTACATCATCCCGATGGACCTGGACTACCAGGACGAAGGGATGCTGCGAGCGTACGGCCTCGTATACGCCTTGCTCCTGAACGATGTTCCAGTGCGTTGGACGATCCGCGAGGGCAAGGTCTACGGCGAGGAGGACTTCACGGCCGACGCCTTCGACGTGGCCAGCGGCATGCCCGTCACGGGTCACGACTACCGCGGTGGGCCCTTCGTCGTCGATGCCTTGGATGCGATGCAAGCCCAGGCGATCATCGACGACTGGCTGGCGGAGTATCCCGAGACGGCGGTGCACGAAGCCGATGCTCCGTTCTCGGCCGAGGTCTCCCGCTACCTCGTGGTGGCCCCGACCATCGCGATGGTCGCTGACGGCAACGAGGACATCGCCCGCAGCTACATGCAGGCCGCGGCGATTCCCGACTCCGAGCTGTCGCTCGACTGGGGCAACGACAGCCCGGACATGCTCGACACCGACGAGCTCGCGGGCCCGACCGACACCGACCACGCCGACGGTGCGCTCTTCGACGAGGACGGCAACCCGGTCTACTGCCAGCTGATGTCCATGCACTGGGACGTGGGCGACGCCGAGGCCCAGCCCGAAGTGGTGGCCGAGGTGCGTGCCTACCTCAACAACCCGGTGCACTTTTTTGCCGAGTGCCAGGCCGTCAACGCGTTCGAGAACCTCGACCCGCACGGCTTCTTCTTGACACCGAACGGCTTTCTCATCGGCGACCGCCCCGACGAGCTCGACTTCCTGCACATGGACTCGCCCTTCGGGCAGATCCACGGCAGCTACGAGACGGTCGGCGGCAGCGAGCCCGCGTACTCGCTGCCCAAGGGCGACGAGTACAAGGCGGGCGACATCACCATGCTCACCGAGGCGGGCACGCCCGAGGGCGTCAACGACGTGTGGATGACCGGCTTCCTCGATGGCGCGTGCCCGCCCGATCAGCACGAGTGCGGCACCATCGGCAAGGTCAGCTACCTGGGCGGCCACGAGTACAGCACCGACACGCCGATCTCCGCCAACCCCGATACCCAGGGCACGCGGATGTTCTTGAACTCGTTGTTCGAAGCGCCGTGCGCCACCGTCGAGGGCCTGCCCACCATCGGCCTGGCCGTCGATGCGCCCGAGCAGACCACCGAGCCCGCGATCACGCTGAGCATCACGTACTCGAACACGAGCTTCATCAATGTGCTCGACGTGACCCTCACCGATACCCTGCCCCCGGGAGCGACCTTCGTGTCCGCGTCCGACGGGGGCACGCTCGAGGGCGACACGGTGACCTGGGACCTCGGCAACCTGGGGCCGGAAGAAGCGGGCGACGTGACCATCGAGGTGCAGCTCGACGATTTCGGCACCTACCTCAACTCGGCGCAGCTGGACTATCGCGTGGGGCTCAATTGGCGCGACCAGGGCTCCAACACCTCCGAGACCCTCTACGGCGACGACTTCCCCGAGGGCACCAGCGGAGGGCTCGACGGCACCGCAGGGGGCTCGGGCGTCGGCGACGACCAGGGTGACAGCGGCAACCCCGGCTCGGCCGATGAGACGGGCACGGGCACGGGAGCCACCGACGGCGCCACGGTGGGGCTCGAGGATCCTCCGGCCACCGGCTGCAGCTGCCAGTCCTCCGGCGAGGGCGACGAAGGCCTGCCATGGCTGTGGGGCGGCCTGATGCTGCTCGGCGTGATGCGTCGGCGACGACGTCTCGCCATGCTCGGCGCGGCCAGCCTCGGCCTGGGCTGCAGCGGTGGTGGTTCCGGCACCAGCGGCTCCGACACCGACGGCCTGTCTGGGCTCTCGACCACGGGCACCATGGGCTCGCTCGACGCCGACGACACCGCGGGCAAGCTCGACACCCCGCCCCCCAGCGACGTGCCCTTCAACCCCGGCACCGGCTGTCAGAAGATCGACTTCCTGTTCGTGATCGACAGCTCGGAGTCCATGAAGGACCACCAGACCAACCTCGTCGACAGCTTCCCCGGCTTCGTCGACGCCATGCAGGAAGCGGTGCCCGCCGACGACTGGCACGTCATGGTGGTCGACACCGACGGCCAATGGAACGGGGCCGACTGTGCCAATGCCTGCTCGACGCTCGGCAGCTGTCCCGACGAGCCCGCGTTTTCGTGCGACGTGCCCGCTCCCGAGCTGTGCGACATCACCATGGGCGCGGGCGAGGTGGCGCCCTACGGCGAGGGCGCGAGCAACGAGCCCTGCGAGCTCGGCTCCGGTCGCTTCGTGGACGCGGGGCACCCCGACCTCGACACCGCATTTTCGTGCGCGGCTCGGGTCGGCGTCGACGGTAGCTCGCTCGAGCACACCGCCCAGTCGCTCACCCGCGCCGTCTCGAGCGAGCTGCTCGCCGAGCACGCCTGCAACGAGGGCTTCTTGCGTGACGACGCGATCTTGGTCGTCACCCTCATCACCGACGAACCCGACGAGGTCTCCGAAGACGAGCCGCCCGCGTGGCACGACGCCCTGGTTGCGGCGAAGAACGAAGACGAGAGCGCGGTCGTCATCCTCGGATTGCTGCCCGATGGCGATGCCGCCTCGCAGGTGTGCGACGACCCCGTGCCCGCGCCTCGGCTCGGGGCGCTGCTCGATGCCTTCCCCGCCAGCACCCGGGCTAGCGTCTGCGAGCCAGACTACAGTCCTTTCCTTGCCGCAGCGGTCGAAGTCATCGCCGAGACCTGCGATGGTTTCGAACCGCCCGGATGATCGTTCGTCGCGTCACTCGATTCATGGGGCCGGGGCTCCTCGGAGCTCTGGTCGCCTGCCAACCCAGCGCCGGAGGCCAGGGCGGAGGCAACCCGGGGCTCGGTGACAGCAGCAGTGCGGGCAGCCAGGGCGCGGCCGACAGCGACGAGACGACCGAAGATGACACCGGAGGCACCGCCCTGCCCTCCGCTCGCCGACGCCGACTCGACGTGGCGGCCGAGCACGTCGGCGTCACCGAGGACGCCACCGTGCTCGTGGTGCTCGACGACAGCCGCATCGAATACGACCTCACCGAGGCGGGCGGCGTCGACCTGCGGTTCTTCGCCGACGATGGGACCACCGCCCTGCCCGCCCAGATCGAGCAATGGGACCCCGACGGCACCTCGCTCGTCTGGGTGCGCCTGTCCGGCGACGCCGTGCCCGATCACTTCTGGATGTACTACGGCGACGCCGAGGCCTTCGATCCCGCCGCGCCGTCCATCGTCTGGGACGAACACTTCGAAGCCATCTGGCACATGACCGGCAGCGATGCCTCGACCATGCCCGACGCCAGCGGCTCCGGGCACGACCTGTCGCTCGAGACCTTCGACGGCACCCTCGACGTGCCCGGCGTCATCGGCAACGCGGCCCGCTTCCAAGTCGGCGAGGCTCCCCGCAACGGCATGGAGCTTCTCTCGGGCGACGCGCTGGCACTGTCCGAAGCCATCACCATCGAAGCCTGGGTCTCGGTGGTCGAAGGCGAGGCCAACGGCGACCGCTTCGCCGCCATCAAGAACGGCTCCTACTCCCTCAGCACCATGAGTGCCGCGCCCCCCTCGAGGCGGCCCGCCGTCACCGTGCGCACCGCCGCCGACGCCCCGAGCATCGAGGCCGGTGGCTCGCTGGGCGACGACTGGACCTACGTCGTCGCCACCTATCGCGCCGACGAAGGCACGCTGATCATCGCGCGCAACGGCACCGTCGAGACCTCCATGACCCTCGACGACCCGGCCGAACAACGCTTGCTGACCGTCAACGACCAGCCTCTCGCCATCGGCCATCGCCTCGAGGGCGAGCTCGACGAAGTGCGAATTTCCTCCATTGCTCGTTCCTCGGCATGGATCAGGTTGCAGCACGCCTCGATGACGGACACCCTGCTCTCGTTCGGTCCGCCCGAGGCACGCCCGGACTGATGCATGCGGCCTGGGGGCCTGCCCCCCACACCACGACCGCGCACATGGAAGGGAAACACCTATGAACTTGCTTCGCTTGCACTCTGTATTGGGGCTCGTCGCCAGCTCGACCACGTTTGCGCTGGTGGGGTGCGGAGACCCCTGCATCGACGACGGCTTCGGCTCGGGCAACTGCGCGGCGGTCTCGCAGGGTGGCGCAACCAGTGGCGCAGGCTCCGACGACGGCATGGGCACCGACGGCGGCGGCGTCAGCCTCGACGACGACGGCAGCGGAGGCGCCTCGCAGGGCGGCGGGAGCAGCCCCGGCTCGGGCGATGGCACCGGGGCCGACGACACCGACGGGAGCGACACCGACGGCGACGAGACGCAGGGTGACGAGACCGAGGGCGACGAGACCGAAGGCGATGGCACCAGCGGGCTCGAGCCGTTTTGCCTCGACTCCGACGGCGATGGGTTCGCCGACCTCGACAGCTGCGTCGACGCGGACCCCACCGATCCGCCGCCGGGGCACATCCCGCCGACCGATCAGGGCGACTGCGACGACGACGACGCCAACACCTTCCCGGGTGCGGCCGAGAACGAAGACCCCAACGCGTGTACCAACGACGACGATGACGATGGGTTCGGTGATCCGAATCCCGGCATGGGCGTCGACCCTGGCACCGACTGCGACGACGAAGACCCGGGTGCGGGGCGCTGCGATACGACGTGGTGCATCGACATCGATGGTGATGGGTTTGGCGATCCGACCAACTGCGAGCCGGGCACCATGGGGAACCCGCCGTCGCCCGATCACGTGCCCAACGACGATGACTGCGACGACGGGAACATCGACGTGTTCCCGGGTGCCGCCATCAACGAGCCCACCTTGTGCACCATCGATGCTGATGGTGACGGCTGGGGGCCCACCATGCCGCCGCCCGGTGCGAACGCGGGCAGCGACTGTGATGACGGCTCGGACTTCACCTTCCCCGGTGCCGCACCGCTCGAGACTCCACCGCTCGATACGGCGTGCCTGCGCGACGAGGATGGGGACGAGTACGGCGACACCACGCCGCCCGCGGGCGTGGAGATTGGGACCGACTGCTCGGACACCAACCCCGAGGTCTTCACGGGTGCCGCCACCTCCGAGCCCGAGCTGTGCACCATCGATGATGATGGCGACGGTTGGGGCGACTGGAATGCGCCCAATGTCGCGCCTGGGGCCGAGGAAGGAAGCGACTGCGACGACTCCTCGCCGGGCACCGAGCGCTGTGCCTTGCTCGTCACGCAGAACGGGACGGCGAACTCGTCACTCGATGCGCCGATGGTGCCGCTGCTGCAGTCCTTGGGGCTGACCGTCATCTTGAGCCAGGACAACTTGTCGACCGCCGCCGATGCCGATCCGACTGCGATCGTGGTCGTCAGCGAGAGCGCGACGTCGTTTCAGGTGGGCGACACGTTCCGTGATGTCGACGAGCCCGTGTTGGTGATGGAGGCGCTCATCTGGGACGACATGTTCATGTCGCAGGCGGGTATCGCCGTGGACGACATCGACATCACAATTGTCGATGAGACCCATCCGATCGCCGCGGGGCAGACGGGGACCGTGGAGTTCATGCTCGAAGATCCGGGCTCGGGTATTTTCCACGTCTCGCCGCCGGCCGGGGCTCAGGTGGTTGCTTCGCGGGTCGGTGCGCCGGATGAGGTGACCATCTATGCCTTCGAGGCGGGCGATACGATGGACAACGGGTTCACGGCGCCCGGGCGACGAATTGGCTTCGGCGGCGATGTGGACGGTGGTTTCGGAGCCAACGGCCAGCTCGGGACCATCGGCCTGCAGATGTTCGAAGCCGCGGTGCTCTGGGGCCTCGACTAGACGAGGCCCTCAGCCCGTGTAGCGAGCTGCGATCGCCTGCGAGACGAGCGTACGGGGCACCTCGTTGGTCCCCCCGCTGCTTTCGCACCACCGCGCGTCGCGAAGCGCCTTCTCGACCGGGAATTCACGCGTGTAGCCGTAGCCCCCGTGCACCTGCAGCGCCTCGGAGCAGCCCCGCGTCGCCGCAGTCGTAGCCGCAATCTTGGCCCGGCTGGCCGCGGCCGCGAACTCCTGCCCGCTGTCACACAGCCACGCCGCCCGCATCGTGAGCAGCCAAGCCGCCTCGAGGGTCGTGGCCATGTCGGCGAGCTTCCACTGAATCGCCTGGAACGACGCGATCGGCTTACCGAACTGCTCGCGCTCCTTGGCATACGCCGTGGACACCTGCAGCGCGCCACGACCGATGCCGCACGCGAGCGCGGCCATCCCGATGCGGGCACGGTCGAGCAGTTCCATGGCGTGACCCCAGGCTTGTCCAGGTTCGCCCAGCATCCGCGACGCAGGCACCCGCACCTGCTCGAACCGCAAATGCGCCGTCCCGGCGGCACGCATGCCCATGGTCCGCACGGGCTCGCCCCGCGTCAGCCCATCCGCATCACCATCGACCAACAACGCCACGATGTCGTCCGCAGTCGAGTCGCCCTTGGCCGTCGTGGCGAGCACCACGATGCGCCCGGCCGTCGCTCCGCCCACGACATGCTGCTTGTGCCCATCGAGCACCCAGTGGTCGCCGTCACGAACCGCTCGCGTCTGAATCGACCCCGGATCGGTGGTGCTCCCCTGCTCGGAGAGCGCCCACGCTACCTCGACGCGGCCCTCGGCCATCGCGGGCAGCTCCGCCTCACGCACGTCGTCGGCAAGCCCGAGCATCACGTGCCCCAGCCCGAACGTGTTGTGCCGAAGCACCCGCAGCGCCAGCGCTCCATCGGCCGCCGCAAGCTCACCCACCAATGCCGCCGCGGCCACAGCCGACAGCGCGGTGCCGCCCTCGTCCTCGGGCAGCTCCATGGCGGTGAGCCCCATCTCGCCCAGCTCGGCCATCAGACCTTCGGGCAAGGCGCGGGCTTCGTCCCACTCGATCGCGTGCGGGCGAACCCGTTGCTGGCCCAGCTCGCGCACGGTGTCGCGGAGCAGCTCGTCCTCTTCGGTCAGCGAAAGATCCATGGCTCAGTGTCCCTGCGAGAACCGGCGCATGATGTCCCGGCTGATGACGATGCGCTGCACCTCGGAGGTGCCCTCGTAGATCATGGTGACCCGCACGTCGCGGAAGTTCCGCTCGACGCCGCCGGCTTCGTCGGTGCCCTCGTCGCCCAGGACCTCGATGGCCCGACCACAGGCGGCGAAGGAACGCTCGGTGGTGAAGACCTTGGCGATGGAGGCCTCGCGGGAGAACGCGACCTTCTGCTCCTTGAGCATGGCGGCGCGCAAGGTGAGCAGCCGGGCGGCATCGAGCTCGGTGGCGTTGTCGGCCAGGGCCCACTGCACGGCTTGCGTACGGGACAGCGGCTGACCGTTGCGCTCGCGCTCCACCGCGAACCGACGGGCGGTCTCGGTGGCGGCCAATCCGATGCCCAGCGATTGCGAGGCGATGCCGATGCGGCCGCCGTCGAGTGCCATCATGGCCACGGGGAAGCCTCGGCCCTCTTCACCGAGCAAGGCCTCGGGCCCCACCTCGCAGCCCTCGAAGTCGATGGCGGTGGTGGTGCTGCCGTTGAGGCCCATCTTGTGCTCGGGCTTGCCGCGAATCAGGCCCGGCGTGTCTCCGGGGACCAGGAAGGTCGAGATGCCGCGGGTGCCGGGCGCGTCGCTGGTCTTGGCCCACACGACGAAGAGCCCAGCATCGGTGCCGCTGGTGATCCACAGCTTGGAGCCCTCGATCACCCAGCCCTTGTCGGTGCGCGTGGCCTTGGTCCGCATGCCGCCGGGGTCACTGCCCGCGCCGGCCTCGGAGAGCGCGAACGCACCGACCTTCAGCTCGCCGCTGCAAAGCCGCGGCACGAAGTGCGTGCGCTGGTCGTCGTTGCCGAAGTGCGCCACGACCTCGCCGACCATGTTGGTCACGCACAGCGCGACGGTGGTGGCGGCACAGGCCTGGGCGGTCTCGGTGATCGCCAGGCTATAGGACACGACGCCCGCCCCCAGGCCGCCCAGCGCGGTGGGGATGTTGACCCCACAAAGGCCAGCGCTGGCCGCAGCCGCGAGGTTTTCGTGGGGAAAGCCCCCCTCGCGGTCGAGCCCGACCGCAGCCGGGGCCAGCACTTGCTGGGCGAAGTCGCGGGCCTTGTCTTGGACGGCCCGTTGCTGCTCGGTGGGGCGAAAGTCGATCATGAAGGTAGCGGTCGGGTCAGAACGCCTCGCCTACCTGTCCGCGGTAGGTGTGGCTGTACGGGGCCTCGGGGGCGGGGTCGAAGACCCACTCGGCGATGATGGTCTCGAGGCAGCCCTTGAAGCTGGCCGGATCGACCTCGCCGGCGTCGGTCCCCTTGGCGTTTTGCTTGCGGACGCCGATCTCCAGGACCTTGGCGCCTCCGGCCTGCCCCTCGGTGTCGATGTCGAACTGCACCGTGAACACGCTCCGCATGAAGCGGGTGCCCTCGGTCTCCATCTCGTCTTCGAGGCAGCGCTCGAGGTCGCGCAGGTACACGGTCTTGATCGTGTCCTCGATGGCGGCCAGCGTCTTGGGATCGATCGCCTGGCCCTGGTCGTCGTAGTCCTTGCGCGTCCGGGCGGTGACGATGTCGTCCTGGTACTTGTTGTCGTCGCGATAGCCCGCGGCGACGTCGGGGTTATCCGAGTCCTTGGACTGCTTGCATCCGGGCAGCACGGGCAGGGCGATCAGCAGGGCGAGACACAGGGCGCTTCGGTTCATCGTCGGCTCCTTCGAGTGAGCGGCGGCTCGGGGTGTTTATACCGCCGCGCTCGTCGGTGCGGCCAGCGCCCTGGGCCGAGGGCACGACCCGAGGACCGATGCGTAATCGGGGATACCGAGCCCATCGACATCATGCCGCCGCCGGCCCCTTTGCTTCAGCCCCGCAGCAAGTGCGAGGAGATGACGACCCGCTGGATCTCGGAGGTTCCCTCGTAGATCTCGGTGATCTTGGCGTCTCGGTAGAACCGCTCGACCGGGTACTCGCTGACGTAGCCGTTGCCGCCGTGCACTTGGATGGCGTCCTTGGCCACCTTGTTGGCGACCTCGGAGGCCATGAGCTTGGCCATGGCCGACTCCTTGGAGTGCCGTTGCTTGGCCATCTTCATGGCCGCAGCCCGCCAGGTGAGCAAGCGCGCCGCGTCGATCTCGGTCTCCATGTCGGCCAGCATGAACGCAACGGCCTGATGCTCGAT
This sequence comes from Myxococcota bacterium, assembly GCA_039028615.1. GTDB lineage: Bacteria > Myxococcota_A > Polyangia > Nannocystales > Nannocystaceae > Paraliomyxa. The sequence continues at coordinate 85,806 of JBCCHT010000037.1, read as the reverse complement.
GATCCGCTTGCCGAAGGTCTTGCGCTCGCAGGCGTACTCGGCCGCCGCCTCGAACGCCCCACGAGCAATGCCCAGGGCCTGCGCCGCGATGCCGATGCGGCCGCAGTCGAGCGTGGCCATGGCGACCTTGAAGCCATCGCCCTCGTTGCCCAGCCGCTGAGCGTCGGGCACGAAGTGGTTGTCGAAGAAGATCTGGCAGCTGTGGCTACCGCGGATGCCCAGCTTGTCGTCCTTGGAACCCCGACGCACGCCCTTGGCGTTCATGTCGATGATGAACGCCGTGATGCCGCGGTGCCCCTTCTCCTTGTCGGTCATGCACAGCAGGATCCCGGTGTCCGCCTGGGGACCGTTGGTGATCCAGTTCTTGGTGCCGTCGATGAGGTAGCCGCCGTCGGTGCGCGTGGCGACGGTTTTCTGGGCGGCCGCGTCCGAGCCCGCCTCGGGCTCGCTGAGCATGAAGCAGCCGAGCTTCTCCCCCGACGCGAGCGGGGTGAGCCATTGCTCTTTCTGCTCGTCGTTCGCGAACTTCAGCAGCGGGTCGCACACGAGCGAGTTATTGACGCTCATGATGACCCCGGTCGACGCGCACGCGGCCGAGATCTCCTCCATGGCGAGGACGTAGCTCAGCGTGTCGAGCTCGCTGCCCCCGTAGTCCACGGGGACCTCGATGCCCAGCAGGCCGAGCTCGGCCATGCGAGCGACCAGCTCCTTCGGAAACCGAGCGTTCTTGTCGATCTCGGCGGCGGCCGGCTTGATCTCGCGCTCGGCGAATTCCTTCACCATGCGCAAAAGCTGCTCTTGTTCGTCGGTCAGCGAAAGATCCATCGACTCGGCTCTCGTTCGTCTCTAAAAAGTGGGATTCGGCGGGCGAAACGGGTCAACGCCCGGTGAACTTCGCGGGGCGCTTGGCCAGGAAGGCGGCCATGCCCTCGCGCTGGTCGGCGGTGGCGAACAGGCTAGCAAAGGCCTGCTGCTCCAGCTCGTTGCCCTCGGCCAGCGGCATGTCGGCGCCGCGATGCAGCACCTCTTTGGCCTTGGCCACGGCGACCGGGCCCTGCTGCGCGATGCGGCTCAGGGTCGCCAGCGACTCCGAGATGAGCTCGTCGGGGGGCAGCACGCGATTGGCCAGGCCGATGCGCAGCGCCTCGTCGGCGCGGATCATGTCGCCGGTCAGACACAGCTCGATGGCCCGGGCCAGGCCCACGCGACGAAGCAGCCGCTGGGTGCCGCCGAAGCCGGGGATGACCGCGAGCTTGACCTCGGGCTGCCCGAACTTGGCCTTCTCGCTGGCGTAGATGAAGTCGCAGGCCAGCGCCAGCTCGCAGCCTCCACCCAGCGCGAAGCCGTTGACGGCCGCGAGCACGGGAATGGGCAACGCCCCGAGCATCTGCCCCAGCGCGTGGCCCTTGCCCGCGAAGGCGAGCGCTTCGTCGGGGGACATCTCGGACATCGCCGCGATGTCGGCTCCGGCTACGAAGGCCTTGCCCTCGCCCGTGAGCAGCAGCCCGCGAATGTCGTCGCCCGCTGTGGCCTCGACCACTTGGCCGAGTTCCTCGACCACCTGGGCCGACAGGGCGTTGAGCACCTTCGGCCGGGCGATGGTCACCACGCGGATCTTGCCATCGATGCCCTCGACGGGCTCGTCCTGGACCCGGAGCGTCTCGAAGCCCACTTACTTCTTGCTCCCGTACTCGTAGAAGCCGCGGCCGGTCTTGCGACCGAGCCAGCCCGCCGCCACGTGCATGCGCAGGTTGTTGGCGGGGCGGTACTTGTCGTCGCCCAGCTCGCGGTGGAGCACGTCGGCGATGGCCAGGCAGGTGTCGAGACCGATGAGGTCGGCCAGCTCCAGCGGACCCATGGGGTGGTTGAGCCCCAGCTTGGCGCCCGTGTCGATGTCCTCGGCCGTGCCCAGGCCCTCTTGCAGCGCGAAGCAGGCCTCGTTGATCAGCGGGATGAGGATGCGGTTGACGATGAAGCCCGCGCAGTCCTTGCTGGTGATGACCGTCTTGCCCATGTCCTTGGCCAGGGCGACGGTGGTCTCGTAGGTCGCGTCGTCGGTGGGCAGGCCGCGGATGATCTCCACGAGCTTCATGACCGGCACCGGGTTCATGAAGTGCATGCCCACGACGTGCTCGGGACGCTTGGTCGCGGCCGCCAGCAGCGTGATGCTGATCGACGAGGTGTTGCTCGCCACGATCACGCCGGGGCGGCAGGCCTCGTCGAGCCCCTGCATGAGCTTCTTCTTGAGCTCGATGTTCTCGGTCGCAGCCTCGACCGCGAAGTCGGCGTCGGAGAACGCGGCCACGCTCTGTACGGGCACGATGCGCTCGAGGGTGGCATCACGGGCGCTGGCCTCGATCTTGCCCTTGCCCACCAGGCGCTCGAGGCCCTTGGCGATGCGGTCCTTGCCCTTTTGCGCGTGCGCCTGGTCGAGGTCGGCCAGCAGAACCTTGCGGCCACCGAACGCGGCGACCTGGGCGATCCCGCCGCCCATCTGGCCCGAGCCCAGAACTCCAATCGTCTTGATCGAATCGATGCTCATGCGTCTATCGCTCCACCATCAGGGCCACGGCCTCGCCGCCACCGATGCACAGCGAGGCCACGCCCCGCTGCTTGTCCATCTGCTTCATCGCGTGCAGCAGGGTGACCAGGATTCGGGTGCCCGAGCAGCCGATGGGGTGACCCAGGGCCACCGCACCGCCGCGCACGTTGATGCGCTCGTCGGCGATGCCGACCTCGTCTTGGTTGACCAGCGAGACCACGGCGAAGGCCTCGTTGACCTCCCACAGGTCCACGTCGTCCGCCTTGTGCCCGGTCTTGTCGAGCAGCTTGGCGATCGACTTGGCGGGCGCGGTGGTGAACCACTCGGGCGCGTGCGCGGCCCCGGCGTACCCGGTGATCGTGGCCAGCGGGGTCAGCTTGCGCTTTTGCGCTTCCTCGGCCGACATCACCACCACCGCGGCGGCGCCGTCGTTGATGGACGAGGCATTGCCCGCGGTGATCGTGCCGTTCTTGGCGAACGCGGTGCGCAGCTTGGGCAGCTTGTCGATGTTGCCGCGCATGGGCTCCTCGTCGGAGTCGACCACCACCGGGTCGCCGCGGCGCTGCGGGACCTCGACCGGGACGATCTCCTCGGCGAACAGCCCTTCTTTGACGGCCGACTGAGCGCGTCGGTACGACAGCGCCGCGTAGGCGTCTTGGCGCTCACGGTCGATCTTGCGCTCGGAGGCGCACAGCTCCCCCGCGTTGCCCATGTGATAGTTGTTGTACGGATCCCACAGCCCGTCGTGGACCATGCCGTCGACGAGCTCGCCGTTGCCCATGCGGTACCCGGTGCGGGCCTTGGGCAGGTAGTACGGAGCCAGGGACATGTTCTCCATGCCGCCGGCGACCACGATCTCCGCGTCGCCCGCCTTGATGGCCTGCGCCGCGAGCATCACCGTCTTGAGGCCGGAGCCGCAGACCTTGTTGACCGTGACCGCGCCGACCTCCTTGGGGATCCCGGCGCCCATCATGGCCTGGCGAGCGGGGGCCTGGCCGACCGCGGCGGGGAGCACACAACCCATCAGCACCTCGTCGACATCGGCTCCGTCGACGCCAGCGCGCTCGAGGGCGGCCTTGATGGCCACGGCGCCCAGCTTGGGGGAAGGAACGGTGGACAGCGCACCGCCGAAGCTACCGATCGGCGTACGGGCTGCGCTGACGATCACGACTTCGCGAGACATGGGCAACGCCTTCGACCCAGGCAAGCCAGCGCGGACGGACCTTCCGCCCGGGCCATGGCCCGGTGTCGATTCGCGACTTACCACGCGGGTGCCAAGCGGCAAATGTGTTGAGTCACGGGCACTTAGCGCCGCTCAACACCGTCTGGCCCGATGTGAGCATACGGAGGTGACGCGCTTTTCCCGGGCAACCGATCTCCACTTTGATCAAAGCGGCCCACAGTGGTCTTGACGACGCCCGGCGACCGACGCATAAAGCGTCCCGCTCGCACCGCAACCGCGGTGATGAAGCCGGCACGTCGAGGTAGCTCAGCTGGTTAGAGCGAGGGATTCATAACCCCTAGGTCGGCGGTTCAAGTCCGCCTCTCGGCACCCCAAAGCGGCAACGTTCTTCGGAACGCTGCCGCTTTTTCGTGGGCGCCCGTCAACGCGCTCGGTCGTCGAGCCAGTAGCCGCGTCGCCGCTTGTCGTGAGCGACCGCGAGGACGACCGCACGATCGCCGCGCACGACGTAGGGCAAGTGATACGGAAAGCGCTTCACTCGCACGACGCGAATCTCGGCTCGGTCCGGCCATCGCGGCCACGTCGTCGGGAACTCGCCGATCTTCTCCGCCGCGGTCATGACCTCGCGTGCGAACGCGTAGCCGAGTCCCTCGCGCTGCGCCTCGTACCACGCGGCACCGTCGTCCAACTCGGCGGACGCGGCCTCGTGCAGCTCGACGATCACTTCTTCGACACGCTCGCCAAACGCCGCATCACACTCGCCTGCGCGTCTGCGAGGGTGACCGTTTTGGCCTCGCCTCGATCGAGCGCCTCGATGCGACGGTCGAGCTGCGCCGTGAGTTCGGCATCCGGCGAGACCTGGGCGGGGTCATGTCCGCGGTCGTGGGCCACACTCACTTGGATCTCCTCGGCGAGCCGCTCTCGCTGCTCGGGAGTGAGCGCGAGCACCGCTCCGAGAAGGTCTTCGGTGGCCATCGACAACGACGGTAGCACGAACTTGGTCCCGTCGGTCGTTCCGAGGCCGGTCGTCGCCTTCGCCAAATCCGGCGTGATCCGTCGGCGTCGTTGGTGACTCTTGGGGGTCATGCTCACGCCGCGTCGCCGTGCCCTCCCCCTCGCGTTCATGCTCGTCGCCGGCCTCGCGTGTGACGGGGACGACGGGGCGCCGGACCCGACACCGACGCTCGACGAGACGCCGAAGGCCGCCGCCGAGACCGAGCCGACGTCGCTGAAGGCGGCGTTCGATCCAGCCGAGGCCATCACGCCGCTGCAGTTCGAGCAGGTGGGCAGCTTCCCCTACCCCGTCGGCACGACGGGCGTGGGCACGGGTATGACGGTGGGGCGCCTGGGTGCCGACCCGCACTTGTTCATCGTGACGCAGACGTTGTTCTCGGACCCGATCGTGGCGCTGAACCTCGATACCGGAGACGAGCAGCTGCGCTACGATTCGCCGCCCGGCCAGGACACCATCGTCGGTCTCGCGTACGACTGGAACGCGGACACGCTGTGGGCGTCGCAGGGGCTCAACCAAGCGACGACGATGGTGGAAATCGACCCGGAGACGGGGGTGCAGCTCAACGCGGTGACGGTGCCCCAACCCGGCGGCAACGCGCTGGCGTTCAACGGGGCGAGCTTGCTGCGAGGCTACTCGCATCCCCTGCTCGGCCCGCGTGAGACCCAGCTCGATCTGCTGACCCAAGGCGGCGCCGTGTTGAACTCGGCCGTCATCCCCGACATCACGCTCGAAGGGCTCAGCATCGCGCCGCTGTCGTACCTTGCCAGCGATACGGAGAACGACACGGTGTGGCTGACGACGCTGTGGTTTCGGACCTACGCGTCCTTCGTCCCGCCCGGCAGCCCCTCGGCCACGCGGGCCATCGCCTGGGACACCGAGCGCGACTACGACTACATCGCACAGCTGCCGAGCCCCAACGGCACCGTGGGCGCCGTGGGGACGCCCTATCACCCGGACACACCGTGGAGCCCCGCGCCCTTCGGCGGCCGCCACCGCATCTACCTCGCGAACGAGGCGGACCAGACGATCGACTTCGGCTACCTGACGCTCTAGCGCGGAGCTAGTGGTCGTTGGCCGTGCTCGGCTGCTGGTGCCAGCGCAGCTTTCGAACGATCCACGCCGAGCCGAGTCGCGACAGCTCGAACACGAACACGTCCGCGCCGTAGTCGAGGCACAGCCATAGGTCGTCGGGCGACGGGCTGCAGCGCTTCAGCGTGGGCTCGGCGGCGCGTAGGAACGCGAACCAGACCCCGACGTCGCGAATGGGCATTTCGAGGTCGTTCTGCGACAGGAGGGCGAGATAGGTCGACAGGCTCCGCCGCACCGTCTCCTCGACGTCGCGATCGAACAACCAGTTCATGGCCTCGACGTCGCGGGCGGCCGGGTCATCGGGCAAGGCGAAGGCCGCCAGTTCCTCGAATTGCGGCGCGGTCGGTGCGTCCCCCGTGGGCAGCGCTTCGATCGACGCGGCGTAGGCCACCGCCACCTGGGCCCCATGACGCTCGCGTAGCTGCATCAGCGTGGCGCGCAGCGCCTCCTCGTTGATCTTCAGGCCATCGCGGAACGGATACCGCTGCGGATCGGCGAGCCCCGTGCGAGCCTGGTCGAGGGCCGCGCGAGGATCGTCGCTGGTCGGCTCCCCCGCGTCGCCCTCAGGCTTCGACTCGGACCCGCCGCACGCCAGCGCACAGACCCACAGGCCCAGTACGCCCGCCCGCCAGACCGACCCGAACCGCGTCACGACTCGCCGTCCTCGGTCAGGAACTTCGCCGCACGCTCGAGCACGGCCGGTCGCCACTGCAGCCACGAGTGCATCCCCCCGACCGGGGTGGGCTCGACCCCGGACAAGCGCATCTCGTCGACCCCGACCACACCGTCATCGTCACCGTCGATCCCGGGGTTGAAGCCACGCGGGTCGCCGCGCCCCCCGGCCAGCACCAGGACGTCCGTGTCGTCGGGAACGTCGGGCATCTGCTGCACCCGCTGCGGCCGCAGCTGCTCGGCCGCGTCGCCGTAGAACAAGCGCATCAGCGGGTTCTTGCGGTTGCGCTCGGCCAGGCTCGCCCCCTGGTTGGGCGGCGAGAGCATCACCACTCGATGCCGATCGGCGTGCTCGCCCGCGTGACGCTCGAGATAGGCCCGCACGACCAACCCGCCCATGCTGTGCGTCAAAAACCCCAGCACGGGCACGCGCCCCCCGGACAAGTGCGTGTCCAGCCATCGCGCGAGCGCATCCCCGTGCGCGGGCAGGTCCCCTTTGCGCGTGGGATAGCCGAACGGCGTCGCCTGCAGGCCGCGACGACGCAGCCACTGGGCGGTGGGCACCAGGCCCACGCGTGAACGCAGGGCGCCGTGCAGCAACACGACCGGGCGCTCCGTTCCCTTGCTCGCCATGGTGCCTCTCACTTCTTCTTGCGACGCTTCTTGCCGCGCTTGCCCTTGTTCTTCGCCTTGGACTTCCGCCGACGGCTCGCGCCCGACGTCAATGAGCGCTGCGACCCGGTATGAGAGCGAGCCGCGGACCGCCCGGGGTTACCGGGGCTCGGACGACCGTCCTGCAGCTCGGCCGGCGTCCAGCGACCGCCCTCCCAGGGGCGAAACTCCGCCGGCCGATGCACGGCCAAGGCGGCACGGGCCCGCATGATGACCACCATCGAGACCGCCAAGACGATGGCCGCCACCTGACCCGAGCTGAACGGCCCCAGCGATTCCCCGGCGGCGTCGGCCCGGAACCACTCCTCGAAGAAGCTGCGTCCCAGCAGGTACGCCGTGAGCGTGCCGAGTACGACTTGCCCGGAATAGGTCCGACGCTTGCGGAGCCACAACCCCACGCCCAAGGCGGCTCCGGCCACCAGCAGCCCGTACAGCTGGGTGGGGTGCACGGGCAGCGATTGCGTGGCGTCGACGGGGAACATCCCCGTCAACGTGCGCTGGTGCTCGAGGAACGCGGGCGAGCCCGGCGGGAAACGAATGGCCCAGGGCAGCTCGGGCGCGACCCGGCCGTAGTCGGTACCGGCCATCAACGCGCCCAGCCGCTCGACCATCAACGCGGCCATGAACGCGGGCGCAGCCACGTCGAAGCCGGCCACGGCGGGGATGCGTCGACGCGTGAGGTACAGGCCGCCGACCACGGCGGCCACCGTCACTCCGACGAAGGGCGCGAGTTCGTCACTGCGCAGCGCGAACAGCTCGATGCCCGCCCCCGTCTCGCCCGGTCGCTGCAGGAGCCACCCGAAGCGAGCGCCCATGAGGCCGAAGCCGGTCGCCAAGACGAACGCGGTCCCCAGCGGTCCCGAAGGCAGCCGATCCCGGCGTCCCCACGACAGGGTCAGCCCCCACGCGAGCAACAAAGCCAGAGCCAGCATGAGTCCGTAGCCCTGGATCTCCCAACCCAGGCCCGGCAACGTGAACAAGTGGGGGCGCACGGCGATGGCAGTGTCGCCCCGGTGACTCACTCAGGGCAACCGGGGGCCCCGACCCCGCGCCGATGAGGCCCCGTGCGGCCTCGCTGCCCGGCGCAGACAAGCGCGCCACGGCGGGTATCATCCCCGCCGTGTCCTTGCCCGAGGACACCAGTCCGAGCAACCCGATCGAGGTCTACGTCGCCACGCGGCGGCGGGTGATCATCGCATTCGGCGTGCTCGTCGCGGTGCTGGGCTTGGGCGCGGCCGGCTACTGGTACCTGGCCTACCTGCAGGATCCCGGGCACTGGAGCTTCGCCGATTGCGTCTACATGACCGCGATCACCATCAGCACGGTGGGCTACGGCGAGACGCTCGACCTCGACAGCGTGGCGGGCGGCCGCGCCTGGACCTTGGCCCTGCTGGTCTTCGGCATCTCGGCCAATCTCTACGTCGTCTCGTCGATCACGAGCTTCTTCGTGGAGAGTGACTTCCGCAACGTCCGACGCTACCGTCGCTTCCTCAAGATCATGGACGAGATCCACGACCACTACATCGTGTGCGGAACCGGACGAACGGGCGCGCACGTGGTCGAAGAGCTGCGCTCGATGGGCGAGAAGCTCGTCTGCATCGACCAGGACGAAGAAAACCTGACCGAGCTGGCGCGCGAAGGCGTGCTCACCCTGCACGGTGACGCGACCGAGGACGAGATCCTCGCCCAGGCCGGCATCGACCGCGCCCGCGGCATCGTGGCCACGATGGACGACGACAAGACCAACATGTTCGTCGTCGTCACCGCCCGCCAGACGAACCCCAACCTGCGCATCGTGACGAAGGCGGTGTCGCCCTCGGCCGCGCCCAAGCTGCGCCGAGCGGGCGCCAACGCGGTGGTCTCCCCCGCCTCCATCGGCGGCATGCGGCTGGCATCGGAGCTGCTACGCCCGCAGGTCGTCCGCTTTCTCGACGAGATGCTCCGCGACCGCGAGGCCAACCTCCGCATCGAGGAGGCCCAGGTCGGCGAAGCGGGCGAGCTGGTCGGCGAGTCGCTGCGCAACGCCGGCATCCGGGACCGCACGGGCACGCTGATCATCGCCGTCCGCAACCCCGAGGGGCACAACGACTACGTGCCCTCGGGCGAGCTCGTGCTCGAGCCCGGCTACGTGCTCATCGCCATCGGAGGCCCTGACGACATCCGTCGCCTCCGCACGCTGGTGGGCGACGAGCGAGCCTGAGGCCCGCCGAAAGCCCTGATTTCGGTCACCGCGTGGGTGCACGCTCGAGCACGAGTGCCTCCGCTCGGGGCCCTCGCAGTCGAGCGTACGACTCGACTCACGCGGTCACGCCGGGACGACTAATCCTCGGCGTAGACGGCTTCTTCCTTCTCTTGTGCTTCCTTGCACTGGATGCACAGCTGCGCCTCGGGGCGGGCCATGAGCCGCTTGAGCGAGATCTGGTCGTCACACTCTTCGCACAGGCCGTACTCGTTCTCGTCCATCTTCTTCAGAGCGTGCTCGATCTTCCCCAGCAGGAAGCGCTCTCGGCCACGCAGGCGGAAGGAAAACGCCTGCATGTACTCGCTCGACGCCTGGTCGACCTCGTCCATGCGTTCCTCGGTCTCGATGACCATCTCCTGGTCGAGGGTCCGCTTGGCTTCCGCCAACAATCGATCTCTCTTCTCGTGGAGGATCTTTCGGAACTCTTCAAGCTTCTCGGTCGTCAGAGCCATTGAGCATCTCCGTCGAAGGGACATCCCCTCGAACAAGACGGCGAAAGCTATAGCCTGTGAGCGCCGACGACAATCAAAAAAGCACGGCCCGATGTGGACCTGTCGGCGCCTGCCCCACGGGCGAAAATCCGGCCAAACGTGTCGGGGTGTAGTCCGCGGGCGCTGGTCGCAACACTGCGGTACCGAGTTGACAAGAATTCGTACCGTATCCTACCCTCACAGCCCACCTTGAAGCCGATTTACGGCTGGGACAGCCCCCTAGAAGCCGATTTTCGGCTCGGAGAACTCGCGAATGGCAAGCTCGGACAAGCGCAAGCAGAGTCTGTACTTCCCCGAACAAATGCTGAAGGAAATCCAAGAAGAAGCTGCGCGACAAGATCGCTCGCTCTCTTGGATTGTTCAAAAGGCGTGGAAAATCGCCCGCCGGGACATCATGAAGTACCCGAGCGTCAACGAAATCGCGGACGACGCGCCCGACGACGTGCGTGGCAAGACCGAGTGAGTGTACTGGGCTCGGACTCTCGTCCGAGACCCTCCACCGAATGGCAGCGGGAGCACTGGCAACGCCCAGGGCCCCCGTTTGTCATGGGTAGGTGCACCATCGGTCGTTGGCCGCGAGACTCGTTCGATTGAACCCTGCGAGTTCTCGTTTGGCGAACTCATCCGACGATTTGCCTATGCCCGGACGATCCGAGGACGTCTTCATCCAACGAGATGATGGCGCGTCTCTATTTGTTCGGGATATCGGCATGGAGCACGACAAAGTGCTCCTCATTCTCGATGGCATCGGCTGTAGTGGCTGGGCCTTTCGTCGGATAATTCCGCATCTCGCAACCCAGTACCGCATCGTCTTGATGCATTACCGGGGGCATGGGCGATCTCCAGATCCGCCCCGCCCCTGGCGTTTGAGCATGCCCAATTTGGCGGATGACGCCGCGGCCGTGCTCGAAGCGCGTGGCATCGACCAGGCGGTCGCGTTGGGCTTTTCGATGGGGTTCCAGGTCGCCCTGGAACTGTATCGACGACATCAGCATCGCGTGACTGGGCTGGTCGATCTCGCCGGTCCCAGTGGTCGGTGCATGGCGACGTTCCAGGGCACGGAGGCATTTGGACATGTGCTGCCGCTGTTTCGGGCCGCCATGCGCCAAGCCAAGAGCCTGACGCGGCGGCTGTGGCGAGGCATCTTGCCCGCGCCGTGGGTCCAAGATCTCGGCGCGCTGACGAATCAAATCAACGCGGCCCGACTCAACAACGAAGACTTCGAGATCTATCTCGACCAGATGGCGTTGATGGATCCGGAGCTGTTCTTCGACATGTTGGGCGAAGCCGCTCGCCATACCGCCGCAGATCTCCTCCCGCAGATCCGCGTGCCGAGCCTGGTCATGGCGGGGGCCCACGATCGCTTCATCCCCCTCAATGCCCTGCGTGAGGTGGCGTTTGCGATCCCACAGGCCCAGTGGGTGGTCATCGAAGACGGCACCCATGCGCTCCCGGCCGAGTACTCCGAAGAGGTGACGACCCACCTCCAAGACTTCCTCGCGACGGTCTACGCCCCGGCCGAAGCCGCGTCGTAGACCCAGCCCCTTCGGCTCGGGAAACGAAAAACGCTCGCCCGACGATGACCGTCGAGCGAGCGCGTTTCGTTCGGGCGTCGGCCCGCTCAGGCGCCAGTCTTGACCGATGGACCCTCGGGCAGCGGTGACTCGAGCGGAGCCTCGGGCATGGTCGTGGCCGTCTCGTCCACCACGCTGCTCGGAGCCTCGCGCCCCAGCTTGCGCCGAATCCACGCTCCTGCCCCGCGGAAGTCCTCGAGGATGGTGTACATGGTCGGCACCAGCACCAGGGTGAGCACGGTGGCGAACGCGAGCCCGAAGATGACGGCCACCGCCATCGGACCCCACCACTGCGCGCTCTGACTCCCGCTCACGATGCGAAGCCCGCGGAAGTCGATGGAGATGCCGATGGCCATGGGCACCAAGCCGAGGATGGTGGTGACCGCGGTGAGCATCACGGGGCGGAACCTCGCCACGCCCGCTTGGATGAGCGAGTCGTAGAGCTTGGCGCCGCCCTTGCGTAGCTGCTCGACATAGTCGAGCAGCACGATGGCGTTGTTGACCACGACGCCCGCCAGGGAAATCACCCCCAGCCCGGTCATGATGACGCCGAAGGGCGTGCCCGTGATGATGAGCCCCCACAGCACACCGACCAGCGACAGCACCACCGACGCGAGGATGATGAGCGGAAGGTCGAAGCGGTTGAACTGGCTCACCAGCACGATGGCGATGGCAAACAGAGCGACGAGGAAGGCCTGCGAGAGGAACTCCTGCGCCTTGCGCTGCTCATCGTCGGCGCCGCCCAGGCGCAGGGCGAAGCCCGGCGGAAGCTCGGTCTGCTCGATGTACTCGATGACCTTCGCCCGGACCTCGTTCTCGTTGTAGCCCTCGGCGATGTCGCCCTCGATCGTGATCACCAGATCTTGATCGATGTGGTAGATGGAGCCGTTGCCACCCGCGAGCTCGTAGCTGGCCACGGTGGACAGCGGCACGGGGAAGGTGTCGGGGCTGGTGTCCTCGCGGCCGGGGATGCGTAGGCTGAGGACCTCTTGGAGGTTGCCCCGCGAGCGCGGGTCGACCTCCACCATGATGTCGTACTCGTCCTCGCCGTCGCGCAGGGTCGAGGCCTTGGTGCCCGCCACCGCGGTCCGCATGGCGCCCGCGATGGCCTGGGTGCTCGCCCCGACCCGCTTGGCGGCGCCTCGGTTGATGCGCAGGCGCATCTCGGGGCGACCCACGCGGTAGTTGTCGTGCAGCTCGGTGGTGCCTTCGATGGCCCCGATCTCGCGGCGGATTCGGGCCGCCATCTCGCCCACCTCGTGGAAGTCCTCGCCGGACACCTCGACCGCGATGGGCGAGCCGACGGGCGGACCCATGACCTCCTTTTCGATCGAGATTTCCGCGCCGGGAATCTCGAGCAAGGCCTGCCGCAGGCTGTCCACCGTCTTGCTGGTGGGCCCGATGCGGATCTTCTCGCCTTCCTTCGCCGTCGAAGCGTCGGGCAAGAAGTCCACGGTGATCCGGGCCTTGTTCTCGGCCGCCTCGGTGGCCGCCATCGGGTCGGCGCTGCCGCCCACGCCCGTCTCGGCGACGAACACGTCGACGTTGGCCTCCTGCGCCAAGATCGCCTCGATCTTGCGCACGATGGAGTCGGTGGCCTCGATGTCCGTGCCGTCGGGGGCCCGCACCGAGATGGTCGCGCGGTTGGGCTCGGTCTCGGAGAAGAACTCGGTGCCGTGGTTGTACTCGGCGTACGCGACCCCGGTGCCCACCAGGCTGGCGAAGCCCAAGAACGCGGCGAAGTAGCGGTGCCGAATCGACCAGGCCAGCACCTTGCGATACAGCGGCAGCTGATCGTCACGCACCTCGGTGGGGCTCTTGCCCTTGCCCAGGCGCATGAACTTGGCGGTGATGACCGGCAGGATGCCGACCGCGGCCACCAACGAGCACACCAGCACGATGATGACCGTCTTGGGCATGTAGCCCATGAACTCGCCCATGATGCCGGTCCAGAACACCAGCGGGGCAAAGGCGGCGACGGTGGTGGCCGTGGAGGCGGCAACGGGACCGGCGACTTCCTTGGCGCCGTCGACCGTGGCCTCCTGCAGCGATTTGCCCATCTCCAGGTGCCGGTAGATGTTCTCCACCAGCACGATGGCGTTGTCGACGAGCATGCCGAGCGCCAAGATGAGCGAAAACAGCACGATCATGTTCAGGGTCATCCCGAACGCGCTGATCAGCAGCATCGCCAGCAACATCGACAGCGGGATCGAAAGCGCGACGAGCAGGCTGTTGCGGATGCCCATGAAGAACAGCAACACCCCGACCACCAGCAACAGCGCGGTGATGATGCCGTTTTCGAGGTCGCTGACCATGTCGCCGATCATCTTCGACTGATCGCCGAGGGTCCGGTACTCGACGCCCTCCGGCCAGCGCTCGGCGTGCAACTCGGTCTCGGCCTTGACCGCGTCCACGACCTCGAGAATGTTGGCGCCGGTTCGCTTGCTGACCGCGATGGAGACCGCGGGCTGGCCGTTCATGCGCGCGTAGGTGGAGCGATCGGCGAAGCCGTCGACCACCCGGGCCACATCGCGGATGAACACGGGGCGACCGCCGCGGCGCTTGATGGCCACGCCCTCGAGCTCGCGAGGGTCTTCGATCTCACCGGGCACGCGGACCAGGAAGCTGGAGTCGCCCGAGGTCACATCGCCGCCCGGGATGTTGACGTTCTCCTCCCGGATCGCGTCGACGACGTTCTGCATGCTCAGCGCGTAGCGCTCGAGTCGCTTGGGATCGACCTGGACCCGAATCTCGCGGGTGCGCCCGCCCGAAAGCTCGGCATCGAGAACGCCCGGAATCCGCCGCAGGTCCTCTTCGAGCTCTTCGCCCAGGCGCTTGAGCTCTTCTTGGTCGACCGGACCCGCCAGGGTGACGAGCACGATGGGCAGGTCGCTGAAGGAAATCTCTTGGATGGTGGTGTCTTCGGCGTCCTCGGTGACCTTGGTACGGCCACGGTCGACCCGGTCACGCACGCGCTGAATCGCGTCCTCGATGACGATCTCGGGCTCGAACTCGAGGGAGATGATGCTCGCGCCCTCGGCCGAGGTGGAGCTCATCTTCTTGAGGTCTTTGAGCCCGGCCAGCTCGTTCTCGAGGGGGATGGTGACGAGCGACTCGATGTCCTCGGGCGAGACGCCCACGTAGGGCGTCGTCACCATCACCATGGGGATCTTGACGTCGGGCGACGCCTCTCGCGGCAGCGAGAAGTAGGTGATGAGGCCGAAGAAGAACAGGCACACCGCCACCAGGCCCACCGTCGCGCCGCGACGCAGCAGGCCGGCGAAGAAGGGGCTGGAGCCGTTGTCGTCGGTCGCCATCACTGCGCTCCTTCGAAGACGGGTCGGCCGTCTTCGCAGCACTTGCCCTCGCGCGAGATGATGACGCGGTCACCATCGGCGAGCGCCCGCTGGCCCACGACGACCACGTTGTCGCCGCGCGACAGGCCCTCGGTGACCACCACCTGGTCGTGCACCACCGCGCCGAGCGTCAGCGAGCGCCAGCGGGCCACCCCGTCCTCGACCACGAACACGCCGTTGTCGGCCCGCTTGGTGACGAGGAAGCTCTGCGGAATGATGAGCGACTCGGTGGCCACCTCTTGGTGGACCGAGATCCGGGTGATCATGCCGGGCAGCAGCCGCTTGTCGGCGTTGGGCACCTCGATCTCGACCTCGAAGGCGCGCGTCTCGGGGTCGGCCACCGGGTTGATCCGCAGGATGCTGCCGGAGATGGGCTGCGCGCTCGCGTCGACGTGCACCTGCACCGAGTTGCCCGGCTTCAGGTTGATGACGTCGCGATCGGAGACGGAGACCGCCACGAGGATCGGGTCGAGCTGCACGATGCGAAGCAGAGGCACGCCGGGTGAAGCGACCTCCCCTTTCTCGGCGTTGCGCATGGCCACCACCCCGTCGAAGGGCGCGCTGATGACCGCTCGCTGGGACTGAATCTCGGCCACGCGGTGGGTGGCCTTGGCGGTGTCGACCCGAGCCTGCGCCTGGTCGAGCTCGGCCCCGGCGATGACCGACTCGATCTTGCGAACCCGCGCCAGCTCGCGCTTGGCCGCCCGCAGCTCGGCGCCCGCTTGCCCCTGGCGGGCCTTGTACAGCGCCGTGTCGACCTTGAGGACGCGCTCGCCCTTCTTCACCATGTCGCCCACCTCGGGGCCGACACGCTCGATGAGGCCGCCCTGAGAGGCCGCGAGCGAGGCCTCGCGGAAGCCCCGAACCTCGCCGGGCAGCGACAGGTTGAGGGCGGCATCCGAGTCTTGGATGGCCGCGATCTCGACCCACACCGCGTGGGCTTCGGGCGGCTTGGCCTGCGCCTCCTCGGCGGGTTCGGCCGCAGCCGCGTCGTTTTGGCCCTGCGCTTCGGTGCACGCCGAAAGCAGCAGACTGGAGGCCATGGTGAGCGAGAGGATGGTGGACAGTTTCATCGGCTCAAACCGTGGAGAAAGAGCGTCGTCATGCGCTCGGCAAAGTCATCGGGGAGCGGGGTGCCGTCCAGCCACAGCTGGAGGTACATGTGGGTCGTCCCCACGAGGGCAATGGAAGCGTCGTGCACGTTGAGGTCCTCGCGAAGCTCACCGCGCTGCACCCCTTCGGTGAGCAATCGGCGAACGCGGGCCAGGTCTTGGGCGCGGAAGGAGCGGAAGTCGACCTCCGGCTGCCCCTTTTGCTGGTGCATCTCGGCGCGGAACAGAAGCCGCAGCACGTGCGGGTCGGACTCGACGTGGGTCTGCAACGCCTGCAGGCCCGCGACGATGCGCTGGATCACCGGACCCTCGATTTCGACGACCTGCTCGAGCACGTTGAGCTCGGCCAGCGCCGCATCGACGGTGCGGAGGAACAGCTGTTCCTTGTTGGTGAAGTAGTAGTAGAGCGCCGGCTTGGTGCAGCCCGCCGCTTGGACGACCTGCCGCACGGACGTGCCCGCATACCCGTGGACCCCAAACAGGATCATGGCCTCACGCAATATGCGCTGGGCCAAATCGCTGTCCACGGGGGACGAATCAATGTTTTGCGCGAAAGCCGGCATCTTACCGAACGGTAAGTAAGGTGGCCGACACACCCGTCTTTGTCAAAGGGCGAGCGCGTAGACGGCCGATTGCCAACCACGACGTCGCCGAGCCTCGGGATGTATCGCGGCCGCGCGGATTGTTGACCGTGTTTCGTACGAAGAATCGTTGTTTCGAACGGTGCTGCGCCGGGAAGGCGGAGTCCGCTCACGCTCCCACCATCGGCACGAAGCGCAGCGTGCACGCAATCGGGCACGGGCCCGACCTTCCAGGAAAACCCGACCCGTCGAACGAGCGACGGGTCCCCTGCCCTGCTCTCATTCCTACGGAGCGGGCGGCGGATCGTCCACGGCCGCATCAGGAGCCTCGGCCACCGGGCCCTTCTTGGGCACGGGAGCCGGCTCCGGCTTCGGATCGGAGGCCTCGGCCCCCGGCGCGCGACCGGCCGCTTCCTCGTCTTCGATCACCCGCCGTACGAGTCGCTTGAAGGTCTCGTTGCGCTCGATGTTGCGAAGGATCTTGACCAAGTCGTCGTGCGCCTTGGAGTCGTTGACGAGCTTGCCCATCGTGCCCTCGCCGTCGTCGACCTTCTTGGCGATGCTGGCCGCAGACGTCGAGAACTTCTCGAGATCGCCGAGGATCTTCTCGAGCTCCGCGATCATCGTGCCGTCGTCGTCGTAGAGCAGCTTGGCGGCGAGACTCTTGTTCTTCGGGTCCTTGAGGTCGGCCAGCAGCTGCCGCAGATCGGCCATGGTGTGCCGAGCATCGTCGACCATGGGCTTGAGCGAGTCGTCGATCTTGGCCAGGGACTGGTTGGCCCGGGTGACGAAGTTGTCGATGCCCACCGCGGTGTTGCGAACGCTCCGCAGGGTGATGCCGAACTCTTCTTTGTACTCGTCGTCGTTGAGCAGCGCGCCGACGAGGCCCTCGCCCGCGGCCATCTGCCGGGTGATCTCCTCGACGTTCTCGAGGGTGCCCTTGACCGAGTTGATGGTGCGCTCGTCGTTGAGCTGCGAAAACAGGCTGGAGATGCCCGAGAGGCTGGTGTCGACCTTCTCGGTGAGGCCGTCGAAGCGGTCGCGGAACAGCTGGATGTCCTCGTACAGGGAGGGGCTGGACTGGATGCGACGCTCGTCGGACAGCGGCTCGCGCATGCCGGGCGTGATGTTGACGAGCTGGTCACCGAGCACGCCGTTGCTGGCCACGGTGGCCCGCGAGTCGCTGCGCACCAGCTCGAGCTTGTCCTCGAAGATGGTCATCGCCACCTGCACCCGGCGATGGGTGATGGCGTAGCGAGCACAGACCCCCTCGGGCCCGGCCCACGACACGCGGCGGGCGCGACGGCGGAAGTCGGAGGTGACGCAGACCTCGTCGGGAGTGCAGTCGTTGTCGGCGATGCAGGGCGCGTGCTGCCCCTTGGAGGCGTAGGGCTCGAGGTCGGCGCACAGGCCCTGCGGGCTGCAGAACAGGAAGGCATCGCAGTTGTCGGTGCGGCCCTCGCCGTAGCGGCCGATGTCCTCGGTGGCGGCCTCGCACTCGTACTCGACGTTGACGAAGTCGATGGAGCTGACCGTGCCCACCTCGACGCCGGCCAGCTGCACGGGCGAGCCCTTGCGCAGCCCGGTGATGGTGCGGAAGTCGGTCTTGATGACCGTCTTGCTCTCCCAGGTGCCCTCGCTCTGCCCGATGATGAACAGCGAGACGAACAGCACGGCGCTGCCCACCACCACCAGCAAGCCGGCCATGAGCCGGGTGCGGTTTTCGGACCTACGAGACGCCATCGGTGGTTCCTTCGGGGATGAGCCCCAGCATGCTGCCGCCCGCGAAGCTGCCGCTGGCCCGCGAACGCCGGATTCGCCCGTGGATGAAATCGCGGACCTCGGCCCGAGCGCTGTTCCACATCTTCTCCACGGGGCCCACGAACGGGAAGGCGCACTCGTAGAGCATCGCGATGCGGTCGGAGACCTTGTGGGCGGTGGGCATGTCGTGGGTCACGACGACGGAGGTGACGCCCAGCTCTTTTTGTAGCTTGAGGATCATGTCGCCGATGCGGGTGATGTTCTTGGGGTCGAGCCCGGTGGTCGGCTCGTCGTAGAGGATAACCTCGGGCTCGATCGCGATCGAGCGAGCGAGGGCCACGCGCTTTTTCATGCCGCCGCTGAGGCTGGCGGGGATCTGGTTGGCCACCGCACGCGACAAACCGACCATCTCCAGGCACTCCAGGGCGCGTTTGTTGATTTGCTCCTCGGACTGCGAGGTGTGCTCGCGCAGCGCGTAGCCGATGTTCTCGGCGACGCTCATGGAGTCAAACAGCGCCCCGCCCTGGAACACGTAGGCGACCTTGCGTCGCACCAGGCTCAGGCCCTTGGCGTCGAGATCGGGCACCGATTGCCCGCGATAGAGCACCTGCCCCGCATCGGGGAAGAGCAGGCCGATCATCATCTTGAGGCACACGCTCTTACCGCCGCCGCTGGCCCCGATGACGGTCAGGGTCTCCCCGGGGAAGACCTGCAGGTCCATGTTCTCGTAGACCGTGTGCTCGCCGAAGCGCTTGGTCACGCCACGAAAATCGATGAGGGGCTCGGTACTCACGGGCCTGGCAGCCGGGGTTCTTCGCGCGCGCTAGAAGAACAGCATGTTGAGATAGAAGTCGGCGATCACGATGATGATCGCGGTCGCGGCCACGGTGTCGGTGGTGGCCGCGCCGACCGCCTCGGTACCGAACTTGGTGTTGAAGCCCTGGTAGCAGCCGATGGTCCCCACGATCGCGCCGAAGAGCACGCCCTTGACCACCGCGGCCAGGTAGTTGAGCGGCTCGAGCTCGTCGATATAGGTCTCGTAGAAGTAGCCAGCGGGGACGCCGTAGATCCACTCGGCCACGATCATCCCCCCGAGCAAGGCGATGACGTTGCCCAGGCCCACCAGCAACGGGAGGGTCAGCGTCGACGCGCAGATTCGCGGCCACACCAGCTTCTTGATGGGGTCGGCCCCGAGCGCCGCGACGGCGTCGATCTGCTCGGTGACCTTCATCGAGCCGAGCTCGGCGGTCATGCCCGCGGCCATCTTCACCCCCACCGTGATCGCGATGATGGTGGGCACCAGCTCGGGCACCAGGCCGAGCGACACCACGTTGCCCAAGGCCATGGTGGCGCCGAAGTCGATGAGACCCCACCCGAACTGCCAGGTGAGGATCATGCCGATGAACAAGGTGATGAGCAGCGCGATGGGCAGGCTTCGCACCCCGAGCTCGACCGTCTGATGGGCGATGTCGTCGAGCGCGAAGGGCCGCCGCGGACCCACCCGCAGCACGCGAAAGACCATGCGGGCCAGCCCCCCGAGCCACTCGAGCCCGGACAGGGTGATGGCCCCGAGCCGCTGGATCCCGTTCACCGACCGGCCTCGACGGGAAACGCGAAGCCCTCGACGACCGAGGCGAACGCGGCGCGACCCGACTCGAAGTCCGCGGGCGCGGCCGAGTACTGCAGGTCGAACAAGCAGCCGTTCTTCTTGAGGACCCAGTACTCGTTGCGCCGCGGCACTCCGTCGAGCTCGGCGCGCACGACCGTGTGCAGCGCGTCGCGACCGAGCATCCGCTTGGGCTCTTGCGACTCGACCTCCCAGTCGGTCCAGTCGATGCGCAGGTGGTCGGTGTACTGGTCGAGCGAGCTATCGCCCTGCCCGTCGCATTGCGCGCGCACGTGAATGATCGCGCCGAGCTTGCGATTGATCCACGCCACCTGGATGTCCTTGTCGCCCCGCATCTCGGACCAGCCCGGCCCGGGCAGCCCCACGCGATAGGTCGCCTCTTTCCGCGCCCGCGAAGCCGGAGTTCGGTGGGCGTAGTAGGTGTCACCCCGCCAGCCTGCGCATCCCGCAAGGAACACGAGCACGAGGGGGAGGACGGTCGTGCAGGGGCGCGTCGACAACGGCGGCGCGAAGTTTACCGACGGGCCAAGGCCTCGGCAAAGGCCGATCGCCGCGTGTGGGTTCTTGTAAGAATTGTGAGTTCACCAGCGCATCCTGGTGCACAGCCTCCGTCCCACAGGTGGCCACTCGTGCAGCCGATTGCGCGACAGTTGGGTAAAAACCTGCGCCCCGGGCGTTTTTGCACGCGATCGAGAACTCGAACAACTACCCGGTTTCATTTCACAAACCATAAATGCGGCCCGAAGGCCCGCTTTTCGGCCCGCCCATTGCACACAGTCGGGCGCAGGAGACGAACCTTATGCAGGCAGTCCGCACTCCTCCCTCCGAGCTCACCAGTGACAACAAGGGCGTCAACATCCTCGCCCAGTCCCTCTTTCGAGAGATGCAGCAGCAGGGATACACGAAGAACCAAATCATCGGTCTGTCGACGCAGCTGATCCACCTCGTGAACGAGGACCTGGAAAAGCGCCTCGTCGCGGAGTGAAATCCGCGTAGACCCTGGGCATCCCGCCCAAGTCGAGCCCCGCCGGCGTGCAGCCGCGGGGCTCGTTGCGTTGTGGCGCCGCCCCCGTTGCGAAGGCCCGGCCGCAACAACCCGGTGGGTCCACCGGGCTCATTGTTTTCCGCCAAATTCTTTTCAATTCGGTCGCTATTGGCGGTGGACGGCGACCGAGACGATGGGTAAAGAAGCGCCGACATGGCCGCGCGTTCCTTTGCCACCCTGGACGACCTCGACGTCGACAACCGCCGCGTGCTGGTGCGCGTCGACTTCAACGTTCCGTTGACCAAGGACCGCACCGTCCGGGACGACACCCGGATCCGCGCGGCGCTGCCCACCCTTCGCGAGCTTCGCAAGCGCGGGGCCAAGTTGGTGGTCTGCTCGCACCTCGGTCGCCCCAAGGGCGCGGTCAAGCCGGAGCTGTCGCTCGAGCCCGTGGGGGCCCGCCTGGCCGAGCTGCTCGACACCGACGTCAAGCTGGCCGACGAAGTCGTCGGCGACGGCGTGACCAAATTGGTGGCCGACTCGCGTGCGGGCGAGGTGGTCCTGCTGGAGAACCTACGCTTCCAGCCGGGCGAGACAAAAAATGATCCCAAGCTGTCGCAGGCGCTGGCCGCCCTGTGCGACGCGTACGTCTGCGATGCGTTCGGGGCCTGTCACCGCGCCCACGCCTCGGTGGTCGGGGTGCCTTCGCTCGTCGGCGAGCGAGCGGCCGGACGCCTGCTCGAGGCCGAATTGAACGCGCTGTCGCGGCTTCTGCTGCAGCCCGAGCGCCCCTTCGTCGCCATCGTGGGCGGGGCCAAGGTCTCCGACAAGCTCGGCGTGCTGATGTCGCTGGTCGAGCGGCTCAAGGCCGACGACACGGTCATCATCGGCGGGGCCATGGCCAACACCTTCCTGCTCGCGCAGGACCGTGATCTCGGCGCATCGCTGATGGAGACGGACCGCGTCAAGGATGCCCAGACGGTCATCACCAAGGCCGCGGCTCGAGACATCCACGTGGTGCTGCCCACCGACCTGCGCGTCGGCACCGGCCTCGATACCACCGAGGCCCGCGTGCACCAGGTCGCCGACGGGCCCCTGGCCCACAACGAGATGGCCCTCGACGTGGGACCGACCACCGCAGCCCGCTGCGCCAGCGTCATCGCCAACGCCAAGATGCTCGTCTGGAACGGACCGATGGGGCTGTTCGAGAACCCGGCATTCGCGCAAGGCACGCTGGAGGTCGCCAAGGCGGTCGCGGCCAGCCCCGGCTTCTGCGTCGTCGGTGGCGGCGACAGCGTGGCCGCGGTCCAGCAGTCGGGCCTCGCCGACAAGATCGACCACGTGTCGACCGGCGGGGGCGCGTCCCTCGAATTCTTGGAGGGCAAGACCCTCCCCGGCGTCGCCGCTCTTCAGAAGAAGGAAGACTGATCCACCATGGCCCGTACCACCTGGATCCTTGGAAACTGGAAGCAGAACCATCGGCCCGCCGAGGCCGAGGCCTGTGCCAAAGGCCTCGCCGAAGGCCTGCCGGATGCGCTGAGCACGCTCGATCCGAGCGCGGGTGACGTTCGCGTGGGAATCGCGCCGCCCTATCTCTCGATCGCCTCGGCCCGCCCCTTCACCCGCCCGGACCACGGGACGTGGCTGCTCGCCCAGGACGTGAGCGCACAAGATCAGGGCGCGTTTACCGGCGAAGTTGGCCCGCTCATGCTCCAAGACGCGGGCGTGGAAGGCGCAGTCGTGGGGCACTCCGAGCGACGGGCCTACTACGGTGAGACCGACGAGGTGGTCGCCGACAAGGTCGCGGCCGCGCTGGCCGGCGGTCTGGTCTGTGTCCTGTGCGTCGGCGAGAAGCTCGAGGCCCGCGACACCGGCACTCACGAAGCCACTGTGATTTCGCAGCTTTCGGGCTCACTCGCTAAAGTGACGCCCGAGCAGGTGAACGAGCGTTTGGTCATCGCCTACGAGCCGGTCTGGGCCATCGGTACCGGCCGCACCGCGAGCCCCGAGCAGGCGGCCGAGATGCACCGCACCATCCGCGGATGGATGAAGGAGCGCTACGGTTCGGCGGGCGCCGACAGATCCATCCTCTACGGTGGTAGCGTCAAGCCCGGTAACGCAGCGGACCTCATCGCCGCCGGAGACCTCGACGGGTACCTGGTGGGTGGTGCATCGTTGGACCCCACCTCGTTCCTCGCCATCGTCCGCGCGGGCGCGACCACTCCCCGACCCAGCTGAGCCGTCATGGACCTCTTTATCGAGATCGTCTACGTCTTCGTCACCTTCGTCCTGATCCTGGTGGTCCTCCTCCAGGCCGGCAAGGGCGGTGGCCTCGGGACCGCCCTGGGCGGCGGCGCCAGCCAGGGCGTGTTCGGCGGCGGTGGTGGAGCCGACTTTTTGGCCAAGCTCACCCAGGGCCTCGCCGCGGCCTTCATGTTGTGCGCGGTGTACCTCGCCTACGCCTCGGCCCACACCGGGTCCGACCGGCTGAAGGACGCGAGCGACGACACCAAAAAAGAGGTCTTCGGCGAGGACGAGGAGATCGACTACGAGCGCATCGGTGAAGGCACGCCGCTCAATCTCCCCGAGGCTGGAACCAAGGCCAAGGACGTCGAGGCGGCTGCCCCGGCCCCGGCCCTCACCCCGAGCATCGAGGTGAAGCCCGCCGAGGAGACCGACGCCGAGGCTCCCGCCCCGGCCGAGGGCGCTGCCCCCGCAGGCAGCGAGACGGCTCCGGCCGACGACGCGGCCCCGGCTGACGAGGCCGCCCCGACCGACGACGCGAAGCCCGCGGGCGACGCAAAGCCCGAGGCCAAGGTTCCGGCCACCGACGCCGAGGCGCCGACCGCCGAGCCCGAGCCCACCACCGTCGACGGCGACAAGGGCGCCTAATCTCCGCGCCCATGGCCACGTCTTCCTTCCGCAAGGTCGAGGGGCTCGGCAACGACTTCGTCCTGCTCGATCGCCGCGAGGCATCGGTCGAGCAGATCGAAGAAGAGCTGCGCGAGCTGTCCGCTCGAGCGCCGAGCCTGTGCAATCGCCGCACGGGCATCGGTGGTGACGGCATCCTGGTCCTGGGCCCGCCCCGCGACCCCGCCCACGATGCCTCGATGTGGGTCATCAACTTCGACGGCTCGCGGCCCGAGATGTGCGGCAACGGCCTGCGCTGCGTGGCCCTGCTCGCCGCGGGCGTCGGCGAGCGCACCCTGGTCGTCGACACCGACGCCGGGCCGCGCCGCTGCACCGTGACCGCCGAGTCCGAGCACTACGGCGACGTCGAGGTCGACATGGGCCCGGGCGTCTCGCAGGGCGAGTGCACCCCCGAAGGCTCCCAAGGCCGGCCGCTGGTGAAGGTCTCGATGGGCAACCCCCACGCGGTCTCCATCACCTCCACCTACGACGACCCCGAGGTCCTGGCGCGGAGCCTCGGCCCCAGCATCGAGCGCGACCCCGAGTTCCCGGAGGGCACCAACGTCGAGTTCGTCCGGGTCGAGACCGACGGCAGCCTGCGCCTGTGGGTCTGGGAGCGGGGCTGCGGCATCACCGATGCGTGCGGAACCGGAGCCTGTGCCACTGCGGTGGCTGTGGCGCGCGAGGGCCTCATCCCCACCGACACGCCCGTCGTGGTGCGGCTGCCGGGTGGTGATCTCGAGATCTCGGTGCCCGCCGACACGGAGGCCGGCGTCCGCATGCGCGGGCCGGCGCGCGTCGTCTACCAGGGCACGCTCACCGCCTGAGGTCCGCGCCCGCCCGCGTTCAGCAAGGCGGTCGCGACACCGGGGGATCCAGATCCGTCGTGGGCAGGATGCCCCGCAGATACTCGTAGGACTCGACGCAGAAGCGCGAGGGCCCCTCCCCCATCAGCTCGGCGCGCTCTTCGAAGCTGCGAGCACTGCCCGCGTCCATCAGGCGCCCGGCGAGGTCGCCCTTGTTGTGGAACTCCTCGAGGGAGCCGAGCGGCTCGGCCAAGCCCAGCGAGTGGCCGACCTCGTGACTGACGGTGGAGCCCACCACCGAGCCGAGCACGAACACCGCACAGGCGATCCGGTCGGCGCGGGCGGTGGCCGGGCAGGTGGCGCCAGAGCTGAGCACAGGCACGGCTCCGCCCGCGAAGTCGGCCGAGGTCACCGCCTGCCCGCCGCGATCGGGGCGCAGGGGGTCGAAGATCTGGTCGAAGCTCTCGGTCGCCACGTCGGCGCTGCCCACCGTGCCCGCGGGGGGATGGAACGAGAACGAGAACAGCGACTCCATGAACACGCCGCCGAAGCCGGGCAGCCCGCTCTCGAGGGTCTGGGCGTTCACGCCCCCGATCCGATCGTCGAGCCGGACGTTGTCGCGATCCTTGCCGGGCGTGTTGTCGTAGCCGAGCAAGCCCAGGCCGTTGGGATCGGGCCCGGCGATCTCGACCACCGAGTACAGCTTGTAGTCGGTGGGCGTCTCGGTGACGAACTCGACGTTGATCGCCTCGTAGTCTCGCGCGAGCACGGTCAGCACCCGCTCGCGAATCTGCTGGTCGAGCGCCCGGAGCCCGAATAGCCGCAGGCTCTCGGTATACGAGGCATTGAACTGCACCACCACGACCTGCTTGACCGGCTCGAGGCGGAAGGTCAGCTCCGCGGGCGCGCCCTCGACCTGCTGATCTTCGAACTCGACGACGGGCTGAATCTGGCCGACGAAGGTGCCGCGCGCCTGACGAATGTCGATCGCCTGGGCCAAGGTGTCCTCTTCGTTGATGACGTAGCGAACCTGGCGGCCGTCGACGAAGTCGGGGATGACCTGCAGGCTGACCGGGGCCTCGCCGCCGCTGTCGGGGAAGTAGGTGCCGTCCAGCACGAGCGAGGTGAGGCCGCCGTCGTCGCGGCTCACGAAGCCTCCGCCGTCCACGGTCACGTAGCGGCCCAAGGTCGCCGCTTCGCCATCGCCGACGGCGGTCACCACCGTCTCGGTGAGCTCGTAGGCGACCTGTTGGGCCGTGCTCTCGCGGATTTCGCCGTCGGCATGCTCGTTGCGCAGCGTGACCGTGCCTTCGAAGTTGCCGGCGGTGATGCCCGCGATGCGCGGAGAGAACGGAAAGACGCCGAGATCGCGCAGGCCCGAGTCGGCCGGCACCACGGGAATCTCGACCGGGGTGATCGGCTCGCAGGCGTCGCTGCCCAGCGACCGCACGCAGCCTTCGACGATGGCGTAGGTCGTGCCCTCGTCCCCGCCGAGCAGCAAACCGGAGCCCCGCACCTCGATGGGCTCGTTGGCGAAGATGACCGAGGCGGCCGCGACCTCGTCGAGCTGCGGCTCGAGGTGGTCGAGGATCTGAAGCTCCATGGTGCGGGCGATGGACACCTGGCGAGTGCCATCGGGGACGAAGTCGACCTCCACCTGCACCTGGCCGACGAAGGTCCCGGTGGAGGGCCCGATGAGGCGCAGGATGTCGGGGGTCGCGTTGATCCGCATCCGATCGAAGTCGACGAACTCCGCCGGAAGGTAGGCGTCGATGGGGGCCCCGCCGTAGCCGCCCTGCAATCGTAGCCACGAGACCCCCAGCGGCCGGTCGAGGAACGAGCTGCCGTCGATGCTCAGCCGTGAACCCGGCACGATGATCTTGGGGTTGACGTCATCGAGGGTCAGCGCCTCGAGACCGGTCTCCTGCCGCCCCTGGGGCTCCTCGCTGCAGCCGACGAGCGCCAGCGGAGCCGCGAGCAGGGCCACGGTGGCGACGCGGGCCAGGCGGAGACGGCGGTCGTGCGATCGCATCGAGTCCGAGCGTAGCGCCATTTGGGCCCCGATGACCGCCTCGCGCGCGTTTTCTCCGGTCGGAGCCGCCGCCTGGAGCCAGAGCCGAACGCGCGACGCGTCAGCCCGATTTTTCGTTGGCCGCCTTGGCCTCGGCTCGCGCCTCGGCCTCGGCCCGCAGCTTCACCCGCTCTTCGTCGGCCTCGATGAAGCGCCCGGCCAGCGCCTTGACCAACGGACCGAGCCAGCCTCGCGACTCGATCTCGCGCTCGAGCGCGTCGGAGGTCACCACCAGCGCGGCGACCTCGTCGACCGCCACCACCGAGGCCGTACGTCGCCCCGAGGTGAGGATGGCGGTCTCGCCGAAGACCTCGTTGGGACCGATGCGCCGCAAGTGCACCTTGCGCTCGCCCGCGCGCTTGAAGACGTCGCAGTGCCCCCGCTTGATGATGTATGCGGTATCGCCCGGCTCGCCTTCTTCGACGATGACATCGCCGGGGCCGAACTCTTTGAGCCGGAACCAGCCACCACCGCGGATCAGAGCCTCGAGCTCGGACTGCATGGTGACGACGTCGGGGTAGCGTTGCTCCCGATCGGCGGCCAAGGCCCGCATGGCGATGGCCGCGAGCCCGGGCGGAGGTTGCCGCAGCGTGGGGCTCTCGAGCGGATCGAGCACGATGTTGTCGCCCGCGCGCACCAAGTCCTCGAGGACCCCGCGGGGCTCGAAGGGCGGACGCCCAGTGAGAAACTCGTAGAGGATGGCCCCCAGCCCGTAGACGTCGGCGCGCTCGTCGACGCCGGTCATGCCGGTCTTCGCCTGCTCGGGGGACATATAGGCCACGGTGCCGCGCAGCCCCTTCTTGCTGTCCACGGGGTGCAGGTGGCCGTCGGGGTCCCGGTAGCAGCGCACCGCGATGCCCCAGTCCATGACGTAGACCTGACCGTGGCTGCCCACCATGACGTTGTGGGGCTTGAGGTCGAGGTGCAAGACCGCGCGGCTGTGGGCAAAGGCCACCGCGTCGCAGACCTTGATCATCACCTTGATGAACGACTCGATCTCTTGGCCCGGCAGCGGGCCTGCCCCGAGCGTGCGGAACATCTGGGCGAGGCTCTTGCCCTGCACCAGCTTCATCACGAACCAGGGCAAGGAGCGGTCCTCGCCCATGTCGTGCACGGGCACGATGTTGGGGTGATCGAGCTGCCCGGTGATCTGGGCCTCGCGCACGAAGGTCTCGAGCTCGCCGGGACGATCGGTCAGCTCCGGGTGCAGGACCTTCATGGCCACCCGCCGCTGCATGCGGTGATCGTAGACGTCGACGATCGAACCCATGCCGCCGCGCGCCACCGTCTTCTGGGACTCGAAACGGTCGGTATCCTCGTGACGCACCTCCCTCGGCGCGTCTTGAGACCCCAGCTCTTCGAGCTGTTCGTCGATCACCGTCTTGTCGAGTCGATTCGCCATGAGGCAGCGGCTTTGCCCGGCGAATCTAACACAAGCCCGCGCTCGGACCCCGTGACCCATCCCGCCCGACGCGATCGGGGCGGGCGCGACAACGCGCCAATTCCCTCACGGGTCATCATGCTTTCCCCGGGTCCGGGCGTGCCAGGCCTCGAGCTCCTCGAGCCGTTGTGCATGTCGTAGGGGTGCGCCCTCCCACACCTCGCGCGCCTGTGCGACGAGTTGCACCACCCGTTCGGTCTGCTCGCCCTGCCCCGCCAACGCCCGAGCGAGGGCAAAGCGGGCCTTGGCCAGTTCGTCGGGCGACACCTCACCCGCCTGTAGCACCTCGAGCGCTCGTTCCAAGTGCGGGCGCGCCTGTTCAGGTCGGTCGAGCGCCAGCAGAGCCTCTCCCACCAAGACCCGCTTCATCGCCACCTGCGGATGCTGGGGCCCGCTGAACTGTCGTTCCATGTTCAGCGCCCGTTCACACGCGGCCAGGGCCGCTTCGTGGTCGCCTCGAGCCAGCTGCACCATCCCCAGCGCCGCGATCGCGGTGGCGGTCCATGTGTGCTCCCCCAACCGCTGCTCGAGGATCTCTCGGGCCTGCCGCAACGCGGTGACGGCCGGATCGTAGCGCTTCATGTCGCCCAACACCCCACCCAGGTTGAGCAGGGTGACCGCGAGCTCGGGATGGTCGGGCCCCAGAACACGCTCCCGCAGCTGCTTGGCCTGGTCGTAGTAGTCGAGCGCCTCCTCGTAGCGCCCCAGGGTGCTGGCCGAGTTGCCCAGGTTGTTCAGGATCGCCCCGACGTTGGGGTGGTCGGGGCCGAGGGCAGCCCGCCAGATCCGATGCACCTCGCGCTGCTCCTTCAACGCTCGGTCGTACTCCCCCAGCTCGAAGCGGGCGTTGGCCAGGTTGTTGAGCACGGCGGCGATGTCCGGGTGCTCGGGGCCCAGCGTCAGCCGGCGGATGCGGGCGACCTCCTCGTACTCGACGATCGCCCGCTCGTAGCGTCCCTGGCCGTAGAACGCGATCCCGAGGTTGTTGCGGGCGGCCGCGGTCTGAATGTCATCGGCCCCCTCCAACGCCGTCCACAGCTCGACCGCCCGCTCGAGTTCTTTTTGGGCCTCCTTCACCCGGCCGGCGTCGGTCAGCGCCGAGCCGATGGCCGTGCGCAGGTGGGCCTCGGCGAACCCGTCGTCGGCCCCCCGCGACAGGCGGGCCTCCCCGTGTCGCCCCCAGCGCAGGCCGGCCTCGGGGCGCCCCAGCTTCGTGCCTTCGATGAACACCAGCCGGGTCGACAGCTCCACCACCATGGCGTCTTGGTCCGCGGCCTCGGCTCGGTGCAACACCTCGACCATGTGGTCCTTCGCCGCCTCGAACTGGCCGAGATACATCAACGTCTCCCCGAGCCACATCTCCGCCAGGTCGATCAACGGGGCATGCTTCAGCGCGCGCGCGCCCTCGAGGATCTGCTGCGCCCGAGTGTGGGCGTCGTCGTAGCGCCCGCCGGCCAGCCACGCCCGCACCACCTCGAGCTCAGCCTGGGCCTCGCGCACACGCTGCGCCAGCGCGGGGTCGTCGGGCACCATCAAGCGGTCGTCTTCGGGATCCTCAGAGGCACAGACCTCGAGCGACGGCAGGCCGTGCACCAAGGGCACCGCCCGCGACACCGCGTCGGTCTGTGGATCGGCCAAGACTTCGACCATCGCCACCGCCCGACGTCGACGTCGCTCGAGGCACGCCAGGCGGCGGCGTTGCAGCGCGCGGGCATCCTCGGTGGTCGGCAGCTCCGCGCAGGCCTCGGCTCGAACCACCGACCAGCGACTCACGTAGTCGTCGATGCCCTGCTCGACGCGCTTCGCCGTGTCGGCCGCGTAGCTCTCTCCGCCGCGGGCGAGGACGCGCGACACCTCGGCCTTGGTGTCGCCGTCCCACTGCGACGAAAGCTCGGCGAGTTCCCGGCAAGGGCCCTCGACCGTCGGCTCCGACCGGCGCGATGCGATCGCGAACGCCAGCGCGGCGGCTCCGCCCAAGGCGACCCGGGCCGCCGCGCGGCGTCGTCGTCGTGTGCTTCGGACCCGCGGCGACAGGGCATCGAGCAGGTCGACCATGCTCGGCCAGCGCTGACTGGCGTCGACCGCCATGCCCCGCGCGAGCACGCTCAGCACCGCCCGCGGCACGCCGATCCCCGGCGGGCTGGCGGGCGGTCCCTTGCTCTTGGCATGCAGCATCGCCTTCTCGTTGCGGGCACGGAACGGTCGCTCGCCGTGCAACGCTTCCCACAGCGCCACACAAAACGCGTACTGGTCGGCGGGCGGGCCCACTTCGTCGCCCACGTGCTGCTCGGGCGCCATATAGGCCGGGGTTCCCATCACCACCCCGAACTCCGTCAGCGGTGACGCCAAGCGATCGGTGGCCGTCGACGAGCGCTCGATGATGAGGCTGTCCGAGGCCGAGGCCCCGCCCGTCGACAGCCCCACCGCACTGCGCCGCGCCAGGGTCGGCAGCGCCAGGCCGAAGTCGAGCACCTGCGCGCGGCCCTGCTCGTCGACCAGCACATTGGCCGGCTTGAAGTCGCGATGGACCAGCTCCACTTCGTGCGCGGCGGCGAGCCCCCTCCCCGCCTGCTCGAACATCGCCGCCGTCTCCTGCCACGGCCGATCATCGGCCGCGTGCATCCACGTACGTAGGGTCTGGCCCTGCACCAGCGCCATCGCGATGTACAGCGCGTCGGCATCCGTCCCCACGTCGTAGACCTCGACCACGTTCGGATGCGACAGCTGGGCCATGGCCTGGGCCTCGCGAAGCAGCCGCTGGCGTCGCTCCTCCCCGGCCTCGCCTCGTCCGCCATCGGGGCGCAGCAGCTTGAGCGCGACCGTGCGATCGAGCTGCTCGTCGTGCGCCGCATACACGACGCCCATGCCGCCTTGACCTAGTCGTTGACGCAACACGTAGCGACCGATCCGATGCCCCGGGTGCAGCTCGCTCGAGTTCGCGAACGCGCTCGACCCCGCCTCCGACCGCGGGATCGGCTCTGGCGGCATGCGGACGATGGTTCGCGTCGTACCGTCGCCCGTGCCCCCCATCCCTCACATCATGCCAGTGCCCGCGACGGCGGAGGAACTCGAGTCGCCTTGCGGTGCTGCGGCGGGCCACGGATAATTGCGGCCCTGCCCATGCGCCGTGCCTTCGCTCGATTCGTGACCCGTCCTTCGCTGCGAGGCTCTTTCCTTCGAAGCTGCGTTACTGGCGCGCTGCTCGGCACCGTGGCGGTGGCACCGAACGTCGGGTGCAAGAAGGGCAACCCGCCCACGCTGCTCGATGTGGGCGACCAAGTCGCGGTGGTGGGTCAGCAGCTGGTCGTGCAGCTGGTGGCCAACGATCCCGATGGCGACGAGCTGTACTTCGAGGTGGCCTCCACCGCTCCCGATCTCGAGACGACCACCGCGATCACCAAGACCCCGGCCGGACAGGGCATCTTCACGTTCACCCCGTTGGCCAGCCAGATCGGCCTCCAGCTGTTCGACTTCAGCGCGTTCGACGGCCGCTTCCGACACACCCTGACCATCTCCATCGATGTGCGCGGCGCGGTGGGCAGCGGCAGCATGCCCGTGTTTCGACGACCGCTGGGGGCCGGCACCGTGCTCGACCTCGAGCAGGCCGACTGCATGGACCTGGCCATCGAGGTGGCCGACCCGGACTCGGCCTCGATCACCCTGGAGCAGCAGGCCCCGATCATCGAAGGTGCCACGCTCACCACCGAGTCCAACGGCCTCAGCGCCACGTGGAGCTGGTGTCCCTCGCGGGCCCAGGTCGAGGGTGACGACCGCTACTACCTCACGCTGTCGGCCGACGACGGCGACAATCCGCCGGTCATCAAGGACTTTGCCATCGTGCTGCGCCGTCGCAGCGGCGACGACTGCCCGGGCAAGGCTCCGCTCATCCTGCACGATCCGACCGACTTCACCACCAAGCTCGACCTCGACATCACCGCGAACATCGAGGACGACCTGGGGCTCGGCTCCACGCCTTACGTGGTCTACGCCACCGAAGACCCGGGCGACCCGATCGATTTTTCCAAGACCACGCTGGCCAACATGAACCTCGTGGAGGGGGACATGCAAAACGGCACGTGGCGGGCAACGGTGCCGAACTTCCTGGCCAACGAGCCCGACGGCACCACCGCGCCGCTTTACTACCTGCTGTCGGCCACCGACGACGACGACGCCGAGGGTGACTGCGACCACCGCAGCGACGACCCGGCCAGCGGCATGCACCGCGTGTCCGTCACCCTCGGCGGAGACGAGAGCGCGGGCCTGTGCGAGACCTGCTCCTTCGACGTGCAGTGCGGCGACGCAGACGACCTGTGCCTGCCCGCGACCGGCGGCGAAGGGGGCCACTGCGGCCAAAGCTGCACCAGCACCGACGATTGCCCCGACGACTACGTGTGCTCGCCCGAGCCCGTCGAGTCCATCGAGGGCCAGACCGCCCAGCAGTGCATCCCCAACGCGGGCAGCTGCGGCGGCACGGGGGGCAACTGCGAAGACGACGACCACGAGCCCGACAGCACCCCGGCCGAGGGCCTGGCCACCGCCGCCCTCGAGGGAGGCATCGACGGGCGTGTGCTGTGCCAGGACGACGACGACTGGTACCGGGTGGAGCTGACCGCCTCCACGCAGATCGGGGCGACGCTCGAGGGCGACAACCCGCCCGACATCGACCTGGCGCTCACCGACGACGCGGGCGTGCTGATCGTCAGCTCCGACAGCCTCACCTCCAGCGAGTCGCTGACCAGCGCCTGCCTCGACGCGGGCACCTACCTGCTGCGGGTGCACAGCATCGACTCCGACCCCATCGGCAGCTACGGCATCACCCTGAACCTCGACACCGAGACCTGTGCGGGCCCCATGGGCGGCGTGGGCGACTGCTGCGAGGACAACGACAGCCCCGGCTGCGAAGAGCCCGATGTCGAGACCTGCGTCTGCGCCCAGGACAACTACTGCTGCGAGACGGAGTGGGACGACCTGTGTGCCGGCATCGCGGCCGACGACTGCGACGCGTGTGGCGGCGGCAGCACGGGCGAGATGAACGAGGACTGCTGCACCGTGCAGGGCACGCCCGGGTGCACCGATGCCGGCATCGAAGCCTGCGTCTGCGCCAACGATGCCTACTGCTGCTCGACCCAGTGGGACTCGACCTGCGTGGGCCGAGTGGGCTCGGACCTGTGCGGCGAGTCGTGCATGCCCGACGACGCCGACGGACCGTGTTGTTCCGCCAACGGCACGCCCGGCTGCGAGGTGAACTCGGTCGAGAGCTGCGTGTGCGCGGCCGATGCCTTCTGCTGCGACACGCTGTGGGACGAGATGTGCGTCGAAGCCATCGGCACCAACAGCTGCGGCACCTGTCCGAGCTGAAAACGTAGGCTCATCCCCTACTTCGGAGCCGATCCCCCACGGACCTTCCGTGGGCCGTCACGGGTCGTTTTGTTGGCACATTCGGCGAAATAGCGGGCCAAACCATGCCGCCCCGGGCGATCTCGTGAGCTGACGCATGGGTCTTCGAGGCAAGGATGTCGATTTGATTGCGGTTGCGTGCAACCGAACTGCAACGACCGCGTCTAGGCTGGCGTCATGGCTGCACGCACCCTCACGCTGTACACCTTCTTGCTCACCATCGTGCTCGCCCTCGGGGCCTGCAAGAAGGACGACTTCGCCAACGAGACCGTCAATGAGCTCAACAAGCTCGCCGACGACATCGTCGCCAAGGTCAAGGAAGGCAAGGACACCAAGAGCGTCGAGGCTGCTCACGAGATGCTCAAGAGCAAGCGTGGCGACCTCGCGCCCAAGATGAAGGAGATCATGGAGCTTCGTGGCTTCCAGGTTTCCGAGGAGACCGCCGCCAACGTCAACAAGGTCCGCACCGAGGCCGGCATCAAGGTTGCCGGACTGCAGATCGAGCTGATGATGGAAGCTGCGAAGGACAAGGATCTCGAGACCAAGCTCGAAGCGTTGACCGACGACTTCACCAAGCTCGTCGACGGCGAATAAACCCTCTCACTTTTTCACCCTTCGGGCCGACACCACCACCCCGGCCCACGGCAAAGCGGCCGCCCTCGGACAACCGAGGCGGCCGTTTTCCGTTTCGAAGGCCCGACGGTCGCGGCTTCAGCCAGGGGTCCGCGATCGACGGCCACGCAATCGGATCACGACGAGCACTACCAGGGCGATCGCCCCGACCAGCCCCAACAGTGCGAGCAAGGCAATGCCGAGCATCATCGCGGCCCACACGATGAAGGACCACTGACCCGGGGCCGGGTCGCCCTCGCCCGTCTGCCGTAGGTCGAACTCGATGCGGGTCGGCGGTGAGATTCGGCCGTCGCGCGTGATCGCCTGGGCTTCGACCACGTAGTGACGCCCGATCACGAGCTCGCCCGCCTTGGCCTCGTCCTCCTCGAACCCGGCGAGCTGCAGTCCGTGCGAGATCCACGGGGCCACGATTTCCGTCGTTCCGTCGGACGCGAGCACCCGCCAACGCAGCAGGCCGGTCTTCGGCCGCCCCTCCCACAGGTAGACCCCGTGGTCCCGGCACGCGATGCCTTCGAACCGTGGCTGCTGCGGCCGGAGCTTCGGGGCGGCGGGCGCATCCGTGCGTCCCTCGACGACCTCCAGCACCGCGGCGTGGGCCTGCGACACGGCCACATGGGTCTCGCCGACCGACAGCGACATGCCCTCGGGCAGCGCAACACACTCCCCGGCCTCCGCCCGGGCGACCATGGGCACCGCGGGCCCGAGCGCCAGCTTGCGGACAGCGGAGTCTCCCGGCTCGATCGTGTGCCACAGCTGCTCCCGCCGCACGACACGGCGCAGCTGGCCATCCGCTTCGATGCGGTAGATGCCCTCCGCGGGCTCGTCGTTCAGGCGACACCGCCCCTCGCACGAAAACGGCAGCGGCTCGCCGACTCCGAGCACGGGCGCGAGCTCGACCGGGTCCGGCAGGCACAAGACCGCGAGATCGGGGGGCACCTGCAGGAGGGCCGGCTCCGAAGGCGCGGGACGAGCACGCACGGGCGAGCACGCCTCCGTCGCGTGCGCGGCGTTCGAGGTCATCCAGACCATCGAGACCGAGAGCACCCACCGTCCCGCGCGGACCATCGATCGATCCTACCCGATCGCGCCGTGGCTGCCCGCGGGACTCAGAGGTCGAGCGAGCCCTGGGAGTCGTCCTCGGGGTCTTTGGCGTCGCGCCCGATGTGATTGCGGGCCTTCCTCGTGACCATGCGGCCCCGAGGCGTCCGCACCAGGAACCCGCGCTGGAGCAGGAAGGGCTCGTAGACGTCCTCGAGGGTGTCGCGAGGCTCGCTCAGCGTGGCGGCCAGGGCGTCGATACCCACCGGGCCGCCGTCGAACTGCCCCATGATGGCGCCGAGGATGCGCCGGTCGATGGAGTCGAGCCCCGCCCGGTCGATGCCGAGCTGCTGGAGCGCATACTCGGCGTCCTCGGCGTCGATGCCCTCGCGGCCGCGCACCTGGGCGAAGTCCCGGACCCGTCGCGTGATGCGGTTGGCGATACGGGGCGTGCCGCGGCTGCGCCGGCCGATCTCCTTGGCGCCCGCAGACGTGGCCGGCATGCCCAGGAGCTTCGCGGTGCGCTGGACGATCTGCGCCAGCTCGGCGTCGGAGTAGAACTCGATGCCCTCGATGATCTGGAAGCGCTCACGCAGCGGCGCCGAGAGCAGGCCGGTTCGCGTCGTCGCCCCCACCAGGGTGAAGGGCGCGAGGTTGAAGGGCATGGTCCGCGCGCGGCTGCCCTCCCCCACGGGCAGGTCGATGCGCCCGTCCTCCATCGCCGAGTACATGCTCTCCTCGACCGCGGGGGTGAGGCGATGGATCTCGTCGATGAACAGCACGTCGCCCTCACCGAGCGCGGTGAGGTGCCCGGCGAGCACGCCCTTGTGCTCGATGGCGGGCCCCGAGCTGATGTGGATCTGGACCCCGAGCTCGGTGGCCAGGATCTGCGCCATCGTGGTCTTGCCGAGCCCGGGCGGCCCGTGCAGCAGCGTGTGGTCCAGCGGCTCGCCACGCTGCTTGGCGGCGGCCACGAAGACCTCGAGCTTCTTCTTCAGCTCGGTCTGGCCGATGTACTCGGAGAAGCGCTGCGGGCGAATACCGGGCGCCGACTCGACGTCGCCGGGCGCCGCCTGACCGTCGACGAGCTGGCGCTCGGCGGCCGCCTTGTTGCTGCCGCCGCCGGGCTCGGCATCGTCGTGACGAACCCGGGCCATCGCGCTACTCCCACTCGATGGTGGCCGGCGGCTTGCTGCTGATGTCGTAGCAGACGCGGTTGATGCCCCGGACCTCGTTGATGATCCGGTTGGAAATCTTGCCGAGCACGTCGTAGGGCAGCCGCGCCCAGTCGGCGGTCATGGCATCGGTGCTCTCCACCGCGCGCACGGCCAGGGCGTTTTCGTAGGTCCGGCCGTCGCCCATGACCCCCACGCTCTTGACGGGCAGCAGCACGCCGAAGACCTGCCACAGCTGACGGTAGAGGCCGGCCTCGCGGATCTCCTCGATGATGATCGCGTCCGCCTCGCGCAGCAGGTCGCAGCGCTCCTTGGTCACCTCGCCCAGCACGCGCACGGCCAGGCCGGGCCCCGGGAAGGGATGACGCCAGATCATGTCCTCGGGCAGGCCGAGCGACAGCCCCAGGCGCCGCACCTCGTCCTTGAACAGCTCGCGCAGCGGCTCGACCACGTCCATCTTCATGCGCTCGGGCAGGCCGCCCACGTTGTGATGGGTCTTGATGGTCGCCGACGGGCCCTTGAACGACACGCTCTCGATGACGTCGGGATACAGGGTGCCCTGCACGAGGAAGTCGGCCCCGCCCAGCTTCTTGGCCTCCTCGTCGAACACGTCGATGAAGGTGGCGCCGATGCGCTTGCGCTTGACCTCGGGGTCGGAGACGCCCGCCAGGGCATCCAGGAAGCGCTGGCTGCCGTCGGCCGCCACCAGCGGGTTGGCCAGGCGTCCCTCGAACATGCGCTCGACCTCGGCCCGCTCGTCCTTGCGGCACAGGCCGTTGTCGACGAACACGCAGCGCAGCCGGTCTCCGACCGCCTTCTCCACGAGCATCGCCGCCACCGAGGAGTCGACCCCCCCGGACAGCCCGCACAGCACGTTGCCCGTGTCGCCGACCTGCTCGCGAATGCGAGCGACCGCCTCCTCGACGAAGCGGGACATGCTCCAGTCGCGGGCGAAGCCACACTGGTCGACGAAGGCCCCGAGGATCTCGGCCCCGCGCGGGGTGTGGACGACCTCGGGATGGAACTGCACGCCCCAAAAGCGGCGCTCCGCGTTCACGATCGCCGCGTGGGGGCAGTTCTTCGACCGCCCCACCGTCTCGAACCCACCCGGTAGCGCGGTGACCTGGTCGCCGTGCGACATCCACACCCGCTCGGAGCTGCCCGCGGCCAGCGGCGCCAAGGGGCCCACGGCCTTCAGCACCTCGACGTCGGCCGCCCCGTACTCGTGCGAGTCCGAAGGCTCGACGTTGCCGCCCAGCGCGTCGACCAGCATGTACAGGCCGTAACAAATCCCGAGCACGGGCACGCCCAGCTCGAACACGCCCTCGTCGACCCGCGGTGCCCCCTCGTCGAAGATGGACGAAGGCCCGCCGCTGAGGATGATGCCCTTGGGCTTTTTGTCGGCGATGCGCGACAGCGGGGCGTCGCAGGGCAGAATCTCGGCGTAGACCCCCTGCTCACGCACTCGGCGGGCGATGAGCTGGGTGACTTGGGATCCGAAGTCGATGACGATGAGGGTCTCGTGCGCGGCGGTCACGTTTACTCCGTGCGGTAGTTGGGCGCTTCCTTGGTGATGATCACGTCGTGCACGTGACTCTCGCGCAGACCCTGCGACGAGATCCGACGGAAGCGCGATTTGGTCTGAAGCTCCTCGATGGTGGCGGCGCCCACGTAGCCCATGCCCGAGCGCACGCCTCCGACGAGCTGATGCACGCTCTCGGTCAGCGGGCCACGGTAGGGCACGCGCCCCTCGATGCCCTCGGGGACCAGCTTGCGCTCGTCCACGTCGGCCTGGAAGTAGCGGTCCTTGCTGCCCGCCGCCATCGCCCCCAGCGAGCCCATGCCGCGGTAGACCTTGTAACTCCGTCCCGACAGCAAGATCTTCTCGCCCGGGGCCTCGTCGGTACCGGCGAAGAGGCTGCCGATCATCACCGAGCTGGCGCCTGCGGCCAGGGCCTTGACCACGTCGCCCGAGTACTTGATGCCGCCGTCGGCCACGAGCGGCAGGCCGCGCTTGCGGGCCGCCACCGCGCACTCGAGGATGGCGCTGACCTGGGGCACACCCACGCCCGCCACCACCCGGGTGGTGCAGATGGAGCCCGGGCCGATGCCGACCTTGACCCCGTCCACGCCCGCGTCGGCCAGAGCCTCGACCGCGGCCGGAGTGGCGATGTTGCCCCCCAAAAGCTGCAGATCGGGGTGCTCGGCCCGAATGGCCTTGACCGTGTCGAGCACCCGCTGCGAGTGACCGTGGGCGGTGTCGACCACGATGACGTCCACGCCCTGCTCTACCAGCGCGGTGACCCGCTCCATGGTGTCGGCGCTGGTGCCCACCGCCGCGCCCACGCGAAGCCGCCCCAGCGTGTCCTTGATGGCGTTGGGGTGGTCGTCGGCCTTGAGGATGTCCTTGACGGTGATGAGCCCGACCAGCTGCCCCGACTTCGAGGTCACCAGCAGCTTCTCGATGCGGTGCTTGTGCAGGACCTTCTTGGCCTCCTCGACCGCGATGCCCTCGGTGACCGTGATCGGGTCCTTGGTCATCACGTCGCGGACCTCTTGGTCCAGGCGGGTCTCGAACCGCACGTCGCGGCTGGTGAGGATGCCGACCAACGTGCCGTCATCGACGACGGGCAGCCCGGAGAACCCATGGCGCCCCATCAGTCGCAAGGCCTGACGCAGCGTCTCGCCCGACGAGATGGTCAACGGATCGATGACCATGCCACTTTCGGCCTTCTTGACCTTGCGAACCTCGTGGGCCTGAGCCTGCGGGTCGAGGTTCTTGTGCACGATGCCGATGCCGCCCAGGCGCGCCATCGCGATCGCCGTGCCGGCCTCGGTCACCGTGTCCATTGCCGCCGACACGATCGGCGTGCGCAGCTCGATTCCGCGGGTCAGCCGGGTGGCGACCGAGACCTCGCCCGGCAGCACCTCGCTGTAGCCCGGCTCGAGCAGCACGTCGTCGAAGGTCAATGCCTCGCGAATGTCGAGGCGAGGAGTGTCGCTGGATCGGTCCGCCATCGTGAATTTGCGGAAGTATAGGGGCGACGGCGCGCGCGAGAACCCCCGTCGACGTGCGTCCGCCGACGGTCCTCGTAGGGCCTGTGGTCGCCAAATGGCGCTCGCAACGCTCTTGGGCCTGCGGCGCGGTTTCGGCGGTTGCGGTGGGTGCGCCACCCTCCGGGCGCGATCTCCCGGGTCGGGACTCGCGCAGGTCCAGACGTGTCGCGTGAAGCCCGGCCCCGCGACGACCCCTCCGGCGCTCGGCACACCGGGGGCCGACGCTCCGACCCCGGACCACGCGAGGCGACCTCGGGGCGGATGGCGACGCGTTCGATCGAGCGGTCAATCGAACCGCTGGCACATCGCGTCGACCCTCGCCCCCGACGACGGGCTCACTCCCGATCGGACCCACCCGCGGGGCCGCAGATCACCGGGCACGGGGCGCATGCCACCGCGACGGAAATCACACTCTGACAGCGACAAAAGTCGACACAATCCGATCGCCAATTGAAGAATTGAACAACTGCACAATTCAACAATTGAACTCCGGTCGAAACAGCCCGTAGGGGAAAGGACGAGCGAGGACCCCAACCGGACGGAGGATTCTCGAAATAACACCGTATTCAAGGACTACCCGCGGGCTACTGAGTCCAGGTCAGCCCCGCCTCCGAGGCAGCCCGAGCCCCTGTATGGGCCGCTTCGAGTCCTACGAATCGCGCTCTCGAAAATTATAGAATTCATGCAACCAACCCCACATGCTTGACATACTTGGGAGCACCAACGTACACATTTTTCAGCACCACGCATGACGTCGAGGTTCGAGGGATCGAAAATTCGCTTCCCGGCCTCCCCTCGAACCGAGGCTAATTTCCAACCAAACATGGAGATCCGCACTCCCTCCCGAGGCGTGGTGCGCTCCTTGGCCTGGCTTATCGAGACCCAAGCCGGTTCTCTTTGGAGACCCGTGGCTGCAGTTCGTTCCCACAGTCCGTACCCGACTGCAGCCCGGGTCTCCCTCTTTTCCCGGCCACCACGGCAATGACCATGGCTCCACTCACCGACCGCCCTCCTCGCCTGCAGACCCTTCCCGTGGGCTCTGGGGCCCTGCGAAGCACCTCGAAGGAGCTACGGGCCGCCCCGCGACGCCCGCCTGCCCGCACATCCCGGCCGCCCTCGGGGCCCATGGTGCGCGCTCGTGCGGCCGAGCCGATGAAGCGGACCCCGAGCAAGCCCAATCGCACGGTCTTGGCCGCGCACGACCAGGGGGCCCTCGACGAGTGGGCGGCCGAGCTCGAAGGTCGCGTGCTCAACGGTCGCTATCGGGTGGAGAAGCCGCTGGGCTTCGGCATGACCGGGGGCGTGTTCCGAGGCACCCGCATCGCCCTGAACAAGGCGGTCGCCATCAAAATCCTGCACGAGGAGCTCGGCTGCAACCCCAACATCCGCAGCCGCTTCGAACGCGAGGCTCTCATGGCCTCCAAGCTCGAGCACATCGGCTGTGTCGCCATCACCGACGTCGACGAGGACGAGGAGCTCAGCTACTTCGTCATGCCGCTGGTCGAGGGCGTCGAGCTGTGCAGCGCCCTGGGCAACCGCCTCACCCCCGAGGTCGCGGTCTCCATCGCCGATCAGCTGCTCGATGCTCTCCACCACGCGCACAGCTGGGGCATCGTGCATCGCGACGTGAAGCCGGAGAACGTCCTGGTCGTGCGCGGCGACGGCGAGCCCTGGGTCGTGAAGCTGCTCGACTTCGGCATCGCCAAGGCCCGGATGCCCAACGACAAAAAGCGCCTCACCACGGTGGGTACGATCTTCGGGACCCCGCAGTACATGAGCCCGGAGCAAGCACGGGGCGACGACGCCACGCTGCGCTCCGACCTGTACTCCACCGGGCTCATCCTCTACGAGATGCTCATGGGTACGCCGGCCTTCGACGGCGACGACGTGCTCGCCCTCGTGCATCGGCGAATCACCGCGTCCGTGCCTCCCATGGACGACCACGTGCCCCCGGCCCTCGCCGCCGTGGTCGCAGGATTGACCGCGCACGCCCCCGAAGACCGCTACACCGACGCGAGCGAGGCTCGGCGAGCCCTGACGGACGCGCTACGGCCTGCGGGCGAGTCGTCCCCCTCGCTGGCGGACACCGACCCTCCGCCCGCGTCTCCCTCGTCGGTGGGTACCGAACCAGTGCCCGTGGCCGTGCCCGAGGCCTCCCCCGAATCGGCGGCCATACCGACCCCGGTCCCCACGCAGGCGAGCGGCGAGATCATCCTGCCGGACGTGCTCCCCTCCCCCGCGCTGGAGGTCGATCCGCGCGTCCCCGTCGCGTCGTCCTACGCCGCCAGTGAGTCCGCGTCGCAGCCCATCGCGGCCGCGGGTTCGGCCGTCATGCGCTCGCCCGCGCCTCGGCCCGCCCCGCGGGTCGTGCCGCTGGTTCTTGCCGGGGTGGTGACGCTGGCACTGTGGGTCGCGCTGGCCTTGCTGGTCGGGGGCGGGCTCACCCTGCCCTGACGAGCACTCGGCCCTCGGTCACCCGCAGGGCTTCATCGCATTTTTGACCGCCCGCTTGGCGCGGTCGCTCGGCCCCTGCTTCTTCAGCTTCTTGTGGGCCTGCTTGGCCTCCTTGCAGCGATCGGCCAGCACCAGCGCCCCGATCTTCTGCACGTGGGCCGACTGCATGGTGGGGGCCAGCTCGATCGCCTTGTCGAAGGCGGTGACCGCATCGTCGTTGCGCCCCAATTTCCCCCACGCGCTGCCCAACGCCAGCCACACGCTGGGATCATCGGGCCGACGCTGGGCGACGCCCTCGAGCTCCGCCGCCGCTTCCTCGACCTTGCCCATGCGCATCCACGAGCGGGCGAGGCCCTGCCGTGCGTCGTCGTCTTCGGGCATCAGCTGGACCGCACGCTCGAAGTGCGTGGCCGCTTCCTCGAAGCGCTTGAGCCGCTCGAGCAGCCACCCGTAGGTCGCCTGGATCGCCGCGTCGTCGGTGGCCTTGGCCGCGGCCGGGCCGATGAGCTCGACCGCCTCCTTCAGCTTGCCTTCGAGCGCATAGATGCGACCGAGCTCCGCCGCCACATCGGGATCCTCGGGGTCGAGGCGCAGGGCGTTTTGCAGCGCGCCCCGGGCCTTGTCGGTCTCGCCCATGCCCAGCAACGCGAGCCCCAGGTTGTAGTGCGCGTCCTTGAAGTCGGGCTCGATCTGGAGAATCTCAGCGTAGGCATCCACCGCGGCCGCGAAGTCGCCCGCCTCGAGCCGCAGCGCCGCGAGGCCATGGCGCGGCGCCACCAGCTCGGGATTGAGCTCGATGGCCTTTTCCCACGACTCCACCGCGGCATCCGGTTGATCTTGCGCCCGCTGGGCGACGCCCTTGCTGAACCACAGCTCGGCGTCGTCGGGGCTTTCCGCCAGCGCCTCTTCGACGACCGCCTGAGCCTCGGCCGGCTTGCCCTCCTCCATCAGCTGATGGGCGCGATCGATGGGATCGGCCGGCGCCGCGCTCTCTTCACCCGGTG
Source organism: Myxococcota bacterium (assembly GCA_039028615.1). Lineage (GTDB taxonomy): Bacteria > Myxococcota_A > Polyangia > Nannocystales > Nannocystaceae > Paraliomyxa. The sequence goes on along the minus strand of JBCCHT010000037.1, from coordinate 42,918 downwards.
GGTTGGATGGCTGCTGGGGGCCACACGCTCCGGCCAGGGCCAGCGTCAGAACCACGAGTGCGCGCACGGGCTTCACGGCGTTGATGCTAGAGCGGCTGTGGACCGGATGCCACACCCGAAGCGGGTTTCCACTAGCGCAGGTCGTGCTCGAGCCGCTCGCGGAGCCGAGCCTGCGCCGCTTCGTCCATGGGCCCTACATAGAACACATCGCTCACTCGATCCGCCTCGGTATCGCAACGGGCCAGCAGGATCTCGTGGCCCTCTTCGGCAAAGGCCCGGGTGATCTTGCGCAGCACGCCCGCCCCTTCAGCTGCCTGCACGTCGACGATGCAGCGCTCTCCCGAGGGGTCGCGCCCGAACGCGATGGTGGTGGGCACCCGCGGGCCGCTGTCCCAGGGCCGTCGGGCACGAGCGGGCGTATCGTCGGCGGCCGAGTCCGGTTCTTGCTCGAGCGCGCGCTCCATGTCGGCCACCGTGTCGGGGCGAAGGCCCATGCCCGAGGGGTCCCGCGGCGCGACGCGGAAAATGTCGATGGCCACCGCGGGCGCGGTCGGCTGGGTAAAGACATCGGCCGCCAGGACCTCCACGCCGAACTCGTCGAACACGGCGGCGGCATGGGCCAGCAGTCCCGGCCGATCGCGCGCCACCATGGTCAGGCGGAGGCTGCCCGAGGCCGGGGTCAGCTCGAGCAAGACTCGTCGCTGCTCGCTGTGCAGCCGCTCGGCCAGCGCGAAGTGCCCCGTCCGCAGCTCCCGCTCGTAGAGGCTGTAGTAGCGATCGGGCATGCCCTCGGGCTCGTCGGGCCGCGCGATGCGGGTGACGCTCTGCCGCCGATTGCCGCGCCGCAAGTACGCACAGGTGAGCAGGTACAGCTCGTCGAGCAGGGTCAGCTTCCACGAGTTGAGATTGCCGGGGCGCACGCTCGCCATGTCGACCAACGACAACAGGTACAGCTCGGCCAGGGTGCGACGGTCGGCGATGCGATCGCCGAACTCCGCGATGAGCAGCGGGTCGCTCAGGTCCCGTTTCTGGCTCAGCAGCGGCATCGACAGGTGCTCGGCCACCAGCATCGCGCAGCGGTCGACCTCGGCCGGGCCGAAGCCGGCTCGCTCGGCCACGCGTCGGGCGATGACCCCACCCGTCTCGCACTGGTCCCCCTCCTCGGCCTTGCCCGCGTCGTGCACCAGCGTCGAAAGGTAGAGCACCGTCGGGTCGTCGATACCCAGGTGCAGCGCGGTGGCCAGCGGGTAGTCCTTGTTGTGCTCGCCCCGAGCGATGCGCTTGAGCATGCCCACCGCGTTGAGCGTGTGCCGATCGACCGTGTACACGTGATAGGTGTCGTGCTGCATGCGGCCGCGAATCGGCCCCCACTCCGGCACGCAGCGCTCGATCAGCCGCAGCTCGTTGCACAGGTCCAGCGCCGACGGGCGCCCCATGTCCTCGGGCTCGACCAATAGATCGAGCAGGCGCCGCTGGGCTTCGGGTTCGTGCTCGAGCCGCGTGCTGGCCGGGGTGCCCGCCGCCTCGGCGATGGCGTCGAAGGTCTCCCCCGAAAGCTCGACATCGTGGCTGCGCGACAACGCCAGCGCCTCGAGAGCGAGCACGGGCGACTCGAGGAAGGCGTCGGGGTCGGTGAGCACCAGCTGCCCGTCGGACACGGCAAAGCGTTCGTCGAGGCGCCGCGGCTCGGCCAGCGGAGCCAAGCGAGCGGGCTGGCACCGCGCCCGCACCCGCGCCCCGTAGCGATGCATGTCGTGCGCCGCCCGGAAGTAGATCTGCATGGCCTCCTCGATGGCCGAGACCAGCTGTGCATCCTCGACGGGCTCGGCGGGCAAGAGCCCCACGAGCGGCGGGATGAGTTCCTGATACTGGAACACCAGGCGGTCTTGGCCTCGCTTGGCGGACAGCTGCAGCGCCGCCCGCAGCCACAAAAGCGAGCGCAAGGCCGCCTCCAGCAGCGCGGCCAGGCGCGGTCCCACATGCCCCTGCTCTTGCAGCACAGCGAAGTCGGCCGTGCCGTGGGTCGCCAGTAGGCACCAGCGGGTCGCCGACCAATCGCGAAACCCACCCGGACCTTGCTTGAGATCGGGCTCCACGAGGTGGACCGTGCTGCCGTAGCGCGCGTGACGTTCTCGGTTCTCTTCTTCGATGCGCTGCAGGAAGGTCGCCCGCGCATCGCCGAAAAAGCGCCGCTGCGCCTGCTCGCGCAGCTCGCTCGACAGCGCCTCCGCCCCCGCCACCGGGCGGGCGTCGAGCAGCTCGGTACACAAGGTCAGGTCGTCGGCCGCGCCCGCCAACCAAGCGTCCGGCGTGTGCACCAGGACGTTCGCCCGCAGCCCCGCGTCCCACAGCGGATGGGAGACTCGGCGCACCACCTCGTCGATCACCGACTCGGGGTCGTCCTCGCGCGCGGTCAGCAGCACCAGGTCGAGGTCGCTATGGGGTCCGAGCTCGGCCCGGGCCAACGCTCCCACCGCCAGCAGCACTAGCCGGCCCGCCTGGGGTGACACGTCGGTCAACGCTTCGCCCGCCAGCTCCGCCACCGTGCGCTCGACCGCCGACGAGTAGTCGGCCAGCAGCGCCGTGCCGTCACGCTCGGTGGCGAGTCGCTCGCGCAGGCGCGCTCGGGCGTCGTCGATCCGGGTGCGCGCCAGGGAAGCCTCGACCATGCACCCCCAGCATATCGCCGCGAGCCGCCGAGAAACTAAGGCTCATCTCAAAAACCCTCGCGAGGCGATAGCGCGGCCCCTGTCGACGTTCGGTCTTTGAGCTCCGCCTCGTGCCAGGCGCGAAGCATCGCCACCACCTGAGGTGACTCCCGAATGTCGGTCGCCACTTCCTGTCCCTCCCCCAATTCGAGATGGACGTAGCGGACCCCTGACCCGCCATCACCCCCGTGGAATCGGTAGCAAAAGCCAGTGACGCGAGAGCGCGGGATGTGCTGCTTGGGGCCCTTGCAGAGCACGACCTCGGTTGGACAGAAGAACACGCCGAGATCGAGCGTCTTCTTCAGCTCGTCGAGATGCCGCCCGTGCCGAGTCGCGAACCGCCCGACCCCAAGGGCGCAGAGGGCAGCCGCACCGAGAGTCCACGGCCACCACGAAAACCCATCGTGTAGAGCGAGCACCGTGGCGAACAAACAGCCCACGGTGGCGACGCCAAAGACGGCAATCCCGGCGACGCCTCCCTCCCGATTCTCGAGTCCGTCCTGGAACCAGAGTGTTCCGTCGGGGAAGACCCAACGGCCAGGAGGGTCCTCTCGTACGTCGCCCCGGTCGTGGGCGCGCCGAAGCTCGTCCCAGTCGCTCTCGCCCACTGAGCACCACGCTACCACGGAGCCCGAGTCAGCGGTCTCCCGACGCCGGGGTCGGGCGCTGGCCGAGCTCCACGAGATGGGGCCCGGCACCGACGGAGTGCTGCTGTATGGTGGGGGTCATGATTCGCGCGTTCGCCCTCGCATTGGTGGCCTTGCTCGCAGTCGTGCCCGGCTGCAAGAAAGCCGAGGCGGTGCACATCGCGTACTCGCAGCTGTTTGCGGCCGGGGACCAGTTGCTGCTGGTCGGTTCCGTCCCCGATGAGCTCACGGGCTACCGCGAACTCAATCGCATCGCGTTGGTTGGCACCGATGGTGCGGTTCGCAAGTCGGTGGACGAACGCAACGCCTTTCATGTCGCCGGGGTGACCTCGGACGTGGTGTGGCTGTCCCGAGGCACCGCTCCGCCAGGCCTGGAAGCGCGGGCGTTGGATACTCTCGCGCCCCAACCCGGGATCGCCGATGCGCTGAAGGGGCACGATGCGCTCGCGGCAACCTACGACGTGATCGGCATTCAGGACGGTCGTGCCGTCCTCGATGGACCGGACGGCAAGCGCTACTCGGTGGATCGCTCGGGTGCCATTGCGCCGCTCGCTGGAGATGCGGAGGTGCGGCCGAAGCCTTCGAAGCGGGTTCCGGCGCGCGATGAGACGGTATTGGGCACCGACCCTCCGAGCGTGTTGGTGTTCGGGTCCGACTTCCAGGGCGGCGCGCCGGTCGAGACCTTGAGTCGCGAGGACGCCAACGGAACGACGGCATGGACCACCGCCGTCACCGAGCTCGCTGCACCGGTGGGAATCGACGAGGCCAAGGTCTCGCTCGTGGGAACGGCTCGACTGGGGGAGTCCGTGTGGTTGGTGACCCGCGCGTCACGGACGACGCGTCGGGATCAGCAAGACTACTACGAGGTCGAGCACCGATTGGTGCGCCTGGACCCCGCGACTGGTCGCGCCACCGAGTCGCACCTCATTCAGAACTGAAGCGTGAACGAGCCGAGCCCGGTGGTCGAGGGCAGCGTGACCGCCGCGCCCTCTCCCCACGGACGCAGACCGAGGGTGCACGCGTCAGAGTTCGCCGAACTGCCAGACCCCCACCGCTTCGTCCCGCGGCTCCTTGTGCCACCAAAGCTGTCCGCGGGATGCGGCCAACACGGCCCGGGCCGAGTCCGGGGCCGAGCCTGCACCGCTTCCCCCGACGACTCGACCCGCGTCGAAGGTCAGGGTCAAGCGCTCACTGTCGGTGACCGCTTCCCAGGTGCCCGTGCGGAACTGGGGCCAAGCGCGCTGGACCGAGGCGTGCAGGGACCATGCGACGACGCCCTGCACGTGCGCGGCGCTGGCCAGCTCGCCGCCCGCTCGACCGTGAACGTCGCACGCTCCGATCATCCGCCCCAGGAGCTCGCCGGACCAGGGAAAGGCCCGGATCGCGTCGGCCAGGGCCGGGCTCCACCAATGGAAGTCCGGGAGCGCATCCGGGCCCTCTCCGAACACGACCACCTGCCGAATGCGAAAGGCACCATCGACGTTCTGCAGAGCCTCCAGCATCAGGGGCCGGCTGGGCAGTTCGCTCGGCGAGCGGTCGATCACGGCGACCCAGGGACTGAGCCAGCGCATGCTGTGCAGCTGCTCGATCGGGGGTCCGACCGCGTCGCGCAGACCATCGACGTAGGTCGCCGCGATCCGGTCGATCCCGTGAGGCTCGGGGCTGTGGGGCGCCTGCATGACCACGGCCGCCCGCCAGTCCCGCTCCGGGGCGACCAGTTCCGGTCGCACGACGTCGAGCGCCCTCACAACGGCGGCGCTCCCTCCCAGTCCCGACGGTAGGTCTCCCAGGCCCCCCAGCGCCCGGTGGCCCCGACCTGGATCGTGTACTGCGCGGCAATCTCGGACAATTGCGTCCGGGCCATCCGCGTGCACTCGTCCGCCGACATCGTGGGGCCCATGGAGTCTGGCTCCAGCGGGTCCCCCACGGAGATCATCACCAGGATCTGGTTGAACTCCGCAGAATAGGCCACCAAGGCCATCTCGACGGCCTCACCCGGCCCGGCCCAGTCCTCCTCGAGCACGTCCGACGCCTCGAGGAAGTAGTGCGAGCGCTCCTTCAAGAACGCGTGCATGAACGCCTCGACCGCGAGGCACGCTTCACCGACATTCACAGCTCCTCCATCCGCTTGCAGAGCCGGATGGTGCCACATGCGACGCGCGAGGTGGCGGCCTCAGGCCTCGGTGCGGGCGAGGTCCTCGGATCGAAGAAGGTGGCGAACTTCACATGTCGGGGGATGGAGCTTTTAGATGAGTCCGTGAAGCGGGCCGCCCGATGCGGCCATGGCCTCGACCGCGCGCGTGACCGCGGGGTCCTCTTCGAGCGGCGGCGCGTGGTGAGCCTTGATCCGCGCATCGACGATCAACGACCCCCGACAGCCCCAGTGCTTGTGCTCCACGAAGGCATCGACGCCGTGTACGTCGTGCGATGGGTTCGCGCGCGTGAACGTCACCCACAGCAGGTTCGCCGCGGTACGAGCGGTCATCTCCGCGTCATCGGCCAACACCACCAGGGGCCACCGCGTGTCCGTGCCCGCCAGCGCGCTCCCGACCATTGCGTCGCCGAACGCAGCCGCCACCGCTTCGCCGCGCTCGTCCCACGCGGGCGCCTGCACCACCAGGACCCCGGGCATCGCCAGCCGAGCCGGACCAAACCCGTCGGGCAGCGACAACGACTCTGGCACCTGCGTCCCCAGCTCGCGCACGGGCTCTCCCGCCGCCGCGATGACCAGCTTGGACCCCGCGTTCAGGCCCGTGCCCGAGTAGTCGAGGGTGTCCATGGTGGTGCGAGTCTGGAAGTGCAGGTCGCGGGTGGGGTCGAAGCGACGCAGCACGTGGGCGAGGAACTCGGTCTCGTCGTGCAGCGTCAGCTCGGGCGCGTCCTCGTGCGCCGCGATGAGCAGGAACTTCGCCAACGACGCTTGATTGAAGCCCAAGATCGCATTGGCCAGGGTCAGCAGCTCCTGGGGCTGGCGCGGCCGGTACGGCACATAGCGCTCGCTGCCCAGCGCGAGCATCAGCGGGTGCACCCCCGCCACGTCGACGGCATGCATCGCCTTGAGCCCCGGAATCTCGACCGGGACCATCGGCGCGGTGATCTCGTGGATCAGGCCGCCGAAGGTCGTGTCCTCCTGCGGAGGCCGGCCCACCACCGTGAACGGCCAGATCGCATCGGGCCGGTGGTAGACGGCATCGACCTTCATCACCGGGAAATCGTGCGCCAGGCTGTAGTAGCCCAGGTGGTCACCGAAGGGTCCCTCCGGCTTGGTCCGCGTGGGATCGATGTGTCCCACGATGCAGAAGTCGGCCTCGGTCGAGACGATGTGCGGGCCGACCTGCGCGTAGCGAAAGCGACGCCCCGCCAACATCCCCGCCATGACCAGCTCGCTCATGCCCTCGGGCATGGGCATCACCGCCGCGAAGGTGTGGGCGGGCGGCCCTCCCACGAAGATGCTGACCGGCAGCGACTCGCCTCGGTCGCGGGCGGCCGCATGATGAGCCCCGATCCCGCGATGGATCTGGTAGTGCAGCCCGACCTCTTCGTCCGGTGCGTAGTCGTTGCCCGAAAGCTGCACCCGGTACATGCCGAGGTTCGAGTCCATGATCCTCCGCCCGCCCGGCGTCTGCGAGAAGACCTGCGGCAGCGTGATGAAGGGGCCGCCGTCCTTGGGCCACGAGCGCACTGCGGGCAGCTTCGAGATCTGGGTCTGGTGCTGCAGCGTCGGTCCCCCGCGCGAGCGCATCGGCAGGCTGCGCAGACCGGTCAGCGGCGCGCTGAGGAACTGCCACGGCCGCCGCAGCGCCGCCAGCGGATCGGCCTTGAGCTCGACCGCTTGTTGGACCCGTCGCAGCGTGTGCCGAAAGATGAAGCGCCCGCGCTCCATCGTGCCGAACAGGTTGGCAACCGCGGGAAACGGGCTGCCCGCGACCCGCTCGAACAGCACCGCGGGCCCTTGGGCGGCGTAGAGTCGGCGTTGGATCGCGGCGAGCTGGAGCTCGGGATCGACTTCGGCGGAGACTCGAACCAGGTGACCGTGGCGCTCGAGGTCGTCCACGCACTGCCGGAGGCTGCGGTAGGCCATGGGTCTGTCGCGCCTATACCACGAAGCTCGGATGCGGCCAGCGACGATGCCCTCGGAGGAGTCGGCAGGACTGGCGCCAGACGACGGTCGCCGCCGCCGTGCGCCCGGATCGAAGAATCACCGCATCGCGACGAGATCGGTCAGCCGGGGGCACGCAGCTTGACCCGCGCCCCGCCCGAGAACGGCGACACCGAGCCGAGCGTCCAGCCGGGCTCGAGCTTCAGGGTGATCTGAATCGTCCCTTGCCCTTGCCGGACTCCGGTGATGCGAGCGCCTTCGATCTTCGGCCGCGCCGTGAGCACCGAGGTCTTGGCCTTGGCCTTCTCCACCACCAGCCGCACGATGCCGCTCGAAGGCTGATTGGCGACCCCGACCACCAGCGAGGAGGTCCCGGCGATGGTCAGGGTGGCGCCCTTGGTGCTGCGCTTGAACGCGAGCTTGCCCACGGTGCTCGGACCGGCGCTCGGCACCGGGCGGGGTGTGGGCGAGGATTTGCTCGACGTGCCCGAGGTGCCCGACGTGGAGGTCCGCGGCGCAGGCACGGGCGCGGTGGTGTCCTGGGAAGACGTCGGAACGATCGGCGGCGGCGCTATCTCGGCGTCCGCGGGCGGGTCCGCCTCGGAGACATCGGCCGGCTGCGTCATGGCCAGCAGCACCCGACGTGCCCGGGCATGCTCGGGCGCGGTGGAGGCGAGCAGCTCCGCTTCGATGTCGGAGGGCAGCGCGCCCTCCCGCACGCCCTCCCGGGCACGGGTCAGCAATGGGTCGCCCGCGACCTTCGCCGTCGCCTCGGCCGTACTCGAGGCGGCGGGCTTGGCCTCGGCCGTAGGCGACGCCCCCTCCGACGCCCCGCCACAGGCCACGAACATCAGCACTCCGAGGATCGAGCCGGCACGTGCGGGGACCATGCGCGCGTCACTGTACCAGCACGAAATGGTGGTGCACCTGCGAGGTGCGAGGGTCTCGCAGGCCCACCAACACCGAGAACGAGCCCTGGCTCTGGCGCAACAGCTCCCGCAGCCGCGTCAGCTCGGCCCCCAGCGCCTCGGTGGATCGGATTGGCTCATCGACCAAGCGCACGATCTGGTAGCCGCGAGGATCGTGACGCAGCCGCGAGCGCTCGTGCGGCTTGACGGCTCCCACGACGGGAATGGGCTGACCGGGCCGCAGCTCGAGCCCCAGCAGCTCTTCGGAGTCGATCGACACCTGCTGATCGGGCGGCACGGAGCCGATCTCCACGGAGACTTCCTCCAGCTGTCCGCCGCGGATGAGCGTCAGCGGCAGGCGCTCGCCCGGGATCGAGCTGCGCACCGTCATCACCAGGTGTTCCGCGAGTGCATAGCCGTCGTCGGCCTTGGACAGCCCATCGAGCCGCTTGCCTCGCAACGCGACGATGGCATCGCCCGGCTGCAACCCGGCCGCGGCGGCGGTGCTGTCCGGCATGACCTTGGAGACGTCGAGCCACGCGCGATGCCCAAGCCGCGCGCCATCGGGGCCGGCCGTCTCACCCCGCACCATCAAGCCGATGGCGCCCGAGCTGCGCGGGGTCTTGGGATCGCTGACGGCATCGAGGAACGCCCGCACGTGGTCGACGGGCACGGCAAAGGCAATGCCCTCCGCGTTGCGCTGACGCGAGGTCACGATGCCGACCAGCGCCCCATCGAAGTCGAAGAGCGGACCCCCCGAGTTGCCGAGGTTGATGGCCGCGTCGAGCTGCAGCAGCGGCACGGGGCGGTCCCGCATGACGTCGGTGCGATCGCGGGCGGCGATGATGCCTCGCGAGACGCTGTGGTTGAGCCCGAAGGGATTGCCGATGGCGAACACGTCCTGGCCCACGCGCAGCGCGGACGAGTTGCCGAGCGAGACGGCGGCGAAACGCTCGGAGGGCCGGTCGGACACCAACCGTAAGATGGCGAGGTCTTCGATGCCGTCGGCGACCAACACGGTGGCCGGCAGCTCGCGCCCGTTTTCGAACCGCGCGGTCACGGTGGGCGTCTCTTCGGCCGCGCCCGACCAACGCTCGCTGGGCATCTCGAGAGCGTCGGCGATGACGTGGTAGTTGGTCACCACGATCCCGCGAGAGTGCACGATGACCCCCGCGCCCAGGCTGCGCTCGGTGCCGATGTTGACCACCGCGTCACGGGTGCTCTCGACGGCATCGGCGAGCGAAGGTGTCGGCGCGGGGACGGTGGTGCCCGGCGCGACGGCGGGCTGCGGTGCCACGGCCGGGGCCGGAGCGAGGACTTCGGTGGTGGGGGCGACGCGGGCTTGGCGCCCCGACTGCGCCCCGAACATGACGGCGGCGGCTCCCAGACTGACCCCGACCAGCCCGGTTCCAGCGGCGAGCCAAGCCGGGCTGACCCGGTGGTCCGTGCGACGTTGCATCGAGTGGTGCCGATCGTAGCAAGGGCCGCCCGGCCGATTGAGACGGGCGACAGAAAGGCCGAACAACCGGCCGGACAGTGTTGTTCCCGCGAAATCGACCCGCGCGTTTGCGTTTGACAGCTGCCGATCGGGGGGGTACAGCCTCAGAGCAAGTTCTTCATTTCAATTTGAAAAGAACTTCTGCGCGATGAGCCCCCCAGCCCCCAAAGCGTCGCCGAGCCCGCATGAGCGATACCGCCGCGAGCTGGCTGCGATCAAGTCCGGCGAGGTTGACGCCGAGGCGGAGACGGACACGGAGCGTCGTTTGCGCATAGCGCAAGACGAACTCTCGCATGTGTTCGGCAACATCGCCGCCTTCTGGGGCTTCACCCGGACCCAGGGCCGGATCTTCGGATTGCTCTTCCTGAGCCCGGAGCCGCTGGGGCACACCACCATCCGCGATCGCCTCGGCATCAGCGCGGGCTCGACCAGCATGACGCTCAATTCGCTGATCGACTGGGGCGTAGTCCATCGGCGCGGGCGGCTGTACTCGGCCGAGACCGACATGTGGAAGCTGATCACCGACGTCATGCGACGTCGGGAGCGCGCCCAGGTCAACGACGCCATCTCCCGCGTGACCCAAGTGGTCGAGCTGCTCGCCGGCGCTCCCCTGGGTTCCCCTCGAATTCGCTTCGCCTTGGATCGCGTCGAGCAACTGCTCGGGTTCTTCAAGCTCGGTCGCAGCTTCCTCGACGCTTTCGTCGCCCGTCGCCCTGTGCACGGGCTCATCACCCGCATCGCCCGGCGTACCGCTCGGTTCCCGGCGATGCTCCACAACTGGGATCAGAATGTCAGAATCGGCTCCTGACCTGCGCGGCCAGTTCGCGCCCGCGGCCCCCACCCGCCGCACGCCCCCGCCCGGCGGCAATCCTGCCGCTCTCATCGAGCATGCGATCACCCTGGTCGCCGACGACCTCGTGCTGTGCGAGCGTCGCTTCGCCGAGCTGCTGCACTCCGACATCGCGGTCATCCCCAAGGTGGGAGGACACATCGCGTTCGCGGGTGGCAAGCGCTTTCGGCCCCTGCTGACCCTGCTCGCCGCCGAGGCGGCCGGGTTCGAGGGCCCCGAGCGGCTCACCGTCGCCGCGGTGGGCGAGCTGCTGCACACGGCGACCCTGCTGCACGACGACGTGATCGACGAGGGCGAGTTCCGCCGGGGTCGCCCCGCCGCCCGCATGGGCTACGGCAACGGCATGGCCGTGCTGGCGGGCGACTACTGCCTCGCCCGCGCGCTGCAGGCCGTCGCCCACACCGGGCGCGAAGCCGCGGTGTGCAGCCTCGCCGACACCGTGACCCGCATGGCCGAGGGCGAGGTCGCCCAGCTCGACACCGCGGGACGCTTCTCGCTGGACCGCGAGCGCTACGAGCTGGTCATCGACCGCAAGACGGCCGCGCTCATCGCTTGGTGCTCGTCGGTGGCCGACCTCGTCGAGCCCGCCTACGTGGAGCCGCTGCGCCGCTACGGCCAGGAGATCGGCTACGCCTTCCAGATCGCCGACGACGTGCTCGACGTGTGCGTCACGCCCAGCATGCTCAGCTCGCGCTGCAAACAGCCGGCCGACAGCGGCAAAGACCCCGGCCAGGACCTGCGGGAGGGCAAGATGACCCTGCCCATCATCCTCGCCTGCGAGGCCGACGCGAAGCTCCGTCAGCGAGTCCAGGGCGTGCTCGAGTCGGGACCGCCCATGAGCGACGACGTCGTCTGGGAGCTGCTCGCCCGCCTGGCCGAGACCGACGCCGCCGAGCAAGCCCTGGCCACCGCCGAGGGCCATGTGCGGGCCGCGACCGATGCCCTGAGCGCCCTGCCGCCCTCCCCTGCCCGTGAAGCCCTGGCCGACGCCGCCCACTACGTGGTGCAGCGCAGCCTGTAGGCCCACTGTCCCGAGGTCACCGTCATGAGTTCTTCGCTCGCCAAACAATCGTCCGCCCCGGTGCAGGCCATCGACCCCCACGGGGAGAAGGTCCAGCACATGTTCGGGCGCATCGCCCACGGCTACGACCGCGCCAACCGATGGATGAGCCTCGGCATCGACATCCGCTGGCGTCGACAGGCGGTGGCCCGCCTGCAGCCGGCCGAGCGCGACGAGCCGCCCCGCATGCTCGACCTGTGCGCGGGCACCATGGACTCGAGCGTCGAGATCCACGAGCAGTACCCCAACGCCGAAATCGTCGCGGGTGACTTCTCGGCGGAGATGCTCGCGGGCGGGGCCGACAAGCTGGTGGGCAGCGCGGGCCGACAGATCACGCCGCGCACCATGGACGCGCACGACCTGCCCGAGGCCGACGACTCGCTCGACGGCATCTTCTGCGCCTTCGGCATCCGCAACGTCTCCGACCTGCCGCGCGCCACCGCGGAGCAGGCCCGCTGCCTGCGTCCCGGCGGGCGCCTGGTGATCCTGGAGTTCTTCCGCCCCACCACGCTCGTCCCCCGGGTGATGCACTCGGTCTACAACCGCACGGTGCTGCCCATCGTGGGCTGGCTGGCCACCCGCGACTGGGAGGCCTACACGTACCTGCCGCGCAGCATCGGCGACTTCCGCTCGGTGGCCGAGTACGAAGAGCTACTGCGCGCCCACGGCTTCCGCGACGTGAAGACCCAGGCCCTGAGCATGGGCATGGCGTGGCGCGTGGAAGCGACTTGGCCCGGAGAAGACGGAGGCGCTCGGTGAGCGAAGCGCGACGGCTGGTGGTGTGCGTCACCGGAGCGAGCGGCTCGACCTACGCTCGCCGGATGCTGCGCGTGCTCGCGGCCGCCAAGGAGGGCACGCTCCCCAACGCCGCGGCCCGCCCCGATCTGAGCATCGACGTCGTCGCCTCGCAAAATGCCCCGCAGGTCTGGGAGCAGGAGCTCGGCGAGCCGATGCCCGAGGACCTCGGTCATCCCGGCCTGCGTCGCTGGGACCGCATGGACTTCAGGGCCCCCTTCGCCTCGGGCAGCAATGCCCCCGACGCGGTGGTGGTGATGCCCTGCTCCATGAGCACGCTGGCTCGCGTGGCCAACGGCGGCGGCTCCGACCTCATCGCCCGCACCTGCGAGGTGGCGCTCAAGGAGCGCAAGCCCTTGATCCTGGTGGTGCGCGAGACTCCGCTTTCGCTCGTGCACCTGCGCAACATGGTCTCGGCCACGGAAGCCGGCGCCATCGTGCTGCCCGCGGTGCCTTCGTTCTATGGCCACGTCCGCACCCTCGAGCAGGCCGTCGACACCGTGGTGGCCCGGGCCCTCGATCGTGCCGGCCTGCCGCTTCCGCTCGTGGAGCGCTGGGGAGACGACTCATGACCCAAAGCATCGACCCTCTCGAGCTGTTCAAAACCCCCGCCCGCCTGGGCAAGCTGGGCGCGCAGGCTCGTGAGCGCATGTTCGGTGAAGAGGTCTGGATCCGCCCCGCGCCGTCGCACCCCGCTCCGGCCGTGGCCGCGCTGATCCGGGACGACGAAGTCGTCGACCTGCAAGCGTGGCCCGAGGCCAACGCGCTGCGCCCGGGTGACCGACTCGTGGTGCAGGCCGAGGGCACGGCCGAGGGACGCCGCCGCTTCGTCGCCTGGCTGCGAGCGCTGGCCGCCGACTGTCCCCGCGACATCGCCGTTGCCCCCACCTCCCCGGCGCCCAGCGGCATGCAGCGGCTGTGGTGCATCGCGGCGGCCCGGGTGCTGCTGCCCGCCCACGTCCGGGTCGAGGCCCGACACGACCTGGTCGGCATCCGGCTCGCCCAGCTCGCGGTGGGCTGCGGCGCCGACACCCTGGCCGGTCCCGTCGAGCCCGATCGCAAGCTTCCCCTGGCTGGGGTCACCCGCCCCAACGAGGCCACCCAAGCCGGCCTCGCCACCCTGGTCCGCCAAGTGGGCCTCACGCCCCACGCCGCCTGAGCGCCATTCCAAGGAAAGTCCCATGGTCTCTCCCACCGACTCCGCCCGCTTCGCGACCATCGCCGACAAGGTCACCGCCGCCGAGCCCCTCACCTTCGAAGACGGCGTCTTCCTGTACCGCTATCCCGACCTGCTGGCGGTGGGCAGCCTCGCCAACGCCGAGCGCGAGCGTCGGCACGGCGACCGCACCTACTTCAACGTCAACTTCCACATCAACCCGACCAACGTCTGCGAGGCGGACTGTCACTTCTGCTCGTTTGCCCGGCTCCAGCCCGGCATGCCGCAGGCGTACACGATGAGCCTCGACGAGATCCGGGGCAAGCTCATCGAGCGCAAGGACCAGCCGGTCACCGAGATCCACATCGTCAGCGGCCTGCACGGCGGCGTGCCGTGGGACTGGTACCTGGACACCCTGCGCGTGCTCAAGGATGAGCGCCCCGACATCCACCTCAAGGCGTTCACCGCGGTCGAGATCCACTACTTCGCCGAGAAGTTCGGCAAGAGCTACGAGCAGGTCCTGCGCGAGCTGATGGAGGCCGGCCTCGACAGCATGCCGGGCGGCGGCGCCGAGATCTTCGCCGACCGAGTGCGCCGCAAGATCTGCAGCGACAAGGCCAACGCGGAGCAGTGGCTCGAGGTGCACCGCACCGCCCACAAGCTCGGGCTGCGCAGCAACTGCACCATGCTCTACGGGACCATCGAGACGCTCGAGGAGCGGGTGGATCACATGCTGCGGCTACGCGAGCTGCAAGACGAGACGGGCGGGTTCCAGACCTTCATCCCGCTGGCCTTCCACCCGGACAACAACCGCCTGGCCAAGCTCCCGGGCCCCACGGGCATGGACGACCTGCGCACCTACGCGGTCAGCCGCCTGATGATGCACAACTTCGACCACATCAAGGCGTACTGGATCATGATCGGGCTCAAGACGGCCCAGATCGCCCAGAGCTTCGGCGTGGACGACCTCGACGGCACCGTCCAAGAGGAGAAGATTTACCACATGGCCGGGGCCGACACGCCGCAGGCCATGACCCGCACCGGGCTGATTCGGCTCATCCGCGAGGCCGGCCGCCAGGCGGTGGAACGAGACACCCTCTACAACGTGCGCTGGGAAGACGACGGCAGCCCGCTGCCGGGCATCCGGGTCGAAGCCAGCGTGCCCTACTCCCGCCACCGCAAGACCAAGCGCGTCGAGCTTTCGGTCGTGCAGTGAGGGAACCCGAGGTCGCCATGACTGCTCCGCTTCGCATCTGTGCCGTCTCCTTTCTCAACGCGTGGCCGCTGTACCAGTCCCTGCTGGAACGGCCGCCCAAGGACGAGGACGGGCAGCCGCTGTTCGAGGTCCAGGAGGCCCTGCCGGCCGAGTGTGCGCGGCGCCTGGCCGACGGCGAGTGCGACATCGCGTTGGTGCCCGTGGCTTCGTATCTCGATCATCCCGACTGGGAGGTCGTGCCCGAGGTCGCCATTGCCGGGCGCGGAGCGGTGCACACGGTGGTCGTGGTCTCGCAGGTGCCGCTGTCCGAGGTCACCACCATTCACCTCGACTCCGCCTCGCGCAGCTCGGTGCTCTTGCTGCGCACCCTGCTGGCCACCGAGGGGCTGAGCCCGAAGCTCGAGCACGCGCCGCACGGCGAGGGCGTGGACCGGGTCGAGGGCACCGAGGCCGCGCTCATCATCGGCGACGCGGCGTTTGGGCTCGAGGGCTTCGAGCACCGCATCGACCTGGGGGCGCAGTGGCTCGCGCTGACCGGCATGCCCATGGTGTTCGCGTTCTGGGCCGCCCGCCCCGGCTGCATCACCGAGGCCCACGTCAAGGCGCTGCACGAGGCGCGGGACCGCGGCTTGAAGTGGGCCGAGAAGCTGGCCGGTCGCTACCGTCAGCAGCGCCTCGACGCCGGCCTGCCCGCCCAAGACGACAACTTCTACGCCAACTACTTGCGGCAGACGATCCGCTATCGGCTCGACTCGTGGGAGCGCGAGGGGCTGGTGGAGTACATCGCCCGCAGCGAAGAGCTGGGACTGCACCAGGCCGGCGACGTGCACGTACGCTTCGCCGCCCGCGAGCACGAGGGCGTGGCCGCGGCACGTCGGGCCCTGCCCCGCGGTCGCGTCGCCGATGTCGATGCTCTGCTCGAGCGGGCCGCCACCGGGGGTCGACTGGAGCTGCACGAGGGCATCGTGCTGTACGAGCAGGCGAGCACCCTGGCGCTGGGCGAGGCGGCCGACCGCCGCCGCAAGGCCCTGCATCCCGAGGGCATCGTCACCTACATCATCGACCGCAACGTCAACTACACCAACGTCTGCACCGCGCGCTGCAAGTTCTGCAACTTCTACGTGCCCCCCACCCGCAAGGACCAGGAGGGCTACGTGCACAGCAAAGAGGTGCTGGGCGCCAAATTCCGCGAGACCGAGCAGCTGGGCGGCGTCCAGATCCTGCTGCAGGGCGGCCTCAACCCGGAGCTCGGTCTCGACTGGTACGAGGACCTGTTCCGCTGGGCCAAGGCGAACTTCCGCCTCAACATGCACGCGCTGTCGCCCACCGAGATCATCCACATCGCGCACCTCGAGGACCTGTCCATCGCCGAGGTGCTCACCCGGCTGCGGGCGGCGGGGATGGACTCGCTGCCGGGCGGCGGCGCGGAGATGCTGCACGACGAGATTCGCAACCGCATCTCGCCGTTCAAGAACACCACCGACGAGTGGCTCGACGTCATGCGACAGGCCCACACCCTGGGCATGAAGAGCACCTGCACCATGGTCTACGGCTTCCAGGAGACGGCCGAGCACACGCTGGTGCACCTCGACCGACTCCGCTCGGTCCAAGACGAGGCCCTGCCGCGTGACAACGGCGGCATGTTCACCGCGTTCATCGTGTGGCCGTTCCAGGCCGAGGGCACCCGCCTCAAACTGCGCGACGACACCAGCGCGTGGCGGTACCTGCGGACCCAGGCGCTGGCCCGCCTGTACCTCGACAACATCCCCAACATCCAGGTCTCGTGGCCCACGCTCGGCCCCGAGATCGGCGAGGTCGCGCTGCGCTTCGGCGCCAACGACTTCGGCTCGGTGATGATCGAAGAGAACGTGGTCTCCCAGGCGGGCGCCCACTTCATGCTCAGCGCCGACGACATCGAGCACCACGTGCGCCAGGCCGGCTTCGTGCCCCGGCGCCGCAACATGCAGTACCACCTGCTGCCGGAGGCCGCCGCCTGATGCCCACCCACGTCAAAACCCCCTCGCGGATCACCGCCGCGGGCACCAAGCCCAAGCTCATCGACGAGCACATCGGCCGGGTCAATACCGGCACCGAAGAGGTCAGCGTCGCCCACATGCGCTCGCCCGCGGGCTGGGTCGAGCCCGGTCAGCGCCCCGACTTCGAGGAGTACACCGTGGTCATCGCGGGCATGCTCCGCGTCGAGCACGAGGGCGGGGTCATCGAGGTCGAGGCGGGGCAGTCGATCATCACCCACCCCGGCGAGTGGGTCCGCTACAGCACGCCCAATGGCGCCGAGTACATCGCGGTGTGCCGCCCCGCGTTCTCGCCCGACACCGTCCACCGCGACGAGGCCTGAAGCCGTGTCCACGCCCAGTCCCGATCACCCCGCCCGCCACAGCTCGGGGCTCGTCCGCAACGCGCGGAACTTCTCGCAGCTGGTGAAGCTGGGCCACACCATCTTCGGCCTGCCCTTCGCCCTCGCGGCCGCCGTGCTCGCCCACGGCCTGGCCACGGCCCAGGGCCACGAGGGGCTCACCTGGGCGCGCTTCGGGCTCATCGTGCTCGCCTTCGCCGGGGCCCGGGCCTCCGCGATGGGCTTCAACCGGATCGTCGATCGACGCTTCGATGCCCTCAACCCCCGCACCGCGGATCGAGAAATCCCCCGCGGCGCCATCTCGGTCCCCATCGCCACCGCCTTCACCGTGTTGTCGGCCGCGGTGTTCGTGGGCTCGGCCGTCGCCCTGGGCCCCGTGCCCGCCATGCTCGCCGTGCCCGTCCTGGTCATGCTGCTGGGCTACAGCCTGTTCAAGCGCTTTTCCTGGACCAGTCACCTCGCGCTGGGCGTGGCCCTGGCCCTGGCCCCGGGCGGCGCGTTCGTGGCCGTCAGCGGCGGCTTCGACCACTGGTGGGTCCCGCTGCCGCTGATGTTCGCCGTCGCCACCTGGGTGGCCGGCTTCGACGTGCTGTACAGCCTCGCCGACGCCGACTTCGACCGGGCCAACGGCCTTCACTCCATTCCCGCGCGCTTCGGGATCCGCGGAGCCCTGTGGATCTCCGCCTTGCTCCACGTCGCCACCGTCGGCGCCCTGGTCTTCCTGCACGTGTCGGTGGGCCTCGGGGTCGCACACCTGGCCGGCGTGGGCCTCATCGCCGCCATCCTGGTCTACGAGCACTGGATCGTGCGTCCCAGCGACCTCAGCCGCCTGGGCAAGGCCTTCTTCGACCTCAACGGCTACGTGGCCATCGCCTACCTGGTCGCCACCCTGGTCGACCGCCTGGTGCTGGCGTAGCGGCCGCCCCCCGGTCGCGCCCGCGGGTCGTGCGGCCTCGTTCGTCCCGCCCACATTGACTTCGGGGCCGTCCCTTTCCATGCTGAGCGGGCGCGGCAACGCCGTCCCCCATGCTCTGGTCTAGCTCGTACCCCGTTTGCTCCCGCGCCGGTCGAATCGGCGCCATCGTGTTGGGCCTCGGGCTCGGCCTCACCGCCTGGGCCGGCCCGGCGCGTGCCAGCACCGAGGCCGACACCTTCGAGGCCACCGCCGACGAGGACGACGAAAAAGAGGCCAAGGACGAAGGCCTCGGCGCGGGCGTCCGAGACCCTCGCCGTCGCCGTCCGCCGCGGCGCCATCGCTTCCGGCTCGGCATGCAGATCGACTACGTGCGGCTGTCCGCCGCGCAGAGCGAAGAAGGCGAGACGCAGCGCTTCCACTACCTGCCGCTGCAGCTCGACTTCGGCTACCAGCTTCAGTTCGCCAAGGTCCTGATGATTCGGCCCAGCCTCGCGATCGGGGCCAACCCGGCCAATACCGTCGAGGCGATGCCCGCCATCGTGCACCCGCAGATCTACGGCGGCCTGAACTTCAAGGGTTTCGGCCTCGCGCTGGGCTACAGCTGGTTCCACCCCTTCCCCGCCACCAAGGACCTCATCAGCAACACGCGCGGGGGCCTCGGGCAGCCGATCATCACCAACAACCACGTGGTGCGGGCCGAGCTTCAGTACACCACCCGGGTGGACCGCGGCGCGCTGGCGTTCGCCATGCGCCTGGGCGGGGTCAAGAGCCACATCCAGCACTACGCGCTCGACGAGAAGAGCTGGCGCTTCATGTTCGGGGTGAACATCGGCTGGTACTTCGGTGACGGGCACAAATCCGAGCAGCGTCGTCGCGAACGCGAAGATCGTCGTCGCGAACGTCGACGGAATTCCTGACCTGTGCAGTGAGGCACGGCTCCGCCGGGGCCCGTGAATAGCGTCGAGGGCCATTCGTCTGCGTTCTTCGTGGATGTGGAACCTGCGAAGCGAGTCGAGCCTGCGCTCGGAGACCTACCCCTCGAGTGGACTTCGCCCGGGGGGCAATGCCCGTGAGCGATGCGCGTTTTCGTGGAGTATTGGCGCTGGCGTTGCTCTCGTTCGGCTGTGGAGACGACGAGGCGGGAGCGGCCGCCGAGGAGGGCACGGGTGACCCGACCACCACCGCCTCGACCTCGACCCCTACGGTCGACGAGTCTTCGGGCGATGGCGACGAGACCGTCGGCGAGGAACCGATGGGGTGTGGCAACGGCATCCTCGAAGTCGGCGAGGAGTGTGACGACGGCAACCTCGTCGACGGTGACGGGTGCGAATCCGACTGTCGGCCCACCCTGTGTGGCAACGGAGTGCTGGATCCGGGTGAAGAGTGCGACGACGGCAACCTCGACGGCGACGATGCCTGTACCGCCGTTTGCACGGTGTTGTGCACCGAAGGCGAGCTGTTGGAGACGGACTACAACCCGCAACACCTGGCGGTGATCGATATCGACGCCGACGGAGCGCCCGACGTCTACGTGGGACACGGCGACGACGGGGGGCGCACGCTGCTGCTCAACGACGGCAGCGGTAACTTCACGATGGACGAGCTCGAGATTGGGCCCCACGGGCAGGTCATCAGCCACGACATGGACGGGGACGGAACACTCGATGTCGTGCGAAGCACCCACAGCGTCGACGTGGCAGTGCTCTCGAGCCCGGGCGACGGAACGTTGCCGCAGCTGACCCTGTTCCAAGCACCGGGTGCGGTGACCGACCTGGCCGCGGGCGATGTCGACTCCGACGGGTTCATGGACATCGTGACCGTGATCAGTCCGCACGGTCTGCGGCTGTTTCGCGGCAGCGACAACGGAGCCTTCGTCGACGAGCCGATCTTCGGCGACACCAACAACCCCACCCTGCTCCTGGCCGATCTGAATGCGGACGGCGCCGACGATCTCGTGGTGACCCGCTCCTACGACGGCGCCACCGACATCTACTTGGGCAACGCCCCGATGTGGTTCGAGCCGTCGCTGACGCTCCCCGAGTTTTCCACCATCGGCACCATCGCCGCAGACGTCAATGACGACGGCGTGCTGGACCTGATCGGGAACCTGGGCTGGACGTCGCTGCTGTACGTCGCGTTCGGGGTCGGCGACGGAACCTTCGAAACGCCCACCACGTACCCCAACGACGGCAACGCCCAAACGTTGACCGTGTTCGACCCGGATGGAGACGGCGACTTGGACATCGCGACCAGCCTGTGGGACGGCGTCCGAATCGCGCTCAACGATGGCACCGGCCACTTCCCGCAGACCTTGCGGCTCCACACCGACATGCCGCGCCGAGACGTGGTTGCGGCAGACTTCGACGGCGATGGCTACGACGATCTGCTGCTCGGCGGTGACGGCTTCAACGTTCGGCGCATCACCTGCTCGGCGGACTGACCGACGCCGCTCGGCGTGGCGCGATTTGGCCCCTTCGCTCTGGCCCGAAGCGAGCCACCCGGAGGAGCGCACGGCCCGAAGTCCGTCGTAGCGTCACGTTTTGCCGCTCGTGCTGCCGATCGAGCGGACGCGAGGGGTACCATGGTGAGGTACGCGATTGCCGCTGCCCCCGGCGCAATCGCGGAACAGGCGCAGTCGATTGTTCGAGATATCCACCGAGGACGAGCACGCCCTGGTCAGCTTTTCGCTGACAGGGAGCGTGGACGTGGACGAGACGGCCCGCCTGGTCGACGAGCTGCGGTGGGCCTTGCTGCGCTACGAAGACCGCCCCATCAAGCTCCTGGCCGACCTGCGCGAGCTCAAGCCGACCTCGTCGTCGGTGGCCGAGCTGATCCAACGATTGCAGACCTTCGCGATCGAAACCGGCGTCGTCCGCTTCGCCGAGATCACTGGGAGCCGACACCTCGCGGTCCAGATGGCGGTGGTCGCTCGGCGCAGCGGGGCCATCCGGGTGCTGCGGCGCTTCGATGCGCAAAGCTCTGCCAAGGAATGGCTGTTCGCAGGCGACGAACCCCCCGCTGAGTGAGCCTCCGCGCAGGTGAGTTTCCCCGTCGGCTGGGCCTGGTGCCGGGGCCAGTCTGCCATCGGCCCAAACCGAGCCGCGTGGTACTCCTTCGCCCGGAGTCGCCCCATGAGCAATACGTTGATGAAAGGTGCCGTAGCCGACCTTACCGAGGCCATCGGCCAGACCCCCATCGTTCGTCTGAACCGGGTTGCCGAAGGCATCGAGTCGGAAATCTACGTCAAGCTCGAGTACGTCAATCCGGCCGGTTCGATGAAGGACCGCGTGGGCCTCAACATCATCCGTGACGCCGAAGAGCGCGGCATGCTGGGCCCCGGCGGTACGATCATCGAGGCCACCTCGGGCAATACCGGCGCCGGCCTGGCGATGGTCGCGGCCATCCGCGGCTACAAGTGCATCTTCGTGATGCCGGACAAGATGTCGAGCGAGAAGATCGACGCGCTGCGAGCCTACGGTGCCCGCGTCGTCGTGTGCCCGACCGCGGTCGAGCCTTCCGACCCCCGCAGCTACTACTCGACCGCGCGGCGCATCGTGGAGGAGACCCCCGGGGCCTTCTACGCCAACCAGTATCACAACCCCGCCAACCCCGAGGCGCACTACGTCAGCACCGCGCCCGAGATCTGGGAGCAGACCGACGGTGACTTCGACGTGTTCGTCGGAGGCATGGGCACGGGCGGCACGCTGTCCGGGTGCGGGCGCTACTTCAAGGAGCGCAACCCCGACGTGCAGATCGTCGGCGTCGACCCCATCGGCTCGCTCTACTACGAGTACGTCAAGACTGGGCGCCTCACGAAGGCCTTCTCGTACTACGTGGAGGGCATCGGCGAGGACTTCCTGCCCTCGACCATGAACCTCGACATGCTCAACGACGTGGTCCAGGTCGACGACAAGGAGTGCTTCCTGATGACGCGCGAGCTGGTGCGTCGCGAGGGCATCTTCTGCGGCGGTTCCTGCGGCGCCGCGGTGGTCGGTGCCATCAAGTACGCCCGCACGCTCAAGCAGCCCAAGAAGATCCTGGTGCTCCTGCCCGACAGCGCGCAGAAGTACCTGAGCAAGATCTTCAACGACGAGTGGATGCGCAGCAACGGCTTCCTCGAGGAGGACGACACCGAGGGCACCGTGGCCCACGTGCTCAAGTCCAAGCCCGGACGCCTGCTCACCGTGGACGCCAACTCCAACGTCCGCGAGGCGGTCGGCATCCTCAAGGAGCACGGCGTCAGCCAGCTCCCCGTGCTCGACAGCGCCGGTCGCCACTGCGGCGTGGTCTCCGAGCTCGACCTGCTCAACCACCTGGTCGAAAACGAGGGTGACCCCGAGACCAAGCTCGAGGAGCTCATCTCCTCGGACTACGCCACCGTCACCCCGCACACGCGGCTGCAGCTGCTCAAGCACATCTTCAACGACGCCAAGGTGGTGCTGGTGGTCGAGGACGACAAGGCGGTCGGCATCCTGACCAAGATCGACCTCATCGACTACCTCGCGCAGAACCGGCACGGCGCCTAGGGGGGATTCCATGGCCGAATACGACAACGACAAGGCCGAGGCGGAGCTTCGCCTCGAGACCCTGCTGATCCACGGAGGTCAGGCTCCCGACCCGGTCACGGGCGCGGTGATGCCTCCCATCTCCCAGTCCTCGACCTACGTGCAGCGCTCGCCCGGCGAGCACACCGGCTTCGAGTACAGCCGCTCGCACAACCCCACCCGCTACGCCCTCGAGCGAGGCCTGGCCGCGGCCGAGGGTGGCCGCTACGGGTTCTGCTTCGGCTCGGGCTGCGCGGCCACCACCGCCGTCATCCAGATGCTCAGCGCGGGCGACCACGTCGTGGCCGCCGACGACCTCTACGGCGGCACCGTGCGGCTGTTCGATCAGGTGATGGCGCGGCGCGGCCAGACCTTCACCTACGTCGATCCCACCGACCCCCAGCGGGTGGCCGATGCGCTTCGGCCCGAGACCAAGCTCGTCTGGATCGAGACGCCCACCAACCCGCTGCTCAAGCTCACCGACATCGCGGCGGTCGCCAAGATCTGCAAGGACCACGGCGCGCTGCTGGCGGTGGACAACACCTTCCTGTCGCCCGTGCTCCAGCGCCCGCTCGAGCTGGGGGCCGACCTGGTCATGCACAGCACGACCAAGTACGTCGGCGGTCACTCCGACTCGGTGGGCGGAGCGGTGGTCGTGCGCGACTCGGGCCTCGCCGACCAGCTCGCGTTCATCCAGAACTCGTGCGGCGCGGTGCCGGGGCCCCAGGACTGCTACCTGACCCTGCGCGGGCTCAAGACGCTGCACCTACGCATGGAGCGGCACGGTCAGAACGCCCAGCGCATCGCCGAGTAACTCGAGGGCCACGCCAAGGTCCGCACGGTGCTGTACCCCGGCCTCGCCAGCCACCCGCAGCACGAGCTGGCCAAGCGCCAGATGAAGGGCTTCGGCGGCATGATCTCGTTTTACGTCGACGGCGACCTCGATGCCTCGCGGCGCCTGCTCGAGGCTTTCGAGGTCTTCACCCTGGCCGAGAGCCTCGGCGGGGTCGAGAGCCTGGTCGAGCACCCGGCCATCATGACCCACGCCTCGGTGCCCGCCGACAAGCGAGCCGCGCTGGGCATCGACGACGGCTTCGTACGCCTGAGCGTCGGTGTGGAGCACGTCGACGACCTGCTCGCCGACCTCGAGCGCGCCCTGGCCAAGGTCTAGACCCGCCCCCGCCGCAACCGAAACAAAAGAGCCGGCTTCCCGTGGGAGGCCGGCTCTTTTTTCGTTCAACCGAGCCACGAGGGCTCAGGCTGCCCTCACTCGGGGCAGGTCTCCTTGAACGACGCGATCATGGCCTTGCCCTTCTCATCGGCCTCGATGGCCTTGCCGCTCTTCTCGACGACCTGGCCGGCCTTGATGCAGCCCATGGACACGGTCTTGCCCTCGGCCTTTTCCTTCTTCGCAACCTCGAGCTCCTTGCCCAGGTTGTACATCGGGACCTGGACCTCGAGGAACGCCTTGGCCTCGGCGGCCACCTTGGCGGGCTCGCCGTCCTTGGGGAAGTCCTCGCTCTCGATGACGGTCTGGAGGTCGACGGTGTCGAAGGTGCCCAGCTCGCCCTTTTCCATCTTGGCCTGGAGGCCGGCGATCATCTTGCGCGGGGCCTCGACGAAGCACACCGCGACGAGGCTCTCGTAGGCCTTCTTGTCGTCGGCGTTGCTGGAGCTGGCGAGCTCTTTGTACTGGGCCAGGTTTCCGGCGCAGCCGTACTTGATGTCCTCGCCCTTCTCGAGCTCGGCCTTGAGCTCGGTGACCTTGGCCTCGACCTTCTTGCCCTTCTCCGAAGCGCCGGCTTCCTTCTTGGCATCGGCGGCCTTGTCGTCGCCCTTCTTCGCGTCGCCACCCTCCTTGGAGTCGCAGCCGAAGGCGGTGCAGAGCGCCAGGGCGAGGGTCAGGCCGCGTCCGAAGGAGCGCGCACGCGAGGAGCGGGAGTTGCCGTTTAGAGTGTGCATCGGTTCGTGTCTCGGGGCGGACGCTAGCCGACGGTGTGGGCACGGAGCAAGTCGCGGACGACGAAGCCCCCCCGGAAGGGTTCGACCCGTCCTCGGGTGACGGCATGCGCGGCCGCGGAGAGCCAACCAAAGACGAAACCCGGACCGCCACATGGGCGACCCGGGTCCCTGACCGTAGTGCTACGGCCAGTCGCGAAGCGACCTCAGCTGGCGGGCTTGCCCTGCCCCTGGAACGACCAGGTGAAGGAATCCACCTGGCCGTCGCGGCGGTCGGCTCGCGGCATCACGAGGCCCTCGAGCGAGGCCATGATGCAGTTCTGAAGCCCCTCGGGGGCCGTGGTCTGGTCGGCCAGCACGGTCACGTTGGCGAGCTTGCCGGTCTTCTTCTCGATGGTGTAGCTGACCACGACGTCACCCTTGAGGTTGGGCGAGGTGGCCAGGGCCGCGTCGTAGCAGGCCTTGATGTCCGAGGACTTGGTCTCGAGCAGGGAGCGGTTGTCCTTCTTGTAGGTCTCGGTGTCGCGAGCGATGAAGCTGCAACCGGCACCGAAGGCAACCAGGGCGAAAAGAGCAATGGTCTTGCGCATGATTGAAATCCCTTGATGGAAGAGGTCCGAAGCTGAGGATCAGCCCGAGACTTTCTTCTCCTCGATGACCTTTTCGTTGCCCTGGTCGTCGATCTCGACCTTGGTCTCGACGACTTCCTGCTCGGTGATGATGAACTCCACGCGACGGTTGCGCTCGGACTCGGGGTTCGAGCTGTCGAGGAGTTGCTTCTCGCCGAAGCCCTTGGCGGAGAGCGAGTCCTTGGACACGCCGCCCTTGCCGGTCAGGTACTTCATGACCGCCTTGGCGCGGCGATCGGAGAGCTTGAGGTTGTGCGAGTCGCTGCCCTCGGCGCTCGCGTGCCCCTGGACCTGGATCTTCTTGATCTGGGGGTTGTCTTTGATGACCTTGGCGACCTCGTCGAGGAGGCTGTGCGAGGTTGCGAGGATCTTCGCCGAGTTGAACTCGAACTGGACCTTCTCGTTGATGACAATCTTGTTGTCACGAACCTCGACGCGCTTTTCGGGCTCGGGCTCGGGCTCGGGCGCGGGTGCTGCCTCGGGCTCAGGGGCGGTTCCAACGATGGCAAGGCCAGCGTTGTCACTCCAGATGCGGGGACCACAGCCACCCACCGCGAAGGTGGTGACCAACAGACCCGCCGAAAGCAGTCCGACGTATCGGCGGCCAGGGAGACGTTGTGCGTGCATTTCGGTGTTCGTCGCGAATCGGGTGGGGAGCAATGTCGAGCGATGCCTGCGCACGCCCGACCATGGTGCTGAGTCGCGAACTGTAGACGGACGTGGGAAAAGGTCAAGCCTCCGCCTAGGGACACACGACGTTCGGCACATCCTTTCTATCTCACGCAATCTGTACCGGCCTGGCGGCCAAACACTCGCCGAACGTGTCATGGGGCGCTAGCCTGTTGCCGATGGCCTCATTACAGCGCTTCAT
The DNA here is from genome assembly GCA_039028615.1 of Myxococcota bacterium. Classification (GTDB taxonomy): domain Bacteria; phylum Myxococcota_A; class Polyangia; order Nannocystales; family Nannocystaceae; genus Paraliomyxa. The sequence continues at coordinate 16,688 of JBCCHT010000037.1, read as the reverse complement.
TCCTGATCCGCGGACCATTGCCGTCGCGATTCTGGTGACGGGACCTGCGTTCAGTTCAACGGCCATTGCTGCCGGCCCAGAGGCGGACGCATCGCCTGCACCGACTCCCGATGCTGCCCCCCCGGCCGCGACCGAAACGATCTCGGCTCAACCAAGCGTTCCCGCGCCTTCACCCCAGGAAACGGTCACCGATCCGGCGGCCGCTCCTCCGACCGAGGGCAACGACGCCGCGGTACCCGAGCCCACCGAAGGAGCAGTGCCGGAACCCGAGGCTTCGTCACCTCCGGCGACCGAAGCCGAGGCAGGCGCTGCGGGCGAACCTCCCGCCAGCGAGCCCGCCATCGACCCGAGCTTGCTCGACGGTGAAGGCGATGCGGATCCTGCCGCCCCGGTGAAGACACGGGCCGTGGGTGCGCCGCCCTCGAGCATGTCGCCCGAGGAGCGCGACGCCGCGATCGAAGCGGCCATCGCCGCTCAGTACCGACCCGCCGACAACCCGGTGCGCCTCAACATCGCGGCGCGGGCTCTGTTCGCCAACATGGGCGGGCAGAACAGCGTGGGCGGTCGCATGGGCGGGGCCACCGTCGACGTCGGCCCCGCGTGGAATCACTTCGGCGTCGCGGCCACCTTCAGCGGCTGGGGCGGTCGGCTCGTGCTCCCCGAAGAGACGGGCGCCGAGATGAACGGCATGCTCGGCGGCGGCCTCAGCCTCGGCCTCGGGCGCTTGGCTCTGCTGTCTCGCGGCTACCTCGATCTCCGCGTCGGCTACGACGTCTACTACGGCGTGGTCAACCGCCGCAGCGATGCGTCGCCCATCGTGGCCCCGCAGGGCGACGACCCGCAGGTGGTCGCCGCGCTCACCGACAACCTGTTGCCCCATGGTCCGCGACTGCGCCTGGACATGGGCCTGGTGGGCTCGGGCAACAACCGCTACTTCCACGGCTTGGGCATGTCCATGGGCTACCAGGCGCTGGTGGGCAGCTTCCGCGGCGACCTGCCCTTCACCAGCATGCTGATGCTGGGCTTCAGCTACTACATGGGCTGAGCCCGCTCGCTACAGCGTCACGTTCTTCCACCCGCCCCGTCGGAACGCCACGAAGGCGACGACGGCGGCGAGGGAGTAGGCGAACGCCACGGCGACGAACACCCCGTCGGGGCCCCAACCGCCCTCGTAGGCGAGCCAATAGCCCAGCGGGATCTCGACCGCCCAGAAGCACACCAGGTTGATGAGCGAGGGCGTTCGGGTGTCGCCGGCGCCGTTGAAGGCGTTGAGCAGCACCATCTCCCACGCGTAGAACATGTAGCCGAAGCTGATGATGAACAGCGCCCGCGAGGCCCAGCGCTGGACCTCGGCTTCCTCGGCGAGCAACCCGGTCACGGCGTCGGGAATGGCGATGAAGATCGCCGAGATGAGCCCGAGGAACACCATGTTGTACAGCCCGCTATAGAGCACGGCTCGCTCGGCTCGCCGGGGATCGTCCGCGCCGAGGCTCTGTCCCACCAAGGTCGCGGTGGCGTTGGCGAAGCCCCACGAGGGCAGCAACGCGAAGATGACGATGCGCATCGCGACCGTGTAGCCAGCCACCACGTCGGAGCCGAACTCGGCCAGGATGCGCACCAAGGCGATCCAGCTGGCGGTACCGATGAGGTACTGCCCCACCCCGCCCACGGACACGCGCAGGATGTCGACGATGACCGACAGTCGCGGGCGCAGGCACGCCGCGGTCAGGCGCACGCGGGGGCCCGTCCACAGCACGCGAAGCTGATAGACCACGCCCAGGCTGCGCCCGATGGTGGTGGCGACCGCGGCCCCCATGACGCCGAGCTCGGGAAAAGGCCCGAGACCGAAGATGAGGCACGGGTCGAGGATGAGGTTGACGCCGTTGGCGATCCACAGCGCCCGCATGGCCGAGGCCGCGTCCCCTCCCCCGCGAAAGATCGCGTTGAGGATGAACAGCAGCATGATGACCGGGTTGGCCGCCAACGCGACCGCCGTGAACCCGCTGCCCATCTCCACCACGTCGGGCTCGGCCCCCATCATGCGGAGGATGTCGGCGGCGAACCACGGCGCGGGCACCCCGAGCACCAGGCCGATGCCCAGGCCCACCATCATCGCCTGGCCGCCGACCATGGCCGCCTCGTCGCGCTTGCCCTCGCCCCAGCGCCGGGAAACCATGGCGGTCACCGACATCGCGACGCCGACCCCGAGCGCATAGACGATGGTGATCACCGACTCGGTCAGCCCCACCGTCGCGATGGCGGCCGGCCCCAGCCGCGACACGAAGAACACGTCGACGATGGCGAAGATGGCCTCCATCGCCATCTCGAAGACCATGGGGATGGCCAGCAGCGGGATGGCACGGCGTAGGTCGAGCCGGGCGAAGTCGCGGTCGCTGCCGCGGACGGCCTCGAGCACGAGCGACAGCGTGGACTGCCGCTCGTCGGTTTGTGGGGACTCGCTCATCGCCGGGCGCCTCGGGTCGCGCAGCCTAGCAGGCGACCGGGGTCAGTGCCCCGATCACCTCGTGCTCGCAAGTCGGCCCCGGACGCTGCCCACCTCAGCGAGCGCGTCGCTCGAGGCGGCGCGTCGTGTCTTCCACCACCGCGCGATAGGCCGGCGGCACCAGCTCGATCTGATGCCGCAGGTAGGGCAGCAGCTCGGGATTGGTGAGGTCGCCGAGCGCGTGCAGGGCCAGCTCGATGTGCTGCTTGTTGCCCTCGCGCAGGCGGTCGCACAGGGCCTCGAGGGCCTCGACAGTGTTGATCTTGCCAATCGCTCGCAACGCCGCGGCCCGGGCCCGCTCGGGGTCGGGCAAGTCGCGAGCCTCGAAGATCCGTCGCAGGGGCTCGAAGGCGTGGGGGAAGATGAGCCGCGACGTGGCGTTGGCCGCCGCCTCGCGCACCGAGGCCGCATCGTCGCGCAGGGCCTTGCCCACCAGGGTGAAGCTCCGCTTGAAGCGGAGGCTGCCCATGGCGGCGGCGACCGTCTCGCGGACCTTGGTGACCGGGCGTTCGAAGAGCCGCTCGAGCGCCGCGATGACCGGGTAGGCGCGAATGGCCTCGAGCCGCCGCACCACCTCGATGGGGTCGAGCTCCTCGCCCTTGCGGTCGAGCTCGAGCGCGAGCACCAGCAGCAGCGCATGGCGCCGCACGAAGTCGGGGAAGCGGCGGTCGGCCATGATGCCGGCCGCGATGAGCCCCGGGTCGCCGTCGAGCTCCCACTCGGCCAGGTCGACGTACCAGACCTCTTCGTACTCGGGCAGTTGCTTGAGGAACTCGGGCACGGGCACGGGACGCGGCGCGTCGACCTGCTCGTTGCCCAGGCGATCGACCAGCCGGCGGTAGCGCTCGCGGGCCTTGAGCGGCAGCTCGAGGTTGGCGAGGCGCTGGTAGACGTCGACGACCTGAGCGAAGGCCCGTACCGACGCAAACGCCTCCGCTGCCGCCAGCAGAGCATTTTCGACGATCTGCAGGGGGTGGCCGGCCGCCTGGGCCTCGCTGCCCGCCCGCAGCCACGCCTCGGCGCTGCGCAGGCGCAGGTCGTCGGCGTAGGGCAGCGCGGCCCGGGTGCAGTAGTCGGCCGCCTCGCGCAGGATGCTGGCCGCCGCGTGCCACTCGCTCGAGCGCCGGGCCAGCGTCACGAAGGCCTCGTACAGACGCAGGGCGTCGAGCTTGAGGCCGTCGTCGCGCAGAATTCGAACGCTGTTGAGGTAGCCCTCGGCGATGTTCTCGAAGGCCCCCGCCTCGCTGCCCAGGCGCGCGAGCAGCTGGTAGCAGTCGAAGGCGCGCTCGCGTAGCCCCTCGGTCTCGAAGTGGTCGGCGACTTCCTCGACGGCGGTGGTGGCCTCGGCCAGCGCCATGCGGGCGCGCTCGTGCCCGAGCCGATGCAGGCACAGGCCGTAGTTGATCTTGACCAGCGCGAGCTCGTAGGGGCGGTCCCGCAGCTCGTCGACGTTCATGATCTCCTGCCACAGCTGGGCCGCCTCGGCGTCTTGGCCCGCCCGCTCGAGCTCGATGGCCCGGTGCACGGCCATGCCCGAGGCCCGAAACCACTCCGCCGCGTCGGCGTGTTCGTTGGCCCGCGACAGGTAGATGCCCATCAGACGCATGCCGCGGCGAGCGTTGGCGTCTCCCGCCTTGACCCGCTCGATCTGGGCTTCGAGCGACCCGGGGCCCGGCACTTCGGTGGCCCCCAGGTACGCGGAGCAGGCCGCCCCCTCGCGCCACAGGGCCAGCGCCCGCAGGCACTCGACCATCGCCCGCAGCCACTCCTCGTACTCGAAGTCGATGCGGTCGACGACCTCGACCAGGTGCCGCAGGTGCACGAGCGCGTCGGCGTGACGCCCCGCCCGGACGTTGGCCTCGGCCCGCACCCACAAGACGGCGGTATCGATCACGAGCGCCTCCCCGAGCGGGCTCCGCTGCGTTCACGCGTGCCCCGGCCCTGGAGGTCGCCCTGCACCTCGTCGAGGATCTGACGCGCCTTGTGGGCCCGGCGACCGTGGCTGATCGCCTCGGCATCGATGACGTGGATGCGGTGCAGGCTCTCGAGATAGGGCAGCTCCAGCGGCCCGCTGGGCAGGATGTAGACCCCGTAGATGGGCGCCCGCGTGGCGAGCTGCTGCACGTCGTCGGGCGGCAGCTGGCACTCGCCGTGCGTCAGCAGATACACCAGCGACTGGCCTTCACGGCGGCGCGGCTGGTTGAGCTCGGAGTTGAGCTGGCGAATGACCCGGGCGTAGTTGCGGCCCCGCTCGGCCCGAAACTGCAGCGCATAGGGGACCTCGGCGCTGCCCGTACCGCTGACCTTGACCCCCTCGTAGAGCCGACTGTCGAAGAAACGCAGGACCACGTCTTCGCCCAGCAAGGCCAGGCGCTTGCACAAGGCCAGGGCCAGGCCGCGAGCGAAGACCTCGCGGACGCCTCGCATGGAGGCGCTGCCGTCGACCAGCACCTGGTGGGTGCGCCGCTCGTTCTCGAGCTGCTTTTCGTGGGTGAAGTAAAACAGCTCGCGGTCGACGAGCTTCTGCTCGAAGACGTCGTTGTCGTAGGCCAGCTGGGTCAGGACGAGGTCGTCGATGTTGCCGCGCCGCTCGATGGAGGCGTAGCCGTCGATGGAAAACGACTGCTGCCCCGCCTCGCGCTTGGCCTCGAGGATGGAGGGCAGAAGCTCCATCGAGAAGTCGATGACGTCGGCCAGCGAGGGGCTGATGATGACGTTGTACAGGTCGGCGAGGTCGACCCCGGGCAGCGCATCGCCGCCGCGGAACAGGCCGAGCAAGCGCAGGGCATCGAGGTCGATCTGCTCCACCTCGAGGATGGCGAGCAAGCGGTGCTCTTGCATGCCCCGCAGCCACGCGGTGGCCACCGACTGGTCGTAGCGGTTGAACGCGGAGTTGGGCTCGACCCGGGTGTACTGCACCACGTCGACGGGCAGCATGCTCGGCCGAAGCACCCGCACCTCTTCGGGCAGCTGCGGCACGATGCTCGAGATGATGCGAGCCAGCACCACGCCGACCATGGGGTCGCGGTGCTTCCAGCCGGCCTGGCTGCGCACGAGCTCGGCGTCGGCCAGCTCGACGAGCAGCCGCCGCCAGCCCTCGCCGATGTCGGGATCCCCGAGCCCACGGAGCTGATTGGCGGGGCGCCCGAGGCCGGCGACGAGGCACCCGAGGTCGTGCACGACCACCAGCGGCACCGCGTAGCCCAGCCGCGCCAGGGCGTTGTGCCAGGCCACCGCCCGCATCATGGCGAGCGCCCCTGCCCCCTCGAGCTGGGACAGGGCCATGGTGCCCACCTGTCGCTCGAACTGGGCGGAGCTGGTGCCTTCGCTACGCTCGGCCACCGGGTGCTCCCATCATACGAAGCGACTCGAGGCGAACATCGTCTCCAGCAGCTTGTCGACCTCGCCCACCATGCGCTGGGCGGTGGCGTTGTCGGGCATGCGCATGAGCGCGGCCTTGATGTCGCCCAAGTTGCGCAGCTGGCTGAACAGCTGCATGTCGGAGAGCACCTCGGAGCCGGTGAGCGTCTCGCGGATGATGCGGAGTTCCTCGAGCAGGTCGCTGAGGTTGGTCGGGGTGGCGCCGATGCGGGCCTGGTCGGGGTGTTGCTCGTACCACTGGTCGAGCACGGGGCCGACGACCTCTTGCAGGATTTCCTGCTGCTCGGGGGTGTTCCACACGTGGCGCAGTACGAACAGGTCGGAGTCGTTGACCTGCGAGCGCCCGTCGAACACGGCCGAGGCGGCGAAGAGCTTGAGCATTTTGACGATCCGGCGGTCGGACAGGCCGATGCCCTCGGAGCGGATCTGGAACACCAAGCCCTTGAAGGTGGCCAGGAAGTCCTCGCCGAACTCGAGCAGCGTGGCGAAGCGGCGCTGCAGGTCGCGCAGCTCGGTCGCGGTGATGACCGGCTTCAGCGGGGCCGCGTCGGGGTTCATGCCCGAGGCCTCCAGCTCGATGCCTTTTTGCAGCAGTCCGCGGAAGTGATAGCTGTCGAGATAGTCGACGCGTACCCGCAGCAGGAAGCGGTCGAAGAGCGCCGACAGGGCGTCGTCGCTGGGGACCTCGTTGCTGGCCGCGAACATCGAGATGAGCGGCACCCGCATGGTCTCGTTGCCGTGGGTGTAGCGGCGCGAGTTGAGCAGGGTCAGCAGGCTGTTGAGGATGGCGCTGTTGGCCTTGAAGATCTCGTCGAGGAAGATGACCTCGGCCTCGGGCAGCATGCCCTCGACGCGGCGGCGATAGGAGCCGTCGCGGAAGGCCTGGATGTCGACCGGGCCGAAGATCTCGTTGGGCTCGGTGAAGCGGGTCAGCAGGTAGTCGAAGTACTGCGCCTCGATGATCTGGGCGAAGCCCCGCAAAAGGGCACTCTTGGCGGTGCCGGGCGGACCCACCATCACCAGGTGCTCGCCCGCCACCGCGCTGATGAACAGCAGCCGGATGATCTCTTCCTTGCCCAAGAACTGGGCCTGGAGCTGGCGGGCGCCCTCCTGGAGGCGGCGGGAGAGGTCGGCCACACCGGCGTCGGGTGTGGGAGCGTTGGCGGGAGCGGCCATGGTCACGGTGTTTGTACGATCCGGGGTATGAGGCTCGCCAGCAGTTTGTCGACGGCGCTGCGGGGCACGAGCTCTTGGAGGTGATCGAGGTATTCGGTCCAGCGGCGCACGAGGGGCGCATCGACGTGGTCACGTCCGGCCCGGCCGCCCTCGGTCGATTCCAGCCCGCCCAGCGGAGCACCCATCGTCGCCTGGAGCTCGGGGAGCAGGAGCGGAAGGGCCAAGAAGGTCGTCACGCCCGGGTCTCGGCTGACCGCGGCCACGCCGAGTCGAGCATCGAGTTCGACGACCTTGAGGAAGTGCAGGTGGACCAGGGCGCCGACGACCCCGCTGAGCACGCGGGGGTCGGTGGGGAGCACGGCCCCGGGCAAGGCCAGCGGCGCGCCCTCGGCGGACTCGGGGGCAGGATCCTCACCCGCGGCGCCGGGCACCGAAGGCAGCAGCGCCCCCGCGACTGCCCCGCCCACCGCCACCCAGTCGCGCTGCCGCGCCCAGCAGTGGCAGATCGCGCGCACCAACGCCCGATCGGTGAACGCCTCGGCGGCCGAGAGCGGAGACCACCCGGCGGGAGCCAGCAGCGGCTGCAGCACGCAGGTCAGCGGCGACGCGCGCAGGGCATCTTCGAGCAGGCGCTCGGCCTCGGGGGCGTGCGGCTGTTCGATCCACGCCACGTGCTCGTGCACGATGCCGTCGCCGGGGACCACCGCTCGGGCGCCGCGACGCGACAGCTCTTGTCCCGGCAAGCGCAGCTCACCCGCCGCCGTGCGCACCACCAGGTCGTGACGCATCAGGTCGATGGCGGCCCCCACCGACACGTGCCGCGCGATGGCGTCGTCGGCCTTGGTGGGGCTGGGCAAGGTCAACATGCTGCGGGTCGCCCCTTCGACGCGGCGCCAGGTCGCGGCCCGAGACCACACCCGATCGCGATCGGGATGGTCGAAGACCAGCGTGTTGTGCAGGCCGATCCACAGGCTGAGCTCGTCTTCGTCGGGGTCGGGCAGGCTGGGGTTGGCCACCAGGCTCTGGGCCCGCCGCAGGCGAAGCAAGCGGAGCGAGTCGTCGAGCAAGGTGCCCGTCTGCTCGCTCATCATGGCCCTGTCGCGCAGCCGAAACGGCGGGCCCACCGTGAGCTGGCCTCCGCCGAGCAGGGGCTCGACGAATTCCTCGACGAATTCGGGGAGGCTGCGGGCCATTGGGCGCCTACTGACCGGGCCCCGGACCGTCGTCGGAAGGTTTGGGCGCGCGCCCGTAGCCCCACAGCGCAAAGCGACCGAGCTTGCGGTTTTGAATGCGCCCGGGCTCGAGGGCGGGCACCTGCGGATCGATCGGTACCGCGTCGTCGAGCTGGAGCCGACCGATGAGCGCCGCGTCGAGCGGCTGCAGCTGCTCGGGGGTCACCCGGATGGGGTCGGCGTCGGCGCGCAAGAAGATGGCGTGGTCCTCGGAACCGAGCCCCAGCAGCTCTCGCATCAAGGTGGGGCGCACGCGCGGCCACAGCTCGTAGCCATCGGGCACCAGGACGCCCGGAGCCACCTCGCCCATGCGACGCCCCAGCGGCACGATGGCCCCGGCTCCGATGCCGGCCCCCGCCGCCCGAGCACGCCCGCCGATGGACGACCCGGTGATGACCACCACGCCTTCCGCCAGCGGTACCACGCGCGATGCGGCCAGAGCACTGGGCGGCACCAGGTACACCAGGTGCCGCAGCAGGCCGACCTGCTCCCAGGCGATGAGCGTGGCCCGAGGCTCCCGCGGATTCGAGGCGGGTCGCACCTGCAGCTCGACCTGCAGGGGCACGAGGTCCGCCTCGCGTAGCTGACCGGGGTCGCGCAGGTTGGCCGAGCCCGTGGCCTCGACCAGGTGGCGGCCGTCGACGAATCGCGGCGGGCCGGGCAGTCGCTCGACTCGGCCGACCTTGCCGCGGAACAGGAACATCTCTTCGCCGGGCAGGCAGGCCGAGGCCGACCCCAGCGCGATGGGGTGGCGATAGCCGACCTCGACCGCCGCCCGCGACGACACGGGGGCCATCAGCTCCACGCCCGGGGTGCCGTGCAGCAGGTCGAGCACGCGCCCCAGCGGCTGGCGAATGCGCAGTAACAGGCTCGCCCGATCGTCGTCGTCGAGCTGCACGTAGTAGCCGGCGAAGTTGGTCTCGAGCCGCCAAAGGTGCCGCAGCACGCGAGAGGCGATGCCCGGGCTCACCAGGGCCAAGGCCAGGTCCTTGAGGCCGCACTGGTCGGGATCGGCGGCGATGCCCGCCATGGGCAGCGGCACCTGACGCAGCTGCAAGCGCTGGATCAGCTCGACCGGATCCATGCGGTCGACGGTGGTGTAGGCCGAGGCGTAGTCGCGGTCGATGACCTGCACCTCTTCGCCCTCGGGGGCCTGCGGCGAGACCAGGTCGTAGCCGAAGGGTGCGTCGCGCTGGCGCCAGCGCACGAACACCGAGCCGCCGCCCGTATAGATCTGACCGCGGGTGGCCCCCGCCAGACGACCCAGGCGATCGACGGCATAGCCATCCCCCGCCGCGCATCGCAGCAACAGCACGTGGCCGCCTTCGTGGCGCCGCGCGTGCTCGAGGGTCATGGTGGGCAGCAGGTCGTCGAGGTTGGCCTCATCGCTGTAGGCCCCCAAAAAGGCGACCATCCAGTCGATGGACGGGAAGGTCACCAGGACCTCGCGACCGACCGCGATCCCGCGTGCATCCGGCGACAGGCCCTGCATGCGAAACCGCGTCTGACCGGCGGTGACCGGTTCGAGCAGGGGCTGCGACATCGGGCACGGAGTCTAGAGCACCCACCGTTTTGATTCCACGATCCGATGCACGCCGTCACAACGGCCGGCCGTCGTGATTCGGCGCTCCGGGCACGCTGAGGCCGCGTTTGGCCCCATTCGCGGCCAGGATGCCGCGCAGGCCCGCTCGCGATCCCCGGGTCTCGGCCCGCTGTCCCGGCGCCCCGTGGCCCGATGCCACCGCCCTGCCCTCTCCCACCGGTGTCGCGCCGGGCCCGGCCCGTTTGGACCGACGCCACGACGCCCGCACGGCGGGTGAGCAACCAGCCTACGTCGGGGTTTTTTGGGCCTCGACGGCGCGGAGGATCGCCTCGGGCGTGGCCGGCAAGGCAAGCTCGACTTCGCCCGGACCGAAGCCTCCGATGGCGTGACGCAACGCCGTGACCACCCCGATCGACAGCATGAAGGGAGGCTCGCCCACCGCCTTGCTGCCGTGGATCACCCCCGGCTGCGGCGCCCGAGGCAGCAGCTCGACCCGAAAGTCGAGCGGCACGTCACCGATGGCCGGGATCTTGTAGGTCGAGGGACCGAGTGTGATCGGGTGCCCGTCGGCGGTGGTCAGCACTTCTTCGCAGGTCAGCCAGCCCATGCCCTGCACGAAGCCACCCTCGACCTGGCCGCGATCGATGCTCGGGACGAGCGAGGTGCCCACGTCGTGCAGGATGTCGACCCGGCACACGCGGTGCTCTCCCGTCAGCCCGTTGACCTCGACCTCGCACACGACCCCGCCGTACGCGTAGTAGTAAAAGGGCGTGCCCGAGCCGGTGGCGTGGTCGTAGCCGACGCCCGGCGTGCAATAAAAACCGGTCGAGGATAGCGAGACGCGGGTCAGCCAGGCCTGCTGGGCGACCTCGGCAAACGACAGCGAGCGCGCACTGGCGGGATGGGTGACCGCCCCGCCCGCGAAGCGAAGGTCGGTCGCCTCGTCCTGCGACAGCTCGAGCATCGCGGCCGCGACCCCGCGCAGGCGCTCGCGGAGGATCTCGCACGCCTCCTTGACCGCCTGCCCGTTGAGGTCCGAGCCGCTGCTCGCCGCCGTGGCCGACGTGTTGGGCACCTTGTCGGTGGCCGTGTCCATGACCCGGATGGCCGAGGTCGGCACGCCGAGCTCGTGGGCACACACGGTGAGCATCTTGGTGTGGAGCCCCTGCCCCATCTCGGTGCCGCCGTGGTTCAGCTGCACCGTGCCGTCGGCGTAGACCAACACCAGCGCCCCCGCCTGGTTGAGGATGCTCTTGGTGAAGGAGATGCCGAACTTCACCGGCTGGAAGCCGATGCCCCGCTTGATCCACGGCGAGTCGCCATGGCTCGCCTCGATGGACGCCCGACGCTCGGCGTACTCGCTGCTCGCCATCAGCTCGGTGTGGATGCGGTCGAGGCGGTTGTGCTCGGCCTTGACCTCTTGGCCGTAGGGCGCCCGGTCGCGCGGGGCGGCACCATAGTAGTTGCGCGCCCGCAGCTGTGCCGGGTCCACGCCCATGCGCTCGGCCGCGCGCGCCATGACCTCTTCGACCACCACCATGCCCTGCGGGCCACCGAAGCCGCGGAAGGCGGTATTCGAGGGGCGATTGGTGCGACAGGCTCGGCCGGTGAAGTGCAGCGCGGGCACGTAGTAGGCGTTGTCGAGGTGGAACAGCGCCCGGTCGAGCACGGGCAGCGACAGGTCGGCCGAAAAGCCCCCGTCGCTGAACACCTCGGCCCGCAGCGCCAGCAGGTTGCCCTCGGCATCGAAGCCCGCGTCGTAGCGACCGAGCACGGGGTGGCGCTTGCCCGTGATCCGCATGTCGCGTTCGCGGTTGAGCCACACCTTGACCGGCCGCCCCGTGACCTGGGCCCCGAGCGCGGCGAGACAGGCGAAGGGCGTGGCCTGGGACTCCTTGCCCCCGAAGCCACCGCCCATGCGCGGCACCTGGCACACCACCTTGTTGGCCCCGACACCCAGCACCGCCGCGATTTCGTTTTGCACCTCGGTGGGGTGCTGGGTCGACGACAGGACGGTGAAGCAGCCGTCTTCCTCGGGGAAGGCCAGGCCGGCCTGCGTCTCGAGATAGAAGTGGTCTTGGGCGCCGCAGCGGACCTCGCCCGTGACGCGGATCGTGGCCTCGGCCAGGGCCGCATCGACATCCCCGCGGGCGATGACGTGCGGCTGCCCGATGTACTGGTCGTGCTCGATCGCCTCGTCGATGGTGTGCACCGCGGGCAGCGGCTCGTACTCGATGACCAGCTGCGCCGCCGCATCGCGAGCGGTGGCCAGGTCCTCGGCCACCACCAGCGCGACGATCTGCCCGACGTAGTGCACCCGTTCGCTGGCGAGCAGCTCCTCGTCGTGAACGATGGGTCCGATGAGCGGGTTGCCCGGGACGGCATCGGCGAACAGCACCGCATGCACGCCGGGCAGGGCCCGCGCCGCGGTGGCGTCGCGCCGCAGGATTTTTGCGTGGGCATGCGGCGAGGTGACGACCCAGCCGTGACCGGTACCCGGCGGCAGCGGCCAGTCGTCGACGTAGCGCGCCTGCCCCGACGTGTGTCGATGGCCGCTGTCGTGAATCGTCGACTGGTGCAGCGGGCTCGGAGGCGCGGATGGGCTCTTCATGGCTGGGCCTCCGTGGCGAGGGTGGTGGACCCCAGCAACGTCCCCGTGGGGCGGTCGGGCAGTCGGGGCACCGGTTGCTCCGCGGTATCGGCAAAGAACCCGCGCAACAGATTCGCGGCGACCGTCGATCGGTACCAGGCCGAGCCGCGATGATCCGACATGGGCGTGAAGTCGTTCGCCACGGCCCGCGCCGCCGCCTCGCACGCCTGCTGCGACCACGCCTGCCCCACCACCGCCGCCTCGGCCTGCGAGGCCCGAGCCGGGGTCGCGGCCATGCCCCCGAAGCCGAAGCGAGCCGCCTTCACCACGCCGTCGACCACGTCCACGCGCAGCCCAGCCGCGACCGCGCTGATGTCCATCTCGCGGCGCTTGGAGACCTTGTAGGCGCCGATGCGGGCCTCGGGCGGAGGGTCGGAAAGCTCGACGCGAACCAATAACTCGTCGGCCGTGAGCACCGTCTTGCGATAGCCGACGAAGAAGTCGTCGATGGACACCTCGCGCTCCCCCGCGGAGCCGCGCATGACCATGGTGGCCCCGAGCGACAGCAGCACGGGCGCGAGGTCACCGATGGGCGAGGCGTTGCACAGGTTGCCGCCCACGGTGGCGCCGTTTTTGATCTGTCGCGAACCGAAGAACCGCAAGATGCGAGCGATGGGCGGCAGCGCGTGATCGGTGACGTCCTCGAGGTCGGCCAGGCGTACCGTCGCGCCGATGCTCCAGAGCCCCGCATCGTGGGTCAGCGTGCGCAGCGACTCGATGCCCTGCAGCGAGATCATCGCCTCGAAGCGCTCGCCATGCTTGGTCACGTCGAGCCCGAGATCGGTCGCGCCCACCACCAGGCGCGCCTGAGGGTGCTCGGCCCGAATCTCGAACAACTCGTCGAAGGTCCGCGGGATCCAAAAGCGCTGTGGCCGATGCCCCGAGGCGGCGGGCGGTTCGTAGCGGTACGCGAGCGCGGGAGCGGGTGGCCCATCGGCGGCCGCCTGGAGAGCGGCAGAGAACCGGTCGTCGGGACGCTTCCCGGCGATCTGCACCGTGGCCTCGCGAATCGGTCGGTACCCCGTGCAGCGACACAAGTTGCCGCACATCTGATCATCGAGCTTCCACGGGGCGTCGAGGTCGTCGCGATAACACGCCTCGAACATCGACATGATGACCCCCGGCGTGCAGTAGCCGCATTGCGAACCGAGCTTGGCCACCAGGGCCTCTTGCACCGGGTGGTAGCCCTCGTCGCCAGGTCGCGCGGGCGGGCCCGAACGCAGTGATTCGACCGTGTACACGTGTTTCCCGTGCAACAGCGGCAACAGCAGCAGACAGCTGTTCACGGCGCGAAAACGTGGGCCGCCGGGTGATTCGGGGTCGATGACCACCACCGTGCACGCCCCACAATCGCCCTCGGCACAGCCTTCCTTGGTGCCGGATTGGCTTCGCTCGCCTCGCAGGTACTCCAACAAGGTCATCGTGGGGCTGACCCCCGAGACCTCGAGCGCTTCCCCATTGAGGTGCAGCTGCACGGTATCCATCCGAGGGTCAGCCTACCGCAAGCCGTCCTTCCGGTCGATCGTCCGCGCTCGCATTAGGGTACCTTCGAGGGTCCAAGCCCATGGCCGAGCTACGACCTCATTCCTTCGGCGCGTTGGTCACCCGCATGTTCCGGGAGCTGGCCGAGCACGACTCCATCTTTCATCTGCCGCGCCGCAAGTTCGTGCTGGGCGACGCTCGACGCGACACGTCCGTCGTGTTCCAGGGACACCTCGCCGGGACTCCGCTGGGGCCCGCCGCGGGCCCCCAGTCGCAGATGGCCCAGAACATCGTGCTGTCGTGGTTGGCCGGGTGCCGCATCTTCGAGCTGAAGACGGTGCAAATCCTCGACGAGCTCGAGATCCCGCGCCCCTGCATCGACATGCAGACCGTCGGCTACAACGTCGAGTGGTCGCAGGAGCTCAAGCTGCCCGAGTCCCTCGAGGAGTACGTCAAAGGGGCGATGCTGGTCCGCATGCTGGAGGCCTCGGGCGAGCTGACCATCGCCCCCACCTTCGGCCCGCTCGTCTACGACATGAGCGTGGGCTACGACCTGGAAGGCATCAAGTCCGAGCCGGTCACCGCGTTCATCCGCGGCATGATGGACGCCTCCGACTTGGTCGAGCGCTTTCGCAGCGAGATTCCCGACCAGTACGCCCAGTACCGCGGCCTCGACTTCCTCACCTCGCTGTCGGACACACTCACGCTGAGCACCTTCCACGGCTGCCCGCCCGAAGAGATCGAGAGCATCATCGACTACCTGCTGCGCGAGGTGGGGCTGCACTGCATCATCAAGCTCAACCCCACCCTGCTGGGGCCGCAGCGCCTGCGCGAGCTGCTGCGCGACACCATGGGCTACACCGAGCAGCACGTGCCCGACTCCGCGTTCGAAAAGGACACCAAGTGGGACCAGGCGGTCGGCTTCGTGAAGCGGCTGGGTGAGACCGCGGCCGAGCGAAACCTGCACCTGGGGGTCAAGTTCAGCAACACGCTCATCGTGGGCAACCACCGCGCCTTCTTCCCCGAGAAGGAAAAAGAGATGTACCTGAGCGGTGCGCCCCTGCACGTGCTCGCGATGAACCTCGTGGGTCGCTTTCGCGAGACCTTCGGCGACACCTACCCCATCTCGTTCTCCGCGGGCATCAACGCCCGCAACTTCCCCGACGCGGTGGCGCTGGGGCTGACGCCCATCACCGTGTGCAGCGACCTGCTGCAGCCGGGCGGCTACGGTCGGACCCAGGCCTACTACAAAGAGCTGTACAAGCGGATGGACGCGGTCGGGGCCAATACCGTCAACGACTTCATCCTGCGCGCCTATGGTCACGGCGAGACGGCGCTGGCGGCCGAGGGCATCGAGGGGGCCGCGCGCGAGGCCTGCCTGCACGCGCTCGAGTCCGACGGTTCGCTCGACGAAGCCGACCTCGAGCCCGACATGCGACGGCGATGGCTGTCGCGAACCAAGGTCCTCAACACCGCGACCTACGTCGAGCAGGTCACCGCCGACGCCCGCTACGCCCTGCCCGCCAACCAAAAGGTGCCCAAGAAGGTCGGCTCGTCGCTGGTGCTGCTCGACTGCCTGACCTGCGACAAGTGCATCCCCGTCTGCCCCAACGACGCCAACTTCAGCTTCGTGCTGCCCAAGGGCGAGGTCCCGGTGGTCAAGCTGCGGCCGGAGGGCGAGGCGTGGGTCACCCAGACCACCGACGACATCGCGGTCACCAAGAAGCACCAGATCGCAAACTTCGCGGACTTCTGCAACGAGTGTGGCAACTGCGACGTGTTCTGCCCCGAGGACGGCGGGCCCTACGTCATCAAGCCGCGCTTCTTCGGCAACCGCCGCGATTTCGACGAGCTTCAGGACCACGACGGCTTCTTCATCGAGCAGCTCGGCAGCACCCGCACCGTGCACGCGCGCTTCGAGGGCCAGACCTTCGAGGTCATCTCCGAGGCCGATGAGACCCACGTCCGCTTCGTGGGCGCGGACTTCCTCGTCGACTTCGATCCGAGCGACCCGGTGGGCACCGTCTGTGGCAGCGCCGACACCGAGGTCGACCTGACCTACTTCCGCCTGATGGCAATGGTCAGCGACGCCGTGCTCTCGGCCTCGGACAACTACATCAGCGCCGTCATTCGCGGGTAGCGTCCGTCCGACAAACGAAAACCGCGACGGGAACGAGTCGGGCTCGTCTCCGTCGCGGTCTTGGGAACGGGCGCCGCGACGCGGCGCCTACGACCCGCGCGGCTTACTTCTTGCTCTTGCGCTGAGCCGTCTTCTTCTTCGCGGCTTTTTTCTTGGCGGCCTTCTTCTTCACCGCCTTTTTCTGCGCCGTCTTCTTCTTGGCGACCTTCTTCTTCGCGGCCTTCTTCTGCGCCGTCTTCTTCTTGGTCACCTTCTTCTTCGCGGCCTTCTTCTGCGCCGTCTTCTTCTTGGTCACCTTCTTCTTCGCGGCCTTCTTCCATTATTTGGTGTGATTCAACGCTTGATTGTCAGGAACGAGTGACGGTTGCTTCGGATTGGTAGGGGCTTTGCAGAGCATGCCAAAGATGATGGTACCGATCGCCCGGGACGAAAGTTGCGCTGGCGGGCCAGCACCGCGCCGCTTCCCACCAAAGATCGCGATGACGTGAAGCCATAATATGCTTAAGATCTCACCGGTTGGTACACGATGGCCTGGACCGGTGAGGGGTTTCCTCCGGTGGCTGGATTGAGCGCTTCCGGGC
>JBCCHT010000036.1:0-128860 GCA_039028615.1 Myxococcota bacterium | reverse complement strand
TTCTGCCGCGAACCGTCGGCGTGGTGATCGTGTTGGCCGCGCTCGCGACCCCGCTGTGGTGGTACATGACGCGGCAGCCCAGCTGGTCGCATGCCGCCTCGGCGTTCGCGGTGGCGGGCCTGGTGCACGCCAGTGTGCGAGGCGATGTTCGGCGTGGGTGGCGAGCGGGCGTGAGTCCCGGGCTGTGGCTCGGCCTGGTCGCGTTGGTCCGACCGCAGGATGCCGTGTTCGTGGTGGTGCCGCTGTCGCTCGTCGGGATTGCCTGGCGCCGAGGCGCGGCACTGCCCGATGTCGGTCGAGTGCTGGCGGTGATGTTCGGGGTGGCGCTCGTCGTGTGGTTGCCGCAGGCGTGGGTCTGGCAGCAAACCTACGGGCAGCCGTGGCTCGTGCCTCAGGGTCCGCAGTTCATGCGGTGGTCCGAGAGCCAGTGGTCGTGGGTACTGTGGTCCAGTCGGGGTGGATTGCTGGCCTGGTCGCCCGCGGTCGCGGTTGCCCTCGGAGGCTTGCTCGTCGGTGCCGTGCGGCGGGGTCCCGTTCGCGGCTTGTCCCGGGCGCTGGTGGTGGCGGTGATCCTGGAGGTCTTCGTCTGCGGTGCCGTCGCGGATTGGTGGGGCGGCTGGGCCTTCGGGGCGCGGCGCTTGGTGGGGTGCACGGTGGCGTTCGGTGTCGGCTGGGCGGTCGTGCTCGAACCGCTGGTTCGCGGCGCGAAGTGGAAGCGCGGGGTCGTCCTGCTATTCAGCTTGGCCGCCGTTCGCCTGTCCATGCAGATGCAGGCCGACTATCTCGAGGCACGGTTGCAGCGAGGTGTGCCGCAGTCGCTGGCACCGGCCTGGTCGCGGGCCTTCGGAATGCCCCTGGACTCGGGGTTCGAGACGGTGGGCACGCCCGGCTCGTGGCCGGCCAACTGGGTCTTCGCCGCACGCACGGGGGCGGAACCCGGGGCCTACGACGAGGCTGTGGGCTGGGCGCTGGTACGCTCGCGCGGAGACGACAAGGGGTACGAGCGGCTGTGGATCCATGACTCGCGCTGGGCGCTGTCGGGCCTCGGTGCACCGCATCGTCGGGGAGGCCATCAAGCGCGCGTCATCGAAGAGCGGGCCGTGGTCGGGCTGCCGCTGCGACAAGGCTTGGTGCTCGATGGGCGCCTGCGTCTATGGGCCGGCGAGGTCTCCGAGCTTCGCGTGGAGGGGTGGGGGGACGGCTCTACGCTGGCTCTACGCCCGGGATGGCACGACTACCCGTTGCCTACGGGCACCGAGTTCGAGGCGGGCTACGGCGTGATCGAGCTGGTGGTCACCGACGGCGGGCCGGTCGAGGTCGCGTGGCTCGACGTCTTCGTGCTCGGCCGTGACCCGATGGAGCGACCGCACGGTGCTCAGCCGCCGAAGGGGTCGTCCGCGTCGTGACCCTTGGCCTTCTTCGCCGGCTTGGCTTTGCGCGAGCGCTGAAGCACGGGCGCGGGCGACTCGGGTTCCTCCTCGGCCTTGCGTGAGCGCAGCTTGCCGACCGCACCCTCGCCGTAGCGAGGCGGCGGGGTCTCGCCCTCGAGCAGGGCCTGCTGCACCCGCTCGAGCCGCTCCGCGGGCGCCCCGTGATCCTTGTCGATCGACAGCAGCTGCACCGCACGGGTCAGGCAGGTCTGCGCCTCCGTCTTGCGATCGAGCAGCAGCAGCGCATCCCCACGGGCGAGCCACGCCGAGACGCTCTGCGGGCCCACGGCCACCGCTCGGTCGGCGAAGGCCAGCGCCGTGGCGCCGTCACCCGCCTCGAGCCCGCGCTCGGCCAGCAGCATCAGGGCCGGCATGCTCTCCGGGTCTTTTTCCAGCGCTTTGTTGGCGTAGCGCTCCGCCTGAGAGTCGAGCTCGTGCGCGTGATAGACGAGCGCCAACGAGGCGAGCAGATCGGGCTGCTCCGGGGCGAGCTCCAGCGCCCGAAGGTACTCGTCGATCGCCTCGTCGAGACGCTCGGCAGCGACATGGGTCGAGGCGGCCGAGGACACGGTCAGCCATAGATCGGGCGCCAGCCCTTGCGCCACGATCGAGGCCTCGAGCGCGTCGTCGAAGCGCCCCTGGAGCCGATATGCGCCCGCGAGGCCGAGGTGCGGCAGCGCCCATTTCGGATCGATCGACGCCGCCTTGTTCAGGGGCGCCTCGGCGGCTGCGGGCTCGTGTCGCTCGAGCAAGGTCTGCCCCTGGCTGAAGTGCCACGCCGCGCACCAGCGGGCATGGTCCGGCGTGGCCTCGCATGCGCGTTGAAAGTCGCGTGCCGCCGCCTCCCACAGCGTCGCCGTGCTGCGGAAGTTCTTGCGGGTCGTATAGCCATCGATGGCCGCCAGACCGACCTTGGGGGGCTCGACCGCGGGCGTGGGCTCCGTCTGCTCCGGTGGGGGCGTCTGTGGCACCGGGTCGGCGGGTTTGCTCGGCATCGCGAGGTAGAGCCCCAGCCCGGCGACACCGACGAGCGCGGCCGCTCCGAGCCATCGCCAGGGGCTGCCCATCGTGGGCGTCGCCGTGGGTTCCGACTCGACCCGCAGCTGCTCGAGCAGCGCGCTCATGTCCGCGAAGCGTCGGCCCGGGTCCGAGGCCAGGCCTCGCTCCAGTGCCTCGATGATCCGGGGGGGCACCTCGGTCTCGGTTGGCGCCGCTCGACGCTCGTCTTCGATGACCGCGAGCATGAGCGCCACCGGAGTCGCCCCCGCAAACGGTCGCTCGCCGAACAACCCCTCCCAAAGCGCGACACAAAACGCGAACTGGTCGGTCCGGGCGTCGGTGGCCTCGCCACGGAACTGCTCGGAGGCCATGTACGCGGGCGTGCCCGCCAGAGCCCCGGTTCTGGTCAGATCGGTGGCCAGCGCTTCGCGGTCCGCCTGCGCGATCGCATCGGCGGGGGAGGGTTGAACCGCCTGCACCGCGTCGCCCGTGCTCACCGCCCGCGCGAGCCCGAAGTCCACCACCTGCACCCGACCCTTGGTGCTCACCAGCACGTTGCTCGGCTTGAAGTCGCGGTGAACGAGCCCGTCCTCGTGCGCCGCCACCAAGCCCTGCGCCGCCTGGTGATACATGCGCAGCACCTCGCGCCAGTCATGAGGCTCGCTACGCTGCCACTGTCCCAGCGTCTGGCCACGGACCAGCTCCATCGCGATGAACACCTGGCCCTCGTGCCGACCCACGTCGTACACGGTCACCAGGTTCGGGTGCGAGACGCTCGCCATGGCCCGCGCCTCTCGGAGCAATCGCGCCCGAGCGCGCTCGTCCGCATCGTCGACCGAGCGGTGCAGCACCTTGACCGCCAGCTCGCGCCCCAGGTCGGGGTCTCGGGCCGCGTACACCACTCCCATGCCGCCCTGACCGAGCACCCGGGTGATGGAGAAGCGTCCGAGGGTGTCGCCGGGCGACAGCAGCGGGTCTTCGGTGGTTTCGGGTCCGGGGTCTCCCGTGCGGATGTCGGCCCCCGAGATCGCCGTGTCTTGATCCTGCGGGAGGGTGACGTCCTGCGAACGATCGTCGAGCTCGGACTGCGGACCGTGTGCGTCAGGAACGACCACCAACAAGAGGCTATACGATCCACTCTGCCATTGGGTTCGGGGCCGTAATTACGATGGCATTTCAAGGCGAGGCCGTCGCACGTTGGAATGCCGCCGGGCGTGGACGCGTCGAAGGCTCATGCCCCCGAGGGCCCCCGCGAGAATCGAGGGCCGTTGTCGTGGGATGTCGGACGGCTCAGCGATGGTTGGCGACCGTCGGGGGAATCACCGTGCCGGACGCCTGCATCGACAGCGCTTCGGGGTGGGCCCGGTAGTGCTCGCGCACGACCCGAGCCAGCGCTCGCTTGGTGTCGAGATCCACGGGCGCGGGCGACCGAGATCCGAGGGCGGCGACCAGCGCATCGAGCAGCCCATCTTGAGGGGATTGCAGGCGGTCGCGCCATGACGCCAGCAGGTCGCGGTCGACGTGCGAGGGCAGCGAACCCAGGATCCCCACGTCGTTTTGGTCGTGCACCAACAGGCCCGACGTCGTCCCGCGGTCGAGGGTGAGGACCTGAAACAGGTACAGCGTGTGGTAGTGCAGCTGCGCCTGGATGTCGGCCTCCGCGGGCTCGGTGGCACTCCGCAACGCCGCGGTCAGGACCTCGACGTAGGTGTCGATCGCCGCCGTGCCGATGGTGTTCGCGAGGGCTTCGTCCGCCGCCGCATCTTCGGTCACGTACCCCTCAAGATAGAAGTGATAGACCCCGCGATGGCGCTTCAGCGCGGGGATGTGAAAGTAGCGGTCTCCGGCCGCCATCGCGTCGGCGTGCTGCTCGGGCGCGGCGGCCTCCAGCGCGGCTTCGTACGCTCGCGTGGCCGGCTCGTGCGGGATGGACGGGTTGAGGTCCGCCATCATGCGCCAGTACGCCTTGCCGCTGCGCATCTGCGTCCAGCTGATGTGAATGTGCACCGAGGGCGCGTGCGGATGGCGAGGGTGCACGATGGTCGACAGCGCGGTCGCCGAGGCGAGGCGCTTGTTCGGATCGTCGTCGTAGTGGACCTGCGAGACGTTCACCGAGGCCCGGTTGAACACGGGGGTGTCCCCGACCTCGAAGCGCGTGCCGCCGCCGTGGCGCCCCTCGTCGCGGAGCCACTCGACCTCGGTGAAGCGCAGCGCAGCACCTTGCCCTGCACTCGTGTCCTCGAGCGCGGTGACGAAGCGGCGTTGGAGCGATTCGACCAGCGTCAGCGCCCGGGCGGCGGCTTCGGAGCGGGGAGGGGTCCTCGTCACGGGCGAACGATACCGCGGAGCAGGACCGTCGCACTACGCAGTCTTTGCGCGCCCGCCGGGGCTCAATGAAAGCTGCGAATCTGCGTCGGCGGAGCCGCCGGCCGCGTGGTGGGCTCCCACAGCCGAGTGGCCACCAGGTGCACCACATCCTCGGCTCGCTGGATGCTGCCCGTCACCCCGAGCACGGCGGCGCTCTTGATCAAGATCGCATGCTCGTCGAAGACCTGCTTCCACACCACGACGTTGACGAACCCGGTCTCGTCTTCGAGGGTCAGGAAGGTGACCCCGCTGGCGGTTCCCGGCCGCTGCCGACAGATGACCAGCCCCACGAAATCGGTGTGCTTGCGGTCGGGCATCCGTGCCACGTCACGCGCCCAGGGCAGCCCCGGCCGGAGCCCCTGGCGGATGTTCTCCATCGGGTGTCCACGCGCACTGTGATGGCTCGCCCGGTAGTCCCACAGGATTGCCTCGGTGGGGTGCACGGCGCGGAACTTGGGCTGGACCTCGGCCGGAGCCTGATCGGCGGGCAAGTCGAGATCGTCGTCGTAGGCGACGGCCAGCCCGCGAATGGTCCACAGCGCATCGCGACGACCGAGCCCGAAGCACTGCAGGGCACCCGCCTCGGCCAGGGCCGCGAGCGCCTTGGTGTTCAGCCGAGTGCGACGCACGAAGTTCGCGATGTCGTCGTAGGGAGGCGGAGCCGCCAGCAGCTGGGCCTGCTCGCGTGCCCCCAGCCCCTTGACCAAGCGCAGGCCCATGCGCAGCGCCCACGTCCCGCTACCGTTGCCCGACTCGTCGTCGTGCATCGCCTCGAGCGTGCAGTCCCAGTGGCTGTTGCGCACGCAGACCGGCCGCACCGTGACCCCGTGTCGCTTGGCATCCTCGACGATCGAGGCCGGCGAATAGAACCCCATCGGCTGGGCATTGAGCAGCGAGCAGGCAAACGCCGCCGCGTGGTGACAACGAAGCCACGCCGTCACGTAGGCGATGAGCGCGAACGAGGCGGCATGACTCTCGGGGAAGCCGTACTCGCCAAAACCCTGGATCTGCGAGAACACCCGCTGGGCGAAGTCGGGGGTGATGCCGTTGGCTACCATGCGCTCGAGCAGTCGCTTGCGGTGTCGCTCGATTCGCCCCGCTGAGCGCCACGCCGCCATGTCGCGACGCAGCTGGTCCGCCTCGCCCGGCGTGTAGTCGGCGACCGCGATCGCCAGCTTCATCACCTGCTCCTGGAAGATCGGCACCCCGTTGGTCTTCTCGAGCACCCGACGCAGGGCGGGGTGGGGGTACTCGACCGGCTCCAGCCCCTGCCGCCGCCGCAGGTAGGGGTGCACCATGTCGCCCTGGATCGGCCCTGGGCGCACGATCGCGACCTCGATCACCAGGTCGTAGAAGGTCCGTGGCTGCAAGCGCGGCAGCATGGCCATCTGGGCGCGGCTCTCGATCTGGAACACGCCCACCGTGTCTCCGCGCGAGATCATCTCGTAGGTCTGCGGATCCGAGGTCGGCACCTCGTGCAGCTGGATCGGCGTGCCCTCGTGTTTCTCGAGCAGCTCGAAGGCTCGCCGCACCATCGAAAGCGCCCCCAGCCCCAGCAGGTCGACCTTGAACAGCCCGAGGTCTTCGACGTCGTACTTGTCCCACTGCACGACGGTGCGACCCTCCATCGTGGCCGGCTCGATCGGTACCAGGGTATCGACCGGCTCGTGCCCGAGCAGGAACCCGCCGGGGTGGATCGACAGGTGTCGCGGGCTGTCGACCAGCTCCTGCACCAACCGCAGCAGGTGCTGGTGCACGGGCGCCTGCGGGTCGAGCCCGGCGTGGCGGAACAGCTCCACCCCCATGCCGTCGTCGTGGTAGTAGAGCAGCTTCGCGAGGCGATCGAGCGCGGTGGCGGGCAGCCCCAGGGCCTTGCCCACGTCGCGCACGGCCGAGCGGGCGCGATAGCGGATCACGTTGGCGACCATTGCCGCGTGTCGTCGACCGTAGCGCTCGTAGACCCACTGGATGACCTCCTCGCGGCGCTGATGCTCGATGTCGAGGTCGATGTCGGGAGGCTCGGCCCGCTCGCGGCTCAAGAAGCGCTCGAAGAGCAGGTCCATCTTCACCGGGTCGATGGCGGTGATTCCCAGGCAATAGCAGACCGAGCTGTTGGCGGCCGAGCCCCGTCCCTGACACAAGATGCCCTGGTCGCGGCAGCGCTCGACGATCTCGTACATCGTGAGGAAGTAGCCGCCGTAGTCGAGCTCGCTGATGAGTTCGAGCTCGCGATCGAGCTGCTCGCGCATGGCGGGCGGCATGCCTTCGGGAAAGCGTCGCTCGGCGCCGCGCAGGGTCAGCGTGCGCAGCCAGTCGCTCTCGGTCTGCCCCTCGGGCAGGCGCTCGCCGGGGTAGCGGTAGCGGATCTGGTCGAGCGAGAACTGGCAGCGCTCGGCGACCTCGAGGCTGCGCTGCACTGCCTCGGGGTCGTCGGCATAAAGCTCGTCCATGGCCGTGGGCGGCAGCAGGTCGTGCTCGGCGTTGCCCCGGATTCGCGTCCCCGCGGTGGCCAGCGTGCAGCCGCTGCGAATGCACGTGACCACGTCTTGCAGCGCCCGACGGCTGCGGTGGTGATAGAGCACCTCGGTCCCCGCCACCACGGGAATGCCCAGCGCCCCCGCGGCCTGGCGCAGCGTTTGTTCGCGCTCGGCGTCACCGTCTTGCCGATGACGGGTGACCAGCGCGTAGAGCCGATCGGCAAAGGGCTCGCGCAGCGCAGGCAGCAAGCCGGGGTCGGGGCACAGCGCCAGCAGGTCGGGGCCCACCGTACGCAGCTCCGAGCTGAGCACCCGACTCTGACCCTTGGGGCAGCGCGCACGCCCCTGCGAGAGCAGGCGGCACAGGTTGCCGTAGCCCGCCCGACTCTGCGCCAGCAACAACACTTGCCGCGCCGGGCCGCGCTCGATGTCCTGCACCGTGACCTGGGCGCCGTAGATCATCTTGAGCCCCAGCTCCTTGGCGCGCACATGGGCCCGCACGATCCCGTAGACCCCGTCGCGATCGGTCAGCGTCAGCGCGGGCAAGCCGAGCTCGTGCGCCCGCTCGACCAGCTCCGCCGGATGGCTGGCCCCCTCGAGGAACGAGAAGTTGCTCTTGACCCACAGCGGCACGTACATCGGCGGCCGAGATGATACTGTATTTTTGTTCAGTTTAATATAGAACGGCGTTCTCAGTCGCGATTCTTGGGCGTTTGAGCCTCAGTCGGCTAGGATCGAGGCATGCGGGACGCGCTCGCACGCTTCGTTCAGCACCTCGAAGAGGAGGTGCGGGCTTCACCCAACACGGTGCGGGCCTATCGGCGTGACATCGAGCAGTTCCTCGACACGGTGGAGGAGCGCACCGGTCGCGAGCCGACTCCCGCCGACCTGAAGGTGCGGCAGGTCCGGGCGCACCTGGCCAAGATGCACGCCAAGCGGGCGCCGAGCACCATGTCGCGCAAGCTCTCCGCGCTGCGCCGCTTTGGCGAGTACCTGCGCCAGCAAGGGCTCGTCCAGGACAACGAGGCCGCCCTCATTCAAAACCCCAAGCGCGGGCAGAGGCTCCCCGTCGCGCTGCCCGTCGACGACGTCGCCTCGATGATCGAGGCGCCTGCCGAGCACGAGCGCCCTCCCGCCCTTGCCCGTCGCCTCCGCGACAAGGCCGTGCTCGAGGTACTGTACGGCGCGGGCCTCCGCGTCAGCGAGTGCGTGCGGCTCGACCACCAAAACCTGCGCTGGGACCGCGACACCCTGCTCATTCGCGTCGTTCGAGGCAAGGGCGGCAAGGACCGCATCGTGCCCCTGGGGCGCGCGGGCACCAAGGCGCTGCGCGAGTACCTCGAGCATCGCCAGCAGCTCGTGCGCGAGACCTCGCCCGCCGAGGCCGTGTTCCTGGGTAATCGAGGCGGGCGCCTCGGCGACCGGCAGGTGCGGTACCTCGTCGAGCGCCGCAGCACCGAGCAAGCGCGAGCTCGCGTGAGCCCGCACGGCCTGCGCCACAGCTTTGCCACCCACCTGCTCGAGAGCGGCTGTGACCTGCGGACCATCCAGTCCATGCTCGGCCACGCCAGCTTGTCCACCACCCAGCGCTACACTCACCTGAGCCTGGGCAAGATCATCGACGTCTACGAGCAGTCGCACCCGCGCGCGCGGCCCAGCACCGAAGACGAGCGCTGAGCCGCGGGGCGGGTCAGCTCGCGAGCTTCTCCGCGCGATACGCCTTGCCGGCCTCGATCGCGATGTCGGAGATGGTCTGCACCACGCCCGTCCAGGCTTCCGCGAGCGCATCGTTCCACGCGTCGCCGCTGGCTCGGGCGAGCGTCTCCACCAGGCACTCGCCAACCCAGCCGTACATGTGGTCCTCGACCCCGTAGTCGACGTGCTTGCGCCCGACGCTGCGCATCGTCTCGACCACGAACGCCTCGTCGTCGACCTGGGCGACCAGCATCGTCAGTGCTTCGCCCAGCATCTTTTGTTGCTCCGCTTGCGAGTTGCGGCTGAACAGCGGGCGCACCTGGGGATATCGCTCGAAGAGCAGCGAGTAGAACCCAGCCATCAGGTCTGGGTTTCGTTCGGCCACCAGCTCGAGGTTGTCTTGCAGCAGTTCTTTGGACATCGTTTCTCGAGCCAGAGACTGACCCGACAACCCCGACTGTCAAAACGAATCCGGGGCCTCGACACCAGCAAAAACTGCGCTGCCACCCCGCAACGATTGCCGGCTCATTCCACGATGTCGATCACCAGGTCGAAGACTTTGCCCTTGCGCTCGATCTCGAACTCCAGCTTCTTCGACTTGCGCAGCTTCATGTAGGCGTCCATCGCGTCATCGATCGACAGCAGCGCGCGCCCGTTGACCATCCGCACCGTGTCCCCGTTCTTGAGCCCGAGCTGCTTCGGCAGGCTCCCCGGGCGAATCCCGTAGAGCTTGAAGCCATCGGACTCGCCGTCTCGCATTCGGGGAACCACGCGCGCCTGCTTGCTCAGCCTCGCCGGGTTCGCCAGCAGCTCGTCCAGTAGCGCGCGGTCGATGCTGCATGGCTGCTGGTCGTCGCGCATCGGCTCGCATCGGATGCCTTCCGCCATCAGCTCGGACGTGTCGTCCGTCTCCGGCGTTCCGAGCGTGCTCTCGCCGCTTTCTCGCAGCGATCGCCGTTGCTCCCGTCGCTCCGCTCGCCGGGCCTCGAGCTCCGCCCGCCGAGCATCCCGCTCGCTCTTCAGCTCTTCCCGTTCCTTGCGCTTGCGCTCGTCCTCCGCCCGCTGCTCGCTCGCCCACGTCGACATCTGGTCGACCTTCGCCGCCGCCTCGTCGAGCTTCGTCTCGATGGAGGTCAGGCGTTCGTCGATTGCATCGAAGCGAGCCGACACGTCGGTGTCGCCCGCCGGCTGGCACGCGATCATCGGAAGGACGAGCAAGGGGATCAGCGCGAACCGGGGCACGAGGAGTATCGTCGCCGCGAATCGAGACAAACGCGAATGGACACGAATTATGGCGTAAACAGTCGACAGGGAGCCCGCTGGGGTCGGACCACCGAGCAGCGTTCGCAGGCGCACGGCCCGGACCGCTGGCCGCACTACGGACTCATCGTGGGCCGAGCGTCGTCGCGCCGCGACCGTTCACTCGTCGTTCGTGCTCGCCCGGGACACGGACGTCAGTAGCTCGGCCAGCTCTGTCAGCGATGCCTCCCGCGAGCCCGGATCAACCCTCGGTTCCCCAAACACGGATCTCCGCTCGGCACCAACCGGTCGCGAAGTCGAGCGTGTCGAGCACGAGGTCTTCGGTTGCTTCATCGGGCGCCCACGCACGGAGGGCGTAGAGGATCTCGACCGCGTCTTGCTGTAGGCCCCCGCGCTCCTTGAAAGCAACCAAGGCTGCCCGCAGCTCGTCGTGCGACGCTCCGCGACGGAGTAGCGATTCCAAGGTGGTTCGCAGCGCGTCGTTCGGTGAGTCCATGGGCGGCTCGCGTCGGGGGTGTCGGGCATCGCTTTACGAGTAGTCGCCGCGGGGCGTGGTTCTGTCCGAGTTTACTTCACCTCGGCCCGTCTTGGTCACCCCGTGTCGTCGGTCGCCTTCGAGCCAACTCGAACTGGACTCCGGGGCGGAGGGCGCGATGTTCAACGGAACCGCAGGAAGTAGTCGCCCTCGAAGTTCTTCTCGACGTTCTCGTGGCTGTCGAACTCGAACTCGACAGCCTTCACGTCTCGCCCGACACGCCTGAGTTCCTCCCGCACGGCGTGCGAAAGCCTCGCCGACAGGCCGGATGCGAGGGCCGCGTCGATATCCGCGGCCTGGCGATGGAAGAACGTGGCGTAGACCATCTCCGATGGCCCATCCAGCACGAATGAATCGTGGAGGGCAGGTTCGTCCCGAAAGCGCTCGAGGACCCTGTCCCTGATATCGCTGAGACCACAGCGCCGCTTCTTCAACGCTTCGGAGGCTCATTCGACGTCCGCAGCCGTGGGGATCTTTCGGCGTTTCTCGCTCATTGATCGGCTTCCCCGAACTCAGTGGATCTTCGTGGTTGGTGTGCCGCGCTGTGGGGCGCCACGAGTGCACTCCCCAGCTACATCCGCATCAGCATGGTCTTGAGCCGCTCGGTCTTGCCCGTTGCTACACATTCAATCGGCGTCAGGCCGTCCAGGGCGGGCACTTGCTTGGTGATCCACTCCTCGGCGGTTGGCCCGATGATGAAGCTGACGACGCGAGCCAACTCGACGTCGTCGCCGAGGGCTCGTTGGAGTGTTGGGGACGCAGGGGCGCCGCCGTCGACCGCAGCGACGAACGACCGCCAGGCGTCGTTCCCACGGAAATATTGCTCGAGGGGAGTCATCGTTCGGGGTCCTGCATCGGTGGTCCTGGGCGTTTGCATTGGGTTGCTAGGTCGGTCGCTCCGTCATGTACGCTCATTCGGAAGGAGGGTGTCCCCAGACACGGGTCGCGTAGCCGACAATGATGCTCGCTAGGGCGTCTTCGAGCGTATCTGCGTCGATTCGGACGAAATCGTCTCCGAGGGGCGGCCCGGACGCGATGCCCGTATAGGGGCCGTTGTCGCCGGGACCACGCCCGCCGTCCAGCTTGAATACGACGACTGCACCTTCCTGGCGCATGTGCTCCAGCAACGGGAGCACTGGATCGACTCCCGACCAGTCGCTGTCAATCGTCGCAAGGCCGAGGAGAGAGGCGATGCGGGGGATTTCTCTCCTGTTCGTGTTTTTCCGATCGGGCATGTTCGTCCTTAGAAGCCTCGAAGCGCTCGGGCGATGTCTGGAATTTCTGTCAGTTCCCCGCGGGCGATCCGGGCAATTGCTTTCCTTACTTCGGTTGGATCGACACCGCTGCTCACTCCGTTTCGCTGTCGCAACAAGTCGAGTACGGCGTGTGCTGTTCGTTTGTTGCCGTTGTCGTAGAGATGGCGTCCCGCAATCCCCCGTACGACCACTGCGGCTTTGTTGAAGAAACCCCTTTGACGAGCAGCGCTCGCGAGAACAGCATCGATGCTCCCCGTTAGAGCGGTCGTTCCTCCGAATCTTCGGTTGATCGCGGCGACTTCGGAGAACTCGACTCCTTTGGCGAAACCCCCTAGCTCGTAGTCCTTCCGCGTGAGACCGAGCGGGTCGTAGGCGACGAGCGGGTCGTCGACGTAACCGTGCAGGTTGACGCCGCCCGCGAGGCCGAGCGGGTCGCGGCTGATGTACGCGCCGCCCTTGGGATCGAAGTACCGAAAGCGGTTGTAGCAGAGCCCGGTCTCGGCATCCTCGTACTGCCCGGGATACCGCCACGGGCACAGCGCTTCGTCGCCCGCGATGCGCATCTGGCCCCAAGCATCGATACTGCCCTGCCAGCGCGTCTCGCCGGCCTCGTCGATGAGGCACAGCGGGGTGCCGAGGTGATCGGTGACGACGCTGTGCGCCCCCTCGGCGTCGAGCCGCGCCGCAGGAGAGAACTCTTCGGGGTCGAAGACCCAGGTGACGACCTCTTCGCCATCATCACCAGCAAGCTCGTGCAGGACGACATCGCCGTCCCACACCCACCGCGTAGTCTTCCCATCGGCAGTCTTGCTGATCCGCCGCCCGAGCGGGTCGTAGGCGAAGGTCACCTCGGATTCGTCGGGCTTGCGCACCAACACCAGCCGACCCGCACCGTCCCACTCGTACGCCCACAGGCCACCATCGGGCTGCTCCCGCTCGATGAGGTTGCCCTCGGAGTCGTACCGATACGTAACGACACCCTCGGCGGTCTGCTCCTTCTTCAGCTCACCGACGACGCCGTACTCCCGGTCCTGCTGCTCGGCCGTGCGGAACAAATTGCCGACCTCATCGGGCACCCTCGATTCGATGCGCCCGTTGGGCAGCGTGGTGCGGACGAGGTTGCCCCGCGGGTCGTGCTCGAAGCGCTGCTCGCCTTGGCCCTCCTCGAAGATCTGGGTGAGCCGATCGTCGAAGCTCCACGTATACCTACGCCCGCGGGCGAGCTTCTTTTCCTTGCCGACCCACTGCTGGGTGGGTCGGCCGAGGTCGTCGCGCCACCAATACGAACGCGCACCACCGGGCAGCTGACGGTCGACCTCCAGCCCGAGGACGTCGCGCGTAATCTTGGTCTCCCAGCGTCGCTCGCCGTGCCGGGCGACGAGCCCCACGACTTCGCCCATGGCGTTGCGGGCGACCTCGAGGGCACCGCCCATGGAGGACTCCATACCCACCCGTAGGCCTCGGTGATCGAGCTGCGAAGTGACGGAGTGCTCGCCCTGATGTTCGACGACCACGCGGCCCCGCAGGTCGCGTTCGAAGCGCAGGGTGGTGTCGGTGTTGCTGGCCTCGACGAGCGCGCCCTGCTCGTCGTAGACGAACTGTTCCGTCAGGCCATCGGAGTGGGTGACGGACAGCACCCGTCCGGCGGGGTCGTAACCGTACTCGCTGCTACGGCCGACGCCCGGCCGCAGCAGCTTGGTGATGCGCCCGGCAGCGTCGCGCTTGTAGACGCGCTTGGTCTCGTCGAAGCACAGCTCGGCGAGCAAGTCCCCGGCGGGGTCGCGCTCGAAGCGGTACGCGTGGCCCTTTTCGTTGATGAAAGCGGTGAGGCGCTCTTCGGTGTCGTATTCGAAGCGGACGGTGGTGCCGCCGATGGTGCGCGAGGTGGGAACGCCGAGCCCCTGGTAGGTGAAGGCGACGTCGCGCAGGCGATCGCGGGCCCGCACGACGTTGCCCTCGCCGTCGTAGGCGAGCTGGCGGGTGTTGCCGTCGGCTTCGTCGATGCGGACGGCTCGACCGAGCGCGTCGTAGGTGATGCGGCGGTTGGCCCCCTTGGCGTTGGTCTCGACAATGGGGCGGCCGAGGGCGTCGTGACGCCACTTCCGAGCGGAACCGTCGGCGTGCTCGATCGCCTGGAGGTTGCCCGCACCATCGTGGTGAAGGGTGGTTCGCGCCCCGCCAGGGTCGTCGATGGCGACCAGGCGGGCGCCTTGATGGTGAAAGCGAGTGCTCAGGCCGAGGGGGTCGGTCTCGGTGAGCTGCCGCCCTTCGCGGTCGTAGGTCCACCGCCAGGTGCCGCCGCGGGGGGTCTGGAGGGCGAGGGGAGCGTCGTGCTCGTCGTACTGGACCCGCGTGATGGCGCCGTCGGGCTCGACGACCATGATGGGGTTGCCGCGGGCGTCGTAGGTGGTGCGGGTGGTGTGGCCGAGCGGGTCGGTGACGACGGTGCGGCGCAGGCAATCGTCGTACTCGTAGCGGGTGGCGCCGCCGCGGGGATCGGTGACACAGGTGACGAGGCCGTAGGGGCCCCACTCGTAGAGGGTGGGGTGGCCGAGCGAGTCTTCGACGACGGTGCGGCGCCCCTTGACGTCGTAGGTGATGAGGTGGTCGTAGAGTCGGCCGTCGCCCCAGGTTCGCGTGCAGCGGGCAAAGGGCCCCCAACCCTCGTACTCGAAGTGGAAGCTCAGGCCGTTGCGGTCGGTCTCTTGGACGAGGGTGTGGTGGTCGTAGCGGAAGCGCACCGACTTGCCGACGGCATCGGTGACCTGCACGAGGTCGCCCTCGGGGGAGTAGGCGAAGGCGGCGTGCTGGCGCATGCCCTCGCCGTCGGCGGCGGGGACCCAGAGGGTGGCGATTCGGCCCTGGCGGTCGTATTGGAGCGCGATGGGGCGGCCGCCGCTGTCGCGGATTTGGTGCAGCTGGGCCCGCTCGTCGTAGCCCAAGGTGATGGTGTCACCGACGCGGTTGGAGATGGACAGCAGGCGTGCGAGGCCGCGGTCTTTGTTGCGGGGGGACTCGCCCGGCACGGGGCCGAATTCGCGGCGCAGGCCGTCGGGGCCGACGAGCGACCAGCGGAACTGGCCGAGCGCGCGCAGGGTGAAGCGACTGACGGGGTCGAAGACCTCGTCGCCCTTGCGCATGGCTCGGTCGGGGAACTCCCAGGTGTCGAACTCGAGCTC
This sequence comes from Myxococcota bacterium, assembly GCA_039028615.1. Classification (GTDB taxonomy): domain Bacteria; phylum Myxococcota_A; class Polyangia; order Nannocystales; family Nannocystaceae; genus Paraliomyxa. Next base: position 113,662 of record JBCCHT010000036.1, on the reverse strand, counting down.
GCGGCCGTCTTCGGTGAGGTAGACGACGCGCCCTTCCTCGAGCCACAGGCGCTGGTCGAGGTTGTGCGTCCAGCCGTAGCCGAGGCCGGTATCGCGATCGCAGAAGCTGGTGCGGTAGCGACGAGTGAACGAAAGCGGGATGGGGCCGGGCAGCTCGAGGTCGGCCCAGGTGGTGAACATGCTGCCGTTGACGACGTTGACCGGGTGACCGGTGACGAAGCAGGCGGCGTCGTGGAGGAAGTCGCGGGCCCGGTTGAGGCGCTTGGGGACGAATTTTTCAATCCCGGCGTGCGCGAGCTTCGAGGCCCACTTGGTTCGCAGCGCCCCGAGCCCGACCGCGGCGGCGAGCATGGCCCAGTCGGGGCCGACGGGACCGCCGACGAGCACGGGGGTGGGGCCGGCCGAGATGACGAACGAGGTCGGCAGTCGCATCGGGTCGGAGCAGGACAAGGCGGGGTCGCCCATGCGGACCGCTCGACCGCCGCGCCACTCGACCGTCTGACTGCCGAAGGCGAGCATCGCATCGCCGGCCGGAGGGGCGGGCAGATCGGGGAGGCCGGGCTTGCCCCCTTTGCCCCCGCTGGGCGCGGGCACCTTGGGGATGGGCGCCCACGAGACCCCGGGCGGCAGCAGGATGTGCCCGGTGGGCATCATGGCCTCGTCGCCAGTGGCAGTGGCCGGGACACCGCCGATGAGCACGGGCCCCGGCGGGGGCGGGGCGCCCAAAAGAGCCATGCCCGCGCCGATCATCTCGTCGATGATGAGCCCGACCGGGTCCCACACCATGCCGACGAAGGGATGGGGGAACGGCACCGGCGCGGGGGAGGGCGGCACGAGCTCCATGTGGAGGTCGACGCCGACGACCAGGTCGAACCATTTGGAGGCGACGGACATGAAGAGCGGGAGGGTCGGGGACCCCGGTAAGTAGTCCGCGACCCCCATGGATTCTGACCGACTGTTCGCAGTCTTGCGAACCGCCGCGTGCGATGCGCTCAATTACGCCCGAAGCCGAGCGGGAGACCGCTCGACTTCGGTTGAACGTGCCGGTTGCAGCCGGCTCAGCGCCCGATCGACTCGACCCGAACCGGGCAGACCTTGAGCTCGGCCGTCTCGGTGACGGGGTCGTAGCCGGCCCCGGTCAGGATGTTCACCGGGACGTCGCCAAACGAGAAGCTGCAGAACACGGTGCCTCGCGGCGACCGGTCGTTGGCCTCGACGCGCATCTCGACCGCGCCGCGGCTGCCCGAGACGCGACACCAGCCCCCGTCGGCGAGGCCCCACTCATCGACGTCTCGAGGATGCACCTCGAGTACTTCTTCGGGCACGAAGTAGTGCATGCCGGCCCGGCCGGTCATGGTGCGCGTGTGGTAGTGCTGCAGCCGCCGTCCGGTGGTGAGCCACACGGGATACTCGGGGGAGACGACCTCGGCCGGGTCGCGATAGCCGACGCACATGAACTTGCCGCGGCCGGACTCGGTGGGGAAGTCCTCTTCGTGCAGCCGGGGCGTGCCGGGGTGGCCTTCTTCGGGGATGGGCCACTGGTAGGTACCTTCGCCGGCCCGTTCCCAGTTGACGCCTTTGTAGATGCCCGACAGGCTGCAAAGCTCGTCGAACACCTCTTTGGGCGATTCCCAGTCGAAGCCGGGCGTGCCCATGCGCTTGGCGATCTGCGAGAGGATCCACCACTCGGGCTTGGCCTCGCCCTGGGGCGGCACGGCGGCCCGAACCCGCTGGACGCGGCGCTCGGTGTTGGTGAAGACGCCATCGGTCTCCGCCCACGCACTGGCGGGCAGCACGACGTCGGCGACCTCGGCCGTCTCGGTGAGGAACAGGTCGATGACCACCAGGTGATCGAGCCGCTTCAGCGCCTTTTCGCAGTGCTCGCGGTCGGGGTCGGACACCAGCGTGTTCTCGCCGCAGATGATCATCGCGGCCATGTCCCCGGCCGCGGCTCGGTCGAGGGCACGGACCTTGGTGATGCCCTTCTCCGCGTCGATCGGTCGCCCGTACTTCTCGCTGAAGCGCTTGACGTGGACGGGATCGGTGACCGGCTGGAACCCGGGGAAGTTGTTGGGCAAGCCGCCTGCGTCGCCCGCTCCCTGGATGTTGTTCTGACCCCGCATGGGGTTGATGCCCGTGCCCTCGCGACCGATGTTGCCGGTCATGAGCGCGAGGTTGCACAGGCTCTGCACGTTGTCGACGCCGCAGATGTGCTCGGTGATGCCGAGCGTGTAGAAGATGGCGCCGCGCTGGGCCTTGCCGTAGAGCAGGGCGGCCTTCTCGATGTCGGCGGCCGGCACTCCACAGATGGTCTCCGCCCACTCGGGTGTGAACTGGCGGACGTGATCGAGGAATACCTGGGCGTCCTCGGTGCGCGCCTCCATGAAGGCCTGGTCGTGCAGGCCCTCGCGCTGGATGACGTGCGCCATGCCGAGCAGCAGCGCGACGTCGGTGCCCACCCGTAGCGGCAGGTACAGGTCGGCGATGTCGGCCATGTGGATGCGCCGCGGGTCGGCGACGATCATGGTGGCGCCGTTGCGCAGCGCCTTCTTGAGCCGAGTGGCGGCCACGGGGTGGCACTCGGTCATGTTGGTCCCGATCGCGAAGATCACATCGGGTTTTTCCATGTCCTTGAGCGGGTTGGACATGGCTCCGCGTCCGATCGTGGCGGCCAGACCGGCCACCGTGGGAGCGTGTCAAGCTCTAGAACAGTTGTCGATATAGTTTGTCCCGTAGCTGGCGCGGATGAGCTTCTGCAGCGCGTAGGTGCTCTCGTGGGGGGCTCGGCCGGAAGCGACGGCATAGGTGCTGTGGCGCCCGTGTTTTTCGCGGGCCTGCACGAGGCCTTCGGCGGCACGGTCGAGGGCTTCGTCCCAGCTGGCGGGATGCAGCGCGCCGTCTTTGCCCCGCACCAGCGGGGTCTTGAGGCGGTCTTCGTGCTGCACGAAGTCGAAGGCGAACTGGCCTTTGACGCACAGGGCTCCCTCGTTGGCGGGGCCGTCCTTGGCGGGGCGAATGCCGACGAGCGCGTCGCCCTTGCTCATGAGGTCGACCGAGCAGCCCACCCCGCAGTAGGGGCAGACGGAGCGGGTGGCCTTCAGCGGCTCGGGCTTGGCCTCGGCGCGCAGGGCCTTGCGGTCGGCCAGGGCCCCGGTGGGGCAGGTCTGCACGCACTGCCCACAGAAGGTGCAGGCGGAGTCGTCGAGGTGGCCGTCGAACTCGACCGTGATCTTGGTGTCGAAACCACGCCCGCGGATGCTGATGGCGTAGTCGCCCTCTTGCTCCTCGCACACCCGCACGCAGCGGTAGCAGGAGATACACTGGTCGTAGTCCCGCAGGATGAACGGGTTTTGGTCGTCGAGCCGACTTTGGCCCGAGTGCTGGCCGGCGAAACGCTCACCGCTGACGTCGTAGCGCTCGCGCAGCACGGGCAGCTCCTGGCTGGCCAGCCCGCGCAGGGGATCGATGGTGGCCTTGGGGTTCTCCGAGGCGACGAGCTCGAGCAGCGTCTTGCGGTGGCGCTCGAGCGTGGCCGTCCGCGTACGCACGTTCATGCCCGCGGTGGCCTTGGTGGTGCACGAGGCGACCGGGTTGCGGAAGCCCTCGACCTCGACGACGCAGAGCCGACAGCCGCCGAAGGCGTCGAGCCGGTCGTCGTAGCACAGCGTGGGAACCTCGGCGCGAAGCCGTTCGCTGATCTCGTACAGGGTCTCCCCCGGCTCGAACGAGACTTCTTGGCCGTCCATGGTGAGGACGTGGGTCGCGGATGGACTGGATGAGTTCGTCATGCCTTCCTCCCGGTGAGGTGGCGCGCCACCTGGTCTGGAAAGTAGCGAAGCAAGCTATCGGTGATGAGAGGAGCTGCGGTGCCCAGACCGCAGGCGCTGGTGGCCTTCATGGCGTCGCCGATGTCCATGACCTCGGCCGTCCAGCCATCGGGGTCTTGGGGACCGCCCGTGCCGAGGCGCTCGGTGAGCCGCTTGGTGCCGATGCGGCAGGGAAAGCACTTGCCGCAGGACTCGTGGGCGAAAAACGACATCGCCTCGCGGGCGACCTCGACCATGTCGCGGGTGTCGTCGAAGACCATGATGCCGCCCGCGCCCAGGAAGGCGCCGCGGCCTCGCAGGCAGGGCTCGTCGAGGGTGACGTCGAGGGCCTCGGGTCCGAGCAAGCCGCCCGACAGCCCGGCCATGGTCACCGCTTGCACGCTGCGCCCCGGCTCGGGGCCTCCGGCCCAGTCCTCGAGCAGGACCTTCAGCGGCAGCCCGATGGGTACCTCGTAGTTGCCCGGCCGTGCGATGTCGCCCGAGAGGCTGATGACCTTGGTGCCCGCGTGCTCGCCTTGGCCCAGGTCGCGATACCACTGCGGTTCGCGGCGCAGAATCTGCGGCACGGCGCACAGGGTCTCGACGTTGTTGACGACGGTGGGCTTGTCCTCGAAGCCGTGCGTGACGGGATAGGGCGGCCGGTTGCGCGGGAAGGGGTGCTTGCCCTCGAGGCTGTTGAGCAGCGAGGTCTCTTCCCCGCAGACGTAGGCCCCGGCGCCGCGCCGCACGTACAGGTCGAAGCCGTCGAGCCAGCCCGCGCCCTTGGCCTCCTCGATCGCCCGCTCGAGGATCGCCATGGTGTCCGGGTACTCGTAGCGGAGATAGATGAAGCCCCGCGTGGCTCCCGTGGCGTAGGCCGCGATCGCCATGCCCTCCACGAGCGCATGCGGGTCGTGGTCCATGAGCGCGCGGTCTTTGAAGCAGCCGGGCTCGCCCTCGTCGGCGTTGCACACGATGGTCTTGGGTCCGCCCGGGGCGTCGGCCACCGCCTGCCACTTGCGCCCGGTGGGGAAGCCGGCGCCGCCGCGCCCGGCCAGTTTGCTGTCGCCGATCGTCTCGATGACCTGCGCGGGCGACAGTGACTGCCGAGTGAGGCCGAGCGCCTCGTAGCCGCCCGAGGCGCGATAGCCCTCGAGCGTGGCCCGACCCGGCGTGCGAATCTCCGAGAACACGCACTCGCCCGCGGTGCCGGGATAGTCCGGCGGGAGCGGCGAGGGCTCTGCCACCAGCACGTCGGGGCTGCATCCCACGAGCACTTCGTCGCCCTTCAGGACCGGAATCGGCCCGTCGCAGCGGCCAGCACAGGGCATCGCGGTGGCGTCGGGCAAGCCATCGAGCAATGCCTGGGTGCCACGCCGCTTGCACACCGGCCCGTCGCAGACCCGGGCCGCCGCCTTACCCGGCGCTTGCCGAGAGAAGTGGTGATAGAAGGTGACGGTTCCGAACAGATCGGCGATGGGCATCCGTAGCCCCTTGGCGACCGCCCGCAGGGCATCGTCGCTCAAGTAGCCATCACGGTCGTGGAACGCGTGAAGCAACGGAAGGAGGGGCGCGGGCTCACTGCGCCATCGTGCGATCAGCTCATCGTCGGTGGAGGTGGACACGGGCAAATGCGGCAAGAGCAGTGGCAGGATAACACCTGCGATCGAGCGCCCGAACCTTCGTCGGTGTCAGCGTTCTCACCGTCGAAGTGCGCCGACGATGCCGAGGAAGACGAGACCGGTGCCAGCCAGCGTGAACATGGTGAGCGGCTCGCCGTCGACGGCGAAGCCGAGCCACAGTGCAACGGCCGGGGTGACGTAGGCGATGAGGCTCAGGCCGCTGGCCGACACGTAGCGCAGCAGCCAGTAGTACAGCCCGAAGGTCACCGCGGTGCCCATCACGGCCAGATAGAGGACGCTCCCCACCGCGGTGGGAGTGAGGTTGGCGTCGAGCGGCGATTCGAAGGGGAGTGCGCAGAGCCACAAAATGATCGCGCCGACGAACATCGCGTCGCGGTTGAGCAGCGTGGCGGAGCACTCGCGGCCGTGGCGCTTGATGGTGACCTGCCCGATGGCGGCGGCGAGGGGGCTTATCAGCAGCAACGCGCCCGCCCCGATGGCGGTGGGTCCGAGGCTGCGCAGGTCGGTGAGAAACAGGACCACGACGCCCAGCAGGCCGACGGCCAAACCGGCCCACTGGCGGCCGCGCAGGCGCTCGCCGGGCAGCCAAACATGGCCTAGAGCGGCTGTGAGCAGGGGAAATACCGCCCACAGCACGCTCGCGAGTCCCGACGGAATCACGGTCTCGGCGACGTAGACCACCCCGTACGAGACGGCGAAGTTCAGCGTGCCCATCACCAGCGCCAGCCAGCGCGGCGGCCGGGTGCCGCCTTCGCGGCGGTGCAACGCGGGGGCGATCACGGTCATGGCGACCGCGGCGATCGTGAAGCGGGCGGCGGCCGAGGTCATGACCGGGAGATCCCGCAGCCCCGTCTTGATGACCAGCCAGGTGCTGCCCCAGATCAGACACAGGACGGTGACCGTGAGCACCACGGTCAGGCGACCGGGGCCGTCGGGACGCTCCTCCACTGAGGCCGTGCTACCGACGGGGGTCGGCCTTGTCCAGGTGATCGATGCCGACCGTAGCCCGGCCTTTCTTCCGATCGGTCAGAGTCGGTGACGCCGTGCCGCGCATGACCTTGCGCAGTCAGGCGTCGACGAACACGCGGGGGGTCGCGGCTTCGGCCACGTCGCCGAGTGTGGCGCGGGACTCGATCTTGGCGCCCTTCACGGGCAGCGCCAGATCTTTGGGGGCGCCGTCGACCCGCAGATCGACCAGCGGCGCGGGTAGGCCGAAGTCGCCGTCGTTGCGCGTCACGTGAAAGTGGATGTGGGCGCCCGAGCTGCGCCCGCTGTTGCCGACCTGCCCGATGACCTGGCCCGGCTCCACGTGGTCGCCGACCTTCACCTGCACGCTGCCTGTCTTGGCGTGCCACAGCGACGAGAACTCGCCGAAGCCGTGGTCGATGACGACGCCGTTGCCCCCGGCCCGGCCCATGGTCTTGGGCACGTTGTCGGGCACGCCTTCGACCACCCGGATGACTTCCCCGGCGGCCGGGGCGAGCAGGGGTTGGCCGTAGCCGAAGTAGGCCTCGTTGCTCTTTGCCGGGGCGTCGCGCTTGCGGAAGCGGCCGTCGATGACCAGCACCAGGTCGTACGCGAAGCGCTGGGAGACCGAGCCGTGGTGGGCGTTGAGCTCGCGGGTGGGGCCGCCCTGGCTCACCGTCCATTCGCCGTGGGCGGGAACGTGGAAGCGGGTGACGGGCACGAAGTTCTCCGCGGGCGGCTCGACGTGCTCGATGAACCAGTGCTCGCGGACGAGCAGTCGCTCCAGCTGCCGGGTGCGGGTGAGAGCGAACTGGTAGAGCACCGGGGTCAGCGTGGCGCCGCGTCGCCCCCTGGACTTGGAGTGCACGACGAGCCCCGAGTACCACTGGAGATCACCCTCTCGAGCGATGCGCTCTTCGAGGATGCCGAGCGGCTCGCCGTAGGTCTCCCGCAGCCATGAGCCCGATAGCTGCAGGTCGGCGACGGTCAGCCGCTCGTGCAAGCGCGGGGTCATGCGCGCGGCGATGCGGTCGACGTCGCCGCTGGCGAACGCGGCGACGATCTCGTCCGCCTCGCCCATGAGCATGGAGCGAGGCGCGGGGGTCTGGGCGCGTTCGGGCGCCGGCTTGGGGTGGGGCGAGGTGAGACAGCCACTGGCCGCGAGCATCGAGATCAGCAGCAGGGGGGCGGCACGCATCGATGCGAGTATGGCAGCGACCGCGTAGGCCCGGCCACGGAACCAAATCGGCGCCTCGTGCGTTGATCGAGGCAATGAGCTTGGGACGAGGTGCAGCCGTATCCGTAGGACTGATGTTGGCGTGGGCGAGCGCGTGCTCCGCGCTGGATGAACGGCACACCTCCGAACGGGCCGAGGCGGCCTCGCCTCCGCAGATGGACATGGACATGGCCGACAAGGCCGAGGCGGGCGCCGACTCGGTGGTGCGCAACCCCGAGCACGCGGACGCAGCCGACGAGGCGGAAACGCCCAAGGCGGTGGTGGCCATGGCCGACCCGACGCCCGAGTCCGTGCACACCCACGACCATGAAGACGCGCAGGACGAGGACGACGACGACTCGGACTGGGTCGGTCCTCCCGAGGTGATCCCCGATTGCGAGGGCAAGCTCGAGACGGCGGGGGTGGAGTTCACGGCGTCGCGGATCCCTCTGCACGAGACCAAGGGCGGCTACTACTGCGGCGCGGAGCAGATCGTTCGCTACCGCGGCGGCCCCGGCGGAATCTCGTGGGGTGGCGGGCCCAAGGTCACGTGCGGCGTCGCGCTGGCCATGGCGAAGATGGAGGCCATCGTCCAGGAGGAGGCCGAGCGCTACTTCGAGCGCCGGATCAAGCGCATCAAGCACATGGGCACGTACAACTGCCGCGAGATGGCCAACTACCCCGGGTGGGTCAGCGAGCACAGCTACGCCAACGCGATCGACATCAAGGAATTCCACCTGCGCGGTGGGGGCACCATTTCGGTCCTCGATCACTACGCGAAGACCGGCACCGAGGCGAAGACCAAGCGAGCCAAGTTCCTTCGTGCCGTGGCCCGGCGCCTGTACGACGAACGCGTGTTCTCGGTGGTCCTGACGCCCTCGTTCGACCGGGCCCATCGCAACCATTTCCACCTGGACATGGCCCGATACTCCGTCGACGGCGTCTAGCGCTGCGCCCTGGGTCAATCGCGTCGGTGCTTGTCAGCGCCGACGCGGGGACGCTATGACGCACGGATGCTGCCCTGTCTTCGTGGTCTTGTTCTGCTTACCGGTTGTCTTTCGCTGACCGTCGCCGCGTGTGGGGAAGGCTCGGTCATCATCACCGAGTCGGGCGACAGCTCGGCATCGGCGGGCGGGGAGACCACGGGCGGCGTGACCCCGCCGGTCAGCGACCCGAGCACGGGCGCGGCGACCCCGATGGGGGGCACGGGCGATACGGGCGGCAGCAGCAGCGACGGCGCCAGCTCGGATGGCGCCGACGACACGGGCACCACGACCGGCGGCGAAGACGACAGCTCGGGCAGCACGGGCGACGGCTTCTGTGGGCCCGAGGACCCCGGCTGCGGCTGCGACGGCGTCGACGTCCCCGACATCGAGGGCATGGACGAAAACGGCGACGGCATCGATGGCCTGCGGCATTGCTCGGTGTTCGTGAGCGAGCTGGGCGGCAACGATGCGGCCAGCGGCCTGAGCCCCGACGACCCGGTCGCCACCATCGGGCGCGGCATCCAGATCGCTCAGGGCTTCAACCCTCCCCGCGACGTGCTGATCGCCGAGGGCGTCTACGCCGAGACGGTGACGGTGGGGGCGGGCAGCAGCCTCTACGGAGGCTACGACGCCAGCTCGTGGAATCGCAGCGTGGCCAACAACGACACGACCGTCGAGGCGGTCGAGGACCGGGCGCTCATCGCCAACGACATCAACGAACCCACCGAGATCGATGGATTGACGCTGGTCGGCGCCAACGTGGGCGGTTCGGGGGATGCGACCTATGGCGTCTGGGTCCGGGACTCGCCCGGCCAGATGCTGCTCATCGACCACTGCACCATCGTCGGTGGCACGGGTAGTGACGGCAACGACGGCTCGGACGGCTCCGACGGGCCCAACGGCGTCGACGGCATGAACGCCGACCTGGGCCTCGGCGGTGCAGGTGGAGTCTCCGCCTGCGGCGCGGTCGGAGGGCAGGGCGGCAACGGCAACATCTGCCCCTCGGAAGACGGCACCGATGGCTCGGCGGGAGGCGACGGCACCATGGTCGGCGCGGGCGGAGGCGCGGGGTCGAGCAACTGCGACGGCTGCTTCGACGGCGCGAGCCCGGGCGCGGTGGGCCTGCCCGGGGCGGTCGGAGGCAGCGGCGGGGGCGGTGTCGCCTCGGCCGACATCGACGGCGAGTTCTCGGCGAGCGGCTTTTGGATCCCGCCCGTCGGCGCGGCGGCCACCGACGGCCTCAACGGTGGCGGGGGAGGCGGTGGCGGAGCGGGTGGCTTCGACAGCGATCCCTTCGGCTGCGACATCGCCCCGGGTGAAGAGCCGTGCAGTGGTGGTGGCGGCGGCGGTGGCTCGGGCGGCTGCGGTGGCGACGGCGGCCTGCCCGGCGAGTCGGGAGGCGCCTCGTTTGCCGTGGTCATCATCGACTCCGAGATCGAGATCACCAACACCGACATCATGCTCGGGGTCGGAGGCAACGGCGGTCCCGGGGGGGACGGCGGCGATGGAGGGACGGCGGGCGACTTCGGCACGGGCGCACCGCCCTGTCCCTGCGCGACCTGTGGCGAGGAGCCCGAGCCGGGTGACAACGGTGGCGACGGCGGGGCCGGAGGCGGCGGCGGGGGAGGCCCCGGCGGCTGCGGAGGGATGAGCATCGGCATTGCCTCGGTGGGCATGACGATGGTCACGACCGGCAATGTCTCCTTCATGGGCGGGACCGCGGGCGCACCCGGCATGGGGGGCCTGGGCGGCGTGCGGGGGGACGGACTGGCCGTGAGTGCACCCGATGGCGACTCCGGCTGCGTCGGAGAGGTCTCCGACGAACTCACCTTCCCGTGAGCGCGCCGTCGAGGCGTCGCGAGTGAGCTTCGGGGGTCGTCCGCGATGATGCGGAGCCGTTGACACGCCCAGACGGAAGGCGATATCCGATCTGGACATGCGTGACGAGCGCTCGGAAGAGGACGCCCCTTCGAATTTCATCGCCGATGAAATTGCCGCCGATCTGGAGGCCGGTCGCTACACACGCCCGATCTGCACGCGGTTTCCTCCGGAGCCCAACGGCTTCATGCACATCGGCCACGCCAAGGCGGCGTCGGTGGGGCATGGCTTGGCCGAGCGCTTCGAGGGGCTGTTCAACCTCCGCATGGATGACACCAATCCGAGCAAGGAGGAGCAGCGCTTCGTCGACGCGATGATCCACGACCTCGAATGGTTTTTGGGGCACGGCCTGGAGGGGCGGGTCTTCCATGCGTCCGACTACTTCCCGCGGCTGTACGAGTGCGCGGAGAAGCTGATCGAAAAGGGCTTGGCCTATGTCGAGTCGCTGACCACCGAAGAGATTCGCGACTACCGGGGTGACTTCCACACGCCGGGGCGGCCCTCGCCGTACCGGGACCGCTCGGTCGAGGAGAACCTGACGCTGTTTCGCGAGATGCGGGACGGCAAGCACGAGCCGGGGACCCTGGTGCTGCGCGCCAAGATCGACCCCGCCGCCTCGAACATGAACATGCGGGACCCCATCGTCTATCGCGTGATGCACCAGCCGCATCACCGGGCGGGCGACTGGAAAATCTATCCGCTCTACGACTTTGCCCATCCGCTCTCCGATGCGTTCGAGGGCGTCACGCACTCCACCTGCGGCAAGGAATTCGCCAACCACCGGCCGCTGTACGACTGGTTCCTCGAGGCCCTCGACTTCGTCGAGCCCCCGCGCCAGATCGAGTTCGCCGAGATTTCGGTGAGCCGCACCATCCTCAGCAAGCGGCACATGAAGGTGCTGGTCGAGGACGGACACGTGGCGGGCTGGGACGACCCCCGCATGCCCACCATGAGCGGCATGCGTCGACGGGGCTGCCCCGCCTCGGCCATTCGCGAGTTCTGCTCGGCCCTGGGGGTCTCGGGCGCGTCGCCGGGCATGGTCGACCGGGCGTTGATGGACCACTTCGTTCGCGAGGCGCTCAACAAGACCGCGTCGCGGGTGATGGGCGTGCCCCGGCCGCTGAAGGTCGTCATCGAAAACTACCCCGAGGGGCAGACCGACGACTTCCAGGCCTCCAACCTCCCGGGCGACGACAGCCGCGGCAAGCGGACGGTGAGCTTCGGCCACGAGATCTACATCGACCGCAGCGACTTCATGGAGGAGCCGCCGCCCAAGTACCACCGCCTCGCCCCGGGCCGAGAGGTACGACTGCGCTCGGCGTACATCATCAAGTGCACCGAGGTGATCAAAGACCCCGAGACGGGCGAGGTCACCGAGCTGCGGGCGACCTACGATCCCGACAGCAAGTGGGTCCCCGGCGGCAAGGTCCGCAAGGTCAAGGGCACCATCCAGTGGGTCAACGCTGCCCAGGCGGTGCCCGTGCAGCTGCGCATGTATGGCGAGCTGTTCACGGCCGAGGTCGACGGTTACGACGGCTCCGCGCCGATCACCGACTACCTCGAGCCCGACTCGCTCGAAGTCCTCGACGATGCCGTCGTCGAGCCTTCGATCATCGGCACCGAGCCGGGCACCGTGGTCCAGTTCGAGCGCGTCGGCTACTTCTGTGTCGACCCCGACTCGACCGACGAGCGGCTCGTGCTGAACCGAACGGTGAACCTGCGAGACAACCGATTCCGGCGGATCTTCAAGTGAGCACGGTTCGAGCACGCTCGTCCGACGGCTCGATCGAAGTTCCGTCGATCTGCGTCGATCACGCGCGGCCCAGGGGCTGGTCGAGGGCGTTATCGCTCGATGCCACGAAGGCGGGGGCCAACCTGGCCGATTCGTCGCAGAATGTGCCTGAGGCCCCTGTAGGGCTAGAGTAGGGGGGTGAGTCTCGCACGCACCTTGCGCCTACGGGTCAAGCCCGGGGTGCGGCCCGAGACCCTGGCCTTGGGCCCCCAGGAGTACTTCGTGCTCAGCCGCATCGAGGGGCAGGGCTCGGTGGCGGAGATCATTGGAGCGAGCGGGCTCGGAGCGGCGGAGACCGAGCAGATCCTCGAGCGGCTGCTCGAGCTGGGCGCGCTCGAACGCGAAAACGGCAGCGCGACCAAGCCGTCGCCGCGACGGCGGATCCAGACCAGCCCCGAGCTGCGCAGCCAGGCCGCCGACCGTCGGCGCCGCCTGCTGCGACAACAGCTGGGGGCTCAAGTGCGGCAAGACTCCGGCTCCGGCTCGGCATCGACGCGGCCCCGCAACAACACGCCGACGGCCGAGCCCGCGTCCGAAGCCGAGCCCACGCCGAACGACTTCGTCCCGCCTTTGGTCGCGCCCGACGACGAGCGGCTCGATGCGTCACTGGGTCTGCCCGTCGACACCCAGCGACATCTGTTGGCGCTCGAGGATCGGCGGGCCGAGCTGAGCCCCTTCGACATCCTGTCGCTCCATCCCACCGACGACCTCAAGGTCATTCGTTCGGCATTTCGCGACGCCAGCCGAACATTTCACCCCGACGCGTACCACGGCCGCGAGCTGGGGCGGTTTCGCGAGGTTTTGGCCGGGTTGTTCGCGGCGGCCAAGACGGCCTACCAAGACCTGCAAAAGTCCGAGGTTCGTCAGCCCCTGGTGGCCCAGGTCGAAGCGGAGCGACTGCGAAAGAAGCAGCTCGAGGCCCAGCGCGAAGCGGCGGCCCGGGCCGCCGAGGAGCTCCGCCTGCGGCGGGAGCAAGAGCAGCGGGCCGAGCGTCGAGCCGCCCGCGATGCCCGGCGAAACGAACGCCAGCGGCAGCGCATCGCCACCGCCACCCTGACCAAGGTCCAGGAACACCTGGCCGCCGCCACCGAGGCGGAAGGCGAAGAAAACTACGCTCGGGCGGCGAATAACTACCGGTTGGCGCTCCAGCTGTCGCCCGATGACCCCGACATTCGGCGTCGTTGGGAGGACTCCCGACAAATCGCCCGACAAGGTCGCGCAAAGGGCGCTTTTGCGCGTGCGTGCTCTCTGGTGGAGGTCGGGCACTTCGCCGAAGCGCTTCCCTTGTTCCTCGAGGCGGCCGATGCCGATCCGACGCTGGAACACCTGGCTCACGCCGCGGACGCTGTCCGGGAGCAGGACGTCGGTAAAGCTCGTGATCTCGCCATGCGAGCGTTGCAGCTGCTGACGGAGAACGAAACGAGCGATGCCCCGTTGCGCCCCAATGCCGTGGCGGACCTCCGAATGATGGTCGCGCGCGCGTTCTTGGCTGCCGGCCAGGGGCAGTCGGCGCGGGAACAGGCGCTGCTCGTGCAGCGGGTGCGGCCCAAGGATCCTCAGGCCCGTGCTCTTCTCAAATCGATCAAAGTAACCTAGCCTCGCACCTCGGCAGTGCCCTCGCACGGGCCACCAGCGAGCAGAGCATGGAGAACGTCGTCGGCATCGACCTGGGCACCACGAACACCTGCGTCGCAATCGTCGAGGACGGGGTACCAACGGTCATCCCGAACAAGGGGGGCTACAAGACGACCCCGTCCATGGTGGCCATCTCGGAGAGCAGCAAGCGGCTCGTCGGGCACATCGCCAAGCGGCAGTCGGTCACCAACGCGCAGAACACGGTCTACGCGGCCAAGCGACTCATCGGTCGGCGCTGGGAATCGCCCGCGGCCCGGGCGGTGCAGCAGTCGTGCCCGTACACCGTGGTCGACGGCCCGCACGGCGACGTGCGGATCAAGCTGCGCGAGACGGTCTACAGCATCCCCGAGATCAGCGCCTTCATCCTGCAAGAGATGAAGCTGGTCGCCGAGCAGTACCTCGACGGGGCCATCGAGCGCGCGGTCATCACCGTGCCCGCCTACTTCAACGACAACCAGCGGCAGGCCACCAAGGACGCGGGGCGCATCGCCGGGCTGGACGTCATCCGCATCATCAACGAGCCCACCGCGGCTGCGCTGGCCTACGGTTTCGGCAAGGACCTCGAGCGCAAGGTCGCCGTCTACGACCTCGGCGGGGGTACCTTCGACATCTCGATCCTCGACATCGGTCGCGGGGTCTTCGAGGTCATCTCCACCGCGGGCGACACCTTCCTCGGCGGCGAGGACTTCGACGTGCGGGTCATGGACGCGCTCATCCAGGGCTTCCAGGAGAAGACCGGGGTCGACGTCGCCGACGACCGCATGGCGCTGCAGCGCATCAAGGACGCGGCCGAGAAGGCCCGCTGCGAGCTCTCCGTGGCTCGCGAGGCGCTGGTGGACCTGCCCTTCCTGTACACCACGCCCAGCGGCCAGACCTTCCACATGCAGGAGTCGCTGACCCGCGAGACGCTCGAAGAGCTGACCCGCGACCTGGTCGAGCGCACCGTCGCCATCTGCGACAAGACCCTGCGCGACGCCAACATCGACAAGGATGGTCTCGACGACGTCATCCTCGTCGGCGGCATGACCCGCATGCCGCTCATCCAGCAGCGCGTGGCCGAGTTCTTCGGGCTCGAGCCCTGCAAGGGCGTGCACCCCGACGAGGTCGTGGCGCTCGGGGCCTCGATTCAGGCCGCCGCGCTCGTCGACGAGAACGTCGACGTGCTGCTGCTCGACGTCACGCCGCATAGCCTCGGCATCATGATCGTCGGCGGGTACTTCCACCGCCTCATCGAGCAGAACACCACGGTTCCCACCTCCGCCTCGCACATCTTCACCACGGTTCGGGACAACCAGACCTCGGTCAAGATCCTCGTGCTGCAGGGCGAGAGCGACAAGGCAGCCGACAACGAGCTGCTCGGCGAGTTCATCCTCAGCGGCCTCCGCAAGGCGCCCAAGGGCGAAGTGGAGGTCGAGGTGACCTTCTCCATCTCCGCCGACGGCCTCGTGTCCGTGGCCGCCAAGGACCTCGAGACGGGTCGCGAGCAGAGCATCACCGTCACCGCGACCTCGGGCCTCACCGAGGAAGAGCTGCAGAACCTCGTCGAGAGCAGCCAGCACTACATGGTCGAGGTGCGGGCCTCCGAGGAGTTCGAGCGTCAGCGTCAGCAGGCCGAGCGCCTCATCGCCGACGTCCGCGAGCTGTTCCCCCAGGTGCAGGCGGTCATGAGCGGCACGGCCTTCGGTCGCGATGCCATCGCCAAGGCCGAAGGCGTCGTCGAGCGCGCCGAGCAAGAGATTCGCAACCAAGACGCGCGCAGCCTCGAAGAGGTCGTGGAGAGCTTGGAGCGGACGCTCAACATGTTCCGCGGCGTGGTCAGCAAGACCGGCCTCAGCTGAGCCCCGAGTCGCCGACACGGCGAGGCTCGCGACCGTCACTCGATGCTCCGTTCACGGGGTGTCGAGTCATCCGAATTGGGACGTCGGCAACACGCCTCGGGAGTGGCCGACGGTCCCCCTCGGCTTGTGAGCCCCGCGATCGCACGTCATGCTTGGTCCCGTTGTCGCCGGCGAGCGAAGACCTAGCGCTCTCGACGTCTGCGGAGCTCCAGCGCCTCGCGCAATGGATCCGCAATGCGTCGAGACTGCTCATCGTCACCGGGGCGGGCATCTCGGCCGACTCCGGGTTGCCCACCTACCGTGGCGTGGGCGGCCTGTACGATGACGCCACCACCGAAGACGGGCTCGAGATCGAAGACGCGCTGTCCGGGCGCATGATGCAGCTACGGCCCGAGGTGTGCTGGAAGTACATCGGCCAGGTCGAGCAGGCGTGTCGCGACGCCCAGCCCAACCGCGCGCACGAGGTCATCCGCGAGCTCGAGCGCCACCTCGACGTGGTGGTGCTGACGCAGAACGTCGACGGCCTGCATCGCAGCGCGGGCTCGCGCGAGCTCATCGAGATGCACGGCAACGTGCACGAGCTTCACTGCACCCGCTGCGAGTGGGAGCGCAGGGTCCCCGACTACGCCGAGCTCGAGCGTCCCCCTCGCTGCCCTCGCTGCGGCGCGGGCATTCGGCCGCGGGTCGTGCTCTTTGGTGAGGCGTTACCCGAGGCCGCGGTCACCCGCCTCGAGCGAGAGATCGAACGTGGGTTTTGTGTGGTGCTGGTCGTCGGGACCACCGCCGTATTTCCTTATATTGCCGCTCCAGTGCTGCTGGCGCCGCGTTGGGGGGCTCGCACCGCCGAGATCAACCCGGGCCGCAGTACGATCTCCGACAAGGTCGATTTACGGATCGAGGCGCGGGCGGCTCCTACCTTTGACGCGCTCGCGTCCTGCCTCGGGTATGGTTAGCGCCGCGTGAGCGCTGGCGCGATGAGCGACGAGGAGCTGATGGCCGCCTATGTTGGCGGTGACAGGTCCGCGTTTGCCGAGCTCTTTGCTCGCTACGGTCCCCGGCTGCAACGGCTGATGCAGCGGGACATGAGTCGCGCCGAAGACGCTCACGACTTGGTGCAGCAGACGTTCTTGCAGCTGCATCGAGCGCGCAACGATTTTCGGGTGGACGCCAAGCTGCGGCCGTGGCTGTTCACCATCGCGCTCAACCTCAAGCGGCAGCACTTTCGTCGCTTGGGTCGGCGACCCGAGAGTTCCCTCGATGCCGAGGACGGCGGAATCGACCCGGTTGCGCCTAGGGGGAACCCGGAGGCGAGAGTCGGCGACGTGCAGCTGCGGGCTGCGCTACAGAAACTCCCTGACGCGCAGCGGGAGGTCATCGTACTTCACTGGTTCGAGGGCCTGTCGTTCCGCGAGATCGCCGCAGTCGTGGGCGCAAGCCAGTCTGCGGTCAAAGTGCGGGCACACCGTGGCTACAACAAGCTGCGCGAAACCATGGGCGGCAAGGTGTAACCGGTGACCGAGCGTCGGAATACTGCGGGGGTAGCCGTGGAGACCCAGTGCCAGCAGGTTCACGCCATCATGCGCGAGGGCGGATCGGTCGAGGGGACCGATCTCGAGTCGCACGTCAATGGCTGTCCTGCTTGCGCCGAGCTCATCGACGGCGGTCCTACCTTTGCCGATGCGCTCGACGCCAGCGCCGAGCCTCCGTCGGCCGAGGCCCAGCTCGATGGTCTCTGGGCGGAGATTGACGCCTCCATCGAGGAGGAGCAGGGCCCAGCCTCGTGGATCCACAGCCGCTCCACGCCCGCCCGCGTGGCGATGGTGGCCGGGATGGTGGTCGCCGTCATCGCCTTCGTGCTGGTGGCGTGGGCCCGACTGGATCTCTCCGTGTACCCCCTGGGGCGACTGGCCCTCGACCTGTCGGTCTTGACCCTACCGGTCTTGGTCATCCTGGCCATCGTCATGCGTCCACTGCATCGCTCGGCGTGGCCACGATGGGTGGAGTTCTTGGCGTTGGCGCTCGCCGTGGGGGCGGTGCTGGTGGGCCCGATGCTCATGCCCGCGCACCACGATCACCCCGCATCGATGGGCGGTGTCGGTGACGCCTTGATCCCGCGAGCCGTGCTGTGCATCTCGGTGGGCACGCTGCTCGGTCTGCCGATCCTGGTGATCCTCGGGTTCGTGTCGCGGAGCCGTGGTCCCTTTGGCATGCCGCGGGGGCTGGCGGTGGTGTTGGCCGGCTCGGTGGGGTGCTTGGGCGTGTTCCTGCACTGCCCCTTGGTCGAGCCGCAGCACCTGCTGTTCGGGCACGCCTCGGTGCTGGCCGGCTTCATTGCGCTCGGGCTCCTCGTCGCGAGCCTGGGTCGTTGGCCGCGACGCGGCGGCTGAGCCCGCGCCGAACGAGGGCAGGGGGCCTCAGAGCCCGATCTTCACGCCGTGCTTCGACTTGCAGGTCGAGCGCACGCGATTGCGGCTCAGCAGGGGAACGTTGCGCAGCGCGGCCTTGGCCTTGGCCGGGTTCTTCATCTGGCACGCGGCCAGGGTCATGAGTTCGGCCGCGGCGTTGCTCTTGCCCTGTCGGTAGCTCTTGCTCGCGAAGCCGTAGGCCGCGGCGCCCTTGCCCGACTTGTACGCGGTGCGGGCCTTGGCCAGCAGGTCGGAGGGCGACAGCGGCTTCGTCTCCGGCTTGGGCTTGGGCTTGGGCTTGGGCGGCGTGGGCTTGGAGGTGGAGTCCGCCGGGGGCTTGGGTTTCGGTCGGCGGCTGCGCGGGCGTGAACTGGCGGCGGCGACGGGCTCGTCTTCGATGATTTCATCCCCGGTTTCCGTCGCGCCTTCGGTGTCGGAACCGGTGTCCGAGCCCCCGGTGTCGTTGGTGCCCGAACCGCCCGTGCCGGAGTCGCTGCTGCCGTCCGAGCCCTGCGTGCCCGACCCGTCGTCCCCGGTCCCGGTGGACCCAGCCCCCGTGTCCTCGGTACCTCCCGTGCCACCAGTGCTTCCCGCGGCGGCCGGGATCGGCTCCGGTTCGGGTTCGGCGACGGGGGGCTTGGGCTCGGGTTCTGGCTCGGCCGCGGCCACCGTGTTCGAAGTCCCGGTCGGTGGCTCGTCGTCGCCCGACGTCATCCACCAGATCCCACCGAACACCAGCACGGCTGCGATCGCTCCGCCGATCCACAGCGCGCCCTTGCGGGGCCCGTCGTCGTTCGCCGCTGCGGTCGCGGGCGGGACCACGACGGCCGCCTTTTCGGTCTCGCTCTCGGCTCGTGCCTTGGCCCCCGCCATCGATGCCGCCGCGGGAGACACCGCCTCCTCTTCGGCGCTCGCCTCCTGCATGAGCTCGACGGCCACGGCCGCGACGAAGCTCGCCGTGTCGCCGGGGTTGAGCTTGCGTTCGCCTTCGTCTTGTTCGGCACCGAGCTTGGGCGGCACCATGCCGCGCGGAGGCGGCATCGCGGCTGCCTTGGCGGAGGCTCGAGGTCGCGGCTTGGCCCGAAAGTCCGCGGCCGGCGCTTCCTTGCCGTCTCGCAGCATGCTCGGCATGGGCAGCTTGGGTGGCGCGGGCGCGGGCGCGGGTTGTTCTTCCTTCGCGCTGGTGCTGGCCTCGGCTTCCCCGACGGGCGTGGCCGATCGGGTCGGCGCCGTGATCCGGCCGGACGGCGTCTCGTCGGACCCGTCCAGGCCCGTCACCAGCTTGGTGTTCGACGGCGCGTCCGGCTCGGAGGTGAACGGCGGCGGGGCGGGTAGGGGCGAGCTGCCCGTGCGCACACGCGAGGTCAGTACGGGAGGCCGGGGCGCGCCCGGGGAGGACTCCGTCGGTTCGATGTCCGGGATCGAGGTGTCGCTCGGTCCGTCGTCCGACGCGATGGGTGCATCGACATTGGGCCAGCGAGCGGTCGCGTTGTCCTCGAACGGGTTGGCTTCGTCCGCGACGGGCGGGCTCGAGGGCTTCGCCGACGAGGTTTCGGTCTTCTCCGGCGCGGCATCGCGCGTGGCCTTCGGGTCCCCTTCGGTCTCGGACTTCGCGGCTTCGGGGGTCGAGGTCTTCGGCGTCGCTTTCTTTGCGGCTCGTCGCACCCCACCGATGGGTGGAGGCGGAGGCACCATTTTCTTCGGGGGCGACTTGGGAGGAGAAGCCATCGGGCGGCACGAAGCTTATCAGGCCCCGCGGCTTCTCGACGGATCGGCGTTCAATCCGGCCATTCGCCGAAGTTGGTCTTCAGCGATTCAACCGTTCAGGTCAGGTCTTCTTGCCCGGCGGTCCGACGTCGATCCGAGTGATCCGTTCGTGCTCTGGCTTGCCCTCTTGCCCCGCGGCGGCCGGCGGAGCGGTCGGCGTCGGCGGTGGGCCCACGGGGTGAATCGTGTCCGGCGTGGCGCGAGGGGGCGGCCCGGTGTCTTGAATCGTGGGGGGCCCGGGCGGGGGCTCTTCGTCGGGCAGCTCGCGATTGATGGGCGCCGACGGAGTCGACGGAGCTCCGGTGGGCACGGCCGTCGGACGGCTGCTGGGGAGGTCTTCGGCCGGGCGCGCCGCGCCAGCGGGAGGCTCGGGCACGGAAGGAGGCAGGGTGGTGTCGGGCGCGATGGTCCCGGACGTGGTCTCGAGCCCGCCGGGGCGGCGAGCGGTGTGCCCGACCCGCAGGAAGCGAGCGAGCAAGAACTCCACCTCGCGGCGCAGGTCGTCGAGGCTGCCCGTGTTCTCGACGATGTAGTCGGCGCGGCGTCGCTTGGTCTCTTCGTCCATTTGCGCGGCGATACGCGCTCGGACCTCGGTCTCGGTGACATTGTCGCGGGCGCGCACGCGGGCCACGCGATCCTCGATGGGCGCGGTGACCAGCAGCACCGCCTTCATCTCGCCTTGGAGGTTGCGCTCGAACAGCAGCGGCACCTCGTACACGCAGACTTCGTGGCCGGCCTTCTCGAGCGCATCGAGGACCTGCTCGAAGCGGTCGCGGATCCGCGGGTGCAAGATGGCCTCGAGCTCGCGCCGACGCTCGGCGTCCCCGAACACGATGCTGGCCATGCGGCGGCGGTCGAGATCACCGTTGGCGTCGACGACCTCGGCCCCGAACTTGTCGACCACCGCTTGCAGCCCCTCGCTGCCGCGGGCGACGACCACGCGCGACAGCTCGTCGGCGGAGACGACGGGAACCCCGTACTCCTCGAGCAGATCGGCCACGGTCGACTTGCCGCTGCCGATGCCGCCAGTGAGGCCATACACATCCATGCCGAGGAGGGTACCAGCTTCCGCCCGCCGGGGAGACTTCCCGACGCGGTCGGTGCCTGGTAGGGATGCGGTCGATGGGCGAACCCTCCAAAGGCGGTTGGCGGGTCGTTGAGGCCCAGTTCGTGATCAGTGCCCCGGACGTCGCCGGCTGTCCCCCCGCCGACCGACCCGAGGTGGCCTTCGCGGGCCGCTCCAATGTGGGTAAATCGAGCCTGCTCAACGCGCTGACCGGGCGACGAGGCCTGGCCCGGGTGAGCCGGACGCCGGGGCGGACCCAGCTGCTCAACGTCTTCGATGTCGAGCTGCGGGGTCCGGGCGACGCCCAGCGTTCGATCCGGGTCGTAGACCTGCCTGGCTACGGTTTCGCGGCCGCTCGGGCCGAGATTCGCCAGTCGTTTGCGCCGATGATCGAGGGCTACCTGACCGATCGCGAGTCCCTGCGGGCGCTCATCGTGCTCGTCGATGCTCGTCGGGGTTCCTTTCGCGACGACGATCTCGACCTGCTGCAGTTCGCCAGCGAGCAAGAACTGCCCAGCCTGCTGGTGGCGACCAAGTGCGACAAGCTGGGGGCGTCCAAGCGCGGCCTGCTGCGACGCACCCTGGCCAAGGACGTCGGCGCCAAGCCCCGCGACGTGCTGCTGACGTCGGCCAGCGCGGGGCTGGGGATCTCCGGTCCAGATGGGTTGGCGGCCGAGTTGGCCGCGCTGGCGGAGCCCGAGTGACGGCGGGCGGGCGGGCCCATGCGGGCGGCGAGCGCCCCGCAACCGCGGCGGATCTGCCCGCCATTGCCCAGCTGGACGCCGCCTGCTTCGGTCGGGCCTGGTCGACCGAGGTCTACGAGCAGGAGTTCGAGCGGCCCTTTGCTCAACTGTATGTCGTCGAGCGGGCGGGCACGATCATCGGCCTGAGCTGCACCTGGATCGTGGGCGACGAGGCGCATCTGCTCCGCATCGCCACCCTCGCCCGTCACCGCCGCGGCGGCCTCGGGCGCATGATGCTCTCGTCGGTGGTCGATCGGGCCACGGCCGCGGGCTGCGAGCGCATCATTCTCGAGGTCGGGGCGAGCAACGTGCCGGCCGTCTCGCTGTACGAGCGGTTCGCGTTCGAGCGCATCGGGCTGCGTCGTGGCTACTACCGCGAGCCCCCCGACGATGCGCTGGTCATGCAGCGGATGCTGCCCGGGGCTGGGTCGTCCTCGGGCTGAAGTACGAGATCGCCCTCCCGCCGCAAGCCGCCGATCGCGGATCTCCCGTGCCGCGGCTTCCTCGCATCACCGACATCGCGTCGCGGGGGCCCTGGGACGACGCTCTGCTCGTTTCACGCGGGCCTGGCTCCGCGAGTGGACGGCCGGCGGCACCTGGACTAACTAACCGGCCCGTGGCGACCTCGCCCTCGCAGTTTCAGTCACGGGTCGTGGACAATCGGTCCCTACGTGGCGGGTACGTGGTCCTGACCATGCAAGGTCCGACCGACCCCGCTCCGCTCGCCGATACCGTTCCCGGTCAATTCGTCATGCTTCGCGGCGATTGGGGCCGGGATCTGGTCAACCCGCGGGCGTTTTCCGTGCTCGAGGCCTCGGCCGACGGCCGCTTTTCGGTGATGCTCAAGGCCTACGGGCGGGGCACCACCGCGCTGTGCGAGGCGAGCGAGGGGGCCCCCATCACCGTCACCGGTCCGCTGGGACGCGGCACCTTCGATACACCCTCCGCCGATGGGCCTACGCAGCTGCTCGTGGCCGGCGGCGTCGGTTTGCCGCCGCTGCACCTGCAGGCGCGACGCGCCGTCGAGGCCGGCTTGGCCGACCGCGTCGAGCTGCTCTACGGCGGGCGCGACGAAAACGACCTGGTGCTGCTGTCCGACTTCGAGCAGTGGGGCGTGACCATGCACCTGGCCACCGAAGACGGCAGCGTCGGCGAGGCCGGCTTCGTCACCGTGCCGCTCGCCCGACGCCTCGAGCTGGCCGCGAGCCGCAAAGAGTCGGTGCACGTGCTGTCCTGCGGCCCCACGCCCATGCTCAAGGCGGTGCGCACCCTGGCGCTGTCCCGCGAGGTGCCCACCTCGCTGTGCCTCGAAGAGGAAATGGCCTGCGGCTTCGGGGTCTGCCTCGGGTGTGCGGTGCCCGTGTACGGCGAGCGCTCGTACGAGTACTGCTGCACGGACGGCCCCGTCTTCGACGCTCAAAGGGTGCGCTGGTCATGACCGCCGCTCCGCGACCTACGTCCTCTCTCACCCCCGAGCAGGTCGACCTGAGCTGCTCGATGGGCGACCTGGCGCTGCCGCACCCCATGATGACCGCGTCGGGCTGCTTCGCGTACGGCCAGAAGTTCGCGCCCTTCATGGACCTGCGCGAGCTGGCGGGGCTGTCGACCAAGGGCATCTCGCCCAAGCCCCGCTTCGGCAACCCGCTGCCGCGCATCTGCGAGACGGCGGCGGGCATGCTCAACTCCATCGGTCTCGAGAACGTCGGCGCCGAGGCCTTCCTGGCCGAGAAACTGCCGTTCTTGGCCGATCTGGGCATCAGCGTCTGGGTGAACTTCTTCGGCGAGGACAAGGACGACTACGTCCGCTGTGTCGAGATGCTCAACGCCGGCAAGGGCAAGGGCATCGGCGTGCTGGAGATGAACATCTCCTGCCCCAACATCAAAAAGGGCGGGATCGAGTTCGGCACCGTGCCCGAGGTGGCGAACGATCTGACCCGCCGCTGCGTCGAGGCCTCCGACATCCCCATCGTGGTCAAGCTGTCGCCCAATGCGGGGGACGTGCCGGCCATGGCCCAGGCGGTGGCCGACGCAGGGGCCAAGGGCGTCTCGCTCATCAACACCATCACGGGGATGGCGGTCGACGTTCGCACCCGAAGGCCGCGGCTGGCCACGACCTACGGCGGGCTGTCCGGGGCGGCCATCAAGCCCATCGCGCTGCGGATGATCCATCAGGTGCACCGAGCCGCGCCCGACCTGCCGATCTGTGGCATGGGCGGCATCGCCTCGGGCGAGGACGCGCTCGAGTTCCTCATGGCCGGGGCCAGCTGCCTGCAGGTGGGCACCTCGAACTTCGCCAAGCCCATCGCCGCGCTGACCATCCGTGAGGAGCTTCGCCGCTTGATGGCGGAGCTGGGCATCGCCCGGGTCTCCGACATCATCGGCTGCATCGAGCCCATCCCCGCCGAGCCGGCCTGGTCGCCCACCATCCCCGGCACCTGAGCGACCCCGGTCGCTTTTCCCCGACCCCGCGAGATCGAGACCATGACGGACGGCCCCACCGAGATGCTGAAGATCGAGGCGATCATCCGTCCCTTTGCGCTCGACGACGTCAAGGACCGACTCACCGAGATCGGGGTAGGGGGCATGACCGTGTCCGAGGTCCGCGGCTTCGGCCGGACCGGGGGCAAGCGCGAGGTCCATCGCGGCTCGGCCTACGTGATCGACTTCGTCCCCAAGATCAAGCTCGAGGTGGTCGTGCCCGCCCGCTTGGTCGAGGAAGTACTGCAAGCCATCCGCGAGGTCGCGGCCTCCGACCGGATCGGCGACGGCAAGATCTTCGTCCTCCCCGTGCTCGAGGCGGTCCGCGTGCGTACCGGTGAGCGCGGCGAAACGGCGCTCTGACCCGCAGGGGAACGACGCCACTCAATTCGCACACGACGTCCGAAAGGCGAGAACCCGTGAGCAACGACAACTTTCCGCAAACCACCCAAGAAGTCCTCGAGCTGCTGCGCGATCAAGACGTGCGGATGGTCGACATCCGCTTCCAGGACATGCTGGGCGCTTGGCAACACTTCACGGTGCCCTCGCACCAGCTCGACGAAGCCGCCTTCGAGGAGGGCTTTGCGTTCGACGGCTCTTCGATCCGCGGCTGGAAGGCGATCAACAACTCGGACATGTTGGTGATGCCCGAGGCGAGCACCTCTCGCATCGACCCGTTCATGGAGGTGCCGACCCTGGTGCTCCTGGGCGACATTCGGGACCCCATCACCGGCCAAGACTACGAGCGTGACCCCCGGGCGCTGGCCAAGCGCGCCGAGGCCTACCTGCGCTCCACCGGCCTGGCCGACACCGCCTACGTGGGTCCCGAGGCCGAGTTCTTCATCTTCGACGACGTCCGCTTC
Source organism: Myxococcota bacterium (assembly GCA_039028615.1). Classification (GTDB taxonomy): domain Bacteria; phylum Myxococcota_A; class Polyangia; order Nannocystales; family Nannocystaceae; genus Paraliomyxa. The sequence continues at coordinate 88,580 of JBCCHT010000036.1, read as the reverse complement.
GGCGGCTCGGTCAACGCCGCGCACTACTCGGTCGACTCGGTCGAGGGCCACTGGAATACCGGCCGCGAGGAGTTCCCCAACCTCGGCTACAAGGTCGGCCCCAAGGCGGGCTACGTGCCCGTGCCGCCCACCGACGCGCTGCACGACCTGCGCACCGAGATGGTGCTCGCCCTCGAGGACGTGGGCATCACCGTCGAGCGTCAGCACCACGAGGTGGCCACGGGCGGCCAGGCCGAGATCGACATCCGCTTCGACGCACTGGTCGACCAAGCCGACAAGATGTGCTGGTTCAAGTACGTCATCAAGAACGTCGCGCGCCGGGCCGGCCGCACCGTGACGTTCATGCCCAAGCCGCTGTACGCCGACAACGGCAACGGCATGCACACCCACCTCAGCCTGTGGAAGGACGGCAACCCGCTGTTCGCCGGGGACGCCTACGCGGGCATGAGCGAGATGGCGATGCACTTCATCGCTGGCATCCTCGAGCACGCGCCCGCGCTGTGTGCCTTCACCAACCCCAGCACCAACAGCTACAAGCGCCTGGTGCCGGGCTTCGAGGCCCCGGTGAACCTGGCCTACAGCGCCAGCAACCGCTCCGCCTCCATCCGCATCCCGGCCGCGGCTCGCCAGCCCAAGGCGGCGCGCATCGAGTTCCGCACCCCGGATCCCACGGCGAACCCCTACCTGGCGTTCTCGGCGCTGATGATGGCCGGTCTCGACGGCATCGAGCGCAAGCTCGACCCGGGCGAGCCCCTGGACAAGGACATCTACAGCCTCTCCCCCGAGGAGCTGGCCAACGTGCCCTCCGTGCCCGGCAGCCTGGAAGGGGCGCTCGACGCCCTGGGCAAGGACCACGACTTCCTGCTCAAGGGGGACGTGTTCTCCTCGGACCTCATCGGCGCCTGGATCGACTGGAAGCGCACCCAGGAGGTAGGGGAAGTTCGCATGCGGCCTCACCCCCACGAGTTCGCCCTGTACTTCGACGTGTAGTGCAGCACCCGTGCACGGGCCGGCTTTCGCCGTGTCCGTGGGCCGCATGACGACTTGGACCCGCTCCGTGCGCTTGCGTGCGGGGCGGGCGCTCGTTTAGTCTATCCGCAACCGATGAGGGACCGCGGAATTCCCCTGCGCGCTCGTGTCGCTGCGGCTCTCGTCCATGCCACGCCCGACTGGTCGGCGTCCGTGGCAAGCCGGTTTTTGGGAGCGGCCGCTCGACTGCGGCTGCCCGAGCCGGTCGGACGAGCTGCAGTGCAGGCGTACGCGCGCTACTTCGACGTCAACCTACGCGACGTGGATCCGCTCTCGCTCGAAGACGGCTTCACCAGCTTCGACGAGTTCTTCACCCGTCGGCTGCGCCAAGGCGCGCGCTCCATCGACCCGCGCTCGAGCACGGTCGTGTCGCCCTGCGACGGTGAGCTGCGCCAGGTCGCGCCCATCGAAGACGGCTCCGAGGTCGTCGCGAAGGGTCATGCGTTTTCCTTGGGTGAGCTGCTGGCCGACGAGGCGCTCGCGCGCGAGTTCGTGGGCGGGACCGCGCTCACCATCTACCTGCACCCGCGCGACTATCACCGCGTGCATGCGCCCTGCGACGCGCTCGCCCATCGCGTGGTGCACGTGCCGGGGCGCTTGCTGCCCGTGACCGAGGCGTCGGCCCGTCGCGAGCCCCGGCTCTTCGCGCTCAACGAGCGGCTCGTCCACGTGCTGGAGACCGGCCACGGCACGATGGCGGTGGTGATGGTCGCCGCGTTCGGCGTGGGTCACATGACCTGCAGCTACCAGCGCTTCGATCCGCATCCGCGCGAGCTCCAGGTCCGCGATTGCCAGCCGCCCGCGCGCCTGTCCAAGGGCGACGAGCTCGGCATCTTCCACTTGGGGAGCACCGTGATCATGCTCGTGGGCCCCGGCCTGCGCTGCACCGAGCCGCACCTGCCCGTGCCCATGCTCTTGGGGCGGACCCTGCTCGAGGAGACGGCATCGAAAGGGGATGCCTCGTGAGTGGTGCCTGGAAGACCGCGTCCGAGCAGTGGAAGGCGTGGATCTCCGAGGACGGCGACCTCGCGTCCGGGGCGGCCAATGCTCCCATCGACGATCTCGATGCACGCATCGCCGACTCGCTGACGTCCCATCCCTTCCCCGGCGGCGATGAGCAGACGGTCAGTCAACCGGCGCCCAGTGACGACGAGGGGCAGAGCTTCGAAAGCCGCACCACCTTGGTGCGGAGCACGGTCGATCTGCCCGAAGAGCCGCCCAAGACCCTCGCGCCCGAGGCCCTCGAGATCGGGCTCGCCGCGCCCGAAGGTCAGCTCGAGGTCTCGCTCGAGGTCCCGCCCATCGGTGCCCACCCCGTCACCAGCGAGGCTCCGCCGCCGCCCGCCGCCGAGGCCGAGCCCGAGCCCGCCGAGGCGTCCGATGGCGAGGACGGGGACGACGAGGGCGACGACGGCCTGTTCATCCCCACGCTGACGCGTACGCTGGTCAGCCCTACGCCGACCCCGGCCAGCGACGAGCTTCCGCCCGACGAGCTGCCCCCCGCCATCTCCGGCGAGACGGTCATCGGTCCGCCGCCCACGGCCCCGGCCGGCTTCGAAGAAGAGCCGGTACCCGTCGCGGCCGGCATGATCGAGTCCGAGCCCGACGACGCGGCCGAGACGCTGGTGCGGGGCGAGATCCCCGATCGAGCCAGCCTGGTCGACGAGGGCGCGCCCGATCCCGTGCCGCCGCCGGCCTCCAAGGTCGTCATCGCGCCCGCGGCCAGCGGGGTCCTCGACGTCGCGTACGACCACGAAGACGACGACCCCGACGAAGAGCCCCACGAGCTCGACGCGGACGACCTCGTCGAAGAGGGCGATGAAGTCATCGAGGAGATCGAGGACGCCAGCCCGCCGCCGGCCCCTCCCGCCTCGGGTGGTCTCGACGTCGGTCGCCCGCCGCCTCCGGTCTCCAGCGCCAGCCTGCACGCGGCCATCTCGACCATCGCGCCCGCGCCTCCGGTCGATCCCAGCTGGCAGATCGATGCCTTCGGGGAGCACTACGCGGCGCTGCTGCCCGTCAATCGGGCTGCCTCGGCGGCCATCGACGCCGACTTCGTGCTGCAGTGCATGGGGCTCCCGGCCGGCTCACCCATCCTCGACGTGGGTTGCGGTGATGGCGCGCATGCGGTGGCCTTCGCCGCCCGCGGCATGGCCGTGACCGGTCTCGATCCCTCGCCGGCCCAGCTGATGCGGGCCAGCCATGCGGCTCAGGCCGCGGGGGCGGCCGTCAACCTGATCTCCGGCGACATGCGGCAGCCCTCGGTCGAGGGGTCGTTTTCCGGGGTCGTCTGCCTCGGCGGCACCATCGGCTTGTTCGGCGACGAAGACGACCGGCTCGCCATCCAGCAAATGCGCGACCGCTTGGCCCCCGGCGGCCGGCTGATGATCCAGGTGCTCAACCGCGACTACATCGTGGGTCGCTTGCCCGCCCGTTCGTGGTGGCAGGGGCAGGGCTGCCTCGTGCTCGACGAAGCCCAGATCTACGCGCCCACCAGCACGGTGCACGTGCACCGCACCGTGGTGTTCGAGACTGGCAGTCAGTTCGAGCACAACATGGGCCTGCGGGTGTACGGACTCACCGAGCTGGTCCACATGTGCGCCCAGGTGGGGCTCAAAGTGCTGGAGTACTCCGGCAGCCGGCACGCGCGAGGCCACTTCTACGGTGGCACCTCGTCCGAGATCTGGCTGCTCGCCCAGCGCGTCGATGGGTAGATCTCCGGGCGTATCCCACATTTGTTCTTGACGGCGTTGGCCCGAGGATGTTTGCCCCTACGGGTCGATTCCGGTCGTTCGATCTCTGCGATCCGATCGCTGTCGCTGTGACGTAGATGTCGTGGGTATGACGGCGATGCCGGGGAATCTCCGGCGAACCATGGGCCAGGTGGCTACGACAGTTGTCACCCTCGCGTGCCAACTTGCGACGCGAAACGCCGAGGGACGGCTTCATCGTTGCCAATGAAGTATGCGTACACCCCCGACCATGAACGGTTGGAGAGGCCAACCTGTTCATTTGCTTGGATCTTTGGTCTCGACCGCACCATTCCGGTTCTCAACTTGCATAGATATCGGGCGCGTTCACCAAGCGTCACCGTCTACCCGGCTGTGGCGTACACACTTCGGCGGAAACAATCCCGCCCTCGTGCGTGGTCCTAGACGAGCAGGGACGAACGCGACTGTCACCCGAAGCTCGAACTTCACGAAGGCAAATCATGGCACGGCGCAAGGTTACTCGCGGAGCTCCACCCCGAATCGCTCGATCCCGGAGCCGATGGTCGTCCTCGCGCACGAACCGCGACGGGAAGGCCAGCCAGGCCACCAAGAAGTCGCGCACGCCTTCGGCCGAGGACGACGCCGACAACACGCTCGGCGCCTACTTCAAGGAGATGTCCGGCCTCGATGTCATGAGCCCCGAGCAAGAGCTCGCCGCGGCCACCCGCATCGCCGATCTGCGTGCGGAGTATTGGCACCGCCTGCTGGCGTATCCGCCCTTCATCGACGGCATCGTCGCCCTGATCGAGGAGTCTCTCGACCCCGAAGACGTCCCTACCGCCGAGCTTCGTCCCATCCGCAAGAACGCTCGCGCGCTTCGTGACCGCGAGACTCGAGTCAACAAGGACGCCTTCGACAGCAGCCGTCTCGCGTTGGCGCAGACCATGGCGCACCTGGACACCGACGGGTTGGTGTCCGATCGCCTGCTCGCCGACCTGCAGGCGCTCGACGCCGGGCAGCGCGAGGGTATCGGCCTCGCCGTCCGGCCGCCGCGTCGCGGCAGCGCGCCCTACAAAGAGTACGTCGAGCTCGCTCGCCGGGCGCAGTTCGGCCTGCGCACCGCCAAGCACCGCTTCGTGAAGTCGAACCTGCGCTTGGTCGTGTCCATCGCTCGTCGCTTCAACCACGGCCGCATGCCCCTCCAAGACCTCATCCAAGAGGGCAACATCGGGCTGATGAAGGCGGTCGATCGCTTCGACCACCGTAAGGGCTTCCGCTTCTCCACCTACGGCAGCTGGTGGATTCGTCACGCGATCAGCCGGGCCATCGCCGACAAGGGTCGTGCGGTTCGCTTGCCCGTCCACATGATCGACGCGCACCACAAGCTGTCGAAGGCTCGTCGCGAGCTCGAGATGATCCACGGTCGCGATCCCACTCCCGAGGAGCTGGCGTCGCACACCGGCCTGGCCACCACCAAGATCGAGAAGATGCAGACCCTGCCCATCGATCAACCGGTGAGCCTCGATCGTCCCGTCTCTGAGGCCGACGGTCGCAAGGTCATCGACTTCCTCGAGGACGAGGAGACCGAGCAGCCCGGCGACAGCCTCGAGGCGCTCGCGATGAACGAGCAGGTCCGTCAGGTCATCACCGGGCTGCGCCCGATCGAGGCCGACATCCTACGCAAGCGCTTCGGCCTCGAGGTCGACCAAGAACTCACGCTCAAAGAGATCGGCGAGCAGTACTCCCTTTCGCGGGAGCGCATTCGCCAGCTCCAAGAGCAGGCGCTGGGTAAGATCCGCCGCGAGCTTCGGCGGCTGGACATGCTCTAAACGCTACCCACGCGCCCCGGGGTCGAAAGACGGCCCCGGTGGGAGCGTCCCCGCGCCGGCGGCTCGGGCCCACGGAGGCCGGTGGTCCTCGGATCGCCGCCTCCCCGCCATCCCGGCGAAGCGTCAAAGCGGGAGGGTCGGTTCGGTGGGCTCCCGTCGGCTCGGGGACCGTGACACCGCTTGCGACGCCGCCTCACCGGGCGGCGTCGCTGCTTTTCGTGGCGACGCGCCTCGGGTAGGGTCGGGCCCGTGAGCGCCTCCCCCCGACGGAGATCCCGGCTGTGGCTCGTGCCTGCGCTCGGGCTCGGCCTGTCCTGCACCGTCGACCATCCGCTGACCCTGTCCCCTCCGCGGGGAGGCCAGGTCGGGGGCGAAGCGGTGCGGATCGAAGGGGAGGACTTCACCGGTCGTGGCCCGGTCGCCGTGTACTTCGGCAACAACTCGGCCAAGGCCATCGTGATCGAGAGCCCCTGGCTCATCACCGTCCTGAGCCCGCAGAGCGAGGACCCGGGGGCGGTCGACGTGCTCCTGCGCTTCGGTGACGGCACCGAGCGCACGCTGAAGGAAGCCTACGTCTACGACGAGCAGTCGGGCATCGTGCTGCGCCCCGAGATCGGCGGCTGAGCCCCCCGCTCCGCGGGCCCAACGAGCGACGCCGAGACTCCACTACGGGCGCCTCGGCGTCGGAGCGTGGCGCGAGCGCGTCGTCTAGGCGCGCTCGAACTGGAACAGCTTCTGGCCGATGAGGACCAGGCTTCCGTAGGGCATCACCGCGCCGGAGCGGACGCGCATGTACGTGCCGTTGGAGCTGCCCAGGTCTTCGATGTACACGCCGGTGTCGTCGCCCACGATGCGGCAGTGCGAGCCCGAGACGTAGCCGTCTCCGGGGAACGTGATGTCCCCCTGCTCGCGACCGATGGTGATGCCTTCGCCCTGGATGGGGTAGGCCTGCGACGCGACGTCGGGCTCGACCATCAGGCTCACGCGACCCCAGTAGCCGGGGTTGGGGCTGCCCATGCGCTCGGTGCCATCGTCGGTGGGCGTGGGCTCGGGCAGGTCCTCGTAGTAGAGCAGCTCCTGGCCGACGCGGAACTGATCGCCGCTTTGGATCTCTACCCGCCCGGCGAGCTTGACGTAGATGCCGTTGAGCGAGTCGTTGTCGTCGGCTCGGATCCCGCTTTCCTCGGGGGTGAGAGCGCCGTGGTTCTCGTCGAGATAGGCGTCTTCGTCCCAGGGGGGCCCGGCCGCGCGACCGAGCTGAAGCGTCTCACCCGCGGCCAGCACTCGCTCGCCGATGGGTGAGCCGTCGGGGCCGAGCATCACGAGCTTGGCCGAGGGCCCGCGTCCAGACGTCGGCATCGACGGGGCCGCGGTGGGCAGCGACGAGGGCGTGGGCGGAGCAGTGGACTTGGCCGGCGCCGGCGGGGGTGCAGGGGTCGGTGCAGGCGCGGGGGTCGGCGCGGGCGGAGGCGACGTCACCGGTTCCGGTGTCGCCGACACGCCGGCTGCGATGCCCTGCTGGCGGAGCTTCTCGAGCTCCTCGGGATCCTGCTCGACGAAGATGGTGTTGGCCGAGCCGACGTCCTCGACAGGCTCGGGCGCGGCCGCATCGGCGCCGAGCTTGAAGCCACAGCGACCGCAGAACGCAAAGCCCGGAGGATTGACGAACGAGCAGCTGGGGCAGGGACCGCCCGGCAGACCACCGCCACCGCCACCGCTAGGGGCCGTGGGGGGATAGCCGCCTTGGCTCGGCGGCGGGCCTCCCGTGGGGGGATAGCCGGCCGCGGCAGCGGCAGCAGGAGCCGGAGCGCCGGGCGTGGGGGGGTAACCGCCCGCGGGAGCGCCGGGCGTGGGGGGATAGCCGCCTGCGTTGCCCCCGGTCACGGGGGGCGGGGGTGCAGCCGGAGCCGGCACGGGCGGAGGCCCGCCGTGACCCTGGATGCCAGCCGGGGGCGGGGCCCATTGCTCGGTGGGATCGGCAGGTGGCGGAGCGGCAGCCTGGCCCGGCAGCGGCGGAGGGCCGGCGGGGGGAGGCGGCGCTGCTGCCGGGGGAGGCGGCGCTGCGGCGGGGGGAGGCGGAGCCGCGGCGGGGGGAGGCGGGGCCTCGGGCGGCGGCTTGGCTGGGCTGGCGGGCAGTCGGGTGCCGCACCCCAGGCAGAACTTGTGTCGCTCTTCGTTGTGCTTCCCGCAGTTGGGACAGATGATCATCTCTTCTACCCCTGGCTCAGGCGATCTCGACGCGCAGGAGCTGCTGGCCGACGAACAGGTAGTCGCCGTGGAACAGTTCCTGCGCCCCGGTGAGGCGAACGAAGGTGCCGTTGCGCGAGCCCGTGTCCGTCAGGATCACGTGGTCGCCATCGGACGACGCATCGATCCGAGCGTGGTGCCCGGAGATGAAGCGATCGTCGGGAAAGTTCATAGTGTTGCCCTCGCGACCCATCGACAGCGAGGCGCCCTCGGCCGTGACGGTCCGGCCTTCACCACCGCCGGCGAGGTGCTGGATGACCTGGAACTCTCCAGCGGGGCGCGGGCTGCCGTAGAAGTAGGTGCCGCGCTCGTTGGGCGAGCCGTCCCCGAAGGGGCGGTGCACCAGGTGCAGCAGCTGCTCGCCCACCAGCAGGAACGCCCCGTCGTAGAGCGGCGTGGGCTTTTTGATCCGCAAGAACACCCCGTTGGCGCTCTCGAGGTCCTGCACGAAGAGGCGACCGGTCTGAGCGGTGAACTTGGCGTGCTCGGGGCTCAGGAACGGGTCTTCGGAGAACGTGATGTCGGCCGACGAGCGACCGATGGTCGTGGTGGTGCCCTGCAGGTGATAGGTGGCCCCGTCGCCTCCCTCGCCCTTGATGACGACCAGCCGAGGCACGACCGGCTGCTGCTGCAGCGCGCCGAAGAACATGGTCTTGGCGGCGGGCTGACCCGGCTGATCGGCGGCGCCGTCGAGCGGCTGACCGGTGGCGGGGTCGAAGCGCTGCTGCGGCCGGGTCTCGAGGTCTTCGAGACCGGCGGGCGGCGTTCCTCCTCCGGGGGGTGCACCCGGCACGGGTCCAGGTGGCGAAGCAACCGCTTGCGGCCCGCCAGGGGCGGGGGCGGGGGCACCGGCGGTCGCAGGCGCGAGCACGGTTCCACACCGGTTGCACGCTTGGACCGTCAGAGGGTTGAGCTGTCCACATACGTGGCAGGCGAGGCCCAGCTGCATGGCCCACGCATCCTGCGTTGCGGCGCCCTGGGTTGTCAATCGCGCACGGGCAGGGGAATCGGTCGGTCCACCAGGGGCGATAGGCAGGCCGCGGGGGCACCCGACGAGGTTTCGCAGCGGGCCTCGTCGGCGGCTTCTCGCTCGACGCGGGTGCCCGATTCAGCGGTGCGCAGGGCCGTATCGATCTGGACCGCCCAGGGGTCGAGGGCGCCGTCGGGCAAAGCCTGTACCCGGGGGGCCACGCGGGCCCGGAGCCAGCGCTCGATGGTCGTTCCCCAGTCTCCACGGCTCGTGGGCGTGGGCAGGGCCTCGACGGGGGCCGCAGGTCGTGGGTCGACCACCCCAGCCAGGCCCGCGATCGCGGCGGTTCGGGGTAGGCCAGCGGGGCCTAGGTAGCGCGTCAGCAGGGCCTCGACGTCGGCCTCGCTCGGCCGTTTCACGCGGCCCAGTCGCCACGCGGCGATCCCCGACAACATCGGGTCGGTGGCGCGCAGCTGCTCGTGCAGCCGCGCCACCCGGCCATCGGGGGTCAGTGCGGCCTCGGCGAAGGCGCAGGCGTGCCTCACGGTGGGATTGCCGTGATCGCGCGCGGTGTACGAGATGGAGAATGCGGTCTCCGAGTCCAGGTCCTGCCGCGGCAGCTGGCTGAGCACCAGGCAGCCCAGCGAGGCCAGCATGGGGTCGAAGTCGTAGGCGACGTAGCGCCGCAGGACGTCGGCCGCCTCGGGGCCGCCGATCCCGGCCAGGGCCCAGGCGGCGGCGTGGCGTGCTCCCTGGGTCTGCGAGGCGTCGTGAAGAATGTCGCGGAAATGGGTGATCGCGGCGGGATCGCGCAATCGGCCCGCGGCTTCGATCGCGGTGACACGGGTGCGATCGAACGCGCTCCGCACGGTCGCGGTGGAGTCTCGGGGGGCGCGCAGCGACGCGCCGAGCTGGGCCAGCGGCTCGGCGGTGTCGGGCAGGCTCAGCCGCCCGAGGTGCTCGGCCGCCCGCAGCCGGGTGCTCACCGAGCCCCGGCTCAACGAAGCGACCAATGGGCGTCGCAGGTGCTCGACCCGCTCGGCCAGGCGCTCGGCGTCGTCGTGACCGTCGCGAAGCCAGCGCTCGACCTCGGCCGGCTGGACCCGATCGAGGGCCTCGAGCAGGAACTGCCGGGGCTCGTCGGCCTCGGGCTTGGCGGTGGTGCGGCGCACGGCCAGGCTGAACAGCTCTTGGGTGGTGTCGCTGGCCTCGGCCAGATCCAGCGCCCGACGACCGGCCGCGTGCAGCAGCTCGGGCGGCCCGCCCAGGTCGAGGATCTCGCGGAAGGCCTCGGCGGATCGGGCGGGGTCACCCAGGGTCAGCGACAGCTCGGCGAGCCGCAGTCGGGCCCGGGCGTCGCGGGGATCGGCTTCGATCGCTTCTTCGTAGGCCCGACGCGCTTCGTCGGTGTCGCCGCGCCGCTCGTGAAGCTCACCGAGGTGGATGAGAGCATCGACGCGGGTGCGGTCGCGCTTGGCCGCCCGGCTCGCGGCATCGAGCGCCCCGCGGGCGTCGCCCGCCTCGAACGAAAGCTCCGACATCTCGGCCAGGGTGTCGGCGCTGCGCGTGGGCTCGGCGTGCAGCAGCTCTTCGAGCGTGCCCAAAGCGGAGCGCACCTGTCCGGCGCGGCGCTGGGCAGCGGCCAAGTCGGAGAGCCTATCCGGGTCGTCGGCGTCGAGCTCGAGCAGGCGCTGCTGCACCGAGACCGCCGCCCCGTAGTTTTCCTGGCGGGTATACAGCTCGGCCAACAGCTGCCCCGCCTCGATCGCATCCTCGAGCGGATCTCCGGCGTCGAGCATGGCCTGGGAGCGCAGCTCCGCGGCTTCGAGCTTGTGACGGCGCTTGGGAATCGAACCCCCGACGAGCAGCTCGACCACGCGGGTCCGGGCCTCGTCGCGCAGCAGCTTGTGCTCGGGGGTGGTGGCCATGGACCGAACCTGCTCCCACAGGCCGAGCGCGAGCCCGGGCCGACGCTGGTCTTCGGCGAGCACCGCCCGCAGCCGCACGTAGTTGGGCTCGGTAGGCTGGGCCTTGAGCGCGACCTTGAGCGAGGCGACGGCATCGGAGGTGAGGCCGTGTTCGCTGAGCAGCTCGGCGTGCTTGGCCCAGCCGCGGTGGGCCGGACGCACGAGCTTGGGCAGCATGGCCCACTGCTCGAGAGCGTCCTCGCGCAGGTTCATCTGATACAGCTGCTCCCCCAGCGCGACGCGGGCGTCGGCCGAGCGCGGCTTGAGCGAGACCACCCGCTGTGCCACCGCCAGGGCTCGCTTGCCCTCGTCGTTGAGGTTGTAGAAGTCGAGCAAGACGAGCAACGACTTGGCTTTTCGGCTGATGCGGGACTCGATTTCGCCGGCCAGCTCGAGGCCGAGCTCTCGTTCGCCCGCAGTGATGAGTCGCGTGGCCAGCTCGAGGCCTTGTTCGATCTCGGAGGGGTGCCGCGACAGCAGGCGACGGAACTCGTCGAGCGCTTCTTGGGTCTTGCCCTGGCCCTCGAGCGCCTCGACCAGCGCGGTGTGGCTCTCGACGTCGCGCGGGGAGAGCTCGAGCGACTTTCGCCAGGTCTCGGTCGCATCGATGCCTGCGCTCGACTGCGCCGAAGCCAAGGTGTGCCACGCCGCCGCCTCGCTGGGATGCGCGGCCACCCAGGTGCCGAGCCGGGCGACCAACAAGTCGGTGGTGCCCGCCCGCCGATGCGCATCGGCCAGGTGGTCCCAACGCACCGCTCGCACCGCCTTGGAGCCTCGCCCCGCGTCTTCGAGCAGGGTCCACAGCAGCTCGGCCGCACCCGTGGGGTTGTCGGTGCGCATGCGGGCCTGGGCGCGCTCGGAGGTCAGCTCGTCGTGGTCTCGCTTGGAGCTGCCCGCGATGGCCTTGGCGTAGGCATCGTCCGCCACGCGCCCTTCACCTGCCTGGGTGGCGGCGCGAGCCAGTCGCAGCTGGGCCTTGCTCTCGTCGGGGTGCTCGTCGGCGAGGGTGCGCGCGAGCTCGAGCGCGGTGTCTTGCAGGTCGCCGTGATCGGCCATCACGTAGGCGCGCTCGAGCAACGACTGACGCGTGGATCCGGTGCTCGCGTCGGCCTTGGCCTGCAGCGCTCGGGCGGCGGAGCGGCGGTCGCCCGCGGCCTCCAGCCAGTCGATGCGTTGCTCGAAGATGCGGCCCTTCCAGCGCCCCGCGGTCGCTTCGAGTTCGGCCAGGCGAGCGGCGGCCTTGGCCGGGTCGCCCTCGGCCGCCTCGACCCTCGCTTCGAGGATCGTCAGGGCGGTGGCGCGAGGTCGGGACTTGCGAGCCTTACGGATCTTGGACGCGAGGCTCGGCAGGCCGATCGCTTTGACCAACGCTCTCCACTGCGCTTGGTCGAACGGGTTGCGCTCGAGCTTGGTCATGCGTTGGCTCACGAGTTTGGGATCGTCACGCCGTCGCTCGAGCGACCAGTCGTCGGCCGGAGCGGCGTGCGTTGGCGTGGCGACCCCAGCCACGAGCGAGCCCATCGTCAACGCTACGACGCAACGGAGAATGCGGCGTGGGCGCAGGCGCGGGGATGGCACGAGTTCGAGTTTAGCAGGTCCTCGCGTGCCCCTGGTCCCCATTGGCAGTGTCTTGGGACGAACGCGAAGTCGAACCCGGGCCATCGTCGCTAGGTACGCACCGGTCGGGTCGAACGATGCCACTGCCATGAAAATTGCGACGACGCTCTCCAGCTGGAGCGAACCGAGTCTCGCGGCGGGGCCGCGGCGCCTTGACGGCAGAACTCCAATGCCTACAGTTCGCCGGTCTCATGCCGATCTACGTGTACGAGTGCCAAGACTGCGGTGCGGAAGAGGAGCACATCCAGCGCTTCTCCGACGATCCGCTGACGGAGTGTTCCAGCTGCGGCGGTCGGTTGGAGAAGCAGATCACCTCCGCCGCGTTCCACCTCAAAGGGGGCGGTTGGTACAAGGACGGCTACGGCAGCACCACGGGCGGTGGAGGCAGCAGCAGCGGAGGAAGCAGCTCGAGCGACAGTGGTAGCTCCAGCTCCGATTCCAGCTCCAGCGCGTCCACGTCGAGCAGCAGTTCCGACGGTGGTTCGTCGTCCTCGAGCGGTGGCTCGTCGTCCTCGAGCGGTGGCTCTTCGTCGGCGGCGTCGGCATGACCGCCGCGATCATCGACGGCAAAGCGATCTCCGCCCGGGTCCTCGACGAGGTCCGCGTGCGCGTCGAGGCCTGCGCGGCCCGGGGAGTGACACCGACCTTGGCGGTGGTGTTGGTCGGTGACGATCCCGCCTCGCAGATCTACGTGCGCAACAAGGGGCGCCGGGCGGCCGAGGTCGGCATCGCCACCCGCGACCACCGACTGCCCGCCGACGACACCACCACCGAGTCGTTGCTCGGGCTCATCGCCGAGCTCAACGCCGACGCCCAGGTCGACGGCATCCTCGTTCAGCTTCCGCTGCCGTCGCACATCGATTCCGACGCGGTGCTGCTGGCGATCGATCCGGCCAAGGACGTCGACGGCTTTCACCCCGACAACCTGGGGCGGCTCATGCTCGGCAAGCCGCGCTTCGTGCCCTGCACTCCGGCCGGCTGCATGCGGCTGCTCGAAGAAGCCGGCTGCGATCCCGCGGGCAAGCGGGCGCTGGTCATTGGGCGTTCGAATATCGTGGGTAAGCCCATGGCGCAGCTACTGCTCGCGGCCCATGCCACGGTGACCATCGCTCACTCGCGTACCACCGACTTGGCCGAAGAGGTCTCTCGTGCCGACATCGTGGTCGCGGCCGTGGGCCGAGCCAACCTGGTCCAAGGTGAGTGGATTCGGCCCGGCGCGACCATCATCGACGTCGGCATGAACCGGCTCGATACGGGCAAGCTCGCGGGCGACGTCGACTTCGAGGCGGCCAAAGAGCGCGCGGGCGCCATCACGCCCGTGCCCGGCGGCGTGGGTCCGATGACCATCGCCGGCCTCATGCGCAACGTCGTCACCTCGGCCGAGCAGCGCTAGCCCGGGTCGGCGAGCCGACCCGAGCCCGTCCGCGTCGTCGCGGTGGGGTGCTCGGGTTTCGTGCACCTGGAGTCTCCGCCTTCACTTGGCGTCGACGGGAGGCCAGCGTGCATGCACTTCGCTGACCGCCTCGAGCACCTGCTGCCGCAGCTCGCCGTTGTCGGCGGGCGTGGGCACCACGCGGGCCAGCACCCCGGCCTTGCTGCGCAGCATCTCGTCGCGACCGGGGCACAGCGCGATGCGTGGCGGCGGGCGGGGCAGGGAGCTCAACCCTTCGAGCACCACGATGCCCTGCTCCGGGTAGCGCTCCAGATCCACGATGACCAAGTCCGCATCGCCGAGCGAAGGCGCGAGGTCGGGCGACAGCGGATGCTCGTGAGTCTCGCAGGTCAGCAGCGCGCGCACCAGCGCGGCCACGTGATGCCACGCCGCCGGCCGGGCCCCGACCAGGTCGACGCGGAGCGGCAAGAAACCGGACACGATCGAATCGATGGTGTCGCCGAGTACGGCGTCGACATTCTTGAAGGACAGGCCCATGCCCGCGGGGCCTCGCTCGGAGTCGGTGCTTCGCACCCAGCGGACGCGGGCGTGCAGCTGGACCGGCTTGTCGTGACCGGGCACCCGCAGCGACAGCGTCAGCGCTTCGCCGGGCGGCAACGGGTCGGGCGTCGGCAGGAACACCCCGCCGCGTGACAAGTTGGTGCAGTAGCTGACGAGAAGATGGCCGGCGTTACGGTACTCGAGCGGGAGCACCTGCGAGACGCGGGGATCCTTCCGTCGACTCGACGGGTTGGAATCGTCTGCGGGCGCGGGTGCCTGAACCGACCCCTCTTCGCCCTTGCCATCGTCTTGGGGCACGCGGACTCAGTCTCGCCGATGACGCGCTCCGCTCGCTAGCTCCCATACGGAAATTGCGGCATTGATTCGCTCCGGGGGTTCGGTTCATGACCGTCCCGTGCAAATCGCGCCGTCGAACGCTCGTGCTCGCGTTGCATTTGAGGCCGAACGAGGTGGGGTAGACCCTCACATTTCGCACGCCTCGACAACGAGATTCAGTTCGCGTTGCCCATGATCACCTGCAGGACGCGATCGAGCTCGTCGAGGCTGGCGTAGGGGATCTCGACGGTCCCCGTGCCCTTGTTCTTGCCGCGGGCCTTGAGCTTCACCCGCACGCCGAGCCGGCGACGCAGCCGGTCTTCGAGCTCCTTGACGATGATCTTGCGGCGCTGCGCGTCGTCGTCGGGGTTGGCCGGGGCCGCGGCGGGGGCGTTGTGCTTGCGGACGGCCTGCTCGGTGGCCCGCACGCTCATGCCCGAGCGCAGGACCTCCTTGGCGAGCGACACGATGTCGGCCTCTTGCTCGAGCCCCAGCAGGGTGCGGGCGTGACCCATCGAGAGTCGACCTTCACGGACGAATTCCTGGACCTTGTCGGGCAGCCGCAGAAGACGCAGCGCATTGGCGATGGTGCTGCGGTCCTTGCCCACGCGACCGGCGAGCTCGTCTTGGGTCCAGCTGCGCAGCGTGAGCAGCTGCGAGTAGGCGCGGGCCTCTTCGATCGGGTTGAGGTCGGCGCGCTGGATGTTCTCGACCAAGGCCAGCTCGAGCCGCTCTTCGTCGTCCACGTCGCGCACGACGACCGGCACCTCGTGCAGGCCCGCTTGCTGGGCGGCTCGCCACCGTCGCTCACCCGCGACGATGAGGTAGTGGCGGGGCTGGCCCGGGCTGGGCGGACCGGGGCACACCACGATCGGCTGGATGATGCCTTGGGTCTCGATGCTGCTCGCCAGCTCGGCCAGCGCGTCCGGATCGAAGTACTTGCGGGGCTGGTCCGGTCCCGGTGACAGCCGCTCGATGGGAATCGTGCGCAGGCCTTCGCCGGGCGGCGCGGCGGTCTCTCCCGGCTCTACGCTCGGCGCAGGGGCTGCCTCGGTGCTGGACGGGGCCGAGGGAGCCGTGGGCAGCAGCGCACCCAGGCCGCGCCCCAGAGCGGGTCGACGCTTGCTGCTCTTGCCGCCCTTGCTGCTCTTGCTGCTGCTCACGCGGCACCTCGGGTCTCGAAGCGCGACAGGACCTCGCGGGCCAACGCCAAGTACGCCTGGGCGCCCTTGCTCTCGATGTCGTAGAGCAGGGCCGGCTTGCCGAAGCTGGGGCTCTCGGACAGGCGAATGTTGATGGGCACCACCGTCTCGTAGACGATGTTGCCGAAGTGCTCGCGGACCTCGCTGACCACCTGCTGGGCGAGGTTGGTGCGGGCGTCGAACATGCAGAACACGATGCCTTCGATCGTCAGCTGGGGGTTGAGCCCCTGCTTGACCGCATCGATGGTGCCGTTGAGCGCCCCGAGGCCCTCGAGCGAGAAATACTTGGCCTGCATCGGGATGATGACCCGATCGGCGGCGACCAACGCATTGATGGTGAGCAGCCCGAGCGAGGGCGGGCAATCGAAGATCACGTAGTCGAAGCGGTCGTCGTCCCACAGCGGGGCGAGAGCGCGGCGCAGCGCGGTCTCGCGGTCGTCGACGTTGACCAGCTCGACCTCGGCCGCTGCCAGGTGCTCCGACGCTGGGATCACCCATAGGGTGGGGAGCTCGGTGGCCTTGACGATGTCGGTCGCTCGCACCCCGCCGAGCAGCAGCTCGTAGGTGCCCGCGTCCACGGTGCCGCGCGGGAAGCCGACCGAAGAGCTCGCGTTCGACTGCGGATCGAGATCGACCAGCAGCACTCGTTTTTCACCGGCAGCGAGGCTGGCGGCCAGGTTCACGGCCGTCGTCGTCTTCCCCTCGCCACCCTTTTGGTTGCTGATGGCGATGACGGTGGGGCGGGACTGTGGCGCGCGGCGTTGGGCGGCAGAAGTGCTGGGCACGGCCGGCCATCCTTACCACTGTCGCGGGGCCTGAGCAGCCCGGGGCGGCAGTCATCGATGGGGGCGGGCCTGAGGCTGTCCCCAGGTCCCGAACTGACAAGCCGTTCAGGATTTCGTGGATCGGTAAGATTCTTGTCTACATGTAGGTGCAAGGAATACCTTCTGCTCACCGGACGGGCCGCGACGGGCTCGACGAGGACCGAAGCCCCCGCGATGCGACCGCGGCAGCCCGGCCTTTCCCCGGCCCCTTCACCCCCCACGCAATCGACTACGAGCTTCAGGAGACGACGACACGTGAGCAGCTACTTCCGCAGCGGGTACAACAGCTTCCAAGACTTTCAGCGCGAGGCCCTGCGCGGCTCGTTCTCCCACCACGAATCGCTGGGCAAGGAAGAGCTGGAGCTTCTCGAGGAGCTCGACGCCGATGAGCACTTCGACCAGCGTCCGCGTCGCGCGGTGCGAAGCCGCTGGGACTGACGCGAGCCCTCGCGGTGCACGAATCGAGCTCGGAGCCGGCCGCTCCGGGCTCTTTTTGTTGGTTCAGCCCTTGGGGCGGTGGTCTTTGAGCTTGCGATAGAGCGTGGTGCGGTCGATGCCCAGCAGCGCGGCGGCCCGGGCTTTGTTGCCACCCGTGGCCGTCAGGGCGGCATCGATGGCCTCGCGCTCCAGCTCGGCGAGCGTACGAATCTGCGCCGGGGTCACCGCTTGCGCCGGTCGGGGCGGTACCCCTTCGCCCGAGGCCGGGGAGGCGGCGGCATGCACCAGCTCGGGCGGCAGGTCGTCGAGCTCGAGCACGGGGCCGTCGCCCAGCACCAGGGCTCGCTCCACGACGTTGCGTAGCTCACGAACGTTCCCGGGCCAGCGCCAGCGTCGGAGGGCGGCGAGAGCATCGGGAGCCATGGTCTCGATGCGTCGGCCGATCTGCTCGCCCAGCGTGGAGGCGAAGTGCTCGACCATGCGCTCGATGTCGTCGATGCGCTCGCGCAGGGGCGGCAGCTCGGTGTGGATGACCGACAGTCGATACAGCAGGTCCTCGCGGAACTGGCCGTTGGCGACCATCTGACGGAGGTCACGATGGGTGGCGGCGACCAGCCGCACGCTGACTTGTTGTTCTTTGGTGCCGCCGACCCGGGTGAAGCGCTTGGTCTCGAGCACCCGGAGCATGCGGGCCTGGGTCGACAGGCCCATCTCGCCGATCTCGTCGAGGAACAGCGTGCCCCCGTCGGCGCGTGAGAACACGCCGTCGTGCTGCGCCACCGCGCCCGTGAACGCCCCTTTGTCGTGGCCGAACAGCTCGCTCTCTTGCAGTTGCTCGGGGATCGCGGCGCAGTTGATGGCGACGAAGGGCCCCGTTCGTACGGAGGACAGCCCGTGAATCAGGCCGGCCGCGAGTTCCTTGCCCGTGCCGCTCTCGCCCCGCAGCAGGACGGTGGCCGGGCTGGCGGCGACGCGCTCGATGAACACCTGCAGCCGCTTCATGGCCGGCGATTGGCCGATCATCCGCGGCATGGGCTGCTGGGGCCCTCCGCTGACCGACGCCGCCGCTTGCAGCTGCGAGCGCTCGGACGCGCTGTCGCCCAGGGCGGACACCAAGTGGGCGGCGCAGACCAGCAGTAGCAGGGCGTCTTCGTCGTGGGGCCGGGCCAGGGCCTCGGTGGGGCCCCAGTCGACGTAGAACACGAGGTTCTCGGCCGGGGCCGCCATCGCGCCCACGATCCCGCGCACTTGCACCGAGCGGCGGTCGGCGAGGTCGGGCTCGGCCAGCACGTCGCGCACGAGGAACGCGCGACGCTCGTGGAGCACTCGCGACAGCAGGGTGCGGGAGACCGCGAGATCGCCCTTGGCCCCGTCGGTGGTGGCCCCCAGGATGTCGCGGCCATCGGGGGACAGCAGCATGGCGCGAGTGGCGGGCAGGACCCCCACGGCCCACGCGGTGGCCTCCTTGTAGACCGCCTGGAGGCCATTGCAGCGGGCCAGGCGATCGCCCAGGGCCGCGAGGGCGGCCAATCTGTCGGTGGTGCCCGAGCCCTCGGCCACACGGGCGTCGATCTCCACCGTGCTGCGGCCCGACGGGCGTGCCTCGGCCGGTGCGGCCTCGATGCGCAGCGTGGTGCTTCCGAGCGTGAACGTGGCCCCTTCGACGAGCGCGTGACCGGTGGCGACGTCGACCCGATGCCCGTCCACGAGGGTCCAGATCGGGTTTACGCCTGCGATCTCGGCGACGACGGCG
Source organism: Myxococcota bacterium (assembly GCA_039028615.1). Classification (GTDB taxonomy): domain Bacteria; phylum Myxococcota_A; class Polyangia; order Nannocystales; family Nannocystaceae; genus Paraliomyxa. Next base: position 69,724 of record JBCCHT010000036.1, on the reverse strand, counting down.
GCGGGCAGGCCCCCGGGGCCCGTGCCGGGACGGAGGGTCAAATGATGGCGGGAGACGGCGCTGTCGGACAGCTGGAGGGTCTCGGTGTCTCCCCGGCCCACGCTCACGTCCGCATCCACCATCACCCGTCGGCCGAGATCCGGGCCGGCCGCGACGACCACACACAGCGAGGGCACGGGGTGGAGCCTAGCACCCATTGCACTCCCGGCGGGGGTCTCCGGCCCCGGCCCGCCCAACCGGTTGACACGATCCGGCCCGGTGTTACGGTTGCCGCCGGAAAACGCCCTAGATGACCAACCAGCCGCCCGAAAGCGAAGAAGAGCGTCCCGAGCTGCCGCCGGTCGTCTCCGTCTTGCCCCTGCGCAATTCGGTGCTGTTCCCCGGCTCGATCATTCCGATCGACGTGGGCCGACCCAAGTCGGTCAAGTTGATCGAGGAAGCGATCCGCGAGGAGCGCCCGATCATCGGCATCGTCACGCAGAAGGAAGCGCGAGTCGAAGAGCCCGACGACGACGACCTGCATCGCGTCGGCTGTGCCGCTCGGATCCTCAAGGTCATCAAGCTGGCCAAGGACAACTACTCGGTGATCCTGCAGGGGGTCATGCGGATCCGGGTCGAGGAAATCACCACCCACGATCCGTTCATCCACGCCAAGGTCTCCGAGGTCGACGACATCGTCACCGGAGTCGAGGTCGAGGCCGAAGCGCTCGTCGCCAACATCAAGGAGACGGCGAAGAAGCTCATCTCGCTCGTGCCCGAGCTGCCCCGCGAGGCGGCGACCTTGCTCGACAGCGTCAGCGACCCGGGGCAAGTGGCCGACCTGGTCGTGTCCAACCTCGACATCGAAATCGCTGAGAAGCAAGACGTGCTCGAGGCGGCCGACGTGCTCGAGCGCCTACGCAAGGTCCTGACCCTGCTGACGCGTCAGCTCGAGATCCTCAAGGTTCGCGAGCGCATCAACTCGCAGGTCCAAGAGGAGATGGGCCACAGCCAGCGCGAGTACGTGCTTCGCCAGCAGCTCAAGGCCATCAAGGGCGAGCTCGGCGAGATCGACGACGAGGGCGGCGACGTCGACGAGTTCCAGAAGAAAATCGCCGAGGCCAAGATGCCGGCCGAGGCCGAGAAGGTCGCGCTCAAGCAGCTCGATCGTCTCAAGCAGATGCAGCAGAGCTCGGCCGAGTACACCGTGACTCGGACCTACCTCGAGTGGTTGGTCGAGCTGCCCTGGTCCATCTCCACCGAGGATCAGATCGACATCAACACCGTGCGCGAGGTCCTCGACGAGGACCACTACGACCTCGAGAAGGTCAAAAAGCGCATCCTCGAGTACATGGCGGTGCTCAAGCTCAACGCGAGCAAGAAGGGCCCCATCCTGTGCCTGCTGGGTCCCCCAGGTGTGGGCAAGACCTCGCTCGGCAAGAGCATCGCCCGCGCCATCGGTCGCAAGTTCGTCCGCATCTCGCTGGGCGGCGTGCGAGACGAGGCCGAGATTCGCGGTCACCGTCGCACCTACGTGGGCTCGCTGCCCGGTCGCCTCATCCAGGGCATGAAGAAGGCGGGGACCAACAACCCCGTCATCATGCTCGACGAGATCGACAAGCTCGGGCACGACTTCCGGGGTGACCCCGCGTCGGCCCTGCTCGAGGTGCTCGACCCAGAGCAGAACAACACGTTCTCCGATCACTATCTCGAGGTCAGCTTCGACCTGTCCCGGGTCATGTTCATCGCGACCGCGAACTACATGGACCCCATCCCGCCCGCGCTCAAGGATCGTCTCGAGATCCTCGCGCTGCCCGGGTACACGCGGCAGGAAAAGCTCGCGATCGCCAAGCGCTTCTTGGTGCCCAAACAGATCGGCGAGCACGGTCTGTCCGAGGCGGGCGTCGAGCTGAGCTTCGCCGAGAGCGCGCTGTTCGAGCTCATCGACAGCTACACCCGGGAGGCCGGCGTCCGTAACCTCGAGCGCGAGATCTCGGCCGTCATCCGTGGGGTGGCGGTCAAGGTGGTGCTCGGCGAGCTCAGCGGTGAGGTCGAACTCGACGCGGACGCGGTCCGAGAGTTCCTCGGTCCGCAAAAGCACATCCCCGAGACCTCCGAGCGCACGGCCGAGCCGGGCGTGGCCACCGGCCTCGCATGGACTCCGGTCGGCGGCGAGATCATGTTCGTCGAGTGCTCGCGCATGCCGGGCAAGGGCGGCCTGATGCTCACCGGTCAGCTCGGTGACGTCATGAAGGAGTCGGCCCAGGCCGCGCTCAGCTACATCAAGAGCAACCTGGGCGAGCTGCAGCTCGAGGCCGACGTCTTCGAGGACCACGACCTGCACGTGCACGTGCCGGCGGGGGCGATCCCCAAGGACGGGCCCTCGGCTGGTGTCGCGCTCATCGCCGCGCTCACCTCCCTGTTGTGGAAGCGCTGCGTCCGACCCGACGTGGCGATGACCGGCGAGATCACCCTGCGTGGGCTGGTCCTGCCCGTGGGCGGCATCAAGGAGAAGATGCTGGCGGCCCACCGCGCGGGCATCAAGCGCATCGTGCTGCCCGTACGCAACGAGAAGGACGTCGTGGACGTGCCCGAAGAGATTCGGGACGAGATGGACATCGTGTTCGTCAAGACGGTCAGCGACGCTCTGAAGGCCGTATTCGCCGACGAGGACGAAAGCTCGCCGACACCGTCGACGGAGGGCGATTCCCCGACCCAGTCGGACGCCTGATCCTCGGGAATGGGTCGCCATCCTCCGGGTTGGCGACCTCGACAGGGCCCCGTGAGCTACGGGGCCCCGTTTTCGCGTGCCCGGATTCGGTCGCTCGTTCCGGTCCGGCCGCGTTCCCCCACAAAAAGCCCGTTCCAAGCGGTTTTTGGGGGGTTGACTTGGTCCACCGTGGCCTTAGGCTGCGGGCCGCTCGAAGCCTGCGCTGCCGTTGGGGGCGCGCGGGACCTCACGCTCCTCCCAGGAGCGAAGCCGAAGCCGCGGACATCCGCGCTCCGGTCCGACTTCTCCCCAACGTCTCCCGAACGAGTTCACCCCCGCGTTCTTAGAAAGGACCCGCACCTCCCATGGGTAAGATCATCGGCATCGACCTCGGTACCACCAACTCGGTGGTCGCGGTCATGGAAGGCAACGACCCCAAGGTCATCACCAACGAGGAGGGCGGTCGCACCACCCCGTCGGTCGTCGCGTTCGAGCAGAACGGCAACGTCCTGGTGGGTCAGCAGGCCCGGCGTCAGGCCATCACCAACCCCGAGAACACCATCTTCTCGGCCAAGCGCTTCATCGGTCGCAAATTCGAAGAGGTCGATCGCGAGCGCGGTCGCGTGCCCTTCGAGATCGTCCGCGCCGGCAATGGCGACGCCCACATTCAGGCCCGCGGCAAGACCTATCCGCCGCCCGAGATCAGCTCTCGCGTGCTGATGAAGCTCAAGAAGGCCGCCGAGGACTACCTGGGCGAGTCGGTCGACGCCGCGGTCATCACCGTGCCGGCCTACTTCAACGACTCCCAGCGTCAGGCCACCAAAGACGCCGGCCGCATCGCGGGCCTCGACGTCAAGCGCATCGTCAACGAGCCCACCGCGGCCGCGCTGGCCTACGGCCTCAGCCGGGCGAGCGAGGACGAGCGCGTCGTCGCCGTCTACGACCTCGGTGGCGGTACCTTCGACATCTCGATCCTCGAGGTGGCCGAGAGCGTGGTCGAGGTCATCTCGACCAACGGCGACACCCAGCTCGGCGGCGACGACTTCGACGACCGCATCATCACCTGGCTGCTCGAGGAGTTCAAAAAGGAGTCCGGCATCGACGTCTCCGGCGACAAGCTGGTGATGCAGCGCCTCAAGGACGCCGCCGAGAAGGCCAAGATCGAGCTTTCGCAGGCGCCCGAGACCGAGGTGAACCTGCCCTTCCTCACCGCCGACGCTTCGGGCCCGAAGCACATGCAGGTGAAGCTGTCGCGGGCCAAGTTCGAGGCGATGGTCGGTGACCTCGTCACTCGCAGCATCGAGCCCTGCAAGAAGGCCCTGGCCGACGCCGGCAAGTCCATCGACGAGATCCACGAGGTCCTGCTGGTCGGCGGCTCTACCCGCATGCCGCTCGTGCAGGAGAAGGTCAAAGAGTTCTTCGGCAAGGACCCCGGCAAGGGCGTCAACCCCGACGAGGTCGTGGGCCTCGGCGCGGCCGTGCAGGCCGGCGTGCTCTCGGGTGAGGTTCAGGACATCGTCCTCGTCGACGTGACCCCGCTTTCGCTGGGCATCGAGACCCTGGGTGGCGTGATGACCACGCTCATCCCGCGCAACACCACCATCCCCACTCGCAAGTCCGAGACCTTCACCACCGCGGCCGACAACCAAAGCTCGGTCGAGGTGCACGTGTGTCAGGGCGAGCGCGGCATGGCCAAGGACAACCGCACGCTCGGTAAGTTCAGCCTCGTCGGCATCCCGCCCGCACCGCGCAGCGTGCCGCAGATCGAGGTCACCTTCGACATCGACGCCAACGGCATCGTCAACGTGTCGGCGAAGGACAAGGCCACCAGCAAAGAGCAGCGCATCACCATCTCGGCCAGCTCGGGCCTCTCCGAGGACGAGATCAACCAGATGGTCGACGACGCCAAGAACCACGAGGAGGCGGACCGCGAGCGCCGCGAGGCGGTCGAGAACCGCAACTCCCTCGAGGCGATGATCCTCCAGACGGAGAAGCTCGTGTCCGAGTCGGGCGACAAGATTCCGGCCGAGCCCAAGGCCGAGGTCGAGTCCGCGCTCGCCGAGGCCAAGGACGCCATGGAGGCCGACGACGCCAGCCGCATCGCCGCCGCCAAGGAGAAGCTGACCCAGGCCAGCCACGCGATGGCCCAGGCCATGTACGGTCAGGGACAGCCCGGGGCCGAGGGCGGAGAGCCCCCGCCGGGCGCCGAGGCCGGAGCCGGCGCGCCTCCTCCGGGAGACGACCCGACCCAGTCCGCCCCGTCCGATGACGGTGGCGAGGTCATCGACGCCGAGTTCGAAGAGAAGAACTAGGCCCGGCGCATCGCGCCAGCCCACGAGGGCGCTACCTGGAGCATTCCGGGGGGCGCCCTCGTCTCGTTTTGGCGGCGGACGAAGCAGCCGGCTACACTGCGAGCTGGTGGTCCCGACGATGGTCCGCGCGCGTACGTCTCTCTGTGCTGCCCTGGTGCTCGGCCTGAGCCTGGGCGCGGCCTCGTGCGCGACTCCCAGCATGTGGACGGACGGCAGCTCCGTCTCCGTGGGCGTCACCAGCCGCGGTCGCCTGCGCCGCGGCGCCAAGCTGCGCAACCGGGGCATCGGCTACAAGATCCCCGAGAGGTGGCGCAAACGAGGTTTCCGCTACGGGACCGACGAACTCGTGGGGGCCATCGAGCATGCCGCCAAGCGGGTTCGGGCGCGCTACAAGCGGGCCACCGCGGGCATCGCCGACATCTCCCCGCAGGCGGGCGGGCGCTCGATCTGGCACAAGAGCCACCAGTCGGGCCGGGACTTCGACCTGCTCTTTTATACGGACACCGCCGCCGGTCGCCCCATGCCGCCCCCCGAGGAAGACATGATCGTCTTCAGCGGCGAGGGCCTGCCGATCCTGCCCGCCGAGTTCGCGGATGGATACAAGGACGAGGACTGGTCCAAGCGACAGTTCGACAAGGGCGCGAACTGGCGCTTCATCGAGACCCTGCTGATGGACCCCACCGTTCGGGTCCAGTGGATCTTCGTGTCGCGCGGGCTCAAGGCCCGGCTGCTTCGCTACGCTCGTCGCAAGAAGCGACCGGAGTGGCTCATCACCTACGCCGACCGGGTGATGAACCAACCCGGCGACTCGCTGCCGCACGACAACCACTTCCACATTCGCATCTACTGCTCGCGCTCCGATCGCTTCCACGGCTGCGAGGACCGAGGGCCGGTGTGGCAGCACGAGAAGAAGACGTTCAAGTACTACGGACCGGAGCGCTACGATCCGGTGCTGTGGCGACAGCTCGAGGCGATGACCGGCCCGACGGGCGGGTGAGCCGGCTGTGTCGCGGCTTTCGTCGCATTTCGGCGACGGACGCACGCCCGTGCGGACGGCATTCGACCTGGGAAAGACACGGTCGCCGGCCGCGTCCTTGACAGGGTAGAGCCCGCGCCGCCAGGCTCGTCCGCAGCGTGTCGCAGACCCAGACCGTAGGGCAGTACGAGCTCGTTCGCCCCATCGGGCGCGGTGGCATGGCCGAGGTCTGGATGGGCCGCCGCGCCAGCGTGGGGCATGCGACCAAGTCCGTCGCGATCAAGCTGATGGCCCCGCGGGTGGCGGGTGACGAGCGTCACCGCCGGATGTTCCTCGACGAGGCCCGGCTGTCGATGCTGATGACCCACTCCAATGTGGTGCAGGTCTTCGACGCGGGGGAGGACGAGGGCCGGCTGTTCCTGGTGATGGAGTGGATCGATGGCCTCAACCTCGCTCAGCTGATGGAGCTGCAGCGACGCTCGGGCCAGCCCCTCGACCCCCGCATGACGGGCTACATCATCGGCGAGGTCCTGCGCGGGCTGGCCTACGCCCATCATCTGATCCACGAGGGGCAGCAGCTGTGCGTGGTGCATCGGGACATGTCCCCGCACAACGTGCTCATCAGCACCTCGGGCGAGGTCAAGATCGCCGACTTCGGCGTGGCTCGGCTCGCCAGCGAAGAGACCACGGGCATGCACATCAAGGGCAAGCTCCGCTACATGGCGCCCGAGCAGCTGGCCGGGCATAGCCGCGAGCCCACGGTGGACCTGTACGGGGCGGGCGCGGTGCTCCACGAGCTTTTGTCGGGCGACAAGTTTCGCCACGGCCTCGACGAGGTCGACCTTTATGGCCACATCCTGGGCGGGCAGATTCCGCCGCTCGAGGTGCCCGGGTTGCCCCCGGAGCTGGTCTCGCTACGCCTGGGGCTGTTACAGGGGGAGACCCGTCAGCGCATTCCCAGCGCGGGGCGAGCCCTGGAGTACCTGTCGGCATGGGCCGGCTACCGCAACATGGCGGTCGAGCTGGCGCAGCTGTGCCGGGCCGCGATGGGGGTCCAGGGGCCGCGCTCGGGCATCGAGCGCTCCGGGTCCCAGCCGTCGGAGGCGGTGCAGGTCGATGCGATGGCCGACACCGCGTCGGCATCCGCGTCTTCGGTGACGCCCACGCGGACCTCCGGGGCCGTGCCGTCGCAGGGGAGGGTGCCCGTGAACGCCGAGACCGTCGCGGGAGCGCCACCGGCCCCCGACTCGGCCTCGCGTCGGCGCTTCTTTTTCTTGGTGGGAGGCATGGCCGGAGCGGGCGTCGTCCTGGGCGGCGTCGGGGTGTTCGCGCTGACGGGGGACGAGCCTGCCCCCGAGCCCAGCGAGCCCGCCTCGGGTGAACCTGCGGCCGAGCCACCCTCGAAGGCCGCGGCTGCGGCCGCGCCGGATCCCGTCGCGGATGGGGTGGGGCAGGGCGCCCCCGCGACGGAAGAGTCGGGGGGGATCGACCCCGACGCGGGCACGACCTCGGGTGAACGCACCAGCGACGGCACGGGCGAGGAGCCCAGCGAGGCGAGCACGGGAGCGGCCCAAGCACCGCCGCCCGACGAGGCTCGCCCGAGCTCCGCGGCCAAGACGTCCAGCAAACCCCGGTCCAAGAAGCCCAAGGGCAAGGCGACGGTGGCCTTCGGTTTGCGCAGCCCATTGCGCTACGCCGAGGTTCGCGTGGGCAAAAACGGGCCGGTCACCGTCGCACCCAAGGCCAAACGCACCTACGCGGCGGGTCGCCACACGCTGGTGTGGAAGGCCGGCGGCGGCGAGGTCTGGGTCAACGGTGGCACTTTCGAGTTCGAGGCGGGCAAGTCCTACGAGATCCGTCTGACGCGAACGGGTCCCGTACTCGAGTAGTCACGCGGGAGCGTTCGTCCCGGCGAGGGCCGACGCTCCATCCGCGGGGGCTCGAGCGGCGCGTCGGTCTATTCGTTTGGCCGCCGGGCTCCGTCGTTGCGAGTTCGGTCGTCGCCAGCGAAGAGTGGGGCTCCGGTCTCGGCGGAGCCGGGCATCGCGGAGCGAGACGGGCTCGGCCGCGGCGAGTTGGACTCGTCCGTGCCGGGTTCACCGTGGCGAGTGTTGCCTCGGGTCGAGCTTTCGCCGCGCCAGCCAGTCCCGTCGTGGCGAATCGGGTCTCGCCGTGGCGAGTTGGGTCGGACCGTGGCGAGTTGGGTGTCGCTTCGACGCCAGGAGCTCTGCGTTGGCGAGCGAGACGTCGCTGCGGCTCGCGTGAGTGGAGAAGAGATCTCCTGCGCTCGCGTTGCAGCCGTCGCGGTTCGTTCGTGTCGCGCGAACGTCAGCGACGAGCTTCGTTCGCATCGCGAGACTCCGGCCTCTTGGCCTCGCAATGCGGATCGTCGGCCGTCTTCGCGTGACGCGAATTTCCCTCGAACGACGATCGAACCACGTTCGAATTCGCGGTCGTGAAATCCATGCGAGCACGGCCGCTGGTGACGTGTTCAGTGGCGGCCCTTCGGCCCTGTCTTCGGTCGCTTCAACGCGTCGTCGATCTCGTGATCGCGGGCGCGAACCGGCGATTGAAGAGCACCGACGCGGGACGTCTTGGAACCGATTACTGAACAAGTTCGCATCGAAGAGATCGCAAAAAGTTTGAGAAAGTGAAAAGAAAGTGCTTCCTAAAGATCCACTGAATGGAATACATTGACGAGGCATAGACGAGGCGCCTCCTTCCACACGAAAAACAGAGCGCGCCGGTCTCCATGACCGGACCACCCGAACCGCTCCTTCGTGTCAGCCCCGTCTCCCCCTCGAAAGCCAAGTCGAGGTCTCGGTGACACCACCGCCGAGCATCCCCGGCTTCCATCGACCCCCACCGCTCGGCTCGCGTCCCCTCGCGACCGTGCCCGCGTCGTTTCCTCTTTCGCCCCCATCCCTCCCGAGATGCAGGTCGCTCTCAGCGAAGCTCAGGTCCGCGAGATCGAGCAGGACAGCCCCAACGGGTTGACCTCGCAGGAGCTGGTGGCCGTGTTCTCTCGTAAGTCGATCAAGTTCAGCGAAGCCACCCTCCGCAAATACGTGCAGCTCGGGCTCGTGCCCCGCAGCCGCCGAGTGGGACGCAAGGGCAAGCACCTCGGCTCCCGCGGGGTCTACCCGGTCCGGGCCGTCCGACGGATCAACACGATCAAGCAGCTCATGGCCGAGCGCTACACGATCGAGGAGATCCAAAACCGCTTCCTGACCTTCAAGGACAACATCGAGACCCTCGACGAGGCGCTGGGCGAGCTGACCCGCCTCTTCGACGACCGCATCGGGCAGCAACCTCCCTCGCCGACCCGTGACCGTCTCAGCCGCGAGCTCGACTCGATCAAACACAGCGCAGAGCACCTGCTCACCGGAGTGCAGCGCCTCGAGAAGCTCATCATCGCCAGCGGCGAACAGGCCCGGCCCCGCGGCGGCGGAGCGGCCAGCCCCACCGAACTCCTCTAGCTCGTGACAGCCGTAGGGCCCTCCCCGGGGCTCACCAACCTACGCCTCGCTTCACCTTCCTCCTCCTCGACCCCGGAACTCACCACACCCGCAGGGACCGACCAATGCTCAAGTACGACCCCGAGACCACCGCTGAACCGACGACTCCCGACGAGGAGCCCCAGCTGCTCCCCGATCCCCAGCCGATCGTCCGCCGTCCCAAGGCCAAGACGATCGCGATGAAGCGCCTGACCAAGGAAGAGCTTCGCATCGGCGCGCTGCTGTACCCCGAGCGCAGCTACTGGCGCCCCAAGACTCGCGGCGAGTGCTCCAACGTCGCCCGGCCCTGCCCCTACGTCAGCTGCAAGTACCACCTGTACATCGACGTCAACCCGAACACGGGCAGCATCAAGGTCAACTTCCCCGATCGCGAGGTCTGGGAGCTCAAGGCCAGCTGTGCCCTCGACGTGGCCCAGCAGGGCGGCATCACCCTCGAGGAGGTGGGCGAGATTCTCAACCTCACTCGCGAGCGAATCCGCCAGGTCGAGGTCCGCGGCCTCATGAAGCTGCGCGAGGCCGGCGGCGAAGAGCTGCTGACCTACTTGGCCAAGCAGGAGCAATAGGGGCGTCGGGGTCGTCGTGCCCGCCCTGCCGGGCACGGCCCTGCGGCGCGGTTCATCTTTCGGGTGCACCGACGGATGAGTCCGGGCCGCAGCGCCGCGCCACTTTTGCACCTGCCATCGACCACCTGGCAAAAGCCCGCGTTTTCCGCGGAATCGACCTCTTCGGCGCCCTCCACACCGGTGGTGGGCGCTTCGTTTTGGAGCCTCGGCGAGATCTCACGGGTGCGTAAGAACGTGCGCGTTCCCTCGTGCGAGCAGGGGGAGGCCATCCCTCCGGCCGATCGGCTTCGCGCAGGTCGCGGGATGCCTTGACCCCCCACGGACGCGCACGATAACGGGGCGCCGTGTCCAAGCCGATCCCGATTCGCCGCGCCCTGGTCTCCGTCAGCGACAAGTCCAACTTGGATCGCCTGGCGAAGATGCTCGTCGAGTGCAAGGTCGAGGTGCTGTCGACCGGTGGCACGTACCGGGCTCTGAGCGAGCTGGGTGTCGCGGTCGAGAAGGTCAGCGACTACACCGGGGCCCCGGAGATCCTCGGCGGCCGGGTCAAGACCCTGCACCCGCGAATTCACGGCGGGATCCTGGCTGCGCCCACGGCCGAGCACGACGCGGAGCGGGAGCGGCACGACATCCCGGCCATCGACCTGGTGGTGGTCAACCTCTATCCCTTCCGCGAGGTCATTGCCGATCCCGCCTGCGACCTGGCGCGCGCGGTCGAGAATATCGACATCGGCGGGCCCACCATGGTGCGGGCGGCGGCCAAGAACGCGGCCCGCGTGGCCGTGATCGTCGATCCGACGGACTACGACCAGGTGGCAGAGGCACTGGCACAAAACGGCGGCACCATCCCCGAGGCCATGCGCTTCGAGCTGGCGCGCAAGGCCTTTGCCCATACCGCGGCCTACGACACGGCCATTGCCTCGTACCTGGCGGGCCAGGGCGACCACGGACCGAAGGCGGCTCCGGTGTTCTTCACGGGGGGCGAGGCCCAGGGCACGCTGCGCTACGGCGAGAACCCCCACCAGACGGCCGGCTTCTATGCGGTGGCCGGTGAGGCGGGCGAGGCCCCCGGGTTGCCCCAGGCCATCGTCCACCAGGGCAAGGCGCTGAGCTACAACAACCTGCTCGACGCCGACGCGGCGCTGGCCATCATCCGCGATCTGCAGCCGATGGGCGTGTCCGCGGCGGTCTTCAAGCACGCCTCGCCCTGCGGCGCGGCTGTGGGGCAGGGCGATGCCACGCTCGCCGAGGTGTACCGACGCGCCCGCGAGGCCGATGCCGAGAGCGCCTTCGGGGGCATCGTGTCCGTCAGCCAGGAGCTGGACGCGGCCACGGCCGAGCTGGTGGCAGAGACCTTCATAGAGGTGGTCATCGCCCCGAGCTACTCGACCACGGCGCGCGAGATCCTGGCCCGCAAGAAGAACCTGCGCGTGCTCGAGCTTCCCGGCATGTTCGCCGAGGGCCCTCCCGCCTGGCGGGCGCGCTCGGTCGCGGGCGGGCTGTTGGTGCAGCGCGACGACGTGATGCACGTGGGCGCGGCCCAGGCCCGCGTGGCCACCAAGCGGGCCCCCACCGCCGAAGAGATGCACGACCTCGAGGTCGCCTGGCGCGTGGCCAAGCACGTGCGCTCCAACGCGATCGTCATGGCCAAAAACGGCGTGACGGTGGGCATCGGCGGCGGGCAGACCTCTCGGGTCGAGGCTTCGCGGCAGGCCGCGGGCCGGGCCGGTGAGGAAGCGGCGGGCGCCGTGCTGGCCTCGGACGGGTTCTTCCCCTTCCGCGACGGCGTCGATGCGGCGGCCAAGGCCGGCGTGCGGGCGATGATCCAGCCGGGCGGGTCGAAGCGTGACGAAGAGGTCATCGCGGCCGCCGACGAGCACGGCATCGCGATGCTGATGACCGGCGAGCGTCACTTCCGGCACTAGGCCAGGATCCCGAACGAGGACCTCCACCAAACGAAATCGAGGCGATGATGAGCGCGACGCGGGTGTTGATCGTAGGCAACGGGGGCCGCGAGCACGCGCTCGCGTGGCGGCTGACCCACGAAGGTCACGAGTGTTTCGCCGCACCGGGCCGAGCCGGGTACGGCGAGGATGCACAGTGCCTGACCGTCGGCGCTTCGGACCCCGAGGCGCTGGTGGCCGAGGCTGAGCGTCGGCAGGTGCAGCTGGCGATCATCGGGCCCGAGCAGCCCCTGGTCGACGGTTTGGCCGACCAGCTGCGCGCGGCCGGAATCCCTACCGTGGGCCCCTCGAAGGCCGCGGCGGAGCTCGAGGGCAGCAAGGCGGCGGCCAATCGTTTCATGGCCGCGCACGACATCCCCACCGCGCGCTCGGTCACCGTGACCTCGCTCGAGCAGGGGCTGGCGGCCATCGACGAGTTCGAGGCTCCCCCCGTGGTCAAGGCCGACGGCCTGGCCGCGGGCAAGGGGGTCACGGTCGCGGACAGCAAGGACGAAGCCCGACAGGCGCTGCGGGAGTGCCTCGAAGAGGATGCGTTCGGCGGCGCGGGCCAGACGGTGGTGCTCGAGCAGCGCCTGTACGGCCAGGAAGTCAGCCTCTTCGTGCTCACCGACGGCACCCATGCCGCGACCTTCTTGCCCGCCCAAGACCACACGCGGCTGGGGGAAGGGGACACCGGTCCGAATACCGGGGGCATGGGGGCCTACGTGCCTGCGCCCATCTACGACGAGGTCGTGGCGGACAAGGTCCGCACGCGCATCGTGGAGCCCAGCATCGCCGGGCTGCGGGCGGAGGGGCGACCGTTCGTGGGGGTGCTGTTCATCGGCCTGATGATCGACCCCGACGGCGAGCCCTGGGTCATCGAGTACAACTGCCGCTTCGGCGACCCCGAGGTGCAACCTTTATTGTTCGGCCTGGATACTCCGCTTCTGCCCCGTCTAATGGCGGCGGCGACCGGGGAGCTCCGAGACGAGCAGCTGCCGGGGCGCCCGGCGGCCACGGTGGTGCTGGCGTCGGCCGGCTATCCTCGTTCCTCCCGGAAGGGCGATCGAATCTCGGGGCTGCAGGCGCTGGCCGATGACCCCGACGTGAAGGTGTTCCATGCGGGGACCCAGGCCGATGGCGACGGGTGGGCGACCGGAGGCGGTCGTGTGCTGGGCGTCTGCGCGCGGGGCTCGACGCTGCCCGAGGCGCTCGACCGGGCCCATGCCGCGGCGCAGAGCGTGCAATTCGACGGCCGGCAGTTGCGGCGGGACATCGGCGCCCGTGCGCGCTGACGGCCGACGCGCGTCGACCTGCGGGGTCGCGATTGTTCACCCCGCGCGCGCGGACGCCCGTGCTATAGGTCCGGCCGAGGCAGCGCGCCAATGAACGACCGCGACCAGAGTCCCTCGTTGGCCACGGCCCCCGAACGCCTCGCGGATTCTCCGTGGGCGGCGCTGCCCGGTGGGTCTCGCGACCTGCTGCCGGCCGCCTTTCGGATCCGCCGCACGTTGACCTCGACGCTGCGGACCACCTTCGAGGCCTGGGGCTACGAGCCGGTCGGGACGCCGGCCATCGAGTACTTCGACGTGTTGGCCCGGGGCCTGTCCGAGGACGATCGTCGGGGCTGCATTCGCTTCATCGCGGCGGGCAGCGGCGAGCTGGTCACGCTGCGGGCCGACGTCACGCCGCAGGTGGCTCGCATGCTGGCTCAGCGCTGGGGCGGCGAGCTGCCCGAGGACGTCGTGTATCGCTTCAGCTACGCGGCCGAGGTCCTGCGCCACCACACCGAGGCGCGCCAGCAGACCGAGATTCACCAGGTCGGCATCGAGATGATCGGCGACGACGACCCGGCCGCCGACGCCGAGCTCATGGCGCTGGCCATCGCGTCGCTGACCGCGGCCGGCTTGCAGGATTTTCGCCTCGACCTGGCCCACACCGCCATCGCGCGCGGCTTGCTCGACGGGCTCGGCTTGCCCGACAGCGTGGGGACGCAGGCCCAGGCTCTGCTGACGCGCAAAGATCGGCCTGGCCTCGACCGCCTGCTGTCGTCGCACGGCTGCCGCGGGTCGGTGGCCCGAGCCACGATCGCGCTGTGTGACCTCTTTGGTGCCCCGGCCGATGTGCTGGCGCGAGCGCGCGAGGTCTTGGCCGATACCGGCGTCGACGAGGCGCTGTCGCAGCTGTCCGCCACGCTCGAGCACTTGGCGAGCTTCGGCGACGACCTCACCGATCGCATCACCCTCGACCTGGGTGAGGCGCGGGGCTTCGACTACTACTCGGGGATTCGCATCCGGGGCTGGGCGCGAGGCGTGCATCACCCCGTGATCCGGGGCGGTCGCTACGACGGCCTGCCGCGTCGCTACGGCGTGCCGCGTCCCGCCACCGGGTTCGCCGTCGACCTCGACGCCCTCGAGGTCGCGCTGGCCGAGCAGGGCGGGCTGACGGCGAAGGCCGAGCCGCCCGGACACTTGGTGGCGATCGACCCGTCCTTCGAGGACGCCCGCGCACGGCCCCAGGCTCAGCTCGCCGCCCGCGAGGCGCGAGAGCAGGGGCGTCGGGCCTGGGTGCAGCCGGGGCTGACCCTCGAGCGGGCGCAGGCCCAAGCCGAGGTGGCGCAGGCCGATCGGCTCACCTTCATGGACGCCTCGGGGTCCAAATCATGGTTTCACGGTCCGCAAGGCTGGACCACAAAGGCGCAGGAGACAGCATGAGCACGTTGGTCGTCGTTGGGGCGCAGTGGGGAGACGAGGGCAAGGGCAAGGTCGTCGACGTCCTGTCCGAAGAGGCGAGCGTCGTCGCTCGTTTTGCCGGGGGCAACAACGCCGGCCATACCCTCGTGGTCGACGGGCAGAAGCTCATCACCCACTTGGTGCCGTCGGGCTGCAGCTATCCCGGCACGCAGTGCGCACTGGGAGCGGGCATGGTCATCGACCCGGAGGTCTTCCGCGGCGAGATCGATCAGCTGCAAGGACTGGGCTTGCTGAAGCAGGACGAGCTGCGAGTGTCGCTCGACGCCCACGTCGTGTTTCCCTACCACCGCCAGCTCGATGGTCTTCGCGAGGACCGGGCCACGGGGCGCGAGAAGATCGGCACCACCCGTCGTGGGGTCGGCCCCGCGTACGAGGCCAAGGCGGCGCGCCGCGGCGTCCGAATCCGCGACCTGCTCGATGAAGGCAAGCTTCGCGAGGTCCTGAACAAAAACCATGGCGCGCTCGAGCCCGAGCTCGCGCGCTTGGGCGCCGACATGCCGGGCATCGACGTCGATGCCCTCGTCAAACTCGGGCGCCGCTGGGCCGAGTGGATCGAGCCCATGGCCTGCGACGTGGGCGACCTTTGTCACCGCGCGATTCGTCGCGGCGACAAGGTGCTCTTCGAAGGCGCCCAAGGTGCGCTGCTCGACGTCGACCACGGCACGTACCCGTACGTGACGT
Organism: Myxococcota bacterium; assembly: GCA_039028615.1. Lineage (GTDB taxonomy): Bacteria > Myxococcota_A > Polyangia > Nannocystales > Nannocystaceae > Paraliomyxa. The sequence continues at coordinate 54,289 of JBCCHT010000036.1, read as the reverse complement.
CGTCGAACTCGATTGCGGGCGGCGTGTGCACGGGCATCGGCATCGGTCCCACCCTCATCGACGAGGTCTGGGGAATCTCGAAGGCCTACACCACGCGGGTCGGGCGAGGTCCGTTCCCGACGCGGCTCGAGGGCGCAGAGGCGGAGCGACTTCGCGAGGCCGGAGCCGAGTACGGCGCGACGACCGGTCGGCCCCGCGATTGCGGCTGGCTGGACGTGCCCGCGCTGGCCCGGGCCGTGCGCCTGTCGGGAATGACCGGACTGTGCGTCACCAAGCTCGACGTCCTTGCCGCGCTTCCCGAGGTCAAGGTCTGCGAGTCTTATGAAGATGACGTCGACCCCGGCCGCGACGGCCTGGACAACGCGGTGCCCCGTTTGCGGACCGTGCCCGGGTGGGGAGATCCATCCATCGTCGGCAAGCTGCAGAGCGCCAAGAGCCGCGAAGACCTGCCAGGGCCCGTTCGGACCTATCTAGAGCTCATCGAAGAGCGGGCGGAGGTCCCGGTGGTGCTGGTCTCGGTGGGTCCAGACCGCGCTCAGACCCTTCGCTTCGCTGATGCGTTCTGAACAACTGGTGGGGTCGCTTGCGAGCCCGGCCCCTGGACGCCTAAACTACCATGCTCGATCGCGCGGTCTCGGACCGAAGTGATCCGATCGTGTTGCCTTAAAAACGGCGTCTAGCGTCGTTGTTCAGGGTGCGGCGCAGTTGTGCGCGCCGAGCCGCTTCCCCTATACTCGACCTGCCTCGGCGGGCTCAACGCGCAGCCATTCGACGACGCTGCTTCGACACGCACGACCGAGGACCCTGGGACGCACGCGAATGAAGATCGAATGCGACAAGTGTGGTGCTAAGTACTCGATCGCGGATGAGAAGGTTCGCGGTAAGACCTTCAAGATTCGTTGCAAGAAGTGCAGCAACGTGATCATCGTCCGGGACAAGGGAGCCGCTGCCGCAGATGCGGGAGCCGCTGCGTCTGCGGCCGCGGTCGATCAGGCCGCCCCCGGATGGCACTTGGCGATCAACGGCGAGACGGTTGGACCCATGTCCGAGGAGGAGGTCCGCCAGCGCTACGACGCCGGTGAGATCGACAAGGAGACCGCGGTCTGGCAGGAGGGATTCGACGACTGGATTCCCCTGGCGGATGTGCCGGCCTTCGCCGACTTCCCCGAGCAATCCGACGATCCGTTCGCGGCGAGTGCCAACCAAAACGATTACGCAGCCGGAGGCGCAGCAGCGGCAGCTGGCGCAGCAGCCGGGGCCGCCGCCGGAGCAGCGGCCGCGGGTGCAGCCGAGGTCGCGGCCACGGGCACCGACGGTGGCGCAGCGGCAGCCGCTGCGGGCGGGGGTGAATCCCCGCGTGTCTCGAGCCTCACCGGACAGCGGAACGAGAACTCTGTGTTGTTCTCGCTCGACAGCTTGCAAGCCATGGCTACGGCCGGCGCAGCCGCTCCCGCGGCGGGCGGCGGTGGTGGTGGCGCTGCAGCGGCCACGCCCGTAGCCCGAGCCGCGGCCAACCCCTCCAAGGGACTGGCGACCTCGGCCCCCTCCTCCGAGGGGTCGGGCCTCATCGACATCCGAGCCCTGGGCTCGATGGTCGGTGGAGCCGGAGCCGGGGCGGCAGCCGCCAGTGCGGCGCCCCAGGGCGCGGCCGACGACGCGGCCCTGCCCAGCTTTGGCGGAGGCGGTTTCGGTGGCTTGGCGGCCACACCTCTCGTCGCGCCCCCCAGCCCCGAGGCGGCCACGCCCGCCGCGGCTGCTCCGGCGCAACCTCAGCGTTCCAACGCACCGCTGTACATCATGATGGTGGTGCTGATCCTCGCGGTCGGCGGCTTGGCTGCGTACATCATCCTCAAGCCACCCGAAGAGCCCAAGACCATCGTCCAAGAGGTCGCCGCTCCTGCCGTCGCTGCCGATGCAGACGACAAGAAGGAAGACGAAGACAAGAAGGAAGACGAGGACAAGAAGGAAGACGAGGACAAGAAGGAAGACGAGGACAAGAAGGACGACGAAGGCGACAGCGATGGCGCCGACGCGGCCGAGGCGGACGCGGCTGCGGACGCCAGCTCCTCCTCCAAGAAGGGCAGCTCCAAGAAGGGCAGCAGCCGCAGCAGCTCCAAGAAGGGCAGCAGCTCCTCGGGCACGGCCAGCAGCTCCTCGAGCGGCTCGAGCTCCAGCGGCTCGGGCAGCAGCAGCTCCTCCAAGAAGGACGCCCCGTCCGTCGACTGCATCCTCGACCCGAGCAAGTGCGGCAGCAGCAAGAAGAAGCCCAAGAGCAGCGGTGGATCCTCGGGCGGTTCCTCTGACCCGGGTGCACCCGAGAAGCTGAACAACACCGACATCAAGGCGGGCCTCAAGTCGGTGAAGCCGGCCGCCAAGGCCTGCGGTGGCAAGCACGGCGCCAAGCCGGGCGAGAAGGTCATGGTCAAGCTGTCCGTGTCCGGCTCCTCGGGTCTGGTCAACAAGGCCACTCCCACGGGGTCGCATGCCAGCAGCTCGCTCGGCAACTGTGTCGCCGGGGCGCTGAAGAAGGCCAAGTTCAAGAAGTTCAAGACCGCGACGATGGGCTTCCAGTACTCGGTCACGATGCCGTAATCGGCGGCGTACCCACGCACTCGAGCCCCGGCTCGCCACTTCGGCGACCGGGGCTCGGTCGTTCTCGGTCGCCAACTTTGGCGCTATGCCGGGGGCTTCAGCGAGGTCACGACCCGTCGAATGGTGCCGATGAGTTCGTCGAGGTCTTCGTCGCGGATGCCAAGGTGCAGGGCGAAGCGGACCTCGCGATACACGTTGGGGTAGCAGAGCACTCCGGCCTCTCGCAGCGGCGCGCAGAGCTGATCGGCGTGCGCCCACGGGGCTCGTACGGGAGCGACGACCAGGTTGGTGGCCGGCGTGGGCATCTCCCAGCAGGGCAGGTCGCTCAGGGCTTCGGCCAAGCGACGGGCGCGGGCGTGATCCTCGGCCAGCCGCGGCAGCCGATGCTCGAGCGCGTGCAAGCCGGCCGCGGCCAGGATACCCGCCTGCCGGAAGCCTCCGCCCATGGCGTGCTTGTAGTCGCGGGCCTGGGCGATGAACTCCTCGGAGCCGCACAGCACCGAGCCCACCGGGCAGCCCAGGCCCTTGCTGAGCGACACGGCGACCGAGTCGGCACAGGCGGCGAACACGTTCAGCGGGGTCCGGGTGGCCACGTGGGCGTTCCACAGCCGGGCGCCGTCCAGGTGCACCGCGCGGCCTTGCTCCCGCGCCCAGGTCGACACGGACTCCAGTCCCTCCAGCGGCCACGGTACGCCGCCCGCGTCGCCCAGCGTGTTCTCCAGCCAGACCAGGCGCACCGGAGGCCAGCCGACGCTCTCCTCGTGGCACAGCTCTTCGAGCTCGCGCTGGCTGTAGCCGCGTCGCGTGCCGATCGGCATGACCTGCGCCCCCGCGATGGCCGCGGCCGAGCCGTTTTCGTGGATTCGGACGTGGGCGGTGGGGTGCGAGGCGATCGCATCGCCGGGCGTGCAGTGGATGCGCACCGCGATCTGGTTGGACATGGTGCCGCTGGGTAAAAACACGGCGGCCGGCTTGCCGAGCAAGCCCGAGACCTTGGCCTCCAGCTCGAGCACGGTGGGGTCGTCCCCGTAGCAGTCATCGCCGACGTCGGCGGCTGCCATCGCGGCGCGCATCGCCTCGGTCGGTCGGGTCACGGTGTCGCTGCGAAGGTCGAAGGGCGCGGGCATGACGTGCTCCGGGTCATGCCATGCCCGGCGACGCGATCGCAAAGGCCCGCGCGCAACCGTCGTAATGCGTTCCCGCAGAGGGATCGCCGCGCGTTCAATCGCCCCAGGTTCTACGGTACCGCACCGGAAAGGCGGCCCGAGCCCACGCTCCTGCGGCGGCAGGAGGGAAGGGGGGCGACCCTGGTTGGCCCGGCGTGCTCGCAGCCCGCAGGGGGCTTCTAGAGGCCGCTGTCGGGCGGTTGGTTGGCCCAGGGGCCGTCGTCTTCGACCGGAGGCTTGGGCGGCGTCGGGGGCTCGGTGCGCGGCGGAGGTGCGGGTTGACCGCGTTCCTCCCGCAGCTTCGAGGCCACCCCGTCGGCAATGGCGTGCGGCAGGTGGGTGGGCCCCGCGTCGGTGCTCACGTTGAGCTTCACAGAGGGGCGCCCCGACGCGTCCTTCGTGGTGACCAGCTCGAGGCTGCCCCGGCCGGAGGGGCCATCGGGGTTCGTGCCGACGGGAAAATCGAACAGGATGAAGCCGGCTTCCCGATCGCGATCGACCAGCGAGTATTTTCGGTCGACTCGCAGATAACGAATCGCGGCCGGCCATACATGATCGGCGGGATACGAGAGCACCCGGCTGTGTTGGATCCGGGTCATCACCGGAGTGGGAGATGTAGGCGCGGGCGTAGAAGCCATTGCAGCGGTGCCCAGCACCCCAATTGCCATACCGGCGGCCACCGACAGTCGCACGCGCACGGGCGCGAGGAGCAAGCCGAGCTTCCAGGAGCGAAGAAGAGACGGGCCACGGGCCGACATGCCACGCACGCTACCGTTGGGGTGGCATCGCGAAGAAAAATTGGGCAAATTCTCAATCGGTGCATCCCCGTCGACGGCGCGCTGACGGGGCGAATCCAGGGAAGAGGAAGGGGCGAAGCCGGACCGACCGCTCGATGAAGGTCGGACCGCAAAGCCGGGGAACGAACGACCGTGTCGTTCGTTGAACAGAGTAAGGACGAGGAGAGGACCGAGAACCATGGACAATTCCGAGAACTCCGCCTTGATGGCGTTGAGCGAGCTACAGAACCTCGAAGCCGATCGAGTCAACGAAGAGGAACAAGCTCGCGTGGCTGCGGCCCAGGCCGCAGAAAACGCCCGGCTCGAGGCCGAGCGAATCGCTCGCGAAGAGGCCGAGCGCAAAGCCGCCGAAGAGGCCGCCCGACTCGAAGCCGAGCGACAGGCTCGCGAGGCCCTCGAGCGTGAGGAGCGAATGCGAGTGCAGGAGGCCGAGGCCCGCGCTCGCGCGGAGCAAGAGGCTCGCCTCAAAGAGGAGCAGATGCGCCTCGACGCTCAGATCAAGCTGAGCGAAGAAAAGGCCAAGCCCAAGTGGCCGCTGGTCGTGGTGCCCGTGCTGTTCCTCGGCATCGTTGGCGCGGGTGTCATGTGGTACCGCAGCAACGCCGAGGCCGAGCAAGAGGCCGAACAGAAGGCCAAGGCCGAGGAACTCGCGGCCAAGCAGGCCGAGGCCCTCGAGGCCATCACCGCCAAGCTCGATGCCCTCGAGGCCGAGCAGGCGCGCATGGAAAAAGAGCGCACCGATCTCCAGGCCGAGATCGAGGCCGCCAAGGGTGACGAGAGCAAGCGCAAGGAACTCGAGGCGAAGCTGCAGGCGCTCGACAAGCAGATCGCAGCCAACGAGGCCGAGCAGGAGCAGGCCTCCTCGAAGAGCGGCAAGGCCCGCAAGCCTCGCAAGAAGAAGAGCGGCTCCAGCAGCAGCTCCTCTTCCTCCTCGTCGTCCAGCCCCGTCAAGCCCAAGAGCACCGGGCGCAAGGAGAAGCTGGGTCTGAACGACGGAGACGATCCGCTCGGCGGACTCTAGCCGCGAATCCTTCTCGGACTCCAAATGGGCGGTGCCCGGTCTCGAACCGGCACCGCCCTTTTTTCGTCGCTAGGGCTCATCTGCGCCCGGTTCGAGGACCGTCGAGTTCCGCGGCGGGGAGCCTTGCTCTGCCGCAGAGCCCGTGGTACGAACCCCGCCCCACGGCGCGGTGGCCAAGTGGTAAGGCAGAGCTCTGCAAAAGCTCCATTCGCCGGTTCGAATCCGGCCCGCGCCTCCAACGACGACGCCCGAGTTCGCTTTACGCGGCCCGGGCGTCGGCAATTGGAGCAGCGGCCCCGAAGTGCTCAATGTTGAGCAACGCCGCCCATGCCGGGCGAGCGGGCGTCGGCGGGTAGCTCGCCCCAGCCGAGATAGGTCTGGGCCATGTCGTACTCGAAAAAGCCCATGAGGCCGCTGTCGAGCACCTTCTGCAGCAGGTCTTTGGCGCCCTCGGGGTCGCCCGCCCGCCAGCGGCGTAGGCCCTCGTAGAAGAACGCCTCCGCGCGCTGGCCCGCGTCTCCGGCCCCGTCGAGCAGCGCCGGGTAGTCGACCTCGCCGCGGGCGTGGCGGGCCAGCATGGAGCCCCAGCCCTTGCCCTCGTAGTCGTGCAGGAACGCGGCCGCCACGGTGTCGGGCGTTCGGCCCTGTCGCAGGGCGAGATCGTTGAGCCAGAGGCTGAAGTAGAGCTTGAGATCACGCGGGACGTCGCCGCGGTCCATGGCCCGGCGGAAGATCTCCACTGCTTCGTAGTAGTAGCCGTGCGAGACGAGCTGGAGCATGGGCTCCGCGTAGGCCCGGGTGAAGCCGGGCTCGAGCTCGTGGGCGTACTCGAAGTCCTGGGTGGCCAGCTCGACCTCGCCGAGGAAGAACAGCAGGCGGCCCCGCTCCAGGATGCGGTTGGCCTGGGTCTCGACGGTGTTGGTGGGCTGGGTCAGCAGCTCGTTGGTCTGGCGCAGTGCCACGCGGAAGTGCGCGGTGGAGGCCTCGGAGTCGCCGCGGCGCAGGGCGATCTCACCGAGCTGCCCGCGGGCGCGCGCCTCCCAGCGGAGCTTGGTGCTGGTGCCCTCGTAGGGCAGGCGCGCGAGGTCTTCGTAGTGGGCCTGGGCGGCGCCGAACTGCGCCCGCTTGAAGGCGATGGTGCCCAGCAGGTCGAGGGCGTGCGGCTGGGCCTCGATGGCCAGGCTCTTGTCGAGCAGTGCCTCCGCATCGTCGACGCGGCCCGCCTGGTACAGCCCCTCGGCCACCGTGAAGTAGGCCTCGGGAAGGCCGGGGCGGATCGGGCGATCGCTCCACAGCTTCATCGCGCGCTGGTGCAGCGCCTCGACCTCGGCGAGCCGGACCAGGGCGGCATCGGCATCGGTGTGGGCGAGCTCGTCGAGCTCGACTTGCTCGAGCTGCGCCAGGGTCTCCCACGTCTCGTAGACGTCGTCTTTGAGCTCCAGGCTGCGACGCAGGTGGTGCAGCGCGGCGGCGACGAGGCCGTCTTGGCGCAGGGCTTCGGCCCGCATCAGGTGCACGAAGGGATCTTTGGGGTGCGCCTGCAGAGCCCGACGGCTGAGGTTGTGGATGATGCCCCACGACTGCGTCACGTAGGGCAGGCCGGGGTCGGCGTCGGGCTCGGGGCGGAGCTTGTCGGCCAGCGACAGCAACCGCTGGGCGCTGCGGCGGCTGTTGAAGGCCTTGTCGACCGTGTCGCGAAGCTGTCGCACGGGTGCGCTACTCTCGACCCGGTCCATCGCCGTCAAGGCCCCGTTGGGATCGTCGGCGCGCAGGTACAGCCGCATGAGCAGGTACCCGGTGATGTCGATGCGCTGCTGCGAGGTGGTGCCGAGGCCCCCGCCCGCGGCGTGGGCTTCTTTGGCCTGCTCGTAGCGCGCGACGTAGAGATCGGAGAGTCGCTGGACGACGAAGGGGGTGGGGAAGCTGGCGGCGATGGTCTCGAGCGCGCGCTCGAGCTCCTCGTGGGCGAGCAGGGGCTCGGTGGAGAAGGGCCCATTGTCCACGAGCCAGCGCTCGAGCTCCTCCCAGCGGGACAGCGCGTCCTCGCGGGCGGCGTCGTCACCAAAGCGCTGAATCACCGCCAGGGCGAACAGCGAGGGCATCTCGGCGCCGTGCCGTGCCGAGCGTCGGTACAGCTGCTCGGCCGCGGACGTGAGCGCGGCGTCGGGCTTGGCCCGGCGCAGCTCCGTGGGCGTGTAAAGGCCCAGCGTGAAGTCGAGGGCGGTGTGGGCCTCGGCCTCGTTGTCGGCCTCGAGCGCCTTGCCGAGGTAGTCGACCAGGAAGGTGGACAGCGCCTGGCGGTAGCCCTCGCGGGAGGGGTGGTCGATGGGCAGCAGCGCGTACCGGTTGAGCTCTTGCTCGAAGGCATCGAGATCGCCGATGGCCGGTGGCGCTTCGGGGACCTCGACGACCGGGGTCTTTCGGTGAGCGCAGCCCGAGGCGGGGGCGAGCAAACAGGCGGAGATCAACAGCGTGAGCGAAAGGCGCACCGTTCGCAGTGTACCAACCAAGTCCGGGGCCACCAGCGATGGCCGTCTCCGTGGGAGCGAACGGCTCAGTCGAGCACGTCGCGTTCGCCCCACATGAGGGCGAACGACACGGTATGGAGCATGCCGAAATAGCGGCCCGCGTTGGTCGGTCGACCTCGGCCCTGCAACACCGAATCCGCGCCGGGTGCGTTCAAGTCTCCACTACCCTCGTTGAACGCGGTCGCCGCGGCGGGGCTGAACAACACGTCCTCGGCGCCGATGCGTCGCGGCAGCATGACGTCGAAACCGTACCCGGGTACGAGCACGACGCCGGCCCGGCGTAGTCGTACGCGTACGCCCCCGCTGGTGCCCAACCGCCAGCTCTCGTCGAAGGCGGCCGAGGTCGCCCCGCGTCGCACCGAAGGCGTGGCGAAGTGAGCCGCAGCGAGGACGTAGATGTTCCGCTTGGCGCGATAGCGGGTGTACGCGTCGACCCCGAACAGGTCCATCGAGCCGCGGTAGCGGGAGAACTCGGGGAGGGCGGCGCTCTGCCGGTCGAGGCCGATGAGGCGCAGGTTCTGCGAGCCCGCGCTGGGGCACTGCGAGGGGGCCAGGCCGCCCGGGCACAGATCGATCCAGTACGCGTTGAGATCGAGACGCCACAGCCGGGCGGGCCCCAGGGCGAACGAGCTGCCCAGGGCGATCTGCTGCGGCATCGGCTGACGCACGATGGCCCCCACCGGCTGCGCGGTGTCGCAGGCAGGGACCTGCTCGCTCTGCTCGGGGTCTTCCTCGCCCTCGGGCAGGCACACCAGCGCCACCCCGCCCAGCACCAGCTCTCCGCGGCGGCGCAATGCGGGGCTGCGATAGCGGAAGCCCAGCGTGATCGTGTCCTTGGCCAGGCTCACCGAGGCGCCCACCGTCAGCGCAAAGTCGAAGCCCGAGGGGACGTCATTGCGGGGGATCCATTGTGTGCGGCCCTTGAAGCCCACCCGCTCGGTGCAGGTCGGGTCCTCTTTGTCGGTGCACGTGGCCACCGTGATGAGATCGCTTCCGATGAGCTCCGTGTCGTTGTCGAAGGCGAAGCGCTCGTAGACGATCGGCAGGTGCAGCGCCGCCCCCAGCTTCACGCGGCCGCCGTTCCACGCCAGCGCCATGGTGAGGTCCTGCTGAGATCGCACCGAGCCGCCATTGGGCGGGCAGCGATCGAGCCGGAGGCTCAGGCAGCGCACGTCGGGGTCGGGCGCCAGGTGGTAGCGCAGCGGCCCGTCGGAGTTGGACTGGTAGCGGCTGCCCAGGTCGTAGATCCCGATGCCTACGGCGATCGGATCGAAGTACACGCTCGCCCCGGCGAAGTAGGACAGGCCGCCGTTGCGCAGCCAGGTGGTCGAGCCGAGGTTGGCCGTGGGCTCGCCCGTGAGCGGGTCGATGGTGTTGCGCTGGATCCGTTGCTGCTGAATCCCGGCGCCCATGGAGGCGTGCACGGCCGTTCCCGGGATCGCCGCCAGCATGGCCGGGTTGTGGTACAGGCCGGTGACTGCGCGAGTCGCGGGACCCTGGGGCTCGATTCCGCCCAGCCTCAGACCTTGGCCCGGGGCCGCGGCGGCGGTGGACGACCAACAAAGGCCCAGGCCCAGCGCCGCGACCGGGAGCCCGCGGGCGCCGAACGAGGCGAGGGCCGGCCAAAGGGCACGAGTGCGGGGCCATCGGCGTTCGGGGGCAGGCATCGTCGCGTCCACGGGGGAGTGGTCGGGGCAGCATAGCCTCGGGTCCCCGAGTCGATCGACCGGGTCTCGGCCTCGGCAGCACCTGCGCAGACGGGCAGGCCCCGGTCATGCGTCTGCGCCAGGATATTGACCGCTCTCACGCTTGCTTCTAGGATGCGGTCCGACCGCACATGTATGGCCTTCTCCCTGGAGGGAGACGCGGCTTCGCGGCGTGCAACGAGCGGATATGGGCAGGACACTCCGACAGTTCACGTGCAGAGACGACCTGTGGGCCCGGGTCGAAGCGCTTGCCCAACGCCGGGAGATCAGCACCGACGATGTCGTTCAGGCGGCGTTGGTCCAGCTGTTCACCAAGAAAAAGCCGGCGGCCAGCGACGGCGCCAAGCAGGCGCCACCCCCTTCGCCCGGTCCATCGGCACCTCCGGGACGATCTCGACCCGCGTCTTTGCCTCGCCCGCCGGGCGGGGCTCCTCGAGCGGCCGCTCCCGCAGCGGCGCCGGCTCCGGTCGCGCCGGCCCCCGTGCCCGACTCGACCTCCAAGACGCGCCCGCTGTACCTGTATTTCGAGGGCCAGTGCTACTCGATCGACCAGGAGCAGTTCGTGATCGGTCGCGGGTCCAAGTACTCGGATCTCCCCATCAAGGACGCCAACATCTCGCGACGGCACTGCGCCATCGTGCGACGGGACGGCGACTACTTGGTCAAGGATCTCGGCAGCACCAACGGCGTCGAGTTCAACGGCGAGCGCGTGGACAACCACAAGATCGAAGAGGGCACCCTCTATCGCTTGTGTGACCACGAGCTGCGGTTCTCGTTCATCCCGCCGGCCTGAGGCCGACGGACGCCAAAGTCGCCCGGCGCTCGCGTCGGGCGTTCGTCGTGGTTCGGGGCGCGGCGGCGGCCCGGCTGCTAGCCTGCGGCCGTCGTGGCGGTGCCTCCTCCCGAGCCGAAGCCGGCTCCGATCAGCGCGGCGGCCCGCAAGGCGTGGGCCGTGCTGCGCGATCGGTTGAGCGAGGCGGCGGCCGAGGGGTTCGCCCGCATCGAGGCACCGGGCGTCGCCGATGGTTTGCGGCAGGCCTGGCGGGCATTCGCGGAAGCGGGCGGGCAGCTGGGGTCGCGGCCCGGTGAGCAGGATGCGTTCGCCGAAGGGCTCGAGCGCCTCGACATGTTGGGGCGTCAGGATCGCAGCGTGGTCGTGGCCCACGGCATGCGGCTGTGCATGACCTGGGAAGGCCGGGCGCCGGCTGCTCCCGCGCGACCCAACAAACGAGTGCCGCGGCATCGGGCGGCCTCGGCCGCGGCCGCGCCTCGACGCACGACTCGCGGTGAACCGCGGCCGAAGGCGGCGGTCGACGACGGCGAGGAGACCGAGGCGCCCGCCCCCCAGGGGGCGGCGAAGAAGTCGAGCGCCAGAAAGGGCGCAAAGAAGGGCACTGCGAAGAAGTCGAGCGCGAACGAGGGCGCGGCGAAGAAGACGAGCACGAACAAAGGCGCCGCAAAGAAGGCGACCGCCGCGAAGAAGACGTCCGCCAAGAAGGGGTCGAGCAAGAAGCGGGCGAGCAAGAAGACCGCCTCCCAGAGGTCGGGGGACTCGAAGCCCAGCACCGCGGCGGCCGTGGACTTCGAAGCGCCGCTCGACGAGCTGCCGCCGCTCGCCCATGCGCCGGTCACCGTCTTGCCGCGGGTAGGACCTTCGACGGCGAGCAAGCTCGAGACGCGGGGGCTGGCCACCCTCGAAGACTTGGTGTTCTTCCTGCCCGCCGGCTATCGCGATCATCGGGAGCGCAAGCCTCCGGGCGAGGCGGCCGACGGCGAGGTCATCTCCGTCGAGGTCATGGTCGAGCGCTTCCGCCAGGGCTTCATACGAGGCGGTCGGTTTCTCGCCACGGCCGAGGTGGTCGACGATGACGGCACGCCGCTGACCCTGCGGTGGTTCCATCGCGTCGGCGGCCTCGCCCAGCGCGTCGAGCTCGGGGCCCGGCTGCTCGTGGTCGGCGCGGTCCGAGAGCACGCGGGACGGCTCGGCATCGTGCACCCCGAGGTCTACCCCTCTCACGACCCGCCGCCGCCGATCGGGGTGCGCTACCCGGTGGTCGAAGGCATCGGGGCGCGCACCATCTCCAACGTGGTCCGCAAGGCGCTCGATCGGCTGCTCGACACCGAAGCCATCGAAGACCTGCTGCCCGAGAAGCTGGCCAAGGCCCATGCGCTGCCGACCCTGGCCGAGGCGCTGCGATGGCTGCACGACCCCGCGCCCGACCTCCCACCGCCCGACGTCCAGCTGCTACGCCAGGGGCGTTCGCCCGCCCATCGGCGCCTGGCCTTCGGCGAGCTGTTCCTGCTGCAGCTGCTGTTGTTGCGGCGGCGTCGACACTGGTGCGTCGACCAGGCCGCGTTCGTGACCCCCGAGGCGGGCTTCGACCGCGAGGGGTTGCGGGCATGCTTGCCCTTCGAGCCTACGGGCGCGCAGTGGCGGGTCATCGACGAGATCGAGACCGACATGGCCAGCGGGCATCCCATGCTGCGGCTGTTGCAGGGCGACGTCGGCTCGGGCAAGACGGCGGTGGCGTTCGCGGCGATCCGAGCCGCGGTGGCAGCGGGAGCTCAGGCCGCGTTGATGGCTCCCACGGAAATCCTGGCCGAGCAGCACCTGCGCACGCTCGAGCCGTGGTGCAAGACGGCGGGGCTCAAGGTCGCTCTGCTGACGGGGGCGATGCCTCGGGCCCAGCGCAACAGCCTGCTGGCGCTGCTGGCCGCGGGCAAGATCGACGTGCTGGTCGGCACCCATGCGCTATTGGTCGCCGACGTCTCGTTCGCCGCCCTGGGCTTGGTGGTCGTCGACGAGCAGCACCGCTTCGGCGTGGAGCAGCGGGCACTGCTGCGGGACAAGGGCGAGCGTCCCCACCTGTTGGTGATGACCGCCACCCCGATCCCGCGCACGCTAGCGCTGACGGCCTACGGAGAGCTCGAGGTCTCGCTCATCGACGAGCTGCCGCCGGGTCGCGAGCCTCCCGTCACCCGGCTGCTCGCGGGCAAGCCCGCGCTGATGCGGGCGCGCAAGACCATCGCGCGAGCGGTTCGCAAGGACGCGCAGGCGTTCGTGGTGTGTCCGCTGGTGGAAGCAAGCGAGGCCATCGATGCCAGCCATGTCGAAGCCTCGGCCGCGGCGCTGCGCGAGCTGATGCCCGACGTCGAGATCGGGATCGTGCACGGCCGCATGAGCTCCGAGGACAAAGACGCGGTCATGAACGCATTCCGGGAGGGTCGCTACCGCGTGCTGGTGGCGACCACCGTCATCGAGGTCGGCGTCGACGTGCCTGCCGCGCGGGCGATCTTGGTGGAGCACGCCGAGCGCTTCGGGCTCGCGCAGCTGCATCAGCTCCGCGGACGCATCGGTCGGGGAGGGGGGGCGTCGCTGTGCCTCATTCACACCGCGCTGGGTCCAAAGTCCGAGAGTGCCCAGCGCTTGGCGGTGATGACCGAGACCTCCGATGGGTTCGCGGTGGCCGAGCACGACCTGGCGATGCGCGGGCCCGGCGAGATTTTCGGGACGCGGCAGGCTGGCGTGCCCCGGCTGCGCTTCATGGGCTTTGCGGGCGAGGGCACGCGGATGCTGCTCGACGCTCGTGAAGCGGCCGCGACCCTGCTCGAAGAAGACCCGGATCTGGCCGAGCACCCCCTGTTGCGGACCGCCATCGAGCAGCGCGAGCACGACGCTCCCGTATATTCGGCCGAATCGGGCTGAAATCCGGAGCTGGACGGTTTTGCTGTCCAATCGTGGCCAGCCGGGGCCTAATGAAGGAGGCGACGTTTCCATGCGATTGCTTCTCAGCCTCCTGGCCGCGCTGACGCTGTCGGCATGCAACGACGTGACCGTCGTCGACGAGCCGATCCCTTGGTCGCAGCACGAGCTGGACACCGAGGTCGAGGATTTTTCCATTCCCGCCCAGGCTCCCGTCCGCATGGTGCAGCTGACTCGCCCCGAGTGGGACGTCGACTCGCTCACGGCCCACGTCGTGGCCGCGGCGAGCACCATGGCCGGGGTCGTGGTGTCCGAGACCCAGGCCCGGGCGTGGGCCACCGAGGCGTTGGCCGTCGACAGCGAATCCACGTACTCGGATACGCCCTTTTCCCGGTACCCCGATCTCTCGGTCCGCTACGATCCGTACTTCGCTTCTGTGCACATCCGGGACTACGGTATCCGCAATCCGACCATCGACGAGATGTTGAACGCGCAGGGCGAGCTGGACGACGGCATCGGGGCCGAGCGAGCGAGGATGCGGGCCGACGAGATCTTGGGCGAGCTGTGTGGTGCGGGGGCCATCCCCGATGCCGACTATGCGCTCACGGGCGCGGGGCTCAGTCGGCGGACGTACGTTCCCGCGGACGCCGAGAACTCCGTGGTCACGGTGCTCGACTTCGTGTTCATCTACAACCGCGTGGTCGACGGTATCCCCGTGCTGAACTCCGAGTTCCAGATCACGGTGCACCGCGACGGTCTGCTTCGCGACTTGCGGCTCACCGACGTCGACATCCAACCCCTGGATCAGGTCCAAACCTCCATCTCCGACGACGAAGCCTTCGAGTGGATGGCCACGCGAATGCTCGAGGAGCTGTCGTCGGACGTCGACTTCGAGGTGGTGCTCACCGACAAGGAGGTCGGCTACCACCTGCCCGCCGATCAAGTCAGGTCGACGGTCGGTCCCGTGGCCAAGGCTCAGATCAGCCTTAGTCGTCCCGATGTCGAGGGTCGGTCCCAGGTCGGCTTCATCTCGCTGCTGGACGAGATGCCCGAGCTGGTGCGCCCCGGGAGCTGATTCCCGCCGAACACTCGTTACGCGGCTCGGCCGAGCCCACGTCCCGCATTGCGCCTAGGGCGCCCGGTTTGGGCGTCGGGTATGAAGGAGTGCGCAGGGGTGGCATTCGGGCGCGCTGCTCGATCCTGGGCATGGACGAGCCCGGAGCCGTGGGCTATCCCAGCAGCACGTGTCGCGCATCCTCTGTCAGTGCCTGCTCGTCGAAGAGCGCGCGGTCGTGGCCGCCATCCGAGCGGGCGCTCGCACCGTCGACGCGGTCGGAGAGGCCTGCGATGCGGGCAGCGGCTGTGGCAGCTGTCGGGCGGGCATCGAGCTGCTGATTCAACAAGAGGCTCGTCGTCGGCGTCCGCGGATGCCCGAGCGATTCCTGCGGCAGCTCGGCCTGTTCCCCGACGACAAGGGCTGAACCCCGATGATTTACCGGTGAACCCGGTCGGTGTCCGTCGCGTTCGCGCGGGCGTTCAGTGGCGGGTGTTCATGTCCCGGGCGGGTCGCAACGATCCGCTTCGAGGGCCGACAAGTCGATGTGTCGGGTGAGTGCTTTACACCGCCGCAGGGGCGCCCGTACAAAGGGCACCGGGTCGCCCATGCTCGTGCTCCAGAAATACGGCGGGTCTTCCGTCGCCGACCTCGATCGAATCCGTGCCTGTGCGTCGCGCTGCCTGAAGTTGGCCCAGCAAGGGCACCAGGTGGTCGTCATCGTCTCCGCGATGGCGGGCGAGACCAACCGGCTCATCGCGCTGGCCAATGCGCTGGTCGAGCCCGACGATCAGTCGGGCAACACGGCCGGCAAGAACCCCTACGTCGTCGCCAAGCGACGCGAGGGCACCCACGATCGCGAGCTCGATCAGCTGGTGGCCACGGGCGAGAAGGTCAGCGCTTCGCTGCTCGCCATGGCCATCGTCGATGCGGGGGGCAAGGCGGTGTCGCTGGTGGGGCATCAGCTGGGCATGAAGACCGACCGCAACTTCACGCGGGCCCGCATCAAGAACATCGACCACGAGCGAATCCGTCGCGAGGTCGATGCCGGGCGCGTGGTGGTGTGTGCGGGCTTTCAGGGCATCGACGAGGCGGGCGACATCACCACGCTGGGGCGTGGCGGGTCCGACACCTCGGCCGTGGCCTTCGCCGCCGCCATGAAGGCCGACGTCTGCGAGATTCTCACCGACGTCGACGGCGTCTTCACCACCGACCCCCGCGTCGTCTCGCACGCCCGCAAGATCGACCGCATCAGCTACGAAGAGATGCTCGAGCTGTCTGCCCTCGGAGCCAAGGTGCTCCAAAGTCGCAGCGTCGAGCTGGCCATGAAGCACGGAGTCCCGGTCCACGTGCGGAGCAGCCTGCACGAAGGGCCGGGCACCTTCATCGTTCCCGAGGAGCCCAGCATGGAAGACGTGGTGGTATCGGCGGTCGCGCTCGACCGCAACGAAGCCAAGGTCACGCTCACCCAGGTCCCCGACCGGCCCGGCACCGTCGCCGGGCTCTTTGGCGCCCTGGGCGATGCGGGGATCGTGGTCGACATGATCATTCAAAACGCGGCGCACGAGGGCCACACCGACGTGACCTTCACCGTGCCCGAGGCCGAACTCGATCGCGCCAAGTCGTTGCTCACCGACCTGTCGTTCCCCGAGGGGGCGCGGCCGGCATCCATCCTCACCGATCCGAAGATCTGCAAGGTCTCGGTGGTCGGGGTGGGCATGCGCAGCCACGCCGGCGTCGCCGCCAAGACCTTCGAGCTGCTGGCCGGCGAGGGCATCAACATCCAGATGGTCTCCACCTCCGAGATCAAGATCTCGGTGGTGGTCAGCGAGCGCTATGGCGAGCTGGCCCTGCGATGTCTGCACGACGGCTTCGGGCTCCACGAGGGTCCCAAGCGCGCGTCGCAAAGCGACGGCTGAGCCACGACACGGCCGCGTCGGCCGTTTGTCTACCGACCGGACGGGAGCGACCCTGCGCGTCTGGTGATGGGCTGTGCCCGTCGGTGGGGCACAGCGGCTCTGGGCGATCGCGCGGGCGCATGGCCGCATTCGAGGCACAGTCGGGGGCGCACGCGTGATGCGGAGCCGGGGCGCCTTCGCGAGCCGAGCCCGCCGGGCGATCGCCATCCCCGGGCTGCTGGTCATCATCCTGGCCGCGATTGCTCTGTGGTCGCAGGTAGGTGGTGTTCCCCCAGCCCCGGTCGCGGTGGCCTGCGAGCGCGCGGGCCTGGTCGATGGTGAACTCCGTTGTGGCGACGAACTCCCCCGCGAGCCCGGGGCGTTATGCCCGGGCACCGGGCCGGAGTCCGCATCGCCGATCATGTCTGGAGACGCGCTCCGAACCGCGCAGCTGTGTGCACGGCCATGGGTCGAGCCGCATACCCCGGAACACGGTTGGGAGCGCATGTCGGCCGAAGACCTGGCTACGCTGGGGTTGCCGGTCGAACTCGATGCCGCCGATGAAACCGAGCTGAGCAGCTTGCCGCGCATCGGTCCCGTGCTTGCCCGGCGCATCATCCAAGGACGCCCCTACACCGCGTTCGAAGACCTGCTGTCGGTCCGCGGCATCGGTCCGGCCACCTTGCAAAGGTTGCGCCCCCGAGTGGTGATTTCGCGTGGGCGTTCGTGATTGTAGCCCCGTGACCCTTCACTCATGGCATGAAGCGTTCCGCACGTTGCATGTCCCCATTGGCTGCGGGATGTTTCGTGTCACATGTCGCCCCGCCAGCTCACGAGTCGGCTCATCAGCGAGGTCCAGCAACAGCTCCAGACCTTCGAACCACGGCATTCTGACACCGATCGCGAGCACTTGGTGGCGCTGGCGAAGGCGGTCATGGGCTCGGTGGACGTCCGCGACTTGCGAGGGGTCCCGAGCGCGCGCTTGCTCGATCAGTTCGAGGACATGCTGGGCCTGCTCAACCTCCGCAAGAAGGGCGAGATCAAGGTCGACCTTTCGTACCAGGAGGACACCGACACCCTGGTCATCGTCAGCTGCCTCGAGGACCAACCGTTCTTGGTGTCGACGATGCGCGCCGCGCTTGCGGCCGAGCACTACGAGATTCGCCGCTCGGTCAACTCGATCGTGCGAGTGCGCCGCGACCCGGCGGGCAAGCTGACCGGCATCGGCACGGGCAACGCCGAGTCGCTGATGCGCATCGAGGCCAGCTCGCCGGGCAGCAGCGGTGGTCGTGACGGCGGCGGCATCCCCAAGGGACTGCACGAGCGCATCGAGGGCCGGCTCGCCTTGGCCCAGGCGATGGTCCGCGACTTCACGCCCATGTCCACGGTCATCGAAGACGTGGCCGATGCGTACTTCGCCGCCGCCTCCGATCTGCATGGCGACGCCGCCGCGGCCGTGCGCGAGTCCGAGTCGCTGCTGCGCTGGCTGTGCGACGAGAACTTCGTGCTGTTCTCCGTCGAGCGCTACGACACCGCGGGCCAGCAGCTGCAGTCGCTGGGCATCAGCACCATCCGCAAGACCCCGCGCGACAAGGCGCTGCTCGAGGCCACCGGCTCCGGCAAGACCCGCCACATTCGCTACGAGCGCAGCTCCGAGGAGTCGCCCGTGCACCGGGCGGGCAAGCCTGGTTACTTCGTGGCCACCACCTTCGGCGAGGACGGCAGCCCGGTGGGCTCGGTCTTCATCGAGGGCCTGTTCACCTACAAGGCGCTGCACACTCCGCCCGAGCAGATCCCGGTGATTCACACCGTGCTGCACGGCATGCTCAACGACCGCCAGGTCGCGGCATCGTCCGAGCGCGGCAAGAACATCACCAACGCCTTCAACTCGCTGCCGCTCGAGTACCTGCTCTCCGAAGAGCCCGAGAGCGTCTGGGAGCTCACCGATCGCATCCTCCGGGCCGAGGCCGAGGGCGGCAGTGACGTCCACATTCGCATCGGCGAGGGCAGCCGCTTCGCCTTCGTGTTCGTGGCCCTGCCGCGCTGGCAGTTCTCCGAAGAGCTGCGCCAGCAGGTGCAGGACGTCCTGCTGCAGGACCTCGGGGGCAGCTACGCCGACTACGGCGTCTATATCGATCGCTACGACAACGCGGTCATCCACTTTTATGTCACCGGAGTCGGGCCGCTGCGGGCGGTGGACACCGAGGAACTGCGCGAGAAGGTCCTGGCCCACGCGCGCACCTGGGGCGATCGACTGCGCGAAGCGGTCGAGTCGGTGGCGCCCGAGGGCCGCTCCGAGGAGCTGTTCGAGATCTACGAGAACGCCTTCAACGAGGAGCACAAGCGCCGCTGCAGCGTGGCGCGGATCAAGGGCGACGTGCTCTGCCTCGAGAGCCTGCGCGAAGGGGCCGAGGTCACCTGCGACCTGTACAGCTCCGAGTTCGGCGACCACCCCGGGTCGCTCAACCTGCGCATCTTCTCGCGAGACCCGCTCAACCTCAGCCGCGAGCTGCCCGTGCTCAGCGGCTTCGGCTTCGAGGTCATCGACGAGTACAGCCGGGAAATCCTGGTACCCCACCTGCCTCCGGTGGACATGGACAACTTCCGCTTCGAGCTGGCGGCCGAGCGCATCGGTCCCGTGCTCGCGCGGCGGGCCAACATCGTGGCCGCCCTGGGCGAGGTGTTCGAGGGCAAGGCGGGCGAGGACGACCTCAACCGGCTCATCGTCGTCTCGGATCTGACCGCGCGCGACGTCGAGGTCCTGCGGGCCTACGTGGCGCACATGCATCAGCTGCGGCTGCCCTTCGACGCGGCCGTCATTCGCTCCGCGCTGGTCGATCACCCGCTGGCTGCCTCTGCCCTCATGCAGTGGCTGGCCGCGCGCTTCGACCCCGAGATCGCGACCGACGAGCTGGCCGAAGCCACCGAGAACACGCTGGCCAAGGAGCTGCGGCTGGTCACCGACTACACCGCCGATCGCGTGCTCCAGGCCGTGGCTGAGCTGTTCCGGGCGACCCGGCGCACCAACGCCTACGTCGCCGACCGAGCGGCGGGCGAAGCTCTGGCGTTCAAGGTCGCGGCGCGTCGGCTCTCCTTTGGTCCCGAGCCCAAGCCCTACCGCGAGATTTGGGTCTCGCACCCCGACTTCGAAGGCGTCCACCTTCGGGGCGGCAAGGTCGCTCGCGGCGGCCTGCGCTTCTCCGATCGCCCCGACGACTTCCGCACCGAGATTCACGGTCTCATGGCCACGCAGATGGTCAAGAACGTGCTCATCGTGCCCATGGGAGCCAAGGGCGGCTTCGTGCTCCGCAACCCGCCCACCGAGCGCGACGCCCTGCGCAAGGCCGGAGACCACTACTACGGTAAGTTCATCCGCGCGCTGCTGTCGGTGACCGACAACGTCGTCGAGGGCGAGACGGTGACCCCCAAGGGCATCCTTCGCCACCGCGAAGACGACGACCAGTACCTGGTGGTCGCGGCCGACAAGGGCACCGCCCACCTCAGCGACACCGCCAACGCGATCAGTGCCGAGCACGGCTTCTGGCTCGACGACGCCTTCGCCTCGGGCGGTAGCCACGGCTACGACCACAAGAAGACCGGCATCACCGCCCGCGGCGCGTGGGAGGTGACCCGTCGCTGCTTCAACGAGCTGGGCGTCGACCCCGAGGCCGACGTCATCAGTGCCGTCGGCGTGGGCGACATGAGCGGCGACGTGTTCGGCAACGGCCTGCTGCGCAGCCGTACCGTCAAGCTCGTCGCCGCCTTCAACCACATCCACATCTTCATCGACCCCACGCCCGACCCGGCCAAGAGCTTCGAGGAGCGCAAGCGCCTGTTCGAGATGCCGCGGTCGACCTGGGAGGACTACTCGGGCGACGTGCTCAGCCCCGGCGGCGGCGTCTTCCCGCGCAAGAGCAAGGAAGTCCCGCTGTCGGCCGAGGCCCGCGAGCTGCTCGGCCTGCCCGCCGACAAGACCGTCAACGGCGACGAGGTCATCCAGGCCATCCTCCAGCTCGAGGTCGACCTGCTGTGGATGGGCGGCATCGGCACGTACATCAAGGCCAAGGAGGAATCGAACTCCGAGGTCGGCGACAAGGCCAACGACAGCGTGCGCGTGGACGCCTGCGACCTGCGCTGCAAGGTGCTCGGCGAGGGCGCGAACCTGGCCATCACGGACCGAGGCCGGGCCGAGTACGCCCGTCGCGGCGGCCTCAACTACAACGCCTTCCTCGACAACTCGGGCGGCGTCGACATCTCCGACCACGAGGTCAACATCAAGATCCTCTTCGCGCCGCTACTGGCCGCGGCCGCCACCACTCGCGACGCTCGCAACACCCTGCTCGAGGACTGCGAGGAAGAGGTCGTGCAGATGGTGCTGGCCAACAACCGCGCCCAGAGCCGCATGGTGTCCTTCGACGTCGTGCGCTCCAAGGTCGACGTGTTCCGCTACGCGCGGGCCATGGGCGTGCTGGCCGAGCGCGTGCCCTTCAACCCCGAGGCCTTCTCGTTGCCCGGCGATGACGAGCTGTTCAACCGGGTCCACAAGGGCTTGGGCATGTACAAGTGCGAGGCCTCGGTCTTGTGCTCGCACGCCAAGATGCTCGCCTACCGCGAGCTGCTCGAGGGTGACCCGCTGCCCGCGAAGATGGTCGACGACTTCGTCACCGCCTACTTCCCCGCCCGCGTGACCGACCTGGCCGGCACCGAGGCCGTGCAGGGCCACCTGCTGCGTCGCGAGATTGCCACCACGATGGTGGTCAACCACATCGTCGACAACATGGGCGGCACCTTCTACACCGAGGTGGGCACGGGCACGCTCAAGTCGATCAGCGAGATCACCGAGGCTTACCTGCGCGCGGCCGGGGCCGCCGACCTCGCCTCCCTCCAGAAGGAGCTGTACGCCCTCGAGGACAAGCACCGCACCAACTCGGTGTACGAGGCGATGGCCTTCATCCAGAACTCGCTCGAGGACGCGACCTTCTATCTGCTCGACCAGGTCGGCATGCCCGAGCTCGATGCCGAGGGGGCCTCGCAGGTCCGGGAGCTGCTCGCCAACGTCGAGCAGGCGCTCCCGGCCGGATCTCGCGGCCGTACCGCCAGACGCCTCGAGCGCTTCGAGAAGCTGGGGCTGCCGCGCAGCCTCGCTCAGCGCATCGTTACCCTGCGCTACCTGACCCCGGTGCTCGACGCCGTTCGCCTGGCCTCCATCCTCGGCCGCGAGGCGCGGGACATGCTGTGGCTGCGCCTTTCGGTCACGGATGCCCTGAACTTCAACTTCCTCAACCAGGCCATCGACCGCCTGAAGCCGGACTCCTCGTGGGACGGCCCGTCCGTCGCGGCGATGCGGCGTCAGCTCAACTTCCACGTGCACAAGCTGGTGCGCATGGTGGAAGGGGACGACGTGCAGGGGATGCTCGACCGGGCGAACCTTCGGGACTTTGCGAAGCGGGTCAATGAGCAGGCGGAGACGAATCCGAGCATCTCGGGGTTGGTGATGCTGGATGACTGGCTGCGTCGGTTGCTGCCGCCGCTGTCGGACATCGATCGCACCAAAGGCTGAGAGCGACTCGGTTCTCGAGAAAACGCCCTTCGAGCTTGGCTCGGAGGGCGTTTCTTCTTCTGCCGAGTGCGTGCGGAGGCTTTGGTCGAGATTGTCGATTCTCCTTCTCGGAGGCGGAGTCGTGGCATCACACCACGTCCTTCGACCACCCCCACGACTCCCTCCGCACCTCCGA
This sequence comes from Myxococcota bacterium, assembly GCA_039028615.1. Lineage (GTDB taxonomy): Bacteria > Myxococcota_A > Polyangia > Nannocystales > Nannocystaceae > Paraliomyxa. The sequence continues at coordinate 32,089 of JBCCHT010000036.1, read as the reverse complement.
CAAAAGAAAAGCGCCCTCCGAGCCATGCTCGAACGGCGCTGTTCGTGAGAACTGAGATGCACTCAGCTGTCGGGGCAGAAGAAGTCTCGGACCACTCTCCACAGCAGCTCATGCTCTGCCGCCAGCACCCTCGACGCGAGCTGCTCCACCGTCTCCCCCGGAATCACCGACACGGGCTGATGCGCCAAGATCTCTCCTTCGTCGTACTCCTCCGTCACGCGATGCACCGTGGGCCCCGACAGCGGAACCCCCGATTGCAGCACCGCTCGGTGCACGTGCTCGCCGTACATGCCCTGGCCACCGAAGCGGGGCAGGGGAGCCGGGTGGATGTTGATGGCGCGTCCCGTGTACGCCGTCAGCACCCGCGGGTCCACGCGCTTCATGTAGCCCGCCAGCACCACCAGGTCGACCTCGTGCTCGTACAGGCACGCCAAGATTGCCGCGCCGGGGTCTTCGTGGGTGCGCCCGCTGATGTGCGCCGTGGGGATGGATTTTTGACGCGCGAACTCCAGCGCCCCCGCGCCGGAGTTGTTGGAGATGACCACCGCGACCGGAGCCGGGAGATCACCGCGCGAGTACGCGGCCACGAGAGCCTGCAGGTTCGAGCCGCGACCCGAGGCCAGCACGCCGATGCGTGGCGGCGCCGTCAGGGGCTGGAAGCCGACGAGGGTGGGGTTGGAGCGCGAAGAAGACATCAAACGAAGGAAGGACGCGGACTGTAGCAGGGTTTGGCGCCGCGCAGAGGGTCCCGCGGTGGGCCCCGAGTCCTACCTCACCCGCCGTCACCGGACGGATCCGTACCCGCGCCCTATACTCCCCGGCGATGTCGGACGATACGACCGCGCCCCGCATTCGCTCCACCACGGTGGTGTGTGTGCGTCGGGGTGACCAAGTAGCACTCGGGGCCGATGGTCAGGTCTCGATGGGCAACACCATCGTCAAGGGCGGGGCGGCCAAGGTCCGCACGCTCGCCAAGGGCACCATCTTGGGTGGCTTCGCGGGCTCGGCCGCAGACGGGCTGACCCTGTTCGAGTTGCTCGAGGCCAAGCTCGAGGCCGTCGGGGGTAACTTCACGCGCGCGTGCGTGGAGCTGGCCAAAGACTGGCGGCAGGACAGGCGATACCGTCGGCTCGAGGCGCTGATGATCGTGGCCAACCGCGAGCGCTCGCTGCTGCTTTCGGGCACGGGCGACGTCATCGAGCCCGACGACGGGATCCTGGCCATCGGTTCGGGGGGGAACTTCGCGCTGGCGGCGGCGCGGGCCTTGCTCCGCCACACCGAGGCCGACGCGCCCACCATCGCCAAGCAGAGCCTGCAAATCGCGGGTGAGATCTGCGTGTTCACCAACCTCCAGCACACCGTCTTGGAACTGGGGCCCAAGGCCGGGGAGTGATGTCGACCATGGAAGTACGCAACCTGACTCCCCGCATGGTGGTGCAGGAGCTCGATCGCTTCGTGATCGGGCAGCACAAGGCAAAACGAGCGGTGGCCATCGCGATGCGCAACCGCTGGCGTCGGCAGATGGTCGACGAGGGGATGCGCGAGGAGATCTCGCCCAAGAACATCATCATGGTGGGCCCCACGGGCGTCGGTAAGACCGAGATCGCCCGCCGCCTGGCCCGGCTCTCCGGGGCGCCGTTCGTCAAGGTCGAGGTCTCCAAGTTCACCGAGGTGGGCTACGTGGGTCGCGACGTGGACTCGGTGATCCGCGACTTGGTCGAGGTCGGGGCGGGCTTGGTCCGCACCGAGATGGAAAAAGAGGTACGGCCGCAAGCCCGCACGCAGGCGGAAGAGCGCGTGCTCGACCTGCTGCTGCCGCGGGGCTCGGGCGGCACGAGCTACACCGATCGCGCGGGTGACTCGGGCACGAGCACCACCCAGGGCAGCGCCACCCGAGAGCGGCTCCGCGAGCTGCTGCGCACGGGCAAGCTCGACGATCGCGAGGTCGAGGTCGAGGTCGAGGAGTCCAACGGCGGCGTGCAGATGATCCCGGGCATGCCCATGGGCGAGCAGATGGGGCAGCAAATCCAAGACCTGCTCGGCAAGATCGCCCGCCGCAAGCACAAGCGCACGGTGCCAGTGAAGGACGCGTTGCGGCTGCTGGTGGAGGAAGAGGCGGCCAAGCTGGTCGATCGCGATGCCATGGCGCGCGAGGCCGTGCGCCGCACCGAGCAGCTAGGGGTGGTGTTCCTCGACGAAATCGACAAGATCTGCAGCCGCGAGAACGTGCGGGGCGGCGACGTGTCCCGCGAAGGGGTGCAGCGCGACTTGTTGCCGCTGGTCGAAGGCACCACGGTCACCACCAAGTACGGCCCGGTCAAGAGCGACCACGTGCTGTTCATCGCGGCGGGGGCCTTTCACGTGTCGAAGGTCAGCGACCTCATTCCCGAGCTGCAGGGGCGCTTTCCCATTCGGGTGGAGCTCGATTCGCTGAAGGCCGGTGACTTCGTTCGCATCCTCGGCGAGCCCGACAACTCGCTGCTCAAGCAGTACGCCGCCCTCATGGCCACCGAGGGGGTGACCCTCGAGTTCGACGAGGAGGCCATCACTGCGCTCGCGGATGCGGCGTGGCGGGCCAACACCACGCTCGAGAACATCGGGGCGCGACGGCTGCATACGGTGATGGAGCGGGTGCTCGAGGAGCTGTCGTTCGAGGCCAGCGAAATCGGGGAGCGCGAGATTCGAATCACCGCGCAGTACGTGCACGAGCGCGTCGACTCGCTGCTCGAAGATCAGGATCTGTCGCGCCACATCCTGTGAGCGGCACGGTGGATGGTCGTCGCGGCCGGTGGCACAGTCGGTGCCGGCCGCGATGCACATTGCGCGTGGTTGACGCTTGAAATCATGCCTCGAGCGATTGGTTTCTGGCGCAAAGGACCTGGCGCGGTGTGCTCGCTCTCAGCGCAGGGGACGCCCCGAACTTGGCAAACCCCAAAAAGCTCTTGCATGAACGCGGGGTATGGCAGATTCTTGAGTTGGATTTGGATTCGGTGTGCGTTGGACGCGCGTATCCGTAGGATTGTGAATCGCGCCGTACTGGCACGTTCACCCGGCCGAGACCGGCCCAGCGTCGTCCTCATCGACGACGGAAGGAACCCAATGAACAAGAAATCGATTTGGACTCTAGTGGTGTGCACGGGCCTCGCTCTGAGCGCGTGCGGAACCGTCGACGACGGTGCGACCGGCACGACGCTGCCGGCCAACGACGACGACGCCAACGACGACACCGCGGGTGCCGACGGGACGTCCGCCCCGGGTGACACGGGCACCAACCCCGGCGACACCGGTGTCGCCGAAGAGTCCGGCGACGAGGGCTCCGACGACGGCGCGCCCATGACCACCGGCGTCGGCTTCATCATGGATCCCGACGGCGGCGGCGTGAGCTTCGAGTGCGACATCTTCGCGCAGGACTGCCCCGAGGGCGAAAAGTGCATGCCGTGGGCGAACGACGGCGGCACCTGGAACGCCACGCGCTGCTCGCCGATCGCCGACAACCCCGGTCAGCCGGGCGACGCATGTGCGGTCGAGGGCTCGGGTGCTTCGGGCATCGACGACTGTGACATCGGCTCGATGTGCTGGGACGTCGACCCCGAGACCAACATGGGTCTGTGCGTGGCCATGTGTACCGGCGACGAGGCCAACCCGATCTGCGAGGACCCGGACACCACCTGCTCGATCGCCAACGACGGCGCCATCGTGCTGTGCCTGCCCGTCTGCGACCCGCTGATCCAAGACTGCCCGGAGGGCAACGCCTGCTACCCGGTGGCCGAGGATTGGGTCTGTGGCCCGGATGCTTCGGGTGAGATGGGCGCCGCGGGTGACCCCTGCGAGTTCATCAACGTGTGCTCGCCCGGCAACATCTGCCTCGGCGCGGCCGCTTGGCCCGACTGCCAGGGCTCGGCCGGTTGCTGCAGCCCGGTCTGCGACCTGAGCGATCCCGACGGTGACGCCCAGTGCCCGGGGGCCGGTCAGGCCTGCGAGCCCTGGTACGAGGAGGGCAACGCCCCTCCGGGATACGAGGATGTGGGCGCCTGCGCGCTGCCTGCGTGATCCCGAGCCGGATCATGCCGACCAAGGGTCGCCTTCGGGCGGCCCTTCGTTTTGGTTGTTGATTGATTGAAACCCGCGAGATCGGCCGCTAGAGGCGCCCTAGAGCCGGTTACGGGAGCCCGGCGGGCTGATCGAACAATCATGTCAAGGGGAGCAATCTCACAATTCAGGTGTCAAGTGGTGCAATCTATTCCGGTTTCACGGCGGCGCGGCCCGCATCTGCACAGAATTGCTAGAAAATCTAGCATTGACCACCAACGTGTACTCGCTCACGTCGTGGGGAACCTTAGTTTCCCCAGACCTTTGACCCTCTTGCGGAGCGTTGGGTTTTCGTGGATTCTCCCTTCCGACCTAATGGCATGTCGCGTTGGGGATGCGCGACAAGCTGACAATTCCGACTCGGACCTCGCGGGAAAAACGGGACCAAGGCGACCGGGCGAGTCGAAACTCAAGGGACGAAAAACTCGATGAACAAGAAGATTGCATGGTCCGTGTTGATGTCTTTGGGGCTCGCGCTTGGCGCGTGTGGCACCGTCGACGACGGTGCGACGGGCACCACCCTGCCGGTCAACGATGACGGCACGAACGCAGAGAGTGGCGACGACGGCGCGACCTCGGCCAACCCTGGCGATACCGGCAGCAACCCCGGTGACACCGGTGTTCAGGACGAATCTGGCGATGATGGCTCGGGCGACGACGCCCCGATGACCACCGGCGTCGGCTTCATCATGGACCCGGACGGCGGCGGCGTCAGCTTCGAGTGCGACATCTTCGCACAGGACTGCCCCGAGGGTGAGAAGTGCATGCCGTGGTCGAACGACGGCGGTGGCGCTTGGAACGCGACTCGCTGCTCGCCCATCTCGGACAACCCCGGTCAGCCGGGCGACGAGTGTACCGTCGAGGGCTCGGGCACCTCGGGCATCGACGACTGTGACATCGGCTCGATGTGCTGGGACGTGGACGCCGAGACCAACGTCGGCACCTGCGTGGCCATGTGCACCGGTGACGAGTCCAACCCGATCTGCGAGGACCCGGACACCACCTGCTCGATCGCCAACGACGGCGCCATCGTGCTGTGCCTCCCGGCCTGTGACCCGCTGCTTCAGGACTGCGCCGACGGCCAGGCCTGCTACCCGATCAACGACGCCTGGGCCTGTGCTCCGGACGCCTCGGGTGAGATGGGCGCCGCTGGTGACCCCTGCGAGTTCATCAACGTGTGCTCGCCCGGTAACATCTGCCTCGGCGCGGCCGCCTGGCCCGACTGCCAGGGTTCCGCTGGCTGCTGCAGCCCGGTCTGCGACCTGACCGACCCCGCGGGCGACGGACAGTGCCCCGGCGCTGGCCAGGCTTGCGAGCCCTGGTACGAGGAGGGCGCGGCCCCTCCGGGATACGAAGAGGTCGGTGCCTGCGCGCTTCCCGCGTGATCTAGGCTGACACGCCGCAAGGCGAAGAGGGGACTGCCGCACGGTGGTCCCCTTTTTCATTTCGAACGCCCACGGCGACCCTCGAGTGCCTCGTTATGAGTATTGTTAGTTTTTGATCCGAGGGGAGGTTGAAACCGGCACGGGTCCAGCTAGGGTTGGATGTAGCTTATGTTTGATTTTGCGTCAGCTCACGATCTCGGGGCGGCCGAACGGCGTCCAGTTCGAGGTCGATTCTGGGCGGCCACGCTGCTGGTCGCACTGCCGAGCGTCGGGCTCCTGGCCGGGTGTGAGCCGAGGAACCGGGGGCCGTCGCCGCTGACCGGAGACGACGACGGCAGCACCTCCGATGATCCCGGCTCGACGTCGGGGGGCACGACCGGCGACGACGTGATGGCCGACGGCAGCTCCGATGGGGGCAACTTCATCCTGCCGCCGGAGGGGCCCATCGCCGACTGCAGCGTGTGGGCGCAGGACTGCCCGCAGGGCGAGAAGTGCATGCCCTGGGCGAACGACGGCGGCAACAGCTGGAACGCGCTCAAGTGCGTCGAGGTGGCCGACGATCCGGGACAGCCCGGAGATACCTGCACGGTCGAAGGCAGCGGGGTCAGTGGGGTGGGCGACTGCGATCTCGGCTCGATGTGCTGGGACGTCGATGCCGAGATCCGCCAGGGGACCTGCGTCGCGATGTGTACGGGCGACCCGCAGTCGCCGACCTGCGACGACCCCGACACCTCGTGCACGATCGTCAACGACGGCGTGCTGACCCTGTGCCTGTACGACTGCGATCCCTTGATCCAGGACTGCGCGACGGGCCAGGCCTGCTACCCGGTCAACGGCAGCTTCACCTGCGCCCCCGATGCATCCGGGCCCGAGCTCGGGACCTATGGCGACCCCTGCGGCGCGATCAATGCGTGTGACGTCGGGCTCTTTTGCGCTCTACCCGAGTCGGTGCCGGGGTGCGACGGCTCGGGCGGGTGTTGCTCGGATTTTTGCGACCTCGAGGCCAACGACCCGCTCGACGACTGCAGCGGGGCGGCCGGAGGTCAGGAGTGTCTGCCCTGGTTCGACGAAGGCGAGGCGCCTCCGGGGGCCCAGGCCTATGGGGCGTGCGCGATACCGTCGACCTGAATCGAACTTCCGCGTGGGAGCGCCAGGGCCCGTGGATGGCGGGGGGAGCGGTCGGCAGAAGGCATGCGGGGAAACGTGCGCCGACCGACCGCCGTCCACGGGCCTGTGGCATTTTTTCGAAGCGTCGACATCGCCGAAAATAAGCCGAACCCGCGGTGGGTGACGAACGACCTAGGGAGTGCATGAAGACTCTCTTCAGCCCCCATTGGTCTGCGCTGGCGCTATGCCTGTCGGTGCTGGCCCCTCTTTCCTTCACGGCCTGTGACGAGGGCGTCGCCGGAGTGCAAGACGGCGGCACGCTCCGCATGGGCCTGTCGGGCACGGACGACGAAGGTCGACAATACGTGCTCACCGACGCCGTGTTCGATGTGACCGGCCAGGAAAACGTGCAGCTGAGCACGGCGAGCCTGCCCACGCCCACGACGCCCATCGTGGCTGGCCTCGGCAACGGCGCGTATCAAATCGAGCTTCAGCCCGGCTGGGTGCTCCAGCGGCTCGATCCGGCCGGCACCCAGAGCATCCCGCTGACCTCGGCCATGCTGACCTCTGCCAACCCGGTCGACTTTTCGATCATCGCGTTCGACACGACCAACGTCACCTTCGTGTTCAGCGTCGACGGTGAAGAGGTCGTGATCGGCGAGGGCACCCTGGAGGTCGATATCGACATCGAGGTCGAGGGAAGCTGTGATCCCCTGCTGCAGAACTGCCCCGAGGGCGAGGGCTGCTACCCGATCGAAGGCGGCGCGACCACGTGCGCCAGCTCGAGCGGGGTGGGCCCCGGCAACCCGTGCTTGTTCATCAACGAGTGCGCCCCGGGCCTGATGTGTGTGGCCCCGACTGCCGTGCCCGGCTGTGAAGGCACGGAAGGTGGCTGCTGCACCTCGTTCTGTGACACGACCGACCCCGATCCGGATGGGAGCTGCGGTCCCGGGCTCGTCTGCTCGGCCTTCGGTGAGCCCGGCTCGGACATCGAGTCGACCGGCGTGTGCACCCTCGCCCCCTTCGTCGAAGAGTGCGACGTGTTGCTGCAAAACTGCCCCGCGGGCGAGGCCTGCTACGCCACCGAGAACGGCATCCTGTGCGCGCCCACGCAGGGCGCTGGCACCGAAGGAGCCGCGTGCTCCTTCATCAACGAGTGTGCGCCCGGCCTCGCGTGTGGCGACAACGGGACCTGCAACCCGTACTGTGAGCAGAACTCCGACTGCAACGTCTTCGCGCAGACGTGCCAGCCGGTCCTGGATGCGCAAGGGAACCCGACGAGCGCCTCGCTGTGTAACTTCTAGGCGCTTTGCTCGGCAGAGCCTTCGGTGAGCCTCGAGTCGCCCCATGGGCGCTCGGGGCTCGCCTCGTTCGAGAGGAGGGCTAGCGTTTGCGCCGGGTGTGCGAGACGGCCAGGTCGAAGCGCAGGTCGACCACACGCTCGTACTCGGGCGAGCCCAGGTGCCAGGTGAGCGTGGCCCGGTTGGCGTTGCCCTCGATGGGCTGAAAGTAGATGAAGCCGCGCATCTGGGTGCCCGGCTCGAGCACGCCCCAGGGCAGCGCATGCTCGGCCACGGTGCCCGGAGGCTCGATGGGCTCGAACTCGGTGGGTCCGCCCGGATCGTAGTCGCGGTGATAGGTGCGACCGTAGTGGTGGGCGGCGGCATCGGGGTCGGCGAGCTCGAACACCGCCCCGCTGTCGAGCAGCTGGTGCAGGAAGCCCCGCTCGTCGCGGAGCTCGAGGTCGCCCGGCGCGATGAGCAGCGGCGTGTCGCCCAGGTTGGCGATGAGCACGTGCAGCACGGTCCACTGCCGCGGCAGCTCGGTGGGGCGGCCCTCCCAGACCCCGCTGGTGAGCACCACGGTGACGCCGCTGTCTTTGTCCTGGCCGGTCAGGCGGTGCTCGCCGGACTCCGCGACCAGCACCGAGGTGCGAGCGCAGCCCGCCGCGCCGCATAGAGCGAGCACGAAGGCGGAGCGGGCGAGCAGCGTCGAGCGGACGACCATGCGAAATAGAGTCTAGCTCGGCTCGTGCTCGCCGCTGGCCCCGTCGACGAGGATGCGGCGGGCGTCTGGCTGGTCGAGGTAGCCGCGGCGGAGATCCTCGTCGCGCAGGTCGTCGAGGCGGTTGCGGAGCATCTGGGCCGCCTCGGTGAGCAGGGCGGCGCCTTCCTGGGCGTCTCCTCGGGCCATGAGCAGGCGGCCGAGGTGGTGAATGGAGCGCACGCCGTCGATGGGATCGGCGCCCGCGCGCACGAGCATGACCGCCTCGCGCTCGTGCTCGACGGCTCGCTCCAGGTCGCCCTCGTCCTCGGCGAGGCGGGACAGCACGGACTGGGCCCGGCGTCGGGCGGTGCGCAGGCCGTGGTTGCGGGCGGTCTCGAGGACCTGCTCGGCCACGGTGCGGGCGGTGGGGCGGTCGCTGTCGCGGCCGCGCTCGATGAGCACCTGGGCGAGGCGGACCCGGGCCCGCAGCTCGGTGCGCACGTCCTCGCGGCGTCGGGCCATCTCGGCCGCGTCTTCGAGCAGGGCCTGGGCGGCCTCGAGGTCACCGAGGGAGGCGACGACCTCGCCGAGGGCGACCACAACGTCGCCCCATTCGCCGGAGTGGCCGACCGCCTCGTGGAGCTCGAGGGCCTTGCGGAGGTATCGCTCGGCGCGGCGGTGCAGGCCGACGGCGGCGTAGGTCAGGCCGAGGTTGGCGAGCTTGCGGCCGGTGGCGAAGCGGTCGCCCAGCTGCTTGTCGATGGCGATGGAGGCTTTGAAGTAGTCGTGGGCTTCTTGGTAGTGCGTGCTGCGTCCGGCGACCTCGCCCAGGGCATTGAGCAGGTTGGCCTCGAGGCGCACGTTGTCGATGCGTCGGGCCAGCGACAGGGCCTCCTCGAAGGCCTCGCGGGCGTCGTCGAAGTGGCCGATGCCGGACGCGACCTGGCCGATGGCGCGCCGCAGCTGCGCCCGCTGTCGCAGGCCGAGCGTGTCTTCGGCGCAGTGCTCGAGACCCTCCCGGGCGATGCGCTCGGCCTCGTCGAAGTGCCCGCGCTTGAACTCGAGCTCGCTACGCAGCTCGGCCACGGCGGCGAGGAAGGGCTCGGGCTCGGGTACGGCCTCGACCCGCTGCTCCACGCGGGGCAGCAGGCGCTGGGCGGGCTGGGTTCGTCCGACCTCGAGATAGAAGCGCAGCAGTCGGATGGAGGCGCGCGCGAGCATGACCGGGTCGCCGATGAGATCGGCGAGCCGATGCAGCTCGCGGATGTCGGCCACCTGAGCGCGTCGCTGGCCCCAGACCTGGAGGATTCGCTCGCGACGCAGCAGCACGTCGAAGCAGCGCGGGTCGTTTTCGTCGAGCGCCCGCACGGCGAGCGAGAAGTAGTAGTAGGCCTCGACGTTGCCCGCGACCTCCGAGGCGTCGAGCGCCGCGCGCATGGCCGGGTCGACCGCTTCGTCGTTGCGCCCCGCCGCCACCAGGTGCTCGGCGATGGGTCCGGCGTCGCGCTCGGGGGAGTAGTCGTCGCGGGCCCGCCGAAGCTCGGCCGCGCGCCCGTGCAGGCGCTCGGCCTGGGTGGGGGACAGCGAGGCCTTGCAGGTCTCGTGCAGGCTCACGGTGGCGATGCGGTGGCTCTGGGCGCCGACCCGAGCCCCTTCGATGCGCTCGACGAAGCCGCGGTCGAGCAGGTGGGCCATCGACTCGTCGATCTCGCGCTCGAGCAGGGCATGCAGCTCGGTGACGCGGAAGTGGCGGCCCAGCACCGCGGCGCCCTGCAGGACCTCGCGATCGCGGGGGGCCATCTCCTCGATGCGGTCGCCCAGGGCGGCTTCGATGGTGCGCGGCAGCTCGACCTGGGCGCCGCGCTGCCGCACCACCAGCTGGCGACCGCGGGTGTTCCAGGCCACCACGCCGCGCTCGATGAGCGAGGCGAGGGTCTGCTCGATGAACAGCGGGTTGCCGCCCGTGCGCGCGAGCACGGCCTCGATGAGCGGCGCGGCGGCCTTGGGGTCTTCGAAGCGGCGCTCGACCAGGTCGCGGCGGGCCTGGGCATCGAGCTCGGTGAGGCCGATCTCGGTGACCTGGGGCTCGCGGCGCACGACCTCGACGCGGCGATTGCCCGGGCGCCCGGTGGTGACCCCAAGCACGGGCCAGGGTTGCTCGGATTGGATCCACTGGCGCAGCAGGCCGAGGCTGTGCTCGTCGTGGAACTGGAGGTTCTCGACGATCACGAGCACCGGTCGGCGCTGGGCGAGCCCGCTGATCAAGCGCCGAACGAGCCGCCACAGGCGATCGCGACGGGTTCGCGGCGAGAGGTTGGGCGGCTCCGCATCGGCCAGGCCGAGCGAGGTGGCGAGGGTCTGGCCGAGCACCTCGGCTTCGTTGATGCCCAGCTGCTGGAGGCGCTCGATGATGGTGCTGGTCTGGGTGTGGTGCTCGATCTCGAGGAAGCGACCGAGCAGGTCGAGGAACACGCCCATCGGCGCATTGCGGCGCGACCAGCTGCCCGTGGCGCGCAGGACCCAGGCGGCGGTGCGGGGCAGGGAGGCGACGAAACGCTCGACCAGGGCGCGCTTGCCCAGGCCGGGCTCGCCGGTCACGAGCACGGCGCGGGAGCGTCGGGAGCGAATGGCCTCGCTGAAGGCGTCGCGCAGGGCCTTGAGCTCCAGCTCGCGACCGACCAGCAGCGCGCGTCCGCCCGGGGCCCCCAGCGAGCGTCGCTCGGCTCGGGTGGCGGGGCCGAGCAGGGGCGCGACCTGCTCGAGTTCGTGGTCGGCAATGGGGGCGCTGGCGCTGCCCGTCACGTCGAGCGGCGGCTCGACGAACGAGGCCTCGCCGAAGCGCCACGCCTCGGAGAGCGGGTCGACCAGGTTGCCCGAGACCATCACCGAACCGTCGAGGTGCTGGCGGGCGGCGGCGGCCAACTGCCGCGTGACGGGGCCCTTGAGCTCGACACGAACGGAACCTTTGCCATCGCGCTGGACCACGGCGGGAGCGCTGGCGACCAAGAAGCCCAGGCGCAGGCCGGGGGCGGAGTCGACTGCGTCCTCGCGCAGCGCCAAGGCGGAACGCAGGGCTCGCTCGGCGTCACCCCCCGTGCGCAGCAGGGCGCCAAAGGCCAGCACCACGGAATCGGCATCGGCGCGCAGCACCAGGGCCTCGCGCTTGAAGGCGATGTCCCGCGCCAGGGCGCCGAAGGGCTCCGCGTCGCCTGCGGCATCGTCGTCGGCGTCCCCGTCGGACTCGATGGCCACCCACACCACCACCACGCGCTGCGAGGCTCGGCTGGCCCGCACCGGGTACTGAGTGTGCTGTGTGTCGAAGTCACGCGTGCCTCGGTCGGGCACGGCCACCCGCGGCGCGGGGCCGGTGGGTGGATCGGGTCGAAAGTAGTGCCCCACGAAGCTGGCCAGGACCTCGTCGTCCACCACCGGATCGGAGCGATGCAGGAAGTGCGCGAGGTCGGCCTGCAGGGCGCGAGCGGTCTCGTAGCGTTCGTCGGGGTCGCGGGCGAGGGCCCGGGTGACGATCTGGGCGAGCTCTTCGGGCACCTGAGGCGCGGCCTCGGCCAGGGGCGGCACGGGCGTGGTGCGGACGAGGTTGAGCGCCTTGAGCCGGTTGCGCTCGCGGAACAGCAGCTTCCCGGTGAGCACCTCGTACAGGCAGATGCCCAGCGAGTAGACGTCGGAGCGCTGGTCGAGCGGCTTGCCCCGCGCCTGCTCCGGGGACATGTACGCGATCTTGCCCTTGATCGTTTCTTCGCTGCTGAAGGGAACGGAGTCGAACTGCTCGATGGCCCGCGCCCGCGTCCGCGCGATGCCGAAGTCGAGGATCTTCACCTGACCCTCGTAGCTGACCATGATGTTGTGCGGGCTGACGTCGCGGTGGACGATTCCCAGCGGGCGGCCGTAGTCGTCGGCCTTGCGGTGGGCGTAGGCGAGGCCGGCCCCGACCTGATGCCCTACGTAGGCGGCGATGACCGGCGGCACGGGGTGCGAGGCCTGCCGCAGCGCGTGCAGCAGCTGCATGAGGTCGACGCCCTCCACCATCTCCATGGCGAGGTAGAAATCGCCGCGGACCTGCCCGAAGTCGAAGACCTGCACGATGTTCGCGTGGTTGAGCGACAGGGCGATCTTCGCCTCGTCCACGAACATGCGGGTGAACTCGTAGTGGTCGGCGAACTCCTTGCGGATCTTCTTGATGACGACCTTCTTCTCGAGGCCCTCGGCGACGCGCACGGACGCCTGGTAGACTTCGGCCATGCCCCCCTCACCGATGAGGCGGGTCAAGCGGTAGCGCCCGAAGGCGTGGGGCATGGCGAAGGACACTTAAAGGGCCTCGATCACGAGGTTGTCGAAGTGGGTCTGCGCTTGCCAGCCGCTGAAGGCGAAGTGGTCGTGCCCGGGGCCGCGCAGGGGAGCGGCGTCTTCGTAGGCCAGGATCTCGCGGCCGTCCACCTCCCATCGCAACTCGGCCCCGCTGCGGGTGACCACGAAGTGGTAGCGGCGTCCGGGTTCCACCTTGGGCTCGGTGACGGTCTCGCGCTGCCGGCCGTGCTCGTTGCGGCGCACGATGGCGTTGAGGCTGTTGTTCCAGCCCCCGAAGATGAGCACATAGCCTGTGGCGATGTAGTTCATGGAGGTGGCCGAGCTCTTGCCGTCCCCCGCCAGCTCGAATTTGACGTCGCCTTCCTCCGTGGTGGCCCAGGCGTCGAATTCGATGCGCACGTCGTCGGGCAGCTCGCGGGCCAGCCAAACCGGGTGGTTTTCGAGGTTTTCGAGCTTGAGCACGCCGCTTTCGATCACCGCGCCGGGGCCGGTCTGGACCCAGTCGGGACCGAGCTCGGCGCGCTCGAAGTCGTCGCGGAACAGCACCACGCCGTCCTCCGCTCGGGTGCTGTAGGTTCGGGGAACCTCTTCGCACGCGGCGGCGGTGAAGGACAGGGCAACCAGAGCCAAGGCGAGGCGCCCCCGCGATGTGCGGCGGGTCACCACGCGCGGGCCTCGGGATCGGGGTCGAGGAGTTTCGTGAGGGTCTGGGGCCACGGGTCGGGTAGGTCCTCGGGCACGAAGGAGCGGGCGTCGATTTCCACGTCGATGCGGTCGAGCGCCTCGGGCAGGGGGCGGGGGGCCAACGCCAGCTCGAGCAGCACCACCCCGGCGGAGAAGAGGTCCGACGAGGGGGTGGCCCGGGCTCCACCGAGGCGGAGCTCGGGCGCGAGGTAGCGCAGGGTGCCCGCGTTGGTGGCGGTGCGGCTGGGGTCGTGACCCACCGCGAGGCCGAAGTCGGCCAGGGCCACCGGGGCGCCGCGCTGACGCCCGCGCACCAGGATGTTGGCCGGCTTGATGTCACGGTGGACGGCGGCGGAGGAGTGCACGGCCGCGAGCGCGGCTTGGAGCTGCTGGCCGATACGCGGCACGTCGGCCGGCCCCACCAGCCCACGGCGCAGCGCGAGCCGAAGGTTGCCGCCCCGGCACAGGTCGAGCGCGATGAAGCGATGCCGGGGCTGCACGTCGAGCAGCGAGACCACGAAGGGGCTGCGCACGCGGGCGAGGGTCTTGGCCTCGGCGAAGAAGCGGGCCCGAAGCACGCGCTCGGGCACCTCGCCGCGGCGGGCATCGGGCAGCAGCAGTCGCTTGATCGCCACCGCGCGCCCGACTTGCCGATCGTAGGCCTCGTAGACCACCGCGTGCCGGCCTCGGCCCAGCGGGCGGCCCAGCTCGTAGCGCTCGGCCCCGAAGGCGTGGCGAAGCTCGAGCTCGTCGAGTCCGTCGAGCAGGGCCAGGCCGCGGCTGCGGTGCTCGGCCGTGATGCCGCGGGCTTCGAGCGAGCGCACCGAGGCGCTCCAGCCCTGCAGCGCGCGCGGATGATCGACGTCGACCGAGAGCACCGCCTCGAAGTGACGCAGCGCCGCCGCCGGGTCTCCGCCTTCGAGCAGGGCCTCGCCCAGCAGCAGGTTGCCGGACACGAACACACCATCGGGGCGGTGATCGGAGGACTTCAGCTCGGCGTCGGCCAGCACCGCCCGCGCCACGCGAACCCCGAGTGCGGGGTCGAGGGCATCGAGCAGCTCCCGGGCGAGCACCAGCGCCAACGCAGGCGCGCGCTCGTCGGTGGGGTTGCGCCGCAGCCCGCTCGTCAGCACGACGAGGGCGCCGCGCAAGAAGCCGTCGTGGCTCAGCTCGCGCAGCATGGGCATCAGCGACGCGACGCTGCGCCCCTGGGCGAGGTCGCGTTCGAACTGGGCGAGCTCGGTCAGCTCTTCGGGCCGGGTCGCGCCGTCGTAGAAGGCACCCAAGACCTCGTCGAGCGCCCCGTGCAGGGGCACGTCGTCGGGGTCGCCGGCCATGGCCATGGCCCACTGGGCGGTCATGACAAGACCTCGAGGATCAGGGGCGCGCCGATCAGCCGCAGCCGGTCACCGATGAGCAGCTCCACCGCCTGGCCGGCGGGCAAGGGGTGCTGATCGAGCTCGGCTTCGATACCGCTGGCCAGGTCGAGCACCACCCAGCCGCGATCGAAGAGCATGCGCGCGGGCACCCGCAATCCGGGGGCGAGCACCAGGGGGCCGCCCGCGGGCAGGAACAGGTGCCAGTGTTCGCCCCGCGTCCCCGCGCGCAGGAGGGCGCCGCAGGGCTCGTCGTGATGACCCCGCAAGGGCACGACCTCGACGGTGGCGCTCATACCCAGGCCCAGCTCGCCGCGCTCGGTCAGGGGCACGGGCTCGCCGGGCTCCAGCGGGTCGCCATCCCAGAAGGTGCCCACCTTGGATCCGAGATCCAGCGCCATCAATCGAGGTCCCGCCGCGTCGGAGGTGTCGAGGGACAGCTCGACGTGGTGTCGCGACAGCCGTGCGCCGGGCAGGGCGAGGTCGGAGTCCGGGGAGCGGCCCAGCACGAAGCGCGAGGCGCCGCTGACCGAGGTCACCCGGCCTTGTTTCCAGCCGAGATCGAGCCGATGCGGCCGAGGGCGGGCGCCTTCGAGCGTGGCGAGGCGGCGGGCCAGCCCCGGTCGACCGGCACGGCCCGCTCGCTGGCGTCGATCCGCGTGTTCTTGCAGCAGCACGTGGGCCTGACGGCGACGGCCCTCCTGCATCGCTTCGTCGACTTCGGCCTCGAGATCGAGGGCCTCACTCTCGGCCTGCTCGCGCCGCTCGAGCACCTCGAGCACGACCTCGAGCTTGGCCACCTCGCCCGATTTCTCGAACGCGTGGGCCGCTCGCTCGAGCAGGCCGAGCCCTTCGTACAGCTCACCCGCCAGCGCGCCCTGCTGCGCCTCTTCGAGGCCACGGGCGGCCTCGAGCTCGAGGCTGCGGCGGCGCGACGGGTCTCCTTCTTCCCCGGCCAGCTCGAGCAACTCTTCGGCCAGGGCTTGGTGCAGGGCCCGGCCCTCGGGGGTCTCGCCCGGATTGCGCGCGCAGCCTTCCCGCAGCACGTCGAGGCGCTCGCCCGCATCCGAGATGGTGCGCGCGTGTTCCATGCGCAGCAGCGCGGCCTGGGCGTGCTCGCCCGAGTACTCGAAGACCCGCGCGGCTTCCTGGAGCTCGCCCGCCTCTTCGAGCGCGAGCGCGGCTCGGATCTCGGGCCGCAGGCTGGCACGGCGGGGGAGGGCGCGCGGGGGCGGAAGCGTCGCCAGCTCTTCGGTGGGCGGGGAGCTGGCGTCGTCGCCCGAGCCCGGCTTGGGAGCGCTCGACACGGCTGGTCATGCTAGCAGGGGCCCCCCGCGAACTGCCATGGCTGCCCCCTGACCGGGGGGGACCCCCGCGAGGCCCGAAGTCGTTGCCCTTGGCGGGCCCACCGGGGCGGTCTGGGCTTTGGTATCGTCGTGCGGGACTGCCGCAAACCGTGAATGCCTCCGAACAGCCGGTCGTGTCCGATCCCACGACCTCCACCGACCGCCACGCCTTGCGAGGAACCCTGGTGGATGTCGTGGATTTGCCCGGTGGTGACGGGCCTTCGCTGCGGCACGTCGAGGACGGCGTGCTCGTCGTCGAAGGCGGCGAGATTCGAGCGGTCGGCGACGCCGCGACGCTGCTGCCGACGCTGGGTGACATCCCCGTGCACGATCACCGCGGACGGCTGCTACTGCCCGGCTTCATCGATGCGCACCTGCACTATCCGCAGACGGAGATGATCGGGGCCTTCGGCGAGCAGCTTTTGTCGTGGCTGTCGCGCTACACGTTCCCCACCGAGGCGCGCTTCGTCGACCCGGAGCACGCCGCGGCCATCGCCAAGCGCTTCCTCGACGAGCTCTTGCGCAACGGCACGACCACCGCGGTGGTGCTGGGCTCGGTGCATCGCAGCTCGGCCGAGGCGATCTTCGAGGCCGCCGCCGCGCGTGGCCTCCGACTCGTGGCCGGGCAGGTCATGATGGATCGCCATGCGCCCGACGAGCTGCTCGACACCCCGCAGTCCTCGTACGACGACGGCCGCGCGCTGATCGAGCGCTGGCACGAGCGCCCCGGCACCCGGCTGTCCTACGCGGTCACGCCTCGCTTCGCCGCGACCTCGAGCCCCGCGCAGCTCGAGGCGGCGGCCCGACTGCTGCAGGAGCACCCCGGGGTGTTCATGCACACCCACTGGGCCGAAAACCGCGACGAGATTGCCTGGGTGAAGGAACTCTACCCGCAGTCGGCCTCGTACCTCCGCGTCTATCACGACCATGGCTTGCTCCGTCGTCGCTCGGTGCTGGCACACGGGGTTCATCCCGCGCCCGGGGACCTCGAGCTGCTCGCGGAGACGGGCGCGACGGTGGCGTTCTGCCCGACCTCCAACCTGTTCTTGGGCAGCGGCTTGTTCGACTTGCCCGGGGCGCGGCGGGCCGGCGTGCACGTCGGGCTCGGCACCGACGTCGGGGCGGGCACCAGCTTCTCGATGCTGCAGACCATGGCCGAGGCCTACAAGGTCGGGCAGCTGCGGCGCTCGCTGCCCGGGGCGGGCGACGTCGCGCCGCTGTCGGTGGCTCAGGCCCTGTATTCGGCCACGCTCGGCAGCGCCCGCGGCTTGGGCCTCGATGCCCACATCGGGAGCCTCGAGGTCGGCAAAGAGGCAGACGTCATCGTGCTCGACCCGGGGGCCACCCCGCTGCTGGAGCTCCGCATGGGGCGAGCGGAGACGGTCGAGGAGACGCTGTTCGCGTTGATGATCCTGGGCGACGACCGGGCCGTCGAGGCGACCTACGTGCACGGTCGTCGCTGGCGCCCAGGATGATTTCCATGAG
Source organism: Myxococcota bacterium (assembly GCA_039028615.1). GTDB lineage: Bacteria > Myxococcota_A > Polyangia > Nannocystales > Nannocystaceae > Paraliomyxa. The sequence continues at coordinate 14,305 of JBCCHT010000036.1, read as the reverse complement.
GCTCGGACTCTTCGTTCTCGCGCTCGCCACGACCGGCTGCATCGGCTTCGGTCGGGTGCCTCGCCGGGCCGAGCGGGCGCAGCTCCGCCAGTCGCCTCAGTTCGAACAACGGAAGTTCCGCAACCCGGAGCCGATGTACATCAAGGTCGTGGGCGTCCTGCGGGGGGCGCCACGGGGCATCCAGACCGAGCCCGAACAGCCGCTCCCCGTGGTGAGCCGCCGCGGCGAAGAGTTCGCGCAGCCGCCCGCGTCGGGCCTGCGTGCGACCTGGCTCGGGCATTCGTCCGTGCTGCTCGAGATCGATGGCAAGCGGGTGCTCACCGATCCGCACTGGGGCCCCCGGAGCTCTCCGTTTCGCCATGCCGGACCCAAGCGCTGGTACGCACCCCCGTTGCCCCTGGAGGAAGTCCCGGCCGTGGACGCGGTGCTGATCTCCCACGACCACTACGACCACCTCGGCCACGACACCATCGGTCGGATCGCGGCCTGGCAGACGCGCTTCATCGTGCCGCTGGGGGTCGGCGGTCACCTCGAGCGATGGGGCGTGCCCACCGAGCGCATCACCGAGGTCGACTGGTGGGACGAGGTCGACCTCGGCGGAGTGCGCATCGCCTGCGTGCCGTCTCGGCATGCCTCGGGCCGCCGCATGGTCACCCGCGATCGCACCCTGTGGGCCGGCTACGCCCTTTTGGGCGACGAACACCGCGTGTACTTCTCGGGCGATACCGGGCTGTTTCCCGCGATGGAGACCATCGGCACCACGTACGGCCCCTTCGATCTGACGATGATCGAGGTCGGGGCCTACGACGACAACTGGCCGGACTGGCACCTCGGCCCCGAGCAGGCCGTACTCGCGCACCTGATGGTTCGCGGACGCGCGCTGCTGCCCATTCACTGGGGCTTGTTTCGCCTCGCGCCCCACGGCTGGACCGAGCCCATCGAGCGGGTGCACGCGAAGGCGAAGGCCATCGGGGTCCGCGTGGCCACGCCGCGACCGGGGGAGAGCATCGAGCTGGCCACGCTCGAGGCGACCACGCGATGGTGGCCGGATATCCGCTGGCAGACCGAGGACCAAAACCCGATCCGAGCCACGCGCAAGGGGGACCGGGACGACCGGATGGACCACGATGCGTTGTTCGAGCGGTTCGCCCCTGGGCGCCCCGACGCGGACGACGCTCCGACCACGCCACACCCGAGGTCATCGCCATGACGGATAACGAGGACATACCCGAACCGCAGCCGAAACCCCGGCGACGCCGCTGGCCGCGAGTGCTCGGCGGGTTGTTGCTGCTCATGGTGGTAGGGATGATCGTCTACGGGTTCATCCCCGGGCGGACGCCCGCGGCCGACCCGAGCCTCGATTCTGCGCGCCACCGGGTGGTGGCGGTCTTCGGCGCCAGCGGGACGGTGGGAGATGGCGTGCTCGAAGCGCTCCTCGCAGACCCGGGAGTGCAGCAGATTCACGTGGCCACGCGGCGCACGACCTCCCGGATCGACGAGGGCGTGGCGAGGGGCACCGTCGAGGTCCACGAGCACCGCGACTACGCGGACTACGCCGCGATCGCGGACATCCTGCCGCAGGTCGATGCCGTGTACTGGGCGCTGGGCACCTCGGCCGCGAACGTGAACGATGCCGAGTACAGCGTCATCCACGTCGACTATCCGCTCGCGTTCGTCCGGCAGTGGCTCGAGCAGGCGGGCGAGGGCGAGCGCTCGTTCCATCTCGTGACGGGGCAGGGCAGCGACGAGGGCTCGTGGCAGCACTGGGCACGCGAAAAGGCCCGCGCCGAGCGAGAAATCATGGCGCTGGCTCGCGACTCGAACATCCGGGTCGTGGCGTATCGGCCGACGTATGTGGCGCCGTCGGGCGAGCGCGCACGGTGGTGGCACGACGCCGTCCATGCCGTGTTCTCGCCGGTCGATTTTGCCACCCGATCCACGGACATCGGGCGGGCCATGCTCGAGGTCTCGGCTCGGGGCGCGAGCGAGCTTCCCCACGGCACGATCCTCGAGAACAAGGACCTGCTGGAGTACGCCGCCGTCTACCGGGCGCGCTGAGGGCCGGGTATCCTTCGGTCGTCTCGACCGTCATGAACGCGACCTTGGGCATCGATATCGACCGGCTCCTCCAACGCCTGCGCGCGCTGGGCCAGGTGGGCGGCATCGAGGGCGGTGGGTCGTGTCGGTTGGCGCTGTCCGACGAGGACCATCGCGGACGCGACCTGGTGCGCGATTGGATGCAGCAGCTCGGCCTACAGGTGCGCATCGACGGGATCGGCAACGTGGTGGGGACTTGGGCGGGCACCGAGCCCGGTCCCGCGGTGATGACCGGATCCCACATCGACACCGTGCGCACGGGCGGGCTCTACGACGGCAACCTCGGGGTCCTGGCCGGACTGGAGGTCATCGAGACCCTACGCGACGCCGGGGTGAAGCCGCGGCGACCGATCGCGGTGGCGTACTTCACCAACGAAGAAGGCGCCCGCTTTGCCCCCGACATGATGGGCAGCCTGGTGTTCGTGGGCGGCATGGCGCTGCAGGAGGCGAGGGCGGCGGTGGGCATCGACGGCGCGACCGTGGGGGCCGAGCTCGACCGCATCGGCTACGCAGGCACCGATTCCATCGAAGCTCCGCATGCCTACGTCGAGCTGCACATCGAGCAGGGCCCGGTGCTCGAGCGCGAAGGCGTGCAGATCGGGGTCGTGCAGGGCGTGCAGGGCATCTCGTGGACCGAGGTCACGGTGCGCGGCGTGTCGAACCACGCGGGCACCACCCCTATGGCGCTGCGTCACGACGCGGGCTTCGTGGCGGGCAGCATGATCGCGTTCGTGCGGCAGCTGGCGCGCGAGATGGGGGGCGACCAGATTGCCACCGTCGGGCGGCTGTCGCTGCGACCCGATCTGGTCAACGTCATTCCCAATCAGGCGACGTTCACCATCGACCTGCGCAACACCAACGAGACGGCCCTGGCCGAAGCCGAGAGGCGGGTCCACGCCGAACTCGAGCGGCTGGCCGCCGAAGAAGGCGTCACGGTGACCCGTCGCAGCTTGGCGCGCTTCGAGCCAGTGGACTTCGATCCCGGGCTGGTCGATCGAGTCGAAGCGGCGGCGCAGGGGCGGGGATTGTCCACGCGGCGCATGCCCAGCGGGGCGGGGCACGATGCCCAGATGCTCGCTCGGATCTGCCCCGCGGCCATGATCTTCGTGCCCAGCGTGGGTGGCATCAGTCACAACGTTCGCGAGCACACCGAGCCGGCCGACCTCGAAGCCGGAGCCAACGTTCTGCTCGAGGTGCTGCGTGGGCTCGCGGGCTGAGGGGCCGGGACCCCACGTCCACGGTCGCGTGTGCCGCCCCAGACCGGTCCTTTACGGCAGGCCGCTGCCCGTGGTGAGCTACCGGGCTCGATGCCTGCCCGCCTGCTTCAACCGTCCACGCTCGTCGTCTCGTTCTCGCTGTTGACCCTCGCCGCCGCGTGCCGCCCATCGAAGGCCGAGATGGCGGCCATGCAGGCCACCCTGACGGACATCCGCGCCGAGCAAGAGAAGCTCGGACAGCGGCTCGACGCGATGGCCCAGCGCGACGACCAGCAGAGCGCCGAGCTGGGGATCATCGAAGAAGGGCTCATCGACGTCGCGAAGCGGATGAACGCCGTCGAGGGCACGCTGGCCGAGCAGGAGGAGAAGGCCCGGAAGGTGGCCGATCGACCGCGGCCGGGTCGCCCCGATCCCGCGGCGGTCTACCGGGTGAAGGTCGGCGACTCGCCCGTGCTGGGCAACCCGAACGCGCTGGTGACCATCGTGATGTGGACGGACTACCAGTGTCCGTACTGTGCCCGGGTCCAGACCACGCTCGAGATGATGCGCAAGGAGTACGGCAAGAACCTGCGCCTGGTGCACAAGAACAACCCGCTGGGCTTCCATCCTCGGGCCATGCCCGCGGCCATCGCTGCCCACGCGGCGGGGCGCCAGGGCAAGTTCTGGGAGATGAACGACAAGCTCTTCGCCAACAACAAGGAGCTGACCGACGACGACATCCTGAAGTACGCGAAGAAGCTCAAGCTCAAGATGCGTCGTTTCAAGGCCGACCTGGAAGACCCCGCGATCCGCAAGGCCGTCCTCCACGATCAAACCGAGGGCGTCGCCATCGGGGCCCGCGGGACCCCGGCGTTCTTCATCAACGGCCGGTTCCTGTCGGGGGCGCAGCCGCCAGAGAACTTCCGCAAGCTCATCGACGAAGAGCTGGCCAAGGCCAAGGCGCTGGTGGCCGAAGGCACACCGCGCAGCAAGGTCTACCAGGTGACGATCGCGGACGGACGGACCAAGGTCTAGCCCCCACCGAGTCGTCGTCATGCCGCGATTTTTGAACATTGCCGCCGCGCAGCTCGGCCCGATCCAGCGCGCCGATACCCGGGCGCAGGTGGTCGAGCGCATGCTGGTGCTCCTTCGAGACGCCGCCGCCATGGGGGCCCAGCTGGTGATGTTTCCCGAGCTGGCCCTCACCACCTTCTTCCCGCGGTGGTTTTTCGAGGACGAGGCCCAGCTCGATCCGTTCTATGAGGCGCAGATGCCCGGGCCGGACACGGCCCCGCTCTTCGACGAAGCCAAGCGGCTGAAGGTGGGCTTCTGCCTCGGCTACGCCGAGCTGTGCCACGAAGGCGGCCGCAAGCGTCGCTTCAACTGCTCCATCCTGGTCGATGCCACCGGGACCATCGTGGCCAAGTATCGCAAGGTGCACCTGCCCGGGCATGCCGAGCACGAACCCTGGCGCCGCTTTCAACACCTCGAGAAGCGCTACTTCGAGCCGGGCGACGGGTTCACGGCCGCGCGGGCCTTCGGGGGCGTGGTGGGCATGGCCATCTGCAACGACCGTCGCTGGTCGGAGACCTATCGCGTGCTCGGGCTGCAAGGCGTGGAGCTGGTGCTCATCGGCTACAACACGCCGGTCCACAACCCGCCCGCGCCCGAGCACGATCGCCTGGGCGACTTCCACAATCACCTGGTGATGCAGGCCGGCGCCTACCAAAACGGCACCTGGGTGGTGGGCGTGGCCAAGGCCGGTCTGGAAGAGGGCTGCGAGATGATCGGGGGCAGCTGCATCATCGCGCCCACGGGTGAGATCGTGGCGGTGTGCTCCACCCGGGGCGATGAACTCGCGGTGGCGCGCTGCGACCTCGACCTGTGCAACTCCTACAAAGACTCCGTCTTCGACTTCGCCAAGCACCGCCAGCCCCATGCCTACGGCATGATCGTCGAGCGGACCGGCGCCGTCCTCCCGGGTGACGAGGACGACAAAGGACAGAATCCATGACCAGTCTCGGGCTCAGTACCGATATCGTCGATGCCGACGTGCGCCGTCGCGCCGTGGCCCGCTTCCGCGAGGCCGGCATCGTGCTGCCCACGTTCTCGCAGCTCGCCAACCCGCACACCATCCCCGAGGCCACCCGTGCGGCGCTGGCGTCCGTCGGCCCCGACGAGGCGCACCCGCTCAACCTGTTTCGGGTCCACTGGCACAATGCCGCCGATCGCCGGGGCATGGTCGAGGTGCCGGGCTACGTGGTGTTGCCGCCCGAGCTGACCACCGTGCCGTCGCCCATCATCGTGGCGCTGGGGCAGCGCTTTCCCATGATCGAGGCGCACAAGGTGCTGGCCGCCTACGCCTGCCTGGCCCCGCGCATCCTGACCGGGCAGTTCGATCCGTCTCTGCATCGCGCGGTGTGGCCTTCGACGGGCAACTACTGCCGCGGCGGCGTGGCCATCTCGCGGATCATGCAGTGTCGCGGCGTCGCGGTGCTCCCCGAGGGCATGAGCAGCGAGCGCTTCCAGTGGCTCGAGCGCTGGGTGGCCGACCCCGCCGACATCGTGCGCACGCCGGGCTCCGAGAGCAACGTCAAGGAAATCTACGACGAGTGTGCGCGGCTCGACGCGGAGCCCGACACCATCATCTTCAATCAGTTCAGCGAGTTCGGAAACCACCTGGGGCACGTGCTGTGCACGGGCAAGGCGCTGCAGACCGTCTTCGAGGACGTGCAAAAAGGGCGCCCCGAGCTGCAGCTTCAGGCCTTCGTCTCCGCCACGGGCTCGGCCGGCACCATCGCCGCGGGGGACCACCTCAAGGAAGCGTGCGGGGCCGAGATCGTCGCGGTCGAGGCCGTCGAGTGTCCGACGCTTTTGTACAACGGCTTCGGCGAGCACAACATCCAGGGCATCGGCGACAAGCACGTGCCCTTCATCCACAACGTGCTCAATACCGACGTGGTGGCGGGCATCTCCGATCGCAGCACCGACTCGCTCGATCTGCTCTTCAACCACCCGCAGGGCCAGGCCTATCTCCGCGATCGACGAGGGTTGCCCGCGGCCTTGGTCGAGGCGTTGCCCGGGCTGGGGCTTTCGGGCATTGCCAACGTCCTGGCCGCGATCAAGCTGGCGCGTTACCGCGGCCTGGGCCCCGACGATGCCATCATCACGGTGGCCACCGACGGCGCGGCGATGTATGGCTCGGAGCGCGAAAAGGCGCTGCAGACCCGTTTTGGCGGCCGTTTCGACCAGATCGCCGCCGCGGAGACCTTCGGTGAGCACCTGGCCGGCATGGGTTCCGACCACCTGCTCGAGGCGACCCACGTCGACCGCACGCGGATGTTCAACCTGGGCTACTTCACCTGGGTCGAGCAGCAGGGCGTGTCCTACGAGGACTTCTGTGCCCGCCGCGAGCGAAGATTCTGGACCGACCTGCGCGGCCTCGTGCCCCAGTGGGACGAGATGATCGAAGCCTTCAACGCCGAGACGGCAGCCAGCAGCTGAGGCTTCGCCATGACCGATGAATCCGAAACCACGCTCTCGGCCGAGCACTTGTTCGCCGAGGCCAAGGCCAGCATCGAGCAGGGACAGTGGGTCGAGGCCCTGCCCAAGCTCGACGAGGCGCTGAAGCTGGCGCCCGACTTCGTGGCGGCTCGGGTCGCGCGAGCGGGGGTACGCGCCGAGCTGGGGGATGCCGCGGGGACCGTGGCCGACCTCGACGAGGCGGCTCGGCTCCAGCCCGACGAGCCCGAGCACGTGGCCCAGCGCGGGCGAGCCCTTTATGCGATGGGGCAGTTCGAGTCGGCGCTCGAGGCCTTCGAGCAGGCGGCGAAGCTCGGTCCGCTTGCGGAGCTGGCGTTCGACCGGGGGCAGTGCGCACTGGCGCTGTCCCGCCATGCCGAGGCCGAAGCTTGGTTCTCCGAGGACCTGGAGCGCGACGCGTCGAGCGAGCTCAGCCGCTGGAATCGACACCTCGCCCGCCGCGGGCAAGACAAACACGACGAAGCGCTCGACGACCTCCGCATCGCCCTCGAGTCGGCGCAGAGCCCCGATGCCATCTTCGCCATCCTGGACGCGCGCCGTGACGTGTACGTCGAAAAGGGCGATCCGCAGGCGGCGATGGAGGCTTCGATGGCGCTGGTCGAGCGCTTTCCCGAGCAGGCCGATCCGTTGGTCTCGCAGTCGCGACTGCTGCTGCAGCTCGATCGACCGGCCGAGGCCGAGATGACCCTCGATGTGGCGATCGAGCTAGACGATGGCTCGGCCGAAGCCCACACGATGCGAGCGCTGGCTCGCTACGAGCAAGACAAACACGCCGAGGCGCTCGCCGATCTCGATCGCGCGATCGAGCTGGACCCCGAGGACCCGACCTTGTTCAGCCATCGCGGCTGGGTGCACCAGGCGATGGGCACGACCAAGGCCGCGCTGGCCGACTACGATCGGGCCATCGAGATGGCCCCCGCGTTTCCCGATGCTCGGCACCAGCGGCGAGCACTGCTGTTGGAGCTGGGCCGCACCGATGATGCCGATAAAGACCGCGAAGCCCTCGAAGCGATGGGAGAGACGGTCGAGTGAGCGCGGGGTCGTCCGCGTCCCCGGTATGGATCGAGTGTTCGGGCTGTGGCCATCGAGCGGCGATGCAGGGGGCGCACCCTTTCGCCTGTCCCGTCGCGACGCCGGACGACGACATCGATCACGTGCTGGTGCGGCGGATCGACCCGCAGCGCTCCGAATTTCCGCCCGCGCCCGAAGGCAATCCCTACCTCGACTTCGCCCCGCTCATGTCGGCCTGGCATCGGGCCTCGGCGGCGGGGATGAGCGAGGCGGACTTCCGCGCGGGGGTGCAGCGGCTCGACGATGCGGTGGCCGAGGTCGACGGCCACGGTTTTGCCCTGACGCCGCTACGTCCTGCGCCCGAGCTGGTCCGGGTCGTCGCGCCGGGTATCGAGCTATGGGCCAAGGACGAGACCCGCAACGTGTCTGGATCCCACAAGGCGCGGCACCTGATGGGCGTGCTGATCCACTTATGGCTGGCGGAGACGTTGGGCTTGGTCGACGCGGGACAGCCGCGTCGCCCGCTCGCCATCGCCAGCTGCGGCAACGCTGCGCTCGCGGCCGCGGTGCTGGCCCGCGCGGCGCGGTGGCCCTTGTCGGTCTTTGTCCCCGAGGATGCCGATCCGGCGGTGCTGGATCGGCTGCGCACGCTGTCGGCCGACGTCCAGATCTGCCCCCGCGACGGTCAACCCGGTGACCCCTGCTATCGCGCGTTCCGGGCTGCGCTGGGCCGCGGAGCCTTGCCCTTCAGCGTGCAGGGCAGCGACAACGGACTGGCCGTGGAGGGCGGGCTCACCCTCGGCTACGAGCTCGCCCATCAGGTTCGCCGCGGCCCCGGTCGACTCGACGCGGTGGTGGTGCAAGTGGGCGGAGGCGCGCTTGCGAGCGCATGCCTGCACGCGCTGCGAGATGCGGTCGCGTGGGGGGTGTTGCCCTCGATGCCGCGGCTTTACACGGTGCAAACCGGCAGCGCCTGGCCGCTGCGTCGGGCCTACGAGCGCGTGGCTGCACGGCTGGCCGATGAGGACTCACCGCCGGCCGACCCCCGCGAGCACACCGACGGGCTCCGAGCCCGACCGCCCGAAGCCATCGACGAGGTCCTTCGCTACGCCGCCACCCATCGCCACGAGTTCATGTGGCCCTGGGAACAGGTGCCGCACAGCGTTGCGCACGGGATCCTCGACGACGAGACCTACGACTGGTGGGCGCTCGTCGACGGGATGATCCGGACGGGGGGCAGGCCGCTGACGGTGGACGAGAGCACCCTGACCGCAGCCCACCAGGCCGTTCGCAGCCACACCTCCGTTCGGGCCAGCGCCACCGGGACCGCGGGGGTGGCCGGCCTCATGCAACTGCACCGCGAGGGCGGCGTGCGATCGGGCGAGGTCGTCGGCGTGCTGCTGACCGGTTGTGAACGTTGACCCTTCGCGCCGATGTCGACGACGCGCGGTGGACCATTGACGAACGCTGAAACACCGACGCTCGTGATAGGCTGGGCGCGGCCCATGTGGCCGGAGGCCTGGAGATGACCGACGTATCGTTCTCGCTCAACGGTGAGCCCGTGGAGATTTCCGCTCGTCCCAAAGAGACCTTGTTGGAGGCTCTGCGGGGTCGTTGTGGCGTGATCTCGACCAAGGACGGGTGCGCTCCGCAGGGGCAGTGTGGCTGTTGCCTCGCGTTGGTCGACGGCAAGGCTCGAACCACCTGCGCCATGCCGGCCGCCAAGGCCGAAGGGCGCGAGGTCACCACCCTCGAGGGCATCGACGAGACGGAGCGCGAGCTCGTCGCTCGGTGCTTCGTTTCTGCGGCCGGCTTGCAGTGTGGCTTTTGCATTCCCGGCATCGCGCTGCGGGCCATCAACCTCGTGGGCAAGAACCCCAGCCCCACGCGCCAAGAGATCGCCAAGGCCATCGACGGTCACCTGTGCCGCTGCACCGGGTACATCAAGATCGTCGACGCCATCGATCTGTACGCCCAGGCGAAGCGGGGCGAGGCCGACCCGCAGCCGGTCACCGACGGTCGAGTGGGCAAGGACCTGGCGCGCTATCAGGGCGAGAAGATGAGCCTGGGCGATCGGCCCTATGTCGACGACATGGTGCGCGACAACATGCTGCACGGGGTGGTGCTGCTGTCGCCCCACGCTCGGGCCAAGGTGCTGAGCATCGACACCAGCCGCGCCCTGGCGCTGCCCGGAGTGGCGGCGGTAGCCACCGCCGCCGACGTTCCCGGCGAGCGCTGGTACGGCCTCATCATCAAGGACTGGCCCGGCTTCGTGGCGGTGGGCGAAGAGGTCCGCTGCGTCGGCGACGTGGTGGCTGCCATCGCGGCCGAAGACGCGGCCACGGCCCGTGAGGCGGCGGCCCTGGTCGATGTCGAGTACGAGGTCTTGCCCGCGGTGGTCGACATGCACGAGGCCATCAAGCCCGGGGCACCGCAGGTCAACCCGACCCATGAAAACCGGCTGTCGACCACCGCCTTTCAGCGCGGCGACGTCGATGCGGCGCTGGAGGCCAGCGACCACGTGGTGACCGGCACCTGGCGGACCCAGCGGATCGAGCACCTGTTCCTCGAGCCCGAGAGCGCCCTGGCCGAGCCGCTGCCGGACGGGCGCATCCACCTGTACACGCAGGGGCAGGGCATCTTCGACGATCGTCGTCAGGTCGCGGCGTTCCTGGCCCTGGACACCGAGGACGTGTTCGTCGAGCTGGTGCCCAACGGCGGGGCCTTCGGCGGCAAAGAGGACATGAGCGTCCAGTCCCAGACCGCGCTGCTGGCCAAGATGACGGGGCGCCCGGTCAAGATCACCCTCAACCGCGAGGAGTCGATCCGCATCCATCCCAAGCGCCATCCCATCGACATGGAGATGACCGTCGGGTGCAAGGCCGACGGCACGCTCACCGCGGTGCGGGCGAGGATGGTCGGTGACACGGGGGCGTACGCCTCGGTGGGCGCCAAGGTGCTCGAGCGTGCGGCCGGCCATGCGTGCGGGCCCTACAAGGTGCCGCACGTCGACATTCACGCCATCGCGGTCACCACCAACAATCCGCCGGGCGGCGCGATGCGGGGCTTCGGGGCCAACCAGGCCAACTTCGCCATCGAGGGAGCCATGGACATGCTGGCGGAGAAGGTCGGCATGGACGGCTGGGCCTTCCGCATGCACAACGGCGTCGAGGTGGGCGACATGTTCACCACCGGGCAGGTCTACGAAAAGTCCGTGGGCCTCAAAAAGACGCTCGAAGCGGTCAAGGACATCTACTACGACGCCAAGAAGGCGGGCAAAGCCATCGGTATCTCTTGCGGCATCAAGAACACGGGCATCGGCAACGGGGCCAAGGAGTGGGGTAAGGCCCGCTTGGTCGTCGAGGCCGACGGCACCGTGTCGCTGTACAACGGCTACACCGAGATGGGGCAGGGGCTGCTCACCGTGCTCACCCAGTGTGCGGTGGAGGTGACCGGCCTGCCCGCGTCCGTGTTCCGGCCCAAGGTCGATGCCACCTACGCCCTCGACTGCGGCCAGACCACGGGCTCGCGGGCGACCCTGTTCGGCGGTCGCTCGGTTCGCGACGCGGCGATCAAGCTCAAGGCACAGCTCGACGCAGGCAAGACCCTGGGCGATCTGGTGGGGGAGGTGTTCGCGGCCGACGTGCTCATCGACGACACCACGCCGCCGGGCACCAAGACCAACAAGATCAAGACGCACACCTCGTTCGGCTTCGCCACGCAGATGTGCATCCTCGATGACAACGGTCGGGTCGAGCGGTTCGTGGCCGCGCACGACGTGGGGCGAGCGATCAATCCCGCGCTGTGCGAGGGTCAGCTGCAGGGCTCGGTCCACATGGGCCTGGGCTTTGCGTTGTCCGAGGAGCTGCCCTGCCTCGACGGCATGCCGGTCGCGTTCAAGCTCCGGGAGATCGGCGTGCTGCGAGCCCGCGACATGCCCGAGGTCGACGTGATCCTCGTCGAAGAGCACGAGCCGGAAGGTCCCTTTGGGGCCAAGGGCGTCGGCGAGATCGGCTTGGTGCCCACCGCGGGTGCAGTGGCCGGGGCGTTGGCCGCCTTCGATGGTGAGCGTCGCTTCTTGCTCCCCATGAAGGACTCGCCCGCGGGCAAGGCCATGAGCGTGGGGAAGATCCGGTCCAAGACCGACCGGGCCGACTGGCGCTGAGCGGGAGATCTCTTCGATGGGCTCGACCGATGGCCGTCCACTCGTGCTCGGCCCCGACCGCTCGGGGCAGACTTTTTTGGTGGTGGGGGAGCAGGTCCGACGCCTGGAAGGCGAGCCCCCGCCGGCCGAGGCCGACACCCTCGACTGCGCCGACGCGACGATCGAGTCGGGGCGCATCAACGCCCATACCCACATCTATAGTGGGTTGGCTCCGCTGGGCATGCCGGCGCCCGAGCCTCCGCCCGAGACCTTCGTCCAGATCCTCGAGCGGGTGTGGTGGCGACTCGATCGCGCGCTCGACGCGGGCAGCCTGAGGGCCGCGGCACGGCTGTACGTGGCCGAATCGCTGTTGGCGGGCACCACCACGCTCATCGATCACCACGAGTCGCCAGGCTTCATCGAGGGCTCGCTCGACGTGCTGGCCGAGGCCTGCGACGAGTTCGGGATCCGGGCCTTGCTCTGCTACGGCGCCACCGATCGCAACGGTGGGGCGGCCGAGGGCCGGCGCGGTCTGGAGGAGTGTCGGCGCCTGGCTCGGCGCAGCCGCAGCGCCCGGATCGAGACTGCGGTCGCGCTCCATGCCGCGTTCACCGTTTCCGACGAGACCCTCGAGCACGCCGCTCGGTTGTGCCGGGAGCTCGAGGCGGTGATGCACGTGCACGTGGCCGAGGACGCGGCTCACCATGCCGATGACGTCGATGCCCAGCGGCGGGGCTACGGGGGCCCGCTCGAGCGGCTCTTCGCGCTCGGGGCGCTGCCGTCGGGCTCCATCGTGGCCCATGGTCTCGACCTCAGTGCCGAGCAGGTCGCCCGGGCCGAGGACGCCGGGCTGTGGATCGTCCAGAACCCCCGAAGCAACCATGGCAACCGCGTCGGCTATCCACGGGCGCTGGCCCAGAGCCGAAAGGTCGCGCTGGGGACCGATGGCTACCCTGCGGTCATGGAGGACGAAGCCGCCGCGTTGGCCGAGCACGCTCGAGCCCATGGCGACGATGCGGACGCGGTGGCCCGCCGGGCCCTGGCCGGCCATGCCCTGGCGGCCGAGCGTTTCGGCGGGCGGTTTGCCCTGCCCACGGGGACTGAAACGGTCCATGCCGACCTCCGGGTGGTGGAGGCACGGGGGCAGGTCCGTCATGTGCTGGTGGCGGGCCGGGTCGTGGTGCGGGACGGGGCGCTGGTCGGGGCCGACATGAATGGGATTCGAGCCGCCGCCCGGGCCGAGGCCGACCGACTCTGGATTCGCATGAACGCCGTCTAAAGGCCCGAATTCGGGTGTTTGCGAGGGCGGGGGCAAGCGGAGGTCGACGGCGGTCGGCCCCGGATGGCCTCCCGTGACGAGCCTTGGTCCCGGCCCGGGGTCGAAGGTTGTCGGGTGACCACCGGGGTCTCGACGAGGGCAGCCGGGGGAATCCCGGTCGCGGCGTCGTGGAGCCGTGGCCAACGTCTGCACCCTCGGGTGACGGGTCGAACATCGGCTGAAACCTTCAGCGTCGGTCGGGGTCCCGAAGGGTGGCGGGGTGGAGATCGTCCTGCCGGTCGACGGTGACTCGGACCTCGATCACGGAAGTGAAATTTGATCGTTCAAAGTCGGCCCGACTCGGCTACCCTCTGCGGCGACGCTCGTACTGGCGAGCGGCAGGAAGGTCGAGATGAGTAAGTTCGTACATATGGAGCTCAGTACCTCGGACCCCGAGGCCGCCAAGAAGTTCTACAGCGACGTCTTTGGCTGGGTGTACCAAGAGATGCCCATGCCCAACGGCGTGTACACCATGGTGAACACGAGCGACGGAGACGTCATCGGCGGAATCCAAAAGAACCCGATGGACGGGGCGCCGACCGCTTGGCTCGGCTACGCCAACGTCGACTCGGTCGACGACACCATCGAGAAGGTCACCAGCGGTGGTGGCTCGGTGATCGTTCCCCGTCAGGACATGCCGCAAGGCAGCCTCGCCGTGCTGGCCGACCCGACCGGCGGTGCCTTTGGCATCTGGCAATCGGCCACGCCTCCCGAGACGGAGCAAGCAGCCCCGGCCGATGACGCCGAGGACGGTGGTGGCGACGAGGCGGCGGCCAGCGACGACAGCCCCGCGCAAGCCGAGGCCAGCCCCGCCCATACCAAGAAGAAGGCGGTGAAGAAGATGGCCGCCAAGAAGAAGACGACCAAGAAGAAGGTCGCCAAGAAGGCCACCGCACAGAAGAAAGCGACCAAGAAGAAGGCCGCGAAGAAGAAGGTGACCAAGAAAAAGACGGCGCAGAAGAAGGCCGCGAAGAAGAAGGTCGCCAAGAAGAAGAC
>JBCCHT010000035.1:0-136015 GCA_039028615.1 Myxococcota bacterium | reverse complement strand
GGGGGCGCCGCGGGCCGGCGCCGGGCGCGCGTCCCGCTGCGTTTGGGGGGGGCAACCCGCCCCAACCCCCCCCGCGGCGCCGGCGCGCGCCCCCCGCGTCCGTCGAAGCGAAGGCGATGACCGGCTAGCGAGGTGTCGAGGTGCTCCAGCCCGAGACTTCGAGGACCGAAGGATGCGACGCGAGGCGAACGAGGTCGGCACGCGAGATCTGGCCCGAGGCCATGTCGCCCCCCGGCATGGCGAACAGGCCGATTGCGTCGAGGTCTTCGTCGCTCGGTCGGCCTTCCCCGAACTGCACGTTGACCTCGTAGGGGCCCGTGAGGTCGTTGGAGAGCGCCCGGGTGATGTCGGGCCCGAACTTGCCCGCGATGGCCTCGGGCAGCCCGCTGTGCTCGACCTCCACGTGATCGGGCCCCGTGGGGCCCTGGTGCGGCGAGTCGCTCATTACTTCATCCGCCGGGCGTCGAGCAGGCCCTCGCCCCAGTCGTTGGTCGTGCGCGGTGCACCCGTCTCGAGAGTGCCGACCGGGTTGTTGCGGACGGCTGCGCTCATGGCCGTGCCGTCGCTGAGCTTGGTGGGGATGCTGCTGCGTTTGAAGCGGTCCCGCACCTCCTCGACGGTCAGCGTGGGCTCGACCGCCAAGATGTTGGCCAGCAGCCCCGCCACCACCGGGGACGCCATCGACGTGCCCGCCATATAGCGAGCGTTGGTGTTGATGTCCTTGTCGTTCTTGGCGATGAGCGACGAGGTGGAGCTGTTCCAGGTGCCTCGCGCTGCGATGAGGTTCGATCCTGGCGCGGCGATATCGACCCCAGGATCCGCGCGGGTGGTGTTGAGCGGTCCCGGGCTGGAGAACGACGTGATCGCTCCGGTGACGTCGTGCGAGTTCACGGGCGGAGGACCCCACTCCCACGGAGAGTCATCCTGAGCACCACCCACCGTGTTGAACTTGAGGTCGCTGGTGGTCGCTGCGACGGAGATGACGGCGGGCGAGTGGGCGGGGGAACAGATGAGATGGGTATCGACCCCCGTGCGGGTCGTGAACGTATTGTTCATGAACCGCGAGTTCTCCTTGCCCATCCAGGCATGGCCCACGCGCGCCCGCGAGGTGTTGGTGTTGCGGATGACGATCTGCCAGCTGCGGTTGTCCTGGAAGGTGGCGGTGCCGCCTGAGTTGGAGACCCACGCCCCCACCGGGTACAGCGCGATGGGAGCTCCGCCGCCGCCGATGATCTGACCGTTGCGGTCGACGTTGACGGTGGCATAGGTGCCGCCGACATTGGGCAGCGGATAACCCCCTGCCTGGGCGACCACCCCCTTCGCGGACTGAATGACCACGCGGAGGTTGAAGCGGTTGTTTCGGCCGCGCTTCGGTCCGTGAGAGATGCCGATATGAACACCCGCGCCGAGGAACGTGCTCCACACGAAGTCGTTGTTGGCGCGCTGGGCGATGTTGGCCGTCTGTACCACGCTGCCTTGGGACTGGACCTGGATCTCGAGGTCGCTGGCGGTGTTGCTGTCGCTGTGGTTGTCGATCCAGATGTTGACGTCCTCGATCCGCGGGCCGCGGATTTGCCCCGTGGTCGTCACGATGTTGGCCACGCTACCGATGCGCGGTGCCATGCGGGCGTTGAGGATGAACGAGCCTTTGGTGGCCCCGCTCTGCTTCGGCACGTTGACCGTCTGGTGATAGTCCTTGCCGCGCTCGTTGCCCGCGGCAGCGCACAGCAGGACCCCCTTGACGCGACTCTTGTCGCTGTTGCGCATGCTGAAGCCATCGAGCCACTTGGCCAGGTTGTCGGTGCTGTCGTGCGCGTGCTGGTGGTGGCCAAAGCTCATGTTGATGACCACGGGCGCGGGTTGATCGACGCCCTTGGGGTCCTTGACCTTCGGCTGGTGCGAGGCGATTTCCCGCACGTACTCGATGGCACGGATCACCTGCCAGTCGTTGATGCCCGTCTCGATGGGGTTGCTGGTGCTGCCGTCGTGGTAGCCCTTGATGGACACGACGCTGGCCTGCGGCGCCATGCCGGCCGGGCAGGGGTTGGCTCCCCCGACGGCCGTTCCGGCGGCGATGCCCGCGACGTGGGTGCCGTGCCCGCTGCTGCCGTCCCGCATGCCGCTGGTGGCTGCGCCCACGAGCTCGGCCCCGCGGTTGAGCCACTGATTGGAGTTGAGCTTCTTGTCGCCCTCGGTCTCGCCGTAGGTGCCGGCGAAGTACCCTCCGTTCAGCCCGGCCAGGCGTGGTCCGGGGGCGGTTCCGGTGCCGTTGGGCTCCCAGGTGCTCACGATGCGGGGCGCACCCGCTGCGGTTCCGCCCACGCGGAACGCGGGGTGGGTGCCGTGAATGCCACTGTCGATGACACCGATGACCACTCCGGCGCCTCCGGGCTTGTTGACGGCATCCCAGGTCAGGCCCATCTTGCTCGCGGTGGTGGGTCCGACGATCCCATCGTCCTTGATCGACTTGGCCTTCTGGAATTTGACGACGGCCGCCTTGGTCTTGTCGCCGAACTCGCCGTCGATGCCGCCGGAGTAGTGCCCGGCCGTCTTGAGGGCTTGCTGCACCTTCTCGACCAGCGGCCCCTTCATCATGGGTCGATGGCGATACAGGAGCGGGGCCTTGCTCAGGTTGATCTGCGCGGCGGCGTTGGTGCTGCGCATCTCCAGCGGCGTGGGCTCGCTGACCCACTCCACGTGCGGCAGGGCAGCCAGGGAAGCCAGCTCGTCGATCGGCACCGACGCGAGCTGCAGCAGCTCACCCGGGCGCCCAAACAGCTCCACGCCCTCGGGCAGCGGCCCTTCCTTGTTCAGCTCGAGGAATACGGGCACGTGGGTCTCGTTGCCCTCCGAGTGGGCCGAGGCCTTGATGAACGCCTTGCGCTTCGCGGGGTCGCTGGGCGCGGAGGCGAGCAGGTCCACGATGCCCGGGGTCATCGATTTCGCGGCCGAGTCCGGGACCAGCGTGCGCCCGGTCTTGGTGTGCAGGGTGCGGAGCCCGTCGTCGGCATGGAACGCGATGAAGTCGTAGAAATCCGCGCCCGAGACCGCACACGCGACGGTGTGCTTGACGCTGACGCGGCTGACCTTGGACTCGTTGAAGCTGAAGCTCCACACGACCTCGCGAAAGCGGTTCTTCGAGGTGCCGCCGCCAGCGAGGAAGGCCTCGGGGACGATCGCGTAGAGGTAGACCTCGCCGGCCCGCAGCTGGAGCTCGGTGATGGTCAGCGTCTTGGCATCGCTCGAGAGGTTGTCGGGCGTGTCGTGGGGCGTCTTGGCCCAACGCGCGTAGTAGCTGCCGTCCTGCTTGTAGGAGAAGAAGTGGTGGAAGACCTGGCGCAGCTCCGTCAGGTCGTCGGTGAGCTTGGCGAAGCTCTTGGGGACGGCGTGGAGCTTCTCGAGGTGGTCGGGAATCTCTCCCGCCGCGCGAGCCTTGAGCACCGCGGACGCCCAGGCCTTGGCGTCGCGGGCTGCCCCGCCGCCGACGGTGGACGTGTAGTAGTTGATGTTCTGGATGATGCGCTCGATCTCGGCCTGGGTATCGACCTTGGCATCGGCGACCTCGCGCAGCCACACGAGGGGCCGGGCATGGGCGCCCGAGCCCGGGTCGAGGCTGGTGGCCTTGGGCTTGCCCCGTTTGTAGGCAATGGCCTTGTTGGCGGCCTGGATGCCCCATTTCGGGGTCACGCTGTGGCTGCCGATGCAGGACACCGCCCCGCCGGCCCAGGCCTTGTAGGTGCCCGCGAAGATCTCGAGCGCCCCGGAGGAGGCGCCTTGCGAGAGGTCGGCAAGGATCTTGCGCTGGGCATCACTGAGGTAGCTGCCGAAGAAGTGGCTGAGAGCTGCGTTGACGCGATCGAGAGGAGAGGTCACGGTCGTAATCCTGATTCGAGGTCGAGGGAACGAGACGAAGGAACAGCGCGATCACGCACTGGGCACCCACAGCAGCAGGCTCTCGGCGGTGACTTCGGCTTCGTCGACCACCTTGGTTCGGTCTTGGCGGAAGTACTCCACCCGATAGCGGAAGGGCCCAGGCTCACGGGTGGCCGAGGGCACCTTCCAGGTAAAGGGCTGCATCGTGCCCCGTAGGGTCTTTTCCTCTCGGTTGTCCGCTCCTTCGGCGGCGCCCTTGTACTCGAGCGTCAGCTTGGCGATGGCGAAGCCGGCGGCCGCGAGGTCGCCGATCATCTCGACCTGCACCTCGAGCATGCCCGGGAACACGTCGCCCACCACCAGCTGGCGATCGGTGGACTCTTGCCACTGCCCTTCCTCCACCGTGTTCGCGCCGAACAGCGTGACCCGGTAGCGGTAGCGGGGGTCGTCGTTCAGGCTGGGGCGGAAGAACGACCAGTCGGCGGAGGTGGGCTTGTCACCGCCGAGGCTCAGCAGCTTGACCTGGTCGGGGCCTCCACCCGGGGGGCTGTAGGACATCTCGACCGATGCGTCGCGCAGGCGCTTGAGCGGGTCGCTCAGGCGCACGCGGACGGGCACGGCGGTGGACGGGGGCTGGTTGAGCACCGCGGTGACGCTGCCGTCCATGCTCTGCTCGACCGTCTCCGAGTTCCCCGAGGAGTGGAAGTACTCGGAGGTGACGGTGTAGGCGTCTTCGTCGAGCGAGGCGGGGCGAATCGGCACCAGCACCGAAGCGGTGTCGCGCTTGATGACCACGGTGCGGCTGGCGTCGATGCCCGAGTCGGCATCGCGGTAGCTGACCTTGGCCTGGATGTTGGTGACCGAGTCCCAGTTCACCGAGCCCGCGGTGAGCCGAACCGGCAAAAGGCCCTGCACCGCGCGTGGGTCGATGTCGAGGTTGCGCAGCTCGGTGTCGATCCAGTCGGTGCTCAGTGCCGTCTCGGACGCCCCGATGGCATAGTCGGCGCGGTAGTTGACCTGCACCTTGTACTGGAGCTTGGTCGTGCGGCGATCGTCCATCCAGAACTGGAAGGCCTTCTTCTCGTCGGTCTTGTCGAGGACGAATTCCTTGGTGTCCTTGGGGAAGCTGCCGTCCTCGTTGTAGCCGTAGCGGATACCCACGCTCATCGAGGTGACCCCGGCTTCGTCCAGCTTGGCGCTGGTGGTCACCGAGCCCTCCACTGCCTGGAAGAACTCGGTGTCGAGATCGACCCGCTGGATGCGACCGGGCAGGTTGGCGTCGCCCGAGATCATCGCGATGGAGCCCTGCGGGGCGATGGTGCGCTTGTGGGCGGAGACCGTGCGCATGGAGTAGGAGATGCGCGTGCGCTCCCTCTGGCTCAGGCTGCGCAGCAGGTAGCCGGCCTGGGGCCGACCCGCCTGGTTCCACTTCTCCACCGCGGTCAGGGGGCGGTTGGTGGCGGGGGTGCCTGCGGTGCTCGTGGGGGCGGGCGCGGGGGTCTTGCCGCTGACGCGGGTGACCGTCTTCAACGCCGACTTGCCCTGCGGTCGCGGCCCGTCGGTATCGCCCGTGTTGCCCTTACCGGTTGCGGCAGTCTGCAGCGGAGTGGAGAACCCGGCGGTCACGCGGGCGGCATCGGTGCTGGGGTCGTAGACCTTGAGCACGCCGCGATCCTTGGCGATGACCTCACCCGGCTTGAGCCCGGGCTTGAAGAAGGTCCACATGGCCAGCTCCTTGGCCAGCTTGTTGAGGTCCGCCTCGCGCTTCGTTCGCTCGGCCGGCTCCAGCGTCTGGAGGTAGTCGACATCCTCGATGCGGATGTTGTTGCTCTTGACCAGAGACTCCATCTCCTGGTCGATGTTGCTGCGGAACCACAGCGTGTTCACCGTGGCCTGGGAGCGTAGGTGCTCGTAGACCTGCTCGCCTTCGATGACGATCTTCACGTCGCGGGCCGGCTTGAGCCCCATGTAGTCGAGCTCGTAGACCACCGCGATGCTCGTTGCGCCGTCGTTCATCAGCGAGGCGGCCATGAGCACGGCGCCGCGGTGACTGAGCTCCATGGAGAACACGGCTCGGTTGTCCCCGTAGAGGCTGGGGGTGGCCGAACCGAGCACTTCCTCGACCAGCCCGGGGGGCTTCTTGTCGTCGGCCGCTCCGCCGCTGACCTGGCCGGCCTTGCCCGCCGAGGTGCCCAGCGCGGTGATGCGTACGCGGCCTGCCTCGTAGGGCACGGGGACCAACTTCACCGGGCCTCCGCTGCTCGGCAAGGACTGCTCGATCCGCTCGAGCTTGGTCTGGGAGACCTTGAGATCGACGGTCATCGTCAGGAAACCACCGCCTCGGTCCTCGTTCTTGGCGAAACCGGGGTCGTCCGCGATGTCCTCTCGATACAGCAGCAGCTGAAACAGCGGCTCACCACCTTGCCGGGCCAACTCGGGGTTGTCCGGCATGTAGTAGTAGAGGTTGGGGTCCGAGTAGTCCTGATACAGCGTGAGGCCGTCCATTTGGACGGCCGATTCGAGATTCAACATGGGCGTGCCGGGGGCTGGGGGTCCCAAAAAAATGGCCAGCGGGCCTTGGACCCGCCGCCAAAAACGACGGGCCATTTTCGGTGAGCGCGAGGGGGTGGTCAACCCGACCGTCACCACGTGGGCACTTGTACGGCGGTCGCCGGCCGGTTCTGACACCCTTGGTCGATCGGGGCGCGAATGTGTCCGCACGCTCTCGTGACGGATGACCGGCCTCGTTCGGAACACCAAACGGGAGGCCTCGCTAACGACGTTGTCTCGCTCCGTTGGACCCTGCGCTGTACGGATGACGAGCGATGAACGATGCGCGAGGCGGAGCCCCGTTCTCGGGGGCCCGCGCCCACACTACCGGTCCGTTGTTTGAGCGGGCTTGAACCAGTCGAGCAACGCGGGCAGGAACCGGTCGGCCCACTGGGCGTTGGTATGCGGCGCCCCGGGGTCCCAACGGTAGACCAGGTCGTCCTCGTCGACCCAACCCAGGTCCCGCAGCGTGTCCGCCATGGACTGCGTCACGCAGTAGTTGTCGGTGCTGCCGGGGCAGCCCCCTGGCGAGTCGCCGCCGCTGTCGAGGTAGACCCGCAGCCCGGCCGGAGGCGTCGCCCGATATCGATCGGCCATGGTCGGGTTGTCCTCGCCGAACTGCCCCCAGCCGAGCGTGCCCGACATCGAGGCGACGTGGCCGAAGACGTCGGGGTGACGATGCCCGAGGTGCAGGCTGACCAGGCCGCCCAGCGATGCTCCCATGGTGCCGACGCGAGCGGCCTCGGTGGCGGCGGGATAGCGCGACTCGATGAAGGGCTTGATCCCGTCGACGAGGAAGTCGGCGTAGTCGTCGGCTCGGCCGCCCCGGATCTCGCCGTCGAACAGATTGGGGACGTGGGTGTACTCGTCGAAGCGCGCGGGGGTGTTGTCGATGCCCACGATGAGCATGGGGGGAACGAGGCCGTCTTCGATCGCGTGGTCGAGGGTCTCGTCGACGCGCCAGCCTCCCCACGAGGCCTCGGTCGAGAACAGGTTCTGACCGTCGTGCATGTACAGCACGGGCACGTCGACGTCTTCGGGGGCGAAGCCTCCCGCGGGCACGTAGACCCGCACCGCTCGGGGCTCGAGGGTCCCGGCCCCCGACTCGAAGGCGGGCCAGCGTTCGATGTGGCTGCGGCCGGGCACGGGATCGACGAGACCGTACTCGCCGAGCTCGTCCCACCCGATGCGACGCGCGAGCGGGTCGGGCAGGAAGGTCGCTTCGTTGCGGGCGAGCTTGTAGCGCCCGACGGGAGGGGCGGGCAGCTCGACGATGGCGTAGTAGAAGCCGAGATCAGGCACTTCCGCGAGCGGATGGGCGCGGGGATCCCAGTCGCTGAACTCTCCGGTGACCGACAACGCCTCGCCCTCGAATCCGCGGGCGACGACACAAAGCTGCGTGCCTTCGATGCCGGGGAACCCGTGCTCGCCGTCGCTGACGGTGCGGATGTAGTCGTCGATCATGGGCTCCCGCTCGTCGGCCGCGGCCTCGGGCAGTGCGGCCACCAAAGCCGCCAGCCGAGCGCAGTCACCGATGTCCTCGGGAGGGAGGTCGGGCGGGGTGGCCGTGTCGTCGCTGGAGCCCGACTCGTCTAGCCCCGTGGAGTGCGCGACGGTCGAGTTCGCCGCGGTCGAGCCGAGTGTCACGGGCCCGGTGCTACCGCTCGCGTCGGGGACCTCGGGGATCGCGATGCACCCCGAGATGCCGAGCAGCATCGGAAGGAGCGGTCGACGGGCCGAGGATGAGGCCATGCCCATGCAGCCTAGCAACCGCCATCGATCTCGCTCGTGACCGAGTGTCCCGTTGTCGCATCACGGACGGCAGGTGCTCCAACGGAGCACGACTCCTTACGCGCAGCGTCGTGCCTCGGAGCGTCCCGTGCATGGGGGCCGTTGCCCCGTCATTGGGGTGACGGCACCACGACACACACGCGAACTCGGGGGAGTCCGGTGACGCATATTGGTTCATGGTAGCGGACACGGTTTCCTTCACCTGTCGTGATAACTTGGGTCCGTCGGTTGGAATGAACTGCAACTGAGATTGGATCGAGTCATGAAATACACGGTTTGGAGTGGAGTGCTGGGCGTGGGCATGTTCGCGGTGGCCATGGCCCTTCCGAGCGAGGCCGAGGCCTGCGGAGGGACCTTCTGCGACGCGGGTCCGCAGGCGATGCCGGTCGATCAGACGGGAGAGAACATTCTGTTCGCGATGGGGGAGACCACCATCGAGGCGCATATCCAGATCCAGTACGACCCCGATACCGAGGCCAGCGAGTTCGCATGGGTGGTGCCCGTCACCCAGATCCCCGCCTTCGAGGTCAGCTCCGATCAGCTGTTCATCAATGTGCTCAACGGCACCGTGCCCTCCTACGGGTTCACGTCGACCTTCGAGGGCTGCGGCGACGACGATGGGGCCGGAGAAGGCGGTGGTCCGATCGTCCTCGATGCCGGCGGGCCCCCGGATGGGGGCGGTGGCGGCCCAAAGGTGGTCTTCGAGGATACGGTCGGGGCCTTCGACGTGGTGGTGCTGCAGGGCGGCACCGCACAAGAGGTGATGGACTGGCTCGCGGCCAACTCCTACGAGCAAGACCCCGAAGCGCAGCCCATCCTCGAGGAATACCTGGCCGAGGGGTACCTCTTTGCCGCGTTCCGCCTGACCAATGGCGCGGAAGTGGCCGAGATTCACCCCATCTCGCTCATCTTCGACAACGACGAGGCCTGCATTCCCCTCCGGCTCACCCGCATCGCGGCGCAAGAGGACATGGACGTGCGGACGTTCTTCCTCGCCGACAACCGGGTCGTGCCGCAGAACTACCAGCACGTGCTCGTCAACCCGCTGCGGCTCGACTGGAACAACCTCGCCAACAACTATAAAGAGGTCATCACGCTGGCGGTGGATGCCGACGAGGCCAACGGTCGGGCCTTTGTCACCGAGTACGCCGGCCCCAGCGACGTGGTCGCTCAGAACGGGCTGTTCAGCAACGAGTGGGACTCCGCGCCCTTTGCTGCGGCCGACCCCACCACCATCATCGATCTGCTCGAGTTTCAGGGACTGGTGACGTGCTTCGAGGATGGTCGAGGCGGCACCATCTGCGACTACGACCACACGCTCATCCGTGGCCTGCTCGCCCAGTACCTGCCCGTGCCCGCGGGCATCGACGAGGGCGACTTCTACGGCTGCTTGTCCTGCTACGCCGGGATGATCGACATGGTGGCGTGGGACGGCACGGCCTTCGGCGACGCGCTCCAGGAGCGCATCATCGACCCCGGGCAGCACGCGGTCGACCTGCTCGACGGCTATCCCACGCTCACGCGCATGTACACGACCATCTCGCCCGGCGAGATGACCGAGGACCCGTTCTTCTATCAGAACGCGGACCTGCCCGACGTCGACCTCACCAACCAACTGGCGAGTCGCAACGTGCTGTGCGAAGGCGGGGCGGTGTGGACCTTGCCCGACGGGCGAGAAGTCTACGCACCCAGCTCCGGCACCTGGCCGACCTTCCCCGATGAGCTGCCCTGGGAGGAGGAGGTGCAGGAGATCGCCGAGCGCGGGGGACCGATCTCGCTGGTCGACAACACCGAGCTCATCGACACCATGCTCTTCGAGCACAACTGCCAGTACGATTATCCCAGCGTGGTGGTGTGCTCCGGCGAAGGAGCGACCGGTGGCGCCGACGATACGGGAACCGGTGGCGGTGGCGGTGGCGATGCCGCGGGTGACTCCGACACGGATGGCCAGGCCACCGGGGGCAGCGGAGGCTCGGCGTCGGCCGGTCTCGACGGGGCCGATGACGGGGGTGGCTGTGGCTGCTCCGCGACCCCGCGCCCGGGGGCGGTCTGGGGTCTGGCGTTGCTCGGCCTGCTGGGTCTGCGGCGCCGACGAAAGCCCCGCTCGCTAGCGAAGCCGGCAGCGTTCGACGCCCGGGTCTAGCCTGGGCGTCGAGTCGTGCCAGGGGTCGATATCGCGCTGAATCCCGCTCTGAACGCTGTTGACAGTGTTTTGAGTGCTTGTAAGTGTTCCGCTTACGAAAGGCGTGCCCGGACGTTTCCCCGGGCACGACCCGAGTCATGCGAACAACCTTCACGATGTCCTTGCTGGCCACGCTCGTCGGGGTCGGCATCAGCTGTGTCGTCGAGCCCTCCGACGATCGTGCAGACGACGAACTCGAAGCGGCGAGCGACGAGTCGGCGGACGACGGTGACCCGCTGGAACTCCCGCCGGGAGCGTCCGCCTTGGCCTCCGATGCCGAGCCTCCGAACCTTCCGCCTAGCCTCGGGTGCCCGGGAGGCTGTAACAACCCGCCGCCGTGTCGGACCGGCCCGGGTGTGTGCCAAAACGATCCCTTCTCGGGCCCCACGTGCTGGTACCCGCCCGTGTTCAACGGCTCGGGGTGCGACGACGGCAACGAGTGCACCTTCTCGGAGTGCATCGAAGGCTACTGCACGAGCCTGTGGAGCTTCACCGGTCAGGCCTGCGACGACGGCGACTCGGCGACCGTCGACGACGAGTGCAACGCGCTGGGTGCCTGCGAAGGCACGGTCGCCTGCCCCGGGGGCTGCGACGATCCGCCCGTGTGCCAGCAGGGCCCGGGCGTGTGCGTGGTCGACCCCTTCGGCGGCTCGGCGTCGTGCAGCTACGCGCCCGTGTTCATCGGAGCGACCTGTGACACCGGCTTCCAGTGCACCATCGGTGAGTGCTTCGGGGGCGGCTGCGCGACCACGGGTTACGCCCCGCGAGGAACTCCGTGCGACGACGGTGACCCATGCACGGCGATGGACCGCTGTCTCGGCGGCGGCGTGTGTACTGGCAAACCGACCCTGTGTGCGCCCATTGGGGGCGGCCCGGTCCCTTCGTGAACTGCGACCGGGGCAGAGACCCTCGATGCGGTTTTACGTCGTCGAGGGCCTCGCCCCGGTGGCCTCGCTGGCGCCGCTCCGTCCCCGGAGCGGTCGCCGTTTGAAACCATGGGTCGCTGGCCCGTCACTGCGCGGCCGCGTGGTCCAGGTTCGCGGGGGCGTGGTAGGTCGCGGGCACGGAGCGTGATGCGAGCCGTTTGTGCACCAGCGCTCGCAGGACGGTGTCGGTGACCCCGAGGCGCTGCGCCGTCTGGTGGGCCATGGAAGTCTCCGCGACGCCCCGGCGGAACTGATAGGTGGGGCGCTCGTTCTCGCCGACGTCGACCTGCATGAACGCGAGATGAACGGGGAGCCGCTCGGTGCCCGTCTCGCTCTCGAGGCCGCGCGCAAAGTCGAGGAAGTGAGTGGCGATGACCGCCCGGGCGCCGAGCTCTTCGAGCAGGGACAGCACCAGCAGGAAGATTTCCTCGCCCTCGCTGGGGTTGGTGCCGGAGCATAGCTCGTCGAGCAACACGAGGGAGCCCACCTGAGCGTGTTCGAAGAGCTGACGAATGCGCAGGAGCTCCATGCCGAGACGACCCTCGGACTGATCGACCTGGCCCTCTTCGATGAGGGAGACGAATAGCCCGTGCGCACGCGCGATGGTGGCGGAGGCTACGGGGGCGTGCAGGCCGGACTCCGCGAGGACCTGCGCGATGCCGATGGCTTGGAGCACCCGGGTCTTGCCGCCCGAGTTGGGCCCGGTGAGGATGGTCTTGCCCGCGATGCTCTCGCCCTCGAGGCGACACGGCACGGGAGACGCGTCGTTGCCGAAGAGCAGGGGATTGAACAGGCCCTCGACGTGCAGCTGGCTCGGCCCGGTGCCGGCCGGCATGAGGGTGGGAAAGCAGGTGGGCAGGCCCCGGCGTCGGCACTCGTCGTAGAACGACAGACCGGCGAGGTAGAACTCTTGGTCGCCGAATAGCCGCAGCAGCGAGGGGAGGTGGGCGACGATGCCGTTGAAGACCTCGTCGAGCCAGGCGTCGAGCAGGCCGGATGCGCCCGTTTGGTAGCCGCGCCACCACATGCCCATCTTCGACCATAGCCGCCGGATGGGGCGTTGATAGAAGCGGTTGGTGCGATTTTCGGCCACGTCGACGACCTCGAAGCGACGCAGGGTGCCGTCGGAGCCCAGGCGCATCTTGAACTGGACCGTGGACAGGTGGCCCTCGTACTGCAGCAGGTCGCACAGGTGGCGGAACCCGGACGACTCGCAGACGTGGCGGGCGTAGGCGCTGATGCGGCGTAGCCCGCTGTGCGCCTCGGCGAAGGGTGTCTGGAGGTCGGCGAACAGCTCGCGGAACATCGAGAGCACATGCAGCCGCCGCACCCGCGAGTCGTAGTAGCCGATGTTGTCCAGCGCCTGGAGCTCCGTGCGGATCTCGTGCACGCGCACGTAGATGTTCTCGAAGGACTCGCGGAGCTCGGCGTCGGAGATGAGCTCGTCGAAGATGGCCCGGCGGAAATCGACCGTGCGCGGGTCCTTGGGCGGGTTGGCGAGCAGTCGCAGCAGGTAGGCCTGATTGGTGCGGGGGCGCAGGCCATCGATGCGAATGGCCATGCAGCGCGACAGCAGGACGTCCATGTACAGGCCCTCGCGGAACGAAGAACCCCCCCACGTGGACTCGCACAGCAGCGCGTGGTCCATGACGCGCTCGAGGCTCTGTTCCGCGTCGCCCGTGGAGAACGCGATGCACAGCGCTCGCCGTACACCCGCGTGATCGAGCGCGACGCTGGGCTGGTCGTTGAGCAGGTCGGGGAGTGCGGCCGCGACTTTGGCAGACGCGGGCCGCAGAGTCTTGGGGGCGGCGACGGCAGAGTCGGACATGGTTGCCCTTTGCTAGTGGCACCCGAAACCGAAAAGGCTACATGCGAGGGCAGTTTTCTCGGGACCTCAGCCTGGTGAGGAAAAGGTCGACGCGCCCGGGAACCGAGAGCCCGCGTGGCGGTACCGAGGCCGCGGCGCGCCGGGCCGACGCGAGACCCACAGACGCGTAGATCGGCGATTGGAGGCCTCGGAACGCGCCCTGTCGGAAGTTCGCAATCGGTTCGGTGGGCCGAGCACCTAAGCCCGCAACCGGGGCCATGCCCCCGCTCGGAGCCGACCACCATGCATCGTTGCCCGTCCTCGCGCCCGCTTTTTGTCGCTCTTTCACTGTCGCTGTCGGTGGCGGCCTGCGGCGACGACGCTGCGCCCTTCGACCGAGAGCGTGCGGCGCAGCGGGTGATCGACACGCTGGTCGACGATGCGGCGGACGTGATCGTGTTCGCGTACCCCGAGCGTCTCACCTCGGCCAACGAACTCGGCAGCTACGACCTGGCCGCGGGTGAGCCGAGCGAGCCCGAGCCGGTCGGCGGTGATGCTTGGATGTTCTGGCTCGACGATCGCCCCGGTGGGCTCTTCGCTCACCCCAACCGCGTCGCGTTGGTCGAGCGCGCGACCGGAGCACTGACCGTGCACGACGAGGTGGCCTGGCCGCAGGTGGACGGCGAGCACCCCTGGGCGACGGAAGAGCAGTACTGGAACGAGGAGCACTGGGTCTACCACTCGGGCGAGCTGACTCCGCGCAGTGCCACGCTCGTGTCGTCGGCCGATCCCGTTGCCGAGGACGTGACCTGCGGCGGCACGCGGGGCCGGGCCTTGGTCATCGACGGGTGGCGTACGGGAGAGCCGATGCGCGCGACGGGCCGGGACGATGCGCAGGCCATGAAGTCCGCGCTGGAGGTCGGCGGCTTCCAGGCGACGTACTTTGGAGTCCTCGGCGATCCGGGGATCGACGGCACCAACGACTACCTCTCCATCGCGACCTGGTTCGAGCTGCAGGCCTCGGTGACCATGCCGGGCGAGACGATCTTTGTGTACGTGGGCGGGCATGGGGCCCCCACCGGGCTCGGCAGCACCGCGATCGGTTGGGTCGAAGAGCGTACCCTGGCGGACTGGCTGTCCGCGTTCGACCCCGATGTGGAGATCATCCTCGTGTTCAACGGGAGTCACTCGGGCGGGATGTTGGACTCGCTGACATGCGTGGCCGACGTGGCCGTGAGTGCCACCGACGATACGACCACCGCCTACGGCGACCTCGATCCGGCGGACGACCCCAACCCCAACGACGAGGGCTCGGAGTTCACCAGCTCGTTGTGCACGGCGATGCAGGAACTCATCACCGTGGCCGGGCAGCGGCAGCGCATCGCGGAGGAGGCCGCCGAAAACGGGACCGGGTTTTGGGAGGCGCTGGTCGATGAAGCGTTTGCCGAGGCGCAGGCGCTGGACGTCATGGCCCTGCGCGGAGACACCCGCCCGCAGATCGTCCACGGGGCACCGGAGAAGGTCAAACCGGGCACCGTCGCGTTGAACCGCCCCCAGTGCTCCGACGACGAAGACCACGTCTGTGTGGCCGGGGCCGATGGGGCGACCTGCGATGCCACCACGACCTGCGAGGGGCCGACGAGCTGCGACGCCGACACCTGCCAGTGCACCTGCGACGTGGCGGCGGGGGCCGAGTGCGACGAAGGAGGCCGATGCGACGGCGCAGACGCGTGCAACCCGAGTACCTGCGCATGCGAGCCGGCTCCGCCGGGCGGGCCCAATGCGTGCGGCGGAGCCCCGATCGCCGGAGACCAGGATGGCGATGGCCTGATGGACATCATCGACAACTGCCCCTCGCACTACAATGCCCTGCAGCTCGACTTCGATGGCGACGGCTACGGCGATGCGTGCGACCGGTGCCCCGCGGAGTCGTTCACCTGCGGCCTGTGCCTGTCGACCTCGGTCGTCGAGGAGCGCTTCGAGTGGCACCCGGAGGCCAAGGTCGAGTATCGACTGGTGGCGGCGAGCGGCGATGAAGCGCCGGGCTTCGATGGCGAGACGATCTCCGATCTTTTTCAGCCGGGCATCGACCGCTTCGGCCAAGTGTCGTACCGCGGCGTTGCGGGCAACGACACTGCCAGCGACGATGCCGGGTTCGTCGAGCGCGATGGGGTTCACCATCGATTCGTGCGGGAGGGCGCCGCCGTGCCCGGAGTCGAGTCGATCGTCGACGACGGCAGCGCGGCCCTCGGGAGCTATGCGCTCACCGAGTGCGGCCGGGTGGGGTACACCGTGTCGCATCTCGACCGCGGGGAGCCCAGCAGCTCCTTGTTGCTCGAGAGCCCCGAGGTCTCGGGCGAGCTGGTCATGGAGGTCGCAGCGACGCGCGGGGACTTCAGCGGCATCACCCGCCTCAGCGGTCCCATCGTGGCTGACTTGGCGTTTACGGGCTTTGGCGGCGACTGGGGCAGCTCCAGCGGGGGGCCGCTGGCCACCACCGGGCATGGGGCGTTGGCCCAGCTGACCGCGGCCTGGCCCGAGAATCCTTCGCTCGACGAACGGGGGCTGTGGGCCTTCCGCCACGACCCCGCCGTGCGGGCTCCGATCCGGGTGCCGTACGCCATCGAGGGGTGTCCCGCCGATGGCAATACCGTCAACTGCGTCACCAACCCGCCCGGGGTGCAGATTCACGGCTACGTGGGACGGGGCGAGTCGAACTCCGCGGGGCAGATCGTGTTTCCCTCGATCGATGGCGGCCCGGGGATCGAAGCGTCCACCAACGCGATGCTGTACATCGGCACCACCGACTTTCCGCGACAGCTCGTCGTTCGCGAGGGCGAGGATGCGGGCGACGGTGACGTGTTCTTCTCGCCCGTCTCCGCCTTCGAACCGGTTGCCATCGGCTATCCGTCGGAATGGCCGAGCCCGGTGGGCGAGACGCCCCTCGCTTTCCTCGGTCGGCTCGGCAACGGCTTCTCCGAGACGGGGAGTGCCGTGTTCACGGGCACGGTGGGCGATCTACGACGCATCGCGACCACGGGCGGCGGGGTCGAAGGGCTCCCGGACACCACGTTCGTCGGGCTCACCGACGACAACCAACGCAACATGACCATCGATGCCCAGGGGGAGGTCTACCTCCGCGGTCGGCTCTCCGGGCCGTCCATCGTGGGTGACGGGGAAGCGCTGCTCATCGAGGGCGCCGCCGATGGATTGCCGCGTCCCGTGCTGTGGGAGGGCATGGCCTTCGATGCGCTGGATTGGCAGAGCGCCGAGCCACCCACGGGCGCCATCCAGCGCCTCGCATCGGTGGCGGTGAGCGGCTCCGGTCAGTTTGCGGCGCTCGTTCACGGCGACGGCGGAGCGCAATCGCTGATCTTCGTCGACACGCCGCCCGAAGACGACGGCATGCCCGCGCGCGCGT
The DNA here is from genome assembly GCA_039028615.1 of Myxococcota bacterium. GTDB lineage: Bacteria > Myxococcota_A > Polyangia > Nannocystales > Nannocystaceae > Paraliomyxa. The sequence continues at coordinate 119,465 of JBCCHT010000035.1, read as the reverse complement.
GGGAGATGGCGCGAACCGGGCGGCCGCTGGACGTCTTGCCGGGCTTGTCGCAGACACCTCAGTCGATCGACGACTTCGGCAACAGCATGGGGACCCTCGAGCAGGGTCCGCGCGCCACGATCAACAACGCGTCCGAGGTCGTCGCCGTGCTGCGGTTCAGCGGCGGCGCCTTCCCGGTCGGGGTCATGGTCTTCCGCCCCGTCGACGAGCCCGACTGCGGGCGCTAGGCGAGCGGCCGCTCAGGCCCCGAGCGCATCGTCGGCCCACGCCTCGCGCACGGACTCGGCCCAGCGCTCGAGGTCGGCCGGCTCTCGGCTGAGGTTGGGCGTGGCGCGAGCGAGGCGAGGCACGGCCTTGCTCAGCCGCTGCTTGGCCCGACGGATCCGCGTGCGGATGGTGCCCTCCGGTTCGTCGAGCGCAGTGGCGATCTCACCGGCCGTCATGCGCTCCCAGAAGTACAGCTCGAGCACCACTTGCTCGTCGAGCGGGAGCGCCCGCAGGCCGTCGAGCAGCAGGCGGTGCTCGTTGCGTTCATGCAGCGCGGTGCTCATGCCTGGAGCCAGCTGCATCACGGACAGACTGCCCAGGTCCGTCTCCCGATCGGACGCCTTGGCGCGATAGCGGCGGTACAGAAGGTTCTTCGCGATGCCGAGCAGGAAGGCGCGGAAGTGTCCGCGAGCGGCGAAGCGCCCCCGGCTCTCCAGGCACGCGAGGAAGGTCTGCTGCACCAGGTCTTCCGTGCCGTCGGGAACCTTGTTTCGGAAGAAACGCAGGACGGTCGTGAAGTACCGTTCGAACAGCTGCGCCCCCGCCTCGCGGTCGCCGTTGCACCAGGCGCGGTAGAGTTCCTCGTCGGCGGTCACGGAGTCTCAGAGTACTCTACGGATCAATCTGTTCTCGTCGATGCGGGCGGCCAAAAAAGGCGGGTGCGTGCGCTCACCGCGACGGGGCCGCAGGCGACCGAGCTGGCTGCTCGCGGGCGGATAATGTGTAAATCTCCCGGGAAGGCAAGCCGGGAACCACGGAGTGAAGCAGACGCTCGACGAGCAAGGCGCGTCCGACTGGGCGGCATCGAAGACGGTGTCCCCCAGCGAGCGCGCCCCCGACATCGAGGCCCAGGCCATTCGTGCCCGCCTCTTCGGGTCGTTGTTCGGGCAATCTCGTGAGCTGCCTCGGGTCGGTCGCTTTCAGATCCTGCAGCGGCTCGGGGCGGGTGGCATGGGCGAGGTCTTCTCCGCCTACGACGAGCAGCTCGACCGTCGCGTGGCGATCAAGCGACTGCACCGCGAGCTGGCGGGGTCGGGCGATCATCGCTTCGAACGCGAGGCCAAAGGCCTGGCCAAGCTGGCTCATCCGAATGTCGTGCAGGTGTACGAGGTCGGTCGAGATCACGGCCAGACGTACATCGCCATGGAGTTCATCCAGGGCGGCACCCTCGAAGACTGGCAGCAAGACCGTCCCTGGCCGGAGATCCTCGATGCCTACCGCCAAGCCGCCGAGGGGCTGTGTGCGGCCCACGATGCCGGGCTGATCCATCGCGATTTCAAGCCGCAAAACGCCATGGTCCAGGAGCAAGGCGGTCGAGTGGTGGTGAAGGTCGTCGACTTCGGCCTCGTGCGGCAGGCGGGGCTCGGCCGAGACGTCGAGCGTGGCCCTCGCGGCTCGCTCACCCCCGAACAAGAGCTGCACCTCACCCGCACGGGGCGACTGCTGGGCACGCCGGCCTATATGGCCCCCGAGCAATTCGAGAGCGCCACCGTCGATGCCGCCGCCGATCAGTTCTCGCTGTCCGTGTCGCTATGGGAAGGGCTCTACGGCGAGCGTCCCTTCCCTGGGGTCTCCTCGTCCGAGCTCGTCGACGCCGTGCGGTCGGGTCGACGCCGCTCTGCTCCGCCGAGCTCCAAAGTGCCTTCGTGGGTCCGCAATGCCGTCGTGCGCGGGCTCGCGGCCGAGCCCGCCGAGCGGTGGCCATCCATGCGGGCGCTGCTCGATGCCCTCACGCCCAAGCCGACTCGGCACCGTGTCTGGCTCGGCATGGGGGCCGCGGCGGCCGTGGCCGCCGTGTCGCTGTCGCTTTCCGGCTGGCTTCAGGCCCGCACCGAGCCGTGCACCGGAGGCGCCGAGCGACTCCACGGCGTCTGGGACGAACAGTCGCGCACCGAGGTGAAGACTTCAATCCTCGGCACCGGCTTCCCCTTCGCGGCGCGCGTCTGGCAGGACACCGAGCTCGCCCTCGACGACTACGGCGACGCGTGGGCCACCATGTACACCGACGCCTGCGAGGCCACCACCATCCGCGGCGAGCAATCCGAGGAAGTGATGGATCTACGCATGGCGTGCCTCAACGACGCGCGCGTCGATCTGGGGGCGGTCGTCGAGGTCCTCGCCTCTGCGGACGGACAGGTGGTCGAGGTGGCGGGTGACATCGTCGGGCGCCTGCGGCCCATCGCGCGCTGTGCCGACGTCTCCACCCTCAAGAAGGACGTCGAGCCGCCCCCTCCCGAAGTCGCGCCCGTCGTCGAGCAAGCCCGGGCCCGCCTCGTCGAGGCGTACACCCACCTCGAGGTCAGCCGAGCCTCCTTGGCGCTGGGCAAGGTCGAGGCCGCTCGTGCCCTGGTCGCCGACGTCGACTACGGCCCGATCGAGACCGAACTATCCCTCGCCGAAGGGCACGTCCAAAACGCGCTCGGCAACTACGACGATGCGGTCGTCGCCTTCCAGCGTGCCGAGGAATCGGCCGCGGAGTGGAAGCAATGGCCGCTCATGGGGCGAGCGCTTCGGGGTCTCATGCTCGTGGTGGGCCTCGGCCAGCAGAAGTTCGACGTCGCTCGCCAGTACCGACCCGCTGCGATGGGCTTGTCCAAGGACGACCCCGAGGCGCGCGCCGCCGTGCATGAAATCCTCGGGTACCTCAACGCCTGGCAGTGGCGTTTCGAGGAGTCCGCCGCCGAGCACCGCCGCGTGCTGGAGATTCGCGAAGAGCTCTACGGACCCGACGACCTGCGCGTCGCGGCCGTGCTGCGTGACCTCGGCGGAGCGCTCGGCGAAGTGCCCTGGGCCTACGAAGAGGGCGTCGGTCATCAGCGTCGCGCGCTGGCCATCTTGGAGCGGCAGCTCGGCCCCGACCATCCCCAGGTCGTGCGCACGCGCTACGCCCTGGGCCGAATGCTCGATCACGAAGAAGGCGAGTTTCACCTCCGCGCCGCCCTCGAGGGGTTTCGCAACGGTCTGGGCCCCGACACCGTGGAGGTCGGCCGGGCCCACAACGCGCTCGGGAATTTGCTCGAAGCCGAGGGGCGATTCGAAGAGGCCGTGGAGCAGCAAACGCAGGCCGCCGCGGTCCTCGAGCGCGCGATGGGGCGGCGCCACTCCATGCGCGCCCATGGCCTCACCGGCCTCGGCAACGCCCTGGCTCGGCTCCAGCGCTTCGAGGAGTCGATTGCCAAGCATCGCGAGGCCATGGGCGTTCGGGTCGAGGCGCTCGGTGCCGACCATCCCGAGGTCGCCCAGTCGCGCCACTACCTCGGACAGATCTTCCACATGCAGGGGCGCTACGAAGAAGCCGAGGCCGAGTACCTGAAGGCGATCGAGGGGTGGAGCACGGGGTCGATCGCGATGTCGCGAGACGTCTCGATGGCGCGGCACAACCTCGGGTTGTTGCTCGCCGAGCAGGGGCGGCTGGCGGAGGCCGAGGCGAAGCTTCGCGAGGCGATCGAGCTGTGGGAGGAGCATGATCCCGGGTGGGCTGCGATGGTTCGTGCGCTCACGAACTTCGGCACCGTGCTGCGGCGAGTGGGCAAGGATGACGAGGCGAAGGCTGCGTATGCGCGGGCGCTGACGTACTTGGAGCGAGAGCTCGGGCCGAGTGAGCCTTCGTTGGGGTTGGCGCGGGACAATCTCGCTGCGGTGCGGCGGGGGGAAGAGCCGCGGATCGAGCTGGCGATCTTGCTGGAGCAGTGGCGGGAGCCGAAGCCGTGGCCTGCGCTGGCCGGGCCGCGGCCCGAGGGCGGGGCTGCTGCCTCGCCCGCCGAGTAGCGGGACCTAGAAGCCGCCGCGGCGGTTGCGGGCGCCGGCTACGCGCGTACTTCCGATACGTGTCGAAGATCCGGCGTCTCAGTTTTCGGCCGAGTCTCCGGCATCGCCAGCATCACCAGCGTCGCCGGCATCTCCAGCGTCGCCGGCATCACCGGCATCTCCAGCGTCGCCTGCATCTCCAGCGTCGCCGGCATCACCGGCATCTCCAGCGTCGCCTGCATCTCCAGCGTCGCCGGCATCTCCAGCGTCGCCTGCATCTCCAGCGTCGCCGGCATCTCCGGCGTCACCAGCATCTCCGGCGTCACCAGCATCTCCAGCGTCACCGGCATCTCCGGCGTCACCGGCGTCACCAGCCTCTCCGGCGTCACCAGCCTCTCCGGCGTCACCAGCCTCTCCGGCGTCACCAGCCTCTCCGGCATCGCCCGCCTCCTCCTCGGGCTCTGGGCACGCCGCGAGTTGCTCGGCACAGACCTCGGGGTCTCCGTCGATTCGTCGAACACAGCTGGTCGTTTGGTCCAGCAGCGTCGCTCGGATCGTAAACCCGCACGGCGCCTCTTCGGGGACCAAGATGGGGACGGTGGCAATGCTATCTCCGTCCTCTTCCTGCGGAGACGAATACTTCAGTTCGTACGTGCGGTTGCTGCAGGCCGTCTCGAGTGTCAGGGTGCCCGTGGTCTCCTCGGGGAGAATGACGGCGCCCGGGACGGAGTGGACGATGTACAGGCCGCTGCCTGCTTCGGCTGTATCGAGCGCCGAACAGTCGTTCCCGCTGCTCACAGTGGGCCAGGTCAGGCATTGTGCGCTGGTACAAACGCGCATCGTTGGGGCCTCGAAGTGCTCTTCTTCACAACTTCCATGCCCGAGCAACCCTGGGACGGCGATCGCGAGCACGGCCAACGTGCGAATACGGAGTTTGTTGAACGTCTTCATTTGCTACTTTTCCTCGGTTCCTTATTTCGATCGTTTAATTCGGCGTTGCCGCCGACGCGCCTCGCGGTTGGCCTTGCTAAAGGGGCGCCCACGGGTCTTGCTTCGGAAGATGTGGAGCGGGATATCCCAAGTAATTGCGGCACCAAACTGAATCGCCGTTGCTCCGGGCCCAGAGACGGTCGCCTCCCGCGTGCGGAGTTGAGGTCGAACGACCCCGTAGACCATCAGCGAGAGCGGGCTTTCTCCGAGAGAAACTCGGGCGGCCAGACCCGGTGAGAGTGCTGTGGTCACTCGTGGTCCAGGAAGCCGTCCGTCCTCGCTTGCGTCGTACTGGAGGAACGCGGCCGGATCCACCGCGGGTAAGAACAAGCCCCACGTGCTCTTCTTCCGCTTCCATGCGAGATCGAGACCGATGGGGGCAAATAGCGTGGGGGCCACGACTGCCCCTCGTCCAAAGTTGTGGGTCGCACCGTAGGTGCCGAAGCGAAGCTCGTAGCCTGCGGTGAAGCCGACATGAGTGCCAATGGAGGCGGTGAATGAGTCGGCGCGTTGTTTGATCCTCCAGCTGGCAGCCGGGAGTGCGGCTGCGCTGACAGCCTGGAACACTTCTTTCTGATCTCGTTCCGCAGCGATAGCGGTCAGCGTGCCCGAGAACCGACGGAATCCCGCGTATGGATCGGGTTTCTGAGAGGGGAGTTCCTCCAAGGTTTCGGTGACGACGCGCAGCCAGTCTTCATTGACGGTGGACTCCACCAGGCGGATTCTGCGGTCCAGTGCACGGAGCCCCTTGGAGTCCGTTTCGTTGCTACTACAGGAGACTCTGCCTTCGGAGAGTTTCTTGTCCTCACAAGGGCCTTCGCCTTCTTTGAGCTTCGAGCCGGTCTTGATCAGGCCCAGCAAATTCTTCGCGTCGGGTGGAAGTTCGGCGCTGGCGATGCTGACGCCCACCAGAGCGTGAGCGAAGCGGATCGAAGCTCTCGCGTGGTCCTGCGCCCGCTTCTTTTCGTCGTCGTCGCCCTTGTTGTCGTCGCCCTTGTCGTCGTCGCCCTTGTCGTTGTCGCCCTTGTTGTCGTCGCCCTTCTTGTTCTCGTTGCCCCCGCCGTCCGTGTCATTTCCGCTGTTTCCGCTGGGCGACGGAGTGACTGGCGTAGGCTTCGTGATCCGTTCGATCGACTGGCGGTAGTTGGCGTCCGCTCCCTTTGCGATCCTCCAAGAGGTGGCCATCGTTTCGAGCGTGGGGTAGTGAGCGAGCCAGCGGGTGACGCCGCGGGCTCGGTCCGGGTTGCAGATGGGCGATGTGACCGATGCTGCGATGAACGCCGCCGCGACGGCAGTCTCGTCTTCGACGCTACCCAGCGCGTCCGCGTAGCCCATGGCCCTCGGGCCGAGGTCGACGACGCAGGCGTGCAACGACTTCTCCTCGTGGAGCCGAGCTGCGACGTCGCGGAGCAAGATCATGGGCGATTCCCCCCGTTGGAGGCCTTCCACCAGGGTCTTGCGAGTCGACGCGTGGGCCTCCGATGCAATGAGCCCATCGGAGACAACGGCGTCACTGGCCGGCAAACGCTTCAGATCCGCCCGTACGGCGGCGCGCACGATGTCGAGCTGCGCTGTGCCCGAAGCGGCATGGTGCAGGGCTTCTTCGCTCGTCAAGGAGCACGTGGATGGCATCAGGTTCTTGGTGTCGTCGTCCCCGCACATCTCGTTCGTGAGACGATCGACGAGGGCGAGGACTGCCTCACGCTGGAGACGTCGCTTGATGGCCTTGGTGGCGGCTTCCGAGAGGGGGTCGATGAACGAAGTGATTGAAGCCGTGAGTGATGATCCGAAGGCAGCAGCAGTGGATGCGAGTACCTGGCCAGGTCCCTTGATGGGCCTATCCGGCCCGGTGACGTCTTTTCGGAACTGCAGCTCGGCTTCTTCGAGTTGCTTGTTGAGCTCCTGGCGGTCCGCGAGGATCCACGCGTGTCCGACCGCGTTCAGCTCGCATGAAGCACAGGCCGTCAATGCAAGGACGGGCCGTTTCATGAAGTCACTCTTGATTTTCGACCACGCCTTTGATTTCTGTTCTGCCTGCTCTTTGTTAGACTCGAGTCGCTTCAGTTGTTCATCGATCTTCGCCTTCTGCTTGGCGCGCTCGGCTTGTGTTCCTCTGGTCTCGTCGATTTGCTCCCGCTCTTTCTCGATCTCGGTGATTTTTTTCGAAAAATGCCCAGGGCCATCTTCAATGTCCGCGATCGAGACCTTGAGGTCCGATATGCGTTTTTGAACGGCCTCGACGTATTGGTCATGGCGGCGTTGCGCGGCGGACTTTGCTGCCTGCGGCTTCGCCCCGTCTGTGTCAGTCGAGGCATTGGAATCGTCGGCCAGGTTTGCATGTGCAGCGGCGGGAGACGCCAGTGCCACCGCCAATAGTGCGGTGGTCAAGGGCAAAAAGGTTCGTTGGATCATCATCAGACCACCACTCCTCGGCATTCTGGGCCGCTGGTATCTCGACCCTCGGAAGGGGTGGTGACGAGGGGGCCTGGATCCGTTGCCCTTTTCCTTTCCATTTTGCGTGACGGAATCGAGTGGCTCGGTCACCAACCGACTGCGATGTCGAAACAGAGATCTAGAGCCCCCGGTTCTGTTGACCGTGAGCCGGCGGGGCTGCTGGAACCCGATGTCTGCACGTTTCTCGTGCGGTACGGCTACCTAGAGCGCTCTGGAGGCGGCAGCGGGCACTCGAGCACCCAAGGGTTTCGTGAGCCAGATGTCGAGAAAGCGCTGCGCGTGTACCAGCAGCGGAACGCGTTGCCGGCCACGGGGGTGCTCGATGACGTAACGGTTGAGCGGATGTCGGCGCCACGCTGCGGCAACCACGATCTGCTAAATGCGAGGGCCGACGAACGGGTTTGGTTCCACTCTACGGTCAGCTACGCGATTACGGAACCGTCGCACTCAATTTCCAGTGACATGGTGGATGATGCCATCGAGGAGGCATTTCGCTTGTGGGCTGACGCGTCGCCCTTCACCTTCGAGAAGCGAGAACTGCACGAAGAGCCCGATATCTGGATCGGCTTCGAGACTGGCTCGCATGGAGATGGATTTCCTTTCGGTGGCAGAGACGGCGACCTCGCCCATTCGCTCATTCCTGCGACGACCGTGACCCAGCCCGCTCGAATTCACTTCGACGACGCCAGAGACTGGACGATTGATTTGCCCGTTCCTGACGGCAAGTTCGATCTCGTGACCGTGGCTGCCCACGAGATTGGCCACTGCTTGGGATTGGAGCATAGCTCGGTGGAGGGCGCGCTGATGTTCCCTTGTTACCGGGGGCAGCGACGGACCGTGACCGGTGAGGACGCCCAGCGGGTTCGAGGACTCTATGACTTCTCGTCCTGAGCGCTACCCACGGTTAGTTCGACCTGAGGTCGGCCCTGCAGACGGTCGTGTACGAGCCGCTGCCCGCGACAAGCGCTCGGCGAGCGCAGTAACTTCCTCGGCGAGCTGCGGTGGACTCTGAACGGTGAAGTCCTCGCCGAGCGACGCGACATACAACGCAAGCCCAGGCAGCGAGTTTGCCCCCGATTCGAGCAGGCACCGCCGTTTGCTGACGGCAGTCAACTCCCCGGCAGAAGGATGCAGCTTCGCCGCGACGTGCTCGAGCGGCGCGTGGATGAGCACGCGGGCCTGATGCGCGTACGTGCCCGGGCCGATGGAACGTGACACGAACGCGGCAACATCCCCGTCGGGCAGCGGGCGCGGCCTGAAGCGCTCGCCGACCACCGCTTTGCCGTCGACGCGATCGACCCGGAACGTGCGCCAGTCCTCCCGCTCGAGGTCGTACGCGACCAGGTACCAACGCGAACCCGTGTGCACCAACCCGTGGGGCTCGACGCGACGACGGGTACTCTTCGCCTGACGGTCGAGATACCGGAAGCGAACCGTTTCATGGTCCCGACTGGCCCCCGCCAGCGTGGTGAGCAGCGCGGCGTCGACCTGTGGTGCTCCAGCATGCAGCGGGACCACGGCGTTTCGCATGGTGCGGAACCGCCGTCGGAGCCGAGGCGGGAGGATGCGCTCGAGCTTGACCAGCGCGCGCACGGCCGCCGCCTCCGTGCCGCTGACCGTGCTCGTCGCAGCCGTCCGCAACCCGATGGCGATGGCCAACGCCTCGTCGTCGTCGAGGAGCAGGGGAGGGAGGGTCGCCCCCACGTCGAGCTGGTACCCGCCCGCGACGCCCACGCTGGATGACACCGGGTAGCCGAGTGTGCGCAGTCGATCCACGTCGCGACGCACGGTTCGCTGCGTCACCTCCAGTCGTTCCGCCAGCTCGGCGCCCGTCCAGAAGCGTCGCGCTTGCAGCAGCGACAGCAGGCGGAGCAAGCGGGCGGAGGTGTCGAGCATGGTGCGAAGTCTACGATCGATTGAGGACCGATTCTGTCCGCAATTGGTCGTAGCGTGGCGGCCGAGGAGAACCCGAAAATGACCATCACCCTCTATGCCGCCCCCATGTCCAGCGCCATCCCCGTCGTTCACGCGATGGAGGAACTCCAGGTGCCCCACGAGCTGGTGCTGCTCGATCTACAGGCCGGCGATCAGAAGAAGGCGGAGTTCCTGGCGCGAAATCCCAACGGCAAGGTGCCCACGCTGGTCGTAGACGGTACGCCGATGTTCGAGGCGCTGGCGATCCTGCAATGGCTCGGCGACCGCTACGGGGTGGAGCGCGGCCTGTGGCCGGCCCCGAACGCGCCCGAACGACTCGAGGCGCTTTCGTGGAGCACGTGGATGTATGTGACCTTCTCCAGCGCGTTCAAGCAGCTACACCTGGCGACCGGCGAACGGGTCGATGCCTCGTTCCGCCACGAAGGCCAGGCCGAGCTGGCGCGTCGTGAGCTGCAGGACCTCCTCGCGATCCTCGATGCACGCCTCGCCACGCGTGACCATCTGGTGGGAGACCACTTCACGCTCGTCGATCTCATCGTGGCCGGGGGCGTCAGCCATGCGGCGTTCGTTGGTGTGAGCACCGAGGGGCATGACCACGTCGAGAAATGGCTCGCGCGATTCCAACAGCGCCCCTCGTTCGAGAAGGCGTGGGGCATGCCGTGAACGACGAACCGTCGCTATGGGAGCGGAACCGTCGCGGGCTGTACGAAGAACGCTATAGTCCTTCACCGTGAGTTCCGACGACGAGATCGAGAGGCTGGCGGCAGCCATTGCTGCCCTTCGCTCCGAACGGGACGGGAGCTCCGAGCTCGATCCCTCGGCCTTGCAGGCATGCACCGACGGGTTCCAGGCATCTCGGAGCCCATCGCCGATGCGTCTGGCCCATACGGCGGCAAAGGGCAGCGCGGTGTTCGAGGTCCGGAGTTTGGCCGAACTCGAGCTCGTCGCCCCCGAGCTCCCCCGTGACGCTCACGTCTACTTCAGCTTGCAGTGTCAGTCTCTCGAGGAGCAGGAAGTGGCCGCCCTCGGACGCGCGCCCCAGCTACAGCACGTCCGGACTCTCGACATGAGCCTGGCCGAGTTCGGCGACGATGCGACTCGCGCTCTCGTCACCTCGCCACACCTGAGCGGCCTGGAAGGGCTCCACCTGTGGAAGAGTGGAGTCACGGAGGCCACCGTCGAGGCCCTCGCCGAGGCGCCCTGCGCTGCTGGCCTGCGGCTCCTCAACCTGTGCGGCAACTTCGTGCAGGATGGCGCGGCCGCCGTCATTGCGAGCGCGAAACTCGAATCCCTGACGATGGTGGACCTATCCAGCACGTACCTGACGGCCAAGGGCGCGGCCACGATCATCGCCTCGATGCGAGACTCCGCGCTCCGACAGGTGTCCTTCCGCCAGTCGCTCGTGCGCGCGGAAGAACGACAGGCCTTACTGGCCATAGACCGCCCGAAGGACGCCAGCATCGAGCTTTGAGCCCCGTTTGCGAACGCGCCGTCGAGGGCCGGCCTGCTCGGCGCAAGTCGGCCCTCGATCGTCTCTGACACCCACTGCTTCTCGTGCGTAACCGCGGGGCGGCTCACGCCCACGAGCGGCTACTTGAAGTAGTAGTCCCAGACCTGCGCGGAGGTCTCGTTACACGTAAACGACTGCACCCGCGTGCCGTTGTGCGTGCCGTTGTTCTCGCGGTCGAGGCACAGGTTGGAGCTCGACTGGTGCACGCGACCGGTGAAGTTCCACTTCTGGTTGAGCTGGTCGGCCCAGCACGAGAAGGTCTGGACGTTGTCGCCGTTGCCGGGCAGGCCGTTGCCCGCGAGGTACTCGGCGGTGGTCCAGGCCTGTACGTCGAGGCAGAGGCCGGCTTGGTTTCGGGGGCGAATCTCTCCGCCGGGCAGGAAGTCGAACTGCTGGTAGTAGGGGTAGTCGCAGCTGTGGATGAAGACTTGGCCGGCGTAGGCGGTCACGCAGCTGTCGGAGCCGGGGCCGCCGAAGCGAATCTCGCCGCTGTCGGTGATCGTCCACTCCTGGTTGGCGCCACCCAGCGCGTCGCAGTCCCACATCTGGATGTTGGTCCACGGGGTGGTGTCGCCGTTTTGCAGGTCGAGGCACAGGCCGCCCCAACCGCGGACCTGGATGTTCTCGAAGGCCCAGTCCTGCATGGAGAAGGAGTCGCAGCTCCACAGGCGACCGTCGGAACCGACGCCGCCCCCGGTCTCCATGCAGCGATTGGGAGCGAGCATGAGGTGGTCGCCGTCGCGGATCCACTCCTGGTCGTCGTGGGCTTCGTCGCAGTCCCACATGAAGACGTCTGCGCCGTTGGGGGCGTCGGCGTGGGCGGCCATGCAGGCGCCGCGTGTGGAGACGGTGCTCCCGGCGATGCGTCGACCATACGCACTCTGCACGGCTGCGATGTCGCCGGGCGAGAGGGTGGTCTTCCACGAGGCGGGGTCGTCGAAGGGCTGCCCGCAGTAGCTCATGACCGAGTCGACGTCGTAGGCCCCGAGGGGGTGGGGGTTGGGGTTGTCCCAGTCTTGGTCCTCGCAAGCGTGACCGGCGGGGAGCCCGGGCGGCTCGACGTAGTCGGGTCGCTCTTCCTCGTGATGGAAGCCGAGCACGTGTCCGAACTCGTGGAGGGCGACGGCACGAACGCAGTGCTCGCGGTTGGCCTCGTTCTGTCGGCACCAGTCTGGGCCCCAGCTGTCGTAGGACAGGTTGAGGGTCATGCCGTCGTCGACTCCGTCCAGGAGCACGCCGCCGGGCGCAGACGAGCGCGCGTCTTGGATGTTGATGTGCAGGCCGGCCTCGTCCGAGGTGCAGGTGTCCCACTGCACGAAGTTGACGCGGGCGTATCGAGTCCAGTTCGACTGGATGGCGTCGCGTACCCAGCCGCGTCGCTCTGCGCTGGCGGCCGCGGGGTTCTCCCAGCACACGGGGATCATCGGGGGCTCGCCCGGCCAGTAGTAGCTGGTGTTGCCGTAGAGTCGGGGCCCGACCTCGATGCCCGCGTCGAGCTCGCCATCGAGGGGGGTGTCGCACGCCGTGATCGAGCCGAGTACGGCGATGGCGGCGCACAACAACGTGGGGGTCTTGGTTCTCACGCCGGGCTCGTCACACCCGTCGCGAATTCGATTGCAGAAATTGTGAGCGGCGCGGATTCGGCCCCGGCGAGTGAACTCATGACCCCGACAAGGGCGCTAGCGCGTGGTTGGGGGCCGATACTCGCGGAAGAACTCGATGCGCTCGGACCACAGCTGGTAGGTGTAGCGATGGCCGTTGCCGATCTCGGGGTCGGCCACCAGCGGCTCGAGCACGGCCTCGGCCTCGGCGTAGTCTCGATTGCGCACGTGAGCGTTGAGCAGGCCCTCTCGTGCGGCGCGACGCAGCTCGGCGGTGTGCAGCGGCTCGTCTCCGTCAGCGGGAGCCAGCGCACGTCCGAACGCTTCGGCGGCCTCGGGCCCGCGATGCAGCGAGAGCAACTGCTGCCCGAGCAGGTACGAGCCCAGCGGGGCCTGTGATTCGAGCTCGGCGATCCGAGTGGCCATGTACACCTTCAGCGCTGCCCGAGCGGCAGGGCTCTGGGTCGCCTCGAAGGGACCGAAGTACTCGAGCACCAACGCGGCCAGCTGCGGGTCCCGAGTGCTGCGTTCTTTGACCTGCAGCGTGCGGGCGACTCGCTCCGAGACGCTGCGCGACTGGGCCTGCTGATAGTAGGCGCGGGCCGAGGCGAGGTCGCCGGAGCTGGCGGCCAGATCACCGAGACGCTCGTCGATGGCCGAGGCCAGGGTGTGGGTCAGGTCCGGGGTCTGGGCGGCATCCTCGAGGGTGGCGAGGGCGTCGTCGGCATGACCGGCTCGCGCCTGTGCCATCGCGAGGGTGATTCGATGCTGCGTGCGCTGCGGCTCGATGGCGCACACCGTCTCCAGCCGCTCGACGCTGCCCTCGTGATCGCCCCGAGCCGTGGCGTGGCGGGCTTCCTTGCGGAGGTTGGCCGAACGGTGCGCACAGGGCCGTTGGAAGATCGCTCGCTTCTTGTAGCGCTGACGCTGGGCCTCGATGTCGCGCGGGCGGATGGGTCGCTGCTCGAGGAACTCGATCCACTCGGCTTCGAGCTCGGACAGCGGCACCCCATAGGCGGGCTCGAAGTCCCCCGCGTTGCCGTACAGCGTGGCCAGCCGATCGATGCCGCGGGTCTCGGCGAGCCACAGGCAGAACGAGCCGGCCGCGGCGTAGGCATGCCGAGAGGACTTTCCCCAGAACGAGAGACCCATCAACGACTCGAGCGGCGGGCGCTTCTCGAGGCGGTGCAGCACGGCCGCCTGGTCGTGCAGGTCGAGTCCCACGCGCGGGCGCTGGGCGAGCGCTTCGGCGAAGCCTTCGACCAGCGCCAAGTTGATGCGCACGCCCCCAAGGCCGATGTCCCCGGCGATGCCGAGCAGCGGATCGCCCAGGGGGGCCGAGAACGAATGCGCGAGCTCGTGGTGCAGCACCCGATGCGGAAACGGGCTGTCGTTGAGGTACAGGTGCCCACGCCACGGAGGGGAGACCTCGGTCCGGCCCGCGCCCATCAGCACCCGTTTGCGGTCGGAATCGGGGAACACGAAGCTGTGCACGGGGACCTCGGGTTCGCGGCCGAGCCGAGAGGCCAGGCGATGCCACGCGAATTCGTGCTCGGCGGCGACCAGCTCGAGGTGCTGCGCAGCGGGACCCCGCGGGTCGTAGTGGATCACGAAGTGCTCGGTGGTGAGCGTGCCGGGAAGCTCGGTGGCGAGGCTGTCGACGGTGGCATGGAAGTGGTGCCGCTCCGGCTGCAGGCCGAACCATCCGCTCACGGTCACGAGCGTGGCCAAGGCGGCGGCGGACCACGGGCGCGACTTCACCCGCCCGAGCGACCCGAGACGGCCGGAGGGGAGCGCCCACAGGTGCAGGGCGAGCACGGCCGCGAGAGCGGTGGCCACGTTGTAGACGCGAAACCACACGTAGCGCGGAGTGACGGCCACGGCCTCGTCGTAGAGGGGACCGGCAAAGTACGCCCAGAAGGGATCGTGGACGAAGACCACCGGGTCGGCATAGATCCGGCGCACGCCGATGATCAGGCTGGCCACCATCGGCAACGACCCGATCAGCAGCTGACGTCGGCGGTGGCGTTTCGAGGCTACGACCGCACCCCAGAGTCCGCACACGCCTCCCAGCAGCCCGGAGAGCACGGGCCCCAGTCCAAAGAAGGCCAACCCCTCGAGGAGGTCGCAGGTGGGGTTGTACAGCTGAGCGACGAGCTGCACGGCGAGTACGAGGCCCACCAGCGCCAGCACTTCCATGAGCATCAGCGGGCCCGCCCGGTTCACGAACGAGGCCAGTTCTTCTTCGGAATCGTTCGAGGCTTGGACCCGCCGCGCCGCATCGACACCCGCCCCCAGGCCGAGCAACGACATCGGGGCGGTGAACAGTAAGCCGTGCTCGTAGCCCAGCGTGCCGACCAAGGGCAGGGGGCTCACCGCGATCGCCAGCGCAGTGACGAACACACGGCGGCGGAGTCGGGGCTCGGTGACGGCCCGTCGAAGGAGCGGGGGCAGGCGCATCGACGACTCAGTATAGCCGGCCTCAGGCGGACGCTCGCCGCCGAAGACGCCCGGTCAGCCGTGCCCATCCGTTCGCCAGCTCGGAGGCGCGAAACAGGCAGGGGTAGTAGGCCAGGGTGACCCAGCTGAAGGGGCCGACCTCCATCAGCGCGAAGATCGAAAGGTGCATCACCAGGCCGACTGCAACATAGACGGCACGGATCGGGAGCCGATTGAACAATCGCCGCAGGCGTCCCCCGCGATCGGCCGTGGACCGCCACCACAGCGCCAGCGGCACCACAGGCCAGCTCAACTCGAACAGCCAGGTGACCGCGGTGCCGAGCTGCGTCAGCGGGTAGACCGAGGCCAACCAGGTCATGTCCCCGCGCTGCCACGAGGGTTGCTGCAGGATGTAGTAGAGCGCCGAGAACCCGCCCGCCGGAGTCCAGTGGATCGAGATCTTGTGCAGGCCGGTGAAGGTGTAGAGCACGGCCAGCTGCAGCACGACCAGATAGCGAGGCCAGGCGGTGACGAGGGCGTCGCTGGTCCAGCCGTCGGAACGCAGGCGGCAGCGGAGCGAGTGCGTGGCGGTGGAGTCGGCGAGCACCAGCAGCCACAACGAGTTGATGAGCAGCGGGTCGTAGCTGCTGCGGCCGTGCACGTTGAGGGTCGACAGCGCGATCAGGGCCTGCCCCGCCACGAGTGCGCTGGGGCGCGCCAGGATGCCCACGGTGAGCAGGACGCCGCCGGCCATCGCGAGGGCGACCAGCCATCCGATGACCCCCGGAGTGGCCCCGCCGAGGCTCTGGACGAGCCAGTTGCCCTTCAGCGGGCGATAGCCCCCGTGCCCGCCGTCGACCCACAGCACTGTGACCAGGTCGGAGGCGAGCACCGAGCCCACCGCGAGCAACAGCGACAGACCGGTGAGGATGCGAAACAGCGCCAGTGCGGTGCCGGGCTCGCGCCGATCGATCCGCGCGACCCAGCGCGACCACGCCCTCGCCAGGCGCCCGCCGCCATCGCTCATCGCAGGTCCTCCGCCGCGAACACCCGCTGCTGCTTGAACTTGCCCTCGGGGATGGCGTCGGCACGAACTTCTTCGGGCGTGGGCGTGCGAAAGCCGTACATACGGATGCGCACGCGGGTGGCCTGCGGGAAATCCCCGGCGGCCTGGGTCGCCAGCCAGCGGGTGAGCCCGCGGTAGTACCGGTCGTAGCGCTTCCAGCCGTAGCGAAAGAGCATCGAGCGCATGCGCGGGTGATCGAGCTGTCCGCGACGCCAGTCGTACTCATCGGAGCGAGCGACGTGGATGGGGCGCCATTGGCCATCCTCTTCGATGTCCACGTGCAGCGTGGCCGGGTGCCGATGGGGGGCGACGAACATCCGCCAGGTCTGCCGAACCCCGAGATAGTCCGAGTACGGCCGGACGGGCACGCGCAAGGCCTTCAGCGTGCCCGTCCACGACTTCGCCACCGCGTACACGTCGCCCTCGAGCGTCGCCGTGTCGGTGTGGTAGCCGAGGGTGCTCAAGCGTTCGGCCCAGGCCGACAGCTCCGCTTGTACCGTCGGGTTCTTCCACGAGGCGCGCTCGAGCGCCACGCCGCCCGCGTCTGGGATCGCCAGCAGCAGCACGGCCACGATGTGCAGAGCGACCAACAGCGCGCGCACGTGCGGCCAGGCCCGACCCGAGGGGGAGGTCGGCGTTGGTCGATCCGAAGCGGCCGGCTCGCTCACGCGACCGTGCTTCTAACATGTGAACTCAATCGACGACGAACCGCTGCAGCAGGTCTTCGCATGCGCGCGCCGTGGCGGCCGCTCCCGAAGAGTCGCCGCGCACTCGGCAGTACTTCGCCGCCTCGTACGCGAACCCACGAAGGACCTGCGCGCGCTCCCGCTTCGAGTCGCACTGCGTGGTGCGGGCGGCCGGGTCTTCGGCCCCGCTCTCGCTCGACGGGGTGTCCATCAGCTGATCGGCCAGGTGCAGGAAGGCCCAGGTGAGGCGCAGGGCTGCGTGTGCGGTCGAGGCCTGGTCGGCGCGCTCGTAGGACTTCACCAGCGTGAGGTCGTTGCGGAGTCGATCGGCGTGGGCAAACATCGTCTCGTAGTACGCCTCGTGCTCCGCTGGATCGCGCGGGCGCACGAGCGAGAAGTAGGCCTCGAGATCGGCGTCGGCCCGAGCCAACCGGGCGGCAGCCAGGGCCCGCCCCAGGGCGCGGGCTTGCTCGGGGTCGTCGGGTTGCAGGTCGAGAACCTCGCGACTGCAGCTGAGCTCCGACTCACAGCCAGCCATCGACATTGCCTCGGTCAGCTCGGTCAGCGCGACGGCGGCACGCTGTTCATCTCGTGGGTGGACGACGACCGCTTCGAGGAGGGGCGGCTCGCATCGGCTGGCGGCCGACTCCGCGGGTACGAACTCGACACACACACCGTAGGCGTTGGCCTTGGGGCACGAGGCGTTCCACGTGTCCAAGGCGGAGTCGATGCGAGCGACGAGGATGGCCGCCGCTTCGTCGCCGGAGCTTCGCTCAGGGGCAGCGGGCTCGGCGGGCGGCTGGGCGTCGCTGGCCGCGGGCGTGCCCGAGCATGCTGCCAGGAGGAGCCACGAGCCGATACCCGTGCCGATCGATCGACGAACCATGATGATTGAGTGCTCCGGTCGGGGTCCCGGGTTTCAGCATATCGCGTCGGGATGCACGAAGGCACGGGGGCTGGCGACCCCTCTGGTTCCTTCGCGCATGCGCCTGCTCGTCACCGCCCCGGACCCACCGCGGCGGTGACGGTGGGGCCCCATTCTATTCGTAGCGGTTAGCCAGGACCCGCAGCGTGCCGTCGACGTCTTGCGACCAGACCACCAAGCCTCGACCTGCGTCATCCATGGCCACCTGCGGCCCGGGGTCGAGTTCGGTGTTCACGTACACGTCGCCGGGAGTGTCCTCGATGGTCTCGGGATCGTCCCAGGCCCCGGTCGCAGAGTCCCAGCGCGCTCCCCCCACGTTCAGGGCTCCCGCGGCGTCGCGAGCAATCCACACCACCAGCGCATTACCAGCGGGATCCATGGCCACGTCGGGAGCCGCGGTCGCGACCTCCTCTCCATCGACAGGTTCGGCTGCACTCCACGTCTCGGAGCCGGCATCCCAGCGGCTGGCGTACACGTGCGCCGGGTCCTTGTTGCTCGACTCGCGATGGTGCCAGACGGCGATGGCGTTGCCCGCCGCATCGGTCGCGACCTCGGGGAACGCCGCGATCGTCTGCGTGGGATCGCTGATGATCTCGCTCGTGCCCCAGCTTTCGTCGTCCGCATCCCAGCGGTTGGCCATGATGTGGTCGTCGCCAAAGGACTGCCACACGGCGAAGACGTTGCCTTGCGCATCCGCGGTGAGCCGGGCGGTACGAGCATCGGCCGAAGCGGCCATGTCCATCAGGGCCTCGTCGGCCCAGCTCGAGGTCGCGGCGTCCCACCGTCGTGTCGCGAGGGTCGGCCCGCCCGCGATCCGGGTCCAGGCGGTGGTCACGTTGCCATCGGGGTCCACGGCCAGCTGCGGAAGGTCGGCGGGGAAGATGCTGCCCAGGTCGGTGGGGGCGTCCCAGCCCTTGCCTCCGGCCTCGAAACGACGAGCGAAGGCCGTCGAGGTGGCACCGCCTTGCTGGCGGTAGACGGCGGTCGCGTTGCCGTCGGCATCGATGAGCACCCCAGTGTCGAGCTCGCTGGTATGGGCGGCGAGCTGAGCTGCGTCTGACCACGTCTGCATGGCCTCGTCCCAGCGGGCAGCGCGGGCCTGGCTCGGGTTGGGCCCGTCGTTTCTCGCCCACACCGCGACTGCATTGCCGGCCGGATCGATGGCCACCTCCGGGTCCGACACGTCTCCCATGTCGTCCAGCTCGAAAGGTTCGGCTCCGCTCCAGCTCGACGCATCGGGGTCGAAGCGATTGGCCAGGCCGTTGGAGACGGGCGGCCCTTCTTCCTCGAACACCACGATCGCCTGCCCCAGCGCGTTCATGGCGATGCGCGGGTAGAACGATGAGCCCCCGGCGTCGATGATCTCCTCTGTGCCCCACCCTTGGGCACCGTCGACGCAATCTCCGTCGATGCACTCGGCCCCGCGCTCGCACGCGGTGCCCGCATTGTCGCCCTCGCAGTCTCCCGAGGCGCCACAGAACTCCGCGTCGGTGAGGGGATCGATGCAGTCGCCATCGCAGACGAGCTGCTCGCCGTCACACTCCTCGTCGTCCGTGGTCGAGCCCGAGGAAGAGTCGACCGACCCGATGGAGGTCGAGTCCTCGGTCGTCTCGACGTTGCCCGTGGTGGAGTCTTCGTTCGTGGTCGAGCCGGCGTCCGTCGTCGAACCGTCGGTGGTATCCGCAGTGCCCGCGGTGTCGTCCGAGGGGCATCCCAACGCGACCAGCGAAGCGATGAGGAGGGTTTGTCGTTTCATGTGCAAGTGAAGTCCTAACTAAGTCCAAGCAGCGGCAGGGCGTGGGTTTCCAACAACAGTGGGCCCTACCGTATGCGCCTCGATCGGCGACGCCCCTCCCGTTTGCAAACCGCTCGCCAAGGGCAGACCGAGTACTTTTCCGGGCTGACGAGGGTCGAGCAGCAGGCGGCATGACATCGATGTCGTGATGCCGGTACGGCCTAGGACAATGACGTCACGGGGCTGCGGCCCCCGATCGATCGAGTGTGAGTGGGTCTCCGAACCCGAGTCGGTCTCCGTGAGCGTCGAGCGATATCGGGCGTGTCCGTCGTGGGCACGAACGAGAGGAGTCGCCGCGCGATCCTGAATCGAAGCCCCGGAGTCCGAAGGCAACAACGTCCGCGGCACAGTTTCGCGGCCTCGAGTCGGGTGTCTCGATGTGCCCTAAGATCGGCGGGTGAGTCGTCGTTGGTGTTTCCTCGGCGCTGCGCCTGCGGGCGCGGCAGTGTTTCTCGTGCTCGCTGGATGCGACGACGCCGGAAGCGACGCCATCGCCTTTCGCGGAACCGATGGTCCTGCGGCAGACCCGGATCCGGGGGATGGCGGTGGGGCGACGCCGGGCGACTCGGGCGGAGGAGAAGGGGGCACCGTCGACTACGACGACTGCGACGAGGCGCTGGAGCTCGGGGGGCCCTCGGTCATGCCCGGCTCGACCCTCGAGGTCGATGGTGTGCTGCGCCTGCCGGAGTCCGCGGACGCGTGTGAGGACCTACAGGCGGTGCTGGGCGATCCACCCAAGGGCGACAGCCAGGGCGAGGTCTTGTGCGACGGTACGGTGGCGGGCCCGCTCGGCCTGACCGCAGATCAGATCGAGTTCATCACGTGGGAGGGCGACGACGGCACCGAGTGTGGCTGCGCCTGTGTGGCCTGCCAGGCAACCTACAGCCCCATTGCCCATGATGCCATCGGCTCTGGCACGCCGCTCGACCCCTACGAGATCTCGAACCATCACCAGCTCGCCGACCTCGCCGCGAACCCCGGCTCGTGGGGCAGCGACTTCGTGCAGTGCCGAGACATCGACCTGAACGTTCACTACCAGTACGGCGGGTCCGAGTTCTTCATCGGGGCCGGGGCGCCCAAGTTCACGGGGAGCTACGATGGCCTCGGCCACACGATCGACGGCTTCCGCCTCGAGGCCATCAGCCAGAACACCGGACGGGCGCTCTTCGGCCAGACCCAAGGCGCGGTGATCCGCAACCTCCACCTCACCGACGTCATCGTCGACATGCCCGACGCGGTGGGGGTCGGGGCGCTGATCGGCTCGGGCAATGGCTTGGTCGAGCACGTGAGCGTCGAAGGGGGCACGATCACGGGCAAGCGCATCGTCGGCGGGCTCGCGGGGGCCTACGGAGGCACGATGTCCCACGCGGAGTCGAACGTCGAAGTCTTCGGTGGCGATCGCACGGGGGGCCTCATCGGAAGCGTCGCCGAAGCGAACCTGTCCAGCGTCGCCGCGTTCGGCGACGTGTCGGCACGGCCGGGCCTGGAGGGGATCAACAACGACATCGGCGGCCTGGTGGGGCGGATGGTGTCGAACTCGCTCGTGCGCAAGTGTGAGGCGCACGGAAATGTGAGCACCGGTGAGGAGGCCTTGCTCGTAGGCGGGGGCCTGATCGGCACGCTGAACAATTCGACCGTGGAGCGGTGCTTCGCGACCGGCACGGTCAATGTCGATCGGATCGCGGGCGGCCTGCTCGGGCAGCTCAGCCTCAGCTCGGTGAGCTGGTCGTACGCCACGGGCAACGTCAACGCCAAGCTCACCGCCGACGGGTGGAGCCTCGCGGGGGGATTCATCGGGAACGTGGGCGATCTGGGCTACTACGACGTCAGCAACTGCTTTGCGCGGGGCAACGTCAAGGGCGGCATCGCGGGCGGCTTCACGGTGGCGCACAACCCCTTCATCCTCGATCCCTTCGAGCAGACCATCGACCACTGCTACGCCAGCGGAAATGTCGAGGGGTCCTTGGTCGCGCCGGGGATCAACGGGTCGGCGGGGGCGTTCGCGGCCTTTCCCGAGTGGGTCCCGCCCGACATCACCAACAGCTTCAGCTTCGGCACCGCGGTCGTGCTCGGAGACCCCTGGGGCGGGGTGCCGTTCAGCAATTCGTTCGTGTCCTCCTCGAACTTTTTCAACGAGGACGTATGGCCGGGCGGTTTCGGCTTCGGCGCTCAACCAGCGAGTGCGGTGGCGGGAGATTTTCAGGAGCCCAACGACGCACCGATGTTCATGGGCTGGCCGCAGAGTGCGACTCAGTGGGATTTCTCGGGCGCGCTGCCCACCATCCCCAGCGCGGGCGCAGACTGACGTCTCGATGGGATCTCGTCGGCAGATCGGCCGAGGTCGCGGACGGGCAGCGCGGGGCGGAGGCTGAGCGTCGCCGCGCGATACGAGGGCGGGGACCGGTCCCGGTAGGCGGCTCGCGCGGCACTCGAGGTGTAGCCCCAGCCGCCGCCCCGTAGGACGCTGTGCTCGTCGCCGGTCGGTTTCCTCAGACCGTCGCCCGGTCGGACGTCCGTGGCATAGCTGGTGAATGCATCCTGCGTCCACTCGAAGGCGTTGCCGTGGACGTCGAACAGGCCCCACGGGTTCGAGCCCTTGGTCGCCACCGCGTGGCTGCGGGTCTGGCTGAAGCCTCGCTCTCGGGCGCCGGTATTGCCCTCGTACCAGCCGAATCTCGCCAGGTCCTCGGGGTCGTCTCCGAACCAGTAGGCCGTGGTGGTGCCCGCTCGTGCGGCGTACTCCCATTGGGCTTCCGTCGGCATCACCAGCCCCGCCCAGTCGCAGTATGCTTTTGCGTCGTGCCAGCTCAGCCCGGTGACGGGCTGGTCTTCGTGACCGATGCGCTCGTTGTTCCACGACAGCGGTCGGTAGGCATCGGGGTTGGCCTCGAGGTAGCGGGCGTACTGCCCGTTCGTCAGCTCGGTCTTCGCCAGATAGAAGCTGTCCAGTGTCACCTCGTGCGGGGGACCTTCGTTCCCGTGCCGGTCTCGCTCGTCGGCAGGGGAGCCCATCGTGAACGTACCGCCCGGAATGAGCACCAGCTCGACGCCATGCACGGTGACGCTCGGCTGCGTCTCGAGGTCGGGGGCGGTGGAGATTTCGGGTGTGCCGAATTCGGTGTGCGAGCGAGCCGAGCCCGGCGCCGCTCCGAGAGACCCGATGGCACCGCTGCATGCGGTCTCGCTCGATTCGTCGTGCCCATCGCGTCGCTCGAGCACGGCGCACCCCCATGCCAGCCACGGCGACGGATCGAGCGTCCAGATCCGCGCTCGTCGGTCTCCGCTCGCCGTCGCCAGGCGCCGGCCGTCGGGGGACAACGATACGCTCGTCACTGCGCCCTGATGCGGGAATACGCTCTGTCGCTGCCCTGTGTCGGCGTCCCAGACCCGCGCCGTCCCATCCTCGCTACCCGTGGCCAGCCGCGTACCGTCGGCGGAGAAGGCCATCGTGGTGACCGCATCAGTATGGCCCTCGAGGCTCACCCGCTGTCGCCCAGACTCGGCATCCCGCAGCGACACCGAGCCGTCCCGCGATGCGATGGCGATTCGCATGCCATCGGGGGAGTAGACGAGGGCAGTGCTCGAGCCTTCGATGTCCAGGTCCGCTCGACGCTGCTCCGTCTTCAGGTTCCAGCCGTAGACCTGCTCGTTCGCACCCACGGTCAGGATGCCTCGCTCGCTCGGGCTGAATACCGCCCCGAACAGCGCCGCACCGTGCTCCACCGCATGCTCTTCGAACGTGGTGCGTGCATTCCAGACTCGAGCCGTGCCGTCCCGGCCCGCCGTGAGTACACGCCGGCCGTCCTGCGACCACCCGACCATCCGCACGGGCTCGCGGTGCCCTGGCAGCGTGCCTTCGTGGGCACCCGAGCGGGCATCCCATAGTCGTACGCTGCCGTCCCAGCTGGCCGTGGCCAAGGCCCCTCCATCGGGGGACCACGCGACCGTCGTGACGTCGATGCGGTGGCCCTCGAGCGTCATGATCGGGGCCCCCGAACCTGCGTCCCATAGCCGCGTCGAGCCGTCGCCGCTACCGGTCGCCAATCGGGTGCCATCGGGTGAGAACGCGACCGCGTCGACTCGGCGCGGGTGCGGCAACGCCACCAGGGCCGCGCTGGACTGCAGGTCCCACGAGCGCGCGGTCCCGTCCCAGCCTCCCGTGAGCAGCCGGTCACCGCTCGGCGAAAACGTCACGTCGACGACGGCATCATCGTGGTGAACGACGGTCGAAGTCCGGCCGGTATCGATGTCCCATAGGCGCGCCGTTCCGTCGTCGAAGGTCCCCGTGGCCAGGCTCGATCCGTCGGGCGAGAACTCGACCGCGTGGACGACCTGGGCGGGCTCGAGCACGACGACCTGCGTCCCCGTGCGCGCATCCCATACCCTCGCCGTTTCGTCACGACTCCCGGTGGCGATATGCGACCCGTCATCCGTGACCGCCACATCCAAGACGTCGTCCGTGTGGCCGTGCAGCGTCTTGATGGTGGTCCTCATCGCCACGTCCCAGATGCGCACGGTGTGGTCGTCGCTCCCCGTGTACAGCCGCTCGCCGTCGGGTGACCACGCCACGCTTCGCACGCGCGCCGTGTGTCCGAGCAGGGGCACGACCACCGCATCGTCGTCGAGGGTCCACAGCCACACCGAGTCTCCGCTCGTGGTGGCCAGCCGAGTACCGTCGGGAGCGAGTGCCACGCTCGTCACCGCGGCGCCGTGCCGCAGCGACTCGATCTCGTCGCCCGTCGTCGCGTCCCACAGACGCGCCGTCCGGTCGTCACTCCCCGTTGCGAGCCGGCCTCCATCGGACGAAAAAGCGACGGAGCGGACCGTCATCGCGTGGCCCTCGAGGGTCTGCATGGGGGCGCCCGTGTGTGCACTCCAGAGTCGAACCGTGTGGTCCTGACTCCCGGTGGCGATGCGCTCGCCATCGGGCGATGTCGCGACCGCATAGACCCGAGCCGTGTGGCCCCGAAGCGGGATCCCGCGGTCCATGCCCGCCAGCGCGTAGGTCAGGCCTTCGAACATCGCAGTCGCCAGATGAGCCTGCGGGTCGAGACCCTCGAAGGCCTGCACGCCGAGCCGGATCGCCTCGATCTCTCGGCCCCCTTCTCGTGCCGCGTCCTTGGCCCGCAGGCCCTTCTGCGCTGCGAGCTGCTCGCTCAGCTCGACCACCTTCTCGGCGAGCTGCGCTTCCTTCTCGGTGAGCTGCTCTCCCTGTTCGCTGACCTGCACGCCCAGCCCGAGCGCCACCGACCCCGCGACCACGGCGATCCCCAGGCCGACCCCGGCGACCCAGCGCCGCACCCGGGGCGGAGTCACCAATCGGCGTAGCTCGGCCAGCAGCGCCTCCATCGAAGGCCATCGCTCGTTGGCATCGAAGGAGAGCCCGCGGGCGATCGCGGCCTCGAGCCGACCCGGAACGCCGAGCTGAGAGGCCATCGGGGTGATCGTCCCGTCTCGGATCGCACCCGCGAGCGTATACAGGTCGTCGCCCGGGAACGGACGATGGCCACACACCGCTTCGTATAGCGACACGCAGAAGCTGAACTGGTCGCCCCGCGCCCCCACGTCCTCCCCGAAGATCTGCTCGGGAGCCATATAGGCGGGGGTGCCCATCACCGTGCCCGTCTGCGTCAGTCGCTCGCTCACCCAGTCGAGGCTCTCGGCCGACCCGGAGCGGCTGCGCAGGACCTGGTCGTTCGCGGTCATCTCCGCGGAGTCGTCCATGTCCGACATGGTGCCGACCAGGCCGAAATCCATGACCCGAACCCGGCCGCGTTCGTCGATGAGGGCGTTGCTCGGCTTGAAGTCACGGTGCACGAGACCCTGCTCGTGCGCGCTCGCCAGCCCGGCGCCGGCTTGCAGATACGCCTGCACACACGCGCGCCAGTCCGGCCGAGGCTGTTGCCGCTGCCACGCACTGAGGGTCTGCCCCTCCACCATCTCCATCACGACGAACGCGCGGTCTTCGTGATGGCCGACCTCGTAGACCTGCACCACGTTCGGATGCGCGAGCTGGGCCATCGCCTGCGCTTCGCGGACCAGCCGCTGCTGCTCGCTGGCTCCGAGGTCGTGGTGGAGCACCTTGAGCGCGACCTGGCGATTGAGCCGGCGGTCGAAGGCTCGAAACACCCGGCCCATCCCGCCTTCGCCCAGGCTGTCGTTGATCACGTAGGCGCCGATCAGCGTGCCCACCACCGGATCGGCGGGCAGGGGCGGACCGCCCGTCGGGGGCCGGGGAAAACGAGTCGTGTGGCGCGTACGCAAGAGACCCGCAACCGGCGGCGGGCCACCATCGTTGCGGGTCGGGGCGTCGAAGGGGTCGCTCGGCGCATCCGCGTCCGACGATGCGTCGCGGTCTCGTCCGAACAAACCGTCGAGCAATCGACGCTGCCAGTCGTCGTACGCCCCCGCGTCGATCTTCAGGTTGTCACAGATATCGGAGACGGGAACGCCACCCGCGACGCTACGAGGCGCGCGGGGGCGGCCGACGGTCGGGGGGCTTTCGCGCTCGGCGGGCATGATGGGGCAGGGGCTCGGACCCGATCACGTTCAGTTTCTGTGGCCATGAAGGGGGCTCAACACCCGTTGACTTCGACCGCATTCACCTCGATGGCGTCGATGTTGGGCCCGCCGCGACCGGTGACGACCTCGATGTTGAGGTTGCGGATCCCGTACCGCGCGTCGATTTCCTTGGTCACCGTCTGCCAGTGGGTCCATCGCCCCGTGGGCGGGAAGGACATCTCGAACTCGGTCTCGTCGTCGTCGTTGAGCCGGATCATCGTCGGTCGAGTGTTCCCGCTGCCGTTGGCGTAGCGGATGCTCAATGTGTACTTGCCGGGGGCGAAGTTCATGTAGTCCCACCGGAGCCAGGCATCGAGGCCGCCCGCGTCCATATAGGAGTCGCCCTCGTATCCCTCGTGGTCCTTGCGGACGCTCCAGTCGTCGAAGTCGACATCGGGGCCGTTGGCGTTGTCGCCTTCGGCCTGGTAGCGCTCGTTGCAGACGGGGAGCTGACGGTCGTCGGACCCGGATCCATCGCGCGAGTCGATGTCCGCGGTGCAGGCAAGCGGCGCGCCCAAGGACAGGAGAACGGCAACTGGGCTAAAGACTCGTTTCACTGAGAGCATTGGATCCTCGACTCGTTTTGGAAGCTGCCGCGTTCGAAACCACGAACCGAAAGCGACAGCGGCTCGTCACGCCACCTACGTGACCTCGGGCCGTCAAGCACACCGCTTTGACAGCAGGACACCAGGTAGTCACCCCCCGGCCGATCAATTCTTCAGCTCGTTCGAATTTTCTTTTTCATGCCGATTCAACCCGTTGTGGGCCGTTCGGAGGTACGTTTGCGATGCGCGCCGACGCGCTCGCGTCTCTGGTAGCGTCGAGCCATGGTCGACGAGCCCTGCGATGCCTCCGGTCTCCTGCCGCTGCTGGAGTCGCGGCGCCTCACCGTGCTCGCGGGGGCCGGCATCTCCATGGTGCCGCCCGCCGGGTTGCCTTCGTGGTGGCAGCTCAATCATGCGGTGCTCGACGCTCTCGAGGAGCAGGCGGCCGTGATCACCGACCATGCGGCGTCGATCATCGAGACGGTCAAGGCCAAGCAAGACGCGGGGTCGATGCCGCCCGAGTACACCTCGGAGGTCATCACCCTCTCGATCGCCGAAGAGTACTTCGAGGTCTTGCGGTGTCTCGAGGGCACCCGCATCAACGCCGTGCACGGTTGGCTCGCCGCGCTGGCCAAGGCCAAGCGCCTGCCCGCGATCGTCACCACCAACTTCGACACGCTCATCGAGCGCGCGTGCGAGGCCATTGGGGCGCCCCTGCGGGTGCTGGTGACCGCGGGGGACTACGAGGGCTTGGATATCCGCGCGCAGCTCGAGGACCCCGACGCCCCCACGTTGTTGCTCAAGCTCCACGGGACGGCGACGCAGCCGACCACCTGCATCGACACGCTGGCGCAGCGCAAGCGTGGCCTGGCCCCGCAGGTCGGGCTGGCCCTGCAGGCGCTCGTCGCCCACACGAGGATGTGCATCCTCGGCTATTCGGGGGCCGACCTCGAGGCGGAGCCCAACTACTTGTTTCTGCGCCAGATGGCGTCGCGCCCCGACACGCCCGGTTTCGACTGGCTGGTGCTTCCCGACTCCGAGGTGCTCGAGGCCGTGGAGCAGGTGGCGGCGTGCTACGGCGACTCGGGGCGCGCCCGCATCATCCCGGGCAGGCTGCCGGAGTGGCTCGAGGCATGGTCCCCCGCGCTCGACGGAACGGGAGTCGAGCCACCCCACATCGACCCGGGGGATGCGACCGCTCAGGCCGAGCAGCGCGAGGCGGCACGGCGCTCGCTTCATCGACAAGCGCGTGCGTGGGGAGCCGAGCTCGGGCCCTTGTCCTGCTCGTACATCGTCCACAACCTGGGGGAGCGGGTCGAAGCTCCGCTGCTCGAGTCGTGCCTGCGGGCGCTCGCCTGGGCCGAGGACAATGCGGTGGGCACCCTGTCGCACGGCATTGCCCACTTGCAGGCATCGGGGCAGCTGCGCATCGCCGGTCGCGTACGGGAGGCCCTCGAGCATGCCCGCCAGGCGATGGCGATCTTCTTCGAGCTCGAGGTGGGGGCCGCCTATGACGACGCGATGGCCGCGCTGGCGGCCATCCTCAAGGAGGTCAACCAGCTGGCCGACGCCGAGAAAATGTATCGCCAATCGCTCGAGGTCTCTGAGCAATTCGAGGGAGACGAAGAGCGGGTGATGCGATGGCAGCGGTTGGCCCACGTGGTGGCGGCCCTCGGTCGCCACCGCGAAGCGCTGGAGTTGCTCGAGCGGGCCCATGCCATCGCGGTCGGGGCGGGTGATGAAACGGCCCGTGCGGCCGCGCTCGAGGGGCGGGCCATGATGCTCGCCGAGTTCGCCCGACGCGACGAGGCCCTGGCGCTCTACGGCGAAGCCGAGCAGGTGCGCCGCCGCCTCGGCCAGCTGAGGCCGCTGGGCTACAACCTGTGCCAGCAGGCGGGGAGCCTCGGGTACCTGGGCAGCTACGACGATGCTCACCAGCGAATCGCCGAGGGCCTCGCGATTGCGGCCGAGATCGGTGACGAGCAGCTGGTCGCTCATCTCGGGTTGCAACGAGCCGCTTTGTTGGCGCACGTGGGGGACTATCGGGAGGCGGTGGCCGAGCTCCGTCGCTCCGCCGAGCGTCTCGAAGCCACTCACGATGCTCGAGGGCGAGTCGACGCGGCGGTGAGCCTGGTGGGCCTGCTCGCCACGCAAGGGGACTTCGCGGGGGCCATCACCGAGGCGGAGGCGGGGCTCGCCACTGCAAGCAAGGCCGGCCTGCTCTCACAGCAGGCCAAGCTTCACGTCAACGTCGGCATCGCCCACGAGTCGTCCGGGCAGCTCGATCGTGCGGCCGAGCAGTACGAGCGTGGGCACGAGCTCTCCAAGGAGCTGGGCATCCCTCGCCTGATGATGATGGCCGAGGGCAACCTCGCCAACCTCCGCTATCGCCAAGGCCGACTCGACGACGCGGCCAAGGGCTACGAGCAGGTCATTGCCACCGCCACCACGCTCGGCGCCGTTCCGGTCATCGTGCGTTCGTTGGCCAACCTCGCCAACATCGCCAAGGTTCGCAAAGACCTGGGCCAGGCGGAGCGGGCGTACCTCGAGGCCATTCGCGTGGCCGAGGAGCATGACATCGAGGCCCTGACCGCGCATCCTCGGCTCAACCTCGGCCTGCTCGAGTGGGAGCGAGGCCAGCTCGAGCGAGCAGAGACCACCCTGGGTGAGGCCCACGCCGGACTGCGAGCGCAGGACGATCGTCCGAATGCGGGGACCGCCGCGTGGTACCGAACGGACTCGCTGCTGCGACTCGGCCGACCCACCGAGGCGAAGGCGAGCGTGCAAGCGGCGATCGAGGCGTGGGACGGGACCGAGCGGCCAGAGCTGACCAAGGCGCGCGAGATCCTCGAGCAACTCGAGGCATCCGGCGCCTGACAGGCGAGTCGAGGGAGACGACGGGCGCTCGCGCTGGCCATGCTCATCGCCGCCTCAGCTCGCGGTGTCCGTCCGGTCTCGCGCCGGAGGCTCGGGTCGCACGCACTCACTCGGATCGATCGGCCATATCTGCCCTCGCAGCGACTCGTTGGCCACTAGCGGCAGCGCCCGGTAGTGCCACACGGATCGGTCTCGCCGCCGACGCAGCACTCGCTGCTGCACGCGGAAGAAGTCGTTGCCGACCTGAAGCGTCGAGTCGACGTCGAAGGGCTGCAATCGCGAACAATACAGGTCGAGCACGTCGACCTCTTGATCGCTCGGGAGCCACAGCTCTGGGGGCCGCGGCGGCCCCAGGCGCCACAGCAGCAGCCGGGCTCGTGCGAAACGAACGATCGAGCCCGCGACCGCGTCGAAGAGCCACAGCGGCGAACTCGGCGTGCGGCGGTTGTTGAGCAAGGCATCGAGCCCCCGGACGAAGCCATCGATGGCCAGCCACGTCAGCACCCAGGTGCTCGGCCGCAGCGCGAACTGAGCCACCACCCCCATGCCCATCGTCGTCAGCATGCCGTAGCTCAGGTCGGTCTCGCTGCGCTGGGCCGCGTTCCACATCTCCGTCGTCGCCGACGGAGTCCCCGCTCGCACGGCCTCGACGTAGAGCAGAGCCAAGATCCCACCGAGCACGAGCCCTTGGGCGATGGCGGCAATCCCATGGGCGGCGGGCAGGCCTTGCTGCTGCAGCCACCGTGGTTGCCAGCGCAGGGGGAGGGGGCTGGCGAGCATCGTCGCGACGAGCAGCACCCCGGAGCCCGCTAACGGGGCGACACCGGGCGCGCGGGGCCGAGGCGATGCGTCGCCGCTCCCGTCTCCTCGCCGTCCCTCGCCCGCGGTCACCGGTTCAGCATAGTGACTCGCGGGCACCGAGTCAGGGCTGAAATCGCGGCGCGCTCAGTCGCCCGTGTCCTCGAAGTACAAGAAATCGATGAGGAACGTAGCGGCCAGGGCCAGCGACCGGAGCTGAGGATCCATGGCGGGCCCGAGCTCGAGGCCGAAGTTGTCGGCGTCGGTGAACGCCTCTTTCATCAGCCCGCTCCACTTTTTCTTGATCGCCCCGACCTCTTGGCCACCTTTGACCACCTTGAAGGTCCACGGTCGAAAGAAGGGGCCGTTCAGCTCGGCGAGCTCCTCCCCGTTGGGACCGAGGACGGCGAACTTGCGGGCGAAGAACGCGAAACGCTGGTCGATCATCCCCAGCTTCTGGCCCTGGGCGTCTTCGACGTGGATCTCCGAGAAAAACCAGGTCCAGGGCCGATGAAGCGTGAAAACGACCGTACCCGCGGGATCGACCAGGCGCATCGTGAAGGGTCGCTTGGCCTTCAGGAAGCTGCGCGAAAGGAAGGCCATCGCGCCTTCGCTGGTCTCCGCCGCATGTAAGAGCGTGCGCCCGTTGGGGTCGAGGATGGTGTAACGATTTGCCGTTTCGAAGTCGGTGAAGACCTCGAGCATCTCCTTTTGCTGCTGAACGACGAGGCTCTGAGCGTGGACGAGTGCGGGCAGGTTGGACACGGGGGCATCGTACATCGTGGACGGTCACCACCAACTCCAACGGCGGACCGTTCCTTCCCGACTAAATCGCCCTCGCTTCAATATGGGCCGGTCGTTCCCTGCGTGAAGAGCGAGATGCAAACCGGCCGAGGTTGGTGCCCTGGATTGCATCGAGGCGACCACCGACTCGTTACGAATTGACGAGGACGTCCTCCCGGACCGCTGCGTTGGTGCCTTCGGACAAACTCCATCCAGACTCGATGCCATCGAGTCTTCACGAGACCGAACAAGGGTCGAACCCCAACATTCGGATTCTCGATCTCGACGAGCCCCCTGGGCGCATCGGTCGATATACGCTGAGGTCCCGGCAGGGCTCTGGTGCGGCGGGGGTGGTGTACCTAGCCCACGACACCCGCGCTGACCGACCCGTCGCGCTCAAGGTGCTGCGGCGGCGCATCGACGAAGTCAGCGAACGACGGATCCGTCGCGAGTCCCAAGCGCTCGCTCGCCTCTCGCATCCCAACGTCGTGCAAGTCTTCGAGGTCGGCGTCGATGGTGAGCACCTGTTCATTGCCATGGAGTGGGTCGACGGGCTGACCCTCAATGCGTGGCTGGACGAAGCCCCGCGCTCGGTCGACGAGATCCTCGAGGTCTTCACCCAGGCCGGGCGGGGGCTGGCGGCTGTGCACGCGCGCTCGGTGGTCCATCGCGACTTCAAGCCCTCCAATGTGATGGTGGGTCGTGAGGGGCGGGTGCAGGTCGTCGACTTCGGTCTCGCTCGCGCGGCAGACTTCGACGACGTCGAGGCACCGAGCTCGGGCGGTGCGCCCGAGGGCCCGGCGTCATCCACTGCGTCGGGCTCGCAGACCAAGCACAGCAACCTCGCGGGCACCCCCGCGTACATGGCCCCTGAGCTGTATTCCTCGAAGCCGGCGGACCCACTCAGCGATCAGTATGCGTTCTGCGTCGCCCTGTACGAGGCGCTGTACGACGAGCATCCGTTCGCGGGCGAGGACTGGGATACGCTCGCCGTGCAGGTGCTCGCGGGGGAGGTTCGGTCGCCACCGATCAACGCGGATCGGCAGGTTTCCACTCGGCTCCGCAGCGTATTGCTTCGCGGCCTGTGTACCGAGAACCGGGCGCGATGGCCCTCGATGGAGGCGCTGCTCGACGCGCTCGGTGACCAACGCGAGGGTCGACGGTCCCGCTGGTGGTGGCTGGGAGGAGCCGGCCTGGCGGCGACGGCGGTCGGCGTGGGCCTGTGGGGCGGCTCGTCCTCGGGGCCCCAGTGCACGGATGCGTCGCACAAGCTGGAGGGGGTCTGGGACGCGCAGCGCAAGCAGGAACTCCATGCGCTGGTGTTGGGCAGCGAGGCGCCCCACGCATCGGAGACCTGGGCTCGGCTGGAGCCCATGGCCGATGCGTATGCCGACGCCTGGGCGACTGCACATCGACAGGCCTGCGAAGCCACCGTGGTGGAGCAACGACAGTCGCCCGCCGAGCTCGATCGCAGGATGACCTGCCTCGAGTCCAACCTCGACGCCTTCAGCTCCCTGGTGACGGTGTTGGCCGAGCCCGATACCGACGTCCTCGACCACGCGCTCGATGCCGCGGCCGAGCTCCCCGCGATCGCCCGCTGCTCCAACCCGCAGTGGCTCCAATCCGAGCTCGCCCCTCCGGTCGATCCCGAGGTCGTCGCGCTCGTTCGTCAGCAACGGGAGCGCCTCGCCCTCGTGGAGGCTCGCACCCGCATGGGCAAGATGGACGAGGCCATCGCCTTGGCCGAATCGACGCTGTCGGCAGCCGACGAGGTCGGCTACCCGCCCCTGGTCGTCGAATCACAGGTGGCCCTTGGCCGTGCACTCTTCGAGGCGGGCGACTATCAGCGGGCCGAGCCCGCGCTCGAGGACGCCTATTTCGGCGCCGCCGCGCTGGCCTACGACCGACAGTCGGCGATCGCCGTGCAGTCCCTCGGGCTCATGGTCGGCGTACGTTTGAAGCGGCACGACGATGGCCTGGCGTGGGTCCGGCAATGCCAGGGGTTGGCCGAGCGAAGCAAGGGCGCGCTGCAGCGGGCCGCGTGCCTCAGCCTCCACGGCGCCATCACTCTGAGTCAGGGGCACTACGACCAGGCGCGCGGCTACTACGGTGAAGCGCTGAGCCTTCGCGAAGAGCACCTCCCGCCCACCGATCCGCGGGTGGCCGAGTCTCTGAGCAACCTGTCGAACGCACATCTCCGCCAGGGCGACTTCGCCGAAGCCCGGCGGGCGGCGGAGCTGGCCCTGACTCGTCTCGAGGAGCAGTACGGAGCCGAGCACCCGTTGCTGCTGAACCCGCTCAACAACGTTGCCTCCGTCCTCATGGCGCAGATGGAGTACTCGCGGGCACAGGCCATGTTCGATCGCGCGCTGCGACTGGTGATGGCCTACCGGGGCCCCGACCACCCGCTGCGCGCCACCTTGCTCAACAACCTCGGCACGACCCTGCGTCGTCAGCAACGGCACGCGGAGGCGCTGGAGTACCTGCGTCGTGCTCGAGCGCAGATGGAGCGCACCCTCGGCCCCGATCACCCCAACCTCGCCTCCGTCTCCAACAACATGGGCACCGTGTTGGTCGAGCAGGGCCAGCATCGAGAGGCGCTGCGGCACTACGAGAACGCGCTGCGGTTGCGTCGAGAGCTGCTGGGCGAGGACCACCCCAAGGTCGCCCAGGTGCGGGTCAACATCGCGGGCGTCTACCACCACCTACGCCAGCCCGAGCAGACCCTGCGACACGTCGAACCGGCCATCGCAGTACTCGAGGGCAAGCTCGGTGCTCGCCATCTCAGCGTGAACCTGGCTCGCCTTCGTCAGGGCCAAGCCCTGATCGCCTTGGCACGGCACGACGACGCCCGATCCATCCTCACCACTTCCCGCGAGGCGCTCGAGGAGAAGC
This sequence comes from Myxococcota bacterium, assembly GCA_039028615.1. Classification (GTDB taxonomy): domain Bacteria; phylum Myxococcota_A; class Polyangia; order Nannocystales; family Nannocystaceae; genus Paraliomyxa. Next base: position 85,591 of record JBCCHT010000035.1, on the reverse strand, counting down.
TCGGCCTCCACCATGGCGTCACCGCGGCTGCGCTCCAGGCCCTCGCCGAGAACGAACTCGGCGCAGAGCAGCCCGCGCGAGCGGTCGAGCTGGCCCGACAGACCCTCGAGATCCTGGAGGGCTTCGAGACCACGCTTCCCCACGAACAGGGGCAGGTGAGCCTGCTCCTCGCCAAGGCACTGCGTGCGAGCGGCGGAGGTTCCGAAGAGGTGCTCGAGCGGACCGAGCAGGCGCTGACATTGCTGCATGAGGCCGGAGCGGTCGCGTTGCTGGACCTCACCGACGCCGAGGCCTTCCGGGCGACGCTGTAGCGCCGCCACCAGGTTGTTCTTCGGGAGCCTAGAGCTGTGACGCCTTAGGGGCGGGCATCGAGTGTCTCTTGGCACGTTCGTTCCAAGAGGTCTCGTGGTGATGGTCGTCGACAACCAAGCCAATACTCGTGCGTAGGCGGAGTCCGGTTCGTGCCGAGGACAGGTCAACCATCATGTGGTGCACCTAGGGTGGTCAGCCAGCAACCGCGTCGGTACGATTCGAAACCGGCCACGAGTTGCGCTGGTCGACAGGAGTAGTCCCGTGGAGCCAGCGAGAAAAGACTCTGAACGTCCAGCCGCGATTGGACGATGGATCGCATGTGGCGTAGGGGGCGTGTTGCTCGTAACTGCAATCGTACTGGTCTTCACCATGTGTGTAGACAACAGTGGCCAAGCCCATGTGCTTGCGGTTGTTCTGGCGCTTGCTTCAGCGGCTTTGTTATGGGGGCTGGTTGGCGGCCTCAAGATCGGCCTTCGGTTCAAGTTTCGAGCCCTGGGTGAAGTGACTGCCGGCGGCGTGGCGGCGCTCTTTCTCATCGTTCACTTCTCGTCTCAGGAAGGCCTGGTGGCGAGCAGTGGCTCTTGTGGGGGGCGAGTCCTGAAAATCTACGGCCGTGTGCTGGAGGACGGGGATCCTTCCATGGGAATCGCGGACGCACTCGTCGTCGTTCACAACGCCGATCAGATTCAAGAGACGACTACGCAGGAGCATGGCGACTACGAACTCCTGCTTGAAATATCGCCGCCCGGTGAAATTACCGTGTGGGCAAAGAAGGACTCGGTGAAATCGGTCGTGAAGCGAATCGAGTTTGACGATGAGGAAGAACTCTCGGTCGACCTCGCTATCCAGCGCCCAGTTAAACCGGCAAGAGATGAAGTGGATCCATCCGTGCCGGTTCAGGCCGATACACCACAGGGGGGAGAAACCGGTTCGACCGGCACGGAGCCCGTCCCCGACACAGGTGCGACCCAGGAGGTTCCTGCTTCGACTTTGGACTCGACCGGGGAAGAAGCGTCCTCCGCTACGGCTTCGACGACCGGTGCACTCCCGGAGCCGGAGCGCCTCTTCTATTTCATTCCAATTCGAGTTTCGAACGAGCATGGCGAGCCGATCCCGCATGCCCTGGTTCGTATCGGCTCGCGGGGGCGGCACCTGGATAAGGAGCGGGTAAATTCCAATGGGCGCTATGAGTGGAAGGTGCGGGCCGACGAACTACCGGATGAACTGACCGTCTGGGCGAAAAAAATGGGATACAAGCCGGGCTCCGTCAGCGTGGAGCTGCCGCTGCCCGAAGGGCTGGCGGTGGAACTCGAACTACATCGAAGTTTTACGCCCTCCACTCCCCTCGCACCCGCGGGCAAACTAAAGAACTAGCGCCTCGTCGAGTCACTGTCTTCATCGTCGTGGACGCGGAGGTAGGTCGTTTCTTCGGCCTTGCTTCGCTCTGCGACTTGTTCTGCCGCGTGTTGACGATCCAACCCGGTAGAGATGAGAGCTTCGTTTGCGTCGAGCAGTTCGTATCGGGACTCCGGGCGCTCGTCGAGTAGCGCGCGAAAACTCGGGAACCGAACGGACAAGACCATGTGCTGCTCGAGTCCATCGAAGTCAGTGTGACGAGCCTGAGCCGTCAGCCGGTACAGTCGGGTACGGTCCTGGTCTCTCGTGATCCTCCACAGCTCTTCCATACCGATGTAAATGCGACTCGCCCATGTGTCGTTGCCATGCGTTAGATGCCCATCAGGCGGATCTGCTATGGACGAACGCAACGGCTGGAGCCGTAGCCTGATCTCTTCGAAGCTCTCGGGGACGTCCCGGTCGGAGCCAAGATTCAGCGCCCGCACCTGGATGTCGAACGAGGTGTGCCCGGTTTCCCGCTGAGTGATAATCTCTCGTTCCCAGCCCTCGGCGGGGGGGGCGACCTCGACGTTCCGGATCTCGACGAGGGCATCATCCCAATCGAGGTCAACCTCGGGGGGCGCGCTGAGCTCGAGCTCGACCGAACTCATGGGGTCGAGTTGGCCATCCCATTCCGAGACGAAGCCGCGCGCGCCTTGGCTCGCTCCGTGGACTTGCGAGGAGGTTTCGCGATCGGTCGGGGCGGGGAGCAGGAAGACCGAAAGTTCTCCAACGTGGAGGACCTTGTCGGTTGGATTGCCGAGTAGCAGCCGGTCGGGGCTTTGGCCTGGCTCGACGGGAAGCAACTCCGCTTGCACGCTGGCGTCAGCCTGCAGCCGATCCAGGTGGAGTTCGACCGGGACCTGGTGCGTGATCTTACTCCGATCGCTACCGACGTCGAGCTCGACCAGTACTCCCCCGGTGATGCTCCCTCCTGGCTCCGACAGGTTGCGTAGGACCGTCATCCAAAGCTCGATCGCGAAGTCCCACTCGAGCCACAGGTACTCATTGAGGGGAACGGCGTCGATTTGGATGGCCTTCGCTCCGAGGAGTCCCGTGGGCTGTTGGAAGCGGCCGATGATCGGGGAGTAGATCAGGTGAGCGAAGGGGACCGACTCGTGCTCTTCGATCCACTTGCGCGCCGCGGTGTGTTCCTCCGCGTGCATGTAGGGCAAGCCCCCGAAGCGTGCCAATACATGACGCTCGTCGCTGGTCGAGTCTCCTCCTCGGTCGAGCAATGTGGGGTGTACACTGGGAATCCCCGCTCTACCGTCGAAGCCGAGACGAAACGAGGTCGGGATGAGCTCGAAGATTGGCTCGCGACCCACCCGTCGGTAGTAGAGCGTGCGAGGCAGCTCAGCGGTACGTATCTCCCGCCAACGCGAGGGCCCGTCCTGCCACATCGGATCGTCGGGATGCGAGTAGATAGAGTCAGCGAAGCTCTGCTTCGGAGCCAGTGGGTCTACGCCCGGGCCGGGAGTGCGGGCTCGGGCAAGGTGATGCTGCCAGGACATCTCGATGCTGCCGTCGCTCTGGATGGCGCCTTTTACCTTGCCGGCCAGGTCCGGGTCGTCGCTGAAGTCCAATCGTGCGCTCAAGTGCGGTGGTTGCCCAGGTGCGTTTGGCTGTCGCCAGATGACGGTCATCTCGCGTTCGAAGGAGCCGTTCAGCCCTTGGAGGCGAGCTTGCAGCGAACCCGGCCGGACGGGAAGAAATCTGGTCGGATCTATGGTCGACGAAGACGTCGGGCGGTGCCAAAACTCGACCGTGAACGAGTCGCGGGTGAAGCGTTTTCGCTGCTGGGCACGCTCGAGCCAGTGGAGAAGCGGGATCCACATCTCTTGGTCGATGTCCTCGATGGGGCTGTCGAGCGCGCCGTCGAGATCTCGATCTAGAGTTGTCTCGGCTGCTACGATAGGGCACCGGCTGTCGGGATCCTGGTGGAGGCTGAACTCCTCGGGGCCCTCACCTTGCCGCAAGGTAGCGCGGGTGAACTGCATTGCCACGGAGGTGCTCCCCTGAGCCACCGGACGGGCGTCGTCAACCGGACCGCCCAAGGTGCCGGCTGGGCCGCCCGCTGAGATCCAACGCCTCAGCATCGCATTGGGCATGGAATAAGTGCCGGTCGAGGGGTGAGAAAGTAACGCACCGCCGACGAAGCGGGCGTAGGTCACCCCCTGAGCCAGCGTCGTCGTTTTTCCGATGGGGTGGCCTAGCGAGCCGTCGAGGCCTCCTCCACGTTCCCACTTGCCCACGATCGGCTCGCGTAGCGAGTACACGCCGGTACGGGGTTGCCAGAACAGATAGCCATGAGCGAAGCGAACGAAGCGGCCGCCGTCATTGAAATTTTTCTCGTCGGCGACCGGTGCCCCGAGTGCTCCGGCGACCCCGCCGGTTTCCTTCCAGCCGCTGAATATGGGCAAACTGAGGCTCAATGCGCCGCTGCGTTCGTCCCAGTAGATGACCCCCCGTTCGAACAACGCGGTCTTGCTACCCGCTTCGTCGGTCTGTTCATCACCCGTCGCGTGTCCGAGGCGTCCTTGGCCACCGCCGAGCGAGAGCCACCGGTCGACGATCTCCGGACCGAGGACGTGGGCGCCGTGCTGCGAATGCCATACGATGGCGCCGCTCTGGAACCATCCGATTCGACCTCCGGCGGGGGCGGGGCGTTCGTTGGATGTGGGGTAGCCCAACGAGGACCGTTCCGAACCTAGAGATGCCCACTTGGCGTGGAGCTTGCCGTGGACCTCGAATGCGCCGGCCCGCGGGTGCCAGTAGATGCTGCCTCCGCGGAAGTGGTTGAACCGGCCAATACGGTCGGCCGCGGTGCCCTCATTCGAGATCGGTTGTCCGAGAAAACCAGAGACCCCGCCCAGGCTTTCCCATCGTTGGAGAATGTCTCCACCTACATCGTGAGTTCCAGAGTCGGGATGATGCACGAGCCGCTGGTCACCCAAGTCGAGCGAAGTGGTCTCGCCCGTGACTACCAGCGTACCCGTGGGAGTGCACGCGGATCCCTGGAGATCCTTCATACGTTCGTGCATGGACTCCAAGACCTCGACACCGAGTTCGGCGAACGGAAGTCGTCCGTGCAACCGACGGTTGATTCGGCGGCTAGCCCATACCTTGCGCCATAAGGCCCCATCCCAGCCCCGAACCAACACCTCTATGTGCTTCGGCCCCCACGAAACGACGCCGGGGTGGTCGCAGAAGTGGCCGCGAAGTTTCTCCCAGTGCCCCCATCGCATTCCGTGCCGCAGGTGCCAGAGTTCGCCGTCGCTGCCTCGGGTGAAGACATCGAGGCGCCGAGGGCCACCAGAGGCGATCGCAGGTGCAGCCGTCATGCTCCCCCCTCGACTGACCCAAGCTGTCCACCGGTCCCTCCAAGTCTTGTGCCACAGGGCGTTGTCCGTGCCCCGTACTACGATGTCGATGCGGCTGCGACCCCAAGATACAGCTGAGGGAGCCCCCTTGATTTCGTGCCCCAGGTCTTTCCATTTGGACCACTTGCCGTCGTATGCGAGATGCCAGACTCCACCGTTGCTACCTCGGGCGAAAACATCGAGCCGGCCTCTACCCCAAGAAGCGACCGTGGGGGATGAGGTCAGAGTTCCGCCGAGGCTCTTCCAGCCGTACCAACCGTTTTTCCACCATTTGTGCCACAGGGCATCATCAGCTCCGCGAATGAAGACATCGATGCGATTGCGGCCCCAAGATACGGCCGCGGGGCTGCCTCGGACCTCGCCGCCGAGGCTTACCCATTCAGCGCCACGTTCCACGCGACGCCAGTGCCATACGGCGGAGTCATTGCCTCGGGCGAAAACGTCGATGCCCCCTCGCTTTCGGAAACTCACCGCCGCGCCCGATGTCAACGCCCCTCCCAAAGACTCCCATCCGAGCCAAGTCACCTGCCTGATCTCTCCCGTCGTGAGTTGGTCGACGCTAGGGTACCAATCGCGATGTCTTGTTTCCGGGCGTAGTTGCTTCGAAAGGGGTTGGAGGGAGCAACTGGACGGGGGAATGTCTCGGGAATTGTTGGCCCGTTTGTGACAGATGGCCGATGCCGTGGGGACGGCGACCAAGGGTAATGCTGTGGTCTCGATCTTTGCTGTTGAGAAAAAGAGGCACGTCTGCGTCACATCCCGCGACGGTTTGCAGTCGAACCATTCAAATGGAGTCTCCGTCATCCCCGTCGCATGTGGGCGTGAGCGCCGTCCTTCTCGTTAGTCTGTGCCTTTCATCGGGTTGCTCCGCGGAGACCGGCGAGGCGCACTTTGGCGATTCGAGCACCGGATCCGGGATGCCTCGGTAAGCCAACCGCCCACTATCGCAGACGAGGTCTGCGAGAATCGAGCAATTCCCTGGACCGCGGGGAGGCCGAAGTAGCGCCGTGGGCTCCGCCAACGCCGTCACCACGGACGCCACTTGGGCCCGAAGTCGCGATCCTCTTCGATCGTTTCGGCGACCTCGACGGCAAGTTCCATCAATGTAGAAATCGTCGAGAACACGGCCGGACTCTGGCGCAGGTGCGGGGCTCGAGCGTCACCTGCCTGCCCGAGACGTGTGCAACGACCGATCCCTCAGCCGCCTCGGGCCTTCCCCGCTACCGAAGCTGGGTCGACCACGGGCATGTGGACGTGATGCACGCTGCGGGTGCCACTGAAGTGACTGAGTCGGGTGCGTGGAACTCGAACTTCGAGTCCATGAACATGCGCCGATTCGCATGTGAGAAGCCCAATACAGTCTCTCGAAACGGCTCCGCGTAGGAAGCGCTGGCGTGCGGTTGATTCGGTTCCGTCCGCGGGTTCGAAGCGCATCGAAATTTGAGAGCCGGGTGAAAGGAATCAGGGGAGGTGGGCACTCCCACTGGCGGGGGACTCCGTCTCGATCTCGAGGGAGTGCTTTTTCGCCCCCGGCATGCACTCGGAGTGACTGCATACCGGGTCGCGAAGACGTGTGACGAACCCCCGAAATTCGGGTGAAATACGGCCATTTTCATGCCTGTGGAACCACAGCCCTCTCGAGCGTACGAAAGCCGAACTCGCACTGCCCCGGTGCCGCGAGGGCCGTCGACGACCACGGCGTTGATGCAGATGTTCAGGCACGGCAATGTCTGCGACGCGATCGCGAGCATGGCTCGCCGTCATGGTCCGGTGTTCTCGATTCCGGCCCCCGGTCGACCCTACGTCGTGATCGGGCACGCGGAAGAATTCGAGCAGGTTCTCGTCCGATCTCGGGGGTTTTTCACCAAGAGCTTCACGCTCGAGCCGCTCGAGCTGATGTGTTCCAAGGAACTGCTCTATCCAGACGAAGCGGAACGCCGTCGACTCGGCGGCATCTTTCGGCCACTGCTGTCCCGCGCCCCCATCGTGGCCCGTGGCGGGGGCTTTGGGACTGCCATCGAGGCGGCGTGCAGCACCACTCCCGCGCGGTTCGTCGACGGCCATCCCCGTCCGGTCATCGATCTACTCTTGGATCTACACTATCGAGTGCTGCTGAATTTCTACCTCGGGGCCGACATCGCGGCGGATCCGAGGCACATGGGACAACGCAGCCTCGAACTCACGGGTCTGCTCCCACGCGTCTGGCCGACCCGGATCGTGCCGACACCGTGGCGTTCGCGTGCTCGTACGGCGATCTCCGAGCTGCGAGCCCATGTCCGCGATCTCATCGAGTCCCAGCCCGCCGACACGGACGCGGTATTGAATTGTCGGGAGCTGCGCCAACGGCTGACCGAAGAGCAGCTCCGCGAAAATGTGCTGATCCTGCTGTACTCGTCGATCAACGTCCCCGTGCTACTCGAATCGTGCTTGCACGAGCTGTTGTCCAATCCAGAGGAACTGCGGCGTATCGAGCAATCGACGGGAGAGGCGCGGCGCCAAGCCCTTCAATTGGCGTTGCAAGAGACTCTGCGTCTACATCCGGTGTCGTCGCTGATCTTGCGCGATACCACCCTCGACTGCGAGATCGCGGGGTATCACATTGCCCAGGGGTCGGTGGTGGTCCTCCCCACGATCTTGGTCAATCGAGACCCCGCGATATGGCCCGACCCGATGCGGTTCGACCCTCTGAGGTTCGCAACGGAAGCGGCGAGACCAGACATCTTCGCGTATGGCCGGGGGCCGCGGTTTTGCATCGGCAAGAGCTTTGCCGAAGCCGTGATGGCGCCTCTGCTCGATCATGTGCTTCGGCACTTTCGCTTCGAGCAACCCGAGCTGGACGGCCGGGTCTGCCAGAGCCTGCCCTATCGCCTGCAAGGCCCCATTGCGCGCCTGAAGCCGAGGAATTCACCATGAGTCGAGAACGACACTATATGCGCAAAGCCAACCTTCCCGGCATGGGCGAATGTTTCGTCGGCCGCGATCGGCTGCCCTGCAAACTCATCGCCGAGGAAGTCTTCGTCAACGAGACCTATACCCTGGACGAAGTCGCCATCGAAGAAGGAGACACGGTCTTCGATGCGGGCGGCAACATCGGGCTATTCAGCTGCTACGCGGCCGAGCGCTGCGGACCCAATGGCAAGGTGTTCACCTTCGAGCCGGTGCCCCAGACCTTCTCCATCCTGAAGAAGAACATCGCGGTCAAGAACCTCGAAGGCGTGGTTCATATCCACAACTTCGGTCTGTCCGACAAGGTCGAGGAGCGAGATCTCAACTATTACCGCAATATGTCGGCGTTTTCGAACGACTGCAGAGAACTCCAGGAGACGCAGCGCCAGGCATCGACGTCCTATGACGATGCGATGGTCTATCTCGAGGTCGCGTTTCCCATGTTGCACAAGCTCCTCCGGGCCTTCCCGTCGCTCTTTCACGTCGTCGTCCCTAGGATGTACTCGTTCTACGAGAAGAGCGATCGCGTACGATGCAAGTTCAATACCCTGGAGCGGGTCCTCGAGAGCTCGGGCGTAGAGCGCATCGATTTCCTCAAAATGGACATCGAAGGCGCGGAGCGAGAGGTCTTGGCAAGCCTACCGACCTCGGTGTGGTCCAAGATTCGCAAGATCGCCCTGGAATGGCACTTCCCGGATCGGCAGCTCATCGTCGACTTGCTCGAAGACAAGGGCTTCGTCGTCAAGCCTGCCGCCGATGCAGGGCCGGCGATCATGGTGCATGCTCACCGGCCTGAGATGGCGGCTTGAGTCCCGCAGCGAATGAGCACAAAGACGATGATTGACAAACACGTGGTCGTGATCGGCGCGGGGGCAGGCGGCCTAGCCGTGCTGCGGGCCATGCAACGCGCTGGCTTCCGGCGAGTCGAGTGCCTCGAGATGGCCGCCGATGTCGGCGGCGTGTGGAGCAAGGTCGACTATCCAGACCTGACCACGCACTCACGCGCTCACAATTATCGCTACGCGGACTATCGGCCCATCGCGACCCGCAACGAGCAGGCGAGTCGCGACGAGGTGCTGCAGTACTTTCACGACTTCACCCGCGACCACGCGCTCCGTGAGCACATTCGCTTCGGCGTCCGGGTCGAGTCGATCGCGTATCGTCCGGGCCAGTCTCCCGCGTGCGAGCTGACGGTGGTCGACACCGAGACCGGCGAGCGGGAGCCGCTGCGCTGCGACATCGTGGTGTGCGCGCTGGGTTTTTCCAACGCCGGTACGCCCAATCGCCCGCAGCTCCCCGGCGAGTCCGACTTTCGCGGCACCGTCGTGCACTCGAGTGAGTTCGACCGCGCGATGCTCGAGGACATCCTCGACAACGATCGCCGGGCGGTGGTCGTGGGCGCGGGCAAGTCGGCGCAGGACATCTTGTGCAGCCTGGCTCGTCGCGGCCACCAACGCATGGCCTGCGTCTACCGCAAGGCGCTATGGGCCTACTCGTACGAGTTCATGTATGGACGTATGGGACCGCGTCAGTCGGCGTTGGTCGCGTATGCGTTTGCGCTGGGCAAGCTTCGCAAGGCGATGGGCCACAGTGAACTCATGCACCGGCTCAGTCGGCCGCTCGTGCGGGAGGGCTTCATCGTCAACCCCTTCGAGCCCGACTCGGACGTGTTCTTGCACCGCGGGGCGGTGCTTCGCGCAGACCAGGCCGAGCTGCTGCGGGCCGTGGCGCGGACCAAGGCGGGCGTGCAAGGGCTGGAGCCCGACGCATTGATCACCGACGAGGGCGAGCGCCTGCCCGCCGACTACGTGATCCTGGCAACAGGGTACCGTCGTGCCGCCAACCTGCCCGAGATTCGAATCGTGCGCGAAGGCGGCGAGCAAGGCTACGACCCGCGCCTGCGGCCCTCGCTGCACCGGCAGATGGTCGATCCGGTGATCCCGGCCGTCTCGCTGTTCAGCGCCGAGATCATCTTTCCCCAGCAGGCGTTCGGCTTCTCGATCGCGGCCGAGTGGCTCGCCCGCTTCCACGCCCATCGACTGCATCGTCAGCCGACGGTCGCCCAGATGGAGCAGGCGCTCGCTCGCGAAGAGGGCACGACGACGCCCTGGTGCGCCACCGGTCGCAACGACAGCGGTGGCATGCCCTACAGCTTCGAGGTCAGCCACATCATCGACACACTGGTGAGCTTGTTCCGCGACTTGGGTCTCCCCGCCCGACTGGCCCGGCAGAGCTACACGCAGTTCGCAGATGAGCAGCAGTTCGATCGCCTCTGCAAGGCGATCGAGTTACGGCTGCACGGTACGGAGCGGGTACGGCCCCGTGCCTTCGCGGTCATGAGCCGGCTGCAGCGAAGCGTGCGGCTGTAGCAGGGCGCTGAGCATCCACGGTCGCGAGTCGAACGATTCGACTCGCGACCGAAGCGTTGGTTTACTCGCGCGACAGCGCCATGGCGGGGCGCGGGCTCAGCCGTACCTTCGACGAGCGAAACGACAGCGGGAGAGACAGCGAGTACCGCTCGTCTCGCTCCAGCAGCTCGATGGAGAAGTTGCGGGTGAACTGGTCCAGCACCGCGGGCATGAAGATCTGCGAGTAGCTCGCGCCCATGCAAAACCGTGGCCCTCGCCCAAAGGGAAAACAGTCGGGGAGCGCCTCGTCGGTGTCGAAGCGTTCGGGACGAAACACGTCGGGCTCGGACCAACGACCCGGGTCGCGGTTGAGGACGTACGTGGGCAGCAGCACCACGGAGCCCTTGGGGATCGAGCACCCTTCCACGACATGGTCGTCCGTGGCGTCTCGCAGGATGATCGACGCCGCGGGATACATGCGAAAGCTCTCGCTGAGAAGTAGCGAGAGCTGGTGTTCACGGGTCTGTTTTTCGTCGGGGGATTCGACTGCGCACAGAGCGTTGACCCGCTGCGGGTCGCGGACGATGCAGTGCAACGCGGTCGCGAGTTGAGCGGGGACGGCCGCCGAGGTCATCAACAAGATCGCGACGTGGTCGACGATCTCGTCGTCGCTGAGTTCTTTGCGGAGCGCATGACAATCCATGGCCGCGTCGGCATCCGGCGCTTGGGTGCGGACGAGGTGATGGAGGTATCCACGGACCGCCCGTATCAGCCGGTCGCTCTTGTTTCGCCACGGGCTGGGGAAGGGGCGGGTGAACCACGCGTGGGGCAGGTACTCCGCCAGCCAGAACAACTCGTCCGGCAGCTCACCGAGGTCCCGAGTGGGATCGGTGCCCAGCAGTGCGGAGATCCAGGCACGAAAATGCAGGTCCAACATGACCCGCATCAGCTGCACTCCGTCCCCGCGCAGGAAACGCGACGGGATCGAGCCGCATGCCTGGCGGGCCAGCCGTTGGATTCGCTCATCGTTGCCGCTGAGGGAGCGACGAGTCAGGCGACGTCGGAAGATCCGTTGAAGCCGCGCTCGCTCGGTCGCGTTGGGATAGAGCACCTTCGGATTACACAGAAGCTCCAGCGGAGCGAGTGAGTAGTCCTTGGTGTATCGGTCCTTGGCTCGGATCAGGATCTCGTCGAAGTGGTCCTCGCGAGACAGCACGACGTACAGCCGGTCGGGGCCCCGGATCGCAAAAGCATCGCCGTACTTGCGCCGCATCTCGAGCAGGAACTCGGCGGCGTTGTTCGTACGCGCGAAGCGAAAGAGTGCCTCGGGTAGGCGAGGCCCGGGAAAGCGAGCGGTGACCGGAGGCAGCGTGACGGTAGGGATGGCAGCAGCAGCGGAGCCCATCGTTGACCTCGTCGAGTGCAGGGCGACCTAGAACTGCCAATCCGCGGCGGCGCGCTTGAGCTCGTGCAGCGGCTCGGCGGGAAGCCCTAGTGCGTTCGTGATCGTGGGGATGTCGGCGTCTTCGATTACGGCGCGGATTCTCTCGTCCCACGCGGCGAAGTCCTCGGCCGTATTGCCTTGGCGGTCCCAGAAGCCCTTGGTGCGCACCAGCTTGGCGACGAACACCAACACGAGGGTGAGCAGCTCGACTTCCACGCGGCAACGCTGTGGACCGAGCATGGATTCGGGCACGCCATTTTTGATGAGATTTCTTCTGTGCTCGTCGAGAAGGCGTGGGCGCAGGGCGCGGCGGTCTTCGACGGTGATGCCGACCGTGGTGCAGTAGGTGAAATCCCACCACAGCGGCGCGGCATTGGTCGCCTCCCAGTCGAGGAAGACGACCTCGGTGTCGTCGATGTCGTCGTCCCAGCGGCGCCGATCATCGTCGTCTCCCGATTCCACGGCGCGCTGAATGTCGCCATCGTCGACGAAGAGCATGTTGCCCGGGCGGCAATCGCCGTGCACGAGCGTGAGCGGGTGGTCGGCGAAGTAGTCGACCAACGCGGCCCAGATCTGGCGGTACCAGTCGGCTTCACCCGCCATGAAGTCTCCGACGAACGACGCGTAGTCGAGGCCCGATCGCGCGGGGATCCACGACGAGCGAGAGTCCGTGTCGACCCGGCCGAAGTAGGTGGCGTTGAGCCGGCTGACGTCGCGCAGCATGGCTCGTACCGCCGTGATCGGGCAGCCACGCCAGTCGGCGAGGTTGTAGCCCTCGGTGTGCTCGAGCACGAGACACACGCGGTTGAAGGCCGGCAGGTAGTTCGCGTACATGGCCTTGGGCACCCGCAGGGGCGCGGTGGGGGCCAGCCGACGATAGAAGTCGACCTCGCGCGCGATGCCCCACTCGACGGTGGCTCGCATCGCCTGCAGCCACAGCGGCAGGCCGCGGCCGTTTTGAAATTTCACGAACAGTCGCTGGGATCGCGCGGGTGTCGACGGTGCTCTTGCGTCGAGCGGACCATCGGACCAACGAACCTCGAGGATTCCCGAGGTTCGCTGCTTGTCCGGCTCGTTGTGCAGTCCCTCCCCCTGCTGGATCCCGAGCAGCTCGGCCCGGGCCGGCAGGGCTCCCGCCTCCTGCAGGAGGCTGAAGAATCGCTCGGGAGCATGGAGGATTTCGTCGACGTCGCGGGGGAAGGGCAGCTTGAACAGCGACGTCAGCCGAGCCTCGGTCGCGATGCTGGTCGCAAAGGCGGGGACACCCACCGCGAGCTTGGCCAGCGTCTTGACCTGGCCCCACCCCTTGTTTTGCTTGGCCGGCGCCATCAGTAGTGCCGGTCGAGCACGAAGGAACCGAACGCCCGCAGGTGCACGGAGTGAACCGAGGGTTTGAGCAGGGGGGCCACCGCGGCCCAGCCCTCTTCGACGAGCTGGCGCGCTTCGGCCTCGGCTCGGTCGAACACACCCGTGTCCTCCAGCGTGCGCAGGACCCACGACAGCTCGTCCGGGTCGCTGGTGTGGGCCTCGAGCGCTCGGTGAACGCGAGCGCGCTGTGAGGCCTCCAGCTCGGCCATGGCCATGGCGATGGGCACGGTGACCTTGCCCGCGGTGATGTCCTCGCCGCGGTCCTTGAGGTCGCGCTCGAAGCCGCGGAGGTTCAGCACGTCGTCCATGATCTGGAAGGCGAGCCCGAGGCTCTCGTGATAGGTACCGAGGGCTTCCATCTGGGCCCGAGACCCGCCGCCCAGGATCGCACCGATGCGCGCCAGCGCGGCGGCGGGTGCTGCGGACTTGAGGCGATGGGTCGACAGGACCTGCGCTTTGAGTTCGCTCGCATCGCCGCTGTCCACCGTGGTGGCCATGAGCGGGAGCAGCCCCGCGAGGTCGAGCGCCTGCCCGACGTGTCCGGCTCGCACGGCGCGGAAGTACTCGTCGTAGATCTCGAGGCGCTGACCCTCCGTGAGCTCGACCGTGCTCATGGCCAGGTAGGGCAGGAAGTAGCTGAGGTTGCCCGCGTTGATGGCCAAGGGCACGCCGTGCACGAGGTGACACGCGGGGCCGCCACGGCGGTTCTCCGAATCGTCCTGCACGTCGTCGACGATGAGCGAGCCCACGTGCAGCAGCTCGGGCAGCGCGAGCCAGGGCAGGTACTCCTGCGAGTTTCCCCCGACCGCGTCGCAGCAGGCGAGCAAGCAGTAGGACCGCCATGCCTTGCCGCCGCGATCGACGACGCCTCGGATGGGCTCGATGACCGTCTCGCGGAAGCGGCCCGGATCGATCGAGTCGGTGTAGTGCCGATGCTCTTCGTCCGCGGTGATGCGAAGCAGGTCGTCACGGCTGGGCTCGTTCGGCAAGATCCCTCGGACCGAGCGACGGGTGGCATCACCGACGGCACCGAAGAAATCCTCGAGGCTGTCGACGCCGCCGAAGCCCGCTCGCTCGACGTAGCCCGGGCCAGTCACCGGGCGCCCCGCGAAGGTGCCGCGGACATCGACCCGGCCCTCCCAGAACGGGGCCTTGGTGATGTACGTGACGAACTCCTGCTCGGGGAAGGGGGCCGTGGCTTCGAGCGACAGCTCGATCTCCGGGATGTCGATCTTCCAGCGCGTCGGGTAGCTCTGGAACGTGCGCGCACTGACCCAGGGCCGATCGCCGGTGAACGAGAACTCTCGATATTCGTGGCGTCGACCCTCGGGGTCGATCAGCAAGGCGACATGGTCGGTGGGGCTGCCGTCGTCGCTGTCGAAGACGTCGTAGATCGTCATCTCCCAGCCGTTGTCGAACTGGGCGGAGATCCAGTTCCAGCGCGCTTCCCAGGCCTTGTCGTCGGGATCGTCGCCGCGGCCGTACTCGTGGTCGTACCAGAACGATCCCGACGCAATTTCACGGCGTTCGCCATCGACGACGATGCTGCCTTCCACCGAACAACGCGGGCAGAAGTAGTAGAACATCTCGTCCAGGGTCGATCCGGTGACTACGCCGTTGTCACCGTGCAGTACGATGGGTTTTTCGAGCTGGAAGATCAGCTCGCAGCCGGCCTCCAGCTCGGTGTGATGGAGGCGTAGGCGGTAGCGATCTCCGCCGAGTGATTCGAATACTCGCTCATCGAGGTCGAGGTGTAGACGGTCGGAGGCGGACACTGGAGGCCGTGAGAGCTGGATGTCGGGTCGTGGCACTTCACCCCGCTCCATGACCTCTCGCAGCGCTTTTCGTAGGCGTTCATCTTGGGGTCCAATGCCTCGATCCAGGCGATCGAGGCCGATCTCTGCCGAGTCCTGATCGACCAGACATTCTGCGATATAGCGGCGCTCGTCGAGGCTCGATAGTCCCCAGGTCAGCGCGTGGCCCCAGCGATAGGTCCCATCTTCGAGCTCCTCGACCGCGGTGCGGAAGATCGCCATGAACAACGAATATTCTCGGCCTTCAGTGTCACGAATATGGCCATTGGCGTACCACCACTCCAGTGTTGCGTCGTCATGCGGAAGGTCCTCGACGGCAAGGTCCACCGCGTGGGCGAAACGAGAGCGTTCGGCGATATGGGAGCCGGCGGCAGCTTGGGATGGATCGATGATTTGCATCCGATGTCCGTTCGATAAGAGGGGTGACCACGAAATGCGATGGAATGCGCATGTTTCGAAGAACACCCGGCACATTGGGAATTCCAACCGAAGCCGATTCCGTTCACTCGATCTGAAAAAAAACGACGTGCGCAGACGCAAACCGCCGCGACTGGACGGTGAAGTTGAGTCCGCAGAGCGCTACCGCGAGCCGATCTCGAGTCGGCACTCGCGGCGCTTTTCGTCGATGCGAGCCCGATGAGCGGCATCTGTGACCAAAAAGCGCAACACCAGCAACCCCCGCGAATCGGGGCAGCGTAAGGCCGACGGATCGTCATGTTCCGCGTCTCGTGGACCGACGAGTGTCGTCGTCGAGCCGAGACGAGGGGTCGTATTCGTGCTCCGGTACGCGAAGGTGACCGTGCTCGTTGTCGCGCACTGAAGCGCCCGATAGTCGTCGGTGGGGGCGACGTGCAGCCGCAGCGGGCCCTCGCTCAGATCGAATTCCGCCACCGAGTACAGCAAGTCGACTGCCGCCATCGGGGTGATCTCGTCGACATGGTGCAGGACGTTCGTCGCCCCATTCAGCCCGAGGTTTTTGTGCAACGATCGTCGCAATCGCCACTGGGGCGCGGCGGAGGTGAGCAGCCGGTCGACGGCGCTCAGAGCCCCCCAGGTGGCCACGAACGCAGGGAGGAAGGTCAGCACGCAGGGCCCCCCTGGGCGTGCTGGATGAGCGGTACAGGCCATTGAGCGACGTCGCCGTCGTGCTGGGCCTCGTACACGCGCAGGACCAGCTGGAAGGGCTCTCCGGGGCGTACGCGAAGCCAACGGCGCCCCGGTGCGGGGGGTCGCGGACGGGTCGCGCACACGTCGATCTCGAAGGCTCCGTCGGGGCCTTTCAGGTCGCGGTCGAGCAGGGAGCACTCCGATTGGTCCTCGGACATCGGCCTGCCCTCGGCGTCGTAGGCGGTCAGGCTCCACCACGCGCATTGCAGCTCGCCAACGGTGCCGGATACTCGGAAGTGCCCGTCACCCGGTAGCAACCGAAACATCGGGCGACCACGGAGCAGCTCGCCGAAACGTGCATGGGGCTGCTCGGGATTGTTCGCGAACAGGTAGATCGCGTGCTGTTCGGGCAGGGGATATGCGGGCGCAGCCATGGCGCGGACACGCGGATGCGTATGCTCGGTGCCAACGCCGACGATCGCCCGCCAGCCATGAGGGTGGTGCACCACGTGTCTTCCCAGGGCCCGACGAAGGTCGAATCCCAGGCGGGCGGCAAAGGCCATCGTGCCGCAGGCGACTCCGCTCAGAAGGCCCAGCATCGGTCGATTCTCGCGAAACACCGTTGGATCACAGCGGGATCCCGACCTCGTCGCAGTACTCGGAGAACACGCGGGCCTCCTCGTCGCGGAGGTCGGTCAGCTGGGGCACTTCGTATTGGTGCTTACCGCGTCGGTCTTTGGGGTTTCTGGCCAAGAACGCCTGCATGCGCCGTCGTGCTTCGTCGCTCAGGGGATCACCGAAGTGGTCGTAGATGCGCTCGACCGCCGCCATGGGGTCGGCCACGAGGTCGGCATAGCGCAGGTCGAATGCACACTCGCGCCCGTTCGGCAGGGCTCGACGTGCTCGCATTCCTTCGCTCAACATGTCGGCAAAGACCGCCTGGAGCTGCCTACGCTTGGCCGCGACGTCGACGACGTCCGACGCCATGCCCTGGACCATGGAGATCAGGCTGGCTTCGGATCCGCATACGTGGGCAGGGCTGCGATGGCAGTGGATGATGCGTGCGTCCGGGTACGTTTCAAACAGAGCGGGTAGGCGGCGCAGGTACTCGGGGGACTTCAGTAGCCAGCGCTCGCCCAGAGCGCGAGCCGGAGTCGAGGGCCGAGACAGCGTCTCGAGAACACGCCGATGAATCCCGAATGATTGGTGTTTCGTCTGGTCGACGACCCACTCGTTGTAGCTCGGCACGTGGAAGAACACGGTGAAATAGGTGCTGCACAGCTCGAGCCGGAAGATGGAGAAGTCCTCCTCGGGGGTGGTCGCACTGGAAAAGTGCATCGCATCCAGCCCGGGGCACATGCGGTACAGCAGATCTACGCCACGCTGGGTCTGGCGGATTCGCCTACGAACCTGCGCCTGACCGGCCAAATGGGCCTCTGGCCAGCGTAATTCCCACGTCAGGGGGGCCCGGTTGCGGGGATCCTGGTTGAGGAGTTTGTATAAAAAGGTCGTGCCCGTGCGCGGCAGACCCACGACGAACAGGGGGGCGCGGATCGGTTCGGGCCGCTGGGGAGTTCGGCTCCACAGATGTTCCAGGCGCATGCGGGTGGCAAGAGATTCCACCACCATGGTGTGCGCAAGTGCTTGCCCGGTGGCGGTGAGCTCGGCTTCTTCACGAAGGCTGGCGAGGAGTCGCGACAAGCCTTCGGCGTAGTGTTCAGGCGGGAGTCGGAACTCCGAACCCCGCACGCCCGCCTGTCGCTCGGCCCGGGCGATCAGCGCCTGGGCCTCCAGAGGGAAGGCGGCGCGCTTGAGCCATGGAAGCCGTTGCCCGACACCATTGACCACGCGCATCGCTGGGCTGCGATGGGGTTTGTCGAGCACGGTACTGGTCCGAGTCATGTGATGTTTCCGCTCGCAGTTTCGGGGCACGACCGAAGAGTGCTCGGACGAGAGCATGAATGCTCCGTCGATGCAGTTCCCCCGGTGTGCGGACTATGGCAGCACGAACAACCGTGTCAAATGCCATGTCGTTTCAGCACGGGTCTCGACCGCAGTTGCATGCTATGACCCGAGGGTAATGGTGAGGTCGGTTCGGGTACGCGAGGTCCGGGAATTGTTGGCGACCCATGGCGCCCGAGGTTGGAGCGTAGTGGTACAACGCCACGGCAAGAGCTTCGCGTTCTCGGGAGCAATGGCGACCAGTGACCCCGAAGTCGTGAAGACTCTGCTCACCCATCGACCCCACACTCATCTCCGTAGTCGTTGGTACCAGCTGGTCCGTACCGTCTTTCCCGGGCTCCGGGGGCTACTCTTCGTCGACGATGCCGACTGGCGCCCGCACGCGGTGGCGATGATGCCTGGCTTCAAGAGGAGCCACGTCGATGGCTTCTCCACGTTCGTGCACGGTCTCACCACCGATGCGCTGGCGCGGTGGTCGGGCCGCCCGCCCGCGGACTTGGCCGACGAGCTCCGTCATGTGGGGCGCGCGTTGTTCATCAAGGCCGCCTGCGGGCTGGGTCCCGAAGATCGTGAGGGTCGGGCATTGGGTGAGGCCCTGGCCGATTGGTTGGATGAAAGCGAAGCTCCGAACACACGGCTCGACCAGGTCGGCATGGGGCTGCGTGAAGTCCTGCGCTTCTTCATCAATCGTCGACATACGTCCCGTGCGGCCAAGGTCGTTCGCCGACGCATCGCCCGGCTCGTGCAGGCGCAGGGGTGGCGGCGGCCCGTAGACGACGATGTGCCCGACCCGAGCTGGGTGGCGGGCCTCGCTCGGGCAGGGTCGGAAGACCGAGCCATCGCCGACGAGCTGATGCATCTGTACTGGGCGTTCGACGCCCTGGCATTCTCGTTTACGGCGTGCGTGCTGGAACTGTCGCGACATCCCGACCTGGCCTCTCGCGTCGCCGAGGAGCTTCAGGAGTGGGGGAGTGCCAGCGGGAGGTCGGTGCCGTCTCGGCCCGATTTCCCGCAGATTCCTCTCACGCAGGCGTTCATTCTCGAGGTGCTGCGGTGCCACCCGGCAACGTGGACCGTCGCGCGTCGCCTCGGCGAGCCCATGGTCGTGGCCGGTCGTACGTGGCCCAAGGGCAGTGAGGCGTTGATCCTCATGTCGGCACTTCAGCGCAATCCCGAGGTCTTCGACCGACCACACGAGTTCGACCCCGATCGCTGGCTTCGCGACCCGGATCTGTCGCGGTCGTTTGCCTTCGTTCCGTTCCTTCGGGGCCCTCGCAAGTGCGTGGGGCGTCACTTGGCCGAGACGGCTCTCACTGCTTTTGTCGCCGCAGTTGCGGCCGAATTCGCGGTGCAGGTGCGCCCCGATCACGGTCGGATGACCGAGTTTGCGGTGTCTCGTTTCGCCGATCCCCTCGCCCTCACGGTGAGCCGTCGAAGCCCGGCGACCGCCGCGTAGTCGATCCGAGCGCTCGCGAACGAGGAACCCGGATCGAGAAAACCTCCCGCGCCCCTGGGGCACGGGAGGTTTCGACTGAGGCGTGGGGCGAACGCGCGACTCAAGCCGCCGGCTTGGTCGCGGTCACGATGAAGTAGTCCATGCCGTTGAACGCGGTGGTGCTGCCGCCCACCGAACGCAGGCCCTTGAGGAATACGGGGTCGAAGCGCTGCTGATAGTCGGGAGTGTCGGCCGCATTGCGCATGAACTCGAGCAAGCCGGGATAGACACGGTCTCGGATCGAGCGCATCTCGATGCCCTCGAAACCCGCCTGAGCGAGCTTGTCGCGGTACGCGGTGGGCTCGTAGACGTTATCCGCGGGAATCTGCCAAAACGCCCGATTGACGCGCATCTCCATGCGAAAGCGCAGACTCGACAGCGACCCTTCCTGAGGAATGGGGTCGGCGAGCGCCAAGCGGCCCCCGGGTGCGAGCACCCGATAGGCCTCGCGAAAGAACTCCTCGCGGGTGTCGTAGTGGAACGCCGTCTCGAGGGCGGTCACGACGTCGTAGCTGGCCGACGGTAGCTCGGTGGCCGTGGCCGAACCGTGCACCACGTCGATCTGCTCGGAGAGCTCCCGCTCGGCCACCCGCTCACGGGCCCGGCGAACCTGCCGTTCGCTGATATTGACCGCGGTGATGTGCTCGAGGCCGAATCGCTCCAGCCACAGGAGGTCCTGGTCGCCGAAGCCACAGCCGGTATCGAGCAAGCGCTCCCCCGACTTCATGCCGGCGGCCTCGCCGAGTTCGATGGCGAGCGCCTCACAGGCCGTGTCGTAGTTGGTCTGCCCATCCTCCCACCAGCCGAAGTTGAGATAGAGGCTATCGCGCCCCATTACGCGTTCCTCGGAGAAGAGCTCATACAGCTCGGAGGCTCGGTTCTTACGACCGGGCCGAGCCATCAGCCACCCGATTCGCAACATATGACGCAGGTTTCCCATTGAATTCAACATGACGGACTTGGGCCGAGGGTGCCACTCGCCACCGCGAGCGCCGACGTCAGTCATCCCGTTGCACGGCCCCGGGCACGGGTGTCTTCGTCCGATCTTCGGCTGAGCCGGTAGGGGATCGGACCGTCGAAGCGAGGAATGATGAAGGGGCTCAACCGAACGTCGGCCCGCTCACAGTGTAAATCGTAGTCATCGATGAGAGTGCCCATCACCGTCATGAACACACACTCCGCGAGGTGCTGCCCGATACACTTGCGATTGCCGTGCAGGAACGGAATGTACGCGAAACGAGGTGGAGGCGGCGCGGACGGTAGCCAGCGCGTAGGATCGAAGGTTTCCGCGTTCGCCCACAGGTCGCGGTCTTGATGCAGGCCGGCCGTGATGATCATGAATGTGGTGCCCGGTGCCACCGCTTCGCCATCGATGTGGATGGTGGATCCAGATCTGCGGAAGATCACCATGGCGGCGGGGTAGAGCCGCAGAGTCTCTTGCATCACCGCTCGGGTGGCGGGCATGCTCTCGAGCATGGAAGGCAGCACGGGCTGGTGGCGTGTTCGTTCGGCACGGACCTTGGCCAGCCACTCGGGGCGTGCGAACAGCTCGTAGAGCCCGGCCGTGAGCGCGAAGTCCACCGCGTTGTAGGCACCATAGAGGTGGTTGAGCTCGTGGGTGAGCTCGGCGAGACCGAAGCCGTCGTCCAAGAGGTTCTGGACCCAGCCCTTGCGTTCGGGGTCGAGCCACGGTCGTTCGTGCACGACCCGTTGGACGGCGTGTCGAACTCGGTCGAAGCGGTGCCCGAGGTTGCGGAGGTGTCGGACCACCCAGGGGACGTCGGCCAGCTTGGACAGCGACCACCCGAATTCATCGATACGGGCCCGTGGGTGGGAGTTTAGCGACCAAAACTTGTATTCGAGCAGAGCGCGGCCCAGCTCGCGTACGCAGGCCACATCGGGGTCGAGGTTGTAGCCGACCGCCAGGACCACCCGTTGGCTCAGCGCGCTGATATCGAAGAACAGGTCGTCGCCGCGACGCCCAGTGGCCGCCTCGTTGGCGAGCCATTGCTGCGCCTGCCCGTGCATGTCGGTGAGCCCACGCAGCGCGTGGGCGCGCGTGAATGTGGGCATGAGCGCTCGTAGCCGGCGGTGCCAGTCCTCCCCGTCCTTGAACAGGATGCCGGCCGAGCCGGGCACGAGCCGCTGGATATGGCGATGAGTCGTGGCGCGCTCGACAGTGTGAGGTCGCTGCATGAGCAGCTGTTTCGTGATTTCGGGATCCGCCGTAACGACCCCGCCCGAGTACCGAAAATTTCGACCCCAGCGTTGGGTGAGTCGCGCCCACCCCGCTCCACGGTGGTGCTCGAGGAGTCGATGCACTTCGCGGGTATTCGCTCGTGGCAAACTGGCCATCGACGTGGAGCGTAGCACCGTTCATCCTCGATTCTAGAAGCTACTTTTGTGTATGTCTGATTGTCGACATGAGTGAAGAAGGCTGAACACTCGGGCCAAACGTCGACTCACTTCGAGTGAAGTCTTCATGACCTCGTCGCAATATGCAGGGGTCCCGAGATTGCGTTTTCGCGGACTCGAGCGCGGAGGGTCCCGAGTTGGGTGCTTCGAGGATCGGCCCACACCTGCACTCCCAAGATTCGAGCACTCACTCGTCGAAGGCGGAGCGGATCCAGCTGCGGCGTACGAGGGCGTCGGTGAGTTCCGTCGACAGCCCCAGTGTCTCGAGGCGGCGCCGAGTGACCCGGCGGATCGCCTCGAACGCGACGGCCTCACCAAAACCCAGACCGTGGACTTCTTTTCCGCGGAGCGTGCCCGAGACATCGGCCGCGCCTTCACGGTAGTGAGTGAGATCGGGCAATTGCATGTCTTGATGTTCGACCCAAGGAGAGAGTTCGACATCGAGATCTTCGCTCTTGCTACTCAGACGCAGGCGAGTCGGGGTACGTACACCCGACTTCGGGCTGAGGGTCTCGGTGATGGTCTTCAGCTCGCCGTCGGCCAAGAACCGATGTCGGCCGTCTTCCACCAAAGCGAGGGTCAGGGCCCCGAGTCCCCGGGGGCGGTGCGCGTAGAGTGCTCGGCCGTCCTCCAAGTGGATGAACAACCACTGCCAGCTGATCGGACGGGGAACGAGATTGAGCTGTCGATACAACCACGCAAGCGGCCGGTGGAGGCCGAAGGGCATCTCGGGAAAACTCAAGGTCAGCCACGCGTGTTGCCACCACGCGTGGCCTTTGACGGCGATGTCCTCTCCGTCGATATGCACCACCCCCGACAGCGGAATGTTGGCCACGTCGTACATGGTGCCGAGGTCGGAGACGAACGCTCCGTCTCCGCACCAAGGAATGACGTGTCCGCCTGCTCCGAGCTCCACTTCGATTCCGAGCCCGTCCCCACGATCGGAGCACTGGATTCGCATCGGAAACAACGACCCGCATCGTCGACTCTCCAGGCCTTGTTCACTCACCCGGAGCACGAAGGGGTTGGTCTCGTAGGTGACCTCGTTGGACAGGCCCGCGACGCATTGGGTGCGGGTGCTGGTGTGCCGCCTGCCCCGCTCATCGGTGATCGCCAGCTCGAAGCCGAAGAGCTGGCGATCGATCCAGCCTCTTTCGCTGCCGGGGAGCACGGCCTTCCGTGTACATTGCCAATGGACACCGAAACGCCGACCGTCTGCGGCTTCGACATGGCCGGCGACGAAGCACCACTCTTCGCGAAAGCCGGGGTGCAAGCGTGCGATCGCACGGTGCAGCGCGGGCAGATCGCGGGGCGGTGAGTCCTTGCCCGGTGGCATCGGGCCTGCGGGTCCGCGTGCGAAGCCTTTGCCGCCCGGGGAATCGAGGGACCCGGCCAACAGTGAGAGGGTCACGAATGCTTCGTGGGCAGTGAGCCCCCGCTCTGCACGATCGATCAACGCGCGATTGTGCCGGATGTCTCCGAGGGAGCGTCCGTACCTCGCGACCATGTGCCCGAGTCTCCGGGCTTGGGCGGCCGTATCGCGAACGCGGCTCGCAGCCGGGG
The DNA here is from genome assembly GCA_039028615.1 of Myxococcota bacterium. Taxonomy (GTDB): domain Bacteria; phylum Myxococcota_A; class Polyangia; order Nannocystales; family Nannocystaceae; genus Paraliomyxa. The sequence continues at coordinate 62,039 of JBCCHT010000035.1, read as the reverse complement.
TGCAGGTGTGGGCGGTGAGCGGCTCGTGGGGACCGTCGGACATCGGGGGGTTACGTGAAAGGAGGAAGACTCGGGCGATCACTTGGTGAGCGCCACGAGGAGATATCTCGATGACCTGGGAAGAATGTAGTGCCAATTGTGCTCGGCGTAGGCTCGAAAGCGCGGGTCCAGGGCATGGCCCACTGCGTCCGACTCCTTCAGGCAATGAAGGGCATGGCGCGAGAACGGCTCCGATGTATCCGCGTTGATGTCGACGACCGAGGTCTCCGAGAAACCGAGGCTGGCCACCATTTCGCGGTACTCGTCGATGTCCATGATGTTGGCGACGGGTACACCGAGTCCTCGCGATATTCTGTTGGCGATGGCAGCGATCGCGGGCCAGGCCTTCTTGTGCAGGGCCCGAGAGCGACGCTCGCTGCAGATGTCGGCCAAGACGGCACGCCCACCGGGTCGCAGCACGCGGAGTGCTTCCCTCAGGAATTTCTTCCGCGTATCGAAGTGGAATGCACACTCCAAGGCAAACACGATGTCTTGGGAGCTGTCGGCGACCATGGACAAGTCGGTCGCGTCTGCGTTCACGAACTCGACCGCCTCCTGGCGGCCCCGGAAGCGCTCCCGGGCGATGGCCACGTGCTCTGGCGTCACATCGATGCCGACGATGTTGATGTGTGGATACGCGCTGGCGATACGCTGCGTCGAGTTGCCACGACCACAGCCGACATCGAGCAAGTGTTGGACCTGGTCCATTCTGCACTGCTCCAGCATGCGATCGACGAGCTGCCCGCACGCTTGACCGTAACCATCGGGGGCCGGCCACAAGCCGACCGAGCACCAACCCTCGTCCTCGGGCCGGCGCGCCAGCACCTGCGACCAGTTCCGATCGAAGACCTTCCCGTAGAAGTCACCGACGTCTTCCGCCAGCCCGGACAGCATGGTGAGCCCGCGCAGGAAGTACGCCACCCGGTAGCCGACGTAGACCGCCGCTACGAGCAATACCAACCAGACGACCGTTGTCGGGGAAAGGGCCATGCCTCGCGTTGCAATGCGCGAGGTAGGGGTACCCACCGACCTTCGATCCGCTCAGCCGTGGTCGGATTTTTTTCTGGCGGTTTGGTTGGTGGGCGTGCGGAAACACCCGTGGCGACGACGAGGACGCGCTGGGAGACGAGCGCTCCATCTCGAGGGTGCCGGCTCGGTACCGGGATTATTCGATCACCGAGGCGACAGCGAGACCACGCCCAGCGGATCGCAGCCATCATTCCGGCACTGCACCCTCACCGACGTAACCTCCTCGCCTGCCCCGAGCCCGAGCTCCGCCAGATCGATCTCGAGCGCCAAGACGTCGGTGGGGTAGGGCCCGCCGTAGCCGACGAGAAAGTACTGGACCTTGGTGGCCACGGTCGTCGCGGTGGCGTCGTCGACGTCCACGGTGGCGGAGAAGTCGTCGTTGCCGACCGAGAGGGTGTATTCGTCGACGTCGGCGGGGTAGGAGCTGAACAGCAGCAGGTCGGGGCCGTCGACGTTGGTCAGGGTGCCGGGGGCAAACTCCAGGTTGAGCTGCTGCCCGATGGACAGCGGGGACCAGCCGTCGTCGAGCACGGGAGTGCCGGAGAACGCCTCCGAGATCGAGATCGGGACGTCGACGATGTGCAGCGGCAGGAAGACTGCCGGATCGTCGGGCTCGCCCACGATCGTGCCCGCGGTGGGGGTGGCGAAGATCGAGTAGGGGCCGATGACCTCGACCGGCTCGGCCGGGGCGCCCGAGGACTCGTCGCCGTCGAGCGAGGTCTGGTCTTCACCCGTGTCGTCGTCGGTGCCGATCGAGCCCGTGCTCGGTCCGACTGTCGTGGCGCTCCCGGTCGAGGCGTTCGTGTCGGTGCCATTCGAAGCCGTGGTCATCGGCGTGGAATCGTCGCCGGGGCAGCCAAATAGCGGCAGGGCGAGCAACATCGCGGCGATATGCGGGCGCGGCGGAGTCTCGGATACAGCTCGGTCGAGGGACTGCGAGCCGTAGGCGACCAGGCGCGAGCAGGTGGGGGCGCGGCTGCGTTCACGACGAGGTGACCCGGCGAGTGGCATGGCGATGCGATCGTCGCAGACTCGGCGATCGCAGTCATGAGTGAATCGTGCGATCGGCGTGCCGCGATCCATGGGTCACGATGCGGCCACGGACTGGCGTATCCGGCTTGTAACCTACCGAGATCACTCGCGGATGAGCGGGGGCGGGCCGTCCATGAGGAAGCGGGGCGCCGCCCTCGAGTACGCCGTCGCTGGCCCACGGCTTTCTTCGGCGGCCGGTCCAAGGTTGGCAGGGGTGGCCTGCTGCTCGGAGCAACCCCGAGGAAGTTCGAAGGTCTAGCCGAGGGCCTTGGCTCGAGATCTCAGGGCACCGAAGGCGCCCCTCGCCGATTCCTCGCGCACGACCGTCAGTAGTCAGTCCATAGCAAGTCGTCGGTGCAGGTCTCGATGACTGGAGCGCCCGCCACCGCGGCCTCGATGCACCGCCACTGGTCGTGGGCTTCGCTCGAGGCTTCGCAGTCCTCGAGGGCCGCCGCGGTCGGGGCCTGTCGATGTTGTACCGCCGAGACCACGGTGTTGAGGTCCTCGAGGTCGTAGCTCCACGCGAGCACCGTGCCCTCGTCGGTGAGCACGTAGTGGTCGGTGAGTCGGTTCTGCCCGGAGTACTCGGAAGTGTGGAACTTGAAGGTCCCCGGTTCGCCGCTCGCGAATCGCTCCAAGATGCACTGCACGACCGGTGCGTTCGAGGCCTCGAGGTCCGGGGGGATGCAGTCGCCCTGGCTATCGGGGCACTCGTGTTCTTCGAGGACCTCATAGGTCCCGCAGTTGCCATAGTCCTCCGCGAACGAGCAGCTCACGGAGAACGAGTCGACGCCGTTGGTCTCGAAGCAGCCACACAGGTCCTCGCTGTCGCCATCGGCGGAAGAGCCGAGGCAGCCGGCCACGGCGCCCACGGCCAGTGCGGCCAGCCAAACAAAGGGGGTACGGTTGATGGATCGGGAATAAGCCATGACGAGCTCGTGGTGTTGGGTCTTCACGAGTGTCGACCGCAGGGCGTTCGATCGCTGCCGCATTCCGGGAGGTTTCTCATGGTCGGGCCGCTGCGAGCGCAGGCTCTGTGAGCGCCTGGCGAATTGCTACGGGACCATGCGACGGTCGTACCGCATGGCCGTGAAGTCGATCTGTGGGGTCATCCTGGTCACCGATGACGTGGAGGGGCTCGCGAGGTTCTATCGCGAGGGGCTCGGGCTGACCTTCGAGCGCGAGGACCACGACGGGCTGGACCTGCACTACGGCGTCGACATCGGGCAGGTCCACTTCGCCATCCACCCGCCGTCGAACTTCGGAGGTCACGGGCCGGGGCGCGCGACCCCGGTTGCGTTCGCCGTGACCTCGCTGGATGAACACTTGCCCACGGTGCAGTCGCTGGGCGCGACGATTGTCACAGCCCCGCACGACGAAGGCTATGGCATGGTGGTGACCTGCGCGGACCCGAAGGGCAACCTGTTCGAGCTCGTCGAGCTCACGCACGAGTTCGGTGCGTCCGACGAGTACTGACCGCGCTCGGCCGGGCCTCGGTGGACCCCCAGACGGGCGGGGCTAGGGCCGAAAGGTCGAGGCGGGAACAGCCTCGAGCGGCCCCGGTACGAGACGGAGCATCAGGCCCATCACCGCGAACCACACCTCGTCCGCCACACTGGAGAGCCGTTGGTGAGCGGAGCCGGCGACGTCGCGGAAGGTCCGGCCGAGGGCCGACATGGGCACGACGCCCATTCCCACTTCATTGGTGACCACGAGGATCGGAACGGGGGCAGCGGTGGCCGCCTTGCCGATCTCCAGCGCCCGATCGAGGATGGCGGACGGCGGCTGCTCGTCCAGGAGGAGGTTGGACATCCACAGGGTGAGGCAGTCGATGACGATTGCGTCGGGGCGCTCGGCGATCGCGGAGTCGAGTGCTGCATGGAGATCGACTGGTGCCTCGATGGTGCGGAACGCGTCGGAGCGCTCGGCCCGATGCGCGGCGATCCGAGCCTCCATCTCTTCGTCGTAGGCTCGGGCGGTGGCGATGAACAGCCGGCTCGGACCGGCTGCGAGCGCACGGTGCACGGCGAAGCTGCTCTTGCCGCTGCGGGCTCCGCCGCCGATCAGGATGAGCGCCATCGAGTGACGATGCTGATAGCGGCGAGGGTCCGGTCCGTCAACGACCTTCGGGTGAGATCGAGGGCGCGATCGTCCGGGGCCTCACCGCGTCGGCGTTTCGAGCTCTGCGACAACCTTGCGTCCCTCATTGACGCTCTCGTGCACCACCTTTAGCCTCGCTCACGATGAGCGGTGAACCTGGCGCGTCGCGCGCTCCTGAGGGCGATGTGCTCGTACCGGCGCAGCTTTTGGTGTGCATCAAGTGCAGGCATCCAGACGACCCACCCAATCCCACCGTGCGCGCTGGAGCTCGACTCCACGAGCGACTCGCGAAGGGGTCGTTGCCCGAGGGGACTTCGCTGGTACCGGTGGAGTGCCTGTCGAACTGCTCACGCGGATGCACGGTCGCGCTTCGCGGTCGATCGCGCTGGAGCTACGTGTACGGCGATGTTCAGCCCGAGGGCCAAGAGGACGTGATCCTCGAGGGCTTGGCTCGCTACGTCGCGACCTCGGACGGTCTCGTCCCCTGGCGTGAGCGACCCGTTCACTTTCGAAAGCACTGCATCGCCCGACTTCCGCCCGGAGATTGATCTCATGGAGAACCTGCAAAAGACCCCTGTCACCGTCCTCACCGGATTCCTCGGCGCCGGCAAGACCACGCTGGTCCGCGAGTTGCTGACCAACGTGCAAGGTCGTCGGCTCGCGATCATCGTCAACGAGTTCGGCGATGCGGGCGTGGATGGTGACGTGCTCAAGGACTGCGCCGTCCCGGACTGCCCGGTGGACAACATCGTCGAGCTGGCCAATGGCTGCATCTGCTGCACCGTGGCCAAGGATTTCGTCCCCACGGTCAACGCGCTGCTGGAGATGGAGCCCCGTCCCGAGCACATCGTCGTCGAGACTTCGGGCCTCGCCCTGCCCAAGCCGCTGCTGAAGGCCTTCGAGTGGCCGACGATCCGCTCCAAGATCACGATCGACGGGGTGATCACGCTGGCCGACGCCGAGGCGGTCTCCGCCGGCCGTTTCGCCACCAACGTCGAGGCGGTGCAGGCCCAGCGCGAGGCGGACGAGAACGTCAGCCACGAGACCCCGCTCGCCGAGGTCTTCGAGGACCAGGTCGCGTGTGCGGACCTCGTGCTGTTGACGAAGACGGACCTCGTGGACCGCGACGCCATCGACCTTGCCCGCAAGAAGATCGAAGAGGCCTCGCCGCGGGAGGTTCGCGTGCTCGAAATCTCTCGAGGCCAGATCGACCCCATGGTGGTCCTGGGCCTCGACGCGGCGGCCGAGAACGACCTGGACGCTCGACCCTCGCACCACGACGGTGAAGACGATCACGACCACGACGATTTCGAGAGCGTGGTGTTCGAGGTCGGCGAGGTCCGGGACCGAGACCGCTTCGTGGCTCATCTGTCGTCGCTCGCCGAGCGCCACCGGGTCCTTCGAATCAAGGGCTACGTCGCGGTCGAGGGCAAGCCCCGCAAGCTGCTGATCCAGGGGGTGGGCAGCCGCATGGAAAAGAGCTTCGGTCCCGCCTGGGAGCAGAGCGCTCGAGCGGGACGTCTCGTATTCATCGCCGAGCACGACGCGCTGGACGTCGAGGCCATTCGCGCGGCGCTCGCGAGCGAACCCGGGGCCTGAGGCACGAATGCACGGGAGCTATCGCGAGAGCCTGACCCTCGAGGGGACCGACCTGCCGGCGGATCTCGGCCACGCTCCGGCCGATCTCGTCGTCCTGTCACTCTCCGATAGCGACCTCAACGCATTCTCGGAGGCATGGGACGGCGCGGCGGCGCAGGGCTCGGTGCCCACGATTCGCATGGTGAACCTCGCGGAGCTCGCTCATCCGCTCTCGGTCGACCTGTATATCGACAAGACCCTGCAGCACGCTCGTGGGGTCCTCGTTCGTCTCATTGGCGGGGTCCCGTACTGGGAGTACGGATTGCGCCAGCTGCATGCGGTCGCCCGCCAACGAGGGATCGCCCTCGTCGTCGTCCCGGCCGATGGTCGAAAGGACGAGCGCCTCGAAGCACTCGCCACCGTGACGGCGGAGGCGCTCGAGCGGATCGATCGCGCGTGCCAGGCGGGAGGCACGACGACGCGGGTGGCCCTCGCCGAGCTCGCTCGCGCCGCGGGCCTCGAGCCCGGGGCGTTGGATCTGCAGGCCCCCTCCCCGGATGCGGTCGCGCCTCCCGACTTTGGCACCTGGTCCCCGCGCACGGGGATCCAGCCGCACCCGGAGCCGAGTTCGGTGCGGGGGTGCGTGCCATTGGTCTTCTACCGCTCGTTCTTGGTCGCGGACGACCTCGGCCCGATCACGGCGCTTTTCGACGAACTCGAGCGGCGAGGCCACCGCCCGCTGGGTCTGTTTGTTCCCTCGTTGAAGATGCCGGCGGCAGCCGAGTGGCTCCGCAGCCTGCTGCCGCAGCTTCGACCGGTGGCGATCGTCAACGCCACGTCGTTCTCCGGCAAGGGCCCCGATGGCCAGTCGCCGCTGGAGAGCGTCTGTGCTCCGGTCTTTCAGGTGGCTCTGTCCACCTCGCCCGAATACGCCTGGAACGACTCCCTTCGCGGTCTCTCACCCGCGGACCTCGCGATGCACGTGGTCCTGCCCGAGGTCGACGGACGGGTGTTCGCCGGCGTCGTCTCGTTCAAGGAGCGAGGCGAAGAGGACGTGCGGACCCAGTTCGCTCGTACCGTGCATCGGTCCAAGGCCGACCGGGTGGAGGCGGCGATCGACCGAGTGGAGGGCTGGGTGCGGCTGGGGGCGACGGCGCGGAGCGACCGGCGCATCGCCATCGTCCTGTCCACGTACCCCAACCGCGAGTGGGATACCGCGCACGCGGTGGGTCTCGACGCGTACGCCTCGGCGCAGGCGATCCTCGAGGATCTCGGCGAAGCGGGGTACGACGTGGGGGCCCGGCCGGATGATCTGGCGCGTGCGCTGGAGGGAGAGTGCGGTCGGCTTTCGAGCGACGAGTATCGCCGACTCCTCGGCGAGCTCCCGGCCGAGCTGCACGCGGAGCTTCAGGAGACCTGGGGCTCGCCCGAAGATGATCCCTCGTATCTCGACGGGGCGTTCCGCTTTCGGGGAGCGAGGAGCGGACGGACGCTGCTCATGCTTCAGCCCGAGCGCGGCCACGCGGAGCAGCGGGAGGAGAGCTACCACGACCTCGTGCAGCCGCCTCGCCACGGCTATGTCGCCATGTACTTGTGGCTGCGGAAGATCGAGCAGCTTCACGCGATGGTGCACGTGGGGGCGCACGGGACCGTGGAGTGGCTGCCCGGGAAGTCCGTGGCCTTGTCCTCGCGCTGTTGGCCGGCCGCTCTGGTCGGAGGACTGCCGGTCGCGTATCCCTTCGTCGTCAACGATCCCGGCGAGGCGGCACAAGCCAAGCGGCGCATCGGCGCGATCACCCTCGGCCACGTCCCGCCGCCGCTCGGCGGCGACGGGGTACCGGAGCGGCTGCGAAACCTCGAGGCCTTGCTCGACGAGTTTTCGAATGCCGACGGGCTGCACCCGGAACGGCGGATCCGGCTTCGCGATGATGTCGTCCTCGAGGCCGAGGCGCTGGGCTTGGGCAAGGCGCTCGGGTTCGAGGACAACGACACCACCGCGGCGGCGCTCAATCGCATCGATCGCTTCGTCTGCGACGTGAAGGATGGCCTGTTCGCCGAGGGCCTTCACGTGTACGGGCGGTCGCACGACGGTGCGGATCGGCGCTTTCGCGAGGCGGCCGAAGGCGAGCGAAAGGGCCTCCTGGATGCCCTGGACGGCCGGTTCGTGCACGGAGGCCCGGCGGGGTCGCCCTATCGTGGCCGAATGGACGTGCTCCCGACGGGGCGCAACCTCTATGCCACCGACCCGCGGTCGGTCCCGACGCCGACCGCCTTTGCCCGCGGGGTCGAGATCGCGGACGAGTTCCTGCGACAACACCTGCAAGACGAAGGCGACTGGCCGCGCACGGTCATCCTGGATCTGTGGGGGTCGGCCACCATGCGCACCGCGGGGGAAGAGTTCGGGATGGCGCTGTGGCTGGTCGGAGCGCGTCCGCGGTGGGACGCGAGCTCCCGGCGGTTCCGGGATCTCGAGGTCGTCCCCCTCAGCGAGCTCGGTCGGCCTCGGATCGACGTGACCTTGAGGATGTCCGGCCTCTTCCGCGACGTCTTCCCCGAGCTCGGCAACCATTTCGACCGCCTCGTGGGTGAGCTGGCCACGCTGGACGAGGGCGAGGACGACAATCCCTTCCGGTCGCAGGCGGGGCCGCGGGTGTACGGGCCTGCCCCCGGGACCTACGGCGTTCGCCTCCCCACCGAGGCGAAGGGCGACCTCGAGGAGACTCGCCGGGACGCGGCGGAGGCTTGGCTCGCGGCCTCGTGCTGGAGCTACCAGGGCGGCGTCGTCGCGCACGATCCAGAGGGGATCCGGGCTCGGGTCACGGAGGCGGCCGCCTATGCCCACGTGCAGGACTTGCCGGAGAGCGACCTGCTCTTCGCCTCCGACTACGCGGCGCATGAGGCCGGGCTCGTCGCGGCCAAGCAACAGCTCACCGACGCCACGATCGCGGCCTATCACGTGGATACGACGCACCCAGAGCGCTCGCGAGCCCGAAGCCTCGACGTGGAGCTGGCTCGGGTCGTCTACGTGCGCGCCACGAACCCGGCGTGGCTGGCCTCGATGCGGCGCCACGGGTATCGCGGGGCCGCCGAGATCGCCGCGACCGTCGAGCACCTCGGCACCTTCGCCGAGCTCACCGATGACGTCGCGAGTGAGCTCATCGATGCCGTATACGACGCGACCTTGGGGGACGAGGACATGCGGGACTTTCTCGCGGAGCGGAACCCCGCGGCGCTGGACGCCATGCGAAACCGGTTCACCCGCCTCGCGGCGCTGGGTCAGTGGTCGAGCCTCAGCAACGCCGCGCACGCGGACCTCGACTGGGCGGAGAGCTGAAGCCGTGACCCGCCCCCCGTCGTCTGCGCCCGCGGTCCGAGGCTGGTGCCCCTCCGCGTGGCGTCCCATGCCGTCGGGCGATGGGTTGCTGACGACCTTGCGCCCGTTCGCCGGTCGGCTCGAGCCCGCGCAGGTTCTCGCTCTGGCCCGGCTGGCGGAGGAGTTCGCCAACGGAGAAGTCACCCTCACCCGCCGAGGGGGGATCCAGCTACGCGGCGTGTCGGAGGCGAACTGGACGTCGTTGATCGAGGCTCTGGTCGACGACGCGCTCGCTCCCGCCGCGCCCGAGCTGGAGAGCCCCCGGATCTTGGTGAGCCCGTTCGCCGAGCCGGGAGGTGACGGCTGGGCCCTGGGCGTGACGCTCCGCGCCGCCCTCGCGGCGGTGTCCGATCTCCCGCCCAAGTTCACGATCGTCGTGGACATCGGACCGCGACGGGAGCTGGCCAGCATCCCCGCCGACCTGAGGGTGGAGCGTCCGGAATCACAGGGCGGGGTGCTCGTTCGCCTCGGACCAGAGCCCGGTGGGTGCAGCTACAGCCCCGAGCGAGCGGTCCAGACCGTCCTGGAGGCGATCGCGTGGTTTCGTGAGCACCGAACCGCGGCGCGTCGCAGCATGGCGGCGTTGATGCAGTACACACGGCCGCCCGCTGCACTCGTGGGATCGAGCCCTCCGGTCGGCTCGACCCCGCCGCCTTCGCTCGGTCCGCATGCGGCCGGCACTTTGTTGGGGGCTCCGTTTGGCGTGGTCTCGGCCACGACCCTCCGAAAGCTGACCGTGGACTTTGGCGTGCGATCGATGCGAGTCACGCCGTGGCGCAGCCTGCTGCTCGAGGGGGTCCGAGACGTCACGCATCCCGATTTGCTGACCGACGAGTCCGATCCGATCGTGGGGGTGGACGCCTGCCCCGGGGCACCGGGCTGCGCGCAGGCCACGGTGGAGACGCGTGGGCTGGCTCATCGGCTCGCCCGGCGACTTCGCCCGGGGGGTCGCGGCCCGAGCATCCACGTCGCCGGGTGCAGCAAGGGATGTGCACGCTCTCGACCGGCAGATGTCGTCTGCGTCGGCCGCGCTGGGTCGTTCGACCTCGTACGTGGGGGATCTGCCGACGGACTTCCCGTGCAGCAGGGGCTGAGCCCCGAGCAGCTCCTCGACGGTGCATAGTGCCGCCCATGCCCTATTCCTATGAGCGCGACGGGAGCCGGATCTACGCCGCCTCCTTTGCCACGATTCGGCGAGAGGCCGCGCTGGGAGAGTTCAGCCCGGCGCAAGAGCCCGTCGTGGTGCGGATGATTCACGCTTCGGGCATGGTCGAGCTGGCTGGCCACGTGGCGTTCTCGCCGGACTTCGCGGAGCGAGCGAGGGCGGCATTGCTCGCGGGAGCGCCGGTCCTCTGCGACACGAACATGGTCGCCCAGGGGGTCACTCGCACTCGCCTCCCGGCGGACAACGAGGTGATCTGCACCCTGCGAGAGCCCCCGGTCGCCGGTCTCGCCAAGTCGATGGGGACGACCCGCACCGCCGCGGCGATGGAGCTTTGGCGACCGATGCTCGACGGTGCCCTCGTCGCCATCGGAAACGCACCGACTGCCCTGTTCCGACTCCTCGAGATGCTGCAAGACCCCGCCTGCCCTCGACCCGCCGCGATCATCGGTTGCCCCGTCGGCTTCGTGGGCGCGATGGAGAGCAAGGAAGAGCTGTGGAAGGCTCGCCCGGTCCCGTGTGTGATCGTCCGGGGGAGGCTCGGGGGCAGTGCCATCACCAGCGCCGCCGTGAATGCGCTAGCGAGCGAGCAAGAATGACGACAGGAACGATCTACGGGGTGGGCGTCGGCCCGGGGGACCCGGACCTGGTCACGGTCCGCGCGGCCCGGATTCTCGAGCGGGCCCGGTACGTGGCCTTCTTCCGCAAGGCGGGGAGCAAGGGACGCGCCCGCAGCATCGCCGATGCCTATCTCGGTGATCAGGTCGAGAGCCTCCCCCTCGAGTACCCGGTCACCACCGAGCTCCCCCATACCGACGCGCGGTACAAGGCGCTGATGCTCGAGTTCTACGACGAGAGCACGAACGAAGTCTGGAAGCTCGCCCGTCAGGGGCACGAGGTCGCGGTCATCTGCGAGGGGGATCCGTTCTTCTACGGTTCGTTCATGCACCTGTACGATCGGCTCCCGGAAGAGGCGCAGGTGGAGGTCGTCCCCGGGATCACCAGCATGTCGGCGGCCTGGACCCTGACCGGAGTCCCGGTCACCCGAGGCACCGAGGTGATGACCGTGCTCACCGGGATCGACAGCGAAGAGGAGCTGGTCCGACGCATGCGCGACACCGACGCCCTCGTGGTGATGAAGCTCGGCCGACAGCTCCCCAAGGTGCGGCGAGCCCTGCATGCGGCGGGCCTCGCCCAGCGGGCCTGGTTGGTCGAGTACGCGACGATGCCCCAGCAGCGAGTCCATCGCCTCGCCGAGCTTCCGCAGTCCCACGTCGCCCCCTATTTTTCCGTGGTCGTGGTGCACGGAACGGCGGGGCAGCCATGAGCGCAGGCGAGGGCTGGGTGGCGGTCGTGGGGGTGGGCCCAGGCGCGTCCGGGCTGGTCACTCCGATGGTCCGCAGCAGCCTCGAGGCCGCGACCGACGTGGTCGGGTATCGGACCTACGTCGAACGCCTGAGTCTCGCCTCGACGGTCACGCGCCACGTCAGCGGCAACGGAGACGAGGCCGAGCGAGCGCGCCATGCCCTGCAGCTGGCGCAGGCCGGTCGCCGCGTCGCCGTGGTCTCGTCGGGGGATCCGGGGGTGTTTGCGATGGCCGCCGCGGTCTTCGAGGTCCTGGACGCCGACCCGTCTTTGCGGGACGTCGCGGTGGAGGTCTTGCCGGGTATCACGGCCATGCTCGCCGCCGCGGCCCGGGTCGGGGCGCCGCTTGGCCACGACTTTTGTGCCATCAACCTGTCGTGCAACCTCAAGCCGTGGGCGCTGCTGGAGCGACGCATCCGGGCTGCGCTCGACGGTGACTTCGCGATGGCTCTGTACAACCCTCGCTCGGTCCGGCGTCCCGACGATCTCGACCAGATCCTCGAGTTGATGCGGGGTCGCGTAGAGGGGAGCAGACCGGTCATCTTTGCGCGTGCCGTCTCCACCCCGGACGAGTTCATTCGGGTCGTTCCCCTCGGCGAGGCTCGTGGCGACATGGCGGACATGCGCACGGTCGTGCTCGTCGGCTCCTCTCGGACCCGTCTGGTCGAGCGGTCGGGGGGGAAGCCTCCGTACGTCTACTCGCCGAGGTCCACGCCCGAATGAGCGAGCCAGGCGAGACCCTCCTGCACCGTGCCCACGTGCACGCCATCGACCGCAGGGGGGCGGCGGATCATCACCACGCGGAGCCCGAGCTCGCGGGCGGCGTCGAGCTTGGCCCGGGCCGCGCTCCCCCCCGCGTTCTTGCAGACGACGACCTCGATGCGGTGACGCTGCATCAGCTCGATCTCGCTTTGGACCACGAAGGGTCCGCGTGCCACCACCACCGCGTGAAGGGGCAAGCCCACGGGATCTTCGGGGGCCTCCACGAACCGAAGCAGGTAGAAGTGGTCGGGGCGGTCTCGGAACACGCCCACGTGCTGGCGACCAATCGCCAGGAACACACGCTGGGGCGTCGAGCCCAGGGCCTCGACCGCGGCGTCCATGTCGGGCACGCTGTCCCAGTGATCGGCCGGCTCAGGCGTCCAGGGAGGGCGGACCAGCGCGACGTGGTGCGTTCTCGTCGCCTCGCAAGCCCGGGCGGCGTGTTCACTCATGCGGCTGGCGAAGGGGTGGGTCGCGTCGATGACGTGCGTGATCCCCTCGCTGCGCAGGTAGGCGATCAGCCCTTCCACTCCGCCGAAGCCACCCACCCGGGTCGGCAGCGGCTGGGGGGTGAGCGTCTTGACCCGTCCCGCGTAGCTGAAGACCGCCGGCACCTCGGTGCGAGCAAGGGCCCGTGCGAGCAGGCTCGCCTCCGAACTCCCTCCCAGCAGCAGGATCCGCGCCTTGGCTGAGCTGCCCTGGTTGACCATCGTCGGGGTCGGAGAAGATAGTCCCGACGGACTCGGCTCCGCAAGCCGCTCGGCGTTGGCCGAGGCGGAGATCGTGATGGGGCCGCCTCGCCACCTCGCGCTGGTGGCCGGGCTCTGCCCTCAGGCCGCTCGGCACGAGTGGCCGGTCCCGTTCGCCGCCGGGTACGAGCGGTTGCTGCAGTGTCGCGGCACGGCGACGGTCGTATTGGCCTCGGGCGCGCCGTTTTGGCACGGCGCAGGGGTTCCGATCGCGTCGCGCCTCGAACCAGGCGAGTGGCGATGTCTCCCCGCACCCTCCACCTTCTCCCTCGCGGCGGCCCGACTCGCCTGGCCGCTCGAGCGGTGCGTCTGCCTGGGGTTGCACGCGAAGCCGCTGACGAATGCACGTCGTCATGTCGCGCCGGGAGCCCGAATGCTCGTCTACCTGCGGGATGGCGAGGCGGTGCGAGAGTGGATGCGGCTGCTGTCCGACTGGGGCTTCGGCGAGACGACCGTGCATGTCCTCGAGGCGCTCGGCGGCGGGCGAGAGCGCGTTCGTGTCCGGGCGGCCGCCGAGGGCCCCCCGGAGGGAATCGAGCATCCAGTGCTCGTCGGGGTGGAGATCGAGGGCACCGGGGATGTCGTCCCCCTGACTCCGGGGATCTCGGAAGAGCGGTTCGAGCACGATGGCCAGATCACCAAGGGCCCCGTCCGGGCCCTGACCCTCGCCGCGCTCGCTCCTCGTCCGGGGGAGCGCCTGTGGGACCTCGGGGCAGGCGCGGGCTCGGTGGCCATCGAGTGGCTCCTGCGTGCACCCTCCCTGTCGGCGACGGCGATCGAGCGCGACCCGGACCGGGCCGAGCGGGCGCGTCGCAACGCGGCGCGATTCGGCGTGAAGCTGGACCTGCGCGAGGGGTCGAGCATCGAGATGCTCGACGAGCTGCCGCTGCCCCACGCGGTGTTCATCGGGGGAGGCCTGAGCGAGGAATTGCTCGGCGAGGTCTGGGCTCGCCTCCCGCCCGGCGCCCGGCTGGTGACCAACGCGGTGACCCTCGAGTCTCAGCAGCTCGTGATGCGCTGGAGCGAGAGGGTCGGGGGTGACCTGCTGAGGATCGACCTGGCGCGCCCGCGATCGCTGGGCCGCAGACACGCCTGGCAGCCCGCGATTCCGCTCGTGCAGTGGAGCGCTCAGCGAGGAATGAAACCGTGACCGTTCACTTCATTGGTGCAGGGCCAGGCTCGGCCGACCTCGTCACCGTTCGCGGGCAGCGACTGATCGCGTCCTGTCCGGTCTGTCTGTACGCCGGGTCGCTCGTACCGCGTGACCTGCTGGCCCTTTGTCCCGAGGGCGCCCGAGTCCTGGACACGGCATCGATGGATCTCGAGCAGATCGTCGGTGAGTGTGTCCGAGCCACCGAGGCGGGGCTCGACGTGGCCCGCCTCCATTCGGGGGACCTTTCGATCTGGTCCGCGATGGGCGAACAACTTCGTCGCCTGCGCGCGGCCGAGGTGCCGTTCACGGTGACGCCGGGCGTGCCTTCGTTTGCCGCCGCCGCTGCAGCACTCGAGGTCGAGCTGACCTTGCCCGCGCTCACGCAGACGGTCGTGCTGACCCGGACCCCGGGGCGCGCGTCTGCGATGCCGCCGCGCGAGCAGCTCGAGGTCTACGCTTCGACCGGGGCTCTGCTCGCGGTCCATCTTTCGATCCACACGCTCGCAGACGTCGTCGCGACGCTGCTCCCTCACTATGGGCCACAGTGCCCCGCGGCGGTCGCCTATCGCGTCTCGTGGCCCGACCAACGCCTCTTTCGCGCTACGCTCGGGACCTTGGTGGACGCGGTCGATCCGGCCGTCGATCGCACCGCGGTGATCTTGGTCGGCAAGAGCCTGGCCTCGACCGACTTCCAAGAGAGCGCGCTGTACAGCATCGGCTATCCTCGCCGGTTTCGCCCCGGAGGCCCCGAATGACCGTCCCCGGACTCATGATCGCCGCGCCCGCATCGGGCAGCGGCAAGACGACACTGACCCTCGGGCTCATCCGGGCCCTACGGGATCGAGGGCTTCGGGTTCAACCGTTCAAGAACGGCCCGGACTACATCGATCCGGAGTTCCATCGGCGCGCTGGTGGTCGGCCGAGCTACAACCTCGATACGTGGGCGATGGCGCCGGCCTTGCTCGATGGGCTTGCCCGCCACGCCGCGGACGCGGACCTGATCGTCGCCGAGGGCTCGATGGGCCTGTTCGACGGGGTCGCCAGCAACGGGGCGACCGGGACCGGGAGCAGTGCGGAGACGGCCGTGCGCTTCGGCTGGTCGGTGCTCCTCGTGCTCGACGTCCGCGGCCAGGCCCAGTCCGCCGCAGCGACGGCTCTGGGGTATCGCGAGCACCCTGATGCACCACCCCTCGCGGGGGTGGTGCTCAACCGGGTGGCGAGCGAGCGCCACGCGAGGCTCGCCCGTCGCGGCCTCGAGCGGGTCGGCATCCCGGTCTTGGGAGTGCTGCCCCGCCGGCCTGATCTGTCGCTTCCCGAGCGCCACCTCGGGCTGCTGCAAGCGGCCGAGCAGGCCGACGTCGAGGAGAAGATCGCCGGCTACGCCGAGTTTGTCCGTGCTCACGTCGACGTCGAGGCCATCATCGACGCGGCCACCGGGGAACTCCCCGCCGCCACCGATCCGGCGGTGCCGCTGGAGGTCGTGGGCTCTCGCATCGCGATTGCACGCGACGAGGCGTTCTCGTTCGTATACCCGCATGTGCTCGATGGCTGGCGGGCGAGCGGCGCCCAGCTTTTGCCCTTTTCTCCGCTCGCGGATGAAGCCCCGGATCCGTCCGCTGATCTCGTCTGGTTGCCGGGGGGCTACCCCGAGCTTCATGCGTCTCGCATCGCGGCCGCGAGTGGCTTTCGCGAAGGGATGCGCGACCTCGCCGCGCGAGGATGCCCGATCCACGGCGAGTGCGGCGGCTACATGGTGCTCGGAGAGGCGCTCATCGACGCGAACGGCGAGCGCCACCCCATGCTCGGACTGCTCGGCCTCGTGACGAGCTACGCCAAACGAAAGCTCCACCTGGGCTATCGTGTCGCCTCTCTCGAAGAGCCTCCGCTGGCCCTGCCGGGGGCCGGTGTTCTGCGTGGTCATGAGTTCCGCTACTCGCGAGTCGTGGAGACCCGGGACGCCCCCTTGGCGCATGTCAGCGATGCCAACGGCACCCCGGTGGCGGAAACGGGCTCGCGACGCGGGTCTGTCAGCGGTTCCTTCTTCCATGCCGTTTCCACGGCGACGAAGAGTTGACGAACTCATACGCGTTGCCGCAATCTGCGGGGCATGCACATCGAGCCGGGCGTCCTGGACGCGACCAAGATCCTGCTGAGCTACGGAACTTCGACGGCCGCCGTGCTCTATGGTGCGAATTTGTTGCGCAAGGAGATCCGAGAGGACGCGGCGGGCCCGATCGCCGGCAGCCTGACCCTCGGACTACGCTCGGCGGTCGCGACCCTCGGCACCCTGGTGTTCTTCGAGCTGTTGCCCCATTTCCCGGTCGGACCGTCCGAGGTGCACTTCATCTTCGGCACGATGTTGCTGCTGTTTTTGGGGGCGGGTGCCTCCACCGTCGGGCTCTCCCTCGGTCTGCTCCTGCAGGCCTTGTTCCTGTCTCCAACGGACTTTCCCCAGTTCGGGGCCAACCTGACCTCGTTGCTGGTCCCCCTGTTCGCGACCGCAGCCCTTGCTCGTAGGGTCACGGGTGGGCGCCGCTACGTGGACCTCCGCTACGGCGATGCACTCAAGCTCTCCCTGAGCTACCAGGCCGGCGTCGTGGGCTGGGTCGCGTTTTGGGTGATGTACGGCCAAGGGGTGACCGCCCTGTCCATCTCGTCCGTGGCGACGTTCGCCGTCGCCTATGCGCCCGTGGCTCTGCTCGAGCCTCTGGTCGACGTCGCCGCGCTGGGGATTGCCAAGCGCTTCCAGGGCCGGAGCGGCGGCACCGACGGACGCGGATCGCTCTTCGTTCCGCGTCTGTTCCAGTCCGCGACCGCCAGCAACTGAGCCTTGGTCGTGGGATGAGCTTGGAGCGGCTCCTCCTCGTCGGCATCGGCACGGGCAGCCCGAGTCACTTGACTACGGGCGCCATCGACGCCCTGCGTCGAGCTGACGCGATCCTCCTGCCGGACAAGGGTCCCGCGAAGGCTCGGCTGGCCGAGGTGCGTGACCAACTCCTCGACGTCGTGTTCGCGGGGCGTTCGCGCCCTCCGCTGGTGCGGTTCATCGTGCCGCGGCGAGACACCTCCGCGCCCTATTGCGAAGGGGTCGAGGCCTGGCACGACGCGCTCGCGAACGCCTGGACCGAAGCGCTGGCGGGCTCGGCACCCGACGCCCGCCGCGTGGCGATGCTCGTATGGGGCGATCCCTCCCTGTACGACAGCACGACGCGAGTGGCCCGGCGACTGCGCCCGGTTCCCCACATCGAAATCATCCCGGGCATCACGGCTCTGCAGGCACTGACGACCGCCCATGGCATCACCCTCAACACGGTCGGCGGGAGTGTCCTCGTCACCACTGGCCGACGGCTCGCGGCCGAGGGGTTCCCGGCCAACGCGGAGTCGGTGGTGGTGATGCTCGATGGCTCCACCCGCTTCCGAGGGCTCGTGGACGAGCCTGGCCTGCACGTGTGGTGGGGGGCCTATCTCGCCATGCCGGAGCAGAGGCTGATCGCGGGGCCGCTGGCACGGGTCAGCGACGAGATCGTCGCCGTTCGCGAGCAAGCCCGGCGCGAGCACGGCTGGATCATGGATACGTACCTGATCCGACGCGGTGAGCCGCGCGAGGATGTGGACTAGCCGCTCCAGACACGAGCTCGTGGGTCAGACGCCGCAGCGCCTCGCCGATGTTCGTCGCCGAGTCCACGAAGACGTGGCGTGAGTACAGCCGACTCGCGCGTCGATCCAACCCGAGTGCGAACAGCTCCACTCGCCGGTGGGACTCGATCGTCTCGATCACGTCGCGCAGGTGTCGGGTGAGGTAGCTGGCCGCGTTGGCTCGCCGCGTGGCCTCGCACTCCGGCGCTCCGTCCGAGACCACCACCAAGACGCGGCGACCGGGCCTCCGCAGCAGGCGCTGATAGGCCCACCACAGCGCTTCCCCATCGACGTTTTCCTTGAGCAGCGACCTCTCGAGCAAGACGCCGAAGAGCGGACGGGCTCGTAGCAGGGGGGTGTCGGCGGCCTTGTAGACCACATGCCGGAGTGCACACAGCCGTCCGGGTCGAGGAGGGCGTCCTTCGGCTTCCCACCTGCGCCGGGGTTGTCCGCCCTTCCAGTCTCGGGTGGTGTAGCCCAGCACCTCGACCGGAATCGAAGCGGCCTCGAGCGATGATGCGAGGAGATCGACCGCGACCGCGGCGGCCTGGAGTTTCGGTCCCGCCATCGATCGACTCGAGTCGATCAGTAGGCTGACGGTGGCCGGGCGCCGTGGTCCCTCTTGCTCTCGTTTGAACGCGAGCGGGTCCGAAGGCTGAACCACGACTCGGGCGATACGGGCGGTGTCGAGTGTGCCCTCGGGCTGCGCAAAGACCCACCGAGGGCGCCCCCGGGCTCGCAAGCGGCGCTGGAGGGCTCGCCATCGCGAGCGCTCCACGGGCGTGAGGCCGCTCGAGGCCCCGTCCAGGACTCTGCGAAGCTCCCTCGCCCGGGCAGGAGGCACCAGTCGCGCAGGGGTGGTGACCTCGTCATCGGCACGAGAGTAGATGCGGTATCGCGGCTCGGGACCCGGCTCCGGCGTCATCGTCGGAACGGCCAGGTCCGGGCCGAGGCGCTGCGATGCTTCGGACTCGGGCTCGAACTCTGGCTCTGCATTTCTTGGAGGTTGCGGGTCTGTCGGTCCTCGGTCTTCTCCGGCCACGGATCGAGCCAGCGGCTCGGCAGCCTCGAGGAACGCCTCCCAGGACTCCAGGGCTTCGAAGACCCGACGGAGTCCAGCCGCCCGCGAGGGGCTCGCGGATGTGAACTCGGTGCAGGCCATGAGGAACAGCTCCGAACCCAGTGAGGGCGAGACGGTGGTGTCCTGCAGCGCCGTGCGATGCCAGACGATCAGGTTGCGTCGCAGGCCGGGCATGGCCCTCGCCGCGAACACCTGACTCCGTGCCTCCACCAACGTCAGCAGGAGCGGCGCCGCGGCTCCCTCGAGTTTCGGCAGGGGGCCTTGGGGCGGGTACTGGGCCGTCGCGATGGCCCGGTCGGCCGTGGCGCGGCTTCGGGCTCGTGCGTCCGGGTCTGTGCCCGGGTGGGGCAGTGGTGGGAGCTCGAGCGTGGCGTCTCCCACCCAGGCTCGCGCCAGCGCTCGCTGGCGAGCGTGCCACGAGCTATCCCGCATCGGCGGAGACCAACTCCCGATCGAAGAGCCGCTGGAAGCACTCGGCGACCGCCGGTCGCTCGAGCGGATCACATCGATACAAGAAGCTCAGGCGCAGCGCGCTCGCGGCATCGGCCACGTCGAGGTACGACTCCGCCCAGTGCAGCACCGTCCGCGGGCTCATCACCACGGACAGCTCACCCTGGCGATGCGCGCTGCGAGTCCAGCCAGCGAGCGCGACCATCTGGTCGATCAACCGCTCGGCGTCGTCGACGGACGACAGCCCGGGCAGCGTGGCCAAGACCATTCGCTTCTCCTGCTCGGGACTCATGTAGGGCACCTCCACGACCATGTTCCAACGATCGAGCTGGGCCTGGTTGAGCAGCTGGGTGCCGGCGTAGAGCCCGGAGGTGTCTCCCAGCCCCGCCGTGTTGGCGGTCCCGAACAGCCGAAACGCCGGGTGGGGGCTGACGACCCGCCCTTGCTCGAGCATCGTGAGGCGCCCGTGCTGCTCGAGCAGTCGCTGCAGGACGAACATCACGTCCGGGCGCCCGGCATCGTATTCGTCGAGGACGAGGGCGACGGGGCGCTGCACGGCCCACGGCAGCACGCCCTCCTGGAACTGCGTGATCGGTCGTCCTTCGTCCAGCCGGACCACGTCACGGCCCAGCAGGTCGACCCTCCCCACGTGTCCGTCCAGGTTGACGCGGACGCACGGCCAGTTGAGCCGAGCCGCGGCTTGCTCGAGGTGCGTGGACTTGCCGGCACCGTGCATGCCGGTCAGCAAGACTCGGCGACCGCGGGCGAATCCCAGCAGCACAGCCGTGAGGACCTCCTCCTGGAACACGTAGGAGGGATCGACGGCGGGCGTCAGGGGGCCGGCGTTCGAGAACGCAGGCAACCGCAGATCGAGGGGCAGTCCGAATACGTCCCGCGCATCGACCTCGCGATCGGGGGCCGGCAGCTCGCCCAGCGAGCCGAGCGCCAGGGCTGGATCGACGGACTCGTCGGTCATGCGCGCCGGGCCGTCCTAGAACTCCACGCCCTTGCGAGCGCGGATGCCCGCGGAGAACGCATGCTTGACGACCTTGTGCTCGGTGACGGTATCCGCGGCGTCGATCACCGCCTGCGGAGCGTTGCGCCCGGTGAGCACGATCGACAGCTCCTCCGGCTTGTCGCGCAGGGCGGTCGCCACCTCGGCCGCGTCCAGGTAGCCGTACTTCAGCGCCACGTTGATCTCGTCGAGGACGATCACGTCGAACCGCTCGGACTCGATCAGGTCCTTGGCCGCGTTCCAGCCCTTCTCGGCGGAGGCGATGTCGTTCGCCCGGTCTTGGGTGTCCCAGGTGAAGCCGTCGCCCGACACGATGTGCTCGATCTCGGGGAACCGCTGGAGCACGGCCGCTTCTCCCGTCTTCCAGGTGCCCTTGATGAACTGGACGATCGCGACTCGCTGCCCGTGGCCGAACGCGCGGAAGGCCACGCCGAACCCGGCCGTGCTCTTTCCCTTGCCGTCGCCGGTGTGCACGACGACGACGCCGCGTCGGATCTTCTTTTCTCGGACCTCGGCGGCCTTCTCCGCCTGCAGCTTCTTCATCCGTTCGCGGTGGGCTTGCTGTTGTGCGTCGCTCATGGCGTTCGTTCTCGGAGTATCGCGTCGATGGCGGCCATGTCGAGTCCCTCCTCGACCGCATCGGCCACCCGATCGAGCTCGGCGTCGACGTCGGGGACCGTCGGCCCGGGCGACCACGGGCGACGGCAGCGCTTCGCCACGGTTCGCAGCAGACCGCGCCGTGGGGCCTCGTTGTCGAGCAGGCCGTGGACCATCGTCCCGATCACGGTGGCTCCGGTTTCCCGGTCGAGTGCGCCATCCGGTCGCGGCTCGTCGTTCTGTGAGGAGGTCACGTAGACGGTTGCGTCTCCGCGCAATCGCTCGGTCCGCCCGGAGTGGATCCAGTAACCGTCCGCACCTTCGAAGCGACCGAAGGGGCCTTGTGGATCCTCGCTGTGCACTCGGACCTGGAGCGTGCGCTTTCCGGGCTCGAACCGAGTCACGAGCGGGAGCAGCCCCAGGCCTTCGACGCTGGCGCCGCCCTCGGCCTCGACTCCGTCTGGATCTTCGATGCGGGTCCCGAGCATCTGGCACCCTCCGCAGATCCCCAAGATCGGATCGCCGCGTTCGGAGCGGCGCCGCAGCACGGGATCGAAGCCGCGCTCGCGGAGCCACGCGAGATCGCCGAGCGTGTTCTTGCTGCCGGGGATGACCAGCAGGTCGGCCCGCTCGGCCTCGGCGGGGTGGGTCACGTAGCGCACCGAGACCCCTTGTTCCCAGGTCAGGGCATCGAACTCGTCGAGGTTGGAGGCTCGGGGAAGGCGGACGATACCCACCTCGATCTCGTCCGCTGGAGCCGGCCCCCTCGCCAGCCGAGCGGGCAGGCTGAGCGAGTCCTCGGCGGCGAAGCGGAGGTCGGGCACATGGCGGACGACGCCGATCGATGGCACCCCGGCCAGCTCCTCCAGCTGGGTGATGCCGGGCGTGAGCAGCGAGATGTCGCCGCGGAATCGGTTGATGATGAGCCCCGCTACGCGGGCGCGGTCCTCCGGCTCGAGCAAGGCCAGGGTACCGACCAGGTGCGCAAACACGCCGCCGCGGTCGATGTCTCCCACGAGCAGCACGGGAGCGTCGGCGATCTTCGCCACGAACATGTTGACGAGATCGCGGTCGCGGAGGTTGATCTCGGCGGGGCTTCCCGCGCCCTCGATGAGCACGAGGTCGTAGCGGCGGCGCAATCGCTCGAGTGACTCGGCCACGACCCCCCGAAGCGCGAGCTTGCGGTCGTGGTACTCGGCCGCGGTGCGCCGGAACGCGGGGCGACCCTGGACCACGACCTGGGCGACCATGTCCCCCTGCGGCTTGATCAGGATCGGGTTCATGTCGACCTCGGGCTCGAGACCGCAGGCCCGCGCTTGCAGAGCCTGTGCGCGCCCGATCTCCAGCCCGGTGCGGGTCACGTGCGCGTTGAGGGCCATGTTCTGCGACTTGAACGGTGCGACCGAGACCCCGCGCCGCGCGAAGACCCGACCGAGTCCGGCCACCAGCAGTGACTTGCCCACGTCGGAGGCGGTGCCCTGGAGCATCAGGGTGGGGGCGAGGCCGTCGCGCTCGTGCCGTGGCGGGTTCAACTGAAGAACTCCTGGAGGAGGGTCACGAGCCGTCGACGGTCTGCGGCCGGACGACCCAACAGGCGGATGTGGCCAGGAAGGCCGAACGAGCTGCAGTCGCGGACCAGCACCCCGCGAGCTCGACACCATCGCGCGAGCTCGGTGGCGCTCGGCACCTCGGCCAGCAGGTACACGGTGTCGGTCGGAAGCACCGTCAAACCGATCTCACGCAGCTGCGTCGAGAGTGCCTCGACATCCGCGCGCATGCGAAGGCGCGCATCTTCGGCCAGGCTGGGATCGTTCGCGCCGGCGATGGCGGCCGCTTGAGCCGGGGTCCCGACCGACCAGGGCTGTGCGGTCGCTCGGACTCGGTCGATGGTGGACGAGCACGCCACCATGTAGCCGACGCGGAGGCCAGGAATCGCCAGCTCCTTGGTGAGCGAGCGCAGGCGCAGCACGTTGTCCGGCAACTGCTCGTGGACCCGCTCGGGGCGAGCGCTGAGGCGGAGGAAGGCCTCGTCCAGCACGATCCAGGCCTGGGGCGCCGCCTCGGCCAGGCGGCGAAGACGATCGAAATCGGGGATGGAGCCGGAGGGGTTGTCCGGTGCTCCGAGGACGAAGGAGCGTGGCCCATCTCGTGTGAGCCACGCTTCGGTGCACTCCCAGTCGAGTGCCCAGCCATCGGCCGACGAGCGCCCGAGGGTCTCGACGTGCAGGCCATGGGCGCGCGGAGCCGCGTCGTACTCGGCGAAGGTGTGCTGCGGGACGAGCACACGTGTCTGCGGCGACACGGCTCGGAACACGTCCCACAGCAAGCCCGTGACCCCCGCTCCGACGAGCACGCGGTCCTCCGGCACGCCATCTCGAAGCGCGAGCGCAGCGGTGAGCTCTCGGCACGCCGGGTCCGGGTAGCGGCCGACCTTGGCCTCGACCACCGCCTGCTGCAGCGCCGGCGCTGGCCCGCGGGGGTCGACGTTCACCGCGAAGTCGAGGCACTGCGCCGGATCGAGCCCGAGCTCGATCAGCTCGGCATCCGAGACGTCGCCGTGGTTCCACTCCTCCGTCATGCGCTCGCTCCCAGCCTGAGCGCCAGGCATACCAGCAATGCCGTGGCGAGGATCGCGTCGCGTGCGATGTTCCAGGCCTGCGCGATCTCGTCGGGACCCGTGGGGCGAGTCGGGTCCCCCAGCGCGTAGACCCCCCGTTTCGTGAGTCGTACGCCCAGCAGCCCGGCCATGGCCGCCATGGGTCGCCCCGCGTTCGGGCTCGGGGTCGTCGCCGCATCCCGTCGCATGACCGCCCAACCGCGGAGCCAGTCCGCGCCCCGGAGGCGGCCCACGACCAGCAAGAGGGCCGCACACAGGCGTGCCGGGATCCAGTTCAGTACGTCGTCGAGCCGTGCCGCCGCCTTGCCGAAGAACTCGAAGCGGCCGCGGTACCCGACCATCGCGTCGAGGGTGTTCACCGCTCGGTAGGCCAGTACGCCGGGAAGGCCTCCCAGCGCATAGAACAGGAACGGAGCGACCGCGCTGTCCGAAGCATTCTCGGCCACGGACTCGACCGCAGACGCCGCGATTTCCGACGGCCCGAGCGAGGATGGATCCCGACTGCACAGGGAGCGCAAGGAGTGGCGGGCCTGTTCGAGGTTGCCGCGTCGAAGCGCGGACTCGGTGACGCTTCCCGCCGCCCCGAGGCCGCGGATGGCGAACGCGGACTTCAGCACCAAGACCTGCGCCACGAAGGACAGCAGTGGCCATGGACGAGTCAGCGCCACGATGCCGCAGCCGAGCGCCACGAACCCGAGGGTCGACACCAGGACGAGAACGATCCCACGGACGAAGTCACGAGCAGCCGTTCCCGACGTCGGTTCTTCGACGCGGATCCAGGGGCTCACCGCGCGACCGAACCACGCGACCGGGTGGAAGCGGTTCGGTGGATCGCCAAAGCACAAGTCGAGGGCCACCGCTGCGAGCAAGACCAGCGGGTCGGGTCCCGGAAGCCATGCCTGATCCGCGAACACGGAACGGGAGGGTATGCCTGGCGCATGGGACCAGCAAGCGAAATGGATCGTCGTTGCTCCGGTCCGAGGCTCGATCCTGGGGAGCCACTCAATCGACGTTGGCGGAGGCGCATCGGAAGCGAGGGGGAGAATCGGGATCTCTCAATGGTGACGAGGGGTTGGCATTCCAACCCTCGAGATGGTTCCGTTGTTGGCGGAGCTTCGGGACTCGAGCCGCTCGGTGCTTCGGCGGTGTACCGTGGGTGGCATGCAGGCCCAAACCTACCCGTGGGTTGTCACCGTCTTCGCTACCTTGGCGCTCGCGTGTTCGGGCTCGCCCAGCTCGACGGGCAACGATGGCTCGCCCAACCCGGTCCAGAACCCGGAGCCCGCGCCGGAGCCTTCGCCGGAACCCGAACCCGAGCCCGCACCGGAGCCGGAGCCGGAGCCCTCCGAGGGCAAGGCCTGCGGCGCGCGAGCGGGTGACACCTGTGCCGAAGACGAGTACTGCGCCTACGAGCCCAGCGGTATCTGTGGTTGGGCCGATGCCACCGCGGTCTGCAAGAAGAAACCCGAGATGTGCACCCAGCAGCATGACCCCGTCTGCGGTTGCGATCAAAAGGTGTACTCCAACGCGTGCATGGCCGCCGTGGCGGGGACGGGGGTGCTCAAGAAGGGCGATTGCACCGACCTGCCGGGTGGGCGTTAGGCTGGCCGTCGGCGCCGGTTCAGCGGTACCCTGAATCGGTGCGTGGTCGACGGGTGGCGGTTGTGGGCCGGGTGATCTCGATCGAGATCGAGGCCGTCCGGCGGCCCACGGCGATCCCTGGCCACTCAACTGCGTGGTGGGATGACCCCGGATGGTGTCGTAGCCGCTACGAGCGGGTGCGCCTGGACTGACACCGCATTTGGGCAGCCGCCGGGCGCACGAACACATTGCCACCGCGCCCTGCGCCCGGGTATCGTGGTTTCGTGCAACTCCACGAGTGCCCCGGGTGTGCCCGCCACGTACGCGTCGGCACCAGAGTCTGCCCCTTCTGCGAGCACGCCCTGCCCGCGTCGTTCGGCCTCAGTCGCGCGGGCGTTTTGCTCGTGGGCACGGCCGCGATCACGGCGCTGGCCGCCTGCCCGCAGCGCAGGGCGACCAAGTACGGTGGCCCGCCGCCGCCCGAGCCCGCCATGGACCAGCCCGTCGATGTCGAGCCCGAGCTCGAGGAGCCGAGCGAGCCCGAGGAGCCGAGCGAAGCTCCGATCGACGAACTCAACGCCCCGGGGCAGTAGCGGGTAGCTGGGCCCACCACACGGGCCAAGAATCGAGTTCGACGAGCTCGTGGACCGTCCCCAGCGGATCACGTCGCGTGTCGAACTCGTACAGATGGTAGCTGTCGAGCTCCTGCTGCCGATCGAGGACGATCTGGAACGCCAGGACCTTGGCCGATGGTGGCTCGTGCCTGACGCCGAAGAATATGCCCGTGTCGAGGCCGTCGGCGAACGAGACCGGAGCCGTAGGGCACTCGATGTCCATCACCGATTCTTGGGAGACGTCGGAGAACAGCAGAATCCGTTCATCCACCAGCGTGTGGGGTAGGTCGCCCCTCCCACCTTCCCACTGCAGCACGAACTCGGAGTGACTACGACCCCCCGGCTCGAGGGTCAGGCGGTGCAGCCAATGTGAAATATAGAGCTGGTCGTGGTCGACGACGTAGAGCGTGTCATCGTCCGTGAACATGGCCGAGCGGCGACGATGACCCGCGGGTAGCGAGGGCAGCGAAAGGTCGACGAGGATCGGGGGCCACTGCCGCATGTCGGCGATCAACGGCTCGAAGTCCTCGTCGAGATAGGCGTAGTAGGACTCCCCGGGGGAGACCCGTTCGACGCCCCTAGTCGTGGGGAGTACGACCGAGTTTGGCTCGGCCTCGCTCAGGTTGATGGCATGGGGCGTCGTCTCGCGACCATCGTCGACCTCGACGATCGCCCAATCGCGCGAACCGGCGAAGTGGCTGAAGTCGAGGTCTTCGCCTTCGCTCGGGGGCCCGAAGATGAGCTGAGGCTCGGTTGGCCCCACGCCGGTCAGATCGATTCGGTGCAGACCCGCATCGCGTACCATCACCATGTACGAACCATCGGCCGCGTATCCACGATGGAACTCGTCCGGCGTTCGCGGACCCAGGTCTCGGGGCACCGTACCGGGGGCGGCCGTGCTCGGGAGCTGGTAGCGGCGTAGCTGACCCGTTCCATCGAGGTCGGCCACGAACACCACCGATCCACCGTCGGGCGTGAACTCGAAGTCGAGCTCGAGCGTGGCCGAGGGGTCACTGGGCTCGAAGAACAACGAAGGCGGGCTCCCATCCACCGAGGTCAGATACAGGGCGCGGGAGCCCCCGACCGTCGCCGCAGCGTCGAATAGGACCTGGGAGCCATCGGGGGAGAACGCCGCGTGCCGCGACTCGGCATCGGGGGCGGGAGCGATGTCCAGCTTGTGAAGAGAAAAGGTGCCCGGATCCTCCAGAGAACCAAACCACAGCGAATCGTCACCGACACCCCAGGACCGCAGGACGATGGCCGAATCATGGTGGAAATCTCCAACGAACAACTGCTCGGCCGGCGGCGTCGCCACCTCGACCGGTTCGAGTGGTAGGTCACCGTGACTATCGATCCGTAGCACCGCGTCGAAGGTCGCGACCATGAACCATGCTGCATCGCTCGTGCCCGGGGGCATGGGCTCACACTCGACACCGTCACCGCTGGAGCTGCTGTCCTCGTCGGACCCTGCCGTGGTGTCGAGTCCGGTCGTGGTGTCGAGCGACCCGGTCGACTCGGCTCCCGTGCTACCGCTCGACGACTCGGATACACCGGTCGTGCCATCGGCCTGGGTCGCGGGGGCTTCGTCCCTGCACCCCAGGGCGAGCACCATCAGGACGGCCAACCACGAACCCTTCGCTCCACGCACGCGGACAGGCTGTGCAAGAGACATTCCGTAGCTCGCAACTCAATGGTGGCCGCTCGCGGCGTCACGCTCGGCATGACATCGACGTCGTAGCCGAGACACGTCTGCCGCGGCAGAGCTTTCATCCGCAGCAGGTCATCCGCACGCGTGCCGATGGCAGAACCGCGCATCACCGTTGAGGCCCTTTGCCCCCACAGGATCGATGCGTCGTTCGAAATCGCCGTGGCGACTTTCTTCCGATGGTTCGTGATCCGAATCGAAGGCCCGGCCGTAGGTTTTGCACCTGGCCTCGTTGCCGTCCGCATCCATGAGAGCGGACGACACCGCGGGTCGCTTCACGGTTCGCGAAACAAAGGAACACGCTCGTGCATACGAACTCTCTTTCCCATTCCTCCGACTCTTTTCGTGCCAGCTCGGCCCAACGCCAGCCCCGGCCCCGCCGCGGTCGTCGACTCGCGCTGCTGAGCGGTGTCGTGATCTCGGGCCTCGTCCTCGGCGGCGGAGGCCTCGCCTGGGCGGGTGATGAGTCCGCGGGCGACCACGGGGAGCCGTATCCCTACGAACCGGCCGAGGGCGAGCTCGAGTTCGAGGGCGACGGCAAAGGAGAGCCGGTCGAAGAGCACCTCGCCGAGATTCAAGAAGAATGCATCGAGGCGACGGGGGACGTCTGCGAAGTCGCCGACGAAGCAGTGGGCGAGTGCACCGTTCGCACCTACTACATGAACGAGATCGAGTGGAGCGACCCGTACCCAGGGACCGCGCGCCTGGTCTCGAGCGAGACCGGCGACACGGTATGGACGAACACGCTGTACAAGCTGATGCCCGCCGGCTCCGACGGAACGCTGACCTACGCCCGGGCGGAGACGCTCAACACGGGGTGGAACCTGTCCGCCAGTGCTTCGGTGGAGTACACCGCGGGAGTTCAGGCGGGGTTGGAAGCCGGCGTTCCGGGATTCGGCTCGGTGAGCGGCGAGGTCAGCCACCAGATCTCCGTGGGCGGAACGTTGGCCGGGGGCATCAGCACCTCGACCAGCACGACGACGACGATCACGGATTCTTCTCCCGCGCTGGCCGGGCAATGCACGCGCATGAAGGTCGGGTATCAGGACCGCACCGACACCTACAGCGTCCCTCAGTATCAGAACGAGACGATCATCCGCATGGCGACGAGCTGCACGTGGTGTGGCGAAGGCGCGGCGGTGATCCACCACTGCTCCGGCTGGAAGGAGATCGGGCGCCATACGCATGCGCACACCTTGCCCTCCCTGGTGTCGGTGGAAAAAACGGAGGACACGTGGGTCAGCCAGACCGACTACCTCCCCGCGGCTGCGTGTCACGGTCGCTGAGCGGTCGACGAAGAGCGAGACATCGACGCGGTCCGATCATGACCTCGTTCGCGACCGCGTCGTTGCTCTCCGCAATCCCGACTTGCGCCGATCGAAATCCGTGAAACTGGCTAGTTCGTGCCACCAACCGTGCATTCGCGCAATCCGATGAAATGCATCGAATCGTACGTGGACCTGGGATTGGCCCATGAATTCACGCACGCGATGAGATTCGTCGTCGTGCACTGAAAGGAACTGCCACCGTTGGGGACTGCTCTCCATGACTCGCAGCGGTGTGTGGCCAGCCTCCGTTAGGGGGGACTCCGCACGCCGCTGAGCCCGGAGGCAATTGTCCTCCGAGAATCATGGGTAGACACGATGAGCAAGAATATCCCCTCTCCACCTCGAGCCCAGGTCAACGGCATGCTCGCCGGCACGGCGGCGAGCATCGACCTCAAGTCGAACCTGCTCGATGACTTCTTCCAGACCGAGGATGCTTCGGTGCCGGCGGAGCTCCGCAATCGCTTCGTCATCGTCCAGGACCTGGCGTCCAACGAGACGGCGAGCGAGATCGTCACCGTCAACAGCGACGGTGAAGTCGTCCACTTTCGACCCGATCCGCAGTCGGAGTCTGGTTGGAGCAAGACCACGCATCGCGTCGCGCCGCCCTCCGGTGCGACCTCTTCGGACATCCAAGAGCTCGTGGCCTTCTATCAGGATGGCCAGCTCAACGTGGTGGTGTACTTCGCGGCCGCGGTCGGCAGCATTCCGCACTGGGTGCAGTGGGACGAGACCACGGGGTGGAGCAACGCGCCCGTCCACGCCGAAGCCCTCGATGCGATGAGGGGGACCCGGCAGGCCACCCTCTATCGGGATCCGAGCGGCGACTGCTACCTCTACGGGTGGTCCACCAGCGCCCAAGGGGAGGACCGCTCGTTCGTCATCGCGTGGATCGGTGCGGCCATGCAGTGGAAGTGGATCAGCTTGATCCCGCTGCGGCTCTATCCCGAAGGCCGATATGAGCCCTTCATTCGGATGGCACCGGGCAGCGATGGTGAGCAGTTTCGATACCAGTGGATCTCCAACGGGGTGCTCTATACCGACTCGGCCTATCTCGACAACGACACGCTGTTCTTCGGTGACCCGGACAACAAGCACTTCGTACCGCTCGAGCCCACCCGCGCGGACATGGGCTTCGTGTCGCAGTGGGAGATCGCCAACATCGTGCCGCTCCCGGCGACCTACGCCAAGGACAACCTGCTGCTGCGCCTGGCCAACGGCACGATCTATCTCATTCAGGGCATCACCCAGTCGACGATCGTCGGCACGATGCTCCTCGGCAACATTCCCGACACCAACCCTCTGGGCGGTCCTGATGCCGCATCCGTGGCGAGTGCGGGGTACTACGTGGACGACAGCGGCGCCGATGTCCTGATGCTCTTCGCGGTCGACGAAGATCAATCCAACCTCTGGTACCTGTCGCAGGACCTCTCCACGTTGCCCAAGGCGCCGCAGTTCGGCGACTGGGTCAACCTGGGGGCCACGCTCAATTGGGTGGTGTGTCCCGGTACGATGATCCACGGCCCCGAGATGTTCACCGTGACCACGGACGAGAAGATCAAGCATCTCGCCCGCACCCCCAGCCAGCCCGGCACGGAAGGGGAGACGCAGGTCTGGGTCAGCCAGCGCCTCGCGCAGCCCGTGCCCAGCTCGGCGGAGCCAGATCGCGTCGCTGCCTATGTGATGGAGCTCGGAGTCACCGACGCGGGCGGCTCGGGGGTGCAGTCGCTCGTCCATGCCACGGCCGACCACCGCGCGACGATCGTGGTCGACGGCCTCTCCTATGGCCTCACCCCCACCACGCCGATGTCGTTCACCACCGACGCGGGCGGTCGCGCCACCATCCGGCTTCGCGCCACCGACCTCACCCCGCCGCAGATCACCTTCCGGGTGAGCAACGGGGTCGAGCGCTGGGTCAGGGGTGACGTGGTGGAGGTCAAGCCGGGCGAGACGGACCCCGGGCAGCCCGTGGAATCGGTGGCCAACCGTTTCCAGAACAAGGACCCCTCGCGGCCGGTGAACAACGAAGCGCTCGCCCAGCCCATCGACGAAGATCGGGAGCAGATCGAGCCGCTGATGAGCGAGAACTTCAACCCTGCGCAGGATGGTGACGCCGCGAGTGCCATCATCGCGTCGGGGGGCTGGATCGACCCCAACAACGTCAACCCCGACGGTACGATCAAGGTCGACCAGCTCCCCGTGGAGCACTGGGAGCTGCACTTCCCTCCCGATGGCCCCCCGGTCTATCGCGAGCTGACCGCGGAAGAGGGCATGGCGCTCGTCCGGACCGCCCGCAGCGCTCCCGCCGTGCAGGGGCTGGGCAAGATCTTCGGCGACGTGGTGCACTACTTCAAGCACGCGTGGAACGAACTCAGCCACTTCGCCGCCACGATCGAACGCGACGCGGAGGGCCTGGCCAAATCGCTGACCATCGTCTTCAACAAGGCCACCTCGTTCGTCATCAAGACGGTGAAGGAGGCAGGGGCTGCCCTCGAGACCATCTTCACCCGGATCGCCGAGCTGGCCGAGGAGGCCTACCACGTCATTCAGAACGTCATCAAATGGCTGAAGATGTTGTTCAAGTGGGACGACATCCTCCACACCAAGAACATCCTCAAGGCTTGCGTGGTCTCCACCCTGAAGAACGTGCGCGGCTCGGTGGAGTGGGCCAAGGAGGACGCCGACATCTGGTTCGCCAAGTTCAAGTCCGAGGTGCGCGCGGCCTTGCAGGCGTTGATCGACAACCCGACCTTCAACGACACCTTCAACGGCTTCGTCAACGGAATCGACGCCTCCGGGCGACCGGCGCTGGCGGCTTCGTCGGGCAACCGCTTGGCCAACCCCCCCAACCACGCCCTGTTCCAGCAGTACAACTCGAAGTGCAACTACGTACAGAGCCGGGCGAGCAAGGCGGCAGGGACCAGCTCGGGCGGGCAGCTCCTCGCCGCATTCGCCAATGCGAGCCCCGAGGTCGCGCGCTCGGTGTCCACCATCTCCGATGCATTCCAACGCGACATCGTGAGCAACCCGCAGTATCAGAGCGGGATTTCGGAGCTCGAGAACTACATCAAGAACGCGGTCAGCAACCCGAAGATGTTCTTCTCGCAGATCATTCGTGCGCTGGTCAGCGCGGGCATGGACGTCGCGGACTTCGTCATCGGTGCCCTCGACAACGTGGTGGATGCGATCCTCGACCTGGTCGAAGCCGCCATCACTGGCCTCATCGGCGTCGATGGCAAGGGCGGCACGCTCAACCATGAACTCCACGTCCCGGTCATCTCCTGGATGTACGAGCACTGGCTGAAGGCAGGCAAGCTGACCCTGCTCGACGTCGCCTGCCTCGGCGTTGCGCTGCCGGGCACGTTGCTGTTCAAGCTCATGAACAACAACCGGCCTCCCTTCGAGGGCATCACCGCAGAGGAGATCGAAAACGGCCTCCTGCCGTGGCCGAGCAAGGGCGACTCCACCGAGCAATCGACCGCGCCTACCGTGCGTGCCGATACCTTGCAGGTGATGGGCGAAGTCGCGGCGACGCTTCAGTTCATGAACGCGGGCTGTGCCTTCCTGACCGACCTGTGGGCGGCCGAGCCTGAGCCCGAGCCCCCCAACACCGATCCCGACCGGACCTTCATCTCGATGTGCTCGATGGTCACGAGCTTCTCTGTGCAGTGCCTGACCACACCCGCTGAGCAGATCAACAAGAGCGACCCGAGCGCCGCCGACAATGCGACCTTGCGGTGGTGGTCACTGGGTTACCTGCCCCTCGTCGTCGATGCGATCTATATGTACGCCGAGAAGCAACAGACCAAGCTCCAGTCGCCGATCCTCGACGGGATCTTGCACCTCGTATGCGCCACGAGCGGCTGGGTTGCGGGAGTCCGGCAGATCGACGATCCGGACTACTCGGACTGGGACGTCGCCAACAGCTTCATCGGCTTGCTGATGGGGTCCTTCGGCTGGGCCATCCGAACGGGTGAGTGGGCGCCCCCGTTGGTCGCGGGCGCCGACGTGGTGATCGGTATCGGCTCTGGTCTCACGATCTTGGAGAGCACGAGCTGAGTCGCGTGCGGTGACGAACGCCGGGAGTCGGGGCGCCTGTGGGCGGCTCGGCTCCCGGCGGCCGCCAAGGGGGGCTTGTGCCCCGAGAGAATTGTTCGCGATCATCTGTGAGCCGGGATGACGCGTCGCGGGAACGACAACGCCACAAGGACGAGCACCACCGCGTCCGAGCTCGAGCAGTGCCTCGCCTGGTTTCGTCGCTGCTGCCCGAAAGGAGCCTGGTCGATCGAGGAACTCCGGGGCATGCGGAGCCTGTCGATCGAGCATGGCGTTCACGATCCGAGTGGGTTCGTCTTCCTGAGCGCGCTGACCAAGCTCACCGATCTGTGGATCAGTGGTTCCTACCGCGACGGCGATCTCGACAGGCTCTCGGCGCTGACGAAGGTTGAGCGGCTCTCGATCAACTGCCCCAAGCTGACTCCCGCGGGCTTCTCCGCCTTCGCATCGTGGCGCAAGCTCGTCCAAGTCACCATCGAAGCGAAGAGCCTGAGAGGACCCGGGCTCCACGTGTTCGGCGACTCTCGAGCCCGTCTGTGTTTGCAGCTGCATCATTGCCGGCTCGACGACGCCGCAGTGTTGGATCTGGGTCGCAGTCCCGGGATCCGGGAACTCGATCTGGGCCTGACCAAGCTCCCGCGGGCGAACCTCGACGCGATAGCGAAGATCCCCGGCCTGCGATGCCTGGCGCTCGGCGTGGACATGAAATTCGACGACGCCGACCTCGAGGCGTTGGCCCCAGCCCATGAGCTGCGCGAGCTTCGATTGTCCAGGGGAAAGACCACCCGCGAAGGGCTCGCGACCCTTTGGCAGCTCCCCGCCCTGCGTCGTCTCGAGGTCGGCTCCGAAGTCCTCGAGCGTCCGCGGAAGTCCACGTCGTCGCCAAACGCCCAACCCGAGCGGCCTCGCAAGCGACAGCCTCGAGCCGAGCCCAAGCGGCCCTCGACGACCGTGCGGAGCTTCTATGTCCTGTGCGTGGGCGGGAGCCCGGGCCATGTGCACTACGGGTCGCTCTTCGTTCACGGACGCTGGACGAGCGTTCGTCGTGAGCTGCGGACGCTGCTCGAGCGCGAGCTGGTCGAGAGCGATCTGTGGCCCGGGAAGGAGCTCGACGTCGCCGTCTTCGACGACGGTGAGCTGCGTCGGAGCGTCGACCTCATTCCGCTTCTACGCGTACACGAGGTCAAGGCGCGCCGAGCACTCGGCCGACCACACAAGTTGACCACGCTCCTCGATGACCCGGCTCAGTCGGAGCGGGTCCAGGCGGCGCTCCGCGAAGGCACCGCGAGCTACGCTCTTCGACTTCGGTGGTCCGACCTGCACCTGCCGAGTCGTCTCAGTAACGCGATCCGAGACGGCGAGTCTGTTCGCGTGCCTCGGTGGACCGAGACCGAGGACCTCGGCCTGGACGATTGGGTCGTTCGCAATGGGTGGACCTCCACGCTCGATGGGTAGGCTCCTCGTCGCCGATGAGGGCGGCTGAGATTGTCGTGTTCACATGGAGGCTGTCGTGACGTGGCGAACTCGACGACGGTCAGGAAGTGGTCGTCGAAGTCTCCGTCGGCCTCTCCCGGTGCCCCCGACCGACGGGGAACGTCGCGCTGGCGCTGATGTACCCATCGCGATGCCGTCGCCGGCGGTGGAACAATCACGGTGACCGGCGAGCGCCATTGTCAGTCGCGATGCGTACGGTTAAGTTGAAATGGCTGCATGGCTCTGTTGCGGTCGCTTGGGCGAGGAGCAGCGGTGGCTTGGCGTCCCAATCGTCACCGAGCTTCATGGGGCCTTGGGGCGGTGTTTCGGGTCGTGTTCGGCCAGCCAGCGCTCCAGCATCGACCAGATGTCGTCCGCGCTCTGTCGGTGCGGTGCGAGCTCGTCGGCAGCACGCCGGACCAGCGCGATCGCCTCGTGGCTCGATCCGGCGGCGAGCATCCCATCGCCGAGCGCTAGACGAGCGCGTGCCAGGTTGGCGAGTTCCCCCTCGCGGGCTTCGAGCAGCGCTACCGCTTCGCGGGCTCGCTCTACCGCGAGCGTGGGTTGACCCTGCTTTTGCGCGAGCTGAGCGGCGGGGATGAGGACCATCGCCCGTTCGAAGTCGCTTCCGCCGGAGCGTTGGACCAACTCGAGCGCGCGCGTGAGATGGCCGGCGGCCTCCTCTACGCGCCCCGCACCGAGCAACGACTCCCCGAGGTTGACCATCGGCGGCAGCAGCTGGCGGTCGTCGGGTCCGAGCGCCTCGCGTCGGATGGCCAGCGCTCGCGCCAGAGCGGCGTGCGCCTCGTCGTTGCGATTGACCCGCTGAAGGGCGATGGCGAGGTTGTTCTCGAAGACCGCCACCGCCACGTCGTTGGACCCGTAGCGCTCGACGGCCGCCTGCTGGGCCTCTTCCGCGAGCTCCACGGCGGCTTCGTAGCGCTGCTGGTGCCGCAGGATGGAGCCCAGGCTCTCGAGCACGCGCAGGCCCGCGATGTCGTGCCGTCGATCGACGGCGTCGAGGAGGGTGAGCGCATGCCGGAGGCGCTTCTCCGCGTCGCCGTCACGCTCGAGGCCTCGGTCGACCGCGGAGAGCAGCAGCAGTGGCTCGACCAGCGAGGGATGGGCGGGTCCGAGGGCGTGGGTCCGTGCCTCGAGCGAGCGGGCGGCGCTGCGCTCGGCATCCGCGAGCTTGCCCATGCGAGCCTGAATGCCGGCGAGATTCAGGAGCCCCTGCGACAGCCAGATGCCTCCATCCGACGCGTGTGCGTCCATCAGCGCGACGGCGCTCTGCATCGTGTCGAGGGCCTCGACGGCCCGACCCTCACGCTCGTGGATGATGGCCCGTTGCCCCTGAAGCCGCGCTTCGAGGAGTGGCTCGTCGAGCTCGGCGAGCATGGTCTCCGCGTGGCGAAGCCACTGACGGCCTTCGTCGAGACGCCGCTGTCGCGAGATCTTGACGAACGCGGCCTCGGTCGCGGCATCGAATGCCTCGCGGGTCATGCCCTGGTCACGGGCCGTGAAAAACGCCCGCTCGAAGCGGGCGAGAGCCTCGTCGGTACGCAGCTGCTGGGACAGCATCTGGGCGACGGTCAGGTCCAGTCGCGCCGAGAACGGGGGGTGATCGAGCTGCGCCCCGATGCCATCCAGCGACTCCACCATCGTCGCCGCGGCATCGATGCGACCGGATTCCAGCGTCGCGGAGAATCGAGCCAGCTTCTCTTCGGCGTCGAGCAGCGTGGCGAGCGTGTCCGGGTCGGACGGTCGCTCGGGTTGTCGACGGAGGTAATTGGGGTCGGCGCATACCGACGGATCTCCGAGCTGGCCGACGACCTTGGTCGCTCCATCGACGACCTCCGGCGAGGCATCGTCGAGCACGGCCAGCACCGCGGCCAGGGTTCGTCGCTGGCCGTCGAGGCACTGGAGGCGAGCGTCCACCGGTGCCTGGGCGTTCGCGTCTGCATTGCAGGCGGCGGTGTGGGCTTCGGTCCAACGCGCCACGTGGTCGTCGAGCTCGTCGCGTACGAGGGACCACGTGCCCTCGGCATGGCTTCGGCCCGAGTCGAGCATCGTGAGCTCGAGCGCGTCGCGCTGCTCGGCGGTCCACACGTTCGCTGCGGTCTCGCCCTCGGTGCACGCCGAGGGGAGGGCGGTCGGTGTGTCGCGGGGCCATGACCACCAGAGCGCACCGATGCTCGCAGCTCCCGCGAGGATCCACGCCAGTCGTCCGCGCGTTCGGCCCGGTGCCCTCGCGGTCTCGAGTGCCTCGTGCAGTGCCTCCATCGACGGCCAACGCTCGTCCGGTTTCACGGCCATTCCGCGTCGCAGCACCGAGAGCAGGCGCCGCAGCGCCGCGTCGGCTTCGAACTCGAGCTCCGCGTACTCGAACGCCCCGTCGATCGGGATCGAGAATCGGCCCCGGAACGGATGCGCCCCGGCCAGTGCGCGGTAGGCCGTGACGCAGAACGAGAACTGGTCGCTGGCCTCGCTCCCGCCGTCGCCGGAGAGCTGCTCGGGCGCCATGTAGCGCGGCGTCCCCATGACGGCGCCCACTTCGGTCAGTGGCGTGTTCAGGGCCGAGCCCGGTGGGAGCGGGTCGCTGGAGTGCGAAGACGCTACGGAACCGCCGCTGGAACCAATCGACGTGTCGTTCTCGGCATCGCGCTGAGCCGGGGCAGGCGCGGGCCCGTCGTCGCGAGTCTCGTGCGGATCGTCGTCGGTGTCGGGGACGGCGTCTCGTAGGCGTACGAGGCCGAAGTCGAGCAGCCGGGCGCGCCCATCATCCCCGACGATCACATTGTTGGGCTTGATGTCGCGGTGGAGGAGACCCGAGCGGTGCGCGGCGGTCAGCCCCCGCGATACCTCGAACAACCGCCCCAGCACCTCGTCGCGGCTGGGTCCCTGCTCGAGCCACTTCTCCAGGTCACGGCCTGGGACGAACTCCATGGCCACGAACACTTCGCCGCCGTGCTCACCGACCTCGAACACCTGCACCACGTTGGGGTGGGAGAGGGCCGCGAGTGCCTGCGCTTCCCGTCGAAGTCGGCTCGGGTCCGCACTCGCGCGAACCAGCTTCACCGCGACGTCTCGGTCGAGCTTCGGATCTCGAGCCCGGTACACGACGCCCATCCCTCCGCGGCCCAGGAGCTCGACGACCTCGAAGCGCCCGATTCGATCGGGCGTCTCCTCGGGCGCAAAAAAGTCGCGTTGCTCTCTGTCGGCCGACAACCCGGATCCCGACGCTGCCTCCGTGTCGGCGACTTCGGTGAGATCTGAGTTCGAGTCGATCATCCTGGGGACGATGATGCCTCATCGACTCCGGCGCGTCGGTACCGGGCCAGGAAGCGTAAGAGGTCGCCCCACGAAACTCGCGACGACTCCCTTGGCGTCGTACCCCGGAACGATGGTCATGGCCGGCAGCAGGGCCGTCGGTCATCGACACGCCGTCGCGCACGACCGGCGGCACTGGCCAGGTGTGGGCGGCATCTTGACGTGAGGAGCGCAGATGCGCCGACGTTCGTCCGCATGAGCCTCCCGTCCGAGCGTCGAGCTGCCTTCTCGGCGAGGACCGAACGGCGCTCACCGTGTTCATACCGTCGCAGGCACGCGGCCAAGCTTCGAAGCGTCCGTCGATGACCCACGAGGGATGCTGGTATCCGTGGTGTCGGGTGCATTGGTGCAGTTCGAACTCCTCGGACCCGTCGTGGGTTGGATCCGGGGTCTGTTCCGGGTGGACCGCGGGCGAACGACACCTTCGGGTAGCAAGCAGGGCGTCGAAGCTTGACCTCGATGACCTCCGGGCAAGCTCCGCCCGGAGCTCACGGAGGGGCGTGTGAAGCGCTTGCTGCTCCGGGTCTCCGTCTGGGCCTGCTGCGTTTCGATGGCAGAGGCTTTTTGGTCGAGGCTCGAAAGGAGGACCATCGTTCGGTGGGCGAGTTGGGAGGCTCGGAGAAAAATCGCGCCCTTGGGTACGCGAGGGCGGATTCTGGGGCTGTTGTCACTGTTCTAGAAAAAAGTGACGACCGGCTGAACAAAACCTGGAGGCGTCGCATCTCCTCCTGCGAGCACGGAGAACGACGGCCGCCGCGATGATCGGCCCTCGAATTCTGCGCTCCGCGACACAGTGGCCTCATGGCCCAGGGCGCTAAGAACCATGGACAACTCTCGTATCACGACTCTTTGTGTATTCGCTTCCACCCTCGTCGTTTCGGGCTGCTTTGACCCCCCCAGCTCCACATGTGAGAGCGATGCGTGTACCGGAACCGAAGGTACGGACGGGAGCAGTGGGACCACCACCACCGCCGCGGTGGGCGAGTCGGAGACTTCGGCCGCAGACTCGAGTTCATCGGGTAGCAACGAGACGTTGGACTCGAGCGGTACGACCATGGGGGACGAGGGCCCCGCGCCGGCCGAATGTGGCAATGGCATAGTGGAAGAAGAGGAAGAGTGCGACGAGGGCGAAGGCAACGGGGACGAGCCCGATGCGTGCCGCGAAGGCTGTGTGTTCGCCAGCTGTGGCGACGGGATCGTCGATACTGGCGAACAGTGCGATTCGGAGGCCGGCGATTGCCTGCCCGATTGCACCTTCGACACCATCGAATTCGGCCCGTTCCCGACGGCGACCGTCGCGATCGGGCAACCGGACCTGAACTCCAACACCCAAAACGCATTCGGATACATCTTTTCGTTCCCCAGCGGCGTCTTGAGCCACGATGGGTACGTCTACGTTCCGAATGGACAGGGCGCTGGCACGTTCGTCTTCGATGGGGTACCGGCCGTTTCCGGGGCCACGCCCGACGACGTTATCGGGCGACCCGGCCTTCAAGAGCCCGCCAATACGTTTGGCGCGAGTTCGTTGGGCGGCTTCGTGCACGGGTTGTCAGTGGACGACGGGCACCTGGTCATCGCCGATCCCGAGGGTCCGCGCGTGCTGGTCTTCGACGGCGTGCCGACCACGGACACCCCGGCCGATGTCGTCGCGGGCCAACCCAATTTCGATGCGCAACAAAGCGGCGTGACTCAGGATCGGCTCTCCAGTGCGGGGGACGTGTTCGCGGCCAACGACCGCATGGTGGTCGCCGATACTGGGGCGAACCGGGTCCTGGTGTGGAATACGCTCCCTGGGATCAACGGTGCGCTCCCGGTCGTCGTTCTCGGGCAGGCAAATTTCGGCGAAGGTGAGGCGAACCGTGGGGGAGACCCGGCCGCCGATACTCTCGCGGGCCCGAACGGAGTATGGACGGACGGCTCGCGCATTGCGGTCGCCGACACGCAAAACCATCGCGTATTGGTGTGGGATGCATTCCCGACGGAAAATGGCCAACCCGCCGACCATGTCATCGGCCAGGTCGATATGACGGATGGAGATCCGGGCGGCGGCTCGGATGGGTTCAACCGCCCGCAAGACCTGATGTTCGTCGGCAATCGGATGTACGTGGCCGATCAGCTCAACCACCGAATCATGCTGTTCGACGGTTGGCCCAGCACCGACGGCGCGGAAGCGGATGGCGTGATCGGTCAGTCCAACTTCGACAACTTGGCGTCCAACGACGATGACCAAAACGGAGCGAGCGATGGGGTCCCCACGGGGCGCACGCTGGCGCGTCCGGGCGCGTTGTATGTCGACGGCCATCGCCTGTTCGTCGCGGACGCGTTCAACCACCGCGTCGTGGTGTTCGAGGGCATGTAGTCTCCCCGGGTCGAGTCGGCGGCCGTCGGCTCGACCCGCCGGCTGCACCGCCCTGTCGGTGAACCTAGCGACGCGGAGCTCGCCGACGTTCCGCTCGAGACAGGGCGAGCAGGGCGAAGGACCAGCTCACCACCGCCCAAAACGACAGCGCTGCGATGGGGGTCGACCCTCCCCGGCGTTGGGGGAGATAGGCCGCCGGAGCTGCGCGTTGCAGAGCATCGAAGTCGTCCTGGGTCACTGGTGCCTTGGTCCAGGCTTTCGTGACGACCCAGTAGGCACGCTCTTCGACGGCTTGCATGAGGTACTCGCGATACTCCGACGCCGCCTCTGGACCGACGCCGGCCATGCGTTCGAGCCCGAGCTCCAGCGCCACGACCGGTGAAAGCCAGGCCGCGCGCTCCGAAACGACCTGAGCACGTTGCTCTTGCTCGCGCCGTGCGGCGTGGCGAGCTGCGACCTCGTCGACGAGCAAGAGATCGGCCGCATGCCTGCCGACCTTCGGATCGAGGGGGTCCTCCATCGCCGCCGGCAGTCGCTCCAGCTCGGGGTAGCGCGCGTATAACTCCCGCACGACCAACTGCGGCTCACGTTGTCGGGCCGCCTCCCGCGAGGTCCGAGCGCCCAGGGTCTCGGTGACGGCGAAGTCGGCCTCCACCCGACTTAGAGAGACCTCGGCGGCGACCGTGGGGAGCAGGATGCACAGCAGCGTCCATACGGTTCCCAACGCGAACGCGGCGTCTCGAATCGACCCCGCGTGGGCGTTGACCGCGAGCATGAGGCCGCTCCACACGGCCGTGTACACCCACGCGCTCCCGACCAGCGTGGCAATTTCCTGCCCGCTGGCGCCTCCCACCAGGCCCGCGACGATGCACAGGGCCGCACACGCAGCCGCTGCGATCGCTGCCACGGCCAGCATGCGTGCGATCAACCATCGGCGTGACTCCCCCGCCTGCACGACCACCAGGCGCTCGATCCCTTCCTGCCGTTCGCGTCCCCCGATCTCGACGCCGAGGACACCGATCAGCAGCGGCAGCAATACGGCCAACACGAACGCCAGGTCGACCACACCGGCATCGAGCTCGGGGTTTTCGATGCGATGGCCTCCCGCCGAGAGCGGATCAGCGCTGCCGCTGACCTGAAAGGCAACCGGCGCAGGGTCGACCGCACCGGCCGCGACCCCTGCCAATGGCCCCGGCTCGCGGGTGACCCGAGTGCTCGAATAGCGGTCTTGCCACCCCGGCTGCGCGAGGTCGACCCAGGGGCGATCGGGAGGTCCGGCGGCGCCCTGTTCAAACAAGCGTCTCGCTTCCGCAACCGACTCGTCCTGGGCTCGTCTCGCGGTGGTGACCGCTTCGTGCCACTGAGAAACGTGGCGCTGGCCGGCTGCAATCGCCAATGCCCCGACGGCCAGGAATGCCACGAGCGCGACCATCCCCGCGCGGCCGCGGAGCAAGGCGCGTAGCTCGAAGCGAAGCGCGAGCCTCAGCATGGCAACGTACCCCGCTCCAAGCGATCGGCCGCCCGGCGCTGCGCCCAGGCCATGAACACGGCCCACAACACCAGCGCGAACAACTCGGCGAGGCGGCCCCGCAGCGCCTCGCGGAGGCTGGGAGCTCGGTACTCGAACGCATCGAGCCCCGCGAAGAACTCGGGCGTCGCCTTCCATGACCACTCGCCGGTCTTGGAGCCACCGTACGCATGCTCATGATTGAGCCTCGCGATGAGCTCGCGACGATAGGCCTCCGCCTGCTCCTGGAACGCGAGGTCGTGCGCGAGATCGGTGCCAGACAGCGACATGGAGACGTGATCGATGGCCTGAAACGGATTGCCCAGCGAGACCACGCTCGCCACGAAGACCTGCCGCATCATCTGCTGTCGCAGCTGCCCGTAGTGCTCGTCCCACACGCGATTGCCGAACTCCTCGTCCACCTGCATCGCGATGCCGTCGAAGTTGAAGGGCAACGCCTTCACATCCTCGACGCCGTGCTCTTCCATCATCGCGGCGCGCCGCTTGGCGACCTCGGCGTCCTGAGGGTTGTGACCGTCCGCGCCGGCCTCTCTCGACTTGCGCATCTCTGCCTGGAAAGCGTCTCGGTTCGGTAGCGGAAATACTGCCGCCGAGACCGTCGCCGTGGCGCGGGGGAGCAACGTCGTCCCGACGACCCAGCCGACCAGCAACGTCAGCAGAGCGGCACGAGCCGAGCGCTGCCACGCGGCGGCCGCGACGATGGAACCCGCAACGCAGCCCAAGAACACGGCATGGGTCACGACGAACCCGAACAACCGCAGCGGAGACTCGATGGCGGTCCCCCCCAGTACGACCGAAGTGACCACGGACGAGGCGACGACCAAGCCGATGAACACGAGCCCGAGCGCCCACAACGCGAGAACGTGCCCGCGAAGAATCGCCCGAGCCCCGACGCCCTGCACCAA
The DNA here is from genome assembly GCA_039028615.1 of Myxococcota bacterium. Taxonomy (GTDB): domain Bacteria; phylum Myxococcota_A; class Polyangia; order Nannocystales; family Nannocystaceae; genus Paraliomyxa. The sequence goes on along the minus strand of JBCCHT010000035.1, from coordinate 19,425 downwards.
CGCCAGCTTGAGTCGTCCCGTCTCGCGGTCCCGGGCGAGTCCCGCCGCGCCCAAGAAGATCAGCAACAGCGGCACGACCGTCTGCAACATGAACGCGGCATCGGGCCGAACGAAGCGCGCAACCGTGCCCGCTCGTCCCACGTCCGCGTGCATCGGCGTCCCTTGGCGGTGTCCTTCGATGAAGACCACCTTGCCCAGGCGAGCTTGCACACCTCGATCGAGTCGGGCGAGCGGCCCCGTGGGGCGGAACGCGAAGTCCCCGAAGTGCGCCATTTTGTGCGGGTTTGCGGCGCCATGGCCCTCCCACTGCTCGCGGGCTTCGTGGGCCGCACGAGCACGCGAGTCGCGTTGCGCCACGTCTCCGGCGGTCGCCCAAACCGTCGCCGCCAAAACCACCAACACCGCCGCGCATAGGAGCGTCAGGAGTCGGTGGTCGCGACGCCAGTGCAGCAGCTGGAGACGCAACACGAGCGCCGTCATGAGTTCGCTCCGGTGGGCTCGTCCTCGGACGGGTTGTGGCGCATGTGATGCAGATACACACGCTCGAGCTCGCGGGCGTCGATCTCATTGGCGTCGAGCTGTTCGACGAGACGACCCGCGCGCATGATTCCGATCGTTCCCCCCAGCTCCTTCGCGCGGAACAGGTCATGGGTGGTCATCAGCACCGCCGCCCCGTCGTCTCGAATCCGACCGAGCTCGGCGCAGAAGTCACTCGCCGCGGCGGGGTCGAGGCCGGAAAGGGGCTCGTCGAGCACCAGTCCGGCGGCGCGCCTCGCATACGCGATTGCCAGCCCGACCTTCTGACGCATCCCTTTCGAGTAGCCGGACACCGCACGCCGGGCCTGCGCCCGGCCGAGCCCAGAACGTTCGAGCAGCTCCTCGAGCGCCGCCGTGTCGAGCCGCACCCCAGCCATGCGGCAGAACAAGTCGATGGTCTCGAGCCCCGTCAGGTGGGGGTACAGGGCGACGTTCTCTGGAATGAACGCCAGCTGTCGACGTGCGGCCTTGGGCTCCGCGCTCGGGTCGACCCCGCCTACGGTGATCGTCCCGGCATCAGCGGCGAGGAACCCGAGAAACAGGTTGATGGTCGTCGTCTTTCCCGCGCCGTTGGCCCCGAGCAAACAAAACAGCTGGCCGGGCCCGACCTCGAGATCGAGCGCGTCCACGGCGGTGATGCTGCCGAAGCGTCTGGTGACCTGGGAAGCCCTGAGCATGCCTCGCGCCCACCGTGCTCCAATTGCAACTAACTTGCAAGTAGCATGTCAGGGGGAGCGGCGCCATGAGCTGAGCGACGCCTACCGGTTCCACCGTCGAGCATCGAACCGCGGTTGAGCAACACGTTCGTGGTGTATCGGCTGCTCGGCGTGGCGTGCATCGACGCCCGCGATCCAACGAGCGTCGGGGCGTTGCACGGAGGCGATCGAGGTTCCCGATGGCGAAGGCTTCGTGCTGTAGCTCGGGGCGTTTGCCCTCGGGTCGATCGCCGAGTCCGTGGACGCTCCCAACGACCTGGTCGCGCGTCGAGGGGCGCAGCAGCATCTGCGTCTCGCCGTCGTTGCATTCCAAAGTTGCTGCGCCATCCATTCCGACGATGACACCTGCATCGCCCCGACGTGGACGACCCACGGCGCATCCAACTTTGCCTGGCCGACGCGGTGCGCCACATGCTGCCTGAGCTCCTGGCCCCGGCCTCGGGCCACGCGTTAGGTCGAGCCAATGCGGCTCGCCCCGCAGCCTCGCGCGGACTTGCGCGCTGGCTCAGCCAATGCCGCCTGCCCCGGATGTCGGGCGTGATCGGCATGGATTTTTCGCCTCGTTCGCCTGGCCCCGCTGTACGACCTCTGCAATCGGCCTCAGTTGCTACGCATCAACGGGCCATTCGAGTCGAGAGACTCGAGCCCGTCCTCGAGTTTTCATCCAATGCTTCTTTGCCTGCAACGCTTTCCGTGACCCAGCTCCGCGCTGCTCTGGAACACTACGGTTCACCCGTGCTCTTCGACGCCTCGTGGTTCTGCTTGCCACGATGAAGCGTGCGGCCTTTGTATAGAGAAAGTTGTCCCGTGAGTCTCTCCGCCGCTTCGATCAGTTGATTGACTTGTGACCCGTTCGAGCCAGCATTTCTAGTTGCTCGTTGTCGAGACATGTTCGGGCACTCCTTGGAAAGTGATGTGTGGCTTGTTCGCGATCGGGGTTGCCGTGCTCGGTCGTGCATGCTCAACTCGGAAGCTGTGGCCAATGTTTGCTGTCGTCTGTCCGCGACGTGGGCAACCATGGTCGTCGCGTGCACACCGTCGGTCGATGAGCCGGGCTCGGAGGTGACGAGCACGGGAACGGACACCTCGGGGGAGAGCACCATGACGGCGGAGGGTGACACTACCGCTGGGGCTTTGTCGTGTCCTGGTCCTGCTGCTTCGGTTTGCAGCGCGTACATGGGGTCATGTGCCCGAGCCCCTGCGTATTCAGCAATCCAAGCGATTTGGACGGTCAACTGCACGACCGGATGCCACGAGGGGAACTCGCCCACCGCATTTCTCAGTTTGGAGCCGGTCGAGTCCCACGCCAGTCTCGTCGGTGTCGCATCGATCCAGTCTGGACTCGATCGGGTCATGGCGTCGAGTCCCTTCGACGGCTATTTGTGGCACAAGCTCCGAGGAACCCACAATTGTGCTGGGGTCGACGGATCGGGTGAACCGATGCCGCCACCTCGTAGTGGTCTCGTGGTGGACGAACCTCAACTCTCTCTAATCGAATACTGGATTTGTTGCGGAGCTCCCGATTGATGCGATTTTCGCTCTCTTCATTGATCGTGTCGTCCGTTCTATTGCTCGGCTGCCCGAACAACCGCCCGCCCGGTGGAGGTGGGGGCACCGCAGGCGGGACGGATACCGGTGGGGGGACCGAGTCGGAGCCCGGTTGCGGCGATGCGGCCGATGAATCAGGCGGTGGCCCGTTTGGACATTGCGAGCCCCCTACGGCTCCCGTCATCGACTGCGCTTCGATTGGCATGGGGCAGTGGGAGAATTCCGCCGGTGTCGCGGGGCAGTTCGACGACTGGGCCGGGGTTTCTCCCGTCGTGCCTTGGGTCTATCGGTATCCTCTCGATGATCCGACGACGGCCGAGGACGATGACGAGGAGCCTTCTGTCCAATACGCCGGGGGGGCGCTCGGGATCCATGCCGTGCACCTCCATACGGGGCACTTGTTGATCTTCGCGGGAGTATTCGACCAGCGACGGCTCGATCTCGATACCTACGACTTCGACTGGATCCCGCTCACCAGCGACGCCAACGAGACCGCTTGTCTCCAACAAGTGGTTGCTGACGGGCAAGAGGAAGGCGTCGTGCATTTTATCGAGCAGTTCGACCTGTTCTGCGCCGGCCATTCGCACGATGGAGACGGCCGGCTCGTCGTTGGTGGTGGCAACTACAGCGGTTCGAGCGCGGTACCTCTACGTTGTACCTACGCTCTGGATCCTTCGTCGGTATCTCCGGCCACGCCCGTCGACTACGGCGAGATGGATCCTCTGACCGACGACAACCGACCCCCGACGAGTTGGGAAGGTCTGAACGACTACGTCTCGCCGCGCTGGTACCCGACCGTCGTGCCCGATGCACATGGTTCTCTGCACTCCTTCGGGGGAGGCTCGGATCGAACCGAGCGGCTGACCGACGACGTGTCAATGCAGTGGATCACGGTTGGCGATCCCGACGGCCCCTCGGGCTGGGCGATTGGAGGCTACCCGATGATGTTTCTGCTGCCGGGCGGGAACTTCTTCTACGCAGGTCGCGAGTCGGGCAACCCCAGTGCATCGGCTCGTGCTGGGCATATCTTGCGTACGTCGGACTCGACATGGCTTCCCGCCGAGTTTGCCAGCGATACGCCCGGCGGCTCGGCCGTCATGTATGCGCCGGGCAGGATCCTCAAGTCGGGGGGCGGGGACAACAAGCTGCTCATGCCGCCACCTGCATTGCCGTTTCCGGCAACGACCGCCGAGATCATCGATCTGTCAGACCCATGCTCCGGCTACCTCGATGATCCTGGAACCATGTGGCAGCAGACGGGGCCGATGCACTTTCCTCGTCATTTCCACACCCTCACGGTGCTCCCCGACGGCAACGTGTTGGCAACGGGTGGCAATACGCAGGGCAACGGGCAATCGGGCGAGTCCGTCGACAACATGTGCGAGATCGGCGGGCAAGCGATCAAGGACATGGGGTGTGGGGAGGATCTCCAATGCCCTCCTGCGGCGACGTCGTGCAACACGAGCGGTACGTCCACGAGGTGTCTTGTCGATGACGACTGTGAGGGCAGCGTGTGCGATACCAGCGTCGGCACTTGTAGGGGATCCTGCCGCTGGCATGCGGAGACAGCGTGCGATACCGCCGAGGACTGTCCAGGGGTCTGCGACCCGAACGGGCAATGCAGTCCAAAGAACAACGCGTGCTACGCGACCAAGGCGGCGGAGTTGTGGAATCCGAGTTCGGGTGATTGGTGCTTGATGGCGGAGCAGCAGTTCGAGCGCATGTATCACTCCACCGCGTTGTTGCTGCCCGACGGCCGCGTCATCTCTATGGGCAATGGGCGGCGCCAGGGCCTCCGAAGTCGGTTCAACGCGGAGTTCTTTCGCCCGCCGTACTTGACGGACCTCGATGCGAACCCGAGACCAGAGGTCGCAGGCGGGGGTATCCCTACGACGGTTACTTTCGGCAGCACGTTCAACGTCGAGCTGGCCAGCCCCACGGATTTCGCGTTGATGGAGGACGGTGGTCGCGTGACGCTCGTACGTCTAGGTGCAGTGACCCACCAGGTCGACATGGGACAGCGTTTTCATGAGCTTTGCTGGCAGCCGGGAGGAGCAGCGAATACACTCACCGTGACGGCTCCCGCCGATGGTAGTTACGCGCCCCCTGGCTATTACATGCTCTTCGTCTTGTCGAATGCTGGAGTTCCCTCCATTGGCCAGTACGTGAGAGTGGAACCATGAGTTCAGGAGCATTCCCATGAGTACCCACCGAGCGAGTCTCGAGAGCCGATCGTTCGGGTCATTGCTGTTGCCCTTGGTGCTCGCCTCCTGCGCGAATGGTCCCGCCGAGGAGGGTGACGCGGATGGGATCGAAGACGTAGCGCAAGACGGAGGCCCTCAGTTCAACACCACATGGGCGATCGGAGTGTTCTCGACGGAATGGTCGAGCACGCCCGACCCGGTGGCGCGGGGGGTCTTCACGCTCGAGCTTCTGGAAGATGGCTCCACCATCCAGAACTCGACGCAGTGCTTTCACGAATGGCGCCACGAAGGGCAGTGGGAGGCAGTCTCCGATGGAGTCATCCGACTCGTACCCGACGACCAGGGGGAGGTTACGTGGCAGGAACGCACGCGACCGGTCGTGGAGATCCGGCTCGGCGACGTGGTGTCGCTCGACAACGACGCCCAGTGCCCGACGGTCGAGGTGTTCTCGGGCCAGGCGGAGCAGCTGTTGGGCCCCGACCGACTGACGGCGGGAGCGCTGTGCCTCGACAAGGAGCTCGAGGCCGATTGCAGCGATCCCGCTGCGGTCGCGTGGTGCGATGGAGCGGTACCCACTGCGTGTCAGTAGTCTAGTGGCATTCGGCTAGTGGCATTCGGCTCCCGTCGTGCTTGCTGGCGATGAGCTTGCGGTACCCAACGCATGAGGGTCTCCGGGGTAACGATGGTCGCGAGCCCCAGCAGGCCGCCACGCCCCAGGAACTTGGCCCTCGTCGCCAGCTGACGGCGTTGGGCATCGGTGAACCGAAGTCGCTTCTTGCCGAGATGCTCCTTCAACACTCGGTTTTCGTCCCGGAGGTACGCGAGCTGAGCGGCTTGGTGGCGGTTGAGCCAGCCACCGACGCTGACGAGCATGAAGTGGAGGAGCCGGTGTTCCACGAAAAGGATTCTATTCGGGCGACGTCGGGGTACCTCCATGGCGAGGCGGATGGGTGGCTTGGTGTTCCAAAACCTCGCTCGCGCGGCCGAGATCCCCGCCACGAGTGAGCACGTAACGCCATGGAATCATCAACGAATGCTGGCGGCCGAGTATCGGGGCAGGAGGGGATGCCTAAACGGGGGGAGGAGTGGCGAGATGGAAACCCCAGCCAGTGGGGTGCTCCATGAGCAGCGTCTCGCTGCCGTCCATGTCCGGCCGCCAACGCCACATCCCCCGAATTGATGCGGCACCGGGCGAAGCCTCGAAGGTCATGTAGAAGAGCTGGTCATTCGAAGGTGTCGCAAAGGTCGAGGTGCCGGACACTCCCTCGGCCAGCGGCGGCGTGGCGGGAATCGGTTCCCCGGGGGTATCCCCCGACATGTCGATCAGCCACAGGCGCTGGGGAATGTGCTCGCCCATCGGATCTTCCAGCGTGTACACGACGTGTTCGTTGGAGACCCAAAGCGATGAGATGAGCTCGAGCTCGGGCGAGATTTGCTGCACCGCGCCGATCGTGTCGCCATCGATCGAGGCCGCCTGCAGCCCGCCCACACCCGCCTGCCACACGGCCCAGCCGTCGAGCAGAACCAGGGGATCGTTGTCCAGCAGCTGGAACCGAGCGGTGGACAGCACCTGCGGACTCGCGGGATCGGGGCCGTCGAGCCAGGCGACCATGATGTCGTCCAGACCTGCTCCCGCCGCGACGTTCATGAACAGGAAGGCGCCGTCATCGGTGAAATAGGTCTCGTGGATCGAGTCCGGCGGCGCGTTGATCGGTACGGGCGCCTGCGGCACTCCATCGACGATGGTGGCCAGCTCGCCGTTATACTGGAAGTCGATGTCGCTGCTCAGACGAACGGCGTGCGTCCCTCGGGGCGACACGTCCCACTGAAAGGACTGTGTCGGGTCCGGGGGGAAAATCTCGGTGATCTCCGCCGTGGGCCATGCCGATACGTCGGCCAGATAGAGCCCGGTGGCCCAGTCGCCCGCTCGAACGATGGCCTGGTCTTCGGTCACCACCAGAGCAGGCCCCGCCCCTAGGCCGTAGGGGAAGCTCGAAAGCTCCGTCAGCGGGTCAGCAAGTCCGTCGACGATCGGCGCGGCGTAGATCTGTCCTGCGTAGGATTGGTCGTCACCGAAGCCCCACAGCCAGGCGCCATCGGGCGAAAGTCGCAGGTGCACGCGACTGGGGGCGCCCTCGACCGGAGTCGCCACGGTTGGGTCACCATCGAGATGAACCAGGTAGCCCGGCATGTTCACGCCGTCGTCCACGGCCACCGTCAGCAGCGAGCGAGCGTGGTCCATGTGTAGCTCGATCTGACCGACCCCGAGGCCCTGCACCTCCACCATGGGCCCCATGGGTGCGTTGACCAGGTCATGGAGCATCAGGCGGTAGTCGAGGTCCTGCCAGACCGGATACGCCGACCACGTGTCGGTGACCAAGGCATTGCGGATCCGGTCTGCCGGATTGGGTCGCTCTTGCACGGTGACCAGGGTCGGCTCCACCTCCGGATCACTGATGTCGGCGATCTGGACGACCGGGAGGTTGGCGCTCCACGCCGTCACGACTGCATATAGCGGTCCGGCCTCCTCGGGGCCGCCGCTGGTGCTCTCATCGTCGGCGGAACCCTCGGTTGTGTCCCCGGTGCTCGAATCGCCGACATCGGTGCTGCTGTCGGTGCCGGTCCCCGTGTCCGAGCCGGCGCCTGTCATCATTGTGGGCTCGTCGCCGCATGCACCCAGAGTTAGCAGGGTGCTGGCGGCCAGGAACGCGGTGCTGGAGGTTGTAAAGGCAAAGTGGAGCGATCGAAGGCAAGGCATTGGGGACTCCTGAGTTGGCAGAGTCGCCAGCCCTCGATCGGATCACGATTGAATGCACTCTCGAGGCGAAACTGATGCTGCCCTTCGAGCCCTCGCCGTAGATCATCTAGACCTAGTTTTATGCCAAACGCTATCCCGCTGCGGATAGGTGCCATTCGCTGGAAATTCGGCGTGGCTCCGATGTACCCACCGCGTCAGACTCACGCTGAGCTTCTCCCGCTCGAGGCGCGCGTCGGTCCCGAACTACGCCTGCACGCTCCGCAGGTTTACATCGCTCAGAATTGTCGGCGAAATTCCCCAGACGCGGCGCGTGAGTGGGCTACTGGAGGAACGCAGAGCCATCGGCGGAGGCCATCGTGTCATAGTCCGCGGGGCTGAGCGGCCACATGTCCCAAGTGGGGGTCAGGTAGTCCGGGTTGTTGTCCGAGCCCCAGACGACGCGATCCATGCCCCACATCTCGAGCAGCAGGCCCATGTTCTGGAGGTCTTCGTTGGTCACCCCGGGGCTCAGCGTGCCGAGGTCATCGCGGTCGAAGACGGCCGAGACATCCACGAAGAGCGAGACGTCGTCGGCGAAGATGCCCTGCTGGTCGGCACCGATCAGACCCGAGAGCGTGGCCTGGGTCCAGCTGGGGAAGTTGCCCGCCCCGGTGAGGTGGGCGAAGGTCAGGTGTAGGCCGGTGGCGCGGTCGTCCGCGAGTACCTTGGTGAGGAATATGTTCATCGCGGCCTGGGCATCCTGCTGCGCCGCATCCGTATCGTCGCCCGACAGCGCCGAGAGGTCGGCGAAGTGCACCACCACGGAGACGCCCTGTGCGGCGGCATGCCAGATCACCGCCTGTACGTCGGCGAGCTGGTCTCCGTCGGTCAGATCGATCTGCGAGTTGGAGAAGTGCATCTTCAGCCCGCGCACTCCATACTCCGTTAGACAGCGGTCGATCTCGTCGAGCGCGTAGCCGCGGGTAGGGTTGACGCTACAGAAGGGAACGAGCTGGTCGGGGAACAGGGCCGATTGCGCGACCACGAAATCGTTCTCCTGCTGCACTGCGGCGAGCTCGGCGTCGTAGTCGTCTCCCTGGAGAGCAGGGCTGCTCCACATGTACGCGCTCGACAGGACCTGGGCCCGCTGTGAGCCGGAGGCGCGCATGAAGTCGTCCACGTATTGCTGGGCACTGGAGGCGGGCCCGTCACCATCGCTGTCTCCACCATTGGCTTTGAGCAGGGTGGGCGACACGATATGCGCGTGGGCATCGAGCCGGATCGCGTGCTCGACCGTGGGGTCGTCGCTCGGATCGGTGGCCACGTTCGGGACTTTGCAGGCGATGGTGGGTGGGGCGAGGCCGACGGCGAGCAGCGTTCGTAGGGGGAGTCGTGGTGCCATCATTCAACTATGACGACCCAGGCGCAGCCCCGACATGACAGGCTATGACACGCGGCCTTGGAAGCATTGGCTGCGAATTCTTGGTGGGTCGAAGTAGGCCGGCTCGATTGACCCTTTGATGCCGGGCGACCGCGGATAGGGATCTTTGGCGGCCGATCTGGCGTCGAGGGCCCCGCCCGGGCTGAAGGCGAGCCCCGAGGCGATATTGCCATCGAGACGCTGTTGGTGACGGTCAGGTTCGAGCCAACCATCGAGATGCCGCCGCCAAAGTTGGCGGTGTTGTCGTGGAACAGGACCTGGTCGAAGGTCGCGGTGGACGAGCTGAGGTCGAAGGCACCGCCCGCGGAGGCGTCGTTCGACTCGAAGACGGTCCCCACGAAGAACAAGGTCGAGCCCGAGGTCGACACACCACCGCCGCTCCATGGGGGCGAGTTGCTCGCTATCACCCCGTCGATCATCGTCAGGGTGGAGACTTGCGAGTAGACTCCTGCGCTCTCGAACTGGGCGAAGTTGTCGAGGAAGTGGACCTCGACGAGATCGATGTCGGAGCCGACCGAGAGCAGCCCCCTGCCACGGTCGTCTTGCCCCCCTCCCGTCGCGCGCTGTGCGGGCATTCGCTCAACGCTCCGAGAACAGGCGTGCCTACCGGTAGATCATCAACTGCTGCCCATGGAACCATGCACTCTTCGGCGCACAAACACGGGAAGGGGCACCGGGCGCCTACGACACGTCTCATGGGACTCGATTTCGATGTTCCCAGTCCACGCCAACGTCGCGCAGCAGCTCGCTGATGGCGAGGCCCCCGATCGGCGCGTCGAGCACGACAACCGCTCGCGCCCCTCAGGAGGTCGCCGCGTGTTCCTGTCGCGGCCGTCCATCGACGAGGCTGCGTTCCTCGGTCATGCCTCGGTCGCAATGACGATGAGGTACGCGGACCTCTCGCCGAGCGCCCCGCCGACCTGCTCGACGAGGAACAACCATGGCACCCAGCGGCAACGGCAGGGGAGTGAGATCTTGAGTATTTGAAGTCAGACTAAACGGCGGAGGCGCACAGGAATCGAACCTGAGAGTAGGGGAGGGCGAACCTCAACGGAGACGGCAACTTGGCCGCCAATCCCCCAAGATTGTTCGAGAACTTGGTCTCCGCCGTCCCGTCTGATTCCGTCGCGCTCCGGGGTGGTCCGCAGTGTTGCGGCAACATAGCGGCAACGCTCGCGAGCGAAAGTGGAAAGTGGAGGGCGGTTTGCCGAGGTGGTGGACCCAACGCCGAGGGGTACTACCCGTTGCTGGATGAATGCTGGCGTCCAGGCGGCTATTCGATGCCCTGATCGAGTGCCTACGCGTTGCGGACCCCGACGTTGTCCTCGCGGCAGACGAGGTCGACGGTGACTTGCTCGACTGGTTTGCCACTCTTTCTCTTCGAGCACGGTTGGACCGGGCCGTTCGCATCGCGGCGTGGCTAGAGGAACTTCGCCGTGCCCGTCGCACCGGCTGAGCTGAGTGGCCTGCTGCTGGCGGGTTGGATGCGTGGTTAGAGTTCATCCTGGTCGGTGGGGCGGCCGCGGTCGTCGTTCACGGTGCGCCGATCACCACGCAAGACGTGGAAATCGTGCACAGCCGCGAACCCGAAAACGTGTCGCGACTCCTTGAATCCCTAAGGTCATGACGCGGAGCAGGGCAGGACGGCCTCGCTCGGCCTATGCGGGCCGGCCCATGTCTCGTAGCGCCCGCTTCAGCACCGCGTCGACTTCGTCGATCCGGCCGGGAGGGTCCGCCGCGCTCCAAAGCACGTCTGCCTCCTTCGGTTCCAGGCGAGCCGAGCCGACCAAGCCCATGGGCAGCGACGACGACAGCACCAGGAGATGCCCGCCGGCCGGCCCGTAGTCGGCAAACAGGTAGCCGTCGCCGATGTCGCAGCGGGCCACCACCCCCGACGACCGCGCCAAGTAATCCAAGCGAATGGAGACAAGGCGTGCGGCCTTGCGGTACCGGGCTGCTTGGGTGGTGAAGCGGCCGGCAGGGAACTCTGTAAGCGACCGCCCGGTGACGTCCTTGAGCCATAAGAGGTCCCATGTGGGGAACGCCTCGGCGACCAGCAGGCACGCGCAGTGATCGGCGCCTAGGTCCAGATGCATCAGCGTCATCTCGGCCCCAGTCGAACGGACATCCTGAACCGTCGCGAAACTCCCGATCCCCTGCGGGAGATGGATGAGCTCGTGGACGAAGTAGAGTGCGCATAGCGCCACGGCGCGCTCGGGATCAGTGGGGGCCGACAGCACCCGGGCATGGAACTCCGGGTCGATCACGATGCGGTCGCGTTCAAGGCGGATCTTGTCGTCCTGGTCCAACTCCTCGAAGGCGATAATCGAACGCCCACCGAGGAGTTCCCCGATGGGAATGCCGTGGTGGCGTGCCAGCCAGGGGTGGTGGACAAAGCGGGTGAGAAGATCTCGCACAGTCGCGAGGTCGGAGGGCGGGGGGGCAGCAGGCGGTGAGGCGGACGGCACCAGTGTCGTGAGGACCGCCCGGAGCCGTAGCTCAAGGGACGCATGGGCCGCGATGGGCCCTGCCAAGATCGCCAAGCTGAGCTCACGCTCCTTCGTTGTCGGGGCAGCGTCGATCGTCTTGCGAAGCACGTTCTCGACCGCTGTCGTAGCGTCGTCGTGCCAGCCGAGGAGTCCTTGCAAGGGGTGCAGGGCGTCGACGGGGATCCGCATCAGGCCGGCGATACCGAAGAAACGAAACAGCTCCTCGGCGAGGCGCTCGGTCCACTGTGCGACCTCGGGGCAACGTTCGCGCCCTTGTTCTCGGACCCTCGGAAGGAAGTAGCGCAGCTGCTCGACAGCGAACAACAGCGCCTCCCGTGCCTGAAACGGGGGGAGCGCACGCGGTGGCGGCTGGCGAAATGCGTGTTTCCAGCCTTCCCGGGCCACGCGCGCGTCGAAGAGACCGAGGCCAAGCCCACGTAGGAGGGCATCGCTCGCCTTCGGATACCCCGCCGGGTCGATCAGCGGCGCCCAGATCGAGTCGAGCGATGGCTCGATTCGGTGACCGATGCGAAGAACGATGTCCGTTGCCAGGCTCTCGCTTGCCCCTTCCTCAAGTGCTGCCTCGACCTGCGGCCACAGTCCACTCGGGCGATTCGGCGACCAGCCGCATCCGGGGACCCTCGCAAGCAGCACGTATCGCAGCGAGACCTCGAGAAGGTCACGACGCCCATGCTCATGCATCGCCTCCACCAGGGCAGGAAGGAGCTCGGAGTGCTTGGCGCTTTCTTCCGGCTGAGGGCGCGACGAAGCACCGACTGGTTCCGTCGCTCGCAGCTCCGCGGCACCGTGCATGAGTAGCCACTCGGCCATGGGCAGCAGCGCCTCGGGGATACCGGGACTGGAGAGTCCGTCGTGCCGACACAGCGGCGCCCAGTGGCGGAGCAGGTTCGCGGCCATTGGGGCGTGCCCGGGGGACGCCTGCGTCGTGAACCACTGTGTCAACTGGTTGAGCTGCGGAGTGGGGTCCACTTCGACGGTGAGTATGATCTGGTCGATCGTCCGGAGGAGGAGCGACGTGAGATCATGGTCGAGCTCGGACTTGATCACCAGGTCGATGACCCATGGGTAGAATTCGGCGGGTGGACACGGTGAGCCCTCGCAGTGCGCGAGCCTGCCACCGGCATCCCACCATTCGTCGGGGATCCGCCGCCACGTCCCGTTGTTCGCGTATTTCTCTACGACGCGCCGTGCCTCCGCCAAGGGAAGCAAAGCCGCGTACCGTAGATGAGCGACGGGCGCTCCCTCGAATCGGTCGTCATCGAGCATTGCACAAGCTACTCACAGAAGGTCCGCGGAAGACCATCCCAAGTTCCTGGGTGCACAGTAGCCAAGGCCAAGAGCAAGAAGCAACGAGTTCTGCCCGTGCCGCGGGTGCCACAGAACGAGGGCGTGTTGGATCCGTTCGCATGCCCATGGTTTTTCGCGGATCCTGGCGTTGGCCTTCTCGAACTCGTTCTCGGGTACGACCCGCTGGTTGGCCTTCAGTCCTTTCTTCGTCGCGTCGTCCATGGCTCGCTTCCATTTGAACAGAAGGCTCGGGGACACGCCATATCGACGGGCCGTCTCGGAGAGGGACTGGCCTGGGGTTGAAGCTTCCTCCAGGAGGGCTCGCTTTTGCTCGGCGGTGAACCGGCGTTGACGGCCGGGTTCGGGTGGGGTTAGGTCGGAAAGGAGTTTCTACATCAGCTTCGTCTCGGCGGAGCTGTCCGGTCGAATTGGGGGCTACTACACGCAGACGTCAGAAAAAGGCGGTCCAATTTTGCCGTGGTGGGGCCTAGAACGGGGCGAGTTGGTGCCTGCGGCCAGGGCTCGATTTCTGCTTTCGAAGGAAGTTCTGATGACGGATGGCGGGCATCGAAGTACAGATCCGCTGAGTCCACAGTCTCGTTTCCCAACACCGCGCCGCGAAATAGGAGCACTTGTCGACATGCCCACGTTCTCTCGTCAGACCCGCTTCCACGCATGCGCAGGGCCGAAGTTGGTCCTGCGCTGGCCGTTCGGGTGCGGCCCGTTCCGCCTCGGTGAGGCCCGACACTTGGCTGCGTTCCTCGCTTTGGCCGGCTGCCGAGGCGCTGTGGATAGCGTGGCGCCGTCGCCCTTGCCTGAGGCACCAGCCGAAACGGAAACCACGCCGGTCGATCGCATCGTAGAGGTTGCGGCCGGGCCCGAGTCGACATGTGCCCGCACAGCCGCGGGGCGCGTTGCATGCATTGGGCAAGGAATGGCGTACACCGAGGATGAGCCCACCATCGACACTCATCGACCGCAGGTCGTTGACGTCCCACCGTCCCTGGGGATCTCAGCCGGAGGAGGTTTCGCCTGCTCCGTCGACCAGGACGGAGGCAAGGTCCGCTGTTGGGGCGACAATTCATGGGGAGGCTTGGGTAGACCGACGTCGGGCACCGTTGATCACTGGCCCCGTACCGTCCCGGGCGTGGAAGGCGTCGAGCGGCTCGTGACTCACGGTGGCCGAACCTGCGCGCTCGCGGAGGCCCGCGTGTGGTGCTGGCCGGGCAAAGAAGGCCATGTCGTCGAGGAGTATGGGCTGGAAGAGGGCGAAGGGCGACGTGCGCTGTTGGATCGAGCACGCGCGGGCGCCCCCCTGAGGTTTCACAAAACGCGCATGGAAAGCACGAAACGCGACCATTCGTGGAGAGACGAGCATCGGATCGGTTGTCCATTCGAGACGGCACTACGAGGTCATGACGACGATGGATACGCGGAGACGTGCGCGGTGCGGCTGGACCTTCTCCTCGACCAGGGGATGGAAGTCGGTGCCGAGCACACCTGCGTGGCGGACGGAGATCGTGTGCGTTGCAAAGGCTCCAACGCCGTGGGGCAGGCCCCCGAACGAAGTGCGGACCTCGGCCTGTCGGTGATCGATCTCGATGTGGGAGCGGAGCACAGCTGCGCCGTCACTTCGGGAGGCGAGCTCCATTGCTGGGGTTCCTCGACCCGTGGGCAGATCGGTTTGAGACCCCAGCTACGCCACGAGCCGATCCGTGTCGAGACCAATGTCGAAGACCTCTGGGTGACGGAAGGCCATACGTGTGTTCGCACGGACGGGGGCGAGGTTGCGTGCGCAGGAGACTCGACGGACCCGTGTGGCAGGGCCGAGCTGGTTCCTCCCGCGGGACCGAAGGGCATTCGGCAGATGCTCGAAGGACCTGATTCCCCGGGCTGTATCGTCGACCAGAAGGGGAGCGTTTGGTGCTCGAGCGAGGCAGAGTGGTTCGAGTTAGTGCCAAGCGATTTGTTTGATGACTCTGCGGACTCTCGCACCCAGCTCGGCCTCTATGGTTCAGGGACGCTTTGCTGGCTTTCGGGGGGCCGCCCGACCTGCGTTTCATTGTTGAGCCCTGCGGAGGCGCGTGAAGCCGACTGGCTCGAAGAGAATCGTCGCGATCGCTACTCGATGCGAGATCTTCCCACGCCCCGGCCACGCCTCGGAGCATCCCACGCGCCTTTCGGTCCGGTGGACGATGTGGTGCAGCTTCGCCCATACGGGGAGTCGCTGTGCGCCCTTCACCGCGGAGGAAGACTCAACTGCCGAACGCCTCAACGCGGGAGCCTCGGCGCGGAATACCCGATCTGGCAGAGCCTGAAGACACCCGAGGGAGCGATCGCTTCGCTCTGGGAAGGAGGCTGGGTCGATGAAGACGGATACGGAACCTGGGTGTGGTCGTTTATCAACCGCAGGCGGAATGGCGGCGACGAGGTCCACACCTCGGAGCTCGAGAGAACGACCGGGGAGCGCGTGGCCCAGCTCGCCGAGGGCTGTGCTCTCTTCGAATCGGGCGAGCTTTGGTGCGACTACGGCAAGTCCCGAATGCTCGAGGGCACGAAGGTCCGGAAGCTGGCTGCGGTAGACAAACACGTTTGTGCGGTGGACGAGGGCGGTACCGTCTGGTGTTGGGGCGACGCTGCGTGGGGGCGGCTTGGTGCTGGCGCTCCCATATGCAGCCGAGAACCACGTGGGCTTTCCGAGACATTTTACGAAGCGTGGGGGGAGGAGACACAATGAACCGTGCGTGGCGATTCGCATTTCTCGTGGTCTTTGCTCCCATGGGGTGTCATCAGGTGACATCGCAAGCAGCCGAGCCGCATCTGCCGGTCGCGCCGGAGGCGGAGAAGCAACAACCGGCGACCTCCACGAAAGAGGCTCGACCGGAAGGCCCGCGATATCAAACGGTTCTCGCTCATCCGTGTGCGATCATGAACCGGGACGAGATCAAGTGCTTCGCAACGGACGGCTCCGATCGGATTCTCGAGACATCGTTGTCGGTGGCCGATGTACTCGACTCGGAGGAACGCGTCGTTCATATCGACGACGCCGAAGACCGGTTGTGTGCGCTGCTCGCTCCCTCCGGAAGAGTCGTTTGCTGGCAAACCGTGGAACAAAACTTGTGGGCCGAGCGGGAGTTCTCCGAGCGTGGAAGCCTCGCACCGGTCAGCGGTGCTACGGACTTTGCGTTGATGAACAGGGCTTCATGTGCGCTCGACCAGGCTGGTACGGTCGCTTGTTGGGGCAACAACGATAGTGGGCAGCTCGGTGATGGAACTCGGAAGTCACGGGGGGAACCGGTGGCGGTCGAACTCGCTGGTCCCGCTGTCGACATCGAGGCCAGCATGAGCTCTGTGTGCGCTGTTCTCGAATCTGGGGTCGTGCAGTGTTGGGGGGGAAACGAAACAGAAGGAACGCCCAGGCGTCTCAAACCGGAGACGATTCGTGGCCTCACGCCGGTACGAAGCCTGGGAACTGCCCGCTCGGCGCAACTGGAGGATGGACAATGGGCTGTTTGGCACGAGCTCGACCATGTCCCAGAGCGAGGATTCACGACGGCAGAGCTGGTTTCGGGTCATGACACGGTTCTTCGTCGCGGCGATTGTTGGTTGGACGGAACCACGCTGTTGTGCACGACCGAGCCGGACGACACACCTGCGGTCCATCTCGATCGGGTGAGCGAGTTGGATGTCGACTACCATCGCACCTGTGCTCGTCGAGACGATGGCTCCGTATGGTGCCGAGGTAGTCGACTGCCGGCGTCGACGCAGCCGCCTCAGGTCGCCCGCTATGAGCCGACTCGGGTCCCGACCCTGACCAACGTCGAGCACGTCAGCGCAGCGGACGATGGGGTCTGTGCTCTTCACGACGGCGGTACGGTGTCCTGCTGGGGCGGCGGTGACCATCTCCCGCATGGACCCAGCGGGAGCCCCAGGTTTCTCGGGACTCCGCAGCGAGTTCCTTTGCCTGGACCTGCCGACCAAGTTCTCGTTTCGAGAAATGACTCCTGCGCGCGTGTGGCGGGAAATGCTTTCTGCTGGAGCGAGAGTGGTCAAGTTCACGATCTCGGCGCTGCCGTGGAACTCGTCACTCGGGTGGACCACGCCTGTGCCGATACGGGCACCGAGCTTCGGTGCCTCCACGCGACCTACGGGCGGGCCGAGCTGCCTCGTGTCTTCCCACGTCTTCCCGCGGGAGTCATGGCGGCGGGTTACCACCATTGCTCCGTGCGGCGAGGCCGTGTTCGCTGCGAACTCGTCGACGAAAGAGTGGACTGTGCTCACAATGACCCTTCGGAAACGGCATGCACGGTCGCTCCCGAGGGCGAGCCCTCTGCCTTCAAGTTCGCAATGCCGTTGCGCGCCGCCGCTCGGGACGAGCTCTTCATTGGTGGTGCGGGAGTCTGCGTCCTTTCGCCTGGGGGGCTGTTCGATTGTGCCGAGTTCGTCAACTGGCGAGTGTTGACCGACTTCGGGTTCGGTCCTCAGCACGATGTCGTGAGGGCGGCGGTCTCCTACGACTCCGTCGGCTTGGTCACCCGTACTGGAACAGTGCACTATTGGACCGGCGAGAGTCGAAGGAGGGTCGGTGAACGTCGAGATCCGGGCATCGAGGACGCGGTCTCCGTCTTCCTGGGGCACAGGAACGGGTATGCGATTCGCCGCGATGGGACGCTTTGGGCCTGGGGGCCGAACGATCGTGGCCAGCGGGGGCTTGGTGGAGCGTCTTGGAGGGCTTCGTCGACCCCGGTGCGGATGTCCGTGCTGGAGGGGGGGGCCTCAACGGCCCAGAAGGAGTAGGGCCCCCGCGAGCCGTCACCGGGTGACTCCGCCCTTGCCTGTTCGCCAATCTCAATCCGGCGGCGACTCTACCGTGCCGCAGGGACCATCGAGGCTCTCGGGTGCAAGCCGGACGTGGACGGGGCCCCACATCGTCGGTACCGCGTAGACCCCGTCTCCGAGCGAGGATAATGAGACCTTCCGTCGCACGCAGCCGACGACCGTCGGCCGACGCGGCGCGAGCAAGAAACGCCCTGCCTCGATCTCCGTTCGGGGCGGCTTCGCATAGGTACTCCACGCGGTCATTTCCCCTCCTCCGCTGGAGCTGCTGCAACTTTGACCGGATACGACTCCTGGGGGACGCGTGTCTCGAGCGCGAACGTAGCCGACATAGGCGATGTCGGGGTCGCAGACGGTCCAGTGCTTGACGAGCCGATATCCTTCCTCCGGTTCGTCGATGATGACGTCGACTTCGTCGCCTTCCGAGAGCTCGATCAACAGCTTCCCATCGGGGCGCTCGCGGAGTGATGTGGCTCGCACGATACGGAAGGGCCTCGGTTGGTCCCAATCGGGTGGCGGCCGCAGGGGGCGATCGCTCCGGTCGATAGTCGTGTCGATCGCGGAACCATCGATCCATCCAGTCCAGGTCCGGTCGCGGTCGGTGAAGCGAACCTCGCTGGTGTTGCTGGCGGTGTTCAATATCTCCACCGAAACGCCGTACCCGACCACGACATGACCGCGGCTCGGTGGGTCCTTGAACAGGAATGATGGGGTGGGACGCAGGGGGACGCGCTTCGTGACGACCGGTTGTGCATCGCGGCGCTCCACGTAGGGCAATAGGCGTACGCTCGACGCATCGACCGCGATTCTCGGCTGCTTCCCATTCTCGATGACCATGAAACGGTGCGGACTGGGGAAGGGGTCTCGGTCCTCAATGCCGTACGGGGGGCCGTCCGGTTGCAATCGCAGCGCCCCGCGTCGGGCTATGGCCATGCTCGTCGGGCTCTCCCGCCAGGAGATGTCCTTCGCGCCAAGAACCTCGGCAACTGCTTCGTAGCCTTCGATTTTGATTGGAGTCGCGGCTTCTGCCCCGACCAGCGGGGGCCGAGGGGGAAGGCCCGGGTGTTCGTGGGGCGACTGACTTCGACTCTATGGCGACGGGGCCGGGTGGGTTCTTTGCCGCACAGCCCGACACTATGGCTGCACTCAGGAGCGCCGACAGCCTGAGGAAAGCGGACATGGTGATCGAAACCCTAGCACCTACTCGATTGGGTTCACCGAGGAACTGCGGGAACGGGAGCCATGCGGTGAACGGAGGGGTCCGTCCTGCGCTTCCACAGGCGAACAACATACGCGTATTAGCCGAAACGACCACCACGGAGTGGGACAGGCCGGCCGCGAGACCGGCGTTACAGGTGGGCGGTGTAGACCTGCCCCGATTTGGTGGACACCCAAGGAAAGAGGAAAATGGGTTCACCAGTGGCACGGAAGAGAAGAAAGCGGCGAAAATTCACTGACGAGTATCGGACAGAGGTCGTCCGGCTCGTCGAGACCTCCGACAAGAGCATTCCGCAGATCGCTCAGGAGCTCGACCTGACGGAGAGCGCGGTGAGGAATTGGGTGAAAGTCGCGGAGAAGACGGAGGCAAAGGTGGTCGTGACCGAGCAGC
>JBCCHT010000034.1:0-144943 GCA_039028615.1 Myxococcota bacterium | reverse complement strand
CATCGCGGCCACCGAGGCGCAGTTCTGCAGCAGCTGCACGTCCTGCGGCCCGGGGCCCAGGTCGTAGTTGGAGACCATCAGCCCGAAGGGCTTGCCGCCGAAGGTGCCGTACTCGGCCGAGTACACCGTGCGGTACAGGCCCGACTTGGGGATCTCCGGGGAGTCCTCGAAGTCGTCGAGCAGGTCCTGCTTGGAGCAGTTGAGTACCTCGACCCGCACGTTCTCGCGGAAGTTGACGTTGTCGATGAGGTACTTGAGCCCGCGCCACGCCGACTCCAGCTTCTGGAACTCGTTGTGGTGGAGGATCTCGTTGATCTGAGCCGACAGACGCTGATCGAGCTCGGCGATCATCACGTCGACCGCGGCCTTGTCGATCTTGCGGTACTTGTCGGACGAGCTGAGGACCTCGGTGATGAAGGTCTCTACGCCCTGTCGTGCGATGGCGTAGGTCTCTTGTTCAGGGGTGACCTTCGCCTCGGAAAGGAGCTCGTCGAGGAGCGAACCCGACTCGGTGGTCGTTGCTCCGGCTGCTTGCTGTTGCTCTTCTGCCATCGTCTACACCCGTTACGTGGTGAGTTGTTGCAGTGGTCGGTGGTGCGAGTGCTGGACGACGATTACTCGCCGCCGCCGCCCTCGCCACCGCCCTCGCCCATTCCGAGCTCGTCCATGAGTTTTTTGCGCGAGGCCTCGTCGCCCAGCAGGTTTTGAAGCTGCTTGCGGAACGCGGGGCGGTTGCCCAAGGGACCCTTGAGGGCGGTCAGCGCGTTGCGAAGCTCGAGCAGCTGCTTGAGCTCCGGCACCTGAGCCGCGACGCCTTCGGGGGTGAAGTCCTTGAGGTTCTTGAACTTGAGCGACAGGGCCAGCTCGGCATCGGCGTCACCCGAGAGCTTGTCGGCCACGCTGAGGTCGACCCCGAGCTCATGCTTCTCCATGACCTCGTTGAAGTTGTCCTTGTCGATATTGATCGGCTTGCGATCTTCCACCGCTCGGTCGTCGGCGCGCCCGGTGTAATCACCGATGGCGAGGATCTTCAGCGGGAGCTCGACCTCTTCGGCGCCGTCTACGGCCGGCTTATAGACGATGTTGACGCGCTCCTTCGGCGCGACGGATCCTTCTTTCGGCATCCTGATATCCTCGTGGTGGGAAGCGGGAAAGCTTGCCCAGGGTCTGCTGAGCCAGACCTTCTGGGAGGTCGCAGGCTATCAGAAATGGCGACCGTTGGGAGCCAGGCGACCCGGGTCTCGTTCGTTTCTTTTCGGGTCTCGTCGGTCACCCCGAGCCGACCCACGACCCGGCGGCCGGCCGTCCCCGTCCCGGGCCCGTCACTCGGGCGAGGACGAGGCGTGGGAGGGGGCGATCAACGACGCCAGGAGCTGCGACGCGGTGGCGCAGGGGGGGTCGAGCGCCTTGAGGATCGAGGGGTCGAGGCTCTGCCGCCCGTGGTCGATGCTGCGCGCGTTGTCAGTGATCGTCGGCCACAGACGTTCGGACCTGAGCGTCGGGTCGGCCAGATAGTGGAACACGCCCGGATCGGGGGTACCCAGCGACACCATCAGCCGGGGATCCTGTGAGTCCGCGCCGCTCCAAAATAGGCCTGGAGGTGCCGTACGCCAGCCCAGGACCTCGTATGCGAACTGTAGCCAGAATACCAACTGAACGTTGTCCGATGCTCTGCACTCGAGCACCGTCGCCGCGAGTCCGGGGTCTTGGCCCCGCAACTGCGAGCAGGCGGTGAGGAACATGTTGAGCCCGTGGTACTGGACTCCGCTGGCGATCGGCCCGAACACGGCCTCGAGCAGCGCCTGGCTCGGGGTGGCCGTGAGCGCCTGATGTCCCCAAAGCCGCGCCTCTTCGAGCTCTTGGGGCGCGGGCACGGGGATGGCCGCGAGGTGTTGGAGCAGCGCGTTCGGGTCGGCGGTCGCGTTTTGGGCGAGCAGCGCGGCCGCCCCGTCGAGCCAGGGCGCATAAGCCGCGGGCAGGGCGGGGAACCGATGCACGGCCACCGCCATGTCGAGGTAGATGAACGCGGCCAGGGGAAACTTGCGGCCGACTCCGTCCTGACTGGGGACAAATACGCCCACGCAGGCCCCCGAGTGGGTGGAGTCGCAGAACAGGAAGTGAACGGGGTAGGGCGGAAGGTTCTTGCCCCGTCGGATGACGGTGTCGACACCGGCCTGCAACCAACTGTCGAGCTCTCGTCCGGTGGGAGTCGACGCGTTGTAGGCGACGAAGTCACCCATGGCGGCGAGCTTGCCGAAGAGTCCGAGGCGAGGGTTCACGTGGTTCGAGACCTTGTTGGGTGAGAGGGTCTCACTTGCAGGTAGAGCCGCCCGCGATGATCGACTTGGGTGGCGCGAGGTCGGGGTGCCGGAAGATCTGCATGAACTTTACCCCACGGGCACGGGTGCCGTAGATGGGGGTGTCGTCCAGCTTGGGCCGAATGACCACGGTGATGATGCCGACGCCTTGATCGCGGATGTCCCACTCGAACTTGAAGGTGTCCTTGTTGGCGTCACCGGTGTCGGTGCCTTCTTCGAGCAGACGGAACAGGCCCCATTCGCCCTCGAAGGGTCCGACCTCACCCGTGCCCTGGAAGCCCAGCGCCTTGATGCTGCCCTTGGGATCCTCTTCGCCCGGCCAGACGATGGGCTTCCACTCGAGCGGGCCGTTGCGATAGTCGATGCGCTGGCCGTCGACGCTGAAGACGGTGCTGCGCACCTCTTCGCCCTGGCGAGCACCCTGGACCTGCACGTCGAACTCGAAATTCACCCCGCCCTTGCCCGGCGGATACATCACCGCGGTGACGTCCTGGGCTCGGTTGAGGAAGTCGGCGATCTTGGGGTTGATGGCGTTGCTGACCTTGGCCCCGCGCGTGACGATCTCGTAGCCGTTGTGGCGTCGGGGAACGCGGGCGGGGAGCACCGAGGCGTAGAACGACCAGACCTTGCCCGTCTCGGGGGCGAAGAAGGCGTCGAAGTCGGCGAGGGTGACCTCGCGGCCCTTCGGGTTGAAGGGGTAGCGCTTGACCAGCTTCTTCCAGGGGTTGACGACCTCGTCGCACCAGGCCTTGGTGAGGTTGCCGGCCTCGTCGCCGCGGGTGACCTGCTCGAGCGCGCGGATGGGCGGTCGTAGCCACTTGCTCAGGGTGGTGTTCCACCCCTTGGTGTCGTTGTCGTTGAGCAGGGTGTCGACCATGTCGCCGGCCGACTTCACCGCGGCGGCCAGCGCCTTGGTGTCCTCCTCGCCGTCGTTGTCGATCTTGCCCTTGACCGCGGTTCGGAGCTTGCGCAGCTCCTCTTGGTAGTCGTCGATCGGCACGCTGGCCGCGGGCAGGGGCGGCGCACCCTCGGGGGCAGGCGGGGCCTCGGCGTAGCCGAACGCGGCCAGGCCCTCGAAGCTCGCGGTGACCTTGAACTCGTCGGTCAGCAGCGAGCCTCCGGCCGGGCCGCGCTTCTTCGCCTTGGCGGCCAGGCCCGCGGCGGCCTTGCCCGCCTTGCCGCCCTTTTTCTCGAGCGCCTTGCCGCCGGCTTTCTTGGCCCCGTCGAGGAGCGCGTCGCCGGCTTCGTCCCCGAGGTCGGGCTCGGGCGGCAGGAGGTTGGTGTGATAGTGGACGTACTGGCACAGCCGCTTGAAGGAGCCCGGGTTGCGGGTGAGGTCTTCGAGCGTCTTGAGCACCGCCGCGTAGTTGTCGGGGCGCTCCACGTAGATCGCGTTGATGAACTGCTTCCACTCTTGGATGTACTGATCGAAGTACATCGAGCGCAGGGCGGCCTGCTGCTTGTCGCGATCCTCCTTCATCTCCTCTTCGGTGATGCCGAGGACCCACTCGTCGCCCATGAGGTCGCCGAGCGGAGCGTAGAGCCGGTCGCGGAGGTACTCGTCCCACGCCGTGCGGGTGTAGGCGCCGCGGATCTTCTTGTTGTCGTTCTTGAGCGCGCCGCGTGTGTTGGTGGCGAGCTTGAGGTCGATGTCGGGAGCGTCGACCTCGGCGAGGATCTGGGTGAGCAGCGACTGCGTCAGGTCGGTGCGGACCAGGATCTTGCGGACCGCCTTGACCAGGGCGTCGTCGCGCTCGAAGAGCCGCTCCGGCTCTTCCGCCAGGATGGCGATGTAGGCACTCGCCACGCTGCGCATCTCGCTCTTGCTGGCGACGTCGCCCGCGTTCTCGAGCGGCTTCTCCCACATGTTGGCGATGCGCTCGGTCAGCCAGGCCTGCTCTTCTTCGGTGAGGCCGGGCTCGGACTCGGGCCGCTCACCGTCGACGGGCGCGGTGATGAGCAGGTACATGCGGAGACGGTCCTTCATCTCCACGTGCTTGTCGTCCGGCGCAGGATCGTCGACGCCGGTGTACTGCCGCTTGAAGCGCTTGAGCTCGCGGATCTCCATGTCGCGGATGGGGACCAAGAGCTCCTCGCGGACCGCGGTGAAGTACAGGTCGCGAATGGCCGGCGAGACGGTGGCGCCCTGGTACATGCCCATGCGGCTGAGCCAGGGAGGACCGTCCTCGTCGTACTCGGTCAGCTTGCGCTCGACCTTGCGCAGCGGCTCGATGTTCTTGATGTGGATCGGCCGGACGTCGCCGGTCTCTTCCTTGTTGGCGTAGTGCTCGTTGACCTTGGCGACGGCCTCGTTGGTCTCTGTGAGCAGCTCGCGGTTGTTCTGGAAGGAGACGACGGGCAGCACCACGGTGCCGCCGGCCGCGGCGATGAGGCCGGCCCCGATGCCGTGCCCGATGAGCTTCTTGCGCCGCACCCGGGCCGCCGAGCGGCTGGCCAGGAACTTGTCGGGGAAGATGACCTTGGTGAAGAGCTGGCCGAGGAAGTAGCTCTTGGCCTCGACGTGCTGAGGCTGCGCGCTCATCTGCATGCGGGGCTGGACCCCGAACGCCTCGGCCATGGAGTTCATGATCCGATCGATGGGGCGGCCCTCCTGGGTGCCACTGGTGAAGTAGCAGCCCCGCATGATCGGCGACTCGTTGTAGATGTTCTCGGCGAACAGCTCCCCGGCGAAGGTCGCCAGGCTGTCGCGCATGGGCTCGAAGTACTGCGGGAACGCGTAGATCTTGTCGCGCCCCTCGAAGCTCCGCTCCTCGCTCATGCGCCGCACCGCGCGGCGCTCGATGGTGGCCGACAGCTCGGTGAAACGCTCGGCGAAGGCCCCGATGGGATCGCGGATCTTCTTGGTGACGGGGAAGGTGAAGCCCCAGATCTGGCTGCGCTCGTTGTTGCCCAGGTCGCCGAAGGTCTCGACGAAGCCCGGCAGCAGGTCGCACTTGGTGAACAGCAGGTAGACCGGCACCACCATCTCGAGCCGGTTCATCACCTCGTCGATGCGGGAGCGAATCTCGCGAGCGCGGGCGATGACCTCGTCGACGTGGGCGTCGATGAGGTCGGTGACGGCGATGGCGACCATGACCCCGTTGACCGGAGCCTTGGGGCGGTTGCGCTTGAGCAGCTCGAGGAACGACATCCACTCTTCGTGGTCCGAGTCCTCGGTGGTGTAGCGACCGGCGGTGTCGAGGATGACCGCGTCGTTGGTCATCCACCATTGGCAGTTCCGCGTACCGCCGACGCCCTGCACGCCGCCGCCGCTCTTGCTGAGGTAGGGGAAGCGCAGGCCCGAGTTGCGCAGCGCGGTGGACTTACCCGAGCCCGGAGGCCCGATGATCATGTACCAGGGCAGGGCGTAGAGGGCCTCGGCCGCGCTCTTGCCTCCGAGCTTGGAGGTCTTGAGGGCCGCGACCGCCTTGGTGAACTCGCCGCGCATCGCCTCGATGTCGGCCTGGAGGTCCGGCCGGGCTCGGGATGCGTGCTGATCGGCCTGCGCCTGGAGAGCCTTCTCGATCTCCTTGGCGGCCTTCTTGGCCTTGTAGATCCGGTAGACGACGACCGTGATCAAAATGGTGAGGATGACCACCGTGGCGACGATGGCGATCCACATGGGCAGCTCCAGCAGCAGGACCGTCGTCCAGACGGCTGCGATCAGGAGCACCGAAAATATGTACTTGAGCATCGGATCGACCTCCTACGTTCAGCCGTTGACCATCGCTTCGATGCGCTTGGACTGGGTCTCGGTCTGCTGGTTGAGGGACATCCGCAGGACGATGAGCAGGGTCAGCGCGAAGAGCAGCGCGAACAAGCCGATCCAGATCGTCAGGTAGCCCTGACGCTGCCGGTTGATGCGCTCCTTGGGCCGCAGGTGCCGGGTGGACAGCGGCTCGGGCCGCAGCAGGCCGCCGAGCGCGTCTTGGGCTCGGCGGGTGACGGCGGCGAGCTCGAGCTCACCGCCACGGATCGCGTACTTGCCCTGGAAGCCGAAGAGCAGGCACTGGTAGTAGATCCGCAGCACCTCGATGCGCGACGGATCGCGGATCAGGTACTCGAGGCGCTGGAAGAAGACTTCACCCGCCACGTTTTCGTTGAAGTAGTGCAGCTGGAGCGGGTTGGACATCCAGATGTCCCGCACCCCTCCGGGCTTGCGCAGGGCCAGCTCGTCCGCCAGGGCGACGAGGGCATAGGCGATGTCCTGGACATCGTGCTCTTGCATGCCCGCCTGCCGGCCTTTCATGAACACCCCGTCGATGAACGAGATGAGCCGCGAGTGGAACATCTCGGGCGCGAGATGCCCCTCGTCGGCGAGGCTGCGGAGCTGGACCAAGGCATTGAAACACTCGGCCGAGACCTCGTTGACGCGCTCCATGGTGCTTTACTCGGTGGCTGGGGGAACCCGACGGAGCGGGCTTCAGGGCTTCGTGTTCCGATCGGGGATCCCCATCAGCTTGATCTTGGCCTTGGAGGGGTCGAAGGGAGGCGGAAGGTACAAGGCGATGGTCTTCTCCTGCAGGATCTGCCGCCAGTAGCGGTCCTCGGTCCGTACGTTGAAGTAGACCTGCTTGGGTCGAACCGGAATCTCGGCCGGGGGCCGATGGGTGTTGACCAGCGGTGCGCCGGGCGTGGCCGACTGCACGATGGCGTTGATCTGCTTCCAGGACGCGATCTTCGACAGCTTGGGCAGACGGTTGGCCGTCTCCTGCTGCGGCGACTGGGCCTCGACCGCGAGCACGTAGCGCGGGCAGCGAACGAGGCGCTCGTCCTTGAGCTGGCCGATCCACATGCCGTCGGCGCGGGACTCGAGCGGCACGGTGATGCAGCGCTCGCGGACCGTCGCCCCGAGCATCTGGTTGATCGACGCGACCAGCGGCTCGAAGGTCGAGCGCAGATCGTTGTAGTTGAACTTGGGGAAGGTGGAGGGGTCGACCTCGCTCGAGAACGAGGTCAGCTCGCCCGCCAGCTGGATCAGGGTGAGGAACAGGGCCAGCGGAGAGGCCTGCTGCCCCTCGACGATGTGCCGCACCACCGGGATGTGCGTGTTCAGAGCGTTGAGCAGCAGGAAACGGGTGATGTCCTGCGAGGTGAACTCCACGCTCGCGGCGTCGATCTGGCGGCGCGTCTCCGACAAAGAGCGCTGCTTGGTCAGCATCAACGACAGCAGGTCCTGGGCGTAGGTGGCCAGGACGGTCGAGCCCGAGATGTACAGGCACGAGGGGATGAAGTTGCTCGACAGCGAGAACGAGCCGGTCGCGTCGCGGACGATCTCGGCGATCTTGAGGGTCTCGAAGTCCTCGCGCGACTCGTTGCCGAACAACAGCACCACGTTGGGGCGCCCGAAGCCGATGATCTGCTCCGTCTTGGCGATGGTGAGGTCGGGGACCGGGCGGTTGATCGTCTTGTAGCGGGCGTTGGCCGAGTCATCGACCGCGTCCTGGAAGTTCGGGATGCCCTCGCGAGCGGAGGGCACGGCCAGGTGGGCCTCGAGCGTCGTCGCCGTGCTCGAGAAGTGCTCCTCGATCGGGCGGCTCGGGGGGCCGCCCGCGTCACCGATGCCGTAGTCCAGGGGCAGGCCGTTGGACAGCACGCCGCTGAACGCAGAGACCTTGAAGACGCCGCTCTTGAGCTCGCCTTCGTCGATCGTCTGCGTCATGACCCCATGGTTGAAGGGGCTGAGCGCGGCCAGTCGGGCGGCGAGCGTGGCCTCGTGGAAGAGGTCGTTCTGCTGAAGGTGCTGAGGGCACATCAGCATGCCCTCGCTCCACACCACACGGTCGAGATACCGTCGCGCCATCTTCGCTAGCCTTTCCCCGGAGCCGGGGGGTTGCTCACCGCATCGGCCGCGCCTTGGCCCTTGCCCGCGGCGTCCTGGCCCTTGCCCGCGGCATCTTGGGCGCCCGCGGCCGCGTCCTTGCCTTTGCCCTTCTTCTTTTTCTTCTTCTTACCCTCGGCCGGCGGGGCCGGCTTCACCTTCAGCGGGGGCGGCGGGCAGGTGATGGGAATCGCATCCTCGTCCATCCCGGGCGGCGGCTTGTGCCCGCCGTCGATCTGGTTGCCCTCGATGAAGAGCAGGAAGCAGGGGTCCTCGTAGACCTCGGACTTCTTCTCGGCCGCGCACACCGAATGGCCGTGGTACAGCGGCACCGTCCACTCCGAGTACCAAGAGGTTCCGGCCGGCTCGCGGAAGATCGCCGCGGCCACGAAGTGGGTGGCCTCCTCCTCGGGCTCGATCTCCACCACGTCCGGCTTGCCGGGATAGACGGTCAGCTCCTCGACCTTGAGGAACTCCTCTCCGAAGACCTCCTCGGCGTTCTGCCAGACCTCGCGGAAGTCGAGCGGGACGTCGAGCGTGCGACCGTTCTTGAGCTGGTAGATGCGCACGCTCGTGGCGCGAGGCGTACCTTCCGGATCGAGGTTGATCTCTTCGGTCGGCTGGAGCACCAGTCGAACCTTGGCGAAGCCCTTCTCATCGGGCTTGCAGGTATCCTCTTTTGTTTTCTTGCAGGCGGTCAGCGCGAGCGCCGAACTCAAGACGAGCGCGGCCCACGAGCCAATCGTCGCGGTGGGGCTGGAGGAGCGGGTCGGCGTCTTCGGAGGAGTGGCGCGCACTGGTCGCGAAATTTCACACACGGCCAAGTCCCTTGGCAAGCCGCGAAGGGCTTTCGTGGCGATCACTCGTTGAGCAGGCTGACATCGACCGCGATCCCGCGTCGCTGCAGCTGTGCAAACAGTGATGGAGAGACCCCTGTGGGGGCCCAGCGACCCGTGGCGGGGTCGAAGGTGACCAAATCGACGGCCTGGGCCGATCCCGCGCTCGAAACGGTGACCTCGGACAGCTGCGTGACCCGGGTGTGTCCGTCGGCAAAGCGCGACAGCGCGATGATGAGGTCGACGGTCTGGCCCACGTGACGCGCGCGGGCGGCCGCATCCGGGGCATCACCGGCCAGGCCGGCCAGCGCACTGAGTCGCGCAAGCGCGCCATCGGCCGTGGCGGCCCGGACCGACACCACCGCACCACGGAGTCCTCGGCCCATGGCGGCCAGCACATCGCTGGCTTCAGCGCCGCTCACCTCGTGGGCGACCAGGCGATCCGGCGCCAGGCCCATGGCTCCGCGCACGGCTCGTTGGGCGCTGGACAGCCCGTCGGCGGGAGGCATGGAGCGAGCCTGGACCACCACCGCGTTGGCGGGCAGCGCCTCGGGCTCGGTGCCGGGGCGGACCACGACCTGCCGCTCACCCTCGGGGGCCTCCGCGGCCAGGGCCGCGAGCCACGGAAAAGTCCGCGCTCCCGCGCCGCCGCTGACCAGGATGTTGAGCCCCGCCTGCACGCAGTGGTGCAGCAGCGTGGCCATGCCGGAGGGCAGGGCCCGGCGCTGTAACAAGGATTCCAAGCCGGCTCCCGTGGCCCCCGCGCGATCGCGGTGGATCGTCACCAAGGGTCCGGGATTCGCGGCCGAGCCGTGGATCGCCTGAACATCCGCCCCATCCGTCGTGCGGGCGTCGATCATGGGGTGGTCGGGGCCGAAGGGTTGCTGGGTCAGCCGTCGTACGACGACGTCGACCGCCGCGGGGCACGAGAACATCGCATTGCCGGGCGTGAGCGCTTGTCCTTCGCGGTGCACGAGCACGCGGTCGGGGCCGTGGACGAAGATGTCGACGACCTCGGGTTCGGCCAGCGGTGCGCTCAAGGCTCCGAGCCCGCACAGCTCGTTGGCGAGGCGATTGGCCCACGGTCGCGCCTGCACCTCGGGGACCCGCTGGGCGACCTCGGTGAACAATCGCTGGGCTTCGCGACGAGCCTCGGCTCGCGTCGTGCCGTCGCGTGGGGGCAAGGAGCCGTCTGGCGCGAGGTGGTAGTGGACCAACGCGAACACACGGGCACAGGCCTCGGTCGCGGCGTTGGGGCCCTTGAGGTCGGAGAGGTCGCTGCTCGGCGGAGGCGGCACAGAAGGAGCCGGCGCGGCGACAGCCATGGGCGCGGGTGCCATCGCGGGCGCCATCCCGAGGGCATGGCTGACCGTGGGCGCGGCCGTGGCCGGCTCGGGGCTCGGTGCGACTGCCGCGGGCATGGACGCGGCCGGAGCCACCATCGGCTCCGGCGTCGGCGGGGCCGAGACGGGGGGCAGCGGCTCGGGGCTCGGTGCGGGGGGCATCGGTTCCGGCGCAGCGGGAGGGGGCGCGAGCCCGGCCGGGGTCTCGGGTAGGGCCGGCTCCGGCGGGGAGATTTGGCCGGAGACCATCGACGGCGACGATCGCTCTTCTTCGCCGCCCGGCACGGGCTGGGGCGACGCGGGAGCGGGCGGAGTCAGAGGCGGCGGCAGATCGCCTGGCGGGCCCGCGGGCGCGGGTGCGGCGGGAGCAGGTGCGGCGGGGGCAGGCGCCGCGGGGACAGGCGCAGCCGGAGCGGGAGCGGCAGGAGGCGGTGCGCCGAGCGGACCGGGCGGTGGCGTCAGCGGAGGCGGCAGGTCCCCGGGCGGAGCGAGGTCCGGCGGAGCCTCGAGCGACGGCGGTGGACCGAGCGGCGGCGGAGCGTCGCCTCCGGCGTCCATCATCGGCGGCATCGCGGGCGCCGGAGCCATCGGTGGCGGTGCGTCCATCATCGGCGGCGCATCGAGGGGAGGCGGCGCGCCCGATGCATCTCCACCCATCATCGGCGGCGCATCGAGAGGAGGCGGTGCGTCCCCGGCCAACGGAGGCGGTCCCGCATCGGCGGGCGTGGGGTACTCGGGCGCTTCCACCGGAGCGGGCGAGCTGAGCATTTGGGGCCCCGCGTCCATCGCGGGCGGCTGTCCCATCATCGGCGGAGCGTCGGCCGCGGGCGGGGCACTCGCTTGGGGGGCCCCGCCCCCGAGCTCGAAGTCCAGCTGGAACGCGCAGATATAGACCTCGTCGCCCGGCTGGAGCATCGCGGGGCCACGAATTCGCTCGCCGTTGACGAAGGTGCCGTTGGTCGACTCGAGGTCGATGATCGTCACGCCATCGCCCGTAAACAGGATGCGCGCGTGGTGGCTCGACACGCCGGGCTCCGCGATCATGAGATCGTTGGCGTTGGTGCGGCCGACCGTGATCTCCCTCTTGTCGAAGGTACTGACCTGGGGAGATTCGCCTTCTTTGGTGAGCGTGATCCGAAGCATGGGCGGGGCGTTCGCGAGGATGACCCGGGGAGGCCACGTCCTCCAAGCTCTTTTCGCCGCTGTCTCGATACGGATGCGCGTTTCATCGAGGCGCGAAGTCGGCCTTCGCCATCGATCGCGCGATCGACGAGCGCAGGAAGAGGCATGCCCGATGGCCGTTCGCCGGTCGCTGTCGGGTCGGTGTCACGTTCCCTGGTTCATTCCGGGCACATCGACTGGGGCTCGAACACCACGAAAGTGAGGCGGTGGCAGCAACTGTAGTCGCCTGTAACCCAACGAGAACGCGG
Source organism: Myxococcota bacterium (assembly GCA_039028615.1). GTDB lineage: Bacteria > Myxococcota_A > Polyangia > Nannocystales > Nannocystaceae > Paraliomyxa. The sequence goes on along the minus strand of JBCCHT010000034.1, from coordinate 133,195 downwards.
AAGAAATCGACATCGATCGGAAAAAGAGTGGTTGTCGGTCCCACATGCCGCTGCTAGCTTCCCACCCATGGCGGAAACCATTCACGCATTCTTGAAAGCTGACTCCAACGACCTGAAAGGTCTTTCGACTCAGGAGGAGCTGGGCGGCAAGAGCCTCATCGATTCGATCGAGTGTGTCTCTTACAGCCACAGCGCCATGACTCCCAGCGAGCGCGGCTCCAACCGTGCCACGGGTCGTCGTCAGTTCGGCCCCATCACCATCACGAAGCGCATCGACAAGTCCTCGCCGCTCCTCATGAAGGCCCTTTGCGGCAACGAGGAGATCGAGGGCACGTTCTCGTTCTTCCGTCCCAAGCCCACCGGCGCGGGTGAGATCGAGCACTTCTACGACGTCAACATCAAGGGTGGTCGTATCAGCGCGATTCGTCAGATCAGCCCCGACACCATCGACGGGCAGAGCGCGACGCGTCCGTTCACGGAAGAGGTCGAGTTGGTGTTCAACGACATCACCTGGACCCACATGACCGAGAACACCGAGCACTCCGACTTCTGGAAGACCCAGAAGTAAGCCGATCCGTAGGACCGGATGGCTGCACGCGGGCTGCTGTCTCGTTTGGCTTCGTCCGACCCGTCTCGGCCGGTCGACGAAGTTCATTCCATCGTTGGTAACCTCCGGGTGCTGTTGAACACGCGCCTCGGAGATGCGATGGCAGCTCGCGGGTTCGGGGTCGTCGATTTCGTCGACCTCGTCCACCTGTTCCCCAGTGCTTCGCAGATCGTTCAGCGAAGCATTCGGGCCACGATAGCCGAATACGAGCCGCGCCTTCGCAATGTGAGGGTGCGGCTCGTTGCTAATGAAGACCCCTTGAAGTTGGCATTCGAGGTGTCGGCTCGCCTGGCCGGCGACAAGCGTAGAGGCCTCGTTCGCGTTCGAACGGAGATGTGCCAAGGGGGGCGAATCCAGGTAGAGTAGCGACCCCTTGGGCGCCAAGTACTACGAGAGCGAGCTTGCGTACCTCCGGGAGATGGGCCGCGAGTTTGCCGTAGTGCATCCCTCGACGGCCGGCCTCCTCGCCGAGCGTGGCAGCGACCCCGACGTCGAGCGACTCCTCGAAGGTTTCGCGTTCCTCACCGGGAGGATCCGGGAGAAGGTCGATGATTCGGTGCCGGCGATCGTGCACGGCATCACCGAGCTGCTGCTTCCGCACTTCCTGCGGCAGATCCCGGCGACGTCGATCATCCAGTACAACCCGGCGATCAAGTCGCTGCGGGGCGTGCAGCCGATCCCACGCGGCGCCAAGGTCTCCAGCACGCCGATGCAGGGCACGGCGTGTCAGTTTCAGACCACGCAGGAGGTCGAGCTGCTGCCCCTGCAGATCGTCGGGGCGGAGCTCGACGAGACCTCCGCGTCCAAGCCGGTCGTCAAGCTCATGCTCGAGACGACCGAAGCCGGTCGTCAGATCGTGATGCGGCGCGAGGGCATTCGCGTGCTCTTGCACGGCGACATGTCGATCTGCGCCACGCTCTACCTGTGGCTGCGTCGCTACCTCATCGACGTCGAGATTCGCAACGGCGGCAAGAACGTCTCGATCGGCAAGGACGTGGTCAACCCGATGGGGTGGGACGACGAGGACGCGCTGCTGCCCTGGCCGACGCTGTCGCAAGCGGGCTACCGGCTCATCCAGGAGTACTTCACGCTGCCCGCGAAGCTGCTCTTCCTCGACATCGTCGATCTGCACAAGGTCGGCGAGCTCACCGAGGACGGCATCGAGCTGCGCTTCACCTTCGAGCGTCCGCCCGCGCTGTCGGGGCGGATCACGGCCGACAACTTCCGGTTGCACTGCACGCCGGCCATCAACCTGTTCGAGGTGTCGGCCGACCCGGTCAAGCTCGACCCTCTGGTCTACGAGCACCTGCTGCGCGCGGCGGGGATGAACCCGAAGCACATGGAGATCTACGAGGTCACCGGGGCCATCGGGATCCGACAGGGGCAGACCAAGCGGCGCAACTACGGGCCCTTCATCGGCTACTCGCACGGCGACAAGAACTCGCCCGACGAGCCGTCGTACTACACGCTGCGGCCCACGCCGTCGCCGATCGACGACGGCCTCGACATGTACATGTCGCTCGTTACGCCGCGCGACGTGGCCCCTTCGGAGATCGAAGAGACGCTGTCGATCGATCTGCGCTGCACCAACCGGTCGCTGCCCGCGGAGCTCCAGCTCGGCGAGATTTCCCATACCCCGCGCGGGTCTTCGAGCGCGGCGCCGTTCAAGAACATCTCGCCGGTCACCACGCCCATCCGGCCTCCGCTGGGCGGCGAGCTGCACTGGCGCCTGCTGTCGCACCTGGCCATCAATCGGCAGAGCCTCGGCGACGCCGCGACGCTCAAGGCCTTGCTGTCGCTGTACAACTTCCAGAAGGCGGCCAGCCCCGTCGTCGGCCGGGCCAACGAGCTGAAGGTCGAGTCGATCCGCAGCGTCGATTCCACGCCCGTCACGCGCATGATGCAGGGGGCACCGGTTCGCGGGGTCCAGACCCTCATCGAGCTCGACGAGTCGCGCTTGGGCACCGAGGGCGAGGCGTTCCTGTTCGGGTGCGTGCTGGACGAGGTGTTCGCCAACCACGCGCCCCTCAACTCTTTCAACGAGCTTCGGGTGCGCCTGCACCCCTCCAAGACCGTGTTCCGCTGGCCCGCGCGTAGCGGCATCCAGCCGATCCTCTGAGGACGAAGCCATGGAGCGACGCCGCTCTCGCAACAAGCCCACCCTCGAAGACCGCCTGGTCGAGCGCAGTGGCGCCTATGGTTTCTTCGTCTCGGTCGGCATGCTCGAGCGCCTGAACTCGGATGCGGTGCGAATCGGAGGAGAGGGCCCCTACTCCGGGGAGGCCATTCGCTTCCGCCACGCGCACGACCTGATCTTCCAGGCGGGTGAAATCGAGGGCATCACGCGCGCCGAGATCCCGCGGACCAGCGAACAACGCCTCGAAGAAGCCCGGCAGCGCTTCGAGGTCACGACCGCGTTCCTCGGCGTGTCGGGGGCCATGACCCCGCTGCCGCTGTACATCGCCGAAGAGGTCTGCCAGGACGACGACGGCGCGGCGATCAAGCGCGACTTTCTCGACATCTTCCATCACCGCCTGGTGAGCCTGCTGTATCGGATCGGGGTCAAGTACGACTTCGCCCGCGAGCACAAGCGCGACGCCAACGATGCGTGGTCCAACCGCCTGCTCGCGATGGCCGGCCTCGATGCCTACGAGGACTGGCGGCTCGAGCACCTGACCCGTCACCAGATGCTGCGGCTGTCGCCGTTGCTGTCGTCCCGCGTTCGCTCGGCGCGGGTCATGGCCACCGCCGTTCGCGAGGTCACCCTCGAGGCGCTCGGCGACGCCAAGGTCGAGGTCCTGCAGTTCTCGGGGGACTGGACACCGCTCGATCCCGAGCAGCGCATCGAGCTGGGCGTCAGCAACAGCAACCTGGGCATCAGCTCGGTGCTGGGCGTCGAGGTCTTCGATCGCGCGGGCAAGGCCACCATCTCCATCGGCCCCCTGAAGGAGAACTTCCGGCGGTTTTTGGCCGACGGCGACATGTTCCCCGTGATCTGCGAGCTCGTGGGCGTGCTCTCCCCCGAGCCCATCGAGTACGAGCTCGAACTCATGCTGGTCGACCGCCCTCCCTTCATCCTGGGCAAGAAGGAAGGCGGTCGCATGGGCTTCGATTCGTGGCTCTCGTCGCGAGGCGGCCAAGAAGCCACGACCAGCCTCAAGGTTCCATTGCCCCGCAAGCTGCTCGAGGTCCGACACAAAGCGGTCGGATCTGGGTCTCTCGCCCCCTCGGCCTCCGCTGCTCGGTAGGCTCTGCCGTCCCCCCATCCTCTTCTCCCCCTCTCGAATCATCCCCGAGGTCAATCAATGCGCGCCGATCCTCGCTCCCTCGTCCGTCGCCTGAACCCCACCTGCACCAAGATCCTCGAGTCCGTCGTCGAACGGGCGGCGGGCGGTCGCTACTACGAGATCACCGTCGAGCACCTGCTGCTGGGCTTGGTCGAGCTCGAAGACGGCGACGTCGGGCACGTGCTGCACTTCTTCCGCAAGGACCGACTCAAGCTGGCGACGTCCATCGAGACGAGCCTCCAGTCGTTGCGCACGGGCAACGCGGGGCGCCCGGTGTTCTCCGAGACGCTCTTCAACTGGCTCGAGGACACGTGGGTCGCGGCCTCGCTCGAGCGCGGCGCGGTGCAGATGCGAGGCGCCGACCTGCTGCTGCAGTACATCGAGCGACCCGGACGCTACTCGGCCGACGAGTTCCCGATCATCGAGGAGATCGACGCCGACGAGTTCAAGAAGTCCTTCGACGCGATGGTGGCCGCCTCGAAGGAGACGCCCGAGATGGCGCCGCCCTCCGAGCCCGGCCAGGGCCCCACGGGAGCGTCGGCCCCCGGCCGCGAGGCGCTGGACCGCTTCACCATCTCGTTCACCGACAAGGCCAAGAAGGGCGAGATCGACCCCATCTTCGGTCGCGACCGCGAGATTCGGCAGGTCATCGACATCCTCGCGCGTCGTCGCAAGAACAACCCCATCGTGGTCGGCGAGCCGGGTGTCGGTAAGACGGCGCTGGTCGAGGGCCTGGCCCGAGCCATCGTGGCCAAAGACGTGCCCGCCGAGCTGCAGCAGGTCGAGCTGCTCAGCCTGGACATGGGCCTGCTCAAGGCCGGCGCGGGCGTGCGGGGCGAGATGGAAAACCGCCTCAAGCGCGTCATCGCCGAGGTCAAGGGCTCGCCCACGCCGATCATCGTGTTCATCGACGAGGCCCACACCATCGTCGGCGGGGGCGGTGGCGACAACGACATCCCCAACCTGCTCAAGCCGGCGCTGGCCCGCGGTGAGTTCCGCACCATCGCGGCCACCACCTGGTCCGAGTACAAGAAGTACTTCGAAAAGGACGCCGCGCTCGAGCGCCGCTTCCAGCCGGTCAACTGCGCCGAGCCCAACGTGGCCGACGCCACGGTGATGCTGCGAGGCATCCGCCCCACCTACGAGAACGCCCACGACACGGTCATCCGCGACGAGGCCGTGGAGGCGGCGGTGGAGCTGTCGGATCGTTACATCTCGGGGCGCCTGCTGCCGGACAAGGCGGTCGACCTGCTCGACACGGCGGCCGCCCGCGTGCGCATCGAGCAAGACGCTCCGCCGCCCGCCCTGGTCACCCTGCGCTCCGAGCAGGCCAGCCTCCAGCGCGAGCTCGACTCCCGGACCCGCGACCTGGCCGATGCCGCCGCGGGTGACGACAGCCGCGAGCGCGTCGAAGAGCTGCGGACCCGCATCGCCGAGATCGACGGCGAGATCGAGACGGTCGAGACCAAGCTCAACGCCGAGCGCGAAGCCATCGTGGCCGTGCGCGAGGCCACGGCCGCGCTGCGGGAGTCGCCCGACAACGTCCGCGAGCAGCGGCAGGCGGCGGTCGAGAAGGCCCGGGCCACGCTGCTCGAGGCGCAAGGCGAGGAGCCGCTGGTGCACGCCGAGGTCGATCGCGACGCCATCGCGCAGGTGGTGGCCGACTGGACCGGCATCCCCGTGGGCAAGATGCGGAGCAGCTCCATCGAGCTGATGCTCAACCTCGAGGAGCACCTCCAGGCGCGGATCAAGGGCCAGGACCACGCGGTGGCGGCCGTGTCCGAGTCGATTCGCATGTCCCACGCGGGCGTTCGCAACCCGCAGACGCCGATCTCGGTGATGCTCTTCGTCGGCCCCAGTGGTGTCGGTAAGACGGAGACCGCGCTGGCGCTGGCCGACCTGCTCTACGGTGGCGAGCGCTCGATGGTCACCATCAACATGAGCGAGTTCCAGGAGAAGCACACCGTGTCGCGGCTCATCGGCTCGCCTCCAGGCTACGTGGGCTACGGCGAGGGCGGCGTGCTCACCGAGGCGGTGCGCAAGCGCCCCTACTCGGTGGTCCTGCTCGACGAGTGCGAGAAGGCCGACCTCGAGGTCATGAACCTGTTCTATCAGGTCTTCGACAAGGGCATGCTGAGCGACGGCGAGGGGCGGATCGTCAACTTCCGCAACACGGTCGTCATCCTCACCAGCAACCTGGCCACCGACGTCATCATGAGCCTGCACGAGGACGGCAAAAAGCCGCCCGTCAGCGACGTGCTCGAGGCGGTGCGGCCGTCGCTGAGCAAGCACTTCAAGCCGGCGTTGCTCGCCCGGATGAGCATCGTGCCGTATCGCCCGATGGACCCGGAGATCCTCACCGACATCGCCAAGCTCAAGCTCGGCGGGCTGGGCAAGCGCCTCGAAGAGGCCCACGGCCTGCAGACGATCTTCGCCGACTCGCTCATCTCCGAGATGGTCTCGCGCTGCACCGAGTCGGAGACGGGCGCCCGCGCGCTGGACCACGCGATGCGAGGCTCCTTGATGCCGGTCCTGTCGCGCGCCCTGCTCGAGCGCATGGCCGAGGGCGACATCCCGCCCAAGCTCACCATTGGCCTGGGCTTTGGCGGTCGTTGGCACTTCGACTTCGAAGAGGCCGACTCTCCCGCCCAGTCGGCGGCCGTGCAGCAGGCACCGAGCAGCGAGGCGTCGGAGGAGCCCGAGGCGTCGGAGCCCGAGCCGCCCGCGGCGATCGAGGCCCCGGACGCGGGCGGTGACGACGAGGGCAGTGCCGACGACGTCACGCAGTCGGCCCCGGACGACGACGAGTAGCCGCTCCTGCGGTTTCGTCGAGTCGAGCGCGCGCGGTGCAAGCCGGGCGCGCTCGGCAATTCAGCCGCCGGGTTCCGCCGCGAGGGCTCGGGGGCTGCGACGGTCGGGCTCACCCACGTACTCGATCACCGCATCGGGGAGCCGCTGCAAGACGGCGGGACGCTGGGCTGCACCCTCGTAGGCGTTGGCGAGGAAGTTCGACAGCAGCAGGGCGGCGGGCAGGTGGGTGATCTGTCGCGGCCGAAAACCGAGATCGAGGGCGACCGCTGCGGCTGCGCCCGCGATGTTGATGGGGAGCCGATGGTGCGCCGCGAGGTACTCGTCGACGGCGTTCATCAGCCGCCAGTAGGGGCCCTCGTCCTCCGGGTGCGCGGCCATGCAGCGCCGCAGGGCATCGACGCGCTCGTCTCGGGGACGGAAGGGCACGCCGAAACCATCGAGGCGACTCCCCGAGGCCACCAGGGCATCGAGCTCGGTGTGGAGTCCTTCGGTGGGGGGCATCGGCTCGCCCGGTGGCATCAGGCCCACGAAGATCTTCGCCGCTCCGCCCGCGATCGCGGGGCCCATGCGGGCGTGGTCGACTGCCAGCAGCCCCACGCACAAGCCCGCGGTGACGCTGCCGTAGGCCGCACCCATCCGCACCGCCTTCATCGGCCACACCCTCGGGTCGGCGGCGAAGCTACAGGTCGACAGCTCGTCGAGCACCCGGCACTGGCGTGGTTCGAGCCGAGGTCCGCCCAGCGACATCGAGATCATGCTCCAGAACCCGTCGGTGCCCGCCAGGTCGTTCAGCACGCCGTAGCCCCGGTAGAGGTTGTCGCCCCACGAAGCATGACCCACGTGGGTGACGATGGATGGCGCGGACATGGTTCGCGGGCCGCTCAGGGGCTGGGTTCGTCGTCGGAGGGGACGTACGCGTAGTGGGGCAGGTCGATGGGGTAGCTGCGGAGCTCGCCGCTGGGTTGCTCGAGGGCCTCGGCCAGCACGGTGGGCAGCCGCGCCAGCACCCAGGCCACCTGCAGGCGCTCGGGATCCCGCAGCCCGCAGTGGTGCAGCGCGGCGAGCAGGGCCGCCCGGAAGGTCGGGGTCTGCTCGAGGATGGGGAGCGTGATCCCCAGGGCCCGCACGTGCTCGGCGAAGCGGGCCACCGCGTCGGTCTCGGCCGGCTCGGTGCTCTGATAGGCGGGCGGCAGCACAGACTCGGGGGCGTCGAGCCACGCGAGCAGCTCGCGATGTTCGTCCACGACGGCCTGGGCCTGCTCGCTCAGGGCCACCGCGCCCGCCGAGAGCACGGCTGCACTGCGGGCGCCACACCGACGCACCAGCTGCGCCCCGTGGCTGGGGGCTTCGGCGACGGAGCAAGGACTCAGCAAGCTCAGCGAAAGCTCGAAGAGCCGACCCTCGTTACCCGCGGGAGCCTGTCCGTGCAGCGCGATGAGGGCGATCTCGGCGAAGCCGTAGTGCCGTACGAGGTCGCCGTGCAGGTCGTAGCCGCGGATCCGAGGCTCGGCCCCCGGTCGGACCACGCGCCCGGGCAGGGTGGTCGGCCACGGCCGGTCTTCGATGGGACCTCGGAGTTCAGAGCTCATCGGGCAAAGGCTCAACGATCGCGGAAGCCCGCGATGGACTTGGCTCGGTCACCGAGCGGGGGAGGGATGGACCCGTCGACGAGGATCTCGATGAGGGAGGGGCGTCGGCGCTCGAGCGCCTCCATGAACGCGGAGCGCAGCTGCCCGGGGCGATCCACGACCCAGGAGTCGACCCCCATGGATTGTGAGATGCGGGCGATCTCGATGGAGCGACGATAGCGGATGGCGTCCATCGGCTCACCGTTGCCCACCTGCCGGCTACCGTGCCAGGTGATGCCGTGCATCTGGTTGTTCTCGACGATCCAGATGACGGGCACGTCGTACTCGGCCGCGGTGAGCAGCTCCATGCCGCACATCGTGAAGCAGGCGTCGCCGATGATCGCCACCACCGGGCGATGGGGCGCAGCCAGAGCGGCCCCGACGGGCGCTGCTGTGCCGTGCCCCATGGAGCCGAAGCCCAGGTTGAGCATGAAGCTCTGGCGGTGGCGGATGGCCAGGTCTTGGATGTTGAAGAGCATGTGCCCGCCGATGTCGGAGAACACGATGGCGTTGCCCGGCAGGATCTCGCCCAGCTCGACGCGCCAGCGCTGGGGCGTGACGGGAATGGCGTCGGAGTTCCGTAGCTCGGGCTCGGAGTAGAAGCTGTCGCCGTGGTCGATGGGAGGCTCTTCGGCCCAGCGCGACGCGGTGACGGTGCCCTTGAGCTCGCGCTGGATGTGGAAGGCCAGCTCGTTGAGCACGGTGCGGGCGTCGCCGACCAGCGGCACGGTGACCGGGTAGTTGCGGCCGATTCGGTCGACGGAGATGTCGAGCTGGATGAGCGCCTGGCTGGGCATCAGCTTGGGATGCCAGTTGAGGGTGGTGGTCTCGTTGAGCGAGGCGCCGACCGTGAGCAAGACGTCGACGCGCTCGGAGAGCAGGGTCTCGCGCGCGGTGGTGTGCCCGGCGAAGCCCATGACCCCGAGCGATAGCGGGTGGTCCTCGGGAAAGACCCCCTTGGCGCGCGGGGTGGTGGCGACGCGGGCGGGCAGGCGCTCGGCGAGTGCCCGCGTCTCGACACGCGCGCTCGAGGTGGCCACGCCCGAGCCCACCAGCAGCACGGGGTACTCGGCGTTGACCAGCCAGCGCGACGCCTCGCGAACCGCCTCGCGGTCGAAGGTCTGGGTCGAGGGGCGGTAGCTCTGGGGGGCGAACCACTCCGGTCGAGCGGGGCGCTCCCAGAAGTCGACGGGCACGTTGAGGTGCACGGGGCCCGGCTGCCCGGTGAGCGCGAGCCGCAGCGCCCGACGGAGATGGTGCGAGACCCGGTCGGGCGCGGGGATCATGACCGAGTACTTGGTGACGGGCCGGAACATCGCGACGATGTCGACGTCCTCGGGGGCCATCTCCTGGGCGGCACCGCGACCGATGGTGTGGGACGGCGCCTGCCCGGTGATCACGAGCATGGGCACGCCATCGGAGAACGCCGCCGCGACCCCGGTGAGCAGGTTGGTGGCGCCGGGGCCCGAGGTGCCCGCGCAGACCGACAGCGAGCCAGTGGAGCGGGCGTAGCCATCGGCCATGAACGCCGCGCCGGCTTCGTGCTTGGTCACCACCAGCAGCAGCTCGGGGTCTTCTTCGATGGCGGTGAAGAAGGGGTGCAGCAGCCCGCCCGGCACACCAAAGACCACGCGGGTCCCCTCCGCTCGCAGGTAGCGGAGCATGATGTCGACCATGCGTTCCCCGGAGGGCGTTGGGGCAGTCATCGGAGTACGAACCAAAGGTTAAGGGGGCGAAGGTAGGAAGGGGGCACAAAGCCCCGTTCAGTCCGCGGCGTCGTGCGAGCCGGAGCCGCTGCGGGCCCGGATCGTGACGACGCGACCGACCATCTCGGAGCGAGGCTCGTCCGACTGCGGGGCAGCGGTGCCTTCACTACGAGCGCGATCCCCTTGTCCTTCGCGACGGATGTCCAAGGGGAAGTAGACCCACAAGGTGGTACCCACCTTGGGCTCGCTCATGACCTCGAGCCGCCCACCCAGGCGATCGAGCAACCCGGCGGCCGAACTCAGGCCCGAGTTGTGCGCGGGCAGGCTGGCGCTGGCCATGTCGTTGCCGAAGACCTGCTCGAGGCGCTCGGTGGCCACCCCTTCGCCGGTATCGGAGAGCTTCAGCAACAGGCTGCCCGGCGTACCGCCGACCTCGACCACGATGCTGCCGCGCTCGGTGTGCCGGCTGGCGTTGAACAGCAGGTTGTCGATGATGCGCTCGAGCATCGTCCGGACGGTCACGATGCGCTCGGGCGCCTCGCGGGTCTGGAACACCGTGATGCGGACGTCCCGGCCGATCATCGTCGCCTTGAGGTGGCGGCGGATCCGAGCGACGAGCTCGTCGACCATGACTTCCTCGGGCCCGTCTTGGTTGCGGACCGGGTCGTGCTCGGCGATGTCGACCAGCTCACCGACCAGCTTGGACACGCGATCGACCGCGCTCTCGCTGGTGGGGTTGTGGGCTGGCGACTGCTGGTCGGACGCGTCGTCGGAGAGGTCGTCGGCGAGGCTGGTGAGCGCGTCGAGGGGCTGCTGGAGGTCGCTGGGCAGCGCCGGGAACTCGCCCGTGCGGCGGCGGAGCACCGACTTGAGGCGCCGCACGATGGTGTTGAGCTTGAGGGTCCGGTCGGACACCGCTTGCTCGAGCAAGCGGCTCCAGTTGCGCTCGCGCTCTTGCAGGGCGGTCAGCTCGTCCATGGCCTGGGTATGCTGGCCGACGATCTGCTCCATCTCGCGGGCGGTGGTGTCGGAGAACTTGAGGTGCTCGTCGATGAGGCGGCGCAGCTCGATCGAGGCGCCCGCGATGCCGCCGAGCAGCGGCAGCACGGTGAACGCGAGCACGGGCGCGGCCCAGCTGGTGGGGATCGCGGCTGCGGCTGCGGCCCCGAGCGCGAGCCCAGCGATGACCCGGCGGGTCCGCAGCGGCTCGTACCAGCTCAGCTCGTATTCGCAGCAGTCGTCGCCGTGCGCCACGCAGCTGTGCTCGCTGAGGCGCGCGGGCGCCATGCCCATGAACAGCGTGGGGCCCATCTTGAGCTGCGCCTGTCGCGACAAGCAGCTCAGTCGGCTCTCGTTGTGCTGGGTGACGTACCGGACCCGCACCGAAGTGCGGCTGCCGTCGACGACCTCGAAGTAGCTCGCCCGGCAGACCATGGGACTGGTTCGGGCCATCATGCGGAAGGTCATGCCGACCGACATCCCGCGGACGATGAGGATGAACGCGCCGTACTGCTTCTTCAGCTCGAAGGTGCAGGCCCGCATGAACTCTTCGTCGCTGCCGGTCATCTCCCGGGCGGCGGAGAGCAGGCGCTCGAGCTGCTCGTGACGGATCCACTCGTTGTTGCGGCGGATCGTCTCGGGGGCGATCCCGCAGTCGCGGACCACGTCGTCCAGGACGTCGGCGCCGAACTTGGCCCTCATGTACCTGAACATCGGGTTCAGGATGCGGAGGTTGAAGTCGCCCTGGCCCGAGTCCTTGGACTCCTCCCCCGTGTCCCCGCTCGCAGTCCCGCCCTGGGCCGAAGGCGTGACCAGCCTCAGCGCTCCAGAGGAGCCGGTGTCCTCATCGGACGATGAATGCGAGTTGGAGGCCATGACCGCACGAGCACCGGCGCTGCGCGTTCCCGCGACAGCGAACCTTCATCCTAGCACGGGCGGCATTCGCGCTATGTGATCGAGGCGCAGGACGGCCGGCTACACGGTCGCCGGGCCTGAACCGCTGGACCGTGGTTGTTGTTTTGGGGCCCGTGTTACGCTCCCATCCACCTCCGGCCCGAAGCCGGGGCATCGTGCGTCCATGCGGCCCGTGGTGATCACCGTGTTCGACTCCGAGGCGGGGACGACGGCAGACCATACGTTTGGCTCGTCGCCCGTCCGAATCGGGCGCAATCCGCTCAACGACCTTCCGCTGCCGTTCCCGTTCGTCTCGGGCTGGCACGCGGTCGTGCGTTTCGATGACGGGCAGGCCAAGTTCTTCGACCTCGGCTCGACCAACGGCACGCTGCTCAACGGGCGCAAGATCCAAGCGGGCGAGGCGGTGGTGGTCGGCGACATGTTGTCGGTGACCATCGGTAAGCTGGAGCTCCGCTTCAATCGCGCCGACGTCTCGCAGATCTACCCCTCGGGCTACGAAGCTGCTCCGGCCCCTTCGGTGGCGCCGCCCACCGGGTATCCGCCGCAGGTCCCACACCAGGCTCCGCAATCGGTTCCGCCGGCGCCGATTCATCAACCACCGATGCCGCAGCCTCCCGGGCCCGCGCTCGGTCAGCACCAACCGCCTGCGCCCGTGTACGGCCATGCCGGCAACGCGATGCAGGGCTCGATCGATCGCGGCCCTTCGCAGCCCGTGCCCGCGTCCGGGCCCGGCACGGCGCACGTGCAGATGTCCGACGTGCACCATGCGATCCAGCAGGTGCGTCCGCTCTACGACGTGTACCGGCAGTCGTGGTCGCAGGTCGGCAACGCGCTGCAGTCTGCGCTGCAGGGCATGCACCCGTCGCTGCACGAGTTCGCGGTGTCGGTGCTGGCCCGCGAGTTCCCGGCCCTGGCCGACGAAAAAGAGTTCGTGGGCTTCGCCCGTCAGCTCGGGGCCAACGTGCCCGGGGCGAGCGGCGGTGGTGGAGGCGAGGGCGAAGGCATGTCCGCGGTGCAGCGGCTGAGCCAGACCATGAGCCCCGACGAAGAGGTGCCCCGCAGCTCCGAGGACGCCGAGCGCTTCTTGGCCTGCGTGGGCGACGTGCTGCAGGCGAGCGCCAAGGCCTTCGTCGAGCTGCAAAAGGGCCAGGAGCAGTTCGGTCGCGAGATGGGCGTCCGCACCATCAAGGAGTTCACGCCGCTGCATGCCGCGGGCACGCCGGAGAACGTCCTGAAGTACCTGCTCGACTGGCAAAAGGGCGGGCCCCACCGCACGCAGGAGCTGACCGGCGTCTACGCGGACCTGATGATCCACCAGGTCGCGCTCATCAACGGCGTGATGGAAGGCGTGCGGAGCTTGCTCGCGCGCCTCGATCCGGCCGAGATCGAGCGCGGGGTTTCGAGCGCGTGGGGCAGCCGCGGCGCGTCGGCCTGGAAGGCCTTCGTGCAGCGCTACGAAGAGCTCACCGAGGCCGATCGGAACATCACCGAACACGTGTTCGGCCCCGAGTTCGCCCGCGCATACGCCGAGGTGGGCGGCGAAGGGGCCGGGGGCTGAGCCGCCCTCGATCGCCGCTGCGCCGCCGCGAATCGCCCGCACGCGCCCCGATGGGCTCGATCCGTGCCCGAGGTGGGGTCGCTGTCCTCGGCCGTTTGGGGTAAGAAGCTTGTCGTGAGACTCCAGACGGCAGCGTTGCTCGGCATGGGCCTGTTGGCTCCCCTCGGGTGCAAGAAGACCGTGGACGGGCCGATGCCCGTGTGCGCCTCGGAGGTCGAGGGCGGCGAGGCCGAGGAGACCCAGAGCCAGAACGTGCCCCCCGAGGTGTGGTTCGCGCTCATCCTCAAGAGCTTCAACGCCAAGACGGGCGAGGCGGCGCGGCCCCTCAAGGACTGCACGGGCAAGCCGCTCGAGATCGAGGACGAGGTCGTCGCCTCCTGCATCACCCCGGAGAACCCCTCGCCCGTGCTCGACCCGCGAGCGCTCGACGGCGAGAAGGACCTCGAGATCACCGGTCTCGACGACGGCAAGGCGCTGGTGTGGGCGCGCACCGACTACTTCGAAGACGGCGACGCGCTCGGGCCCATCGCCATCGCCGAGTTCCGCCCCAACGGCATCGCCATCCGGGCCATCGGGGCGCTGCGGGCCAACCCCAACCGTGTGCGCATGCGGCTCGAGCCCATGGGCGAGACCACGGTGCTGGTCGTCGACAGCATGGTCTGCGAGCCCGACGACCCCAAAAAGTGCGCCCGGGTGATGCGCCTGGTGCCGATGAACGGCAACCGCTTCACCGAGCGGCCCCTCATCGACGACGACACCGAGGCCTGCCTCGGTGCGGCCACCTTCCCGCTGTCTCGCGAGTCCGAGATGAAGCGCGACGGCGGCATCATCCGTCGCTTCGAGCTCGTGCGCAGCTTCGACTTCGAGGAGGGCGAGGTCTCGGTGAGCGAGCAGCTCACCATCAAGGACATCGACCCCGAGCAGCCCGATGCGCCGCCCGCCGTCTTCCGCAAGGCGCAGCTCAAGCGGCCCCTGGTGCTCACCGAGCTGGGCCTGCGCACCGAGGAATCGCTGTGGGACCGCATGATGGCCGAGCACGGCTCGGTCGAGGTCCGCAAGACCCCGCCGCCCACGGCCGAGGACGAGGCCAAAGAGGGCGGCGACGAGGTGGCGGCCAGCGCCGACGCCGCGGGCTGAGCCTTCGTCGGGCCGTCTTCGATCCTCCGTGAACCATCGGCGCTCCGCGGCAACTGATGCCGCGGGGGGTCCATGCGCGTGCGTTCGTGGTTGCGATGGAGATGGATGCTGCTGGGGGTGTCGCTCGGGCTGGGCTGTGTTGCCGAGCCCGGCGCGGGGGCGAGCTTTGGATCGCAGGGTCTGGGTGCCTCGTGGGGGCCGGGCTCGAGCTCGGGCGGTGAAGCGTCGGTTCCCGATGACACCGACGCGATGGAGTCGACCGACTCGACCGGGCAGGCCGAGGAATCGGGGAGCCAGGACGGCAGCACGGGGGAGCCGCTGCCGCCCTTCGACTGCGACGCGGTCGCGGCCGACTCTCCGGTACTCGATGCCCAGGTGCTCTTCGATCCGGCGGACCCGCACCCGGGCGACACCCTCAGCGTCATCGTTCGCGCCACCAACGGCACCTCGCGTACCGACGCCCCGCCGATGGACCTCGAGGTCGTCGATCGCAACGGCACCCGCACGCTGAGCCCCTCGACGATCCAAGGCGGCGAGGCGCTGTACTACTACGCGATTGCCGAGGTCCCGCTCGGGGGCCTGTGTTTGCGCAGCATCATCGACGGGGCCACCGAGGCCAGCGCCGAGATCGAGGTCACCCCGCGCCCGGTGGGGCCTCCGATCGACGGCGGCATCTTCAAGGTCCGCGCCAACCACCAGTGGACCTGCGCCGAGCAGCCCACCTACGGCAACGAGCTGCACGTATGGGTTCGCGACGAAGACGGCGTCGGCATGGAAGGCGTGCCCGTGGCGCTACGTCCGGTGGACAGCACCGACTCCGAGTCCATCTACAACCAGGGCGAGCAGCCCCTGCCCACGCAGATCGTCACCGGACCCGATGGGCACGGCATGGTCTTCAACTACTGGCCGATCTCCGATCACGGCTTGTTCGTGCTGGAGGCGAACATCGACGGGGCCGCCTCGGACATCGCCACCGAGCTGACGACCGGTTGGTGGGAGACGAACAACGACGGGTGCAACTACTGCAACATCCCCAGCGTGAACGTGTGGGGGCACTGGTCCTACACCCTCGAGTTTCAGCGGGACCCCGGCGCGACCGAGGCGTGTGTCGTGGCCAACGACCACGCGGGCATGACCGCGTGCGGCGAGCCCGTGCACATCCACCACGACCCCGCGGCAACGAGCTGCTGGAGCCCGTAGCGCTATACTGGCGGCTCGATGTCCCGCCGCAAGCGCTACCTCCGAAACCTCGGGCGCACGCTGCCCGAGCCGCTTGCTCTCCGCACGACCACGGCGTGGATCCGCTTCGAGCACGAGTCGGAGCCCTACGGCGTGTTCTCGTATATCTCCGACGTCCGGCCGAAGTTGTCTACGAGCGAAGAGGAGGAACTCGACGAGATCCTCGACTGGTTCTACGACGAACTCGACGCGCCCGACGACGGCCTCGATCACGAGCGGTTTTGGTTCCGCGCCGAGGCCGAGGTCTGCGTGGAGCAGGCGCGTCGGTTGGCCGAGCTCGTGCGCGGCACTGGCATCCCCATCGTGGAGCGCCGCACCGACCGCGTGCCCGGCAAGATCAAGTGGGAGGACCCCGACCAGGTCGCGGTCCTCACCTATCGCGATGCGCCGCGGCCCTAGGAGCTACGGCACCTGCACGATGCCCAGGTCGAACAGCTCTTCGTAGTAGGGCGCGCCCGGGGTCCACCACTGGGTCCCGGTGGGCTCGACGCCCGAGTGCCAGGTGACCACCGCGGTCGATAGGCCCCGCACGGCCGCCTGGATCGAGGCGTCGTCGAACTGGTTGTTGGTGCCCGAGCAGGTCAGGCCACACAGGAAGTCGGCCGGGCTCTGGAAGTCGCAATGGTCGGCCTCGGTGATGCGAAGCGCCAGGCCCTGCGGCGTCGACAGGAAGATGGGAGGGCCGTTGCTGCTCTCGTTGCAGCTCGAGGGCTCGCCCGCGATGGCGAACGCGGGCACGTCGATGTTCGCGGCCGCGGCCGCTCCCTGCCCGCTGTTGTCGACCATGTCCAGGCCGAGCAGTGCGACCGTCTGGTCGTCTTGGGCCGCGGCGAGCACCGCCGCGAGACCGCCCGCGGAGTACCCCGCGTAGATCACCCCGCCCAGGTCGAGCTCGGTGACCAGCGCTCGCAGGTCGTCGCCGTTTTGCGGGTGGTCGGCATCGAGGATGGTGGCGTGGCACAAGTCGGGGGCGACCACGGTGAGGCCCCAGCTGGCCCAGTGATCGGCCCAGCCGGCCATCGAGGCGCGGTTGCCCATGAACCCGTGCGCGAGCACGACCACCGGGGCATCGGCTTCTCCCGCGGGCGCGTACAGGTCGTAGTTCATCGAGCAGCCGGTCGACAGCGGAGCGTTGCCCGTAGTGACGTCGACGGAGAACGGTCCGGCCTCGCGCAGGTCGGGCCCCGGCTCCTCCGAGACTCCGGTGTCGTCGCCCGGCTCGCCCGTGCTTCCGTCGTCGGTGCCCTCGTCGTCGCCGTCGGTCTCGTCGCCGGGGGGGTCGTCGTCGTTGGCGTCGGTCTCCGCGGCGTCGGTGGTCGCGGGCGAGCCGGTCCCGTCCCCCGGCTCGTCGCCGGTCGCCGGAGCATCGGCGTCGTCGTTGGCGTCGCCGCCGGAGGCACCCGCGGCGCTGCTCATGCCGTCGTCGGGGTCTTCGGTCCCGCAGCCCGCCAGCACCAACAGGGTCCCCAGACCCCAAACCACGCCTCGTTTCGCAATGCCGTATTCCATCACCCGCTCCATCCGCACGCGGTCATCGACCGCATCATTGAGCTATCACGCGGATTCTTCGCGCCACAAGGCGCGGCCACGCGGGTCTGGTCACCGCCAGAGAGGCGGGTTCAATAGCTTTGAAAAAACCGTACGATTGTACGGTTTCGTTTCAGCTTTGCGCGGGCGAAGGGCCGGTGTTGGCCGGCGCGTCTTCGTCGAGCTCGGGGAACAGACCACGGCCGCGGGGGTCCTCGATCTGCTCGCGAACCTCGTTGTAGGCCTGAAAACCGATGCGCTGGTGGATGAGCAGCGCCCGGGGGTGGTCGGTCGAGGCCACGGTGACGGTGACCCGCTGCACCTGCTCGTCACGCCACGCGATGTCGACCACGCGGCCGAGGAAGTGCAGGCCGAGCCCTTGCCCCAGGTAGTCGGGCATCAGCCCGAAGTTGGCCAGCACCACGTGATCCGGGTTGCGCCGATCGAGCTCGGCGAAGCCGGCCGGGACGCCATCGACCTGAAGCAGGTGCAGCTCGACCCGCTCGTCGAGCACGATCGCCGCCAGCTCCTGGTCGTCCATCTCCCGTCGCTCCCACCACAGGTAGGGCGCGCCGACCGTGTCGTAGAGGTAGCGATAAAGGTGCAGGGGGAAGCGTTGCGCGTGGACCACCGCGAGCGTCCGGCTGAGGATCGAGACGCGGAGGGGTCGCGGTTGCTGGCGCAGTTCGAGGTGCGTGGTGACGACCTCGAGGGTCCCGTCGGGCGTGCGTGCAGGCGGCGTGGGAACCATGGGCCGGCGGACTCTACATCATCGTCTAGCCGGGAGCTTTGGTGCGAATGCGGCCCTGTAGAGCGGCGACCAACACGCTGGTGATCTGCTCGGTCACGAGTTCGACGCCGTGGTCTCCGAAGCGTTGCAGGTGCCCGTCCAGCCACAGCGTGGAGAGCCCGTGGACGATCGACCACGCCAGCAGCGTGAGTTCCTGCAGCGGCGGTGATTCCGAGTCGTGTTCGAAGCGGAGGTCGGCCAGCGCTCGCGGCAGATGCGACGCGGTCGAAGCGGTGATGGCCGCCAGCTCGGGTGAGCTGTCCGCCGCGGGCGCGAGCTCGCCGAACATCAGGCGAAACTCCGCGGGGTGCTGCGCCGCGAAGCCGACGTAGGTCACGCCCAGCCGCTGCACTCGCTCGAGCGCGGGGCTGTCGGCGTTGGCGCGGGCGACCTCGTCCAGCTGCGCATCCAGCCGAGTGAAGGCCGCATGCGCCAGCGCCACCAGCAGCGCGCCCTTGTCTTGGAAGTGGCGGTAGGGCGCGGCCGAGCTGACGCCTGCGCGGCGAGCGGCTTCCCGCAGCGACAGCGCCCGGGCCCCGGATTCGCCCAAGATCTCGCGAGAGGCCTCGAGCAGGGCCTCACGCAGCCGACCGTGGTGATAGCGGGCTCCCACAGACAAAAGGGGTTGCACATTCCGTCGATGTAAGCAATGTTCACTTTCAAGTTACCGCGGGTTACTTGTTCGGCGTACAGCACGCCGCCGCGCGGGACCGAGGCGAAGGGCACAACCCAATGCGAGCAAACAAGGCAGTGGTGATCGGGACGGGAGCCGGCGGGCTCACGGCGGCGGCAACTCTGGCGCAGTCTGGCTTCGAGGTCGTGGCGCTCGAGCGCGCCAAGCAACTCGGCGGCTTCCTCAACCCCTTCAAGCGTCGCAAGTACCACTTCGATCCGGGCGTGCACTACGTGGGCACGGCCTGGGAGGGCGGCATGCTCAACCGCGTGCTGGGCCGCTTCGACATCGACGCGACCGAGCTGTTCTGCGAGATGGACCCGGACGGCTTCGACGTCTTTCGCTTCCCCGACTTCGAGATGCGCGTGCCCAAGGGTCTCGATCGATTCCGGGCGCGCATGCACGAGGCCTTCCCCGCCGACACCCGGGAGATCGACGCCTTCTTCGACAAGCTCGCCGACGTGCACGCCCTGAGCCTGCGCAAGAAGATGGGGCTGGGCTTGGCTCAGCTGCGCGGGGCGGGCCTGAGCGCGCGCTGGTACCTGCAGACCTTCTCGCAGCTGCTCGAGGGCAGCTTCAAGAACCCCAAGATCCGCGCCGTCATGGCCGCCCAGTGTGGCGACTACGGCCTGCCTCCCAGCCGAGCGCCCGCCGTGCTCGGGGCCGCGTTGGTGCTGCACTTCATCGACGGCTCCTACTTCCCGCGGGGCGGCAGCGGCAGCCTTCGCGATGCGCTGGTCGACAAGGGCCGCGCCATGGGGGCCAGCTACCGCCGTCGGGCCGAGGTCGCCAAGATCGAGGTGAAGAACGGTCGCGTCCGCGGGGTCACCCTGGCCGACGGCGAGTTCATCGAGGCCGACGTCATCGTCTCCGCCGTCGACCCCACCCTCACCTACGGCAAGCTCATCGACGACGAGCACCTGCCCCGTCGGCTCGTCCGCAAGGTCCGACGCACGGTGCCCTCGGTGGCCAGCTTGTGCGTGTTCCTCGGCCTCGAGCGCGACCTCCGGGATCACGGCATGGGGGCCTTCAACGTGTGGGACTACCCGAGCTGGGACATCGACTCGGTCTTCGGCCCCACCTGCGACGGCACGCTGCCCGACGACTACGGCTTCTTCCTGTCGCCCAACTCGCTCAAGGACGACACTGGGACCATGGCTCCCGAGGGCTGCTCGACGCTCGAGATCGTCACGCTGGCGCCCTTCCAGCCCTTTGCCGCCTGGCAGAACGAAAAGGCGCTCAAGCGCAGCGAGAGCTACGAGGCCTTCAAGTCCGAGGCCGCCGACGTGCTCATGGCCTCGGTCGAGCGCCGCTGGCCCGGCCTGGTGGGGGACGTTGCCATCAAGGACGTCGCCACGCCGCTGACCAACCAGCACTTCGTCGGCTCACCCGACGGGGCCATCTACGGGCCGAGTGCCATCCCGGCCCAGTTCGGACACCGTGGCTTCCGCCCCACCGGCCCCGTGGGCGGGCTGTTCCTCGCGGGGGCGGGGGTGTTCTCGCCCGGGGTGGTGCCGAGCTTGGCGACCGGCGTCGTCGCGGGCAAGGCCGCGGCGGCCAGCGTTCGCTCGCGCAGCCTGCTGTCGCTGCCCTCGCCGCTCCGCAAGCCGCTGCGTCGCCTGATGCCGTCGACGGCCCGCTGAGCTTCGGTCCTGGGGCTCTACAGCTCGAGCGCCCGTCGGAGTCGGCGGGCGCTTTGTCGTGAGACGGGCACCTCGTCGCCCATGCGGGTGCGGGCTGAGTACCCGCCCGACTCGATCGGCTGCAGCAGTTCCACCTCGTACATGTTGAGCAGCGCCCGTCGGTGCGCTCGCACGAAGCGATCCTCGGGGAGCCGCGCCGATAGCTCCTGTAAGGTGGCGTCGGTGAGGTGTCGCTGCCCGCTGCGGGTGGTGAGGGTCACGAGGGTGCCGTCGAACACCGCGTGGCTGAGCTCGGAGGGATCGAGCAGCACCACGCCCTCGCGCGTGGTGACGGGGAGCCGAGCCAGCCGCTCCGAGCCCACGCTGTCGGCCTTGCGCTGGGTGGCCACGACCGAGCACGCGCGCTCGATGGCCTTGCCCAGCCGTCCCGCTTCGATCGGCTTGAGCACATAGTCCACCGCGCCGAGGTCGAAGGCATCGACGGCATGCTCGGGGTAGGCGGTCGCGAAGATCACGTAGGGAGCGGGCCGGGGCAGCAAGGCGTGCAGCTCGAGCCCGGTGAGCCCCGGCATCTGGATGTCGAGCACGAGTACGTCGACGGCCTCTTCTTGGAGCCGCTCGAGCACCTCGTCGGCGCCGCTGAGACAGTCGATGAACTCGACGCCGGGCATCGCCCGCAGCAGTCGAGTGAGGCGCTTGCGAGCGATCAGCTCGTCGTCGGCTGCGAGCACGCGGAGCAGGGGAGGGGAGACGTCGTCGGACATGGCAAGTTCAGGCGTTGGCGGCCGGGGTGCGGGCGTCGAGCGGCAGCTCGATGCGGGCGCGGGTTCGTTCCCCTTCGGCGTGGATCTCGAGTCGCGCCGCGCCCCCGTAGGCGTGGGCGAGACGGCGGCGGACCTGCTCGAGCCCCTGGCCATCGGGTCGCTCGCCACCGAAGCGGCCGGGGTTGTCGACCTCGAGCACGAGCAGCTGACCCTCCGGGGCGACCCGCAGGACGATGGGCCCGCGATGCCCCGCATTGGGGCCGTGCTTGGCGGCGTTTTCGACCAGGGGCAGGAAGATCATCGGCGGGACCTGAGTCGGCGGCACTTCGTCGGCGCCCCGAACCTCGATGGAGAAACGCTCGGGGTCGCGAATGCGGTGCAGGTCGAGCAAGGTGCGGGCCAGGTCGAGCTCCTTGCGTACGGGCCAGGCCGGCAGGTGGGTGGCATCGAGCACGGTGCGGAGCATCTCCGACAGCCGCAGGGTGGCTTGCTCCGCGACCTCGCCGTCTTCGCGGCACCACTCGGCGATGGCGTTGAGGGTGTTGAACAAAAAGTGGGGGTCGAGATGGCTGCGCAGCGCGAGCAGGTGGGCGCGCTCGGCTTCGGCCTCGAGTCGTCGGCCCCGTGCACGCTCGTAGGCCAGCGAAGATTCCATGTCGATGTCGCGGCCGAGCCCGTAGCCGCCGACCCAGAACAGCGCGATGGAGACCAACAGGCTCACGTCCGAGGTCATGAAGGTGGGGCCGATGCCGAGGCGCTGGGGCAGGACGCCACCCACCAGCAGCACGGTGCCGGCTCCAGTGAGGCCGTAGACGGCCAGTCGCCCGAAGGGGCGAGCGAAGGTCGGGCGTGCATCCAGGCTAGGGGGAAACAGGGCTCTCCATGTGACGGGCGCCACCAGGGTGAACACCACACACATCAGTACCCCCAACCACTTGGCGTTGGACTCGTACGAAAATCGCTCCTGGGCGATCACCAACACCGCGCCGAGTAACAAGATTGGCACCAGGCGCCGTGGCCACAAAAGCGCCCGCAACGTGCTGCGCAGCAACGAGCGGGCGGCCAAGTCCGGCCCGTCGAGCGGTGACGCCGGGGGAGCGTGGGTGACCATCCCACCCATGATGCCTCGGACGTGAAGGTGGGGCGCACTCGAAGCTTCGCGAGCGGTCGCTTTTCGTCGGCGAGTGGTTCGCGGCTCGTTCGGGTGGTCCGGCGATGGGACCGGGCGACGCGCGACGGCGGGGTGCGACCGTCTGCACGTTGTTCTACGCGCGGGACTCCGGCATGCTGGCGAAGTTCATGGACCCCGAGATCAGCGCTGGCCGCAGCATGGCCTCCGCCGACGACATCGACCTGGAGGTGACCGCCCCCAGCTTCGTCGAGGACATCCCGGACTCGATCGAGATCGAGGATCGGATCGTCGCGGGCACCAAGGTCGGGCGCTACACCGTGCTCGAGCGGGTGGGCGCGGGTGGCATGGGCGTCGTGTATGCGGCCTTCGATCCCGAGCTGGATCGCAAGGTCGCGCTCAAGGTCATGCACGGTCAGGCCAGCGCGTCACTCGGGGGCAGCGACGGTCGCGAGCGGTTGCTCCGCGAGGCCAAGGCCATGGCCAAGCTCTCGCACACGCACGTCATCACCGTGCACGATGTCGGCACCCTCGAGGACCGGGTCTTCATCGCGATGGAGTTCATCGACGGGCTGACCCTGCGCGCGTGGCTCGAGCAGGGCAACCACGAGTGGAGCGAGATCATCGAGGTCTTCGTCAAGGCGGGCCGAGGTCTGGCGGCCGCCCACGCGGTGGGGCTGGTGCACCGCGACTTCAAGCCGGACAACGTGCTCATCGGTCGCGGCGATCGGGTGCTGGTGATGGACTTCGGCCTCGCTCGCCAGTCCTCCAACCAAAGCTCCAGTCGCCTGGCCGAGGCGCAGTCCACCGCGGTGCCCAAGCCGCTCGACGTGCCCAACCTCGTGCTCACGCGTACGGGCGCGATGGTCGGCACGCCCGCCTATATGGCCCCCGAGCAGCACAAGGGCACGAGCTCCAATCCCTGGGTCGATCAGTTCAGCTTCTGCGTTGCGCTGTACGAGGGCCTGTACGGCGAGCGTCCCTTCGGAGGCAATAGCGTCGCCTCGCTCGCGATCAACGTGCTCGAAGGGCACGTGCGCACGGCTCCCAAGGGCAGCCGGGTGCCCAACTGGCTGCGGTCGGTGGTGCTGCGCGGGCTAGCCATCGATCCCCAAGATCGTTTTCCGTCCATGGACGCGCTGCTGGCCGAGCTGCAGCGGGACCCGCCCGAGACGCGGCGACCCTGGCTGACGGCGGCGGTGACCCTCGGCGTGGGCTCGTTGATGGTGGGTGCGTATCTCAGCTCGCTGCCGCCCGAGCAGGATCGTTGCCAGGTCGAGTCCGTCTCGCTGGAAGATCAGTGGGGCGCGCCGCAGCGTGAAGCGGTCCGTAGCGCGTTCTCGGCCACGGGCCTGCCCTACGCCGACACCTCGGGGCAGTCCACCATTCGTCTCGTCGATGCGTGGTCCGAGCGCTGGTCCGAGGAGTGGATGGGCCAGTGCCAGGCGGCGGCACCCGAGACCGACCAGGAGCTGTCCACGCTGCCCGGGCTGCGCTGCCTCGACGTCCAGCGCAACGACTTGACCGCGCTCATCGAGCAGCTCTCCGATGCCGACGAAGGCACGGTGTCGCGAGCGCTGGTGGCCGCGACCGCGCTGCCCGATCCGGCGCGGTGTGCCGACGTCGAGCTCGAGCTGGCCATCTCCGATCGCGAGCCCCCGAGCTCTTCGGACTCACGACAGCGGCTCACGTCACTACGCGAGCTGGTGGCACAGGCCCGAGTTCAGCTGCAGACGGGCGCCCCCTCGGAGGCGGCTCGCCTGGCCGAGCCCTTGCTCGGCTCGGCCAGGGCCCTGCAAGACCCGGGGCTGGAGGCGGAGGTCGGTCTGGTCGTGGCGCGGGCGCTCGACATGCAGGACGAGCCCCATGGCGCCGAGCGACGGCTGCGGGAGGTCGTCGTGCAGGCGGCCTCGGGTCGGCGTCCGGGGCTGGAAGCGGAAGCCTGGGTCGAGCTGGTGCGGATCGTCGGCGAGCGCATGGGCTTGCATGCCGAGGGCCATCGCGTGGCGCTGGCCGCCGAGGCGGCGATCGTTCGCGCCCACGATCCTCCCGCGCTGCGCGTGCGCCTGACCATGGCGCGGGTGTCGTTGCAGCTCGAGCAGGGGCGCTACGAGGACGCCCGCGAGCAGCTCGAAGAAACCCTCGAGCGCCTGGCCGAGCGCGAGGAGCCGGTGTCCGAGCTGGTGATGGCCGATCTCCTCCACGACCTCGGGGTGGCGCTCGACGGCCTCGGGCTCTTCGAAGACGCCCGCCAAGTCTACGAGCAGGCCCTCGCCAAGCGCGAGCAGATTTTGGGCGCCCAGCACCCGCAGGTCGGCGCGACGCTGGCCCGCCTGGGTGGAGCCATGCTCGGGGCCGACATGCAGCTGCAGGCCGACGCCACCTTCGTGCGGGCGCGCTGGATCCTCGACCCCGTGCACGCCACCGACGAACAGGGAGCCCTGCCGCCCACGATGTCGCCCTGGCAGCGTCGCGAGCTCGCCAGCGTGCTCGACCGCCAGGGGCTGCTCGAGCGTACCCAAGAAGAGCTCGAGGCGGCCGAGGTCCTGCACCGCCGCGCGCTGGCCATCGCCGAGGACACCGTCGGTGCGAACCATCGCGATCTGGGCTATCCGCTCACCAACCTCGGCCTCGTGCTCACCGAGCAGGGGCGGCCGCTCGACGGGCTCACCCACCTGCGGCGGGCGCTCGAGATCTGGCAAGCCGAGCTCGACGAGAGCCACCCCGATCTCGGGACCGTGCACCTCGACCTGGCCAACGCGCTGTCGAGCCTCGGCGAGCACATGGAGGCGCGCGAGCACTACCAGCAGGCGCTGACGATCTGGGAGGTCGCTCTGCCCGAGGACCATCCCCTCATCGCCTATGCGCTCACCGGAATCGGTCGCAGCGACCTCGAGCTCGATGCGCCGCAAAACGCCATCGAGTCGCTCGAGCGTGCCCACGAGATCCGCGACCACGAAGACGAAGATCAGCTCAACCTGGCCGAGACCAAGCTCGTGCTGGGACAGGCTCTGTGGGCCGCGGGGCGCGATCCGATGCGGGCGCAGGAGCTCGCCCGGCAGGCGCGAGACCTGGCCGGCTCGGTGGAGCCCACCGACGACATGGGCTTCCAGCGGCTTTTGGGGGGCGCCGAGGTGCCGCGGCTGACCGATCTGCTGGTGCCCGCCGGTCTGGGCACCTCCAATCGCAATACCCGCGGTCGCTAGCGCGGCCGAAGGGCCTGCGTGCCCTGGCTCGCCCTACAGAATCGGTGCCCGAAGGCTGATACGCTTCGTCTGCCCGAAGAGGAACGCTGAATGCAAGAACAGGAGCTCGGTACCTACGAGATGATGTGGGACTGTACCCGCTGCGGTACGCCCAAGCTGCTCGGTCTTTCGCACCGACACTGCCCCGCCTGTGGTGCACCGCAGGATCCCGAGGCTCGTTACTATCCGAGCGAAGACGAGAAGGTCGCGGTCGAGAATCACGCCTACCACGGGGCCGACATCGTCTGCCCCGCGTGCGAGACCGCCAACGCCGGGATCGCACAGTTCTGCGTGGGGTGTGGCTCGCCGCTCGAGGCCGACGCCAAGGCAGCCGCCGCGCGGAGCGGGCAAGAGGTCGCCGACGGCGAGGCCTTCGCGGGCGAGTCGGCCAAAGATGCCCGCGACGAGGTGCGAGCGCGCCGCGACGCGCGATCGCAGCAAGCCCAGGCCAAACCCGAGCCCGAGGGCATGAGCCGCGGCCTCAAGATCGGCCTCATCGTCGGCGGCATCGCCCTGGTGCTGGCGGTGCTGATCTTCGTGTTGTTCTTCTGGAAGCGCGAGGCGGTGGTCGAGGTCCAGGGCCACAAGTGGGCGCGGAGCGTGGAGATCGAGGTCTTCGGCGAGGTCAAGCGCTCGGCCTGGTGCGACGAGAAGCCCCGCGACGCTCGCAAGGTCACCAAGAAGAAGGAACAGCGCTCCACCAAGAAGGTCGAAGACGGCCAAGAGTGCAAAAAAAAGCGCAAGGACAACCGCGACGGCACCTTCAAGGAGGTCAAGGAGTGCAAGCCCAAGTACCGCGAGGAGCCGGTCTACGCGGACAAGTGCTACTTCTACGTCGACGCGTGGGAGACCAAGCGCACCGAGAAAGCCTCGGGTGACTCCAAGAGCCCCGAGCCCAAGTGGCCCGAGTTCGAGCTGAGCAAGCCCGGCAAGTGCAAAGGCTGCGATCGCGAGGGCGATCGCGACGAGGACTACTCCTTGCTGTTCAAGGACGCCGAGGGCGAGAGCTACGAGTGCTCGGTCGATCGCACGAAGTGGGACGCGGCCGAAGTTGGCTCCAAGTGGAAGGCCGAGGTCGGGGTCGTGTCGTCGAGCCTCGACTGCGATTCCTTCAGCCCGGCCAAGTAGCGCGCATTTGAAGGGCCACCGCAGGGTGGCCCGACAATCCACTTGAAAGCGCCGCCGCGGCCTTCCACCCTTGAGGGGTCGATGTCTTTGTTTGCGTTGGTGGCTCTCACGATTCCTCTGGCCCTGAGCCCGTATTCGGTCGGGATGGGCCAAGTCGAAACGCCCGCGCCCGCGCCTGCGCCTGCGCCCGCCCCGGCACCTGCGCCCACATCCGCTCCCACCGAGCCCGCGCCCGATCCGAGCTGGGACGAGCCCGCCCCCGAGACACCCGCGCCGCCGGCCGAGCCCGCCCCCGCGGCGGGCACCGTGCCGACCATGGAGACGCCTCCGCCTCCCGCCGGCTCGGTGCCGACCATGGAGACTCCGCCGCCGCCCACTGGCTCCATCCTGCCCGTGCTGGAGACTCCACCGCCACCGCCCATGTTGAACACGGGCCCGGTCAAGACGGCGGCTCCACCTCCCACCGAGGACACGGGCATCGGCCTCATCGTGAGCGCAGGCGTGGTCGGCGGGGTTGCCTTCGCGTCCGGTGTCGGCCGCATGGTGATCGTGTCTCGAGCCTGCACCGTCTCCGACGAGACGACCGCCCAGACCCAGACTTCGATCACCAGCTGCATCCGTAACGCGGGCAGCCTGCTCGGTCTCACCGCCTTGCAGTGGTTGGCCAACGTCGGCACCTACGCGCTCGCACCCACGGCGGGCAGTATTCGCGCCCGCTACGATGCGTCCAACTACATGTTCGCGGGCGCACCCGATCGCAACGGCGCAATGCTGTCCGGACTCGGTGGGGGCTTGCTCGCGGCGGGGGTGGTCACCAAGGTCGCGCTATGGCTCACGCTCCGCAGCCGCTTCGCCTGCGAATCGGTCAGCGAAGGCGACCAGTGCGTGCGCCGTCGCTTCACCAGCTACTTCGGCTCGCAACAGCTCGGCAGCATGGCCATCGCGGCCGGAGCGGGCTTGCTCGCCTACGGTGTCGCCTACCGCAAGGATCGCGCGGCCAAGGAGCGGCTGTACTTCAGCCCCCAGCAGGTGAGCATCGCGCCCCGCGTGTCGCGGCAGTTCACGGGCTTGAGCCTCACCGGGCGTTTCTGACGCGGCTTGGCTCCATCGGCGGGAAGAATGAAACTCGGGGGTGCGTTGTTCCGTGGCCGACCGCGCAGTACGCTGACCGTCCGGTCCCGCAGGAGCCTCGTCCCCATGGAGAATCAACCGCGTCTCGCCACGTCCCGCCGCCGTCGATGGGCCCTTTGCGCCCTCACTACCGCCACGCTGTTGGGCGCGGGTTGTTTCGGTACCGAGGGCAGCGGGGTCGAGGCGCGCAAGTCGTACGACTTCCAGGAGTTCGAGCGCATCAAGTGTGACGGGCTCTTCGACGTCCACGTGAAGATCGGGCCCGAGTACTCGGTCACCGCGATCGCCGACGACAACATCCTGCCGATGGTCAACGTCTCCAAGTTCGGCGACACGCTGCGAGTCGAGGCCAACGGCTCGATCTCCAACCCCATCGATCCGCGCGTCGAGATCGTCCTGCCGCAGCTTCGCGACGTCGACCTCGATGGCCTCTGCGGTGGCTCCATCTCCGATCTGCAAGGGGGCGAGCTGCGGGTCGAGCTCGAGTGGATGGGAGATCTGGAGCTCCATGGCCGGCTCGACACCCTGCACTACGACGGTCGCGGAGACGTGAAGGCCTCCCACCTGAAGACGGACGTCGCGATGGTCCAGATGGAAGGCGGCAAGCTCATCCTGGGCCCGGTGACCGAGAAGCTCGAGGCCCATGGCTCGGGCAAGCTGCGCCACGAAGGCACGCCCAAGACGCTCTCGCTCGAACCCGACATCGGCCCCGGCTGACGACGCCTACTTGCCCTTGCTCTTCGGGGGCCCGGGGGCGGCCAGCGTAGGCACGATGCGCTGCAGGTGCTCGACCAATGCTCGTGTCGCCGCCGTGTTGCTGCGCGAGGCGGGGTAGACCGCCCACATCGGCGCGGGCATGGGCAGCGCCCCGGGGAGCACCTCGACCAGCGCCCCCGAGCGGAGCTCTCGCCAGCAGGTGAACGCGACCATCGGCGCGATGCCGAAGCCATCGACGGCGGCCTTGCGGGCGGTCTCTTGGCGGTTGCTGCGGATGCGATTGCGAAAGTCCACCCGCACCGGGCCGTCGGGGCCATGCAAGGCCCGGATGGCATTGGGCACCCAGTTGTCCATGGCGATGCAATCGTGGCGCGCGAGATCCTCGGGGCGCTGCGGCGTGCCCTTGCGCTCGAGGTACTCGGGGCTCGCCACCAGCACGAAGCGAGAGTCCACCAGCTTGACCGCGCGCAGCTGAGTCGAGTCGGGCGGCGCTCCTCCCCGCAGCGCAACGTCGATGCCCTGCTCGATGAGGTCCACCTTGTCCAGCGTGTGGTGCAGCTCGAGGTCGACCTCGGGGTGATCGCGAACGAAGCCGGAGAACATCGCCCAGACCACGCCGCCGTCGTCGGGCGGCGCGGTGACCCGCAGGAGCCCGGCCGGGGTCGAGCGAAACTCCTGCACGGCTCGCTGCGCATCTTCGACGTCGTAGGCGATGCGGGCCGTTCGCTCGTAGTAGATGCGCCCGGTGTCGGTCAGCCCCACGCTCCGGGTGGTGCGGTTGAGCAGGCGAAAGCCCAGGGTGGTCTCGAGCCGCGACACCCGACGGCTGACGGCGGACGGCGGCAGGTTCAGCTTCTTGCCCGCGGCGGTGAAGCTCCCGCAGCTGACCACCTCCGTGAACACCACCAGATCGTTGAGGTCGATCTTCATTGTTGCCGTTTCGATAATAAAGAGTTGTCGAAGAGCACTCTGGTCACTAATTGATAATAATCGTAGACCAATCTCGTGAACGCTTCCACCGCTATCCGAGGTCTTTCGATGCTTCTCACCGCCGCGCTCAGCGCGTGCGCGTCGACGCCTCCGGCCGAGGTGAGCGCTCCGATCGAGGTCGACGGTCAGGCCGCTCGTCTCGAGGGCAAGCGCTATCTCGAGTACCGCGTCGGGGTGCACGTGCCCGCGAGTCCCGAGGTGGTGTGGGCGGTGCTGACCGATGCGCCCGCCTACCCGCAGTGGAACTCCACCGTCACTTCACTCGAGGGCACCATCGCCGCGGGCGAGCGCATCGAGCTGAAGTCCACCGTCGATCCCGAGCGAACCTTCGGCCTCACCGTCAGCACCTTCGACGCACACACGAAGATGGTCTGGGAGGACGGCGGCCGTGCCTTCAAGGGGGTCCGCACCTTCACGCTGACGCCCCGGGAGGACGGCACGACCGACGTGACCATGGCCGAGGTCCTCACCGGATCGATGATGGGCATGATCGAAGGCAAGCTGCCCGACTTTCGCCCTTCCTTCGAGGCCTTCGCCGCCGACCTCGAGCGCGAGGCCGTC
Source organism: Myxococcota bacterium (assembly GCA_039028615.1). Lineage (GTDB taxonomy): Bacteria > Myxococcota_A > Polyangia > Nannocystales > Nannocystaceae > Paraliomyxa. The sequence goes on along the minus strand of JBCCHT010000034.1, from coordinate 103,010 downwards.
CGCCGCAGCAGCGCCTCGTGAGCGGGGAGAAAACGGCACTGCCTCGACCCGGCGCGGCAGGAGCCACCCCACCGGTCTCGAGTTCGTGGGCGAGCGCTCGGTAACAGAGCCCTCGGCTCGTCCGTTGTCGGCTTCGGAACTCGCTCATGCCCAGCCCCATCGTTCCCCCCTTCACTCGTGAGGCGGCCGTCGCCAAGGTGCGCATGGCCGAAGACGCCTGGAATAGCCGCGACCCCGACCGCGTGGCCATGGCCTACTCCGAGGACAGCCACTGGCGTAACCGAGCCGAGATCTTCCGCGGCCGCGAGCAGGTGCGGGCGTTCTTGCGGCGCAAGTGGGACAAGGAGCTCGAGTACCGCCTGGTCAAGGAGATGTGGTGCCACGACGAGCGTCGCATCGCGGTGCGCTTTCAGTACGAGTGGCGCGACGACGCGGGGCAGTGGTACCGGGCCCACGGCAACGAGCTGTGGGAGTTCGACGACGAGGGGCTCATGCGTCGGCGTGAGGCGAGCATCAACGATCGGCCCATCCGCGAGGACGAGCGTCGCTTTCACTGGGACACCAGCGGACCGCGCCCTGCCGACCATCCGGGGCTGATCGACAGCCCCGAGTAGCCCGGGCCCTCGCGGACGCAGCCGTCAGGAGGAGGGCGGGCGGAACTGCGGCGGGCGACGCCATTGCTGGCGTTCGTCGTCGTCGTCCGCCTCGGCCGTGCCGGCCTGCTGCTGGCTCGATTCGGTGATCGTGGGCTGCGAGGCGGGGTAGGGCGCCGCTCCGCGGGCACCCTGACCACCCACGTTGGGCGGCGTGATCTTCGAGCCTCCGGCGGGGCTCATGCCACCCCCGGACGCTCCGCCCTTGGAGCCGCCGCCGCCACCCTTCCCCGTGAGCGTGGCCCGGGGCGAGTACCCCTGGCGCATGCGCTCATCGACGTTGCGCAGCAGGTTCAGCAGCTCCACCACCCGCTCGTCGACCTTGGTCGGGTTGACCAGCTGCTGGTTGGTGGTGCGCACCAGCGGCACGAGCGTGCGCTCGATGATCGCGATCTGCTGGGCGAGCAGCTCCTCGACACCCGAGGGCGGCTCCACGCTGATCTTCACCTGCGGCTGAGACAGGGCGACGATGGCCTGCTCGAGACGCTGGAGGTAGCCCCCGAGCACCTGCGTCAGTGCGTCGGTATTGGCCGGGGCCGCGACGGGAGCAGCGGGGACGGGGGCGGCTGGAGCGGCCGGGGCCACGACCGGAGCCGCCACGGGGGCTCGCGGTGCAGCGGTGGCCGCTTGCCGTACCGCCTGGGTGAGACCATCCAGTCGTCCCGCGAGGTCGGCCCCCACATTCATGGTGCCCATGGCCTTTTGAATGCCCTCGAGCTGCGTCGCGACCGACCCGAGCGCATCCGTCTTGGCGAGCGCCTGCCCGATGCCTTCGAGCTTGTCGACCACGCCGCCGAGCGCCTGCGCCTGGCCGAGCGCCTGGCCGATGCCATGCAGCTCCTTGCCCAGGCGACCGAGCGACTCGTCGTTGCTCATGGCGCCCTGGATGCCCTCGAGCTTGTCGCCCAGCGAGCCGAGCTGCGCCGTGATGCGCACGACCGGGTCTTCCTCGGCGCCGCCGAGCATCTTCTGCTTCTTGAACTCGGCCTTGATCGCCTCCCAGCGCTCGCGCTGCGCGTCGGTCATGGCCCCGCGCATCTCCGCCAGCTTGAGCAGGTTTTGCTCGGCCCCGGTGGTCAGCGTCTGGGACTCGCCGATGTAGTGGTCCTCGATCAGCGCCTCGAGTTCCTCCTCGTTCATGGCGGCGACGACCTTCTCGGCCAGCTTCGCCATGTTGCGGTAACTACCCTGGAGCTTGAAGGGCGGCTCGGTGCGGTAGTTGTCGTCGGCCGAGGCGGACTTGATGTACTCGAGGTTGACCTTCAGCAGCACCTCTTGGACCCGGAACAGGCGCTGGAGCACGGCCTTGATCTCGTTGAGCTCGACCCCGGAGTAGCCGTGGCTGAGGTCGGTGCCCGGGATTTCCTCGCCCTGGGCCATGCGGACGAGCTTGTAGATGTCGCTCTGCTCGCGCGTGGCCAAGGGGGCGAGCACCGCGTTGGAGGTGATCGCGTTCTCGATGTAGCTGAGCGCGAACTGCTCTTCCTTGCCGCCCAGGATGTCACCCAAGTTGTAGGTGTCGGCGCGGTTGGCCAGCATGTCGGGGATCTGGAACTTGTCGCCGCTCTCCGTGTAGGGGTTGCCGGCCATGACCACGCAGAACTTCTTGCCGCGCAGGTCGTAGGTGCGGGTTCGGCCCCGCCACACGCCCTCGATGCGGCGCTGGGCGTCGCACAGGGAGATGAACTTCTGTAGCAGCTCGGGGTGCGTGTGCTGGATGTCGTCGAGATAGAGCATCACGTTGTTGCCCATCTCGAAGGCGAGGTTGATCTTCTCGACCTCCTGGCGCGCGGTGGCGCTGGGGGCCTCGGAGGGATCGAGCGAGTGCACGTCGTGACCCAGCGAGGGGCCGTTGACCTTCATGAACACCAGGCCCAGGCGGCTGGCGACGTACTCCATGAGGGTCGTCTTGCCGTAGCCGGGCGGGGAGATGAGCAGCAGCAGGCCCATCAGGTCGGTGCGCTTGGCGTCGCCCGCCGCACCCAGCTGCTTGGCGAGGTTGTCCCCGATGAGGTGCAGGTAGACCTCGTTGATCAGCTTGTTGCGGACGAAGGAGCTGAGCACGCGGGGGACGAACTCGGACAGGCGCAGGCGCTCGCGCTCGCGGTCGAGCAGGGCCTGGCGTTGCTCGCGATAGTCGAGGTAGCCGGGGACGCGGTTGCGGGCGAACTCGCCGAGGCGCTCGATGAACTCGTCGAGGCGTAGCGGCAGGACCTGATCGGTGATGAGGGCGTGCTGGCCGAGCAGACCCTCGACGTTGACCGAGGTGAGCGCGGAGTTGCTCTCGCGGTCGAGGGCGCGCTCGGTGCACAAGAGGACCGCGGCTTCGGGCACGGCGTGGCTCAGGGCGGACAGCGCGTCGTCGTCGGTGGTGGCGATGAACCCCTCGAGCCAGACCCGAGCCAGCGAGACCCGTGCGCCGACGTCCTCGTCGAGGGCGGCGAGATCGTCCTCGAACTCGTGGCGCATCGACTCGGCGTCGAGGTAGCGGATCATGCCGTCGCGGAGCTGCTGGGCCTCGTTGCTGGTGGTGAACTGCGGGCGCGCGGCGGCCAGCTCCTCCACGAGGTAGCGGGCGGCGGCGTCGGAGAGATCGGCGGCGAAGTCGAGCTTGGCATCGACGACGAACTCGGCGACGGCCTCGTTCAGCTCGCCGACCAGGCGCTCACCGACCTTGCCCGCGCGGAAGGCCCGACGCAGGCGGCTGAGGCTCTGCGCGCGGCGATGCCAGGCGACCTTGCGCTCGTCGGTGCGCACCGCCCAGTACAGGCAGGCGAGGGCCCGCGCGCTGGGGGCGAAGCGAAGCAGCCCCGCCGACGAGTACAGCCCCATGAGCTTCTCGAGGATGCGTGCGCCGTCGTGATCGTGGACGCCGCGCTCGTAGCCTTCTTGGTAGCGATCGGCGGCGTACTTGCGCACCAGCTCGGGCAGCCCGCCCTCCGCCCGATCGGCGTCCTTGAGCGACTCGAGGCTCAGCCCGTTTCGGTTGGCCTCGGCGTCGAACACGATGGACGCGGCCAGGTACTCCGCCCGGTAGACCTCTTTGGTCTCGGACACGATCTGCTGCGACCAGTAGGGGCTCGTGGCCTGGAAGCCTTCGTCGGTGATGGGCTCGAGGAAGTCGGTACCCGACAGGCTGAGCGCCATGCCATCGCCGTGCGGCAGGATTCCGAGCTCGAGCGCCTGGGTGTTCACCGAGAAGCGGTGGCGGCCGAACTTGATGAGGTCGGCGCCGTCCTCGAACAGGTCCTGGCGGTCCCGAAGCCCGCGTAGCGCGTTCTGGCGGGCGGACTTGATCTGCGACTGAACCTCGTCGGACTTGACGCTGTCGCCGAGGTCGAGAATGCGCTCCGCCAGGTCGCGGAGCTTGAGCACCATCGCGTCGGAGGCGAAGTAGGCGTTGAGCTCGTCGGCCTCCTTGAAGGACTTGGCGCGGCGATCGACGCCCTGCAGGATGCGCTCGGCCGCCTGCACCAGGTTCTGGACCCGGCGCTGGCGCTCGTCGAGGAGCTGCTGCTTCTTGTTGCCGAAGGCTTCGTAGATCTCCTCGCGCTTGCTGGAAATCTCGCCGATGAACTCGTCGAACTCGGAGAACTTGGCCTCCAGCTCCTCGAGCTGGACCATCAGGCGCGACAGCTGCTCGTCGCACTTCTCCGGGGTATCGGCCATGCCGATGGCCGAGGTCACCGACTGCCCGAGCAGGGCGAACTGGGCGGCGAACTCCGCCTTGCCCTCGGCCGACATCAGGCTCTTGCGCCGATTGTCGATCGTGGCCCGGACCCGGTTGAGGTGGGCGAAGACGCCGGAGATGCCCTCGAGGATGCGCGTGCGCGCGGTGGGGTCGTCGACCTGGAGGTTGGCGGCGACCTCGGAGAGCACGTTGAGGCCCTCGCTGACCTGCTCGAGCTCTTCGTTCACGGGGACGAGCTCGTGCGCCTTGTCGATCTCGGCTGCCTTGCCGAGCAACTCCTCGAGCGAACCGGTGAGCGGGGTCAGGGCGTCGTCGCGGAGCAGGAACTCGACGGTGGCCGCGGACAGGGTGTCGAAGCTCTCGATGACCTCGTCTTCGAGCGTCTGGACCTGCGGCAGGTCGATGTACCGCATCTCGCGGAGCGTGATGAGGTGGCCGCGCTGTGTCCGGAGGCCGGTCAGGCCGCCCATGAAGTCTTCGACGCGCTCCCACGATTCCGGGCGAAGCCCGCGGATGAGGGCTTCTTGGGTCTTGGCCGCCTCGGCCATCGCCTCGGTCGCGCGCTTTTTGATCGCGACGACCTTCTCGAACTCGTCGACGACCAGCTCGGCCGTGTCGCGGATCTCGGTGAGGACGGTCTGGAGATCGCCGACTTCTTCTTGGTCGCTGAGCCAGTAGTACGCGTCGATGATGCGCGTACAGTTGGAGATGAGGTCCTCGTAGACCTGCCGCGAGGGGCGTTGGTCGAGGATGAAGCGGCGGACGCTCAGCGCATCGGAGATGCCGCGCACGAGCTCGGCGTTGCCGACCTTGCCCAGGAACCCAGCCGCATCGGGGGCCGCCGCGGCGTGCTCGTCGGAGACGAAGGGCGTGTCCCAGACCTGCATGGGGTGCACGCGGGTCGGCTCGTCCGACTCGTAGCGGAACACCACCATCTTGCCGTCGGGGAACAGGCAGTAGCCCGAGCACTGGATCGGGGTGCCGACGTCGCGGCGGATGAGGTTGTAGGGGAACAGCGCGTAGCGACCGGTGGTGCGGTCGTGGAACACGTAGAGCACGTCCTCGCCGTTGGGCGAGCGCACAGCCCGTTGGAACTCGAAGCTCGAGTAGTCGCCGTCGAAGACCTTGTACTGGCCATCCTGGAGGAAGTAGCCGCCCGCGAACATGATGCCGTGGTCCTCGGGGAGGCTCCGGCAGGCGCGGCCGATGGAATCGATGCGGACGACCTCCTCGGTGCGGGCGCAGAACACCAGGTAGCGGTATTGCTCCTCGCGATAGGGCTGGATCCGCATCAGCGTCAGCGGCCCGATCTCGTGGAACTGGAAGTCGGCGTCGTCGAGGGTCTGGTACTCGTCCTCGACCGGCTCGGAGTAGATGCCCTTCCCCGTGGCGGTGTTGTTCTCGACCTTGACGGTGAGGTCGCCCCCGGTGGTCTCCACGAAGACCCGATCGCGGATCGATATGTGGGGGTACTCGCCCGAGATTTGGTCTTCGCGGGTGAGCTGGGTCCACTCGAAGTCGTGCTGCGGGGGGAACTCGTAGTCTCGCTCGCCGCGGTTGTCGACGTAGGTGGCGACGTCGTCGGGGCTGAGGGTCCACCGCGCCACGCGGACGTCGGTGAGCTCGCCGCCGATCTGCCACACCGCGAGCAGCTTGGTCTCGCTGCGCGACAGCTGGACGAGCCGGGCGTCCTTGTAGAAACGATAGAGTTCGAGGAAGTGCTCGTTGAAGCCGGCGTCGGCCAGGAGGCCCGGCCCGCCTTCCTCGATGGGGATGGCCGAGAGGTCGACGGTGCCGTCGTCCTTGGGATCGAAACAGTGGAGGCTGAAGACGTCGGACAGCGACGTCTCGGTCTTCAGCCCCAGGAACACGTTGTAGCCGAAGAGCAACCGCCCCCCCACCTGGACGATGTCCCGGGGGGTGCAGTTGTTCTCGGTACGGACGCGCTCGTTGGCGATGACGGAGAGCTCGGTTCCACCGAACACCTCCTGTCGTCGCACGTTGAGTGCCTCGGTACGCTGACCGAGTTCCTTGGCCTGCTCGACGAGGCGGTCGCGAATGACCTCGTAGCTTCCGCCCTCCAGCTCGGCGGCGGAGTCCTGCTCCTCCGCCGCCTCGTTTCCGCTGTGTTCCGCCATCGTCGAGTTGGCCTTCCGGTTCTAGGGGCTAGTCCAGGCCCAGCTTTTTCGCCTGAGACAGCAGCGACTGGATCTTGCTCTGCTGTCCTTCACCGACCTGTCCCATGACCTTGGTCAGGGCCGCCGAGACGCTCAGGTTCTTGAGGCTCTCGGAGTCGAGAGCGGGACGGGTGAGCACCTCCTTGATGTCGTCGGTGAGGCTCTTGTCGCCGCTCAAGTAGTCGGACATGAGGGTGTTGGCGGTCTCCGAGTTGTGCACGACCCCGTCGAGGGCCTGGCCCAAGGACACCGCACGGATGAACTGGTCGAAGAACTGACCGTCGCCACCCACGATGTTGATCTTGGCGGTGCTCATCGCGGAGCCGAGGACCTCGGCCTGGGCGCGAGCCACGTCGCGGCGCACGCCGAGCGATTCCATCTCGACCTGGACCTGCTTCTCCAGGCGATAGCGGAACTCCTCGTGCTCGCGCGACTTCTGGTCGAGCTTCTTCATCGCCTCGGCCTTGTGCTCGAGGCCCTGGGCCTCGGCCAGCAGCTTCTCGCGAATCTCGACCGCCTTGGCCTGACCCATCTTCTCGGTCGCGGCCGCGTCGGCGTCCTTGACCTTGACCTCGGCCAGGCCCTGCTGCTCGGTGCCGACCGCTCGCGCCAGCATCTGCTCGCGCTCGGCCTCGGCCTCGGCTCGGCCCGTCTTGGCGATGGCCTCGGCGTTGGCTTCTTTGATTCGGACCTCGGCGAGCCCCTGGGACTCGCGTCCCTCGGCCTCGGCCTTCATCTGGCCCAGGGTCACCCGCGCCTTGGCGTCGCCCTGCTTCTCGATGGCGACGGCCTCGGCCTCCTTGACCTTGACCTGAGCCAGCCCGGGGGCAGCGACCTCGGCCTGGACACCCTCGGAGAGCCGGATCTTGGCGCGGGCTTCCTTCTCGGAAGCTTCGAGCGCTGCCTCGGCCATGGTGATCTTTTCCTTGGCGAGGAACTTGGCCGCAGTGTCCTGGGCCTCGGCCTTCTTGATGTCCTTGACCAGCAGCTCCTGGGCGTCGGCTTCGGCCTGGATGACCTTGGCTTCCTTGGCCCGCTTGGCCGCGGCGACGACCCGGAGGTCCTTGATGCGCTCCTCTTCCTCGGCGACGGTCTTGTCGACGACGATGCGGGAGCGGATGACGTCCGCGATCTCCTTCTTCTCGACCTCGAGGGCCTTCTCCTTGGAGATGCGCTTGAGCTCGACCTCGCGCTCGCGGCTGATGGCCTCGAGGTTCTGGTCTTTGAGCACGCGCTCTTGCTCGACCGCCACCACGCGCTCGCGGTTCTTCTCGGCGACCTGGATCTGGCGCTTCTTGTTCTCCTCGTTGATGGAGACTTCCTCTTCGAGCTTGATGCGCGCCAGCTCGGCCTTCTTGCGCTCCTCGGCCTGGACCTTGAGCGTCTCGGCTTGCTCGCGGGCCTGCACGGACGCGATCTCGCGGTTCTGCTTGGCCTCGGCGTCGGCCTGCTGACGATCGAGCTCGAGGATGGCTTCCTTGGCCTCGACGTCCTGCTTACGGATCGCCTTCTCCTCGTTGCGCTGGATCTCGTTGGTCCGAACGGCCTGATCGGCGGTGATCTCGGTGATCTTTCGGATACCGCGGGCGTCTAGGACGTTCTTGGGGTCGAGCGCGCCCATCGGGGTCTGCTCGAGATAGTCGATGGCGGCGTCGTCGAGCACGTAGCCGTTGAGGTCCTCGCCGATGACCTCGAGGATCTGCTCCTTGAAGTCGTGGCGCCGGGTGTACAGCTCCTCGAAGTCGAGGACCTTACCGACGGTCTTGAGGGCCTCGGAGAACTTCGCGTTGAAGAGCTCTTCGAGGGTCTCTTGGTGCGAGGCGCGGGTGGTGCCGATGGCCTGGGCCACCTTGAGCACGTCTTCGGAGGTCTTGTTGACCCGGATGAAGAAGGTGACCTTGATGTCCGCGCGGATGTTGTCCTTACAGATCAGGCCTTCTTTGCCGGAGCGGTTGATCTCGATGGTCTTGACCGAGATGTCCATCTCCTCGAAGCGGTGAACGACGGGGATGACCAAGCCACCAGTGAAGAACACCTCGACGCGGCTCATCTTGTTGACGATGAGCGCACGACCCTGGTCGATCTTGCGGTAGAGCTTCGCGTAGAGAAGAGGGACGCCGAGCGCGAGCAGCACCAAGAAGACACCGACGACGCCCACCAGGATCATGGTGGATTCGTCGAGCGCCGCGAGTAGTGCGCCCGTGGCCAGCAGGGACGGGGCAGACATGAAACGACCTCACTTGCAGGGGTTGGGGGAGCGACCCGGACCGAAGTCCGGGTCAAAGGGGCGGGAAGGGGATGATGAACGGTGAACGGGCGCTCAGGCGTCCGCTGATGTCCCGGTCGAGGGGTCATCGAAGGGGGTGACCTCGTAGACCTCGCGGCGCGGATCGTAGGAGACGACCAGCGCGCTCGAGCCTCGGCCGAGGCCGTTGTCCTCGGCGGGGCAGCGGACCTGGACGATGAGCCCCGCACCGCCGTCTTCGGCTCGGGCCATGCCGAATCGGTCATCGACGCGGCTGGTGTCGATGCGGACGATTTCGCCGACGAGGTCCTGGCGCGTGGTGGGCTTCTCGACCTTGAGAATGGAGGCGAGCGGCCGCACGAGCACGGAGGTGACGGGGAAGGCCACGATGATCGACGTGGCGAGCAGCGCGGTGCCGATGAGCCACGAGGGGCCGAGGCCCATGTCGATGATCAGGTACCGCGTGCCGAAGAAGCACATGACCCAGCCCAGCACGATGACCAGCGAGAGCACGAGGGTCAGCGGGACGGAGCGCAGCTTGAGGGCATAGAAGATGCCCGCGAACATGCCGTCGCCGAGCGCCTCGTGGGCGCTCTCGTGCACGCCTTCGGTAGCGCCTTCGGCCACGCCCTCGGCGGCACCTTCAGCCACGCCCTCGGCGAGGCCCTCGGTCACCCCTTCGGCCGCTCCTTCGGCGGCCCCTTCGGCTGCACCCTCGTGCACACCGTCGAGATCGACATCGAGAACCTCGATGCCCATCGCGCCGACGATCACGAGCATCCAGTAGATGAACACCACCGCCAACAGAACGGTGAAGAACACGGTGGGGTAGCTCAGGATGGTCTCGAGGAACACTTGCATCGTGGCAGCGGGCGGGCGAAGCGGTCCGTGGACTCGGGCTCGCGATCCGGCTGGATCGGAGGCTCCGGGCGGTCCAGCTTCGCAGAAGATCCGCGAAGCTGCCAACGGCTCGGCGGCTTCGATTCACACCCGTGGGGGCTACCGGGAAGGCCCACGGGTGTATTCCCGACCACGCCCGAGATCGCCCGCTGGACCATCGTTTCAGGCCGGAAACGTTCGTGCGTCGCTCCGGGGGCGGGGGTGGACACCCGTCCCGTCTCGGACCGGGCGCCAGGCCGGCGTCGACGCGGGCGCTCAGACCCAGGCCAGGGCCCGGCGCAGGCGCGGGGCATCGAGGCGATCGCGGGGGCTCAGGCGCAGCTCGACGCTCGGATCGGCGTGCATCAATCGGCGAAGCTCGGTGGTGAGAATGCAGAGCCGGTCGAAGGTCGCGAGGTCGAAGGCGTGGCGACGAAGCGAGGCCGGGGTTGCCCATCGCGGAGGCGTGGGGGGTGGCCGGTCTTCGGTGGTGTCCTCGCGCTCATGGAGCTGGCCGTCGCGGAAGTGCAAGACCCGCACGGTGGTGGCGTCTCGGCGCAGTCGCACCGTGCACTCCGTCAGCCGCAGCAGCCACGCCGCACGCCGTAGCGCGTGGGCGCCGGTTCCGAGGATGCGCTCGAGGGCATCGGCGATGCTCGGTGGATCCCACTGCGGTTGTTCGGACTCGGCATCGGCCGGCTCGGGGTCTTCGTCGTCGGCCGGGGGCTCGGCATCGGCCTCGCGCCATTGCTGCCACAGCTGAGCACCGACGCGGCCCAGGGTCTTGCGATCGAAGGAGTCGCGGCCGTCGAACCATCGTGTGGCCAGCAGCGCTCGACCCTCGCGCCACACGTCGTCGTCGATGGTGTCACCGGCCCACAGGCGTTGTTGCAGCGCGGCCGGGATCGAGTCGCCGGGCGCGGTGAGGCTGGCCCAGGCCTGCAGGAGGCCGCGCGAGCGAACGGGCCCCACGTGGTGGCGTGGGCTCGGGTGCTCGCTCCACGACTCGAGCGCGGCGTCGCCATACCAGACCGAGCGTCCGTCGCCGCGCAGCATGACGTTATAGGGAGGCGAGTGCGCCTTGATCTCGTCGCTCTCGAGCAGGGCGGCCTCGAGCACGGTAGCGGTGGGCGTGACGTCGAAGTCGCGGGCCTGGGTCAGCATCTCCAAGGTGCGCTCGGGGACCTTGCGATGCTTGGTGAAGTAGCTGTTGACGCGCTGACGCAACGAGGTGGCCTTGCCGACGTAGAGCAGCTCCCCGTTGCTTCGGCGCATGCGATAGACGCCCGGGCACTCGGGGAGGGCGAGGCGCTTGGCTCGATCCATGGGATAGGCCCGCTTGGCGCTCGGTCGTGGGGCGGGCTTGGCCAGCCAGGGCTCGAGTTGTTCGAGGGTCTCGATGCCGTGCTGGCGAAGCTCGGCCACCAGGTGGTGCCAGACGAAGGCCGTGGCGCGGACGTGCTCGGCGCTGCGCTTGAGTTCATCGACGCCATGACCGTAGTAGCCGGCCAGCGCCCGGAGCCCGCGGCGGGGCAGCTGGGGCAGCAGGCGGCGGGCGATCTCGTGGGTGCACAGGATGTTGAACTCGGCGGGGGCGTCGTCGGCCGCCTGCGGTCGCAGTGCGTGCAAGAAAGGACGTTCGAAGCGGGCGTAGTGGATGAGCAGCGGCGGGTGGTCGGGTTCCATCGCTTCGCGCCACGCGGCCCAGACCTCGGCAGGAGCCACGGCGTCGCTCATCTCGTCGGGCCCGATGCCGGTCAGGCGGGTGACGGTGCGGGGAATCTCGGCGTCGTCGGGGAGCTGCACCAGCCGCGCGTGGGTCTGCAGTGCGTCCGGGTCGGCGCCCGCCGTGGTCCGAGCCCATCCCAGCTCCAGCAGGTGCCCGTGGGCGGGACTGGCTCCAGTGCTCTGGCCATCGACCACGAGGACCTCGAGCGTGGCGAGCGGGGTGGCCATGGTCCAGACGATGGTAGCCTCGACCGGTGCCGACCGAGCCCGATGCTCCGCCTCTGGTTGAAGTGACGCGCTGCCCCGGCTGTGATTCGGCGCAGCGCACCGAGGTGTTGGCTCCGCACGGGGGAATCGCGATCGTCAAGTGCGACGCGTGCGGGCTGGTGCACGCGACCCACGGGTTCGCGCCGCGCTTTCTCGACGCCCACTACGGGGATCGGGTGCACACGCAGGCGAAGGTGGTCGGGCCGCGGCCGGGCAGCGAGCGCAAGCGACCTCCGCTGGCCCTGTATCAGCAGCTGTCGGGCAATCGCTTGCGGCCGGCTCCCGCGGGCGGTCGAGCGCTGGACATCGGCTGCAACACGGGGCTTTTGCTCGACCTGCTGCGCGAGGCCGGCTACCAGACGGTGGGCATCGAGCGCTCGCCCGCCGCGTCCGAGGCTCATGCCGCGGGGCACCAGGTGCACGCGCTCGACATCGAGAGTGACGTCGAGCTGTCCGAGCGCTTCGATCTCATCACCATGACCCACGTGCTCGAGCACCTGCGGCGGCCCGGGGCGGCGCTGCGGTGGATTCGGGCGCACCTGCGGCCCTCGGGGTTCGCGGTCATCGAGGTGCCCAACTGGGATGACCTGGCGCGGCCGCTGTGGGGAGCTCGTTACCGGCCGCTCGAGCTGGGGGATCACCTGACCTTCTTCCAGCGGCAGACGCTGGCCGACCTCGCGCGCGGGGCCGGGCTGCGGGTGCATGCCCTGTGGAGCGCCCCCAAGGCGCGCTCGTTGATCTTTCCCTCGATGCTCACCGGCGTCGACTTGGGCGTGCAGTGGCTGCGACGTGGCGGCAAGGCGGCGTCGGCCAACGATGGAGCGGTCGGGGTGGCCAGTGCCCGCGTCGGAGGTGGCGGCAACCGGCTGCGACGGGCGGCGGTCTCGGCGGTGCTCCATGGCCTCGACCGGCTGGACCCCGTGCTCGAGCGGGTGACCGGTCCCGACTGGAGCCGCGGAGCCAATCTCGTGGCGGTCGTGGAGCTCGGGCCGAGTGCCTGAGCGAGCGAGACCCGCGCTGCCTTCGGTGGAGGCGCGGGGGTCATCGATCGTGCGATGGTAGGGGCGGATGGCGTCTCGCAGACTCGTCGTTGCCCGGGGCCTCGCGCTCGTCTTTGCGTCGACGTTGGGCTCGTGCCGAAGCGACGGCGCGTCGGCATCGGGGGCGCCGGGCGGAGCGGCTGCCGACGCGCGCAACGGCTGGCACTACGTGATGAGCCCCGACGCCTCGCTCGAGTCGGCAGGGATGCAGGTGTGCTTCGACGGTCTGCCGCCGGACATGTTGATCCCCGGGGTCTCGGTCGCTCTGCCCTTCGCCCGGGAGTTCCGCGACGACGATGGCAACACGCTGGAGGTCGGCGAGGACGGGGTGAGCCTGGCCGGGCTCGGACCCGGGGCGTGTGTGCACTATCGGGTGGACTTCGCCGGGTTGCTCCAGGCCGAGGGCACCGGTCGCATGATCGGGGACGCGGGCGACAGCTTGATGGCGCGACCCGGTCTGTGGCTGTGGCGTCCGTACCCGCTGGCCAAGGACCCCGAGGTGACGCTGCGCTTCGACTTGCCCGAGGGCATGGAGGTCTCCACGCCGTGGCCCACGCGGGGGGAGGCGCCACGAGGAACACCCGACGCGACCTACGAGCTGGATCGCACCGCCTTCAACTGGCTGTCCTTCATCGTGTTCGGTGCGCTGACCGTCGATCGTTTCGAGCGAGCCGGGGTGGAGATCGAGCTGACCACCCTCGATGCCCCGGTCGCGTGTCCACCCGAGGGGCTGCGAACCTGGGTCACCGACGCGGTGGACTCGGTGGCGATGCTCTTCGGCGGACGGTTCCCCCGCGATCGACTCCAGCTGGTGATCAACCCCGTGTCCGGGGGAGGCTCGGGCACCGTGTACTTCGGCCTCGCCGGTCGCGGCGGAGGCCCGGGGGTGTTCATCTTCCTCGACGACGAGGCGGAGGCGGCCAAGCTCCCCGGCGGCTGGACGACGGTGCACGAGCTGCTGCACCACGGCATGCCCTTCATTCGCGAGCCGTGGATGGCCGAAGGCTGGGTGAGCTACTACACCGAGCTGATGCGCACGCGCATGGGTCATCGCACCGAGCTCGAGGGGTGGCAGGCATTGTTCGATGCGTTCGAACGCGGTCGGCGGCGCGGGGGCGAGACCACGCTGGCCGAGTCGAGCGCCGCGATGCGGCGGGTTGGCGCCTACCAGCGGGTGTACTGGGGCGGGGCCTCGGTCGCGTTTTTGATCGACGTCCAGCTGCGCCTCGACTCTGGCGGGGAGCGGGGGCTGGACGACGCGATGGTCGAGCTGCGGCGCTGCTGTGGTGACGCCACGTTCCGCTGGGATGCCTCCGAGCTGCTCCAGCGCCTCGACACCTGGCACGGGGAGCCGTTGTTCACCCGGGTCGCCGAGGAGGTCTTGGCGGGCAATCAGCTGCCGGATGTCGAGGCGGCGATGGCTCGGCTCGGCGTGCAAGTGAACGACGGGGAGGTGTCTTTGGACGACCAACACCCCGCCGCAGCGGCTCGCCGGGCGATCATGGCGCCGCCGCGCTGACCGGGTTATATCGACGCTCGTGACGACCACGCCCGCTGCTCCTCGGGATGTCGCCATCACCTTCGCGGGGGGCGGCAACCGGGCGTTTTATCAGCTGGGTTTGTTGCATGGCTGGGGGGAGCGACTGCGGCCGCGGATCGGTGGCGTGGCCGCGTGCGGGGTCGGGGCCTGCGTGGCGCTGGTGTGGCTGATGGGTCGAGAGACGCAGACGCTACGGTTTTGGCGAGCGCGTCGGCAGGGGGTGCGGGGGCGATTCGAGTTGGGTCGCTTGCTTCGCGGGCAGCGGCCCGACCCTCGCCCCGACGTCTTTCGCGACACGCTGATGTGTGCGTTCTCGGAGGACGGGCTGCCGAAGGTTCGGGCCTTGCCCTTTCCCGTGCTGGTGACCACCGCGGTGCCGCCCCGCCTGGTGCCCGCGCAGGTGGGGACGGTGCTGGGGATCGCGGCCAAGACCATCGAGCAGCGGCTACGGCGAGACGCGGTGCATCCGGTGGCGGGGCGGACCCTCGGGTTTCGCTCTCATGTGGTGGATGCGAGGGAGTGCCGGAGTCCGAAGCAGCTCACCGATCTGATCATCGCGTCGTCGACGGGGCCTTCGCTGACGCGATCGGAGCGCTTTGGAGGGCGGCGGCTGGTGGACGGGGGCATGGTGGACGATGTGCCGGCTTCGGTCGCCGACGGGATCGCGGGCGTGCGGCGCAACGTGGTCTTGCTGACGCGGCGTTATCCCGCGTCGAAGGTGGGAGACAAGGGCAATCGGCTCTACGTGGCGCCCTCGGGGCCGAGCCCGGTGCGGCGCGGTGAGCATGCGCGGGCCGAGCTGGTCGATCGGATCATCGAGCAGGGCGAGCGCGACGCGGAGGTCCACGGCCGGGCGCTGCGGCGCTTCCTCGTGCGCTGAGGCCCCTACGGCGAAGGGGCTCGGACGCCGAGGTGATTGGCGACCGGGCGCTCGCGCCCCGGGATCCGGGTGTGGATGGGCGAGTTGAGGACCTCGGGCTCGCCATCCTCGTCTTCGACGACCAGCGTGGCCGAGCCACCGCCGTCGAACTCGATGCCATCGTAGACGCCCAGCTCCACCATGAGCTCGGCCAGCTCGGGCAGGGTGACGCCTTCGCTGAAGCCGGGCTGGCGACCGTCGACGAGGACGATGGTCATGCGCTCGCGCGCCTCGTCGAAACCGAGAGCCAGGCGCGGGGCCAGCCCGCTCGCATCGAGCAGCGCGGCCCGCCCCTCGACGACCAGCCGATGACGCCCGGAAATCGCGTGGTGCAGCGTCTCGGGGCGATCGAAGAGGCTGACCGTGCCGTCCTCGGCGATGAACATGGTGTTGCCGTTCCAGCGGTTGCCCACCACGATCTCGCCCGCGACCGCGTAGCGTCCCACCGGGTGCTGGAGCTGGCCGGGGGTGAGCTGTTCGGGGTTGGGCTGGCCGGGGCAGACGAAGAAGAATTGGGTGTTGATCGCCAGCTGAACCCGTTGCTCCGCGAGGAAGTTGGAGGTGGTGGTGGCGGGCAGGCAGGCCCCGGTGGCGCCGCTCGTGGGCACGAGCGACAGGCCGGGCGTGGTGAGGTCGAGGGTGACCACGTGGACGGCGATGGGTCGCGGGGTCTGGCGAGAAAAGCGACGGTAGGTGGCGCCGGGGAACAAGGTGCGCTCCGTCGCGCTGGGCTGGGGCCGGTAGCGCACCCACAGCCCGATGCTGCCGCCGACGAGACAGGCGAGGGTGAGGAACGCCAGCAGGCTCGCGCCCGTGCGACCCACCACGCGCCAGCGAGGCCGCCACCGTGCCGCCCTACGCCACAGGACCCGCACGAGGAGCGCCAGCACCAACCCCGCCGGGGTCAGGACCCAGCCCATCAGGGCAAAGGCGATTTCCTTGAGCTGTTCCGGCACCGGCTCTTCGTACCTAGCAGCCCAGGACGCGGCTGCACACCGCGACATTCCGAGCAAAGGGCTACTTGCGACCGAAGTCCGCTGGAATCTCGCCCCAGCGCCGCGTGGGCCACTTGCGGAGCTCGAGGACGCCGGGCGCTTCGTGGTGGAGCCAGTGATGGGCCCGGTCGACGAGCTGCCAGATGTGGGCGGTCTCGGGCGTGCGCTCGAGCGTCGTGCTCACCCGGCCGCGACGGACCCAGTCGAGGGCCGTGCGGGAGTCGGAGTAGATGGGCTCGCTGCGACCCTTGGCCTTCTGCCATGCGAGCCCGTGCACCACGGCCAGGAACTCGCCCAGGTTGTTGTTGCCGAGCATCGGGCCCACCAAAAACAGCTGCTCTCCGGTATCGATCTCGACGCCGCGGTACTCCATGGGCCCGGGGTTGCCGCTGCACGCGGCATCGACCGCGATGGCGCCCGGAGCCGGCCCGTCCTCGCCCCAGGGCGACGCGGTCTCGTCCGGTTGCTCGGGCTCGTCGAGCGGGATGGGTTCGCCGCCCGCCTCGACCCACGCGCGTTGGGCCTCCACCGCCGAGGGGTAGGTGCGATACAGGGCTCCGGGGAAGTCGTCGACCTGGGCCCGGCACTGCGCCCACTCGCGGTAGATGCCGGGCTCGCGCCCGATCCACACCACGTAGTAGCGCCCCGTGACCATGCCCTCGGGGTGTAACACGGGGGCCACGCTGTGGTAGGAAGGCCGAGCCGAAAGGCGCCCGACTCGTCGCATGAACGCTGCCCGCCATCGTCCCGGGAGCCTGGTTCGCGCTCGCGGCAGAGACTGGATCGTCTTGGCTGGCAGTGACGAGCAGACGCTGCATCTGCGGCCGGTGTCGGGCTCCGAGACGGAGCAGGTGCTGATCTACGCCCCGCTCGAGCTGGAGCCGGTGACCGCCGCGACCTTCGGTTGGCCCCGGGCGGACGAGAGCGGTGACCACACCAACGCGCGGCTGCTTCGCGACGCGCTGGTGCTGTGCACGCGGGCGGGGGCGGGCCCCTTTCGGAGTCTGGGACAGCTGGCGGTGGAGCCCCGGGCGTATCAGCTCGTGCCGCTGCTGATGGCCCTGCGGATGCCGACGATTCGGCTGCTGGTCGCCGACGACGTGGGCATCGGCAAGACCATCGAGGCTGCGCTCATCGCCCGGGAGCTCCTCGATCGTGGGGACATCGAGCGCACCACGGTGCTGTGTCCGCCGCACTTGGTCGACCAGTGGGTCCGCGAGCTCGAGGAGCACTTCAACCTGCATGCGGTGGCGGTCACGGCCGCGAGCGCTTCGCGGCTCGAGCGAAGGCTCCCGCAGGGGGAGAGCATCTTCGGGGCGCACCCGCATACGGTGGTGAGCCTCGACTACATCAAGAGCGAGCGTCGGCGGGCGGAGTTTTTGCGGGCCTGCCCGGGGTTCGTGATCGTCGATGAAGCGCATACCTGTACGAGCCACGGTCGGGGTCGGCACCAGCGCTACGAGCTACTTCAGGGGCTGTCCCAGGACCCGCAGCGTCACTTGGTGCTGCTGACCGCCACGCCGCATAGCGGTGACGACCGGGCTTTTCATGCGCTGCTCGGGCTGCTCGATGCTCGCTTCGAAGCGCTGGCCGATGCCGACGCCGACCAGCGCAAGACGCTGCGTCGCGAGCTGTCGCGGCACTTCGTGCAGCGCCGCCGCCCCGACATCGCCGAGTGGCAGCAGGGGCGCATCTTCCCGCGGCGCGAGACGACCGAGCTGACCTACGCGCTGGTGGGCGAGGGAGAGGAGTTCTTCGCCCAGGTGCTGCGGCACTGCGCCGAGGTGGTCGAGGCCAAGCCGGGGGCCGAGCCGACGCCATCGACGACGTATTGGTCCTCGCTGGCCTTGATGCGTTGCGCGGGCTCGAGCCCGGCGGCGGCCCTCGCTGCGCTGCGCAACCGAGCCGACGCGGAGACCCCCGCCGAGGAGCTGGCCGAGCGCATTGCCGACGGGGTCGAGGGGCTGGGCGGCCAGGACGATCGCGAGCCCGCGGTGGCCGTCGATGGGGTGCTGCTCACCGTGTTGCTCGCCCAGGCGGAGCGCTTGGTGGCCAGCGGGGCCGACCCCAAGCTGGCCTGCCTGCGTGAGCACCTGGGGCGGCTTTTGGCCGACGGCTTCGATCCGGTCGTGTTCTGTCGCTACATCGCCACCGCGCACTACTTGAGCGAGCGGCTGAAATTCGAGGGCGTCGCGGTCGATGCGGTCACGGGTGAACTCGGGGCCGCGGAGCGCAAGCGCCGGGTCGAGGCGCTGGGCGATGCGCCACGGCGGATCCTGGTCGCTACCGACTGCTTGTCCGAGGGCATCAACCTCCAAGAGCACTTCGATGCGGTGGTGCACTACGACCTGTCGTGGAACCCCACCCGGCACGAGCAGCGAGAGGGGCGGGTCGATCGCTTCGGGCAGGGCAGCCCGGTCGTGCGCACCACGCTGCTATACGGCGTCAACAACCCGGTCGACGGCGCGGTGCTCGAGGTCATCGTGCGCAAGGCGGCGAAGATCCGGGCGGAACTCGGGGTCCCCGTGCCGCTGCCCGCCGAAGGGGAGGCCCTGACCCGCGCGTTGATGCAGGCGGTGTTCGTCGACCCGCGTCGGGCCGAGCGTCAGCTGGAGCTCGACTTCTCCGCCAGCGAGGAAGCGGAGCGGCTCGAAGACGAGTGGACGAACGCGGCACAGCGAGCCCGACGTAGCCGCACCGTGTTTGCGCAGCGGCGGCTCCAGCCCGAGGAGGTGCTGCCGCAGTGGACCCGGGCGCTGGCCTCCATCGGCTCTCGCGAGGACGTGCGGCGCTTCGTGGAGCACGCGCTGGAGCACCTGGGCGGAGCGTTGCGGTCGCTGGAGCCGGGCTTCGAGATTCGGCTCGACGATCTGCCTCGGGTCGTTCGCGAGGGCTTGGCCGCCGAGGGGCTCGAGGGGACACTCCGCGTGGACTTCGACTATCCCGCGAGCCCGCGCTGCCGCTCGATTCACCGCAGTCACCCCCTGGTGCGCGTCCTGGCCGAGACCCTGCTCGACCGCACCCTCGCTCCGCGGCCGCCGGGCGAGAGCACGGCGGGGAGCTTGGGGCGGGTCGGTCAGTGGAGCAGCGAGGCGGTCACCGTGCCCACCACGGTCGCGTTGCTGCGGCTACGGCATCGGCTGACGACTCGTCGCGCCCAGCAGCGCCGCAGCGCGATCGTCGAGGAGGCGGTGGCGGTGGCCTGGTCGACGGACGATGGGGCGCCGCGGTCCTCGGGCGACGAGGCCATGGCGCTGCTCACCGATGCGCCGTGGATGGAGCCCGAGGCTCCCTCGCCGGCCGAGATCGAGGCCGCGCTCGGGCAGCTACGAGAGCATCGTGAGCGACTCGACGAGCATGCGCGCGAGCGGGCGCAGTTGCTGCTCGAGGAGCATCGCCGCGCGCGTAAGGCCTCGCGGGCGTCTGGTTCCCATGCGGTCGAGCCGTTGCTGCCGGTCGACGTGATCGGTCTTTATCTGCTCACGCCGGGGGGGCGCTAGCCGTGCCTCACTCCCCGATCGGCTTCGATGCCCTGACCATCGAGGGGGGCCTGCTGCCGCCGGAGTGGTTGAGCCTCGTCGCCACGCAGGAGGCGGGCGAGCAGTCGGCGGGGGACTACGGCCTTGGGCCGGAGCACACCGGAGGCTTGCGCGACGCGATCAACCGGGCCTGGTCGGCAGCCCGGGTCGCGTGGCGGCAGTTCGACATGGCACGGACCGGTGCCGACGACGACGCCGGGGAGACCGTCGCGTGGGTCGAGACCCTGCTCGGCCAGTGTCTAGGCTTCGAGTCGCTGGTGGCCGAGCCCGGTCCGGCTCACACCGCGCTGGGCGGGCGCGTGCCCGTGGTCATCACGCCAGCCGGCATTGGCCTCGATGGCCGGGATGCTCGCTGGGCCGACGGCGGCTACGAGCGCAGCGCGTTCGGCTATTGCCAAGAGCAGCTCAACGCTCGCGCCTCGACCGCGTGGGGGCTGGTGAGCAACGGCCTCCAGCTACGCCTGCTCCGTGCGACGGGACGCCTCACCCGACCGGCGTGGATTCAGGCCGACCTCGTCCGCATCTTCGAGGACGACGCCTATCCCGATTTCGCCGCGCTGTGGCTCTTGGTGCACCAGTCGCGCTTTGGGCCCGCCGACGCCGAGCCCGACGACTCCACGCTGGAGCGATGGCGAGCGCAGGGGCGTCAGCGAGGGACGCGGGCCCGACAGCGCTTGCGGGAGGGCGTCGAGGCGGCCTTGCTCGCGTTCGGCGAGGGGTTTTTAGCCCACCCGGACAACGGCGCGCTGCGCCGAGATCTCAGCGGCGGCACGCTGGGCCCGAGTGCCTATTTTCAGCAGCTGCTGCGGCTCGTCTATCGACTGATCTTCTTGCTGGGCGCGGAGGAGCGGCAGGTGCTCTTCGCTCCCGATGCCGATGCGACTGCCCGCGAGCGCTACGCCCAGGGCTACGGCATGCGGCGGCTTCGCGATCGCGCCGTCGGCCATGGGGCGCATGATCGGCACCACGACGTCTTCGAGGGCGTGAAGGTGGTCTTTCGATGCCTGGTCGAAGGCGAGGCCGCGCTCGGCTTGCCTGCGCTCGGCGGTCTGTTCGCTCCCGATCGCTGCCCCGCCCTCGACGCGGCGCGCCTCGAAAACCGCTTCGCGATGCAGGGCATGCGCCACCTGTCATGGTTTCAGGACCAAGGCTCCAGCCTGTCCCGCGTCAACTGGCGCGACATGGGACCCGAGGAGCTGGGCAGCGTCTACGAGAGCTTGCTCGAGCTCGTGCCGCAGGTCAGCGACCACGCCCGCTCGTTCTCCTTTGCCTCGAGCGACGGCCCCAAGGGCAGCACGCGCAAGTCGACCGGCAGCTACTACACCCCCGAGAGCCTGGTGCAGGTGGTCCTCGACCGTGCGCTCGAGCCCGTGGTGGCCAAGACCCTGGCCGACAACCCCGGGCGCGAAGCGGAGACCCTGCTCGAGCTGACCATCGTGGACCCGGCCTGCGGCAGCGGACACTTCCTGCTGGGGGCGGCGCGTCGCTTGGCGTCTCATGTCGCGCGCCTGCAATCGGGGGGCACGCCCACGGTCGATGCCTATCGGCACGCGCTGCGACGGGTGGTCTCTCGCTGCATCTACGGCGTCGACCTCAATCCCATGGCGGTGGAGCTGTGTACCGCCAACTTGTGGATGGAAGCGCTCGAGCAGGGCCATCCCGTGCCGTGGCTCGACTCGCATATCCGCCACGGCAACGCGCTGCTGGGGACGACGCCGTCGCTGGTGGCGGCGGGTCTTCCCGACGACGCTTGGAAGCCGCTGGACGGCGACGACAAAGAGGCGGCCAAGCTCCTCCGCAAACGCAATCGCAGCGAGCGGGATGCGACGCAAGCCGAGGAGGCACCCGAGCCGACGGGGTCGAGCCTGGCCGAGGCGATGACGGCTCTCGAGGCGCTACCGGAAGACGATGCGCCCCAGCTGGCGCGCAAGCGAGCGCGGTGGCAGGAGATCCGCGAGGGCGACGCGTATCGTCACGCGCGGTCGGTGGCCGACATGTGGTGTGCGGCGTTCGTGTGGCCCAAGCAATCGGGCGAAGCCACCGACGTGGCGCCGACCCATGCCACCCTCCGACAGGCGCTGGCCGAGCCGCTGCCCGCCGACTCTCCGACTCGATCGATGACCCGGGCCCTGGCGCAGCACCACGGCTTCTTCCACTGGCCGCTCGAGTTCCCCCACGTGTTTGCGCGTGGGGGCTTCGACGTCGTGCTCGGGAACCCGCCGTGGGACACGCTGAGCCCCGATGCCAAGGAGTTCTTCGCCGCGTGGGATCCTCAGGTGCGGTTTTTGACCCCGGCCGAGCAGAAGCAGGCCATCGCCACGCTGCGCAAGGACCCGATCATCGACGAAGCGTGGGCGCGCTCGTGTCGAGACATCTACGCGGCGATGCACTTCATCAAGCGGAGTGGTCGCTATGCGCTGTTCGCCCCCGGCAACCTGGGCAAGGGCGACTTCAACGTGTTCCGCATGTTCGTGGAGACGGCCCTTTCGATCGTGCGGGAGGGGGGGCGCTGCTCGCAGATCGTCCCCGAGGGGCTGTACAACGGAGCCAACTGCATGGCGATTCGCGAGGCGCTCTTCGAGCGGTCGCACGTGGAGCTGTTGCTGGGCTTCGAGAACGCACGTCACGCCTGGTTCGACAACGTCGACTCGCGCACCAAGTTCTGCCTGTACGTGGCGCAGCTGCCCGGCGAGACGGAGCAGCTGCCCACCGCGTTCGTGATCCGAGGACCGCGCGAGCTGGCGACGGCGTTGACCGAGCTGCGGCAGGTGCCGGTCTCGCTGGTGCGTGAGTTCAGCCCTCATGCGCTGGCGCTGATGGAGTTCGCCACGCAGGCCGACATCGACGTGGCGCGCAAGGTCTACGCGGGCGCGCCTCGTTTCGGCGACGCGGTGCCGGGGCAGCCCCACCGCCACTACATGCGCGAGCTCGACATGGGCAACGACCGGCACTTGTTCGATGCCGACCCCGCGGGCATCGCCGTATACGAGGGGCGGATGGTGGCGCACTACGACCACCGGGCGAAGGGCTACCGCAGCGGTCGTGGCCGCAAGGCGGTGTGGGAACCCTTGGCGTTCGGCAGCGAGGGCAAGGTGGTCGACCCGCAGTGGCGACTGGCACCGACCAAGCTGCCCGCCAAGCTCGAGCAACGCTACGATCGCTACCGCATCGGCTTCTGCGACGTCGCCAGCCCCACCAACGAACGCACCCTCGTCGCGGCTCTCATCCCGTCGGGAGTGGTGTGCGGTCACAAGGTCCCGACCATCGTCTTCGAAGGTGGCGGCGCGCTGGACTACGCGCTGTGGCTGGGGCTGGCCAACACCTTCGTCATGGACTTCCTGGCGCGCATGAAGGTCAGCCTCTCGATGACGTACACGGTGCTCGACAGCCTGCCCTTCGTGCGCAGCTTGGAGCCCGAGGACGTGGCGTTCGTGGCCCGGCGGGTGGCGAGGCTCACGGGAGCGGGAGCCGGGGTGGCGCAGTTTTCCACCGACGTGGACGCGGCGCTGCGCGAGCGCGGCGTGGCAGCACAGGCCCTCACCGAGGCGCTGGAGCCCGAGCAGCGCCTGCGGCTCACCAGCGAGCTCGAGGCGTTTTTTGCCCTGCGGTGCCACGGGCTGAGTCGCGATGAACTCGCGCACGTGCTCGACTCGTTCCTCATCGTGCGGCGCAAAGACACGCAGGCGCACGGCGAGTATCGGACCCAGCGGGTGATCCTCGAGTGTTACGACGCGATGGTCTCCGAGTCCTGACGGGCTCAGCTCAACACGCGGCCGATGGTGTCCCGCAGGACCTGGGGGTCGATCGGCTTGAGCAGGAACCGATCGACGCCGATGCTGCGCAGCAGGTTCCAGTCCTTGGCGCCGCCCACCCCGGTGACCATGACGATGGGGACCTTGCAGGTGCGGGGGTTGCCGCGGACCGATGCGACCAGCTCGACGCCGTTGATGTCGGGCATCTCGAGGTCGGAGATGACCAGATCGGGCGGCCGACTCTCGATGATCGACAGCGCGGCCTTGGGATCGGTGGTGGTCACGACCTCGGCCTCCGATGACGAGGCCACGTACTCGGCGGTGAGCTTCAGCGCGGCGGGGTCGTCGTCGACCACGAGGATGAACCGTTGGCGCTCGACGTCGGCCCGAGGATGGGCGTCCCGGGCCTTGAACAGCTCGGCTTGGAACTCGGCCGCCTCGGGGCGCAGGCTGGGATCGAGCTGGAGGGCTCGCAGCACGATGCGGTCGAAGATCTTGGGGAGCTCCGGTCGCACCTCGCTCGGCGGCAGGATGTCTCCCGCCAGCTGCTTGTCCAAGATCTCCCGAAACGTGCCCTTCCCGGTCGGCATGCGTCGGGTGAGCAGCCAGTAGGTGGTGACGCCCAGCGCGTAGATGTCGGTCTTGTGGGCGAGGTGAGAGGGCACGGGCTCCGTGCCCAGGTACTCGGGCGCCACGAAGCCCACCGTGCCCGTGAAGTCTTCGGTGGGTTCGTGCTCCATCCGGCGTCGCGTGAGCCCGAGGTCGGCGAGGATGACCTCGTACGAGGGCGACATGATGATGTTGGTGGGCTTGATGTCGTGGTGGACGAGCCCGATGCCGTGCAGTGCCTTGGCCCCCGCACAGGCCTGGCCGATGATGCCGATGGCGACGGGAGGCGAGATGGGACCCCGGCCCTGACCGCTGACCCAGGCGAGCAGGTTCTGGCCAGGGCACAGCGGCATGACCATATAGGGGCGGTCTTCGTACGAGCCGACGTCATAGATCTCCATGACGTTGGGGTGACGAAGCTTGGCCATCGCTCGGCCCTCGTCGCCGATCTTCACCGCCAGCTCGGGGTCGGATGCGGCGCTCGAGTAGATGACCTTGATCGCGACCTCACGATCGAGGCGCTGGTCGAGGGCCGCGTACACGACCCCCATGCCTCCCGCGCCGAGTTTCTCCCGCAGGACGTACTTGTCGTCGATGACCAGGCCCGGCTCGAGGTCGCCTCGCGCCTCGCGGGTGAAGTGCTCACATCGATGAGTGGCCTCGCTGGCGGACGGCGAAGGTGCCAATGAGTCGGCTGTGGCCTTGTCTCTCGCCGCCATTGGGTGCTGGCTCATCGTTTGGCCGACGAAGACCCAGTGTCACACCTGGTCCCGAGCCCGTCTCGTCTGCGTACCTTCGCCGACCGAGGGCGACGAAGCGGGTGCTGTCACAGTGGAAGGTATGACAGGTTGGATCATGTTAATCGCTCGAGGGGTTCGAGCCAAGCGAGGACTTCCTCGATTTGTTGTTTGTCCCGATCGAGGACGGACGATGCGGCGGTCCGCTCGCCAACGATGCATGGTGAGAGGCCGACATACAGCGAGGTCGCGGCATCCGGGCAACGTGCAGACGTTGGAACGAGGTCACTCGTGATTCATCGAGTCGTTGCGGTATCGTGATCCGCCGAGTCGGGTGTGGCTCCCATGAAACGAATCGCGCTGGTCGATGACGACGCCGACCATCGCCGGACGGTGTCGGCGTGGTTGGGCGAGGAATTCGAGGTCCTCGAGTTCGAAGACGGTTTTCAGGCGATCGAAGGCTTGATCCGCTGTGTGCCGGACCTGGTCCTCATGGAGATCTCGCTGCCGGGCTTCGATGGTCGCGATGTACTGGCGCACTTTCGACGCAATGCGGAGGTCGGCAGCCGACCGGTGGTGGCGGTCACGGGTGACCATGCGGGAGGCAGCCGAGAGCGCTTTTTGAGCTTGGGCTTCGACGGTCACCTCGCCAAGCCGCTGGCCGAACCGGAGGCGCTGCTCGACCTCGTTCGCGAGCTGCTGAATGCCCCTGCGGCGGGCTCTGGGCCCAGTATGGACTCCTGCGTCCCGGCCGAGCTTCGCCGTGCCTTCGTGCAGTCGCTGTCCGTGCCGTTGG
Organism: Myxococcota bacterium; assembly: GCA_039028615.1. GTDB lineage: Bacteria > Myxococcota_A > Polyangia > Nannocystales > Nannocystaceae > Paraliomyxa. Next base: position 77,443 of record JBCCHT010000034.1, on the reverse strand, counting down.
TCGAGCTCGCGTTCGCGATCGATGGGGTCCAGGTCGGCAACGAGGACGCGCAGCGGGACGCAAGGAAGCTCGCGCATCGCCTCAAAGGCACCGGGACCAGCTTCGGGTTCCCCGAGATGACCGCCGCCGGAGCCCGAGTGGGAGAGTGTGAAGGTCGGCTCGAGCTCACCGTCGCGTTGCTGGAGCTCATCGGTACCGTGGGGCGGGCCATCGTCGTCGGTCATGGCTTGAGCCCGCGAACGGCGTTGGTGGTGGGTGATGACCTGGTGCATCGGACGGGCATGGTGCGGCCCTTCGAGGCGCTGGGGCTGACCACGATCCCGGCGTCGACGTTGGCCGAAGGGCAGCAACGGTTGGCCGAGCTCGAGCCGGAGATCGTGGTGGTGGATGCGGTGCTGCCCGATGGCCAGGGGCGAGAGTTGGTCGAGCTGGCGTCACAAGAGCCGCGGCGGAGCGTCATCGTGGTCTCCGGCCTGACCAGCAGCGAGAGCAAGCGGGTTCAGTTCGCGGCGGGGGCCGACTTCTTCGTCGACAAGCCCATCGAGCCGAGGCTGCTGTGCACGATCATGGTGCGAGCCATGGTGCGCACAAATGTGTGAGTCTTCGCGGCCCAGCGGAGGCCTGTGCATGTCTGCTGCGATGTAGGTCTGTACCCGCGTTACGTCGACCATTCGAACGAGTCGTGGGGGAACCGACCACCGCTCCACACGCAGAGTGCGTATCTGCAGAACACCCCTCTGCTCCCGGTTTCGTGGCCACGATCGATGTCGATGGACTTCGGTCGATTCGGTGTAACGGTCTGCCACTTCGTGGAAAGTAGAGGACGTCGTTTGTCCGACTTTTCGTCGTCCGGTCGATGAGGTGAAGCCTCTGTCGGTCGAGGGTGCACATGTTCGAGATCGGCCTTGCACCCCGAAGTCCCGTGATCATGGACTCCATTACACACGGTTCGAATAGCTGCTCCGTAACCGGCGGGCCTGGCTCCGCATAGGCATTTTCGGTGGGATTGGTGGAGACCGGCAGCGAAGCCATGAGGCGCGCAATCGCGAACGCGGGCGTGTCGACGGTTCCGCTCGGCCAGGACCTCGAGGCCTCGCTGCGGCCGCAGCCCACGCTCGCCACGGGCACCGAGGTGGGTCGCTATCTCATCTTGCACGAGCTCGGCTCGGGGGGCATGGGCGTGGTCTATCTCGCGCACGATCCCTCGCTGAACCGGCATGTCGCGCTCAAGCTGCTGCGGCGTCGTTCCGACGATCCCTACGAAGCCGCGGCGGCGGCGGCTCGCATGACTCGTGAGGCGCAGGCCATCGCCAAGCTGTCTCACCCCAATGTGGTGAACGTCTACGACGTCGGCATGCACGACGGCCTGGTGTTCATCACCATGGAGTACGTCCGGGGCACCACGCTGACCTCGTGGCTGCGGGAAGGGACGCACTCCGCCCCGGAGATCCGCGCGATGTTCATCGAGGCCGGGCGCGGCCTCGAGGCGGCGCATCAGGCGGGCCTGGTGCACCGTGACTTCAAGCCGGACAACGTGCTGGTGGGTGAAGACGGGCGACCCCGCGTGCTGGACTTCGGCCTCGCGCGCGTCGATCCCAGTCATCCGTCGTCGCAGGGCGGCTCGGACGGCCTGACGGGGGACCCTGCTTCAATCTCGGCGGCAGCTCTGTCCGAGGTCGAGGCTGGCGGCGGCGGAAACCCCTTCGACTCCGACGTCCTGAGCACCCCGCTCACCCGCAACGACATCATCATCGGGACGCCGCTGTTCATGGCTCCCGAGCAGCAGCGCGGAGGCGAGGTCGATGCCCGCAGCGATCAGTTCAGCTTCTGCGTGGCTCTCTACCGTGCCCTCTATTCGCAGGACCCGTACCGGAGCTCGTCGCCCTCGGAGCGGGTGAAGCGAATTCAGCACGGCACGGTCGAGCTGCCGCCGCTCGACAGTCGTGTGCCGCCGTGGGTCGATCAGGTGATCTTCCGCGGCCTGGAGGCTCGCCCCAGCAAGCGCTGGCCTTCGATGACCGAGCTGCTCGCTGCCCTCGAGGCCCAACCGGTGGCGCTGTGGCGACGCGCGTCCTCGGTCGTGGCCGGGGCCGGCTTGCTCGCGGTGGCGACCTTCTTCGCGGGGCGCAGCGCCGCCTCCGACGATCCGGCGTGCGACGACGGGAGTGCTCGGGTGGATTCGCTGTGGACGGGCGAGCGCCAGGGCCGAGTGCGCCGGGCCATCGAGGCCGGCGACGAGGCCTACGCCGAGCATGCCTGGAGCCGAGTGCACGCCGAGGTCGACGACAAGACGGGGCGCTGGAAAGAGGTCTACCAGCAGACCTGCGAGGCCCATCACCTGCACCGCGAGCAATCGGCGGAGCTATTCGATCTGCGCATGCAGTGCCTCCAAGAGCGCAACGACGAGCTCGATGCGGTGCTGCACGTCATCGAGAACGGCCAGGCCGACTCGTCGCTGCACGCGGTGACGGCCGTCAACGGGCTCCCGAGCGCCGATCGCTGCATCGACGACGAGCGGCTCCGGTCCCGCTCCGCACCGCCCATCGATCCGGCCCTGGCGGAGCGAGCCGCAGCCGTGCAAGAGCGCGTGCGCGAAGTGAAGGCGCTGCGCTCGATGTCGCGGCTGGACGAGGCAGAGGCGCTCGCCAGCGCGGCCCTGGCCGACAGCGAAGACCTGGGGGAGGCGCTCGCTCGCCTCGAGCTGCGCATGGAGCTGGGCCGGGTGTTCGTGGCCAAGGCCGACTACGAGCAGGGCGAGCGGGAGTATCGCGAGGTGGTCGCGGCAGCGCTTCGAACGGGCAACGATCGTCTCGCGGTGCGAGCGGGCAACGGGTTGGTCTCCGTCGTCGGCGATCGCCAGGCCCGTTTCGACGAGGGGCGGGCCTGGTACGACATGGCCAATGCCGTGTTGGATCGCATGGGGGGAGACCCGGTGCTGCGATCGTCGTTGCTCAACGACATGGGCAGCGTGTGGTATCGGCACCAAGACGTCGAAGAAGCCATCGACGCCTATACGCAAGCCATCGCCATGCGGCGCGCCGTGGCGGGTGATTCGGTGGCCACGCTGGCGGGGCAGCGGGTCAACCTGGGCAATGCGCTGCTGAGCCAGGGGCGGCCCGACGAGGCGCTGGCCAGCTATCAGCACAGCCAGGCGGAGCTCGTGGAGCTGCTCGGGGAGGAGCATCCGCGGACGGCCCTGGCGAGCTTGAGCGTGGCCATCGCCAAGCACGAGCTGGGGCTATACGGCGAGGCGCTCGCCGACCTGGAGCGGGTGCTCCCGATCTTCGAGCGCACCTATGGCCCCGACCACCACTTCGTGGGCGCGACGCTGAGCAACCTGGGCAACTCGGCGCGCGCGGTGGGCCGAGTCGAAGAGGCCGAGGCTTCGCTGCACCGGGCGATCGAGATCTTCGAGCGCGCCCTGGGGCCCACCCATCCCGATCTCGCGATCACGCTGAACCAACTGGGCGAGTTCGAACGTGACCAAGGGCGGCACGAGCAGGCGGCGGTGATCTTCGATCGGGTCACGTCGATCTGGAACGAGCAATCGGGGGAGGACTCCGAGTCGGCGCTGCAGAGCCGCATGGTCCGGGCCGACCTCGAGCGACGGCGGGGCCATGCCGCAGAGGCAGCGGTGACGCTGGAGCAGCTGCACACGAGCGCCCGCGACCTCGGTCTGCCGCTGGCGCTCCGCGGAGAGATCGGCTTCACGTTGGCCCGGGCGCGCCATGACGCGGGAGCGCCTCGGGACGAAGTGCAACGGTTGCTCGTGCGGGCGCGGGTGGAGCTGGTCGAGGGCGGGCCCCGAGGCAAGATCTCGTTGCGCGAGCTCGAGACTTGGCGAGCCGAGCACGTGCCCCCGTCGCGAAGTGCCCCACTCTGAGCTGCGATCGGAGTCCGGGTACGGGTGATACGCTGTGCGCCTCGCCCCGCATGAATCCTCGCACCCCGCTTTCACAGCTCGATGTCGAGGCCGTACGGTTTTCGCTGGAGCGCAACCTCGCGGCCGTACTCGAGGCAGAGCCCGGCTTTGCCCTCCATCGCCGGGCCTGTGTCCCCCGGGAACCGGCCGCGATTCGTCGCCGTTTGCTCGCCCAGGCCCTGCGCCTTACCGAGTCGATGGCGGCGGCGGCCCATCGCCAAGCGAGCGAGGCGGCGCGGGTGCTCGGGGTGACCGGGGCGATGGAGCTGTACCAGAGCTCGGGCCGAGAGAACGCCGCGCTGCACTTCGTGCAGACGCCGATCCTGCTCGAGATCCAGGGGCGCATGCTGAGCCTGGTCGACGACGAGGCCGCGGTGGCCCTGTTCGGTCACGAGCTGGGACACTACCTCGCGCACGGGCCCTGGAACGATCTGGGGGCGACGGCGCTGGCGGGCTCGGTGCTGGCGAGCGAGGGGCTGCTGAGCGCCCGGGGCACGCAGGCGGCAGGGCAGCTGGTGGTGGCGCGCGAGATCACGGCGGACCGCTTCGGCATCTTGGCCTGCCAGGATCTCGACGCCGCGCTGCGCCTGGAGATGGCCGCGACCACCGGGCTCTCCGGGGAGTCGCTGAGCTGGGACACCGAGGCGTACCTCGAGCAATGTCGCGAGCTCATGGAGGAGACGCTCTCGGCCGGGGACGCGGCCGAGAGCACCACGCACCCCGAGCATAGCCTGCGGGCCTGGGCGCAGTGGCTGTACTGGGAGACGGCCGAGTTCCATGCGCTCACTGGGCGTGGTCCGGGAACCCGGTCGCTGGCCGAGGTCGACGCGAAGATCGAGGCGGCGCTCACCGGAGGTGGGGTCTCGCTCGAGTACGACGTCCGCGACGAGCCGCCCGCGTTCTTGGCCGAGTGCGCGCTGGCAGGGGCGGTGCTCATCGCTCATGCCGACGGTGTGGTGGCGCCCGAGGAACTCGATGCCATCGAGGATGCCTTCAGCGATCGTGTGCCCGGCTGGTCGGAGCTGCTCGACCCGGACGTGGCGCGACAGCGGCTGTACGAGACGGCCGAGCTGGTGCGCGCGGGCGGGTCCGACCTCGCACGCTCGTTGTTCCTGCTGCTGTCACATGTGATGGGGGCCGACGACGTCATCGATCCGCGCGAGGTGCAGATGCTGCTCGCGATCGGCGACGTACTCGGCCACGGGGCGGACTTTCGGCGCTGGGTCGGCCCCGCGGTGCGGGCGGCGGGCGGCGAGGTGGAGGTCGAGAGCCTCGAGGCGGTCGCGGTGCCGCTGCCGATGCGCCGCGACGAGGTCCGGGACGCGCTCGAAGCCCTGGGCGAGTCGGTGGCGCGGCGGGGGCAGATGGAGATCGCACCCCGTCGATTACTGCGGCTGGCGGCGGTGCCCGTCGAGGACGCCGAGGGGCGAGCCCGGATCGAGCGGGTCTTGCTGCATCACCACGTCGAGTGCGTGCCGCCGCTGGGGCACGCGGGTCTGGACGATCGGGTGCTGCTGCGATCGACGCGGCCTCGCGTGCCGGAGGCCGCCGCCGAGCCCGAGCCCGTCGACGGCTCGCGCAAGACCTTGGCCGCGAGCCTGAGCCGCCTCCGCGACGAGCTGGTGACCGGTGATGGCCGCAGTCCCTCGGTGCGGCTGCGGACCATGCGGGCGGCCCGGAGCTTCGACTTGTCTCGACTCGACGGGGTCCGCCCGGGCGCGGCCGAGCGAGCGCTGGCCCTGATGATGGCGGGCAAGGTCGCTCGCCTGGTGACCGCCGATGATGCCGGGCGCCACGACGCCGCGCATGCGGTGAGCCGAGACCTGCGTCAGCTCGATCGAAGCAGTCGCGATCGTCGCGAGGAAACGGGGGCCAACGACCTGTACCTGGGCTATCCGCTCGTGGTCGGCAATGTGGCCCCCCGCGGCGAGCCCGGGCCCGGCTATGGCGTTCGCGGTCCGTTGCTGCTGTACCCGATCGGTCTCGATCGCGATGGCCGGGGCACGCGGGGATTCAGCGCCCAACGCCGACCCGACGACGAGCCCCTGGCCAACCAATCGCTGCTCCGGGTGCTGTTCAACAAGGCTGCGCTCGCGTTTCCCGATGAGCTGGGGCGCACGCTCGACGAGCTGGCCGCCGATCCAGCGGGTGGCGTGGATGCGGTGCTGGCCAAGCTGCGCGAGGTGGGCCTGGTGCTGCGCCGCGAGGGCACGACGCTGGTGCCCTTCGTCGAGCGCAATGCCGACCTCGACGAAAAGGAGCCGTTCCTCGTCGTGGAGGAATGCGCGGTGCTGGGCCTGTTTCCGCAGTCGAGCTCCGACCTGCTGCAGGACTACGACGCGCTGCTGCCCCAGCTGCTCGACCCGAGCGTGGAGCTGCCGACTCTGCTCGCGGCCGGCATGGGCCTGCTGCCCGCCGGTTCCGTCGGCGACAGCGCGGCGGAACCGGTGGCGAGCGAGACGGTGCTGGCCTCCGACGAGCTGCGGTGGCCGGTGCTCGCGGCCGATCCCAGTCAGCGCCAGGTGGCCGCGGAGTGTCGTCGCAACCAGGTCACGGTGGTCGACGGACCGCCCGGAACCGGCAAGAGCCAGCTCATCGTCAACCTCGTGGCCGATGCCCTGGGCCGCGGCGAGCGGGTCGCGGTGGTGGCCGAGAAGCGAGCGGCACTGGACGTGGTGTATCAGCGCCTCGCCGACTGTGGGCTCGCCGATTCGGTCGCGCTGGTCCACGACGTCGTCGACGATCGCCGCGCGCTGTATCGCCAGCTGCAGGCGCGCCTGACCGGCTTCTCGCCGCGAGCGGACGACGCGACCCGCCGCGGCGTCCTGCAGCAGGAGCACGAGCAGGTCCAGGCCCGACTCCAGACTCGACGGGCCGCGCTCGCCTACCGCCCGGAGGGCACCGAGCTCACCGTGGGGCAGCTGCTGGCGATCACCGCGACCGAGCCCACCGAGCTTTCGCTGCCCGCGTTGGCCGACCTCGATCGCCACGCGCTGGCCACCGTGCTCGAGCTGGTGGAGCGCCTGCATCCGTACCGCGAGCTGTGGGAGCCGAGAGGCTTCTGGCGGAGCGTGCACGGCGAGCCGCCGCGCGTGAGCCTGGCTCAGGTGGATGACGCGGGCTTGATGGCGCTGCGGCGGACGGTCGACGAAGCGCTGGCTCCGGCCGCGGCGGCCGACGAAGCGCTGGCCACCGACCCCATCGATCGACAAATCTTGCTCGAGGGGGCAGCCGCGTTGCAACGACTGGTGGTCGGCAGTGGGGCTCGGGCCGAGCCCCGTGATGCGCAGGTCTTCGTGGCGCTGTCGCTCCAGCCGCTGGCCCCCATCGAGGAGGTTCGTCGTCAGTGGGAGGAGCGCGCCGCGGCCTTGGCCCAGTACCCGGCGCCGGTTCGGATGCCTACCGACGAGGCACTGACCCAGAACCTCGCCATCCTGCGCAGCTTTGCCGGTCGTTGGACTCGGCCCTTCTCTGGAGTCTGGTGGAAGGCGAGGGGAGAGCTGCGGCGCGCGCTGGCCCAGGCGTGGCCCGAGCAGGCGGCGGCCGACTTCTCGGCGGCGTTCCTCGATTCCCTGCACGCGCGTATCCAAGCGACCCAAGCGTGGGATGCGATGGCGGTGCTGTGGCAGGGCCTGCACCTCGACCCGCACTACGCACCCCAGGACGCGACGCAGGGCCAGGCATGCCTGCTGGCGATGTTGGGGCTCCAGCGCCAGGTCCATGCCGCGCAGGCGGATGCAGCCTTGCTCGCTCCGCTGGGCTTGGCCTTGCCCGGTAGCCTCGAGCAGCGGGCCGCGTTCGAGGCTCGGGTCACGCAGCGGCAGGCTCAAGTCGAGGCCCTGCATCATCTCCAGAGCGCCCTCGCGCCCGTGCATGCGTATTTCCCCGGGGTGGGGGCGCCGTCGCAAGACGTGTTGGCGATCGTTCGCGAGCGTCTCACCCTCGACGGACAGCGCCTACGCGAGGCCGACGGCTGGCTCGCTCAGCTCGACGCTCGCTTTGGGCACGCGCGGACCTTGCTCGATGCCCTGGCTCGGCTCGAGCCCGAGGCATCGGCATCGGCGTGGCGCGAGACCGTCGCACGGGCCTGGGCTGCCGCTCATGTCGAGCGCGTGCGAGGGGTCGTGCCCGCGCTGGCCGACCTGGGGACGGGGGCCGAGGCTCAGCGGACCGGTCGCGATGCGGAGACGCTGCGCTCGTTGCAGACCCAGCTCCGTGACCAAGAAGTCGCCCGCCTGCAGGCGAGCCTCGACCAGGCCGAGCTGCTCAACATCCCCGACGCGGCCTATCGAGCGCGTCGAAATCCGCAGCAGAAACTCAAGGAGGGCCTGCTCCGCGAGGTCGGAAAAAAGCGCCAGCTATGGCCCATGCGCCGCTTCGTGCGGGAGTTCTCGCCGCAGGGCCTGCTGCACGCCTTGCCCTGCTGGCTGCTCTCGCCCGAGACGATGGTGGTGCTCTTTCCCCGGCAGCCGCTGTTCGATCTGGTGATCTTCGACGAGGCTTCGCAGTGCACGGTAGAGGCGGGCTTCCCCGTCGCCCTGCGGGCCAACCGAGTGGTGATCGCGGGCGACGAGCAGCAGATGCCGCCCACGTCGTTCTTCCGCATGGGCAGCGGCGGTACCGAAGACGAGGATCGCAGCGAGGAGGAACGCTCGGTTCGCGACGCCTTCTCCGGGGAGTCGTTGCTGGCCCTGGCTCGCGCCCGCTGTCCCCACGTGGGGCTGCAGTGGCACTACCGCTGCCGCGAGGAGGAACTCATCGCGTTCTCCAACCACGCGATGTACGAGGGCGGCCTGCGGACCATCCCCTCCATTCGCGGGCCCGGGGCCAAGCCAGCGTTGCGGTGGATCGACGTCGAGGGAGGTTCCTACGATCGCGGCCTCAATCGTCCCGAGGCGGAGCGGGTCGTCGACCTGCTCGATGAGCTGCTGCAGCGGGACCCGGCGCCGACCCTCGGCGTGATCACGTTCAACATTCGGCAGCGGGAGACCATCTTCGAGACGATCGATGCCCGGGTCGAGTCGGACGAGGCGTTCGCCAAGCGCTGGACGGCGGCAACCGGGGCCGAGGCGCTGCACGAGCGGCCCTTCATCAAGAACCTCGAGTCGGTGCAGGGCGACGAGCGCGACGTCATCATCTTCTCGCTCGGCCATGCGCCCGTCGAGCGCAAGCGCCAGGGAGGAAGCGCGGAGCGCTACGTGCCCGCGCGCTTCGGTCCGCTGGGACAGCGCGGCGGCGAGCGGCGGCTGAACGTCGCGATCTCGCGGGCGAAGAGCGAGTGCTATCTAGTCGCGTCCTTCGATCCCAAGCTCCTGCACGTCGGCGGCTCGACCCACGACGGCCCGCGGCTGTTCAAGGCCTTCCTCGAGTTCGCGCACCACCTCGAGAAGGGGCGGCGGGTGCAGGCGGAGCGCATCCTCGACGAGGTTCGCGGTCAGGCCATTCGGGCGCCGCAGCAGCGGGCGGCGATGGCTCTGGACGGCTACGTGCCGCTGGCGGCTCAGCTCGCCCTCGCCCTCGAAGAGCGAGGGCTGCACTGTGCGCTCGACCTGGGTCGCTCGGACTTTCGGGTGCCGCTGGCCGTGGGTCACCCCGAAGATCCCGAGGGCTTCCGGGTCGCGGTGATGTGTGACGAAGGGGAGCGCGCCCTGTCGGTGTTCGAGCAGCACGTGCACCAACCGGCCGTGCTCGCGCTTCGCGGCTGGTCGGTCGTCCCCGTCGATCCGGCCCAGTGGGCCCGACGCCGAAGCGACGTCCTCGACGCGATCGAGCAGCGCGTACGAGACGTCACCCCGGCGGGGCTCGCCGACTACTCGAACTGAATCGCGTTGGCGACCGACAGCGACTCGTTGTCACCCAGGTCGGTGGGGAACGCCGCGCCCTGACCGAGCTGCCCGCGATTGTTGCGGCCCCAGCACTTGAGCTCGCTGCCCGTGGTGCGGGTGCAGGTGAACTCCGCTCCGGCGGTGACGCTGCCCGGACCCTGCGCCTTGGACACGTCGATCTGGTCCATCAGGGGGGCGAGCACGTCGTCGGGGCTGCCCGTGCCCAGGCGTCCGTTGTCGCCGTCGCCCCAGCAGAAGATGCCCGTGCTCAGAAGTCGCGCACAGGTGTGGTCCTCGCCGGTCGCCAGGTGGGTCGGGTTGAAGTCGAGGTCGATGGTCGTCTGGGTGTTGACCTCTTCGTCGTCCCCGATGTCGTCTTCGTTGCCGTAGCCCAGCTTGCCCTGGGTGCCCTCGCCCCAGCACTGGATCTCGCCGGTCGGGAACCACACGCAGGTGTGGTTGTAGTTCGCGTCGATGTTGATCGCCTCGCCGTCGAGCATGACCATGGTGGCCGTCGCCGGGTCTTCGTTGTCGCCGATGCTCTCCGAGCCGGGGACGCCGAGCTGGCCGAGGTTGTTGCGGCCCCAGCACAGCACGTCGCCGCCGCCGAGGCGGGCGCAGGTGTGGTCCAGCCCCGCGGCGATCTGCTCGACGTTGGCCCCGACGTTGACGTTCGCGACATCCGAGGGCAGCTCGTTGTCGCCGATCATGTTCTCGCCGGGGACTCCGAGCTGACCATGGTCGTTGCGACCCCAGCAGCTGACGTTGCCATCGGCGAACACGGCACACGCATGCTCGTCGCCGGCGTCGATCTGGATCGGCGTACCGGACAGGGAGATGGGATCGATGTCGACGGGCGCTTCGTCGATGCCGAGATTGTCCTGGTTGCCCTGCCCGAGGCGACCGTGCTGGCCCTCGCCCCAGCAAATGACATCGTCGGTCGCGAGGCGGACGCAGGTGAAGTCGCTGCCCAGGGCCATCTCTTCGACCACGCCGCCCACGTCGACATAGCCGAAGTCGGCCGGGACCTCGTCGTCACCGATGTCCTCGCCCTGCATGGGGTAGCCGAGGCGCCCCTGGCCGAAGTTGCCCCAGCACTTCATCTGGCCGAAGTGGTTGGCGGCGCAGACATGCTCGCCGCCGGCCTCGATGGCCGCGGCGCCCTCGGAGATCGTGCAGTCGTTGTCGCAGCCGTCGTTGTCCATGCCGTTGGCGTCGTCGCACTCCTCGCCGTCGTCGATCATCCCGTTGCCGCAGGGGATCGCGACGCAGACGTCGTCTTCGCACGCCAGGCCCACGCCACACTCGTCGGCCTCGCAGATGCAGCCCTCTTCTTCGCCGGGGATGCAGCCAGGGCCGGTGCTGGTGGACTCGGCTCCCGTGGACGTCGAGTCCACGCCTTCTTCGCTGCCCGCGGTGGTGTCTTGCCCCGTCCCGATCTCCGTGGTCCCGCCCGGATCGGTGGTCGATGGATCCGGGGTGGTGGAGGTCGAGGTGGCGAGGCCCGTACTCCCCGTCGATCCACCACTTTCGTTGCCGCCGCCCGAGTCGGGGGTGCACGCAACAGCCAGGGTCAAGCAAGCCAAGAGATGCTTATTCGAGGTCCACACGACGTCATGGTAACAAAAGGCTCGCCCGATTCGGTGGCGACGTAGCGTGCAAACCAGTGCGCGAAACCGAAGGTGAACACCCGGTAAGGGTGGGCCCGCTGCCTACCCGCCGACGCGACGACGGGACCATGATGGGCTCCGTTCGATCACGATGCGATGCACTCGTTCATCGCTGCGCGCCCGCGTCGAAGAGGTTCGACGCGGACACGTGATCACGGCGAAGCCTACTCGTCGCGGGGTTCTTCGCCCGAATCGGGGAGCTCACAGCCGACCGGTTGGTGCTCCCACACCGTCTCCGTCCACTCCGAGGTCATCTCGAATTCGCAGGCTTCGCCCTGCTCGACGAGCCATGCCGCCCACTCGTCTTGGAAGTCTTGCACGACGGCCGAGTCGCCCTGTGCACTCAGACCCGCGTGCCAGTCGTAGATGTCGTACACGCGGGTGGTCAGCTCGACTTGCTGCACCACGCCCCCGGAGATCACCACCGTGGCTTCGCCCGACATCGTGAAGTTGCCGAGGCCGTACCAGATGTCCGAGTTCTCGGCGGCCACGACCATGCCGGGGATGGTCACGGTGGTGGTCACGTCCGGCTGCATCGAGGCGAGGGCCGTGCCTTCGCACCACGCGTGATCGAGGAAGGCCTGCTCGGTGTACTCGACGGTGGGATCGGCCCGCAGGGCGTCGGTGTCGAGCAGCAGCGGGTTGTCGCCGCAGTTGAGGAAGTTGAACATGTTGTTCGCCGCGGTCGGCAGCTGGAGCACTCGAGCTCCCGCGGCCAAGGACCAGTAGGTCCACCACAAACAGTCGGCGTCGCGATCGTCGTAGCAAGCCTGCGCTCGGTTCACGAGCGACTGCTTGAGCTCGTCGACCTCGCCTTTGATCCAGTCGACGGGACCATCGGCCTTGCCGCTGGCGGTGCACGCTTCGAATTCGGTCTGCAACACGTCGAGGTCGCAGCCTTCGTCGTCGGCACACTCGACGATGCGCTCGGCGAGACCGTCGCAGGGATTGTCCTCGGGCTCGGGCAACGTGCTCGCGAAGTCGTCGCCGCGACTCGTCGCTGCTTCGTCGCAGCCGGCCACGCCTACCGCGATTGCCGCGCAAAGACCCACGATCGCTGCCCCTCCATCGAATGCGCCTCGAATCATCGTTCTCATCTCCTCGCCGGCTCACGGCCTGCATCAGGGTCGTTGCCGGTCCGGGGTTTCGGTTCACGAAGAATCGACACGAACCGAAAACTCGGTCGACGAGCGATGTCGGGCACATTGCATCGTGGACGATGGGTGATCGCGGCCACGTGGAAGCGGCGATCGGGGGCTGCTATGGTGCGCCCCGCCGTGACGCGCCCTACCGTTGCCGACACCCCCCCCGAGGTCGAAGCGATCGTTCGCAGCCTTCCGGCGCGCCTGAAGCCCGAGCGTGTCGAGGGATTCAATGGTGCCTTCCACTTCGTCCTGCGTGGCGACGACAAGCCCGAGTGGACGGTGTGGATCGAAGACGGTACCTGCCGCGTCGAAGAAGGCCTGCACGGTGACCCGGCGTGCACGGTGAGCATGCCGGCCAAGACCTACGTCGGCGTGGAAATGGGCAAGAAGAACCCGATGGTCGCGTTCCTCAAGGGACGGATCAAAGTGACGAACGTGGGGCAGATGCGGCGCTACGACAAGGCGTTCCACAAGCTCTACGACAAGCTGCCCAACGCCGAGGGCAGTGCCGAGCCGAGCCCCGAGCAGTGATCTCGCTTCGGTGACGCCTCGCCGCGGACGCGATCGTCGGTGGCGGTCGCGACGCCGTACGCGTTCGAATCGATCCGAGCGCGGTCGTGCCCCGTAGCTCCTGCGAAGAGCAACGAGGAGCATCTTGTGCACGTCACTCTGGCCCCGTCTCGGGAATCTCGCCGTTCTCGAATTGACCAATCATCCTCAGACGTCCTACGGTGGCGGGTGACGCGCATGGACTCTCCGACTCCCCCGCTCCGCGAAATGGAGGACGCCGAGGTCGTTCGCGAGGCCGCGCGCGGCGAGGTCGAAGCGTTGGCCGTGCTCTACGATCGTCACTCGGGTTTGATGCTGGCCATGGCCAACAAGATCCTGGGCGACAAGACGCAGGCCGAGGACTTGACCCAAGACGTCTTCATGGAGGTCTGGCGACGCGCCCACGCCTTCGATGCGAGCCGGGGCAGCGTGCGGACCTGGCTGCTGGTGCGGTTGCGAAGTCGCGCGCTCGACCGCCTGCGCTCCGCTCGAAACCGACGCGAGGTCGCGGTCGAAGAGGTCAGCCCGAGCCGACCCGAGTCGACCCCCGAAGATCCCGAGCTGCAGCCCGACCGCGCGATGGTACGGCAGGCCATCGAGCAGCTTCCCGAAGAGCAGCGGCAGGTCATCGAGCTGAGTTATTTCCACGGGCTGTCCTCGTCGGAAATCGCCACGCGGATGGGCTCACCCTTGGGCACGGTGAAGTCGCGAACCGCCGCCGCGCTGAGCAAGCTGCGGGTGGCGATGACCACGGTCGGCGTGGCCGGAGGAGGTCTCCAATGAGCGACGAAACCTTCGACGAGGGGGTGCTGGCGTTTCTCGCCCGCGGCCTGGGACCTTTGGCTCCCGGCAAGGACCTCACGGCGCAGCTGCTGGCGAAGGCCGGCGGACGCGAGCGCTTCTTGCCCTTCATGGACCGAGTGATGGCGCTGTTCGACCTGCCCGAGGCCGAGGCGCAAGGCCACCTGCACAGCGTCGACGACGAGGGCGCGTGGGAAGACATGCTGCCCGGCGTCCGCTACCGCGACTTCGAATGCGGGCCGGCGGTGGGCGAGGCCCACGGAGGCATGGTCCGGCTCTCGCCCGGCGAGCTGTTCCCCCATCACACGCACGTGGGTGAGGAGCGAGTGCTGCTGCTGCAGGGCGAGCTCGTCGACGACTCGGGCAACCACTATCGAGCGGGTGATCTCATCGTCTCCGCCGACGGCACCTCGCACGAGATGCGAGCCCACGGCGATCGAGAAGCGGTCTACGCCGCGTTGGTCACCGCGTTGGTCTTCACCGGCAGCGACGACGACGACGACGACGATGACGACGACGACTATTGACCCCCGGTCGCGTGTGTCGGATTACTTTTTGTAGTTTTTGTGAGCACGTGAAGTGCGCGTTGTGAGCCTCGGGCTCTCGGCAAGGCCGTGCGCAGTGGCCGGTGTGTGGCCTCCAACGCCGCACAGGGTGAACTTTCGCGAGTTTTTCGAAGTTTGCCCTCGGAGTTCGCCATAAATTGGGCCGATGCGATTGCTTCGTTACTCGACTGCCCTGCTCTTGGTGTCTCTGGTTGCGTGCCCAGCCGCGGACGACTCCGCCGTGGTCGACACGACGAACGGCGACTCTCCGTCGACGTCGACGGGGATGGCGGAAGACTCGACCACGTCGACGACGACGACGACCACCACCACCACGACCACCACGACCGATCCGATGACGACCGATGCCGCCACCGACACGGGGGCGACGGACACCGGTGAGGACGAGAGTGGCAGCGATACGATCAGCGGCCAGCAGTGCGGCGACGCGGTCATCTCCGGCACGGAGCAGTGCGACTGCGGCGAGGACTTCTGCACGCCCTCCGGCCTCAACGGCAACATGTGCGCCGGCCTGACCAACCCGCTGTTCCCGGATCGCGTCTACACGGGCGGCGTGCTGGACTGCAACATGGCCAGCTGCCTGTTCGACTTCGGCATGTGCAGCTTCTGCGGCGACACGGTGCTCAACGGCAACGAGCTGTGCGAGCTCGACAGCGATCCCGGCCCCTCGTGCCAGGCGCTCGGCATGGGCACCTCCACCACCCCGCTGCCCTGCGGCCTCGACTGCCAGTGGGACACCACCTGCTGCGAGGTCCCGCTGCCCAAGGAGTGCATGTAGGCCGACGCGTCCCCGCGGACCATCGCCAGACGAATCGAGCCGAGCCGGGTGTTCCCCTGGCTCGGCTCGAGTGCGTTGGGGCTTCGGCCTAGTCGTGGCTGAACATGCCGCTGCCGAAGTCGACCCCGACCGGCACGCACCACACGCTGACGCCGTCGAGATCGTCCATGCTGCGGTCGTCGGGAAGCGTGAAGCGGACGGTCTTGCCGTTCCAGCCCGCCGGGTTCAGCAGGTTGTCGCCGATCGCGAAGCCGTCGTCGTAGTTGCCGCCGAGGCCACCGTAGAGCCGGACGTCGATGCCCTGGCCGTCGAAGGTGAACTCGCGGATCTCGATGGTGCAGTCGTCGATGACCTCCGCGATACCGCCCACGTCGTGGAACAGCTCGGTGAGCACGGCGGTCGCCCCCACCATCGGATGGCTCGAGGTGCAGCCCGTGGGATCGGGCGGGTCCGTGGGATCGGGCGGGTCCGTGGGGTCGGGCGGATCGGTGGGATCGGGCGGGTCCGTGGGGTCGGGCGGATCGGTGGGATCGGCCGGCTCTTCGACGATGGCCAGCCACGCCAGTAGGTCGCGTAGCTCCTCGTCGCTCAGGCGGTCGGCCGCCCAAAACGGCATGACGCCGCCGGTCAGTCCTTCATAGACATCGCTATCGGCACGGCCGCTGGTGCGGATGCGTCGGGCCGCGTAGGTGGGCTCGAGGCCGCGGCCGGCCACGGGAAGCCCGAGGTTGCTGCCCACGCCACCGATGTCGTGGCACACGGAGCAGCTCGCATCGAACAGGGCACGCCCCGCTTCGGCATCACCTCCGCCCAGCTGATCGTCGGCGGGAGGCTGAACGACCTCGTACGCGAGCGCGGGCGCGGGCCCGTCGGGAGCTTGCGCCTCGAGGAACTCTTCGAGCGCCAACCACCGCTCGTCCTCGGCATCCCATGCGTCCGCGTTCATCCACTCTTCGAGGCACGAGTTGACCGCGTCACGAAGCTCGGCGAGCTCGCCGTTTTTGTAGCTCGGTCGGTGGGCTGCATCGCCTACCGAGTGCCCCACGCGGCGAAGGCCATCGCTCGAGGGCTCGCTCAGCGCATGGCAGGTCGCGCACGTGAAGGTGTTGCCGCCCTCGACCGCATTGCGGAAGATCTCCTCGCCCTCGGCGACCGCCGCTGGATCGGTGACGCCCCCGTCGTCCTCGGTGGCGGGGTCCTCGGTTGCGCAGCCCGAGCCGAGTGCGGTCGCGCCAAAGAGCAGGGTCAAAGAGCAAGCGAGGGGAGCAAATCTGAGCATGGGCGTTGGCTTCCATAGCGGCGTACGCCCGAGGTCCCTCTGTGGTTATCGTTGCAATCAGCACAGAGTTCGGGACGAACCATCCGAACCTGCTCAACGTTAGTTTTATAAAATAATAAAACTGCTTTTTCGAATGTTAGTTATTGACGTTATAGGAGTTGCGGGTCAGTCTGACTTTCGAGGCCCGCATATCGCGGGTCGGCAACAAGGACCCCACTGGAATGACGATATCGGCGAAATTGGAGCTTACCCTCACTGGAATCGCGGTCCTTGCGCTGACCGCGTGCGGCACGCCCGACCTCGACCTCACCGACACTGGCGCGATGGCCGCTACCGAAGATCCAGAGGATCCGACGGGTGATTCGCAGCCTCCGCTGGAGCCCCCCGGTCAGGCGACGGGCGAAGAGCAGGAGGGGACGGAGACCGGCGAGCCCGAGGCCGACACCGACGAGTGCAGCTTCATCGACTGCCCCGAGGACACCGACGGCGTCATCGTCCCCGGCTGCGACATCTTCGCGCAGGACTGTCCCGAGGATGAAAAGTGCATGCCCTACGCCAACGATGGCGGGGGCTCGTGGAACGCCACCCAGTGCGTGCCCATCTCCGACAACCCGGCGCAGCCGGGTGACACCTGCTACGTCGAGGGCTCGGGCACGTCCGGCTACGACGACTGTGACATCGCGTCGATGTGCTGGGACGTCGATCCCGAGACCAACGCGGGTACCTGCGTGCCGATGTGTGCGGGCGATCCCTCGGCACCGTTGTGCGAGGACCCGGATGCCGCGTGCACGGTGACCAACGAAGGCGTCATCGCGCTGTGCCTGCCCTCGTGCGATCCCCTGGTGCAGGACTGTGCCGAGGGTCAGGCCTGCTACCCGGTGGCCGACGAGTGGGTCTGTGCGCCCGATGCCTCCGGTGAGATGGGTGCGGCGGGTGACTCCTGCGAGTTCATCAACGTGTGCTCGCCCGGCAACATCTGTGTCGGTGCCGCGGCATGGCCCGACTGCCAGGGCTCGGTGGGCTGCTGCTCGCCCGTGTGCGACCTCGAAGACGTCGACGCCGACGCGGAGTGCCCCGGAACCGGGCAGACCTGCCAGCCCTGGTACGAGGAGGGCGATGCCCCTCCGGGATACGAGTCCGTGGGTGCCTGCGCCCTGCCGGCCTGAGATTGGTTCGGAGATTGGCCTGACCTTGGCCTGAGGCCCGACGGGTCGACGTGGTCCCGATGCCGCGTCGACCCCTCGGGCCCAACGATGAGTGAAGTGAGGCGCCGGCGAGTCGCGGCTCAGACCCTCTGCCCTTGGGTCTGATCCGAGCTCGCCGGTTTTTCGTTTGGCCGCGGAACCGTGTCGGTCCATTGTCGGCGTAGAGCCCCGTAAACCTGCGCGTTCGGCGGGTTTGCGGGCTTGTATACTCCCGCCGCGAGCGGGCCATGACCAACGTCGACCAGTTCGAGAGTGTATTTCGTTCGGCTGCCAAGCCCGTGTTCGTCCCCGAGGACGTCGACCTGACCACGGTGCTGGTGGTCAGCGATCAAGACGCCGAAGGGGCGGGCCGCTTCAAGAGCGCGGTGCAGAAGATCCTCAGCGGGGCCGGCTCGGTCGGCGACGTGCAGTGGCCGTTGCTGACGGGCAGCGACTTCCGCAGCCCCGGCGAGCTGCTCGAGCGGGTCGAGGCGGCGCAGCCCCAGCTGGTGTGCTCGTATCGCAACCTGCACTCCGACGGCTGGCGCTGGCCTCATAGCCTCGGCGAGTCGCTCGACGTGCTCACCCAGGTCGTCAGCGCCCCGGTGTTGGTCTGCCCCAACCCCAACGAGCAGGCGCCCGAGCAGCTCGCCGAGCGCGGCACGGCCCGGGTCATGGCGGTCACCGATCACCTCGCGGGCGACGACCGCTTGGTGAACTGGGCGGTGAAGATCGCCGAGAACGACGGGCACTTGCTGCTCACCCACGTCGAGGACGAAGTCGCCTACGAGCGCATGATCGACGTGATCTCCAAGATCCCGGCCCTCGAGACGAGCATCGCCCGGCGGACGATCCACGAGCAGCTGCTCAAGGAGCCCCACGACTACATCCAGTCGTGCCGCACCGAGCTGTCCAAGGCCGGCGCCCGGGTCAAGATCGACGAGATCGTGACCATGGGCCACCGCCTGGCCGACTACAAGCGGCTGGTGAGCGAGCACGACGTCGACGTGCTGGCCCTGCACACGCGCGACGAAGACCAGATGGCCATGCACGGCATGGCGCATCCCATCGCCGTCGAGCTCCGCGAGATCCCGCTGCTCATGCTGTAGGAACGACCCGTGATCGCGAACCCGTCATCTCTGCTCGCGTCCGTGCCCTCTTTGCTCGCCAGCGGCGGCGGCCATGCCGTCGAGACCAGCACCACGCTGATCTTCGCCGCGATCTTGGTGGGGCTCATCCTCTGTCTCGCTCTCGAGGAGAAGATCCACGCCAAGAAGTCGTTCATCGTGGGCGTCTTTGCGGCGATCTGCCTGCTGCTGGGCTCGATCTTCCAGCTGATCCCCGGCACGGCCGAGGTCCACGTCTTCCACGAGCGGCTGACGATCCCCATCTACATCCCGGCCATCGACTGGGGGGTCATCGCCATCATCCTGGGGTCGAGCCTGTTCGTGGACGTGACCTCCAAGTCGGGCCTGTTCACCTGGATCGCCATCCGGCTGACCAAGGCCAGCGGTGGCGACCCGGTCAAGCTGCTGTGGTTCTACGGCCTGATGACCGTGATCTTCTCCGCGGTGCTCAACAACGTGACCGCGATGATCATCGTGGGCTCGTTGACCGGGGTCTCGCTGCGCAAGCTCGGCCGCGAGTCGCAGCTGCTGGGCTTCCTGCTCGTGGAGGGGCTGCTGACCAACATCGGGGGCCTGCTCACGCTGATCTCTTCGGTGCCGAACATCATCGTGGGCACGGCGGCTGGCATCTCGTTCGTCGATTTCTTCATCAACGCGGCGCCCTTCGTGGTCGTGGCCACCGTGGTCACCCTGCTGATGGGGGCTCGGCTGTTCCGCATCCGTCGGCTCGCCAACGACGAGGAGCGCGCGGAAGCGGCCAGGCTGGTCTCCGGCTTCGACGAGAACGACGGCATCGAGAGCCAGGGCTTCTTCTGGTTCGGCGTGGCCATGCTCGGGGCCTTCATCGTGGTCATCGCCACGACCTCGGTGCTGCCCTACATCTCCGAGCTGGGCATGGGCTACGTGGCGATGACCTTCGCGGTCATCATGCTGGCCCGCTACAAGTCCTCGGTCGATACCTTCTATAAGGCCATCGACTGGGACCTGCTGGGCTTCTTCGCGGGGCTCTTCGTGGTCATCAACGTGATGGAGCACGCGCAGGTGCTCACCCTCATCGGCCAGGGGCTCGCGGTGATCATCGACCTGGGCGAGACGGCGGGCACCGGGCTCATCCTCGTGGCCGCGGCCGGGTTCTCCTCGGTGACCGACAACATTCCGCTCGCCGCGATGCTCGCCAAGATCCTCCAGGCCCTCGACAAACCCTCCGATTCCCCGCTGTGGTGGTCGGTGGTGTTCGGGGCGAACTTGGGCGGCAACCTCACGCCGATCGGCTCGGCCTCCACGCTGGTCGCGGTCACGATCATGCACAAGAACGACCTCAAGGTGTCGTTTGCCGGGTTCGTGGCCAAGGCGCTGCCCTATGCGCTGGTCCAGCTGGCCCTGGCCACGCTGTACGTCCTGGTCGTGCTCGCCTGAGCACTTTTTCGGGGGGCTTGCGGCCGGCCGCGGTTTTTCCGAGCATGCGGTCGCAATGAAACGACTCGCAGGATCCTTCGCGCTCTCGCTTTTGGTCTCCCTGGCCCCCGCGTGTGACTCGGGTGACAAGAAGGGCGACGACAAGAAGGCCGACGCGAAAAAGAAGGGCGACGACAAGAAGGCCGACGACAAGGCCGATGCCAAGGCCGACGGCGGCGAAGCCAAGGCCGAGGCCAAGCCGGCCGCGCCCGTCAAGCTCGCTCCGCTCAACCTCGAGGACGTCGGCCTCGACGGCATCCTCGACGCTCCCGAGGGCGCGAAGGCGACCGAGGACTTCGGTGCCTTCGTGGTGCAGTCCGGCGAGAGCTTCCAGCTCCAGATCAACACCGGGGCGGCCGACCTCGCCGCTCGCAAGAAGGAGATCGAGGGCAACACCGTCAACAAGCTCAAGAGCTTCGTGACCGAGAACGAGACCGAGCTCGTCTACGAGACCGAGGTCATGGGCAAGGCGGAGTTCCACTTCGTCGCCAACTTCGAGATCGACGGCGCCAAGTACAACTGCGAAGACAAGAAGGGCCAGGCGTTCGCCAAGGCCGACGTCGACGCGATGCTCACCGCCTGCAAGTCCTTCAAGGCCAGCTGAGCCGAACCCCCGGACGAACCGAGGCCCGCGCCACGCCACTCGCGTCGCGCGGGCTTCGTGCGTGTGGAGCCTGAAACGCTCAGTCGGCTTCGAGGTCGACGTACTTCAGCCGCGGGTACTTCTCGCCGAGCTGGGCCTCGATGCGGTCGACCTCCCGGCCCAGCTCGTCGAGCAGCTGCTCGCCGAAGTCGGCGGCGAACTTCTCGCGCGCGGCTTCGTCTCCCAGCTCGGCGTAGCGCTCGTGCACCAGCTGGGCGAGCCGGGCCCCGAGCACGCGGCCGTCGAAGTCGAGCTCGGCCTGGAAGCGGAAGCGGTCGGCGCCCACGATGCGGGTGCGGACGCGTCGGATTCGCTGGACCTCGGGCAGCTCCCGCAAGAAGGTCTCCACCTTGGCCTGCAGGTCGCGGGGGATGGCCGGCCCGAGCAGCAGGGCGCGGTTGCGGATGCCGAGCCACACGGCCACCGCCCCGAGCATCAGCCCGATGATGATGGCTCCCAGGGCGTCGAAGACCGGGTTGCCCGTGATCTGGGCGAGGGCGATGCCCACGAAGGCCACCAGCACGCCCGCGCAGGCGACCGCGTCTTCGAGCAGCACGGCGGCAGCGGTGGGATCGCTGGTGCTGCGCAGGTACTGCAGCAACGTCAGGTCACCCTTCTTGGACCACACGACCCGGGCCGCGGTGAGCAGCACCGAGCCCTCCACGACGAAGCTGACCCCGAGCACGGCCAGCGGCACCCACGACAGCGACAGCTCCGGGGGGTGAATGAGGTGGTGGACGCCGTGATAGACGGTCACCCCGCAGCCGAGCACGAAGATGCCCACGGCCGACAGCAACGAGTAGAGGTAGCGGTCGGCCCCGTACCCGTAGGGGAACAGGGCGTCGGCCGGCTTCTCGCTGCCGCGGATGCCCACGAACAGCAGCCCCTGGTTGACGGTATCGGCGAGCGAGTGGATGGCCTCGGAGAACATCGCGCCCGAGCCCGAGAAGGCAAAAGCCGCGAACTTGAGGATGGTCAGGCCACCGTTGCCGAGCAAGGCGATGACGACGGCGCTGCGGGAAGAACCTGCCACGTGGAGGGGATTACGCCGCGCCCACGTGGGTGGGTCAAGTCGGCTGTAAGACCTTCTCGCGCCCTGGCGTTCAGGGGCCGCCATGCGACGGCCTTACCTCTTACTCTCCATTGTTGCTCTGTTGTGCGTGCTGGTGCCGTGTTCGGCCCAGGCGGCCGGTCTCCAGCTCGCCGGGGGCAAGGCCGAGCGCACCAAGCTGATCGGCAAGCTCGAGACGAAGCCCCGCAAGGGGATCAACGTCAGCGGCTCGGTGCAGATGGGCACGGTCGCGATCTCGCAGACCTTCGTGCCCGCCGTGCGCAGCCAGTTCGAGGTCGGCGGAGGCATCACCGATCGCTTCACCCTGGGCCTGGCGGTGGGCGGGACGTCGTACCTGGCCCTGGACAAGGGCAGCTTCAACGCCGACCTCGTGGGCCGCCGGTTCTTCGGCAAGGGCTTTTATCTGCTGGGGGCGGTCGGAGTGAGCAGCCACGTGCCCTCGCTCGCCTCGGTCCCGATGTCGCCCGCGATCGGCGGTGCGGCGGGCCTCGGCTACGAATTCCGGCTCTTCGAGCGCGTGGGCATGGCGCTCGGGGCCAACTACGACGCCCGTATCCGCACCGACGGCCGCCTCGGCCAGGCCTGGCTGTTCGGCCTGCGCTTCACCGGGTATCTCAACAAGAAGAAGTGAGACGCTCGGAGTTCGCCCCTCGGGTCGAACCAAAAATGAAGGCCGCAGTCCCGTTCACCCCCCCGGCGAACGAGACTACGGCCTTGCCTCAATGTCCCGATCCTCAGACACCCCTTGTGGGGCTCTTTCCGACTGAAGTTCGTTTTTATTGTTTTCGATGAAGTGAACGTCATGGAGCATACAGAGCGCACCCGACCTACATTGCGGGCTCTGCGCTCAATGCTACGCTCGGGTCCGTGCACGGCCCGAGTTCGGCAATTGGAGGGCTTTGGGGCGTATTCGCGCTGTTTGGGTGCGGAGAGCCGTCGCTGCTGGCCTGCTTGGAGTCCGATCCCAACCTGAGCGCAGGCAACCGGGTCGAGCTGACGGTGGCCGACTCGGAGATCTCCGCCGAGCTGGCGACGACCGAGGAGCAGCGTGCCACCGCGTGGGCCGGCCGAACCTGCGACCTCGAGGGCTTGCTGTGGGTGCCCGATGCGGTCGGGCCCGCCGCCATCACGCTGTGCGACGTGCAGCTCGCCGTCGACCTCGTGTTCGTGCGCGAGTCCACCGTCGTCGCCGTCGAGCTCGAGCGCGCACCGTGTGCCCAAGCCTGCGACGCGTGTCCGGTGTACGGGGCGACCGGCCCCGACGTCGACGCCGTGCTTTGGCTGCCCGCGGGGCTGTTCGAGGTGGCGGTGGGCGATTCGATCGTCGGGCTCGATGCCGTCGTGCTCCCCAGTGCAGGCGACGACGACGCCTGAGCGTCGTCGCTCGACGCCGCGTCGGTGCGTCGGTGCGCCGCTACGGACGCCGTGATTTCATCCCTTGGTCGTCGACAGTGGGTAGTCGAAGCCCGCGCGTTCCGGCAAAATGTTTGCTGAGGTCGTGGTCTTTTCTAGTTCGGGAGTCTTGATGATGCTGATGCTGGCGGGCTCCGTCAGCGGCAACGTCGTCGCGCCCGATCCCGGAGCCCTCGCGCCTCGACCTGCCGGGCCTCCGTCCGAATCGAAGGACGAAGACGACGACGAGTCGGGCACCGTGCTCGCGCCTGCCCCCGCACCTGGGCCCGCGCCGACGGTCACGGCTCCCGCTCCTGCTCCGGCACCCGGGGCACTGAATCCCGCGACGCCTCCGGGAGGCGCTCCGCCGTCGGGTCTGGTGACGCCGCCTCCGGGCGGTACGCCGCCATCGGGCGGAGGAGCCGGCGGTGGTGCTCCGATGCCCCCGGGTGGTGCTCCGCCGGCCGGGCTCGTGACTCCGCCTCCGCCGGGAGGAGGCGCGGGTGGTGGCGGTGGCGGTGCTGCCCTGCCGCCCGGAGCCGGCGCTGCGCTGCCCCCCGGGAGTGCTCCGCTTCCTCCGGGAGGGGCTCCGCCCGCGGGTCTGGCCACGCCTGCACCCGCAGGGACGCCAATTCCCCCGGGCAGCGCCGGGCGCTCGCCCGACGGCGATGTCGTGCTCGCGACGGCTCGCGACATGCTGGGCGACGACGAAGACGGGCAAGACGCGTCCGCCGACTCGCGTGATGCTCGGGCCCAGTCGACGGTGGTGGTGACCACGGTCTATCGGCGCGTCGAGGCGCCGCGACGGGCTCATCATCACCATCATGCTCATCACCACCGCGACCACTCCGTGCGGAGCTTCATCGGTTGGTCGGGGCGAGCGACGACCACCAACTACAACCCCAGCGCGCTCATGGGCGCTCGGGTGGGCTTCACCTTCGCCGATCGCCTGACGATCGGTGGTGCCTTCTACTCGCTGACGGCTCGCTACGCGGGGCCCATCGTCGACGGCAACGGTCGCGAGCTCGGCCTGCGCATGGCCTACGGCGGGGTGCTGCTGGCGTGGAACCTCTACCAGGGGCGAGTGGTCCACGTGGCGCTCGAGCACCTGGCGGGCGCGGGCGCGGCCTGCATCTCCAAGGACAAGCGATCCTTCGGGCGAGCGCACTGCCTCGACAAGGTCGGCTTGGTGAGTCTCGAGCCGGGCATCGAGGTCGGCTTCCGCGTCACCGATTGGGCGCGGGTCAGCATGGCCGCGGGCTACCGCTTCGTGACGCGCGAGGCCTGGCGCGAGCCCAACGACTACACGCTGACCGGTCCGTACCTCGGACTCAACGTCGACGTCGGGCGCTTCGATCGCCGCCGCTGAGCCTCGCGGTCGCGACGGCGTCGCGTCAGCGAATCCACGACGGATCGCTCGTCGTCCTGCCGATCGATCGAGCGCGTTTTGGCGAGCGCCATCGTTGCGGCCGAGGCGCTACCGAACCCGAGCGTTGTTGACCGTTATTTCACCGATCATCCTTGTAGCCCGTCTTCCATGTTGATCATCTCGATGGGTTCATCAGTCGAATCCAGTTGGGCCCACCGATCTCCGTGGCGTCCGCGAAGGAATCGAGCGCAGAAATTGCGGACCCGTTGTGGACCGCCTTTGTGGTGATCGATCTTAGGGTCCGCGCATGGTGCCTAAACAGGGCCAGAACGGCGGTTGCAGGCGTGAGTCGTGCCCAATAAACCAAAAGACGTGGAGGATCTGGCGACCATCTCCTTTGGATTCGTCGATGACGTGTTCGTGATCGTCCATCGAGCGGAGACCATCGACGACTTCGACTGGGGCAGGTGTCTACGCGAGGCCCGGAGTGCTCGCGAGCTGCCCTGCATCGTCATCGCACCGGGGGACTCTCCCCCCAATGTCAGTCATCGCTATGACCTGTGCGAACTCAACGAGCGCCAAGAGCTACCCTTGAAGGTGGCGTTGCTCTCGGGTTCGACCACCGGTCAGCGGGTGGCGACGGCGTTGAAGTGGGGTGGTGTGGAAGCCGGGTGTTTCGAGGTCGAGGACCTCGACGGCATGTTGGGCTTCCTCGATCGTCTGGGCAGTCGCGCCCGCATGTCGAGCGCGTTGGGTCCCTATCTCGAGCGCAGTTGGTTGCAGGGGTCCACGGGCCCCGTGCGTCCGTCGCGGCGAGAGTCCGACTTCGCGACCCGGCCTCGCTGAGCCGCGACGTCCCTTCCACACTTCTCGAGCCCGCCTCTTGGCGGGCTCAGTCGTTTTCGTCGACGTCCGAGTCGAGCGCCGAGAACCAGCCGAAGAACTCGGGCAGCTTGCTCTTCTGCGTGGGCGTCAGGTAGTCGAAGTTCGAGCCGCGGTCGTTGACCTCCCAGAACTCGCCCGTGTCGAGGGTGCGCAGCTCGGTCCAGATCCCGTTGAGGCGCTCCTTGGGCTCGTCGTCCATGTCGAACGCGATGCGGCGGGCGAGGTCGTCGCGGCCCTCCACCAGGTACGTGGTGGCGAGCTTGACCTGGGCTCGGCGCACGCCGCGGAGCGTCTTTTCCTGCTCGTGGGTCTCGGCGTGCTCGTCGACGGCCAAGAACACCTCGAGCAGCTCGTCGTGGATGTTGTTGCCGTGCTCGAAGGCGATCTTGCACAGCGTGCCCACGTCGTGGGCGATGACCTCGGTGATGAAGGTCAGCCCGCGCTGGTAGCAGATGTTGCTGTAGTACCGCATGAACTTGGCGATCTGCAGCGCGCGCTGCTCGATGCGCTCGTCGCTGGCCGGCTGGACCTCGTCGGGCTCGTGCTGGAGCACGAGCTCGGCCAGCTGTCGGTACTGGTGCAGGATGTTGTACGCGGTGCGGATGTCCGACGCGTTGATGGTGGCGCGCAGGTAGGTGTTGAAGAACTTGATCGACAGGTCGAGGGCATGCAGGTCGCCGCGGTGGGCCGCGGCCTCACCGAGCCGCCGGGTGTCGATCGCCACCAGGTAGCAGGTGTCCTTGATCTGCCCCAGCGCCTCGCCGAAGAGCATCTGGAACTGCCGCAGGATCTTCCACTCGAGCCAGGTGGTGCGCCTTCGCAGGTCCCGCACCGCCTGCTCGGAGAGGCTGACGAAGTCGGGGCTCTGGCGGTTCCACAGCGGGATGCGGTGCCAGTCCTGGCGCATGGCCGCCTTGGTCTCGCCGTAGCGGATCCCGAACTCGCACAGGGCGTCGACCGCGTCGGAGGCGATGCCTTTGTCCTTTTGCTGGAGCGCGTTGAGGCCGATGTTGGCCAGGTGCTCGACGGCGGCGACGGAGCGGAATTGGCGGGCCTCGATGGCGGCGGCGGCTCGTCCCTTGATCGGGGTCGCGGCGGCGAGGCCATCGTCCATGATGCGTCCCACGATCTTCTCTGGATCGAGGAAGTCGAACACGTAGGCGAAGTAGGGGAACAGCAGCAGCAAGCTCGCCGTCATCAGGAGCATGGAGAACAGCACGCCCCAGTGCGGCAGGTAGGACTCGCCGACCGTGAAGTTCACCCACAGCACGTAGACGTTGCACGTGACGAAGAAGCCCAGGACGAGCAGGTTGGTGCGTGCGCGGAAGAACAGCGAGGTGATGTGCGGCGTGAACCGAGTGGCGGCGAGCTGGACGATGATGCTCGAGACGGTGAGGGCCAGGCCGAGCACGGCGGCCATGACCTCGCCGAGGCCGCCCAGGGTGTTGCGCGCCTGCTCGAGATCTTGGTGCAGGACCGAGCGCCACAGGCCGGCCATGGTGACGTCCCCGGTCTGGTCGTCGAGCGCAGCCGTGAGCACGTCGAGCCAGAACGAGATGAGGAAGATCAGCGCGGCGATTGCGAGAATCGCGAGGAAGGGCAGCGACCAGCTGGCGACGGGCAGCGTGATGCGGCGCTGGTTGTACCGGCCCGCATGTTCCACGACGCGGCGCTGCCCAGCATTGCTCATCGAGGCTCCGGCTCGATCCCCGTAGCGCACGTCGGTCGCCGGACGTGAGGACGCAGGCGCCTCGCTGTCTGCGCTCATGGAGGACTCCGGTCCCGCCGTCGAGCGCTCCGATCCGCCCGTGGAGGGCCCCGATCGGTCGCCATCGTCGCGTTCGGCCACCGACGCGTACGGTAGCAGATGCCCGGGGCCCGAGGGTACAGTTGCGGCTACGCATGCTTCTAGCCGTCGACGTCGGCAACTCGCACACCACGGTGGGCGTCTTCGAGGGTGATTCGCTGCGCTGCGAGCTACGCCTCGCCACCCGCAGGGGCTGGACCCGAGACGAACTCGCGGTGGGTCTGCGCCAGGCCCTGAACCTGGCTGAACTCGATTTCAGCGGGCTCGACAGCGCGATCGTAGCGTGCGTGGTGCCGCCCGTGCTCGGACCGCTGCACCAGGCTCTGGTCCGCTACGTGGGCATCGAGCCGGTCGTGGTCGGCCCCGGCATCCGCACGGGCATGCCCATCCGCTACGACCCGCCCCAAGACGTCGGGGCCGACCGCATCGTCACCGCGGTCGCGGCCCACGAACGCCACGCAGAGAAAGACCACGGCATCGTGGTGGTCGATTTTGGAACGGCGACCACCTTCGACGTGGTCTCGCCCAAGCCCGAGTATCTCGGCGGCGTGATCGCCCCCGGCATCGGGATTGCGGCCGATGCGTTGTTCTCCCGGGCGGCCAAGCTCCCCCGCGTCGACGTCAGCCGACCCGAGAAGGTGGTGGGGCGCAACACGGTGGGGGCGATTCAGTCCGGCCTCGTCTACGGCTACGTCGGCCTGGTCGAGGGCCTCATCGGTCGCATCCGCGACGAGCTGACCTGGCCGTGCCGCGTCGTCGCGACGGGGGGCTTCGCGGCGGTCATCGCCGAAGACTCCGACGCGGTGGACGTGGTCGACGACGCGCTGGTCCTCGAGGGCCTGCGCCTCATCCACCTCCGCAACTCTGCCTCCCTCCGCAATCGCTAGGAGAACGTCCCCATGGCATTCGAACATGTTCCCCTGACCGAAGCGCAGCTCGGTCCCGCGGCTTGGAAGGTCGTCTCGCCCGATGCTCCGGCCCCGCTGCAAGGCATGGTGGCCCGTGGCCTCGCCCCGTTGCCCCCGCGCGACCTGGCGATGGCGCTGTATCAGCTGTGGGTCACCAATACCCCCGACCTGGCCGAGCTGTCGGCCAAGACGGTCCAGGGATTGCCCATGCCGATCCTGTCGGGCGCCCTGGGGGACGCCACCTTGCACCCGGGGGTGTTGGACTTCGTCGGCCGCAAGCGACCGCACGACGTCACGGTGCTCGAGGCGGTGGTGCGGCACCGGGCGGTGCACGACGAGACCCTGGTCGGCCTGTCCAAGACCTGCCCCGAGCCCATCTGCGATCTGCTGGCCGAAAACCAAGACCGATGGCTGCGCTGCCCGGCCATCGTCGAGGCGCTGTACCAGAACCCGAACTGTCGGATGAGCGTGGCCCAGCGCATGCTCGAGCTCGCCGTGCGCCAGGAGCTCGAGCTCAAGCTGCCCAACATGGACGAGATCAAGCAGGCGATCGCGTCCAAGGCCAAGGGTGACGAGGCCGAAGAGGCGGCGCCGCCCGAGGTCGACGAGGGCGGGGACGAGGCGTTCCGCCAGCTGGCGCGGGCATCGATCGACGATCAGCAGCAGGTGATCGAGCAGGTCCGCGAAGCCGCCGCCGACGACGAGATCGACGAGATCGAGGTGGAGTCCGAGCCCGAGGAGTCGGACGAAGACCTGGCCGGGCTCGACGAGGCACTCGACCGGGCCGCCCGCACGGGCGAGGAGCCCGCCGAAGTCCTCGCCGAAAAAGAGGGCCCGACCAAGGTCAAGGGCGATCGGGTGACGCAGATTTCCCGCCTCGAGCCCATGCAGAAGATCCGCCTGGCCCTGCTCGGCAGCGCCTTCGAGCGCCGGGTCCTCATCCGCGACAGCAACAAGTCCGTGTGCATGAGCGCCATCAAGTCGCCGCGGATCAAGGAAAACGAGGTTGTGACCTACTGCGCCAACCGGAGCCTGTCGCATGACGTCGTTCGCTACATCTCCACGCGGCGCGACTGGACCAAGCTCTATGCGGTCAAGCTGAATCTCGTGCTCAACCCCAAGACGCCGATGGCGGCGGCGATGACGTTCCTCGGCCACCTCCACGCACACGACGTCCGCAAAGTGGCGCATTCGAAGAACATTCCGTCGGCATTGGCCCAGGCAGCGAAACGTCGGATGGCACGACGTCGTTGAACGTAGCGGGGCCGAGCACGGGGGATATGTCGGCGCGGGGAGCGAGCCAATGAATTCGGTGATGCGAGCGTTGTGGCGCTACGGGGGCATCTTGACCCAGCCACGGACGACGGCGCGGTCGCTGCAGGTCGACGAGGGAGCCGCCGACGGCATCTGGCTGGGCGGCCTCTACCTGCTGAGCGTGGGCACCTACAAGCTCATGGAGGGGCTGGCGACGCTGCTGGCCACGACCAACCTCAACGGCCTGCTGATGTTGCTGGCCGCGCTCGGGCGCGTGGTGGTGGTGCCCATCCTCGTGCTCGTGGCGTGCGAGACGGTGCTGGGCCGCGACCGCGCCTACCGCCGCGGAATCCTGCTCGTGCCGATGGTGCTGGTCTCCAGCCTCGCCCACGAGCTGGCGATCCACGGGATCGCGATCCGGGCCTACGTGCCCGAGATCATCGGCGGCCTGGTGAGCGTCCTGCTCGCATGGTGGGTCCGACCGGAGATCGAACCGCAGAAGGAGCTGGCATGAGTCGTTCCGGCGTAGGCATGGTGGTCGGCGCCCTGGTGGTCGGGGTGGCGCTGCTCGGCGTCGGCCGAGAGCTGGTCGCAGGCGTGAGCGGCTGGAGTCGCATGGGGCCGCTGCCGCCGGGGGGTCCCGCGCCCACCTTCGAGGTGCTCACCCTCGACGGCGGCACGTTCACCCAGGCCGAGCTCCAGGGCAAAGTCAGCGTCGTCACGTTTTGGGCGACGTGGTGCGGTGCATGTGTCAGCGAGTTGGGCGACCTCGACGAGCTGCAGCACGAGTACTCGAACGACGACGTGCAGTTCATGGCGGTCAACCACGACGGTGGGCTGACGCCGGCCCAGGCCGCCACGAAGGTGAGGCAATTTGCCTCTGAGCGCGGCATGACCTTGCCCACCGCACTGGACGACGGCACGGCGGCACGGCGCTTTCGGGTCGGCCCCATCCCCCATACGCTCATCGTCGGTCGGGATGGTGTTGTGCGACACATCCACCAAGGTCGCGTGATGTCGTCAACTCTGCGTAATGAGATCGAGTCACTGCTCGAAGCAGGATGAACTCGAAGGTGTGGCCCGTTTTGCCACTCCGAAAATTCGAGAGTGGCACGAACGTCAACGAGGGCACTACGTTGCGTACTGAAATGAAATGAAATGAGTATGAATCGTAGGGGCGGACCCCATTGTTTCCTTGGCAGGATTGGGGGACGCTGAAACGAGGGGTGGGGGTAGCTGTCGATTGCAACGAGAGACGACCAGGCCGCTGGCGTACGATGGCACAAAGTTCGATCGTGAGCCGTCTGCCATGAGCGCTGTCATCCCATTCGTCGGCATGGAGGTCGCCGATCGCTATCGACTGGTGGGTTGTCGTGGGCGCGGCGGGATCGGTGAAGTTTGGGAAGCGGTGCAGTCACGAACGGGCCGCCATGTTGCGCTCAAGCTGTTGCTGCCGTCGTGGCAAACCGACACCAACGTTCGTCAGCGCTTCGTTCGAGAGGGGCGACTGGCGAGCACGATGCAGCACCGCCATATCGTGGACATCCTCGAGGTCGGTGAGACCCGCGAGGGCATGCCGTTCATCGCGATGGAGCTGCTCGAGGGGCAGCCGCTGCACACCGCCATCGAACGCGGTGGGCCGCTGCCGTGGGAGCGAGTCAAAGTCATCCTGCTCCAAATCTGCGGTGCACTCGATCACGCACATGGCCTGAAGATCGTGCATCGCGACATCAAGCCATCGAACGTGATGCTCGCGCCGGGACAACCGGACCGGTGCAAACTCTTCGACTTCGGCATCGCCAAGCAGAACCTCGTGCACTCGACCACGGTGCAGCACTTGACCGGTGAAGGGCAGATGTTGGGCAGCCCCGGCTTCATGAGTCCCGAGCAGCTGCGGGGCAAACCCACCGACGTGCGCGGCGACATCTACGGGCTCGGGTGTACCGGCTTCTACTTGCTGACGGGCACCGTGCCCTACGAGGGCGACTCCGTCCCCGAGATGATTCACAACGCGTTGTACTCGCCGCCGCGTTCGTTGGGCGCGCTCGACCTCGAGGAGGAGCTGCTCTACGAGATCGAGACGGTCGTGCATCGGGCGGTCGAGCGGGACCCGGAGCGGCGCTTCAGCTCGATCCTCGACTTCGTCGTCGCGCTCAATGGCATTGGTCGAGGCGGTATCGCGCCCATCCCTCTGCGCCCGCGTCCGGCCGAGCCGGTGCCGAGCGAGCACACCGACCAGCCCTCGCAAGAACTGCGCACCGACATTCCCGACACGGTGGTCGACTCTCCGCAGGTAGAGCTGCCTCCCGCCGATGACTCACCCGTCGCGGCCGAGGCGGAGCCCGTGGTCACGCCCGATCCAGTCGCCGACACGGCGAACACCGCCGCGGTGCCTTCAATCTCTGGCGCGACCCTGCCCATCGCCAGCGTCGTGACCGGCGCGCGGGGCTTGGTCTCCACCCAGGCCTATAGCGACGTGCTCGAGGATCGACGGGTGGTCGATCGCGTCAGCTGGGGCGGCGCCGAGGGCTTCGTCGAGCTGGCTCGCGTGGCCTCCGACGTGGTGGTGGTGCACATGAGCGGCACGGTGGCCTCGCCGGCGGCGTGGCTGTTCGACTCGCAGCTCGGCATCCTGCTCGAGCGCAATCGCCCCATCCATTTGTTCTGGCACCTCGCCGCGATCGAGACCTACCCCTCGGATGTCCGCGACGCGAGCCTGCGCTGCCTCAAGGACCACAGCGGCTGCATCGAGTCGGTGCACATGCTCAAGAGCCCGCGCAAGGTGGGGATGGCGGTGTCCTTGGCCGCAGTGGCGCTGGGCGGCAAGTCGCACGTGTACGACGACCCCGTCGCGTGGCAGGCCGCGCTCGACTCGTGGGCGAGTCGACGCAACGGCGAGCTGTCGACGCAGCCGTCCTGACCGGGGGCGCTACGAGGCGTCGTCCGGGGCCTCGGCCTCGTCGGCGAGGTCGTCCTTCATCTGCGAGGCGGCGCGGATCTTCGGCAGGAGCACCAGCAGGCCCAGCACGTTGGGCACGACCACGGCCGCGAGCGTCACGTCGATGAGGGGCAGCAGCTGACCCAGGCCGTAGTGGGTGCCCATGGCGGCGGCGCCCAGCATGGCGACTCGCAGCACGGTGCTGCCGATGGGACCGACCAGCGCGGTGGCGGCCCGACCTCCGAGCTCGGCCCAGGCCACGATCGTGCTCAGGGCGAAGACCAACACGGCCAGCAGCATGGCGCTGCGACCGAAGCTGCCCGCGTCGCGCTCGAGTCGAGCGGCCACGATCTGCGCGCCCTCGTGGGCCAGCACGGGAGCGGCCATGCCCAGGTCGACCAGCTCGCCGGGGTGCGGCCGGTAGGTGTCGCCCTCGCCGAAGGGACCCTGCATCTCGGTGAGGGGATGCAGCGGCACCAGCACCCGGCGCCCGGCGTACTTCGGATCGAGCCGGGTGTCGCTGCGGACCTCGGCCTCGAACTCGAAGTCCGGCACGACGAGGTAGGGCCCGGAGTACCCGTCCTTCGTGGCGATGTTCCGCATGTCCTGGTAGCGCTCGTCCGCGATGTCGAAGCGCACCCGGTAAAGGTCGTAGCGGGGCGTGACCGCCAGGTGGATGTCCTTGCTCGGGTCGGTGTCGTGGCGGATGACCAGGGTGCGTGCGTCGAGCAGGAAGTCCCACGCGGGAGCTTCCACGCTGCCGCTGCGGGTGACGTCGACCACCGCGTCGCCCCGCGGGTTGCCCGGGATTCGCAGCGAGACCACGCTGCCGACCTCCGGCTCGAAGCCCTCGGCCGCGACGAAGCCCAGCGGCGGGCGAGGACCCTCGGAGTCGACGTAGGGGCCGCGATAGCCGAGGCGGAAGAACTCGTGGAGCTTGGGGTTGAAGGGCCGATCCTCGCGGGGCGGCTCGAACATCGCCAGGTGCTCGCCGAGGTCGGGGTCGGGGCTGTTGGCCCGGCCCGCCAGGCCGATGAAGCGGAAATCGTCGAAGACCACGTGGGGCTGGCTGAGCAGGTCGAGCTGCACGGCCATGCGACGCATGTCGAGCTCGGGATCCTTGGGGCGCAGCAGCAGGTACTTCTGATCGGGCGAGCCGGGGATTTCCTTGACCTCGCGGTCACAGGGCACGCGGACGTCCCACGAGGGGTGCTTGGCCTTCTCGCTGTCGCGCGCGCGGAACACCACGGTGTCCACGTTGGTCGCGATGCCCCACATCGGCAGCACCACGTGCGGCGGCTTGGCCTTCTCCTCCTCGGTGAGGTTCTCGTTGTCGGCGGGGACGACCAGGCGCGCGAGCGCATGTCCGCGCGGGTTGGAGCGCAGGAGCATCTCGTAGTGCTCGTCGTTCTCCATCCCCGAGCCCTCGGGCAGCGCGATGGTCTGCCCGAAGCGCTGGTTGGGTCGTAGCGCGCGTCGGTAGCTGCGCTCGAGCACCACCATGTCGAGCTCGGGTTCGATCACCGACTCGCCCTGGGCGGCGGGATCGAGCATGAGCAGGCTGCTGAGGCTGCCCACCAGGCCGGCGGCGAGCAGGGGCACCAGCATCACCGCGGCCCCGGCGGAGCCTCGGCTGCGGCTGCGCAGGTCGAGCAGGGCGGCGCTGCCCAGCCCGGCCTCGCCGGCCATCGTGGCTCGCAGCACGCCGTGGGCGACCAGCAGTCCGACCCCTCCGCCCGCGGCGCCACCCGCCATGGGGGCGATGCCGAAGGCCTGATTGATCGCATCGCCGACGATGAGTCCGATGGTGGCCGAGCCCTCGTTCAGCGCGACGAGGGTGGCGACGACATAGAGCACCAAGGCGACGGGGACGAGCAGGAAGAGCAGGCCGCGGGCCTTGGGCACGAGCACGAAGGGGGTCGCCGCCAACGCCAGCCCGATCGCCGTGTTCAGCGGCGTGATGCCGCCCATCGACTCGAGCACCGCCGCCGCCTGGTTGGTCTGGAACGCGGCGCCGAGCAGCAGGGCCAGGACCACGAAGGCCAGGGCGTACATGGGGGCGACCAGCTTGCCCACGCCGGGCGCGGCGAGCAGGTGCATCGTGGGCGCCTCCTGGCCGTCGGGTCGGCGGGCGCTGAGGCTGCCCTCGGCGAACACCAGGGCCATGCCCAGCCCGGTCGCGATCCACATCCACACCAGCGCGCCGGGGCCGGCCGTGCTGACCGCCAGGACCCCGCCGGTCACCCCGCCCATACCGGTCGCCGCCGCCAGCGGCAGCCAGAAGGCCCCCCGCCCGTCGCTGGTCACGCTGCGCCCGCGAAGCACGGACATCGCCCGCGGGAGCCCCCGCAGCGGCACGAAGACCGTGGCCAACAGGATGACGAGCCCAGCCCCCAGCAGTAGCCAGGCGATCCAGGGGTTCCACGCTTGTGTCGCCAGCTCTCGCATCGGCCGGAAGCCTTACAGGTTGCAGGAAGGACGTCTAGACGTGCTCATGTGCGCGGGCCCGCCCTGCCGACGGGGTCGTGAGGGCTGGATCCCGCGCGTTGCCAACGGGGTTGTCGGCGGGGCCGTGGCGGCTTTTTCGGGGCTCGCGGCGGGATGACACGCGGCATCGCGGCGGTGGATGATGCCCGCGATGACCGTGACCGTCGCCGTCGTACAGGCCAGCGCCGTGCCCTTCGACCTCGATGCAAGCCTCGGCCGGGTCGAACACTGGCTGTCGGAGGCGGCCCGACAGGGCGCCCAGGTGGTGGTCTTCGGCGAGTCCTGGCTCACCGCCTATCCGGCGTGGATCGACCACTGGCCGCGCCTGGGGCTGTGGGACGACCCCGAGGTCAAGGCCATCCACGCCCGCTTTCGACGCTGCGCCATCACGGTGCCCGGGCCCCACTGCGAGCGCCTGGGGCAGCTGGCGGCCGAGCATGGCGTCACCCTGGTCATCGGGGTCAACGAGCGCGTCGACGCGGGCCCGGGCCACGGCACCCTGTTCAACACCATCCTCGGCTTCGACGCCCGCGGGCAGCGGGTGCTGCACCATCGCAAGCTCGTGCCGACCCACACCGAGCGCATGGTGTGGGGGCCCGGCGACGCCCACGGGCTCGAGGTGGCGCAGACCGAGGCGGGGCGCATCGGCGGGCTGGTGTGTTGGGAACACTGGATGCCGCTGGCGCGGCAGGCCCTGCACGAGCAGGCGGAGCAGATCCACGTCGCATTGTGGCCCACGGTCAAGCCGATGGCGGTGGTCGCCAGCCGTCACTATGCGTTCGAGGGGCGCTGTTTCGTGCTGGCCGCGGGAGGGCTCATGCATCGCGACACCCTGCCGTCGTCGCTGGCCGATGCCCTGGTGGGGGTTGCCGACGACGGTTGGCTGATGCGCGGCGGAAGTTGCATCGTGGGGCCCGATGGCGAGTTCGTGGTCGAACCCGTGCCCTTGCGCGAGCAGATCCTGCTGGCCGATCTCGAGCTTGGGCGCATCGACGAAGAGGCGATGGCGCTCGATGTCAGCGGGCACTATGCACGCCCCGAGCTGCTGCGCCTGACGGTCACGCCCGGACCGCCGCGAAATCGCGATTCGGACTGAGCGGCACGCCCGCCCGGGTCGTGCGAGTTCCACCCCGGGCTGGTAGGGTTGTCGAGCGTGCGGCGGCGCGAGATAGCGGGCGCGAGCCGAGCTGGGCTTTGCGCCCTGCTCGGGCTTTCGGCGTGCAGCAGCGGCGAGCTGGCCACGCGCTGGGTGCCGGCCGATGCGGCGATGGTGCGATGCACGACCGCGGGTCGAACCCGCATGCCGCCCGTACTGCTCGAGCTGCCCGTGCCCTCCGTGCCCACCGGGTTGCTCGCGCGGCAGCTCGATCCGATGGCGCTCAACGACATGGGCTACGAGCGGCAGCAGCCGGTCTGTGCCGCGCTGCTCACGCCCAGCGCCGAGACGGTCGACGAGGCGAGAGGGCAGGT
The DNA here is from genome assembly GCA_039028615.1 of Myxococcota bacterium. Lineage (GTDB taxonomy): Bacteria > Myxococcota_A > Polyangia > Nannocystales > Nannocystaceae > Paraliomyxa. The sequence goes on along the minus strand of JBCCHT010000034.1, from coordinate 40,917 downwards.
CGGCGCGCTGCTGACCTTGCATCGCGAGACCGGGGTCCAAGCCAAGGGCAAGCTGGGCAACTGCGTCTGTGAGGTCGCCCGGCGCGGGGAGATGCTCGAGCTCGTCGGTTCGTGTCGACACGAGCCCCACCGAGCCGAGTGCACCCCCACCGCCGACGACGTCGAGCGCCTGGAGGAGATCGTGGAGCCCCTGCGCGAGGCGCTCGCCTCCACGCCCGTGCCGCGGGTGCACTGGCGGGTGGCGGGGCGCAGCGATCGACCGGGGTGGATGGTCGAGCGCTTGCCCGAGCTGGTCGCGCGCCACAGCGGCGGCGTCACCTCCTACCCCGCGGGGCAGGCGGTGCCCACCCGTCACAACCACGTCCTCGTGCGGCGCCTGCTCGAGGTGCCGGGCGTCACCGCGGTGCTCCGGCTCGACGGCGGTCGCTCGATCTTGGTCGTGCGCGAGATCGAAGGCGCGATGGTGCTCGATCTGCTGAGCTTCCCGAAGGTCGACGCCAAGCTCGTCCCGCTGCTGCCGCACATCGACGCGGCCCGGGCGGATGCGGTGGCGCAGCAGCTCACCGCGCCCCGGTCGGCCTGGGCGCCCCCGCTGCCGCTGTCCGACGGCAACCTCGTGCATCTCGATCGGGCTGCGCTCGGTGCGGTCGACTCGATGATCCTCGCCATGGCCCCGCTGGCGGGCGTGCGCGATGCCCCGCGCCGCCTGCCCCAGCCCGACGATCCTTGGCGGGTGGACACCGCGACCTTCCAGGCGAAGTTCGGGACCCAGGGCAAGGTTCTACGGACACGCCTGGGGTTGAGCGAGGCGGGGCAGCAGTGGGCGCAGACCCTACCCAACTCCCTGCTGGCGCCGCAGATCGAGGCGCTGAACCTGCCCGAGGAGGGCAAGACCTTCCCCCCCTCGTTGGGGGTCTCACTGCCCTTCGTGGTGCACGAGACGGCGACGAATCGGCTCGTGTTTGGCGGTCTACCCAACGCCCCGGCGTTCATGCGGCGGCTGGAGATGCTGCACCCGGGTGTGATCGGGGGCACTCTCGACGCGTGGGATTTCGACCTCCCCGTGGGGGCCATCGTCCCCGGCGGCACCGTGCCCCCGGCCTTCGAATTGCGCGCGTGGGCCGAGCGAGTCGGGTCCGAGGCCTATCGCGTGCGTTCTTCCTTCGATCCGCCGCGCTCCTATTTGGAAATCACGCTCGAGCCGGACTGATCTCGGCTCCGAAGGCGCCGTTTACCTACATGGAGACATTCGTTTCTGGGGCGGCAATCGGCACCATCGTGGGGCACACTGGCTGGGTCGCCTACGAGTTTGCCATGACCCGGTCGTTTCTCGCTCTCTTGCTCCTGTTCTCGTTCTCTCCCGCGTGCATCATCGTCAGTGACGACGACGATGGTGAAGATACCGACGGCTTCGACAGCCGCGACGACGGCTCGCCTCCTGCGGGTGTCGACGAGAGCGGCGACGGGCCGGCGACCTGCCAGGTCGGTGCCGAGGGCTGCCCCTGCACGTCGGGCGGCATGTGCAACGCCCCCTTCATGTGCAACGACAACCTCAACATCTGCGTGGCCGACCTGTGCCCCGTAGGGACCGAGGGCTGCTCATGCACGCCGCGGGGCGCCTGCGATCCCGACCTCGTCTGCGCGTCGGGGCTGTGCGTCTCCATCGAGTGCACCCCCGGGTCCGAGGCGTGCCAGTGCACCGACGGCGGCGGCTGTGATCCCGGCCTGGTGTGCCTGTCCGATCACTGTGTCGATCCCGACTCCGGTGGTTCGACCACGGGGGATGGTAGTTCGGGCAGCACCTCCGACTGAGCGTCGCCCGGGTGGTTCGAGTGTCGACGCCGTCGCGCCGCAGTCCTGCGGGCGGCGGCGTCTTCGATTGCGCACCCGGCCCCGTGCCCGTCGAGGGCATGCCCGACACCCCTGGGCGGCCGCCTAGCGTGGCACTGCAAATTGGTCCGCGGCAGGTCAACTCGGATGAAGCCGCGTGGCGTTCGGCCAGCATCGGGCCGCGGTGTCGCTCGCTTCAATGCGACTGCGCTCGACTTGGTCCGCAACCGTCGAGGCGGCGGCTCTCCTTTCGTGCCATCGAGTCCCGGCGCGGGCCAGCGACCCGTGCGTGCCTCGGCGCGGTGTTGCAGGGCCGGTTGCTACATTCCTTCGATGGGTAGTTTCGATGGTGTGCCCGGCGAGCTGCGCGGGGTGTTCTTCAAGTCCGTCATGGGCTCGATGCTGCTGGCCAAGACCCTCTTTCCCCGGCTGGTCGAGCAGGTCGAGACCATGCACGACGAGGGCTGGTACCCGTGGCGGGCCTACCTGGAGGCGCTGGAGATGCTGTCGTCGCAGCTCGACGACTCGGTGATGAAACGGGCGGGCCGGCGGGTCATCACCAACTCACGCTCGATGTTCATGCTGCAGGGCTTCACCAGCCTCCAGAAGGTGATGTCCGCCTATGCCTCCATGTTCGACGCCAACGTCCGCGGGGTCCCCGAAGACCATCGCGTGGGCACGGTGTCGTACCGCTCGGGACGAGTGGAAATGACCTATGGGGCGCAGCAGCCCGTGGCCATCAGCGAGGGCTACCTGCGGGGCTTCTTCGAGATCTTCGACACCCGGATCGACGAGCTGACCATCACCCGCCTGTCTCCGGCGCGCGTCGGCATCATCGTCACCTGGACCCCCTGAGACCGTCACGGAGGGCGACCGAGTTACCGCCCGTCTCCACTCGTCGCAGTGGCGGTCGGTCGCGCTTGCGAGCCCGACGGGGGCGGTGCTAACCCGCAGCCGATGTCGAGCTTTGCCGAAGTCACCACCTGGCCCATCGACGACCGCGGCGTTGGACGGGGGGAGGTGCCGACGTCGTGGATGCAGGGGCGGACCTCGTACGGCGGCGTGGTGGCGGCGATCGGTCTACGAGGGCTGCGGGCCGTGCTCGAGCAGCCCCGGGTGCCGCGGACGGTGCACGCCAGCTTCATCGGCCCCGTCGGACCCGGCCCCGCCGAGCTTCGCCCGCAGGTCCTGCGGAGCGGTCGCTACCTGACCCACGGCCGCGCCGAGATCTGGCAGGGCGAGCAGATGCGCGCGCAGGTCACTGCGACCTTCGCCGACGATCGCCCGTCGTCGTTGCAGGTGCCCGCGACCGAGCCCGGACCCGTGCCGGAGCCGGAGACGCTGGTCGACATGCCCTACGTCGAGGGGCTGACCCCCGCGTTCACGCAGCACGTCGCCATGCGCTGGGCGGATGGCGGCATGCCATTCAGCGGAGGCAAGGACCCGCGGATCAGCGGCTGGTGTCGGCATCGCACCGATCCCGGCTCGTCCTACGAAGCGGTGCTGGGCTTGCTCGATACCTGGCCCGCGCCGGTCTTGCCCCTGCTGCGGGCGCCTGCGCCCTCGAGCTCGGTGTCGTGGACGACCACGTTCTTGTCGGTGCCCGAGTCCTTCGATCCCGAGGGCTGGTGGCGATACGACTCCGAGACCACGATGGCCGCGCACGGCTACGCGGCCATGCGAGCCTCGCTGCGGGCACCCGATGGCCGTTTGGCGGCCGTGGGGGAGCAGTTGGTCGCGGTCTTCGATGGACCCAAACCATCCCGCTGAGCGCGTGGTGTAAGGCGGCGGAGGAGCCGCCCGTTGACCGGGAGCCAATCGCGAAGCCCCCGTCATGCACACCCGTCAACGACGTCTCCTCGGCCCTTCTGCTGTCCTGCTCTCTGTCGCACTGAACGTCGGTTGTCACGACGGTCGGGCCATCGAGACGGGAGATGACGCGGCGACGGAGAGCGTGCCTTCGGAAGATCCGGGCCCGGACTTCGATCCCGTGCCGGACATCGGCGACGGGACGCTCGACGACGAGATGCTGGCCATCGTCCAGACCGGGTCGGGGCCGCTGTACCTGTGGATGCTCGCTCAACGCAAAGGCGACACCTTCCAGGCGTGGCTGCGCAGCACGGAGCTCAGCAGCGACTGGTTCCCCGTCGGCGTCGAGGGGTTTTCGAATGCGCTCGTCATCCAAAACGCCTTCACCGTGCCCTACGAGGGCTTCGAGTTCGTTGCCGGGGCGCATCCCTTCGGGGCCGAGGCGGTGACCGTCGACCTCGTGTTCGACCTGGCGCTGTACGAAGACGAGCTGTTGTGCGGGACCCTGGACATCGATTTCCCGGGCGGCACGGATCTGCAGGGGCTGCCCGTGGTGATGCGGCCCATCGACGAGCTGGGCGCGGCGCCGGACCCCGCGACCACCTGCACCCCCTGAGACGGCGCCTGCGCGGCGTTCGTGGTGACGCGCACGCCCCTCCCGCGGGCGGGGGGTTGCGGCCAGACCAAACGTGCCCATAGTGCGGGACGGCTCGAAGACGAGCCCTGTTACCCACCCCCTGAACCGGTCGCCGACCCCCGTCGTCGAGCCTGCGCGCGTACTCCACTCGTTGGTGCGCAGCCGGGCCCGACCGGGCAGCGACCCCGTGAAAGGAGCCTCACCATGCCCGCATTCCATCCAGAGTCCGCCACGGTCAAGACCCGCCACGCGCTCGCCCACGCCCAGGCGATGGCCCGTGAACTCGGCAATCCAGAGGTCACCAGCGTTCATCTGCTCATGGCCGCGGTGCAGCAAGACGGCGGCCTCGTCGGCCCGCTGCTCGCTCGCGCCGGGGTGCACGGCAGCGCGGTGCAACGGGCGCTGACCGAAGCCCTCGGGCGCCTGCCCAAGGTCAGCGGGGCCGACCTGCGGGTCTCGCGAGAGCTCGGGCTCGTGCTCGACTTCGCCGCCAAGGAGGCCGCCGACCTCAAGGACAAGTTCGTCAGCACCGAGCACCTCGTCCTCGCCCTGGTCTCCGATGCGGCGCGCCGCAAGGAGGTGCGCGCCGCGGCGGTGCTCGAGCAGCTCGGGGCCGATCGCGACCTCGTGCTCTCCGCGCTCCGGGACGTACGCGGCAACCAGACCGTGGACACCGTCGATCCCGAGAGCAAGTACGAGGCGCTGGCCAAGTACGCCCGTGACCTCACCGCGCTGGCCAAGGCCGACAAGCTCGACCCGGTCATCGGTCGCGACGCGGAGATTCGTCGGGCCCTGCAGGTGCTGTCACGGCGCACCAAGAACAACCCCATCCTCATCGGTGACCCCGGCGTCGGAAAGACGGCCATCGCCGAGGGCATCGCCCAGCGCATCGTCACCGGGGACGTCCCCGAGAGCCTGCGCGACCGCCAGCTGCTCCAGCTCGATCTGGCGGCCCTGGTGGCGGGCGCCAAGTTCCGCGGGGAGTTCGAGGAGCGCCTCAAGGCGGTACTCGAGGAGGTCGAGGCGGCCGAGGGCAAGGTCACCCTGTTCATCGACGAGATTCACACCCTGATCGGCGCGGGTGCGGCCGAGGGAGCCCAGGACGCGGCCAACATGCTCAAGCCCGCCCTTGCTCGCGGCGAGCTGCGCTGCATCGGCGCCACCACGCTCGACGAGTATCGCAAGCACGTCGAGAAGGACAAAGCGCTCGAGCGTCGGTTCCAGCCGGTCGTGATCGAGGAGCCCTCCGTCGACGACACGGTGGCCATCTTGCGCGGCATCTCGAGCAAGTTCGAGGCCCACCACGGCGTGCGCATCCAAGACGCCGCGCTCGTCACCGCCGCTCGGCTCTCCCACCGCTACATCACCAGCCGCTTCCTGCCCGACAAGGCCATCGACCTGGTCGACGAGGCGTCGGCACGCCTGAAGATGGAGGTCGAGAGCGTGCCCGAGCCCATCGACGTCCGCGAGCGTCGGATCACCCGCCTCCAGATCGAGCAGACCGCGTTGTCGCGCGAGAAGGGGCACGCGGCCAAGCAGCGCCTGACCGAGGTCGAGGCCGAGCTGGCCGGGCTGCGCGAGGAAGTGGGAGCGATGCGCTCGCGCTGGCAGACCGAGCGCGACAAGCTGAAGGAGCTCAAGACGCTCACCGAGCAGATCGATCGCATGCAGGCCGAGGCGGCTCGAGCCGAGCGCAGCGGCGACCTCGATCGGGCGGCCGAGATCACCTACGGCACGCTGCGCGACCTCGAGACCTCCCGGGAGACCGCCCGCGAGGCCCTTCACCGGGTGCTGGCCACGGGCGAGTCGTTCCTTCGAGAAGAGGTCACCGACGAGGACATCGCCGAGATCGTCTCGAAGTGGACGGGCATCCCGGTGGCACGGATGCTGGAGAGTGAGCAGTCGCGGCTGCTCGCCATCGAAGAGCGCCTGCGCGCGCGGGTCATCGGCCAGGACGAAGCCGTGCAGCGAGTGGCGGCGGCCGTTCGCCAGGCCCGGGCCGGGCTCGCCGACGAGTCTCGCCCGACCGGCTCGTTCCTGTTCCTCGGCCCCACCGGGGTCGGCAAGACCGAGCTGGCCAAGGCCCTGGCCGAGTTCCTCTTCGACGACGAGCGCCACGTGGTGCGCATCGACATGAGCGAGTACATGGAGAAGTTCTCCGTCTCGCGCTTGCTCGGGGCGCCTCCGGGGTACGTGGGCTACGACGAGGGCGGCCAGCTCACCGAAGCGGTGCGGCGTCGGCCCTACTCCATCGTATTGCTCGACGAGATCGAAAAGGCCCACCCCGACGTGTTCAATGTCCTGCTCCAGCTGCTCGACGATGGACGCCTCACCGACAGCCAGGGCCGTACCGTCGACTTCCGCAACACGATCGTGCTGATGACGAGCAACGCGGGCAGCGAGCAGGGCACCGCGAAGTTGTCCGGGGATGCACTCGAGCGAGCTCAGCGGGAGGCCCTACGGCGGCAGTTCCGGCCGGAGTTCCTCAATCGCCTCGACGGCATCATCTCGTTCCACGCCCTCGGTCGCGATCAGATGAAGGGCATCTTGGACATCCAGCTGAAGCGGCTGCAGCCTCGCCTGGCCCAGCGCGAGCTGACGCTGCGAGTGACCGAGGTGGCCCGGGATGCGCTGGCCTCGGCCGGCTACGACCCCGAGTACGGCGCGCGGCCTCTCAAGCGGCTCATCCAGCAGGCGGTGGTCGATCCCCTCGCGCGCCGGATCCTCGAAGGCACGCTGCGGCCGGGCCAGACGGTGGTCGCCGATGTCGAGCCCGATGCCGAGCCCGATGCAGACGGCATGCGGCCGCTGACCCTCCGCACGGAGTAGCCACGAAAAAGGTCGGCACGGGTCCCCAGGGACCGGTGCCGACCTCGTGTTCGTTGGGCGGTGGCGCTCAGCCGGCGGCGGGCTCGGCTTTGGCCTCGGCCGGCTCGGCCTTGGCGCTCTGCTGAGACGCGGTGCTCAGCCGAGCGGGCTGCGGTCCCTTGCAGATCTTGCTGAAGGGCTTGCACCCGCTGACCTTGAGGTCGCCGACGATCTCGTCGACCCGGGCCAGGTACTCGGCCGCGTACTCCTGCTTGCCGGCCATGCCCATCACCACACGGTGTTCATCGGTGACGAACAGCGACACGGTGTAAAAGCGCGGGGCCTCACCCTCGCCGACGGGGGTGTACTCGAAGTCGAAGCGGGTGCCCGCGACCCGGTTCTTGGATCGCAGCGGGGCCTGGTTGACCAGGGTGTAGCCGCGCTCGCCGAGCTTCTCGACCAGGTCGAGGCTCCAGAAGGCCAGGGTGCCGCCGCGGACGTTGTGCCGCACGTGCACGCGGAGGCCGACGTCGTTGTTGGCTTTCATGTGGGCGCCGTCGTAGCCCTGCTCGACCTCGGCGAAGCCCGCGGGGGGCTCGAGGCGATAGGCGTTGCAGGCCATGAGCCCGACAGCCAGGACGGAGGGGATGAAGGTTCGCAGCGAGAAGAGTCGCATGGTCGTGGCTCCTTTCACTTCCACTCGGTGGCTTCGACGCCCAGGGAGTCGACCCAGCGGAAGGGGTCGTTGCTCGACGGGGCAGTGGTGTGGGGCCCTCGCTCCTGGAGCGACAGCGTGAGCGTGGAGTAGGCGGTGAGGTTCTCGAGCCGACGCAGCCGACCCTTGAGGACCTCGAGCTCCATGGTGATCCGGTCGAGGGCCTCGCGGACCTCGAGCGCTTCCTTCACGGTGCGGGCCTTGGTGAGCAGCTCGAGCATCTGCTTTTGCGTGCTCTCGAGCACCTCGATGCGGGTCTCGATGTCGAGGAACTCCTCGGTGACGTCCTGGGCCTCGAGCGTGCGGCTGTCCACGATGCCCAGGGTCGCCAGATCGTCCATCGCCTGGTCGAGCTTGGCCGACGGGATCCGCATCACGAAGTAGTCGTTGGACATGGTCTGCACGTAGCCGCCGTACTTCTTCGGCAGCGTCTCGGCGCGCTCCATCGCGTCGCCGAGGTTGAAGACCGAGACCTGCATCGTGGCGGTGTAGATGATGTGACGCGCGGTGTCCTGACCCGTGTCGTCGGCGACCGCCTTTTCGGCGGAGTCGCCCGGGCTGGCCGACGGCTCGCCTCCGGCCCCCTCGATCGCGGTGGGCTCGGGCTCGGCCTCCGGGCTCATCGGGGGCGCCGACGCATCGGAGCGGGTGAAGATCCGGCCGCGCTGGCGTCGAGTCGATGCGGTATCGAGCTCGACGGCTGCTTCGGCGTAGTCACCATCGGCGAGCTCTTCGTAGTCGTAGAAGTCCGGGGAATAGGTCCCCGCGGCTTTCTTGGCGCAGCCCATCGCTCCGACGAGGAGGGAGAGCATCAGCGCGGCACGTACGTTCATGGGTGGGGTTGCCTTCGGGTACGGGTTCGATGGGGGCACCATGGTTGGGGTGCCGGCCCTCGCCGCCGGAACGCTGGCCGCAGCGGGGGGCTTACAGTAGGCCACAAACACCCGCAAGGTGCCGGAATTGTTTGGTGTTGAAGCGGGACGCTCGACCTTCGGACCGACGTTGCCAGGGGGTCGAGGCCTCGGGTATGGCTCGTACCGTGAAGCGCTCGTCGTTTTGTTGGCTCTCGGTTTCGTTGCTGCTCGCGTGCGGAGGCCATGCCGAGACTCCGCCTTCGATCCCGCCCGCGCCTCCGGCCTCGCTCCAGGTCGGCGGTGAAGTGCTGGGCGAAGAGTTCGACGACGACTTCGGTGGCGACGACGACTTCGACGACGACGAGCCCGAGGTCGTGCTCGCACCCTGGATGCAAGAGGCCGCGCAGAAGATCACCGCGCACGCCAAGGGCAAGACGGTGGCGTGGGATCGCCTGGCCTATGTCTCCGATCGCTTCGGACACCGCCTCAGCGGCAGCCAGGCCCTCGAGGATACCATCAACTGGGCCGTCGAGACGATGGCCAAGGACGGGCTCAGCAACGCTCGCCGCGAGAAGGTCATGGTGCCGCACTGGGTCCGCGGCAAGGAAAGCCTGCGCGTGCTCGGGGACGACGGACGCTCGCTGACCATGCTCGGGCTCGGCATGAGCGTCGGCACTCGCGGCACGCTGCGTGCACCGCTGGTGGTGATGGACGACCTCGATGCGCTCAAAAAGACCACCGAGGACCTCAAGGGCAAGATCGTGCTCATCAACCAGGCGATGCCGCCCTTCGATCACGAGCACAACAACCCGGGCTACGGGCAAGCGGTGCCCGCTCGGACCAACGGCGCCTCCGAAGCGGCCAAGAAGGGCGCCAAGGCGGTGCTCGTGCGCTCGGTGACCGCGGTCAGCCTCGACAACCCCCACACGGGCGCGCTGCGCTACCAAGACGGGGTCAAGAAGATCCCCGCCGCCGCGGTGACCATCGAGGGGGCGGAGTACTTGGTGCGGCAGGCCGCCCGCGGTCCGGTGAAGCTCGAGCTCAAGATGGGCGCCAAGCTCCTACCGGATGCCCCGAGCGCCAACGCGGTGGCCGAGATCCGAGGACGCGAGAAGCCCGAAGAAGTCGTGGTCATCGGCGGCCACATCGACTCGTGGGACGTGGGCGACGGCAGCACCGACGACGGCTCGGGGTGCCTCATGGCGATGGAGGCCGCCCGCATGCTCGTCGAGCTGGGCCTCACGCCGCGCCGCACCATTCGCGTGGTGCTGTTCACCAACGAGGAGAACGGGCTGCGCGGAGGCAAGGCCTACTTCGAGGCCCACGGCCAAGAGACGCACGTGGGCGCGATCGAGTCGGATACCGGCTCCGGGGCGCCCAAGGGCCTGGGCATCGCGGGCGACGACGAGGCGGTGCAGCGGGAGCTGGCCGGGTGGGCGCCGCTGTTTGCTGGGCTGGGCGACATCGAGATCAGCAAGGGCTGGGGCGGGGCCGACATCAGCCCGCTGACGGACAACGGCGTGCTCAGCATGTCGATTCGCCCGGACCTCGAGCACTACTTCGACCTGCACCACAGCCCGGCCGACACGGTGGACAAGATCGACCCCGATCACCTCCAGCGCAACGCCGCGGTGATGGCCCTCATGGCCTACCTGCTCGCCGAGCGCGAGTAGGTCAGTTCGGCCAGGCGTTGGCGAAGATCTCGCCCATCGGGGCGAAGAACAGCGGAGCGGTGAGGGTGAACCACGCCAGGTGCAGCCCCACCGCCAGCGGACGCGACATCGACTTGCGACGGCCCGGTCCGCGGTCCCAGGCCAGCTGCGCCATCACGGCGACACCGTGGATGCCAAAGAACAGCATCATGAAGCCGGTGTAGCTGGACGGGCGCCCGAGGGTGGCGAACACGAAGTACTCGTGGATGAACCCGGAGAGGGCGAAGATGCCGATGGTGGCTCGGAGTGGCTTACGTAGCCCCCCGAGGGGCAGGAACACGTGGCGGAAGATGAGGTCGTGGACGACCAGGTTCCAGCGGCGGCTCCAGAAGTCTCGGGGCGAGCGAGCCAGGGGCGGGGCGTCGAAGCCTTCGGCCAGCGCGTTGCCGCTTTGCATCGCCAGCCCACCCACGATGTCGACCAGGGCACTGACCGCGAAGTAGGTCAGCCACAGCGCCCAAAACGACTCGAGCCAGTGGTCATCGTGCAGCCCCGGCCAGTGCAGGTGCAGCAGGGTCAGGACGGCCACGGGGGGCAGCTTGAGCGCGGCTCGGATCAAGCGACCGCGACCGGCCGCTCGAGCGCGTTCGGCATCGGACGGCAGCTGCGGGCTCTTGGACTTGAGCGGGACGAGCTGCCAGAACAGGAACGAACCCCAGTGCTCGAGCATGCGGGGGTCGGGCACGCGGCGACGGTAAAGCTCGTAGGTCTTGCCCGCGACCACCACGAACTGCACGGTGCCCAGCGCCCGCGTGTAGATCCAATCGACGGGGATCAAAAAGGGGCCGAGCAAGGCGAGCGCGAGCGGGGGCAGCAGGCGAGCCACCGTCGGCCGCGGTGCGAGGACTCGCCGGTTCCACGCGACGACGACCGCCAACGCGAGCCCGGCGGTCAGGACTGATTCCCAGGACCCCACTCGCCATCAGTATGGCGCGAAACGAGGTCGCGTGCCCGAAGGTCTCGGGTCGCGGATGCGCTCGTGGGGCGAACACCCGACGGGTTCGCCCCACGCTCGTGCACCCGAAGGCTCGTGCGTTTAGCAGAGCTCGGAGGGCGCACACGCCCCGGCGCCGCCCTCGAGCGGAATGCAGCAGTCGCTCGCACAATCGGAGTCGAAGTCGCACAGGTCGGCGCACAGCGAGGCGTCGCCGAGGTTGATGCAGCCGGAGGTGCCGTCGTCGAAGCCACAGCAGTCGCCGTTGACCTCGCAGACCTCGCCCGGATCCGAGCACACGCCGCCTCCGCCACCGCTGTCTCCGTCGGCACCGCTGTCATCACCGCCCCCGCTGCCCTCGCGGCAGAAGCCGTCCCAGCTGTCGCACACGCTGTTGCAGGCGTCGTTCGCCGACTCGCAGACGTTGTTGACGCAGGAGCCCACGGTCACGTTGCCGTCGCTGCACTGACAGACGATGGAGCAGTCGGCTCCGGCATCGCAGGACTCGCCGCCCGGATCGTCCATCTCGCAGGACCCACCGTCGCCACCGCCATTGTCTCCGCCACCATTGTCTCCGCCACCGTTGTCACCACCGCCGTTGTCTCCGCCACCATTGCTGGTCGCGCCGTCGTCGTTGCTGCTGGTGTTGCTGCCGTCGTCGTCGTCTTGGATGACGACGCAGCCGGGAGCGGCGACAGAGCAGAACAAGGCAAAGGAAGTGACGAAGTGGAGGCTCTTCATTGAGCCGCAACTGATACGGCGAACCGCGATGGCATCACAAGGGGCGACACCGCGAGCCCTACCTCCAAGGAGGACCGGCCCCGCTTCCGGTTTCGCGGATAACTGCTCGAAACAATAGATATGGAAGGACTCGGCTGGGGCAAACGTATCGGGCCGGTCCGTGTTTTCGTGCAAAGTAGGGTGAGTCGACGACACGTCGGCTCACGGGTGCGAATCATCAAGCGTTGCGGCTCGGGACCTGAACGATCCGGTCCTCGTCCTGGCACCACGCGGTCAAGTGCCCGCCGTAGACGCAGGCGGAGTCGAGCCCCATCGTTCGCTCTCCGCGATAGTGCCCGCGCCAGGCCCAGTGCCCGTGCACGACCAGCTCTTCGCCGCGATACAGCGCGTCCCAGGGGTGATAGCCGGGCGGGCAGTCCTCGGGCGCGCGATCGTGGCGATGGCGTTTGCCCGCCTCGTTACAACAGCGCACACGGGTCGCGAAACTGAGTTCTTTGGACTCCAGCCAGTCGTCGTCGTGGGGCCCTTGGTCGAAGCGAGCGGCCACGGCGGGCAGGTCGGTCCACTGCGGACTCAGGCCGCCGTGCACGACCCAGACGCCGGGGCCGTCGCCCCGCGCGGGAAGCCAGCGCAACACGGGGAGCGCTCGCAGGGCACCGAGCAGGCCGTCGGCATCGGGGGCGTCGTACAGCGTTTGCAGCGTGTCCTTCTTGCGAGGCCATCGGCCCGAGTGCGCGCACAAGGCATAGACCTCGTGGTTGCCGATGACCCCCCGCCCGCCGACGGACTGCCACAACCGAACCGTGGCCAGCGAGTCGGGGCCGCGGTTGATCAGATCGCCGATGCACCACAGCTCGTCGCGCGACGGGTCGAAGCGCACGAGCTCCAGCAGATCCTCGAGCTCACGGGCACAGCCCTGCACGTCGCCGACCAGCCAGCGCATGGACCGAGGCTAGGGCAACTGACGGGTCGACGCTTTCTGACCGCAAACTGACCTGTCGGCCGATTTTGGGTCAGTTTTTGGAATCGTTTTATTTCAATGGTTTAGGCCGATTCATGCCGGGAATCGCTTGCAAAAAATGACCGAAGTCGTAAGAAGAGTTCAGTTTTGAAGACGATGACCCCAGAGGATGCGCTCGCGCGATTCAACGTCTTCACGGGCGTGCTCGATGACGGCAGCGCTCGGGCGCGCCGACGGGCCCACGTGCTCCGGGTGGCGACCGAGCTGTTCTCGCAACAGGGCTACCGCAAGACGAGCATGGACGAGGTCGCCCGCAAAGCCGGCGTGGCCAAGGGCACCGTCTACACCTACTACGCGACCAAGGTCGATCTGGCCGTGGCCGCCATCGCGCTCGAGAAGCGCGAGCACATGGGCGAGATGTTGGAGTGGCTCGACCCCGAGCGCAGCGCCGAGCAGCGGCTGCGCGCGGTGTTGCTCGGCATGGTCGTCATGCCCGTGCGCATGCCCCTGACCGCGGCGCTTCTGCGGGGCGATCAAGAGATGGCCACGCTGATGGCGGAGCTGCCTCCCGAGCTTCGGGCCCAGAGCACCCGCGAGCGCAACGAGTTTCTGGGCGGCCTCATCGACGAGGTGGCGCGCCCCCACGGCTGGACGCAGAGCGAGCTCGACGATCGAGCCGCCATGATTCACGGCCTGGCCTTCATCTCCGTGCATCTGCACGAGCCGCATGCCCGAGGGGGCCTGTCCCTCGAGCGCTACGCGGAGATCTTGGTCGACACCATCATTGCCGGGCTGCGTAGCGGCAGCGGCAGCAAAGGAAACCAACCATGACTCGAGTGACACGACGAAGCTTCATCGGGGCCACGGCGGCCGCCGTCGCCGTCTTGGCCTTGCCCCTGCCGAGCTGGGCTGCCGAGGCGCCGGCCCCCGGTTCTCCCGAGTTCGGGCCCTGGGTCATGAACCGTCTCGACGACATGCATCGCGGTCGCTCGAGCCACGGCGTCATGTCGATGACCGTCAAGACCGAGCACTGGACCCGGAACCTGAGCATGGAGACCTGGTCGCGTGGCGAGGACTACTCGCTGGTGCGAATCTTGGCGCCCAAGAAGGAAAAGGGTACCGCGACGCTCAAGAACGGCGAGGACCTGTTCACCTACCTCGCCAAGACCGGCCGCACCGTGAAGATCAGCGGCGCGATGATGGGCGGCGCGTGGATGGGCAGCCACTTCACCAACAACGACCTGGTGAAGTCCTCGCGCCTGGTCAACGACTACGAGATCACGCTGACCGGCAAGGGCACGCTCGACGGCGTGCCGCAGTACGTGTTCACCCTGGTGCCCAAGCCCGACGCGGCGGTGGTGTGGGGCAAGATCGAGGTCACCGTGCGCCAAGACGGCCTGCTGCCCACGCGGGAGATCTTCTACGACGAGGACGGCGAGGCCGTGCGCGCGCTCGAGTTCAAGGACTACGCCGAGGTCAGCGGTCGCCAGCTCGCCCGCAGCATCGTGGTGCGGCCCATGGACGGCTCGGGCGAGTTCACCCGCATCGTCTACGACAAGATCGACTTCGACGTGGACTTGCCCACCAGCATGTTCACGATCGCGCACCTCAAGTCCATGTGAGGCGATCATGAAATCGCTGACCATGGCGTGGCGCAACGTGTGGCGCAACAGCCGTCGCACGCTCGCGGCCGTAGCCGCCAGCAGCCTCGGGCTCTGGTCGCTCATCGTCTACTCGGGACTGATGGCCGGCTATCTCGATCGAATGGAGCGGCACATCCTCGACGTCGAGCTCGGGGACATCCAGGTTCATCACGCCGAGTACCTCGAAGACCCTTCGCTGTATCGACGCATCGAGCAGCCGACCGAGGTCCTCGAGGCGCTCGAGGCCAAGGAACTCGCCGCGGCCCCGCGCTTGCTGGGGTCCGGGCTCGCCGCGGCGGGGGACAACTCGGCCGGCATCAGCCTCATCGGCATCGAGGTCGAGCGGGACGCCAAGGTCAGCAAGGTCGCGAACAAGGTGGCCGAGGGACAGTGGCTCGACCCGGCCGTACCCGGCGAGGTGGTCATCGGCCGTCGCCTCGCGCAGATCCTCGGTATCGAGCTCGGCGGCGAGATCGTCCTGCTCTCGCAGGGCGCCGACGGTTCCATGGCCAACGACCTCTACGTCGTGCGTGGCGTGCTCTCGCAGGTCTCGGCGCAGGTCGATCGCGGCGGGGTCTACATGGTCGACGAGGCGTTCCGCGAGCTGATGGTCGTGCCCGAGGGCGTGCACCAGATCATCGTGCGGCGCTCACCCTCCGTCGCCCTCGACGCTGCGGCCGAAACTGCGGGCGGGGCCGCGCCCGACCTCGACGTCCAGACCTGGCGGGAACTCAAGCCCACCATGGCCTCGATGCTCGACTCGGCCAAGGGCGGCTTGATCGCGATGTTCTTCATCGTATATGCGGCGATCGGCATCGTGATCCTCAACGCCATGCTGATGGCGGTCTTCGAGCGGGTGCGCGAGTTCGGCGTGCTCAAGGCCATCGGGGTCAGCCCCGGCGGCGTGCTGCGGCTCATCTACCTCGAGACCATCATCCAGACCGGCTTGGCGATAATCATCGGGGTGGGGCTGGCGCTGCCCGCCAACTGGTACCTCACCACGGTGGGGCTCGACCTCAGCGCGTCGCTCGAGAACGTCAGCGTCATGGGCTCGTCCATCGACCCCATCTGGATCTCCCACGTCGACGCGGGGACCTACCTCAACCCGATCATCGCGCTCGTGTTCATCGTGTCGTTCGCGGTCGTCTATCCCGCGCTACGAGCGGCATTCATCAAGCCCATCACCGCGATGAGGCACCAGTAGGAGGCGTCGGACCATGGCTCGAAGCAACGCAAAGCTGGCCACCTTGGCGTGGCGCAACATCTGGCGTAACCGTCGACGGACGCTCATCACCGTCTTCGGCATCGTGTTCGGGGTGTTCATGGCGGTGCTCTTCACCGGCATCGGTGACTCCACCTACGGGCAGATGATCAACCACGCCGCCAAGATGGGTGGCGGGCACGTGGTGGTGCAGCACGCCGACTACCAGAACCTGCCCTCGCTCAAGAAGACGGTCACCGACGCCAAGGTCGTCGAAGACGCGGCCGCCGAGCTGCCGTACGTGACCACCACCGTCACGCGCATCACCGGGGCGGCGATGTTGTCCACGGCCAAGAACAGCCGCGGCACCTTCTTCATCGGCATCGACCCCGCGCGCGAGAGTGTCGAGACGCTGGGCATTCTCGACGCCAAGTGGGAGGGCGAGCCGCTGAAGGCTCGTGACCAGAAGAAATCCATCGTGCTTGGCAAGGGGCTGGCCAAGAACCTCGGGGCGAGCCTGGGCTCCAAGGTCGTCTACACCGTGACCGACAAGAACGGTGAGGTGGTGCAGGGGCTGGTGCGGGTCACGGGCATCGTCGAGACGGGCGGACCCACCATCGACTCCTCCCTGTGTCTTTTGCCCATCGACGTCATCCGCAAGGATCTGGGCTACGACGAGCACGAGGCCACCTTGGTCGCGATCTTCGTGTCCGATCATCGGCGCTCGGCCGATACGGCGGCCTCCATGGGCGCCCATGTGCCCGCCGACTCGGTGGCGCTCAGCTGGGCCGAGGCTCAGCCCGACCTCGCCGGCTTCATCGACATGAAGGAGAGCGGCGCGGTGGTCTTCGAGGTCATCATCATGGTGTTGCTCGCGGCGGGCATCTTCAACACGTTGTTCGTCAGCGTGATGGAGCGGCTGCGCGAGTTCGGCATCATGGCGGCGGTGGGCTTCTCCCCGCGGCAGCTGTTTTCGTTGGTGATGTGGGAGAGCACCTGGTTGGCGCTGGTCGGCCTCGTGGGCTCGGCCTTGGCCGTGGCTGCGCCCTACCATCACCTGAGCACCAAGGGGCTCGACTACTCCGCGATGATCGGGGAGGGAGCCGAGGTCGCAGGCGTGGCCATGGATCCGATCCTCTACGTTCGCATCCTCCCCGAGAGCCTCGCCGTCATCGTGGCCGCCGTCGTGCTCGCGACGCTGGCCTCGGGGATCTACCCCGCGTGGCGAGCCGGTCGGGCCAACCCCGCCGACGCCATTCGTCTGGTCTGAAGAAGCAAGGACATCGTCATGGGCACTACTACCGATCCGATCGTCGAGCTGGCAGACGTACACAAGACCTATCGCCAGGGTGAAGTCGAGGTCAAAGCCCTGCGGGGGCTCGACCTGCGGGTGGAGCCCGGTGAGTTCCTCGCCATCACCGGTCCTTCGGGCTCGGGCAAGACCACGGCGCTCAACCTCATCGGAGCGCTCGATGTGCCGAGCGAGGGCAAGGTACTCGTCGAAGGGCGCGACCTGGGAGCCATGGGCCGAGCCGAGCGCAGCCGCCTTCGGCGTGACCGTATCGGCTTCGTCTTTCAGGCCTACAACCTCATCCCCGTGCTCACTGCGTACGAGAACGCCGAGATGGTGATGCGCCTGCAGGGCACCGACGAGGGCGAGCGACGCGAGCGCGTCATGGGCCTGCTGCGGGAGGTCGGCCTCGGCGGGATGGAAGATCGGCGACCGAATCAGCTCTCGGGTGGTCAGCAGCAGCGCGTGGCCATTGCGCGGGCCATCGCGACCGATCCGGTGGTGACGCTCGCCGATGAGCCCACCGCCAACGTCGACTCCGCCACCGCGGACAAGCTGCTCGAGATCATGGAGCGGCTCAACGAGGAGCGGGGGGTGACCTTCATCTTCTCGACCCACGATGCCCGGGTGATGGAGCGCGCGCGTCGAATCGTGCGGCTGGTCGACGGCCGGGTCGAGAGCGATGACGTTCGCAACTAGGGCTCGCCGTCGGTCGGTGCGATGATCGAGCTGAGCTTGGCGCTGGGGCTGCTGGGGCCGCCCGCGACCGCGCCGCAGACCGGCGACGCGACGGTCGGCGAGGCGCAGGCCCCCGCGCCCGAAGCTCCGACGGACGGAGAGGCGCAGGCGTCCGCACCCGCGGACTTGGGCGAGCTGGAGGCGCTGCCCGAGCTCGAGCCGTTGCCCGAGCTGCCCGAGCTCGATGCGTTGCCCGAGCTGCCCGAGCTGGACTCCTTACCCGAGCTACCGGATACCGGCGGATCCTCTTTGGAGGACGGGCCGACCTCGGCGGCGGTACCCGAGGAGGACCCCGGCCTGCGCCTGGGCGATGTGATGACCGGGAGCGTTCGCTTGGTCGGCGCCTACCTGCACTTCGACGACATCCCAGAGCTTTATCCCGGCGGCGACGATGGCTTGTTCTCGACGGTCGCTCGCGTGATGGTCGATCGGGATTTCGACCACCGCTTCTCGCTCGAGCTCAACTACTTCGCCGATCTGACACGAAGCCCCACGGTCGCGGGGGGCACGGGCGGCGCCTTTGGTACGGCCGGCTCCACCGACAGCGTGTACCGCAGCCCGTTCCTCGCCTGGACGCTGTGGGAGGACGGGTCCATTCGCGGAGGCGCGGGCGTGGACCGTTTTGCCGGGGGCGCAAAGCTGGGGCCGGTCACGATGAAGGTGGGGCGATTTCCCATCTCCCACAGTGTCACCAGCTTCTTCACCCCCAACGATTTTCTCGCGCCGTTTTCGGTCACCGCGGTCAACCGGATCTACAAGCCCGGTGTCGACGCCGTGCAGATCGGGACCGCGCTGGGCATGATCGGCTCGGTCGAAGTGATGGGCGTGCTGGGCAACGATGTCGACGGCGATCCGCGGTGGTCCCGGAGCGCACTGCTGGCGCGTGCGAGTGTGGTAGGCGGCGGGTTCGAGTGGGCCGCGCTCGGAGGCAAGGTCGCCGAGCGCTGGGTCGTCGGCGGCTCGTTCCAGGGCGGCATCGGGGCCTTCGGTCTGCACGGCGAAGGGCACCTGGGCGTGCCCGATACCGATGGCGATGGTCGAGGCTCCGAGGACACGGAGCCGCTGCATGTTCGGCTCGCGGCCGGTCCCTCGCTCAACATCGGCTGGAAGGGGCTGAACCTCGGCGCCGAGTATGCGTTCTACTCCGATGGTGCGAACCGAGCGTCGGGCCTGCTCGACCGGGCGACGCGGCTCTTCCCCGACGATGTGCCGCTGCTCGGTCGGCACTATGTCGGGGCGGTGGCGGGGATGGAGCTCATTCCGATCTTGCAGGCCAGCGTGCTCACCCTGGTCAACGCCAACGATGGCTCGGGGCTCACGGGGCTCAGCCTCATCTACAGCGTGGCCGACGAGGCGGACCTCATCGCGGGGGCCTTCGTCCCGTGGGGGGCAGATCCTTCATTGACCGGCGACCCGCTGATGCCGCTTGCGCTGGGGAGCGAGCTGGGCGCGAGTCCCTTCTCGCTCTACCTCGAGGCGCGCACCTTCTTCTAGACGCGGGGAGCTACTTGCTGCGGCAGAACTCGGCCACGGCGCGGTAGCTCGCGGCGCAGAACTTCTTGTGGCTGCGCTTGGCGTAGCGACCTTCGACCGACTCCCGCATCTGCTCGCACTCGCCGTAGCCGAAGTGCGTGCTCTCGCCGTCGTTGCCGAGGGCTTCGCAGTACTCGCTTCGGTCGGAGCTCTCGAGACACTCGAGGGTCAGGCGGGGAGCGTGCGCCGAGCACCAGCTCTCCACGCCGGGGCAGCCCATCGCCCAGTCCACGGTATACGCGACGCACTGATCGACCGACTGCTCTTGCTCGGCCCAGGGCATCGTCTGCTGATCGAGGGTCGCGGCTCGGTACTCCTCGAACTGGGACTTCTGTCGAACCGCGGCCAGGCCGAACGCGATGCACAGCAAGACGATCACGCCGCCGATGAGCAGCAGCAGGCCCCGGCGGGACGAGCGTGGCGATGGAGAGTCATCCACGCGGGGAGTCTAAGGCCGTCCTCGCTGCCCTGCCAGCCCTGGCGCCGTATCCCGCCCGATCGAGCGTCGCACGCGACATCGGCGGGAGCGTCGAGTGCGTCGCTCAGGGGTCGACGGGCTCGTCGGGCTCGATCGTGATGGTCTGCGGGACCGGGGCTTCGCCGTCGGCGGGCACGACCTCGACCGTGCCTTCGATCGACTCGATGAGCGAGGTGTCGACGGGGCGACCGTTGGCGACGACCAGATCGAGCTGGCCATCGATCTCTAGACGGATCGCCGCATGGAAGACCGGCGCCGCGTCGATGGTGATCGCCGCGCGCTCGAGGGATGCCACGCTCGCGCGTGCCTCGATGATCCGCATGAGCACGGTGGTGTCGGTCGCGGGGGGAAAAGTGAAGCGAGGCGCACGAGCCATCGCGGCCAACGAGATCTGAGTCGATGCTCCGAGCATGAGATCGACCTCCTCGTAGAAGCGGCCGTAGATGTCGATATCCAGCTCCATGATGCAGGGGCGTCGTCGCGTGTAGCCATGGGTGGCCTCGGCTTGCAGCCGGGCGAGCACCCCCGGTGCTCCGACGTCCGGGGCTCGGTAGAACCGAATCGTGTCGCCGTCGACGAGATAGTCGTCCCCTCGTCGCATGGGAAATCCGGGCGGGCTCTCGACCTCGAAGATCGAGCCGGTCGCCTCCGGAGGCAGGACGAAGGTGTCGACGATTCCATCCGTGTCCCAGGTCTCTTCGTTGATGATGAAGGACGGACCGTCGTCGTCTCGCGAAGGTGTCGGCTCGATGGTTCGTATCGCTCGACCGTAGACCGAGATGATGCGCTGACTATTCGGCCATGGAGGCGCGACGACGTACGGACCACGCAGGACCGACACCGACACGGGCATCACGGCGTCGATGGGAGGGATGATGAGGTCTTCGAGAGGTCGGAGCATGGATCAGCCTGAGGTCGTGCTGCGGTACTGAAGCTCGAGCTCCGAGAGCGAGAGGGTCGTCGCCACCGAAGATGCGATCCGAAGATCGAGGCGGGCGAGAACCGGAGGGACCTGAGCGTCGTCGGGGAACCACGCGATGGAGCCGTCGTCGGCCGGCTCGATGACCGCGACGAAGGTGGGCGGGTCGTCGGACGAGCTGGGTAAGGTCTCGTAGCCCGCGAGTTCGAACGAGGGGGCGGTGGGCTCGGTCGTCTCCACCACTCGCAAACGAGTCTGACCCCACGGGGATTCGGTGTTGCTTCCCCGCGGAAGCCACAGCCCGCCATCACGGCGATACGTCAGGCCGTCCACGTTCTCCGGGGAGGGCGTGTCGACGAACCATGCGATGTCGCCTTCGTCGGATCGCAGCACCAGCCAATAGAGCGACGTGGGTAGCGGCTGTGGTGTCTCGAGCTCGAACGAGATCCATGCGGGCTCGGTGGAGTGTTCGGCGTCGAAGGTTCGTGTGACCTCGAAGAGCGGGGCGGCACGGGGTTGCCCTTCGTCGTCGGGATGGATGCCGAGGCGAACGCTCGTGGCCTGACCGAAGAGGCGGGCGTAGATGTCGATGCCCGCCAAGGGGCGCGAGTCCGAGACGCTCAATGCTTGGGCGGCGTCGTAGAGCGGCCGAACGAGTTGCGAGCGGGCGGGTCCGGGCATCGTGGACTGGGGAGCCAGCACGACGCGCTGGGTCTTGGGCGCGGTGAGCGAGCCGAGGCTGAGGCCGAGGACCTCGCTGCTGCCGTCGGCGGGCAGAGGGAGCAGCTGGGTCGCGATGCCATCCCACTCGATCTCGAGGGCGACCGTGTCGAGGTCGGGCTGGAACTGTTCTTCGACTCGGTGGCTGCTCAGCTCCCACTCGAGCACTGCCGATCCGCGGACTTCGGCCGTCAGCTCGATGGTGATCGTCTGTCCTCGGAGGTTGCGATCGAGCTCCGTGCCGACGTGTTCCAGCAGCCCGTCGACGGTGACGCCGTCGGTGCTTGCTTCCCCACTGCTTCGCAGGAAGGTACGGCGGCCCTGCAGGCCGACGCTGATGTCACGGGCGTGCAGGCCGTAGGTCATCGCCAGCGGCGTGGCGGCGAGGCTCACCGCGGCCGGGATGAGCTCTCCCCCCGTGCTCTCGACGAAGAATTCCAGCATCAAGCGATCGGCGATCGTGTTGGGAAAGGCCGCGTTCAGCTGAAGCGCGCCGCCCATGTCGAATCGCTGCGGGCCGGGCGGTGGATACCAAGAACTGTCACCTCGGGCGACGCCCAGCCGGACGACCAGCGGGTTGGGCTTGGCGGTGAAGTCGAGCTGGAAGCGCGATAGAGCGTACGTGTCGCCGAAATTCGCGGCGATCCAGGTGAGGGCAGACAGCAGGGACGAACCGTCCGAGTCGAGCGCGGCGTCGTCCAAGCCGACGGGAGCCATCGAGGCGTCTGCGGCCCGCACGATGCGAAGCGTGAGCCCGTCGATGACTTCGTCGTCTTCGAGTTGCAGGACGAGCGGGACCGCCTGCTCTCCGAGCTGCACGGTCGCGCTGCCGGAGAGCAGAAGGTCGGTGTCGTCGCCGAGCGATACGTCCATGAGCAATGCCGATCAAGCGTCGGGGGCAGGACCGACGGGGCCAGGCCCGACCGGATCGATTGGTTCGATGGGGTCGATCGGTTCGATGGGATCGATCGGCTCGATGGGATCGATGGGGTCGATGGGATCAATGGGGTCGATCGGATCGATCGGATCGATCGGATCGGTCGGCTCGAGCGGTGTGTCGGGCGCGTCGTTCCAGGGCGTCGCCTCTTCCGGGGTCACGAACTCGGCCGAACCGTGGTTTCTCAGCAGCACGTGGCGACAGTCCAGTCGCCCCGCCGCGATCGTGTGGACGGAAGCATCGGTCGTTACTCCGTCGGGGGCCACGTAGGGCAGAGCCAACCCCCAGAGCCGAAGCGAGCGGTTCGAGGATGTCGCGTCGCCGGGGAGGAACAGGCTGGAGCGGCGGACGGTCACCGTGGTGCGGAGCCCCAGCTGCTGCAGTTCCGTCGCTTCCGTCGAGCCGTAGACCACCTGGGTCGCTGGCGGTGGCATGGTCTCCGTACCAATCCCGAGGCAGAACGCACCTCGGAGCTGGCCGAAGAAGACGTCGACGTTGGCCTCACACGAAAGCAGGGCGCCGCCCGTTCCTTGCCCGGGCGGTGCGATCCGCATGATGTCCGCGTTCTCGATCGGTCGCAGTCGACCCGAGTGAATCATCGGGTAGCCGATGGACAGCGCATTCGTCATCTGACCGAGGGTGGGGTTGCCCGCGATGAGCGTCAGCAAGTCCGCCGGGGTCGTGCTCAGGAAGAGGATCCCCATCACGAGCGCGAACGAGTAGCCGAAGCTACGGATGACCAAGTAGTCGCGACCGTGAATCTGGGACAGCACGTCGACCGCTGGCCCCACCACGTCGCCACCGGCTCGGTCCGAGAGCGACTCCATGTATGCCGTGTACGCCGGGAGCTGCTCGCTGGTGGCCTGGTGCGCGAGGGAGACGGAGTCGAGCGACTCGATCAAGTCCCGGGGCACCGTGTTCACCATCTCGAAGATGGCTCGGGTGAGCATCATGCCGAAGGTGCCGGTGGGCGACTCACCCCCCGGCAGCGCTCCCGCGTAGGTGTTGACGAGGTCGGTGAGCATCGCCTCCACGGAGATGCCATCGTTGATGGTCAGCACCGGTTGGATGGCTTCGACCGTCGTCGGGATGTTGAACGAGAAGTGATCGAAGTGAGGCGCCAGCGGGACACCCTCGACCGTCGACCCCGTGACGTCGATCGCAGCCGGCTCGGTGATGGTGCCCGCGCCGACGGCATCGGGAGCGAGCTTGGCCAGCGTGATGGCCCCATCGGCGATTGCATCGGTTCCCAGCTGTACGCCATCTTCACCGCCGGTGTGGCTGTGGGCGTGAATCTCGTCCCGAGCTTGTTCCTGGATGGAGTTCCAGTCCGCGGCTCGGATGAGTTCGTTGGGGCTTGCGGAAATGTATGGATC
Organism: Myxococcota bacterium; assembly: GCA_039028615.1. Taxonomy (GTDB): domain Bacteria; phylum Myxococcota_A; class Polyangia; order Nannocystales; family Nannocystaceae; genus Paraliomyxa. The sequence continues at coordinate 17,080 of JBCCHT010000034.1, read as the reverse complement.
TGGCATCAGAAGATGATCTCCCAGGAAAGCGTGAGCTGAAGGTTGGGGTCCTTGGTGATGAGACCGAAGACGACCCGGTTGTAGAGAGTTGTGGTGCTGCCGCCTTCGGCGGGCAGCGTGAATTGAATGCCGGCTTCGCGGAGGTAGAGCGGGTCACCGCCGGGGTTGGCCTCGAGCGTGGCCAAGACCGGAGTCACCATGCGCTCGATGCCATCGAAGTCGCGTGATGTCGGTGTGCCGATCTCGGCGACGATGGGGGCGGGCGCTGGTTCGCTGCCACCGTCGTCGTCATGGGCCAAGGCCACGTCGGCCACATCGGGGGCCGCGGGGTCGCCCGCGGACGCGCCGGGGATGCCCCCGTTGCCCACCACGACTTCCACCGCGTCGAAACCACTGATCGTCCCGGAGAAGAGGTTGGATAGCAGCTGGCGTCCCGCTAGCGTGACCAGGTTGCGAGCGGAGCGACGGAGGACGACGTGGCCAGTCACCGGGTCGGTCATCGTCATCGTCAGTCGCCCTTGCGGGTTGAATGATTCACGCATCGAAAAAGATCCTTGGTCGGGGTTGGCCTACTGGAACAAGGCGGATCCGAAGTAGGTAGTGCCGAACTCTCCGGGCTCGGTCGATAGGTCGTTGTAGGTGGCGAAGTCGAAGTACGTAGAGTTGAACTCGCCCGGCTCTACTTCGAGGTCGCCGAAGAGGCTGGCGTCGAAGTAGGTCATGTCGAAGACGCCGGGCTCGATGTCGGTCTCGGCGAAGACGCTGAAGTCGAATACGGTGACGTCGAAGACGCCGATGAACCCACCGCCGTCCTCGGGCTCCACGGGCTCGCTGAAGTCGAGGTCTTGTGGGATCAGCAGGTCGAGAGGATCGGCATCCTCGGCAATGCCGACGTCGAACGCACCGAGGGCGTCGAGGGGCTCGAGCGGCTCGGGCTCGACGGGCTGGAGGAAGTCGATGATCGGCAGGACGCCCACGGGCCGAGCGCGGTCGATCATCCGACGGAGGTAGTCGGTGGCGCCTGCGGCGAGGGCTTGCTGTACCGCGGTCGTCAGAGGGATGCGCACCAAGAAACGCGACGGGGCACGGACCCACCAGCGAAGCTCGAGGCTGACCTCGTCGTCCTCGGCCGGAGTCTCGGGAATGGTCGCTGGGTCCGGGAGGTCGCCGGGGTCGAGGGCCGGGTCGAGGTCATCGAGCAGCGACTGAAGCTCCGCCCGCGACAGCGGTTGGTAGACCCAGGTGTTCTGACCGGGAACGACGGAGGGCAGGGCGAGGTCGCCGGCTTCGGAGAGGCCGTTCGAGATGAATGGGTCGTCGTCGAACGTGGCCTCGTCGAAGACCGCCCCGTTCTCGACGGAGAAGACGGGGACGTCGAGGTCGGTGCCGACTCGCACCCGGGCCGGGGCGCTCGCGAACGCAGCGGGACGATCGACCCATTGCTGTCGCTGCCGCGGCGTCGAGGGGTCGTGCGGGTTGGGGCCACGCATGCTCAGCGTGTCACCAGGGGCGAGCGCTCTCGCCACGATGATCTCTTCGTCCGTGGTGAGGCTGCGAAAGCGAGGCACGACGGGCTCGCTCGCACTCGCGGGTACGGACAGAATGAGCTCGGGGCGGTCGGCGAAGAGACTCAGGTTGTTGAAGTGCACTCGAGCGCCGCTCGATTCGCGCGGGCGGAGCTGCTGACGAACGAGAGGCACCCTTCGTCGCGGGTTGTCCACGACGCTCACGCTCATGGTGGCGCGGTCGCGAAGCGGGCACGGGGTCCCGGGCGGTGGAGTCTGTCCTCCTTGGCAGGTACGGCAGCGGGCGAGGCTGCCCGGAGGAAGGCCGAAGCCTCGGGTCGCGTCGTCTTCGTGCTCCAGGACTGGGCACGGCTCGGCGCCCAGCGAACTGGTAGAGACGGCGATGATGGCTCGGGTGGTGCCGAGACCGCCCGCCAACGCAGGGGCGAGGATCTCGACGCGGCCGCGGTAGGCCTCGGTGTCGGCCTCCCAGGGCTGGCGTAGCAGGTCGAGCGCGGCGCCGAGGTACTCGAGCGAGCGCGGCTTGTCGCCGAGGTCGAGGAGGGGAAGGGCAGCGATTGCTTCGGAGCCCGCTTCGCCCTCGGCCGGGATCGGCTCACGCTCACCGTTGGCGGTCGCGAGCCACTTGTCTCGGAGGCCGCGCTCGATCGCTCGATCGGCTTCGCGGAGACGATCGGCGAGGACCTCGAGCACCACCCCCAGCGCACTGTCGGCGGGGTTGGTCGCGTAGGCCTGAGGCAGCAGCGATCGCAGACGATCGTGGCGTGTGCGGTCCTCGACCATCAGGCGCTCTCGACCTCCTGCAGCCGTACGTCACGGATGACGACGCGCTCGCTGAGCCGCAGCTCCGCCCGATCGCTCGCTCCCGGGTCCTCTTGGTCGACCGTGACCACCTGGCCGTCGACGGAGTGGAGGACGATGAAGCGGACCGACTCCAGAGTGGTGTCTGGCAGCAACGCGGCTTCGACTGCGGCTCGGAGCTGCTCGAAGGTGTACTCGACGTTGGCGACGATCGCTCCTTCGGGGAGGATCGCGGTGAGCTGAGAGCGGAGCTCGGCCTCGAAGGTGTCGGTGTCGATGCCCTCCGGCTCCGTGGTGGAGTAGCTGAGTTCGACGTCGATCCACGCGGGGGGCTCGGGGGCGGCGAGCTCGAGCTGGATGCCCGCTTCGGGAAGCTGCGCTCGCTCTTCGATGCCGACGAAGATGCCCTCGGGCTCGGCGAGGTCGCCGAGCAATCGCTGGGCCGCGGCGGTGCTGTCTTCGTCGTCGACGAAGGGCGTGCCGTCTTCTTCGAGGGCGGCCGAGCCGTTGTCGTCGGCGGGGAGCAGGGCCCAGCGATCGTCGTACAGCTCGACCTCGGCTACCTGAGGGTGACCGGCGAGGATGTTGCGGATCTTGTTCCACTGCACGGTCTGACCGACACCCAGCGATCGAAAGTGATCGTCGAGTAGCTCGCCCAGCGCGGCTGACAGCACACCTCGGGCTTGTGGGCTCTCGTCGATCTCGAGGCGGATGCGGGCGCGCACGCGGACGAAGACCGGCGTGGCCTGGAAGACGTGCACGCGAATGCCCGCGGGGCGGACCTCCTCGACGCGCCGCAGGACCTCTTCGAAGAGGACGTCGTTGATGTCCTGGTCGGCGAGCACGAGGTCGACGATGCCGGGGCGCTGGGGGTCTTCGATGAACTCGACTTCGACCAGACCCAGCTCTCGTACCGCTCGCTCGAGCGCAGAACGAGTCGCCGTCCTCCCGCCGCGTACCGCACCGCGGGCCCGGTCGCGGAGATCGAGGTCCGACTCTGGATCGCGACGGGGCTGGAGGCTCAGCGGGTTGTTGACGGTGTCGATCCCGGTGACCGGCCGGTTGAGCACCGTGATCAGCTCGGCTTCGACGACGATGCCCTCCGGCTCGAGGGAGCGCACCGGGACCGATATCTCGCGAGCTCCCGCGGCGAGCGTGGCGTCGGCCAGGGTCTCGAAGACGGGGATGTCCTTGCCGCTGACGAGAGTCCCGGCCGGGATCGCGACGTCGAAGGGAGCCGCGGTGGTTCGGGCGAACACCACCTCGCCTTCGATCCACCCCGCTTGGAGCCGCTCGACCCCGAGCAGGGCCACGACCTTGTCGAGCGAGGCTCCGGTCGCAGTGTCTAGATAGCCGGCCTCATAGATCCGCTCGAGTTGCTCGTAGGCCACGGCGAGCTCTCGGCCAAAGGCTTCGACGAGGGTTCGCAGCACGCTACCCGCGGTGGCGTCGTCGAGGACTACGCGGTTGTCTCGGCCGGAGCGGAGATCGGCGAGCGTCGACTCGACGACCTCGGCGAAGGTCTTCTTCAAGAATGGTCGTTCAGCCAACATCGAGGACTACTCCAAACTCGAACGCGGGACCCAGCAGCTTCTGCGGATCTGGTTGGATGGTGGCGGAGACATCGACGGCTCCGGGCTCGGCTGCGATGGGGCGCACCTGCAGCGACTGAATGAGCTTCACGCGGGGATCCGAGCGCAGTGCTCGCTGCACGTGGCGACGAAGTCGCTCGAGGTTCTGGCGAGTCATCGGCTCGCCGACCAGCTCGGAGACACGGCTGCCGTAGCGCGGGTGCCCCAGTCGACGTAGCTCGCCCTGCATGGTGAGCAGTCGCATCTGCAGCGCCTGGATGAGGTTGTCGATGTCGTCCGTGGTGTCGAGGTCGCGGCCGCGACGGCTCAGGTCGACGAGGCCATCGTCACGAAACTCGAGCCGAAGATCGGCGTGAGGTCGAACGCTCATAGGAGCCTCCCGGGCGCGACGGTGGCTGCAGGTGAGCAGGCGATGCCGGGGGCGACCTGAGCCTGGGAGAGCAACTGGTCGAGCGCGCCCGCGACCGCTTCGGCGACGGCTGCCGCGAGGTCGGGCGCATTCTCTCCGCGGAGACCGGCGGCTTGGATGAACCCGAGCGCGATCGACTCGAGCTGCGCAGCGGTGGGAGCGGGCATCAGCTGAGCCTCCCTGGCGCGGCGGTGGCAAAGCCGGCCACGGTGATGCCCGGCGAGACCAGGGCTTGAGCACAGAACATGGTGAGCCCAACCTCGATGGTGTCGGCCAGTGCCCCGGCCAGCTTGGGGATGTCCTCGCCCTTCAGGCCCGCGCCTTGGAGGGCACCGAGCGCCAGCGGTTCGATGGTGGCAGCGTTGGGTCCTCCCGCGGGCGGCGGCAACAGGGTGCCGGGGCCGACCGTGCTCCCCGTTCCGCTCGTGGGATTGACGGCAGCCGGGATCCCGGGAAGCACCATCGTCTGCCCGGCGAAGATCTGGAGGACCTGCGCCAGCAAGTCCGCCATGGCGGTACCCAGCGCGGGAGCGTCTTCGCCTTCGAGGCCCGCGTTGCGGACGGCGGACTTGGCCAGGTTCTCCAGCGCGGCTGATGTCGGCGTGGGCATGAGTCCTCAGAGCTTGGCTTTGACCGAGGACGCACCCACGAGAGGAGCGCCCGAGTAGTAGCACTTGTGGCTTCCCTCGGTGATGACCGGGTGGCCACCCGTGCCGAGGTTGATCTCGCCCGAGGCATCGACCGTGCAGTCGCTACAGCTGAGATCGACGTTGCCTTTGACGGTCAGCGCGAGGTCACCCTCGGCGCTCACTTCGATGTTTCCGTCCTTGAACATCGTGAGCACGTTCTTGCCCGCAGTGACGATGACCGACTCGTCTTCGTCGATCTCGATCGAGGTCTCCCCTTCGAATGGAGCTTGGAGCATCAGGCTCTTCTCCCCGTACTCGGGCGGGTTGGCCTCGTTCGAGTAGAGTCGCCCGGTGACGATGGGGCGGTTGCCATCACCACCGACGTAGCTGAGCAGGACCAAGTCGCCGACCCGAGGCGCACTCACCATGCCGATATGCGGCGTTGCGATCGGGACCTTGCGCAGCTCCAGCTCGCTGTGCCGAAGTTGGACATTGCACTCGTGGTTGTGGGTGTCCCCCTCGGCATGAGGGAAGACGCTGGTCACCACGCCAATGTCGGCGATCTTGAGCATCTGCAGCTCGTCGCGAATGATCGCCCGCAAGGTCTCGATGAGGTCGGACATGAGATGAGGGTCCTTTCGGTGCCTAGGCGTCGGGGACGATCCGCCAGTAGTACTCGAGGCGGAAATCGTCGAAGTAGGCGTCGGTGTCGAACGCACTCTGGTGCTGACCTTCGGCGACGAAACACAGCGCCGAGATATTGGCGATCCCGGTCAGGTCGAGTGGCTCCGTCTTGCGTAGGAACCAGACCCGCTTGCGATCGACCTCGTCCAAGGTCAGCGCGACGGAGGTCGTGCCGTGATCGGGGAACAGGGCCGTCTCTGCCGAGGCCACGCTCTGCACCGGGTCGCGGTTTTGCAGCACGGTGCTCGCCGGCGTGTAGAACGTGTTGTCGTAGGCCTCGAGGATGATTCGACCTCGGTCGGGGCGCCCGTTGCTTCCCCGATCTCTGAACAGGGAACGCTGGAGTGCACTCGCCACGACGTAGAGCCTCGCGGTGCTGCCGGCGGGAACGGAGGCAAAGGGCGACACGAGCACGGCCGGAGGCACGAGGACCCACTGGAACATGCGCGAGATGAGGCCTTCGGCCGGCTGCGACGCGCCGAAGCTCCCGAACAGCGCCCCTTCTTGTGGGTCACCGGTTCGCCCGGCCCGCCAGGGCTCGACGTGTCGCGCGGCCCAGAAGTACTGACCGAACGCCGCCTCGCCCTCGGACCAGATGCCGCCGTCGTAGCGACCCTCGGTGCCTTCCTCGACGTTGCGAATGCGCGAGCGCATCGCGACGAACCCACGAAGGCTGCCCGAGTCGGAGACCCAGCCTTGGCCGAGCGGGAGGTTCGCGGGGCTGCCGATCTCGCCCGCCACTCGGACCTCGTAGTAGTCGTAGGGAGAGCGCGGCACCGGAGTGATGCCCTCGTCCTCGAAGCCATCGGCACCGGGGTTCACGAGCTGGAGCTCGCGGCCCGTGGGAACCGGAACGTCGGTCGGCTCCGTGCCCCACGGCCAGTCGGCGTCGGGATCGTAGGGGCGAGCGCGTCTCAGGTTCTTGCGCCCGTAGTCGAGGTTCATCAGTCGGTTGATGGTGTGGTTGTCGACCTCGCCCGAGATCGGCAGCTCGTTGATGAACTGGAACTGAAGCAGCAGCTGGGTGATCGCGGCCGTGACCTCGGTGGGCGACACGGGGACGGCGGGGTCTTCGTAGCCGTGGGCGCCGAGCAGCTCGACGAGCTCTTCGAGGTCCACGAAGGGAGCGGCGTCGTACTCGAATTCGAAGACCTCGATCGACCCTTCGTTGCCGACCCACTCGCCATCGCTGTCGGTGGGCAGCGTCCCGCCCGCGAAGAGCCGACGGGTGCCGAAGGAGTCCACGTCGATCGTTACTCGGTCCTCGCCGAGGCCACGGGCACGGACGCGCCGCGCGTATGCCCACGCGCACAGGCGGACCTTGCCGGTCGTGTCGATGTTGATGTGGTCGGTGCCCGCGAGCTCTGCGTCCGCCGCGTCGATGGTCCCGTCGGCTTGCCGAGGGAAGTCGCGCTGCACGATGCACAGCAGCTGATAGAGCTCGTGGCCGAGCTGACGGACGTCCTCGGGCTCGGGAATGTAGTCGAGATAGCTCTCGATGTTCTGCGCCGCGGTGTTGATGTCGTCGAGCGCATCGGTCACGTCCGGGCTGAAGGAGGGCCCGACCAAGGTGCTGACGGCGGCAGCGAACTCGGGGCTACTGGCAGCTTCGATGAAGTCGAGGGTGACCTCGGCGATGGCCTTGGCCGCGTCGGTCTGGATGAGGAGCTCTTCGATCCGAATCGTCAGGTCGGCCATGTAGGTCGTGGCTTCGGAGAGCCCCAAGACGGCTCCGCTGACGATGTCGCTGAGAATCTCGCCCGAGAACTGCCGACCCCGGGAGATGCGAACCCATCGTGGGGGGCGGGTCCCGTCGTATTCCTCGAGGGAGTAGCGGACCTTGAACAGGACGAAGGCGACCAGAGAAAACGGGTTGCTAGCCACGGGCGTGGGTTCGGGCATGATGGATTGCTCCTCAGGTGCTACTACGCGCTTCCGCCATGTAGCTGGGTCAGTAGTTGGCCGAGGGCATCGGCCTCGGGGTACTCCTCGTCGACCGGGCCGACGAGATCACGGAGAACATTTTCTAAGGCGCTGAAGGTCTCGGGCCCCGGCAGCACATCGATGGCCGGGGCATTGGCGAGCAGCTCACCGACCTCGCCGAAACCGTCCGCCGCACCTCCTTGTGCCTCGGCCAGGCCGGGGATGGGCAGCGGTAGCGTCGCGGGGTCGAGGACCTCGCCGAGCCCTTCGAGGAGTGAGCCGACCGTCTCGACCATCGCGACGACGGCGTCGATGGACACCAGGCGCTCCGAGAAGTCGGCGAGGCCATCGCGGAGGCGGCTGAGCAGGTCGTAGACGAGGTCGAGAATGTCGATGGCGATCGACAGCACGGCGCTGGCTTGGCCGGGAGCCAAGAGCGCGACGCGATAGCTGCCATCGTCCCCGGTGACACGATCACGGAAGCGCTCGAGCCCGGCGATGACCGTGGGAAATAGAGAGTCGACGGACGGAGGCATCAGGGACTCGCCTCCTGCTCGGATGCCTCGGCCGCCGCTTGTTCGAAGTCGTCGGCGAGGGCAGCCAGTGCGGCGATGGTGTCGGCCAAGCCGTCGCGGAGCTCATCGAGCTGCGTGGGCTCGACGATCAAGGTGGCTCCCATCGCCGCGGTGGCCTCGAGGTATTCGAATCCGGTCGCCATCGGCTCGGTGATGACGAGCGCCTGGTCGAGGCCGAGGTCGGCGAGGTTGCGGCCCGAGTCGGCGAAGAGGCCACCGAGGGCTTCGACCATCGGCTCGATGAGGCCGAAGAGCGCACCGAGCCGGCCGAGGTTCACGAGGATCTCGAGCTGCGGAGTGATGGACTCCAGCAGGCCCACGAGGTCGCGAGTGAGCTCCGCCGCCGTGGGTGCGACCCCGAGCTGCGCGGCGAGCTCGGGCAGTCCCAGATCATTGGTGGCGGTGAGTAACGCTGCGACCGAGTCGAACAGCTCGCCCGTGCGCTCCACGATGTCGCCGGCCGTCACCATCATGGGGCACCCCCTTCGATGGCGGCGAAGGTGCCGGCCGGGTTGAAGGCGGACAGGTCGTCGAAGAGCGCCTGAGCGGCGGACACCACGTCGCTGACCCGATCGACGTAGTCGATGCTGCCCAAGAACGCCTGGGCGATGTCGGAGACCTCGCTCAGGTCGATGCCAGTGAGCTGCTCGAGGACGTTGATCCCTTCGTCGGTGAGGATTTCGAAGAAGTCCTGGAGGCTGTCGGCTTCGCCGAGTGCCTCGATGAGGCCGATCACCGCGTCGGGATCGACGTCACTGATCGACGCGAGCAGGTGGGCGAAGTCTGCGGCATCCAAGCCTCCGAGCGCGCCGATGAGACCCTGGGCGAGCTCGGCCAGATCGATCCGCGCGAGCAGCCCGGGGTTGTCGTCGAGCGAGTCGGCCAGTGCTCCGGGGTCATCGAGGCCCGCCGCGATGGCCTCGCTCTCGGACGCCCACTGGTCGGCATCCTGTCCCACCTCGTCGTCCACGGCGGCGAGATCGGACCCGGGGGCGGCGGGAGGCTCGGTCCACTCCCGCACGCGCAGCAGGTACTCGTAGCGGAAGGCGTGACCGGGGACCTGCTGGACCTCGAACTCTTCGATGATGACGTCGGTGATCTCGCTCCCGACGGCGATGTCCCCGGAGAACGCGAGCGCGGTGGCGTCGGCGTGAGCGGTGCGCAGCACCTCGATGTCTCGCAGGGCTTGCTCGCCGAGCAAGACCCCGCGCAAAAGCAGTCGTAGCGCGCCACGCCCCAGATCTTGAAACACGCTCCCGGCCGCGCCGGGCATACGGAACTCGACGAAGCTTCGGTCTTCGTCGACCGAGACCTCTTGCAAGCGAGTGAGCGCAATGTCCCCGAGCTCGATGGTCATGACCTAGAACCTCAGCTCGGTCAGCAGGCCTTCGCCTGGCGAGAGGTGGTGGACGAAGTGTCGAATCCGAAGCTTGACCGGCGTGGCGCTGGCACTCGGGTGGCTCAGCGCGGGGAGGTCGGAGAGCTCGATCCACTGACCCGGGGCGGCTTCGGGGAGGCCCAGGGTCACGACGGCCCCGCGCACGGGGCGAAGAGCCAGGCGTTGCATGTGGGCTTCGGCGATTTCGTCCGCGACGTCGACCGACCGCACGCTGCCGTCGATCAGCGTCCGCGGTCTATCGCCGAGGCTCTTCGGGGTGACCGAGCGCTGGCCGGCCGACTCCGAGACGTTGGCCTCGCCGGATACGCCGGACAGATCGGTGGTGAGCCAGTGTTCCTTGTCGGCGCCATCGGTGCCCGCCGAGCCCTCGCCCCATACCGCGAGCGAGTCGGAGTGCAGCGGCTCCCGCTCGAGGTCGACGCGCAGCAGGTGTTCTCCCCAGCGCAAGGTATGGCTGGCGCCAGCGTCGGCGGGGCGGGCGAAGCAAATCTTGCCATCGCCGTCGGTGAACAGCTCCGCGCCGATGAGGTCGGCCAGCTTCTGGGCGTGCCGCAGGAGCCGGGAGCCGCCGTGCACGACATAGCGAGGGAAGGTCGGCCCTTCTTCGATCTCGCCGGGCTGCGAGCCCGCGGCGTCGACGAGGTCCTTGACGATGAAGCCGGCCGAGACCTCTTCGTACCCGCGCTCGACCTCGTGGTCGGCCAGGCGCGCGAGGCCATCGCGACCTTCGATGATCGTGCTGCGAACGCCTTGGCGAACCGTCTCGACTTCGCCGGTGAAGACGGTCTGAGAACCACCGCCCGCGTCGAGCTCGATCTGAATCGCATCGCCGGGGGCCGTCGTGCCCGTGCCGACATGGCCGACCTCGATGCGAGCTCGTCCACCCGAGCCTCCGATGCCGCGGCCGACCCGGAGCATGACCAGGGGTGGTCCGCCGGCGGTGGAGTCGTCGGAGACGGTCGTGCCTCCGATCGATATCGTGTAGGAGATTCTCATGGCGAACTAGATCTCGATCCCATGGCGCCGAGCGGCGCGTGCAAGAACCTCGGTGAGCGTGTGCTCTTCGATGGGGTCGGGCTCGAGGACGGGAAACGATGGTGGGGCGGGTCTCGCCGCCGAGGTGCCTTCGGTCGCGCCGAGCGGGGGGCCTGCGTTCGAACTCGAAGGTCTCGTCGAGGGCAGGGGCAGGCGTTGCGGCGGGGGAGTCCGGTTGAACGATGGCCGGTCGTTCCCGAGTGACGCCGAGCCACCGAGTGGTCGCGACCCACCGTGCGACAACGACTCCTCCGTGCGCGCGGAGTCGGCTGACGTACTCGTCGGGGCAGCGGAATCGGTGATGGACGATGCCGGGGCCGACGTGGTCTGCGTGCGCGGCCGAAGAGGGATGAGCAACGGTTGCGGGGTCGGGCTCGATGGCGTCACGCCCGGAAGTTCGACTCGATGGGGTGCCCTCGACGACTGGGGCGCATGAGCACTGGTCGAGGGCGGGAGGGGATTGGTGGCCAGCAACGCGGCGGCATCGGCAGTGATGGCTGACGGGGGGGCGAGTGTGGGCTGCGAAGCGGCGCGGTTGGTCGTGGGACTTTCCGTTGGCCGCGCGGGAGCGGAAGCCGTTGTGGTCGAGCCGGGGCCGTGAACCGCGGAGCTCGACGCTCCACTCGGAAGCGAAGGCGGGGGAGAGGGCGATGTCGCGGGAGGGGGCGAAGAAACATGCGTATTCGAGGAGGTGAGCGACGCCGTAGTGGTCGGAGTGGGGCGGTCTTCGAGAGGCGGCTCATTTCGCGTCGCTCGCGGTCGGAGTCGAAGCGTTGGGGCGCGGCGCGACGGCGCAGGAGCAGAGACATCGATCGAAGGAGAACCAGAAACTGAAGCCGGAGGCGATACGGGGGCCGCCGAAGTGGCAGCGGCGGAGGGGGCAGAGGACGACGAGGCCGGCTCGGTCGTCGGCGAGCCGGGGCGAGCAGGCGATCGTTCGCTGGCGTTCAGTCGAGGCCGGCTTGGCCGCAGGCGGAGCCGGCCGTTCGTCGGTCTCGTAGTGTGCGAAGTCGTTTCGTCCGAGCCAGCGCGGGCCAGCGGAGGGAGAGCCGCCGATGCGGAGGCGACACGGTCCCGCACTCCACGGTCCGAAGGCGAAGCTGCGGCGGCCGGATCGGATCGCAGATTGGTTGGCGCGGAGGTCTCTACATCTCGTGGTGCCGCACTTCGTGTCGAAGGCGGACCGACGAGGTCGACCGAGTCGGATGCGTGCGGTCGGATCTCGGGCTCGCTCGCTCGATGCTCGGAAGCCATCGACCATTGCTCGCCCGCCTCATCACCACCATCCGCCACGATTTCGAGATCGAGCGCCGCGCAAGCAGTATGAAGCGCGCGCTCCACCGGCTGGAGCAGCACTCCCACCAGCTCTCGAGTCGACCACTGCCGGCTCATGGCCCCCCGCTTTCCCCGAAGACCAACACCATGGCATCGGGCTGGTCGTGGAGCCGACGAGAACGAGCGGGTGCACGTCTCAGCGTTCTGGCGGGAGCTTCCTGTGGCCCGAGCAACGCCACGAGGGCATCGATCTCACCGGCCGGAGCCTCGAGCACGCGAGACGGAGTCCATCCCATTGCCCGGCACACACGAAGGACCTGGGACGCGAGCACCGGATCGTCGAGCAACGCATCGTCGACCGCGTTCGCCCCCGGCATGCTGTACTCGGTCAACGCCGCGAGCAGGGCATGCACCACGACGGCATCGAGTCCATCGAGGTCGTCGATTCGCTCCTCGCCGTCGTCCTCCAGCGCCAGCACACCATCGCTGAGCAGGCGCTCCACGAGCACCAGCGGATCGATGAACGGCTCCTCTGCTCGGTACTCGAGGCATTCGCGGAGCACCACCATGCGCTCGCGGAAGCTCCAGGCACGGACCTTGGCTCGCACCCCTCGACCGAGATCGAGCCACTCGTTCGGGACCGGCCGCGGACTGACCACGGAGCCCGCTCCGGCGGCCCACCACAGGGCCAGCGGAACGAGTCGCGCGTGGTGTTCATCGGCGACCTCGGCTCGGGCCAGGACTCGCCGGGCATAGCCCGCTTCGTCCAAGACCAGCTGCCCGTCGACGACATCGAGATGACGACGCAGTGCGTCACGGTGATCGCCCCAGGTCCACGCGGGGAACTCGAATTCCCCGTCGTCGACTCTCGCGCGCAGGGGTTGGCCCCCTTCGCCGAGTGCCACCGCGTAAGGGCGGCCGTCGATCTCCACGTCGTTCATCACGATGCTCCGATGGAAGGGCTACTCTTCTCGGACGCGGGTGGCGGTGAAGACGTAGGTCGTCTCCGCCGTCCCGCCTGCGCTCATGCCCAGCGACTTGCTCTCGATGTAACAATCGTCGAAGGCGAAGCTCCGCTGCGTGTCGTCGGCACCCGGGCCCTTCTTGAGCGCGGCGACCATGTTGAAGCCGGTGCGGGTCGCGAGCTTGTCGTCGAGCACGATCGCGGTGGAGCGCACGATGACTTCACCCTGCACGGTACGAAGGCCGAAGCTGACGTCGACACGCTCGTCGGCACCGATGGCGCGAATGTCCTCGCGCTCGGTGACCACGCGGAAGGCGATGGACTGGACTCCCTCGACGGGATCACCATCGACCAGCAGGCTGCTGTGATTGGCTGACAGTACGGTAGGCATCTTCGTTTACCTTGGTAGTTGGGGACCCGGGCTTCAGACCTGCACGAGGACGGTGGCGTAGATGAAGTCGATGGCTCGAACCGGTCGCACGGCGAGATCGATGCGAACGATGCCTTGGGCGAAGTCGGCTTGGGTGCTGTAGACGTCGAGCTGGAAGGCGGGATCGCTGCCGTCGGTGGAGGGCACGATCGCGTTCTCGGACTGCATCTGCAGCAGGAACTCGGTGAGCTTCTGCTTCAGGGCGTTGCGACCGTCTTCAGTATTGAGCTTGCCGATGAACAGCTCGCCGATGAGTCGGACGCCGCGAACCGCCCGGTCGGCGATGCGCCGCACGTTGATCTGGTCGCCATCGGTGGTCAGCCCGCGAACCACCGCGACTCCGCGACCCGGGACCTGGGCGATGGGCACCATGTTCTGCTGCAGGTACGCGCGCTGCTGTTCGACGCGCAGGGCCGGCTGGAAATCGCCGAGGCCGCTGAGGGTCTTGAAGGTCGGTGACAGGTAGTAGGTGAGCCCGCCAATTCGCCCGACGGTGGCTCCCAGCGCGCCGTAGGGGGCCAGGAGCACGAAGCGATCGCTGCGGAGCAGGTCCGCCATGTTGGTGTCGAGCAGATCGGTGTCGCCTGCCCCGGCGGGAGCGGGAGCGGCGGGCGAGACTTGCCCGAAGCCGATGCGGCCCATCGCCTCTCCGCTCATCTGCTGACAGTGAGAGATGATGGCGCTGTAGATCGTGGTGGCTCGATCGTTGTCGACGTCGCCATGATCCTGCAGGGCCACGGACACGAGGTCGACGTCGGCGACGTCCTCGAGCAGCGTGAGGGCATCGACGTACTCGGCCGTCGACGCATCGACGCCACCCGCGAGCGTGCCCGATGCATCCGGGCGCGTAGTCGAGACCGACAGCTCGTCGATCGCCTCGATGGCGGTGCGGAAGCCATCGAAGGGCGTATCGCTCGTGGTGTCGAGATCGAAGAGCGTGTTGCCGTCGTAGGTGAAGCGAATGTTGGTGTCCCCACCGATCGCGACTTCGGTGATCACCAGGGACGAGGCCGCGCCCGAGGCGACGCTGACGGTGAGTACGGCTGCGGTCGCGACCGTGGCCAGCTGCTGGGTCCCGCCGGCCGCGACGGTGGCTCCGGCCCCGGAGAAGTCGGTATACGCGACGGTGGGCGCATCGAGCTGGACCTCGGAGTCGCTGCCGTCGAGGACGCGGCCGATGTAGCTCGAGTCGCCGGGGAGCACCGAGAGGTTGCGGTAGACCTCGATGTCGTCTCCCCCTTCGCGAAGCCGCAGCTCGTACCCGTTGCCCAAGTTGGCGAGGGACAGCTCGAGGCCGTTGGGGCGAGTACCCGCTGCACGGGCGCTGAAGGACAGATAGGCGCCCCCGGAGTCGAGCGTGACCGAGGCCGCGTCGGCGACGGCCGACTCGAGGTCGACGACCACCAGCTCGAAGATGCCGTTTTGGAAGGCCTGCTGCGCTTCGGGCATCACCCGGGCCGTGCCGCGGCCGTACAGCTCGCGGAAGCGGGCCCAGCTACCCACGCGCTCCACGGGTTGTCGGATCGTGCCCTCGCGTGCGGGGGCCACCAATCCGACGAGACCGAAGATGCCCGACGGCGCGAGCTGAGGCGGTACCACCTCCTTGACGACGGTGATTTGAACTCCGGGAATGATCCTTGTCATGTTTCGTGATCCGCTCTGACCAATGCGACCGAATCCAAACCGGTCGCGGCTGGACACCTCGAGTGAGGAGTGGGTGCACCCATGGGTGCAAAGACCCGCCGCTTAAAACGCCGGGGACTGGCGGTGTCGCGCCCGGGGCCAATCCCGTGTGCGAGCCGTCGTGTCTATCGCGAGGAGATGAGCGGAACTCTAGCTCCGTCAGTGTCTCACCTACGTGAGACAGGTTTGGATCCAGCCCGCGAGGGCGGCCTAAACTGCTTTCCACCGCCGGCTTGAATTCGCACGACTTCGGTCGCGCTCTTCGCCCCGGTGCCATCCATCCCTCGGTGGCAGGATGATGAGTGGAGAGATCGGCAGGAGTTTCGATCTGGCACGGTGGCCGAGCTGCGAGGGACGTGTCGTGTAGAGTGGGTTGCGATGTGTCCTCACCCCCGGTTGCCCTTCGCCCCCATGCCTCCGGTGCCCGTTCAGCAGAACGCGGGTGGGGGCAGTGGGTCGAATTCACCGGGGACGAGACCGCCAGAAGACCCCGAAGGAGGTCGAGACACCATCGCTGACCGCGAGACCTTCGAGTCTCTGGCTCGTCGCGACGACGTGCCGGGAGCGCTGGGCGTTCGCGAAGTCAAGATACTCATCGAGGGGATCGGCACCGAACCGAAACTGTGGTTCATGGATACCAATCGATACGCGTATCACTATGACTTTGCCTTCGGGGCACTGGGCGTCTCGATGGAATTGGGTGAGTTCAATAGTCAGACCTATTTCACCGACTCGCGTCGATACTTGGCCGGGTCATTGCTCGCTCACGATTCGTTCGAGGGCGAGGGGGGTGAACGAGGGCTGTACACCCTCGAGTTCTGGCCCACCGATCCGGTCTCGCTCGAGCACGTGGTGCTCGCGTGGAATCTGGTGCTGCGTGGCATGCCGATGGTCGAGGGCACGCTGGCCTATCACCCCGCCGGGCAGTCGCAGCAGGACATCGTGAGCCAAGACCCCGATGTGCTGCCCGCAGCCGGGGTGCGGGTCGTCGAGACGCAGACCCTCTTTGCTTCCGTGCGCTACAGCCCCCTGAACCTGGGCGAGGGCTACGGCGTCCTGCGGGTCGTCGATGCGAGCGATCGCCGGCCGCCGACCGCGCGGGACGTGGTCATCTTCCGATCGATTCCCAACGACCTGTCCCACGTGGCGGGGGTGTTGACCGAAGAACCCCAAACCCCGCTGTCACACATCAACCTCAAGGCCAAGCAGAACGATACGCCCAATGCGTATCTCCGGGAGGCGGCCTCCGACCCTCGAGTCGTGCCGCTGCTCGGCAAAGAGGTGTACTTCGCCGTTCGCCCGGACGACATCGAACTCCGCGCAGCGAGTGCCGAAGAAGTGCACGAACACCTGGAGTCGATTCGGCCCGCGCAAACCCAGACGCCGCAGCGTGACCTCGAGCGCAAGACCATCGTGCCGCTCGACCAGATCGGTCACCACGACTTCAACGCCTTCGGGGCCAAGGCGGCCAACCTCGCGGAGCTCCGCAAGGCGCTTCCCTCGACGATGGTGCCCGATGGCTTTGCCGTGCCGTTTTCGTTCTACGACGAGTTCATGCGACAGACGGGGCTGTACGAGCAGGCCCGACAGACGCTGGCCTCCGAGGGCTTCGCCGACGATCCCAGCGTACGAGAAGACCGGCTCAAGAAGCTGCGCAAGGCGATCAAGAAGGCGGATGTCCCCGGTCACCTCGCCGACGCGCTCGATGCCATGCACAAAGCCTTCCCGCCGGGCACGAACCCGCGGTGTCGTTCGAGCACCAACAACGAAGACCTCGAGGGCTTCAACGGGGCGGGGCTCTACGACTCGTATACGCATCGGCCGGACGAAGGCCACATCGTCAAGTCAATCAAGCAGGTGTGGGCGAGCCTGTGGAATTTTCGGGCCTACGAGGAGCGGGAGTTCTATCGCATCGATCACTTCGCGTCGGCGATGGGGGTGCTCGTCCATCCGAACTTCGACGACGAGCGGGTCAACGGCGTGGCGGTGACCAAGAACATCTACGACCCCGCCTGGCCCGGCTTCTACGTCAACGTGCAGGTCGGCGAAAGCTGCGCCCTATGCCGCACCTTTGGTAGCTAGCGTGTGGGAGTTTGGCAAAGCACAGCATGTCCACTCAACTAGTGCACAGGCGCACGTGGATACACCACGTTTG
>JBCCHT010000033.1:0-146595 GCA_039028615.1 Myxococcota bacterium | reverse complement strand
CTCTTGTCGGAGGTCTCGACGAGCCGGACGACCTCTGCCCGATACTCGTCAGTGAATTTTCGCCGCTTTCTTCTCTTCCGTGCCACTGGTGAACCCATTTTCCTCTTTCCTTGGGTGTCCACCAAATCGGGGCAGGTCTAGTATTCTGGTTCGATGCTCAGACTCGTGAGCGTGGCCAGGGTCAGATCTTCCATCCCGATGAGGAAGTCGGGGACCATGGCTGCTTGACGCTCGAGGGCATGTCGAGCATGCGCTTCGGTGACCGTGACCTGGCTGGCGGCTGCGACTTTCATCGCTAGATCCGAGAACGCCGCGCGCAGTGCTCGAGGGAGTTCCCCTGGGCGCGCGTAGTGGCCCAAGGTTTCCTCATGGGCACGCCGGGCCTCGGTCAAGGGCCTGGCTTCCTGGCGGAACCTCGTCATGAACTCACGCATGAGGTCGACGTTGCCGTTGTCGGCCACCAGCGTCCGCCCCTCCCCGCGTACCTGGGCCGCGAGCTCGCGGTGGGCTGACGCGTAGTCCGCCGAGAGCAGATAGGCATCGAAGCGCTCAGAGGTGGGGCGCTCGGAGAAGGTATAGGGCTTGAGGTTGGCAGTGAAGTGGAACACGAGGTCTCGGGAGCCTGGCTTGGGAGCGATCGAGGAGGAGTCCCTCAGGGTTCTCGACAGGGGCGAGCGTGGTTTCAAGGCTATGCGGGCAGGGGTGACAAGACCACTGCCAAGAGGTGTAGAGACGTGACACCTCCCGCTCGAGGTCGTTCGGGATTTCTAGGGCACGCCACCATCGACATGACCCTGCGCTACGCTCACCTGGCTCCTTCGGCGCCTCGGTCCGCCGTGGATGCTCTCGAACCTCGCGGCCCCGACGCACAGCACACCAACAGCACACGAATCGACCGGTCGCACGACAAAGGCCCCGCAGGCAGTCCCACGGGGCCTTCACTGAGTGCGAGCCGGGGGACTCGAACCCCCACACCTTGCGGCACTGGAACCTAAATCCAGCGCGTCTACCAGTTCCGCCAGGCTCGCGCGGCCTCGGACCATAGCATGCGGTACCCTGCGCGCCATGTCGCGGCGGCTTCGTGGCTCGACCCCTTCGTTGTTTTTCTTCACGTCCCTGCTCCTGGCGTGCTCGGCCGACCCCTACGGCCAAGTCCCGCCCAAGACGGGCGCCGCCAAGCCGGGCAAAGCTCCGGCCGAGGCAGGCAAAGCCGCCCCGGCCAAGGCAGCCGAAGGCAAGACCGCCGAGGGCAAGACGGCCGACGCCAAGGCGCCCGCCAAGCCCAAGAAAAAGCCCGCGATCCCGACCAAGCACAAAGACGGACAACCGCTGGGCAAGGTGCTCGCCTCCGCTCCGCTCCCCTTGGTCGACATCCTCGGTCAGGACCCCCCCAAAGCCGAGTCCTTCCTCGGCCCACCCCTGCCAGAGTCCAAGGGCGGCATGCGTGACCACTGCGTCCGCTACATCCCCGAGCGCACCTGGTTCGCCTGCAAGTTCGCCTTCCAGCGCTACTCGGACAAGACCAACAACTTCAAAGTCATCCACGTCATCTACGAAGACGGCAAAGTCAGCGGCATCGCCTTCGAGGGCATCCCCGGCGAAGGCGATTTCGATCCCCGCAAAGCCCTGGCCATCGCCGGCCTCGAGCTCCCCGGCGAGCCCAAGATCGAAAAGCCCGACGACAACGTCACCGTGTGGAACTGGTGGAACGCCCGCGCCCGCCTCCTCATCCACAACCGCCAATACCGAGTCCGCGTCTCCGCCGTAAACGGCGACTGGAAGCTCGCCAAAGTCGAGATCATCCTCAACGACGAGCTCAACGAGAGCGAAAAGGCGAGAGTCTTCGACCCCAAAGTCGGCCCCCCCAAAAAAGACGGCTGACCCACCGCGCACCTAGGCAACAAAGCAGCTCCCACCACCGCCCGCACCGGAGCCGCCGGCCTTCGCGAAGCAAGCCACCCGTCGCCTCAGCAGTGCCTACTCTCGTTCGCCCGAACGGGAGAAGACGTGCGGGGAGGGCTGAAGCGAAGCCGCGCAGGATGGAAGGGGCCCGCTCGCACGCAGCGGCGCCGAGGTGCCTCTACAAGCACCCCGCCGCCACATCGCCGCGAGTACGAGCGGGAAGGGCTCCAGCCGTTAAGCAGGCAAGCCCCCCGCTCGAACTTCTCACCACCCTCCGCGAAGCACCCCGCTCCGCCCAAGCCCTACTTCTTCGCCGCCTTATCGGGCAACGGCGTACTAAAGAACCGATCCGGCAACCGCACCGGCTTCCGCTGCCGACTACTGTGCACCACCGTACGCGGCGGCACATCCCGATCCACCAACACCCCAGCATTCACACTGGAGTCCTCCCCAATCTCCACCCCCGAAGCAATCACACACCCCGCCCCAATCGAGCACCCCCGCCGAAAGATCGTAGGCTTCCGCTTCTTCGGATAAAGCCGCGACAACGGCTTGTTCGGATAGTCCCCCAAGATCAGGTGCGTCAGCACCACCGTACGCATCCCAATCCCCACGCTCTCCTCGATGATGACCCGCTCGGTGAGGTCGAAGAAGACCTCCTTGCCGATGTGCACGAAGGGCCCCACGGTGAGGTTGGAGAAGTCCTCCCCGTACTCGTGCAGCGTGAGATTCGGACCGATCGGCCAGCAATCGGGGTGGATGTCGGCGCCGAAACGGGCGAGGACTTCCTTGGTGACGGTGGGGCTCGAGGTCTGATGCAGCAGCGCCGCGATCGCGAACATGCCTCCGTGCTCGTAGACCAACTCGGGGTCTGGCCACTGCGTTTGCAGCCACATTCGAGTGCGGATGTACTTGATGAGATCGGTCGCGCGGTTCACGTTCGAGGTGGCCTTTGCGTCTGGGGCGCGCAGCTGCTGCCCCGAGAACCGAGCCTACCGCACTCGCCCGTCCGCGGGGAGACTGATACCCTCTGCGGCCCGATTCGCCATGCTCGACATCGTCAAGGTCAAGGAAATCCTCCCGCATCGGTATCCCTTCCTGCTGATCGACGGCGTCGCTGCGTGTGACACCGAGGCCGGCACGATCGATGCGTATCGGTGCATCTCGGGGAGCGACCCGCTGCTGCAGGGGCACTTCCCCGACAACCCGGTGGTGCCCGGGGTCATTCAGATCGAGTCGATGGCCCAAGCGGCGGTCGTGCTCGGGGCCCTGTGTGGCTACTACGACGAGGACAAGCACCACTGCTTCTTCATGACCATCGACAAGGCGCGCTTCATCGCGCCCGCCGTGCCCGGCGACAGGCTCGACATCCACGTGAAGACGCTTCGCATGGGTCGGATCGGCCGCTTCGAGGGCACCATCCGCAAGGGCGAGGACATCATCTGCACGGCCATCATCACCGCGGGCTTCGTGCCCAAGGAAAAGATGAAGACCTGAGCGCGACCGAGCGCCCGTGAGCCCATGCAAAAGGCGGCGACCTCCTCGGAGGTGCGCCGCCTTTTTGCGTTCGCGCGGGTCCGCGCTCAGATCTCGATGATGGGCATCGTCTTGATCTCGTCGGTCTCCATCAGCAGACCGGACCACGAAAGACCCACGCCGAAGCCCATGAGCGCCCACTTGGTGGGCTTGCTGAGCAGGTCGCCGCCGCGGCTGAGCATGGTCAGCGGGATCGAGGCGCTGGAGGTGTTGCCGTACTCCTCGATGGACATGAGGATCTTGTCCTTGGGCAGCTTCATGCGCCGCGCGAGGAAGTCGATCATGAACTTGTTCGCCTGGTGCGGGACGTAGGCATCGATGTCGTCCCGGGTCCACTCGGCTTCGTCGAGCAGGGCCTGCACCATGGGCGGCACCCGCTTCATGGTGAAGGTGAGCACCTGCGGCCCGCGGAGGATGAGGTCGATGGGGCGTCGCTCGTCGCCTTCTTCGTCCGGGGTGCGGTCGAACAGCTCGGGCGTCCAGAAGGCACGCGCTGCGCCGCCGGGGACGATGATGGCCTCGAGCCCGTTGCCGTCGGCGCCGAAGGTCTTGGCGTGGACCTGCTGCGGGCCCTCGTTGGACAACGCGATGGCCGTGCCCGCGTCACCGAAGAGCAGGGCGTTGGCGAGGTCGTGGCGGTACTCGGTGTCGGCGATGCGGGGCCGGAACTTGTCGGTCGTCATCTCGCCGCACAGCAAGATCCCCCGCTTGATCAGCCCCGACTCGATGAGGCTGTGGAAGATCAGCATGCCGTGGGTGAAGCCCGAGCACGCGAGCGTGATGTCGAAGACCAAGCAGTTGCTCTTGAGCCCGAGCTCCTTCTGGGCGCGGTGCGAGCTGGCCGGCGTGATGTAGTCGGGCATCGTGGTGCACAGGACCACGGCGTCGATCGAGTCGCGCTCCCAACCGAGCCCCTCGATGAGCTGGTCGGCGGCCTTGATGCACATGTCGGTCGCGGTGACGCCGGGCTCGGCTTCCCGCTTTTGCTTGACGCCCGTGTTGCCGACGATGCGGTCGACGTCGAACTGCTTGAAGCGCTTATAGGCAGCGCTGGGGTACGCGATGTTCTTCGGCAGGCAGGCAGATATTCCAACGAGTTTCATCGAATGCCCCGGTCGGTGGGTTGCTCAGTCGATCGCTTTGCCAGCGAGGTCCATGACGTCTTGAACCGTCTTGCAGTCGGGGATTTTCTCCTCGTCGACCTGCACCCCTTGCTCGTCGAGCAGCACGATGAGGTTGAGCACGGCGGTGGAATCCCAGGCCTCGAACTGGCCGAGTTCGGTCGTGGGCGACAGCTCGCTCGCCTCTACCATGAGCACCTCTGCAAGCTCTTTGATGAACTCGTCCTTGGTCATGATTGGTGATTACACCGCTGCCGGGCCCGAGACAAGCACCCCGGAAGGCTCGTGTACGCCCCGGTCCATCGTGGCAGATCCGCCCCTGAGAACGGCCGTCCGCGGGCCAGGACCCCGAGCCCACGACCTCGGTGAACTCACTTGTCGACGCGCAGCCGGATGGGCTCGGGGCGGCCGAGATAGACCCGCAGGCAAGACACGCCCTTGACCCTCCGGGCGATCGCCTTGACTTCATTGGTCATGTGCATCAGCACGCGCGCTTTGGCTTGTTTGCCGCGGCTGGAGAACTTCTCGTGGACGGCCACGAAGAGCACTACGAATGCGTCGTCCTCGCGCGTGAAAACGGCCACGCCCGCGGGGTGATCGACCGCCCCTTTGCGCATGACGGCGAACAGCGTCTGGCTCTGCGTGGTGGAGGCCAGATCGACGCTCAGGCGGTCGCCGACGAGCTGGATCCGCGGAACGCCGTAGAGCTTGGCCACCAGCTCCACTGCGGCCGATGAGCGGCTTTGGTTGGCGTTGAAGAACAGGATCTGCTCGAGCGCATCGCGGTGATCCTGGTTCAGGGTGGACATGTAGACGAGCTTGGACATGCTCACTCCGCGGGGGCCCAGGGCCAGGTGAAGGGCGGCAGGCCGAGCTCGGCTCGGACCTTGTCGGCTGCGCGCACGCCCGAGACGAGCGCGTCCTCGTGGAGGCCGCCCATTCGAAGGTAGGAGCCGGCCAGGGTGAAGGGTCGTCCCTCGTCGGCCTGCGGCAGCCGGGCCACGGCATCGAGCACGGCGGGGGTCGAGACGAGGTGTCGATGCCGGTAGACGGCGAGCGTCTTGGCGGGGTCGAGCAGGTTTTTGTCGACGAGGTCGCGGTCCCCGGTGGTGAGCAGGGTGGGCTCACCGATGGCCTCGGGGTCGGCGTGCCACTCGTGCAGCAGGTCGAGGACCCAGGTGGTGACCGAGCGAATCCGGTCGTGGTCGCGTCGGCGGCGGTGATGGAAGGTGCACCACTGCGCCTTGTCTTCGGGCAGGTAGCGCGGATCTCGGTGCACCACGGCGACGGTGGGCTCGTAGCGAAAGACGTCGAGCAGCGCGTGGGTGTCGGCGGAGGCGTCGACGAGCAGGCGCCGGGCATCGATGGCGTCGACGGCGACCACCACCCGATCGAAGGCCTCGTCGGCGCGGGCGGTGTGGACCCGCGGCCCTTCGTTCAGCGTGACGCGGGTGACCAGCTCATGACGACGTTCGGTGCGATCGAGGCGGGCGACCATCGCGTCGAGGTAGCTCGCGGTCGAGGGCACGACCCGATGCATGGGGTTGGGCCCCGCGTTCCGGGTGATCTCACGCAGCGCGACGGGAGCGGCGACCTCGAGGACGGTCTGCGGCTGCAGGCCCCAGAAGCTGGCGACCCAGGGCACGACGCCCAGCTCGACCGTCTCCGTCTGGTAGCCCTGCGCCTCGACCCACGCCTGCAGCGGGACGTTGTCGATCCAGTCGAGACCTTCGCGACGGATGCGGAGCAGGGCCTGATACAGGCGCAGCAGGTCGCGGCGGCACTCCTTGGGCAGGCGCTTGCCACACAAGCGCAGCAGGTCGGCGGCGGGGAAGGACAGCGAGCGCAGCTCGTCGGTGATGCGGAACTTGGTGACCGCCTCGGCGTGGTCGACCTGAAGCCATGCCGCCAGCGCGGTGAACTGGCGGTAGGTCTCGGGCACGAACACCACGAAGCCGGTGTCGACCGCGGCGGGCCGACCCTGCGGATCGGTGACCGGGTGCGGCAAGATGTGGCCGCCGAGCTGCTCGCGGCCTTCGAAGAGCACCACGTCGCAGGTGCTCTGCAGGCCCAGCGCGGTGGTCATGCCCGCAATGCCACCACCGACGATCGCCACACGCGGGCGTTCGAGGGTCTGGCCGGCCACGCGTCAACGTACCGCCAAGCCGCGCGGGGCACCACCCTGTGTCCCGAATTATGAGTTGGTGTCGGCCGGAGCGACGGGCGGTTTCGCGGGGCGCATCCGCTCGGCCTCGGTGTCCCAGCTGTCGAGCCGCAAGCAGGCCAGCACATCGCGGGGGTGAAACGAAGTGATGTGCGGGGTCTGGAGCTCTTCGAGCCCCGCCATGGCCTCGGGCAGGCGGTAGCCGGGAATCTTGGAATTGAGGTGATGGATGTGGTGAAAGCCGATATTGGCCGTCAGCCAGCGCATCAGCGGGCCCATCACCATGAAGCTGGAGCCCCGCAGCGCGGCATCGGTGTAGTTCCACGTGCCCCGCGGGTAGAATCGGCTGTCCGGGAAGTTGTGCTGCGAATAGAACAGATAGCTCGCCAGGGCGTGGTTGGTGAAGATCGGCAGGATCCACACCAGCAGGGCCGTGACCAGGCCGAGCGATGCGAGCAGCACCACGAAGACCGCGATGTGCAGCACGAGCGCCGCGGGGCCGACCCAGTGGCGCTTGGGGTTGCGGCGGAAGGCCGACAAGCACATCCCACCAATGCCTACCGTGAAGTAGCCGCCCAGCAGCGACAGCCAGTGCCGAGTGCGACGATAGGCGCGGACCTTGGCCGGCTCGGTGTCGGCGAGCTTTTGGGTGGTCATCACCGGGTACGAGCCGATGGTCGTCCACTCCAGCTTGCCGTTGTTCCAGTGGTGGAAGTTGTGGGTCTCTTTCCACACCGCGCGCGGGGTCAGGATGAACACGCCCACCGCCGACATGATCCACGTGCCCACGCGCGAGGTGGCGAGCAACGACCCGTGGTTGTGGTCGTGGTACAGCGAGAACATTCGGAACTGCACCAGCCCGCCGAACAGCGCCGCCGCGATCCGAAGGGCCAGCCACGGCGCGAGCAAGACCACGGTGATGCATCCGCCGTACACCACGAAGGTGATGAGCAGCTCGAACCAGGACCGCGCGGGGTGCTCCGCTTCGAAAGGCTTGGTCGCCAGGATCAGCTTCTTGCCCGTGCGTTGGGTCGTGGCTATCACCAGCGGAAGAAGACTGGCGCATCGATCTCTTCGGCGTCAAGACACCTATCCGCGCTCAGCATGCGCGCGCATCGGGATCGGTACGCACGCGAGGCGAGCTGAAACGAAATGAAACGAGACGTCATCATCATCGGGGGAGGCTTGGCCGGAGCGACCCTCGCGATCCAGCTCAAGCAGCGCATGCCCGAGCTGTCGATCACCGTGATCGAGCGTCAGAGTTTTCCCGTCCCCGAATCCGCGCACAAGGTCGGTGAATCGAGCGTCGAGGTCGGTGCGCACTACTTCAACGAAGTTCTGGGCCTCTCCCACGCGCTCATTCCCGCCAAGATCCCCAAGCTCGGACTGCGGTACTTCTTCGCGAAGGGCGACAACACGCGCATCGAGTCGCGACCCGAACTCGGGCAGACGCACTATCACTCGGTGCTCAGCACGCAGTTCGATCGCGGTCGACAAGAGAACATCTTGATCGATCAGTGTTTCCACTACGGCATCGAAGTGGTGCAGGGCGCGAAGGTCACCGAGGTCGATCTCGTCTCACGGCGTCGACACCGGGTTCACTACGAGATCGATGGGCAGTCGCACGAGCTGTCGAGCGACTGGGTGGTGGATGCGAGCGGCCGGCGAGGCCTGCTCAAGCGCATGCTGAAGCTCGAAGAGGACAACGAGCATCGGGTCAACGCCAGCTGGTGGCGCATCGACGAGCCGCTGGCGGTCGATGCCCTGGGCGACGACCGTCAGTGGCAGCGGCGGGTGCCCTTCGGCATGCGGCGGCTGAGCACCAATCACTTCATGGGCGAGGGCTACTGGGTCTGGCTGATCCCGCTGGCGAGCGGATCGATCAGCATCGGCATCGTGGCCGACCCCGAGCACCACGCCTTCGACGAGATCAACACCTTCGAGCGGGCCAAGGGGTGGATGCGGCACTACGAGCCGCAGCTGTACGCATTGATGGAGCCGCACTTCGCGGCGGTGCAAGACTTCCGCACCCAAAAGCGCTTCTCCTACGGGGCCAAGCAGGTGTTCTCGGGCGACCGCTGGGCGCTCACGGGCGAGGCGGGGGTCTTCGTCGATCCCTTCTACTCGCCCGGCTCCGACTTCATCGCGATGAGCAACGGCTTCATCACCGAGATGATCGAGGCCGACCGCCAACGCCGAGACATCGACGCGCTGGCCAAGGCCTACGACCGCCAGTACCTCGCGCTTTACCGCAGCTTCTTGGTGCTCTACGAGGGGCAGTACGGGATCTTCGGCAACCCGCAGGTCATGTCGCTCAAGGTCGCGTGGGACTACTCGGGCTACTGGGGCTCGACCGCGCTGCTCTACTTCCAAGACAAGCTGCACGACGCGGCGTTCATGAAGAGCGTCACCATCGACGTGGTGCAGGTCTATCGCCTCAATCACATCGCGCAGAAGTTCTTCCGGCAGTGGCACAAGCTCGACGCGGGAAGCTGGGGCGAGCCCACCATGCTCAACTACCAGCGGCTCGACTATCTGTCCGAGTGGCAGGCGCACCTGACCCGCGACTACGACGAGGCCACGCTGCGCAGGGTGCTGCGAGAAAATCGCAAGGTGCTCGAGCTGGTGTCGGGGTGGCTGTATCGCCGCGCCACGGGCTCGGAGCGCGCGGTCAATCCCTATCGGCTCTCGGTGACGGCGGGTGACGTCGAGGAGGCGCCGCGGAGCCTCGACATGTTCGAGGGACTCAACGACTACGTGAACGCGAACACCGAGCTTCGCGACGGCATCCGCTGCGTGATCGAGGTTGCGGCACCGGCCAAGGCCTCGGCCTGAGCCGCGTGTCTCCGGGAGGCTAGGGCAGGACCTTGCCGGGGTTGAACAGGCCCTTGGGGTCCAGCGCCTGCTTGATCGACCGCATCATCGCCAGCTCGGACTCGCTGCGCGACAGGTGCAGGTGCTCGCGCTTGAGCAGCCCGATGCCGTGCTCGGCCGAGATGCTGCCGTCGAACTCGTGGACCAGCGCGTAGCTGCGCTCGTCGAAGGCCTTGCAGCGGGCCTGGAAGCGCTCGGGCTCTTCGTCCTCGGGCTTGAGCAGGTTGAGGTGCAGGTTGCCGTCGCCGATGTGTCCGAACACGACGGCCTCGACCCCGGGCAGCTCCGCGGCCACGCGCTCGCGCCATGCGGCGAGGAAGCGAGGCAGGGCGGCCACGGGCACGGCGATGTCGGACTTGTGCGGGTGATGACGATGCAGGGACTCGCTGGTGTCCTCGCGCAGCGCCCACAGGTCGCGGGCTTGCTGCTCGGTGGCGGCCAGCACCGCATCGGCGATGATGTCAGCGTCCTGGGCGTCCGCGAGGCACTCGGCCAGCGCGTCGGTGGCGGCCTCCAGCGCGGCCTCGCCCGCCTGCGGCACCTCGACCTCGATGAGCGCATGTTGGGAGCTGGGGGGGTCGAAGGGCCCGCGTCCGGTCATGCCGCGATGCTCGAGCACGCGCCGCAGGCCACCCGCGTCGAAGCACTCGAAGGCCTGGAGCACGAGGCCCTGGCCCTGCACTCGGGCGAACAGCTCGAGCACCTTGGCCTCGTCGGGCACGGCACACAGGGCGACCACGCGATCCGCGGGCGGAGCACACAGGCGCAGGGTCGTCTCGACCACGATGCCCAGGGTGCCCTCGGCCCCGATGAAGAGCTGGCGCAGGTCGTACCCGGTGTTGTCCTTCATGAGCGCGCCGCCCAGGTCGAGACACTCGCCCGAGGCGACCACGACCCGCAGGCCCTGCACCCAGCTACGGGTCAGGCCGTAGCGCAGCACCTTCACCCCGCCCGCGTTGGTGGCGATGGAGCCCCCGATGTGGGCGGAGCCCTTGGCCGCGAAGTCGACGGGGTAGATGAGGTCGTGCTCGGCCGCGGCGAGGTGCACGGCCTCGACGGTGGCTCCCGCTTCGCACCGCAGCAGCCGCGCGGCGGGGTCGACCTCGAGGATCTCGTTCATCCGATGCAGCGAGAGCACCACCTCGCCCTGGGTGGCGGTGGCGGCCCCGGCCAGCCCGGTGCGTCCTCCCGAGGGCACGATGGCCACATCGCGCGCGGCACAGGCACGGACCACGGCCTGAACCTCTTGCACGGTGCGCGGCAGCGCGATGAGGCTCGGCGCCACGGACCACTGCCCGCGGCAACGATCGCTGCCGTAGAAGGCCAGGTCCTCGCCTTCGGTGATGACATGGTCGCGGCCCAGGGCCTGTTTGAGCTCGTCGGCGAGGGTGCTCATGGCGGCTGGCGAAGGAGCCTAGCAGAACTCCTGCGCGCGCCGATTCCTGCATGACTGGCCCGGCAATAGGCAGGCGCGGACGCGGGCTCGAAGCTCGCCGGGTCGCGGTCCCGGGCGTCGAGGCGAGGTTTCGCGGGGCGGGCGCGAGCAGGGGAACGATCGCGACCGGCCGAGCGGTGCTCGCGACTCACGGGGCGACGTTGGGTCGGCCGCGCCCGGGCACCTTGGGCGGAGCTTCGTCGAGGATGGACGAGCCGCGGATGCCGGTCTTGTTGCGATGCTCGAGCATCTTGGGCACGCCCCACGCGTGGCCGTGCTCCATCCACTGCGAGAACAGCGACGCCGGCTGCACGTTGTAGTGGTACTCCTCGTCGGCGACGTAGCCGAACTGCTTCCAGCCGTGGGTGCGCAGCACCACCCCGCGATCGGACATGGGCAGGCCGATGATGTTGCGGCGAAAACCAGGCGTGTACTTGAAGTACTGCTCGGCGTTGGACAGGTAGAGCACGCCGACCTCGACCGATTCTTCGTGCAGCGCCTTGCCCAAGTCGACCATGGTGGCGTCGGCGGTCAGGTCACCGCGGATCGCCAAGACTCGGTTCTGCTGCCACAGGTCGCGGATGTGCTGGTACTGCGCGGCGTCGGAAAGAAAGGTCGGGATGTCGCGCTCGCGGTAGGCCGTGTCGACCCGGGCGAGCCGCTCGCTGACCAGGGCGCGGGCGCTTCGATAGGCCTCGATGCTCGCGGGGGCTTGGTCGTCGAGCGAGGACTCGAGGCGAGCGATGGCCTCGTCTTGCGCCGCCTCGGACCACCAGCGCACGAACTCGGTCGGGGTCTCGGAGGCCCGGAAGAACACGCCGTAGGCGTGGTGCAGGTCGACGACCCCGGCATCGAAGTCCATCAGCACCAGCAGCTCGCTGCCCGCCCACGCGGCCAGCAGGTAGTTCTGGTCGGTGGCTACCCCCACGAATGCGCCGCCGACCCCCGACACGGACTCGTGCCACAAAAAGTGCGACTGCTCGTTGGAGATCCAGTAGTGCGTGTCGCGGACGAGATGTTTGGGCGCGGGGTCGGAGCGGACCGAGCTCAGCTGCGTGGCGAGTGAGGACGCGGCGGGCTCGGGTGCCTTCGCTGCCTCGGTCGCGGGAGGGGGCGCCTCGGCGGGCGGTTGCTCGGGGGCTTTGGCTTCGGCTGCAGGTTCGGCTTCGGGCTCGGCCGCAGTCGGAGCCTCGACCTCCGCGGCATCCCGAGCCGGGGCCGAGTCCACCCGAGGTGGCGGGGAATCACAGCCGCCGTGGAGCAGGCCGATCCACGCCGCGAGGACACCATGGAAACGCAACGTGCGCACGCGGGCGCCAGCATACCCATCGATCGCCGCGAACCTCGAATTTTGGGCCGGGCCAGCGGCCTCGCCGAGGCCTCAGCCCGTATCGTCGGTATGGAAGGATTCGAGCTGTACACCCAGTCCGTCGATCACCCGGTTGACGTAGGCGAAGTAGGCCACCACCTGGTTGAGCTCGAGGATGGCTTGGTCGTCGAGCCCGGCCGCGCGTAGCGGGTCGAGATCCTCGCGGACCATCTTCGAGGGCTCGTGGGTGAGCTTGAGCGAGTAGGCGAACATCGCCCGCATACGCTCGTCGGCCCGGCTCGGCAGCGGGCCATTGTCTGCCGCGTGGGCCTGCACCTCGTCCATGAAGGACTCGATGTCGGCGTCGCTCCAGTTTTGTTGGCGAAGGGCTCGGGTCAGACCGACCCGATGATGACGCACTCAGTAGCGGCAATGATTGGTGGCCGACACCAAGATCGAGATGGTCTCGCGGTCGGCCGCATCGAGCGTGCCCGGATCGTGCAGCACCGAGCGATAGAGCTTGAGGTGCCCGTCGAGGGTCAGCGGCCGTAGGCTGTGCACCTTGAGTACGTTGTCGACCACGCCGTGCTCGGGGTCGATATTGCCACGGTAGAGCCGAGCGATTCGGCCCCCGGCCTCCTCGGCTTCTTTCTCGTCGAGCATGCGGATCCACGACATGCGGCGACGGTACCCGAGCTGGCTCGCGGCAACCACCTATGCGCGGGGCTCGGGCCAGCGGAGCCCGGCCGTCTGCACCGCCTGGTCGAGGGCTTCGTGGAAGCGCGGGACCTCGCCGTCGAGCTCGAGCTGGTCGGCGCCGAGCAGCATCACCAGCCCCGCGTCGGTATGCCCGACGACGGCGGGGGTTCGGCCTTCGGTGAACGCCGCGATCTCGGGACTACGCTCGTCGAGGTGCACCAGCTCGAGCGGCACGGCGAGCGCCTGCTCGAGATCACGGAAGCTCCTCTTCTTGCGCACGCTGCCGTGGGTGATGTCGCACAGGGCACAGTGGGCGGTGCCGCGGAGCTTGCCGAACACATAGCGAAGCTCGCCGAGCAGGCTTCCGTCGGCATGGTAGACGCCCGTCAGCTTCGCGAGCGTCGTGGGCTCGGTGGTGTCCACGCGTGCAGGACAACGTGCGGCGGCGCGAGCGTGTTACGTCGACTCGCGCCGCCTCGGGCTCCATGGGTCGCAAGAGCGAAGGGCGATCAGCCGCCGCCAGCCTCGTCCATGGCTCCGCCGTCCGAGCTGCTGCTGCCGCCGTCGGTGCCGCTGCTGCTGCCGCCCGTGCCGCTGTCCCCACTCGTGCCCGAGTCGCCCGAGTCGCCCGTGTCGGTCGAGTCGCCCACGCCACAGACGCAGGTGGAGGTGCTCGGGGCCGAGCCCGTGCACTCGCAGTCGTCTTCGATGTGGCACTGCGCGTCGCAGCCGTCACCCGGGGTGGTGTTGCCGTCGTCGCACTCCTCGGCGAAGCCGATGGTCACGCCCGGCACCGAGGTGTCGAAGAACATGCCGTCGCCGCAGACCGGCCCGCACAGCGAAGGCGGAGGCATCTCGAAGCAATCCCAGCCAGGCACGACCACGCAGTTCTCGCAGCCCGCACTGTTCATGCCGAGGTCTTCGCCGTCGTCGCACTCCTCGCCCGGGTCGAGGAAACCGTCGCCGCACTTGAAGCACTCGCTCGGCTCGCCCACGCAGGTCCACAGCGGATCGACGCGGCAGCCCGAGCAGCCGTCGGCGACCATGTCATCGCCGTCGTCACATTCTTCTTCGGGGTCGATGACTCCGTCGCCGCAGGTATCGAGCAACTCGCAGGTGCTCATCCACTCCGGGGGATCGTCGGACGACGAACCACCGGTCTCGCCGTCGGCACCCGGAGGCTCGGGCAAACAGAACCACTCGGGGTCGACGGTGCACGTCACCAGGTCGCAGCCCATCGGAGGCGGCAGGCCTTCGCAGCTTTCCCCGGTCTCGAGCAGACCATTGCCGCATTCGGGTGGAGGGGGCGGAGGCGCGGGCTCATCGTCGGTGTTGCACGAGAAGGCGGCAACGAAGAGCGTGGCGGCGGCGAGCAAGGAAAGACGGCGCATCATCACTACGGCGTCATGCTCGCCCAAAACCCAGCCCGAACGCTACGTTCGCCATGACCGCCGTTGGTGTGAACGAACGAGCGCACGATGGTGCAGCCGCGGTGGCGGTGGTCGTTCGAAATGCTGAACGCCGACTGACTCCTTCGATCTTGTTCGACCGAATCGCGGAGTGCAGCCGGCGGCGCACGTGGCGTGGGCTCGTCGCTCCGAGCCCCGGTATGCGGCGCGGCGACTAGAGGCCGGGCGTCTGCTGGGTGGGGCTGGGCTGACGAAGCAGCTGCCGCACCATGCGAACGACCGACTTCACCACGGGGTGACCCTTGATGAAGACCACGCCCACGACGTGTCGCTCGTCGCCCGAAACCAGCACCGCATGCTCACCCACGAGAACCCGCACGGAGGGCTCGTTGGCGATCTGCCGCAGCTTGACCGCCTCGAGGACGATCGGCTTCCATTTGTCGTCGCCGACCCACGACGGATCAGCACCCGTCTGCGCCTGCTCCGCAGTTTGGTCGAGTACCGCCACGATGCCGTCGTGACGCAGGACGCGCTCAATCTTGCTTATCACCATCTTGGAAGACCCTTGTCACTCGGGGGTTGTGGTGCTGCTCCGACGTTCGGCGACCACGCACTCTCTGTTGTACTAAAACCGCACCAGACGCGTCAATCACGCTGCGGCTTCAGCGTCGCCGCTGCTCGCGCCTCGCTGGATCCCCTCGGAATCCCACGTTTCGACCTCAAAACGACGTTCTGATTCGATTCGTGGTCTCGAAATCGGGGAAGTGCGCAAAATTCGCCTACGGAAAGATCACCGGATCGGCCGCTCGGGGGGTCGGAAACGGGGGCCCAGATGGGTCCCGATGAGGGCCGCGAGCGTCGCGCTTTCGTCGAGGAGTTCGGGCGGATCGACTTCGAGTCAATCGCGAGCCGACGACCGCGGGTTGTCGTAAGAAGCGTTGGCCATGCTCCGCCGCGCTTGGGTGGTCGCCCTGTTGTTGATGGGGTCGGCCTGTCGAGACGAGCCGCCGCCACCGCCGGCTTCATCGGCGGTCGAGGCGACGCCCGAGCCGTTGCCGCGGATGGTCTTCGACGATCCGACGCAGGTGGTCGTGCACCACGCCGACCAGCTCGAGCAAGTGGACCTCACGCAGGTGAAGTCGATCGACCTGGCGATGTCGTCGACCGACCAAGTGGGGCACTTGGACGAGATCGATCCGCAGACCGCGTGCAGCCGCCTCGACCTGGTGAAGCTGGCGGCGATGACTCCCGAGCTCGAGCGGCTGCGGATCTCGGGATGCCAAGGGGCGGTGCATGCGGGCCTGGGTGCGTTCGACGATCGGCTGGAGACGCTGGAGCTGGCCGATCTGGTGCTCGACGGTGTGACCATCGGAAACCTCTCGCGCCTGGGCGGGCTGCGCTCCCTGACGCTGACCCGGGTGGAGGCGGGCCCCGATCCGATGGGCCCGCTGCAGGCCCTGCCCCTGCGGACGCTGGTGCTCCGCGATCTCCAGCGCGACAGCGACGTGGCGCTGATGCTCGACCTGTGGCCGAAACGGCTGAAGCACGTGGTGCTCGAGGGGGACTGGGCGGCGCACAAGGCCATGCTGACGATGGCGCGGGCCGAGGCCCTCGAGGTGCTCGAGCTGCGCAATACCCGGGTCGGCAACTTCTCGCTCAACCAGATCCGTGGCCTCAGCCGGCTGCGCGAGGTCACCTTCGAGGGCAGCACCTTCAACGACCGCACGCCGCAGTACTTCCGCGAGCTGCCGGTCGTGAAGTTCTCGTGCACCTGCCGTCGCCTCGGCGACACGGGCCTGCGAGCGCTGCGGCACTCGGAGGGCATCCGCTGGCTGGAGCTGCGCGAGACCCAGATCTCGGGGGCAGGACTCGAGGCGCTCGAAGAGCTGGTGCTGCTGGAGACCCTGGTGCTGCTCGACCGCGACATCGGGGAGGAGGGCTTCGAGCACCTCGCCATGCTGTCCAAGCTGCGGCACCTGGAGCTGAGCGGACCCCTCGACGACTCGCGCATGCCCGGGCTCGGGGCGCTGACCGGGCTTCGGACCCTGCGCCTGTCCCATCCCCCGCTCGACGATCGCGTGGCTCCCGAGCTGTCGGCGCTGACCGAGCTCGAGGTGCTCGACCTGGGGCGGACCGCGATCTCCGATGAAGGCCTCTCGGCGCTGGCCGAGCTACAGTCGCTGCGGGTGCTCCGGCTCGACCACACGCGGGTCACCAATCGCGGGCTGCAGCACCTGGGCAAGCTCGCCGCGCTCGAGGTCCTCGCGCTGCAATCGACCGATGTCGTGGACGAAGGCGTGGCACACTTGGCCGAGCTGCAGAACCTGCGCACGCTCCGGCTCGACCGCACGCTGATCACCGATACCGCCCTCGAGACGCTGGTGAAGCTGGTGGCGCTGGAGCGCCTGAACCTGGCGCATACGGTGGTCACGGCGGAGGGCGTGGCCACGCTCCAGCAGCTGCCCCAGCTGGACGTGCTCGAGCTGGCGGGCGTTCGGGGCTGATCTTCAACTTCGCGTGAAGAGTTTCCCGAGCGGTGGGTACTCCCCCCGTCGGGGAGGCGCCGATGAGAGCTGCGCGTGAGATGTCGAAAACGAGCCCGGCCACGAACATCGCGCCGTCGGTGGAGCGACAGGTGCGGGGCTTGCCCGAGTTTGCCGCGCTCGAGCCTCGTCAGTTTCAGCGCCTGATGGCGCGGGCGCAGGTCATGGTGCTGGCCGCGGGCGAGCAGCTCATGGCCGAGGGGGAGCGCGGCGAGGAGATCTACTTTCTGCTCGAGGGGCGCGTCGTCATCCACCGCCGCGATCCCGAGACCGGCCTCGACTTCGAGGTCGCCACGTCCACGCCGGGCGAGACCATCGGCGAGCTGTCCATGCTCGACCCTGCCCCGCGGGCGGCCTCGGTGCGGACCGATGCCGTCACGACGCTGCTGAAGATCCACATCGAGGACTTCGACGTGCTCGCCGAGGAGGACCCGGCGTTCCTGCGCGTGAAGCTCGAGCTGGCCAAAGGCGTGGTCGACAAGATGCGCACGCTCGGCCAGATGACCGCGCACGCCCTGGGCCGCGAGCGCAACGACCTGCGGCTGCGCAACAAGGCCAGCACGACCATCATCTACATCATCGGCATCCTGTGCGTGTTCGCCTTGATGGTCGACGGGCTGCGGCAGCTGCGAGGCCTGGTGCCCGCGGACTTCGTCATCACCTCGCTGATCCTCGTGCCGCTCTCGGTGGTGCTGGCGGTGCAGCTGTGGGTCTCCAAGGTCCCGCTGTCCGAGGTGGGCGTCACCCTGAAGGGCTGGCGTCGGGCGGTGGTCGAGTCGCTCGTCTTCTCGTTGCTCTTCGTCGCGCTACTGGTGGGGATCAAGGCGGGCATGCTGGCCTTCGATCCGACCTACGCCAACACGCCGTTGTTCGATTGGTTCGCGTACGACCGCGAGCACGACCCCATGTTCGGCTCGCTGTGGCTCGCGTGGGGGGTCCGAATGGCGGTCTATGTCATCGGGTGCCCGCTGCAGGAGTTCGTGGCCCGCGGGGTCTTGCAGTCGTCGTTCCAGCGCATCCTGACCATTCGCCACGCGCGGCCGGCCGCGATCGTGCTCGCGTCGCTCATCTTCGCCACGATGCACCTGTACACGACCGCGAGCGACTCGCTGGCGGTGTTCATCCCCGGGCTCGCATGGGGCTGGCTCTACTCGCGCCATCGCACGCTGGTGGGCGTGACGCTGTCGCACATCATCATCGGGGTCATGACGATGTTCGTGCTGGGCGGCGCCCGACCGATGTAGACGGTCGCCTAGCCCTCGGCCGGCTCGAGGTAGGCCTCGAGTCGCTGCCGCAGGTCGTCGGGGATGGTCGCCGAGCGAGCCGAGGCGTAGTCGTACCAGACGATCACGCCATCGCCGTGCGCCGCTCGTTTGTCGAGACCGACGCTGTGGACCCGGTAGAGCATGGTGAAGCTCTTGCCGCCGATCCGGCCGATGGATGCGCTGGCCCGCACCGTGTCGGGATAGGTCAGCGGAATCTCGAAGGTGCAGCTGGTCTTGGCGAGGATGGGCGCCTGCGCAGCCGCGACATCCGTGTGCGGCACGCCGACCTTGGCGAAGAAGGCGATGCGCGCCGACTCGAACCACCGCAGGTACACGGTGTTGTTGACATGGGAGAAGGAGTCCATGTCTCCCCAGGCGACGGGGATCTCGACGGTGACGGGCTCGATGGCCATGTCAGGGGTTGACCGTGAACGACTGGGAGGCCAGCTCGACCCCGTCGGGGGACATGATGCGGACCGTCCAGTTGCCCTCGTACTTGCGTCGCAGGGCCAGCGCGGCCCTGGTGCGGTGGGCGTGGCCGTCGGCGATGTTGACGAAGGTGCGGCGGCGGAGCTTGCCGTCCTGCTCCCAGCGCACGACGACCCGCTGCGCCACGCGGCGATGCACGGCGCGGAAGCAGACGTTGGCGAAGCCGTCGGTCTCGATCGAGAACTTGCCCACGGGGCCCGAGCACGCCCGGCGCTCGTAGGAGGTGCCCATGGTGATGCGATCGACGTGCAGGCCCTCGGCCCCGATGCCGCCGACCGGGGTCCGGTCGTGCACGCTGTGGGGCAGCTTGCGGAGCGCGAGCGCATTGTCGGCCGAGGTGCCCGGCGGGAGCGCGATGGTGGAGACGGGCAGGGACGGGGGCAGCGGGTTGGGCTCGCTGCCGTCGTCGTAGTCGGCGAAGGTCGGCGGCACGATGCCGTTTTCGGGCGTGGCGGCGAGGCCTTCGGCTCCGCGCTCGTCGCCCGACCCTCCAAAGGCGCGGGGATCGGACTGCGAGTTCCCGGCGTCGGTGGCCACGACCGCGTTGTCCTTTGCGGCGGGCGCGGGGTCGTCGTCGCTGCTCCACCAAAGGCCGAGACCCACCGCGAGCACGAGGCCCAGCGCGATGGGGGCGAGGCGATTGCCGCCGTCGCGACCGTCCAGACGCATGCCCTGGGCGCCCCGGGTGCGGGCAACCTGGCGCCACGCTGCTCGCGCAGCGTTGGGATCGAACGAATACGTGCGCTGCGGCGGCTCGCGCAGCACCGTGGGACGCGGTTCGACCCGGCGGCGGGGCCGGCGGTCGGGCTTGGGAAGAGGCAGGGGCATGCCGGGTGCGGGCACGGAGCCCTCGTCCCGAATCGTACGAGGTCCCGCCTCGGGACGCCAGCAAGCGGCAGATGAGGAGACCCCGCGATGGGATGGATGGGCGCCGAAGGCGGGGCCGGCTCAGATCGCCGCGGCGAGGCCGATGGTCGACGTTCGGCCCGTGCGGCAAGGGACCCGCACCGTGGCTGATCGCACTCCCTCGTGTCCGACCACAACCACGCGAAGCGCGCGGGATCGGCAATGGCTCGGCGACTGAAAACCCAGTGCCGCCCCCGAGTGTCCCAAACAAGCAGATGGGACCGCTCCGCATTTGCGGGCGCTCGGTGATGCTGATGGCCCTGTGGGCCGCCGCTACCGGGCTGCTCGTCATGGCTTTTGCCACCCTGCCTCTGTACTCGTCGTCCGGTTTCTACGTGGGGCCGTTCATCTTGCCGCTCCTATGGGTGGTGCTCATGGGCATGAGTGCACCGTGGGCGTGGCGATGGATGTCGGTGAGCCCCGTCGCTGAAAACCGTCCCGTGTGGCCGGAGCCGAAGCTCGAGCATCTCGATCCGCAGCTTCGCCGCGAGGTCGCCCAGCTCATCGACTCCGCGCGAACGGTGCGGCAGTGCCTCGCCCACGATGGCGACGAAGGGCAGCGACTGGTGTGGGACTGGACCCACGACGTCGACGAGGTCTCGCCCATGGCGCACGCGTATCTCGAGCTGCATCGTGGGGCGATCGATCCGGTGCGCGCCATGTTGACGGCCGAGCCCACGGTCATGGCCACCGCGCGCTGGCGCAACGAGCTTCGACAGGCGTTGGTCGCGTTCGAGGACACGCTCGTGTCGTGTGATCCGGCGATCGGCTATCGAGCCGTCGGGCGAGCGTAGGTGCCGTGGCGATCTCGGGTGCTAGAGTCGAAGCGATGGATGCTGCTCGCTCGACGCGAATACCGTTGTCGGCCGGCCTCGCGGCCTCGGCTCGGACGATCGCCAAATGGATGCTGATCGTCGGCTACATCCAGGCCGCGATCGGCGGTCTCGCCTCGCTGTTTTTGGGCCTCGGCCTGCTCGGTCTGCTCTCTGAAACATTCGGTGTCTTGCAGATCGTCGCCGTCGCGCAGCTGGCCGGGGTCGTGATCTTCTTCCGCCAGGGTTTGTTGATTCAGGCCAGCGCGGAGCACTTCAAGGCCGCGGCCGATGACGACCCCGACGAAGCCCACGAGCGCCTCATGCTCGGCTTCACGCGGCTGGCCCGAGTGTTCATGTACGACTGCGTCGCCGCGGTCTTCGTCCTCGTTCCCGTGTTCGTGCGCTGGGGGAGCTGAGCCGCCATGCAGACCCAAACCCCCTATCGAGAAGTCGAAGACCACACCCGCCTCACCCTCGACGACGAGGAGCGCGACGCCATCGCCGAGGCCAGCACGTGGATGGTGCGGGCTGGCATCGTGGGTATCGTCGCCGCGGCGCTTCAGGCCACCGCGCTGCTCGAGAGGTTCGAGTGGCCCGCGCTCATCTACTACCTCGGCTTGGCGGCCTTCGCCTTCGTCGTGTTGCAGGCCGGTCGCCACATCTCGGGCATTCGTCGCGCCGCCGCGGGTCAGGACTTTCAGTTCATCGAACGAAGCCTGCGCTGGCTGGCCATCGTCTTCCGGGTCAAGGGCTCGCTGATGCTCGGCGCGATCAGCATCTTCGCGCTGATCGCCTTCGTGCCGTTCCTGACCCTGTTCCTCGGCTAGAGCTCATCTCACCGTGAACTCGTAGTCGCGGTTGTAGGTCCGCACGTACAGCGTGTCGTCCTTGCGCAGGAAGACGTCCGGGCCGCTCTCGAGTTTCTGCTTGCTCACCGTCTTGCCCGTCTTCATGTCGAGCACGTAGATGAAGTCGGGTTCGGCGGTGAAGCCATAGCCCGTGATGAGCCAGCCATCGTCGAGCAGGAAGTTCCGGGAGTTGCACACCAGCGGGTCGCTCTGCCACAGCAGCTCGCCCGTGGGAAGCTCGAGGGCGGTGACGAAGGCCGTGAGCCCGCCCGAGCTCTTGGCGTAGGTGCGGTGCCCGGTGCAGACGTAGAGCACGCCATCGGAGACCTGGGCCCACACGGGCTCTTGACTGGTGAAGCCTCGATCGGCCGGGACGTCCTTGGGGCTGTGTTCGAAGGCGGTGAAGTCGAAGGCGCCGAGGCTGTCACCTTTGGAGTCTCGGACCACGGCGAGGTGCTTGCCGCGGCCGTAGAACGAGATCGTATGACCACCGGGATCGCTCAGCGCGGTGACGAACGCTTCGCCCAGGAACTCGTCGGGGATCGTCTCGGGTAGGCTCGGGGAGGGGGGGCCACCGGGTCTCGCGCTGGAGATGACGGGCAGGGACAGTCCGACGGACGCGAACCATGCATCCACGTCGGTGACCGCGTTGCGCTTGGCCGAGGTGCGCTTCAGCTTGGGCTGCGGACCGGTCGACGACACCGGGGCCTCGCGCACGAGCGTGTAGCCGAAGGGCGGCGCGGACAGGGTGACGACCTTCGGGTCGGGCTTGCTCTGGGGCGCGGGCGGAACGGGAGGCGCGGGCTCGACGGGGGCCTTGGCGTCGCCGGTTTTCTGCTCGACCTTGGCGTCGGTCGGCTCGGGGCGGTGCTGCAGGGTCTGGCTCTTCTCGAGCACCACCGGGGTCACGCCCGAGTCGTCCTTGGCGTCGGTCTTCGCCTCGGCCTTGGCGTCGTCGGCCTTCTTGATGAAGTCGTCCTTCTTGGCCGCTTCGTCCTTGCTCGCCTCGGCTTTGTCGCCTCCGCCGCGATCGCACGCCAGCGACAGAACTACGCTCAATCCGACCGTGACCAACCCGACGCGAGACATCGTCGATGGGCGTACCAGGCCGGGGCTCGGCTCGTCAACGCGAGTCGGGCTCGGGCTCGTCGCCCTGCAGCTGCACCGCCGCTTCGCTGGCGACGTCGAGCGTTCCGCTCATGGCCACCACCACCGTGCTGCCGCTGGCCACCACCAGCTCACCTCGGGAGGAGATCACGATCTTCCCGCCCTTGCGCAGCTCGATGTGGCCGTCTTCGCGCACGATGAGTCGCGCATTGCGGGACACGGAGATCGACGAGGCCTGGCCCATGACGATGCTCGCCCCGGGTTCGACCTCCACCAACCCGCCGTCGTCGACCGAGAGCTTGGCCGCCTTGTCGAGCTCGATGCGACCGCCCCGGGCGACGTCGAGTCGTCCGCCGCGGGCGACCTCGACCTTGGCCCCCGCGGCGATCTCGATATTGCCGCCCTGGCTCGAGACGTGGCCGGGCCCGTGGTTGGGGCGACAGTCGTGCGGGCGGCGGGGCATGGCTCGGCGCTTTCAGCTGTAGCGATCGTTGCGCCAGGGCAGTGCGGTGTTCGAGTAGCCGCGCTGCTCCCAGAAACCCAGCCGGTCTTCGGTGAGCACCTCGATGCGCTTGACCCACTTGGTGCCCTTCCACGCGTACAGCTGCGGGGTGATCACCCGCACCGGGCCGCCGTGCTCGGGCGGGAGCGGGCCGCCGTCGACGGTGTGCCCCAAAAGTACGTCGCTCTTGAGCGCCTCTTCGAGCGGGAGGTTGGTGGTGTAGCCGTCGTAGCCGTGGAAGAACACGAAGCGGGCGGCGTCGGTGGGCTGGGCCCGGGCGAGCACCTCGGCCAGCCGCACGCCGGTCCAGGTCATGTCCATGCGCGACCAGGTGGTGACGCAGTGGAAGTCGCTGGCCTCGGTGACCTGCGGCAGGGCGTTGAGCTCGGCCCAGTGAAGCTTCAGCGGCTCTTGCACCTCACCGTCGACCTCGAGCGTCCACTGCTCGGTGGGGATCTGCGGCTTGCTGCCCAGATCGAGCACGGGCCACTTTTCCGTGAGGTACTGCCCTGGCGGCAGCTTGGGCATGCCGTGGCGGTTGGGCTCGCCCTCGCCCATGGGTCGCTCGTCGGCCACGCTGGCGGTCGCCGCCATCTTGGCCTCGAAGCGGGCGCGGAGCTTCATGCGGGCCTCGACCACGCGGTCGAGCTTGCTGGGAGTGCTGTCGTCGCTCATTCGTCCTCCGCGGGAGCGGCCTCGGCCTGCTCCATCATGGTCACGAACTCTTGCTCGCTGATGATCTCCAGGCTGGCGCCGTCGGAGATGAACTTCTCGGCCTTCTTCTGCTTGCTCGAGGGCTTGCCCTTACCCGCGCCCACCACGAGCACGCTGAGGCTCTTGCTGACCCCGGAGGGGGTCTCGCCGCCGAGCGCCTTGACGCGGGCCTGGGCCGACTTGCGATCGAAGCCCTCGAGGGTCCCGGTGAACACGAAGCTACGACCGGCGAGCGGGCCCTTGGGGTCGTCCTCGGCGGGCGGCGCGACGATCTCCTGGTCGGGCACGGTGACCAAGGTGAGCAGGTCTTCGATGGTCGCGGCCCGGGCGGCGAGGCCATCGACGATCGCGTCGGCGATGGCTTCCTTGATGCCCTTGACCTCCATCAGCTGCTCTTGGGTCAGCGTGCGGACGGCGGCGAGGCTGCCGAAGGCGCCCGCGACCAGCTGTGCATTTTGAGGCCCCAGGTGATCGATGCCCAGCGACTCGAGGAAGGTGGGCAGGGGCAGCTCGCGATGGGCCTCGACCTGGTCGAGCAGGTTCTGCGCGCTCTTTTCGGCCAGGCGCTCGAGCTGCACGAGGTCGCCGAGCTTCAGCCGATAGAAGTCGGCCGAGGTCTGGAGCAGGCCCGCGTCGACCACCGCGGTGATGATCTTGGGGCCGAAGCCCTGGATGTCGACGACCTTGGCGAAGTGCTCCAGCTCGCGCAGGCGGGCCACGGTGCACTTCTCCGGCTTGGCGCACTGCAAGAACTCGCCATCGCGCTTCTGCCTCACGACCACCTCGCTGTCGCAGGCGGGGCAGTGGGTGGGGATCTCGAAGGCTTCTTTGCCGGGGCCGGCCTTCACCACGCGCTCGACGTGGGGAATGACGCCGCCGCGGCGGGTGACCTCGGCCCGGGCGCCGCGGGTCAGGCCCAGGGCGCGAAAGCGGGTGAGGTTGTGCAGCCCCGCGCGGGAGATCATGGCCCCGGAAAGCTCGATCGGCTCCAGCATGGCCATGGGGGTAATGGTGCCCGTTCGCGACACGCCCCACTCGACGTCGTGCAGCGTGGTCTCGCCCGTGTCGCCCTGGAACTTGAAGGCGATGGCGAAGCGCGGGTGATGGGCGGTGGAGCCCATGCGCTCTTGCTCGTCGACCCGGTCGGTGCGGTAGACGATGCCGTCGATCTCGTAGTCGAGGTCGGGGCGCTCGCGAGAGAAGCGTTCGAAGATCTCCGCGATGCCCTCGCGGTCGACGAAGTGGTGGTCGACCGCGGGGAGGCTCAAGGCCTTCATGCGGTCCATCTTGTCGCGCTCGCTGGCGAGGCCCGGCTCGAGCAGGTCGTAGGCGCCGAAGCTCAGTCCGAAGCGCTTGGCCTTGGCTTGGTCCTTGTTGCGCACGGCGCCCGCGGTGAGGTTGCGGGGGTTGGAGAACTCGCCCTTGAAGCGCTCGAAGACCGACAGCTTCATGTAGATCTCGCCGCGGACCTCGAGCGGGCCGACGCCGGCCGGGAGCTTCGACGGCACGCACTCGATCTGCAGCACGTTGGCGGTGATGTCCTCGCCCTCGGTGCCCGAGCCGCGGGTGGCGGCCAGCTCGAGCCGGCCCTCGGCGTCGTAGCGGATGCTGCACGCGATGCCGTCGAGCTTGGGCATCACGATCATGTCGCCCTCGAACTTCTCGGCCCAGCTGGAGACCTCTTCGGCCGAGTAGGCCTTGTCCAGCGAGAGCATGGGGCGGGTGTGCCGGACCGCGGTGCCGAAGCGTTCGGTGGGGTCGAGGCGCACGACCTCGTCCGCGTCGATGGTGGGGCCGCTAGGGGCCGAGGGGCCCATGCTCTGCAAGATCGGCGCGTCGGGATCGAGGTCGCGCAGCCGCTCGACGAGACGGTCGTAGAGCGTGTCGGGCAGGCTGGGATTGTGGGTGTCCCAGTATTCGGCGTTGGCGCGGGTGACCAGCTCGACCAGCTCGTCACGGCTGTAGTCGTGCAGGCGTGACTCGATCTCCGGGGCGTTCATGGGGGGCGTCACGGGGGCTGGAGCATACCCCGAATCGCCCCTCGCTCAGCGTCGACGGCGGGGCTTGTAGCCGAGCAGCCGGGCGGGGAGCGTGACTATCGCCCACACCGTTTCCAGCACCCCGTCGACGACGACGCCGAGCAGCCGGAACGGCAGCATGAGCACCCAGACGACCGGGTAGAGCACCAGCGCCAGCACGGCCAGCGGCCAGCAGAACACGACGAGGACGAGCAGCAGGAGGAACTTCATGGCGCGCGGTTGTCCCCAAACTCCGGGGTGCCCCGGGCCATTCCCGCGCGATCTCGTCGAAGCTGCAAGAGCGCGCTTGCCGTGGGGGGAAGTTCCACCGGGCGACGTCCTGGCGGGAGCCCGAAGCCGATGCGGGGGAAAGACCGAGGCCGGCGGCTCAGAAGGGCGCGCAGACCCCATGCGTCGGATGGCCGACGTTCAGGCAGTCTTCGATCGGCCCGCAGAAGAACGTGCCCAGCTCGCAGATGTTGGTGCACTGGCCCTGGTAG
Source organism: Myxococcota bacterium (assembly GCA_039028615.1). Lineage (GTDB taxonomy): Bacteria > Myxococcota_A > Polyangia > Nannocystales > Nannocystaceae > Paraliomyxa. Next base: position 120,439 of record JBCCHT010000033.1, on the reverse strand, counting down.
CAGGCGAAGAGGATGTCGCAGTCCGTGCCTTCGACACAGGGCGCGCCCAGGTTGCCGCAGGTATCACAGCTCTCGCATCGACCTTGCTCGGTGGTGTGAAAGCGGCAGACCTGCAGCGCGGGGCACTCGCCCAGGCTGCCGGGGGTCATGCAGGCCTCGCCTTCGTCCGGGGTGTCGAGGCCGGGGTCGAGCGGGCTGCCGGGGGGGTCGTCGCCGGTCGAGCCGGGGTCGGTGCCCGAGTCGGTGGTCATGCCCTCGTCGTCGTTGCCGTCGGTGGCGGTGGCGGTGGCGGTCGCATCCGCGCCGTCGGTATCGTCGGCCGCGCTCGTCGGCGTGGGCTCGTCGGTGCCGCCCCCGGTTTGTGCGGTCGGGCCCTGGGTGGGCTCGTCGGAGTCATCGTTGCCGGCGGTCGTGGCCGAGCCGTCGCCGTTGTCTTCGCCCGCGCTGAAGCCTCCGCTGAGGCTGGTCGCGCCGTCGGACGTGCCCACGTTGCAGGCCGCCAGACACAGGCTCACCAAGATGCCGATTCGCGTCGCGCTCATGGGTTCCCGAGACGAAGACGGACCGGCGCCCGTCCGGTTGCACGACGGACTGCCCGGGGTGCCGAGCGTGCGCTCACGGGGCACCGAGCGCATCGATCCAGTCGCCGACGAGCGCACGGCCGGCCTCGTCCACCCGTAGGCTGGCCAGCGGGGGCATGGCGCCTCGCTGCGCGCGCAGCCCCATCCGCAGCCACATCGCGCTGTGCGAGCGGTCGCCTGGAGCCAGGCGCAGCTCGCCGTCCACCCCGAGCTGATCTTCGGGCGCGGTCCCGAGCACCGCGGCGTCGGCCAGGGCCGTGTCGATCCGCAAGTCGACCCCACCCGGGGCCGGGCCGCCGGGGTGATGGCAGGGAGCACAGTTGACGTCGAGATAGGCCCGCGCCCGAGCGTCGAGCTCGATGTCGGCGTCGTCGGTGCGAGGGTGAGCGGGCAGCCCGTCGAGGGTGGGGGCGGGCTCGAGCTGCCCTCGCTCGACCAGCGTCGCGATGAGGCCTCGTCCTTGCTCGGTGCCCGCCAGCTGTCGCGTGCGCAGGCCGAGCGCTTGCCCGTAGCCCGGCGTGTGGCAGCGCAGGCAGTCGGCCCCGGCCGGGTAGTACCAAGGCCGTAGCTCGACGCCCTTGCCCACGGGCACCGGGTGCAGGGCCGCGGTCGAGGTGGTGACGAGTTCGGCATCGGTCTGCGCTTTGTTCCAGCGGTAGGTGTAGCCGGCCCAGCCGCGACGCTCGTGGATCATGACGCGGGTCTCGAGTCGCAGCGGACGGTCGCCCGGGCCCGGCCACTCGAAGTGCTTGACGGCCAGGCTGCCCACGGGGAACGACCAGGGCCCGCGCTCGTCGTACTCGACTTTTTCGCCGGGGGGCACGAAGACCCAGCGTTGCTTGCTCGCCTCGTCCGACCACAGCGGCACGGTGACCGCATAGGGCAGCAGCGCGGGGCTGGGCGTGAGCGCGGCCGTGTCGGCAAACAGACCGGTCTGCGACAGCCGAGTGGGGAACTGGCGCCCCTCGGCCTCGGTGTCGTTGGGCTCGAAGCGATAGATCCGCCCGTCGAAGCTCATCGCGTACAGCTCACCGCCCGCGTCCTCGCCGAACGACGAAAGGCCCGGCACGGTGGCGACGCGGGCGTGGGACTTCACCTCGTCTCCGTCGGCGTCCAGCGCCCACACGTAGCCGGTCACGAAGTCGCCGTAGAAGTACGTGCCGCGCAGATCGGACAGCCGCGTGCCGCGGTACACATTGCCCCCGGTCACGCTCTGGCCCTGGTCGTGGCCGTATTCGGCGATCGGCTCGCGCAGGGGCGTCGAGGCCTCGCCGCGACGGAACACATGCGTGCCCTCGCGGAGGTTCCAGCCGTAGTTGCCCCCGCCCTCGATGATGTCGATCTCTTCGATCGCGTCCTGCCCCACGTCGCCGCACCACAGTCGGCCGGTCTGGCGATCGAACGAAAACCGCCACGGGTTGCGCAGGCCATGGGCCCAGATCTCCGGACGGGCGCCGGGCGTGTCCACGAAGGGGTTGTCGGCGGGGACCTCGTAGGTCGGGATGTCCGGGCCGACGCGGATGCGAAGGATGGTGCCGAGCCAGGTCTCGAGGTTCTGGCCGTGGCCATGGGGATCGTCGGCCGCCCCGCCGTCTCCGATGCCCGCGTACAGGTACCCGTCCGGGCCGAACGCGATCATGCCTCCGTTGTGGTTGCCGTAGGGTTGCTCGACGCGAAACAGCTCGCGCTCGTCGGTGGCGTCGACCGAGCTCGCGCTCGTGGCCACGAAGCTCGACAGCTGGGTCCGCCGCGGCCGCGAGGCGCTGTAGTAGACATAAACCCGTTGGTTGTTCGCGTAGTCGGGGTCGAAGGCGAAGCCCAGCAGGCCCTCTTCGTTGTGGCGCTGGCGCACGCGATCGGAGATGTCGAGAAAAAGCTCGGTCTCCGTGACGTCGGGGCGGTTTTCGAAGCGGCGCACGGTCCCGCCTTGCTCGACGACGTAGACGTGCTCGGGGTCTCCCGGCGCGTGGGTGAGAAACAGCGGTCGATCGAAGCGCAGCTCGGGGAACGCGGGCACGGCCTGCAGCGCGGTAGGCGAGGCTGGCTCGAGCGGGAACGCGAAGCCGGGCACGGTGTCGGGGGCCGGGACGCGCACGGGGGCCGTCACCGCCGCTTCGGGAGTCGGGCCCGCTCCGCGAGGATCATTGCGTCGGCATCCGATGGCGAGCACGGGCAGGAGGCCGGCGATGATTGCGAGGCGCCGCGACTGAAGCACGCGGCATCGTACCAGCCCGGATCAACGCGGGCGTGACAGCTCCAGCTGCCACTGGGCGGTCCCGGCGAGAGCGGCCACCGCCCACCGGTCGGGCCCGGCCACGCCGATCGACAATCCACAGCCCGGCGGTTGATTGCCCACCACGATCGTACCTTTGGCGGTGCCCGCGAACGACCAGTCGTTGGCCCAGAAGTAGGGGGTGACGCCGAACGACAGCATCAAGGCGCGAAACTCGTCGAGCAAGTCGGGGCGTCGATGGTGGTCGTCGAGCGTGACCAGATGCGGTTGCTGGACGGCGACCTTGCTCAGCTCGGCCGCGCACAGCATTTCGTCGAGGCCGCCCGCCATCGCCTCGGTGTTGGCGACATCGAAGTCGGCGCTGTCCACATACTCGAGCGGGCGATGCCGAAGCACGCGAGGGGCGGCGTCTTGGCGGTGGACCAGGAATACGTCCATCAGGTCGTCGTCCGTGGGCGCGGCCAGCAGCTCGACGCCGGGCGGCAGGCGAGCGTAGGTCGCGGAGCGCAGCTGCAGGAGCACGGAAGGCGAGACGGTGAAGTTGCCGAAGTCACTGCCGCTTCCCTCGCCCATCGTCTCGAGGAACTCGCGGTGCTCGGCCGACAATGGCCGACCCATGGCGGCTTCCACCTTTGCGATGTCGGCCGCACTGCTGCCGCGGAGGCTCTGGGCATAGGCGGGATTGGCCCGCGTGCAGAAGTCGATGCTGTCGCTGATTCTACTCATGAGGAGCTGCCTGTCCCGGACTAGGTGCGGACCCCGGTTTCACACAACATGAGGCCCAGGTACCGACGGCATTGTTCACACGAGCCGATCTCGTACCCGTGGTCGTAGTTGCCGTACAGATCGTTGCCGCCGGGGTAGACCCAGACTTCTGCGAGCTGGATGTCGCACAGGTTGGCAGCGATGGCCGCACGGAGGACTCGGGTTGCCGCGCAGCGGCCGAATCGAGTCCAGCTCGAGGTCATCGCGTTCGTGTTGAACACCCCGCTGGTCTGCCCGTACCGAGCGTTGACCAGGTAGCCGGAGATGGCGCGGCTGGTGTCGCCCCCTTGTGACTGGACATCGACCTCGGCTGCCCACGTGCCGCCGTGGTTGCCCTCGCCGGACAGCCCGTAGATCCACTGCCAGGCGTTCGAGTTCAAGGGCTTTCCCCGCAGGACCCCGAGCATTCGACCCCGGGTGCGGTAGCGGTAGGTGCTGCTCCCGTTGTCGTAGTACTGCGGGCGAAACGTGGCCCACATCTCGTTGGTGAACAGCGTGTTGCCGTGGAGCGTGGTCCCGTGTGCATTCTGGAAGCTCACGCTGTTCGAGTCTTCTCGGCTCGTGAACGTCGCGATCGTGTTGGCGAGGTCCTTGGCGTGGGTGATGACGTCGTTGTGGGACTCGACGTAGTGCCAGATCGTCCGGGCATCCGACGAACACTGGCCGCAAGGGCCCCCGTGTTGGTGCCCGTTGGAGGCCACCGCGGGAATTCCTCCCGGGGGCTCGGTCATGTTCAGCGCCCAGTTGTCCCACTGCGGGTTCGCGGCGTGCTTGCAGACCTTCAGCCGGTCCTCGCTCGTCACGTTGTTGAGCCGTGCTCGACGCCACTTCACCTGGGAGCAGCCCTTTTTGTGCACGTGGACGTCGATGGTGTCGGTGACCGGGACGTTGTGGAGCTTGCGCTTGATCTGGACCTTCTCGACGGCGTAGTCGTTGGTGGGTCCCACGGTCCCCGTCTTGGGGAGGGCATCGATCGCCACCTTGGACTGGTCGCGGCCGTGCTGGTTGGGCTGCGTCGCGGAGATGCGGATGAACTTGTTGTTGGCGGGCTTGCTCCACTCGTAGGTGCCGAGTTCGTCGTCGAGGCCCGTCGACTGGATGCTCGTGGGCTTGGGGTCCGCCTCCACGAGCAACCGCCCCGTCTTGAAGGCGGCCGGGTCCTTCTTGGTCCCCGTGGGCGAGTGATCGATGAGAAGCTCGATCGGTTTGCGCCTCGACGTGGGGATGTCGGTGTAGGCGGTCGCCGCCCCGGCTTTGAACTTGGTGATGGGGCAGGCAACGAACACGGCCGCCCCGTGGCTCGTCAGGGGCTGTTTCGCTTCGGGGGGCGTGTACTGGAACTTGACCTTGACCACGCCGCTCTTCTTGCTCCGGATCTTGAGCTTGGTGCCGTTGGTGCCGCCTTCGATGGTGGCCCCGATCGTGTTGTTGCTCAGGCTCCACTTGCGGGTGCCCGCGTCGGGGGTGCCCTTGACCTCCATCGTCACGAGCTTTCCGGAGCTCCTCGCACCCGCTCCTTTCACGGCCTGGACGGCCGGCTCGATGCGGAAGAACGCGGCGGTGCTCGTGATGTTGGCCGTCAGCTCGTCGGCGACGCTCGGGGTGAAGGCGACCTCGACCTGGGCCGTCCCCGGGGTCTTGGCCTGGAGCTTCAGCTTCTTCTTGTTCTGCTGCCCGGAGATCGCGACGTCACCGCTGGTCTCGGCGAGGTCTTCCCACGCGTAGGTTCCATCGTTCGGCGTGCCCTCGGCCTCGAACTGGATGCTGCGGGTGGCCTCTTTTTCCTGGGGCGGCAGCACCTTCGCGACGACCTCGGGGAGGTAGACGTCCACGAAATGCACGTCGGACGTGGCGACAGCCGTCTGGTCCTCCGTCTTGGCTTCGACCCGCACCTTGACCGTGCCGGATTCCTCCGACTCGATCCTCGCCGTGTTGCCCTTGGACTTGATGAACTTGGCGCCGATGGGGTTGGTCACGAACGACCACTTGATGCTCTTGACCTTCTTGGGGGTCGTGATGGCCTTGATCTCGGCGACGACGCTGTCGTCGTCCTCGAACGTGAGCGCGTGCGGCGAGGGGCTCACGTGGACGGTGAGCCGCTGCTTGTTCTTGCACTTGGTCGTCGTGATCGAAGATTTCGACTTGGACAGGTTGTTCTGGTTCTTGTTTTTTTTCCTGTTGCGTTTTCTCTTGTTGCGTTGCCTATTCTCGTCGCCCTTGCCGTTGGGTTTGTTGCCGGGCTTGGGCTTGGTCTCGACCTTGCTCTGGTAGGGAAAGGGATCCATGGCGCTACTCCTGGGAGCCCTCGAGGTCTTCGGTGTCTTGGAGTCCGCGCTCTTCCACCAGATCGAGGCGGTGTTCTTCGTGGAGCCGAGGGATCGCCAGGATCTCTTTGGCCCAGGGCAGATCGAGGTCGAACTCGTCGCCCAGCATCACCATCAGCTGGGCGAATCGACCCCATCCATACGGGGTCTCGATGCCATAGCCGCGGGCGCGCTCGATGCCCGCCATCACTCGCTCGTAGCCGAGCTGTCGACTGGCGCCTTCGTTCTCGGCCAACCAGTCGTCTTCGACGAGGCGCCAGACTCGCTCGAGGATGGCCAATCGCGGCACCTCGCTCAGCGCGTCGATCTGTGTTTCTCGAAGCCGAATCGTCGGCTGCGCTCCCATGACCATGAACTCAACGTAGCAGCGCGAAGTGTAGTGACACTTCGATCGGCACCTCCACGAAGAGTGTGCAACTCACGATGAGTGAGTGAGCAAATTGGGCCCCGGTGGGTACGTCACCCTCGTCGAAATCTTTCGACGGCCCGTTCCCGACCCGTGGCTATTTCAGTTGCTCTCGTACCGTCGAGTTTTGGCACGGAAGGGCAGCGTGGCACACCCGGCATTGGTCGCCTTGCGCAGCGGGAACGAAGAGCATGACGCCGGCCGTCGAGGACCGAGCCGGCTCCTCGGTCGTTCCGCCGAGCTGGAGCCGCCCGCACCGAAGGCCCCGTGCGCGGACCGGCACGACCTGGAGCATGACTCGATGGAACGCCGCGAATCGGGTTTGGTCGAGGAGACGAGCCCGATTCGCGTGTTCACATCGAGCCGACGTACTCTCATCGTAGTCGCGTTCATCATGCGTCCGCACTCCCCCGCCAACACCCGGGCCTCGGGACTCGCTCGGGCCCGCATGTTGATGAAGGCCAAGCTGTGGTGGCTGAAGGGCTATCCCCGTGGCGACGATTGGGTGGTGGTGCCCGAAGAGGGGGAGCGTGGCCCGGAAGTGCTGACGCTCGATCGCAACCATCTGCGTCGGGCCACCTTCACGGCGAACAAGCTGCGCGGCGAGTTCCCGCGGGCGATGCCCAAGTTGGTGGGGGATGTCGCGGCATGGCATGCGGCGGTGAGCGGGGTCTTGGGCACGCTCAAGCCCTGGGTGCACCGCGGGGAAGCGCTGCCCGACGAGCTGTGGTCGGCGGACCTGTACTCGCGCACGGCCGTCAATCGGGCGCGAGCGATGAGGCGCGAGCATCCTGTGTTGCAGCCCGTGGTGGATGCGCTCTCGTGGGTCCTGGCCACCCGGGCCTCGTTGGCGCCGAAGTACCTGGCCTGGGTCCTACGGCGAGCCGACGCGCTGACGGTGGTGCACGAGCAGCGCAGTCACGACGAGGCAGTCCGGCTGAGCATTCGCTGTGCTCATCTCGCGATGGCGGCGCGACCCAAGGCGGTCGAGCCGTTGATGCGCTTGCTGGCCGACCCGGCGACCTACCGCACCGCGATCAAGGGCGGCCGGCCCTTCGTCGAGCAGAGCGCCGCGATCTTTCAGCGAGGAGGAACGCTGCCGGAGCCGGCGAAGCTGCGCCTGGTCCCGCAGATCGAGGATTGGGTCGATTGGCTGCTGCAGGTCGACACCGCGCGCGCCAAGCGTTTTCTTCGGCTGCTCGAGCATTGCGATCTGTCGGCGCTGATCGGGGAGTGGGACGCCTGGTGGCCCGCGCTGACGCGAGTGACCCACAAGGCTCACCACATCCAGGCGCACGAGGAACCGTCGAAGGGCAAGAGCGACCGCATCGAGCGTCTCCGAAGAGAGCGCCAGGCCATCGTCGAGCGAGCACCCGACGAGCTCGACCTCGAGGGCCTGACCGCTGCACTCCAGGGCGCCAGCGCAGACGAGCCCTCCGGCTACCACGCGGCGGCCTCGAAGGCGCTTCGCCACGTCGGGGAGTCGCCCGGGGTGGCCGCGCGCGCGGGGTTGCTGATCCACTTCGAGCGCCTTCGCCACGACGATCCCGGGTGGGAGGCGAGCCGAGCCCCCGTCTTGCTGCGCGCGCTGGCGGCCGACCTGGCCACGGCCTCCGCGGACGACGATGCCTTCGCACCCTGGCGCGAGGACACGATTCGGGCGGCGACCAAGGGCTCCGGGTTCTACGGCTTGTTGGAGGACCTGCTCGAGGAGGACTTCGAGGCCCGCGACATCCCGCGTTTTTTCACCGGCTTGGCCTGGCTACGACGGCATGCGCCCGAGATCGACCTGACCGAGAGCGCCGAGACCTTGTGTGCGGTGGTGGGGGCCTTTCACGACGGCGAGCTCGCGGCCCGCTTGCTCGTGGGGCTGTCGACGGTCGATCGGCACGAGCAGTGGTGCAACGCCGATGAGCTGCGTGCCGCGTGGATGGTGGCCGAGCCCGATGTGGACGTGTTCGCCCGGGTCTTCGACTTCTTCAATCGCCGGGAGGACTCCGCGGAGCTGATCGCCAAGGCGCTTCGCCAGGTCCTCGACCGCGTGACCGACGAGGAGCGTACGCTGCTGCGGGCGCTGACGCTCGAGGAGGACATCGGTGCGCTGGTGTCCTGCGGCCGCAAGCTCGCGGCCCTCGAGTTTTTGGGGGCGCCGCTGCCGTCGGGCTCGATCACGCGCGAGCCCGAGGAGAGCGACTGGATCGCCGAATACCCCGAAGAACTGCGCGGCGAGCTCGAGCGCCTGACCCGGTTCACGCCGCGGGCCCGGGCCATCGCGGCCAAGGTGCTGCGCTCGGTGCATCGGGGCGATGCGTCCATCGAAGCCGAGCTACGAGCCGTGGAGCGGATGGTGTCCGAGGCTTCGGCCGAGCGAGCCGCCGCCCTCCGCAAGCGTCGCGCGACCCTGAAGCAGCGATTGGCGAGCCGCGAGGGGCCGGCCACGGCGCTTTCGGAGGTCAAGCGAGACACCCTGCGCGGCAAGCTGAAGCGGCGAAGCGGCTTGGCCCTGGTCGCAGGCCTGGAGGAGGCTGCGGTGGCTCGCCTCCGCCCGGCGTTGGCCGAGCACTACGGCCTCGATTCCGCGACCCCGTGGCTGCTCGAAGACCGCCTCATCGGGCTGCTCGGGCCGCTGGCTTCGGAGTCCAAGCAGACCCGGCGGCTGTTCGAGATGCTCCTCGTGCGTCGGGCGAGCGATGAACCCTGGGACCTTCGCGATCACCCCGCCAACGCGGGGTTCATCGAGACGCTGCGGCAATCGCCCATCGACCCCGGCCCGTGGCTCGACGGGATCGGCGAGGTGGTGGTGGGCGGCCGGAAGGCATCGCTGCGCCTGAGCCTCGAGGACGACCCGCTCGAGGTCTTTCACATGGGGCGCCACTTCGGCACCTGCCTCAGCCCGGGCGAGTGCAACTTCTTCTCCGTCTTCGCCAACGCGGCCGACATCAACAAGCGGGTGATCTACGCCCGGGACGAGCGGGGTCGGGTCCAAGGTCGGCGGCTGGTCTGCCTGACGCAGCAAGGAGCGCTGCTGCCCTTTTACCCCTACGCCCACGATGCCGACTCGGATTTCGATGAGCACTCCGACGCCTTCGTCCGCCGGCTCGCGGAGGCGATGGGGGCTCCGCTGGTGTCCCACGGGTCCATCCCGAAGCTCGTGGCCGAAGACTGGTACGACGACGGCCCCGTCGACATCACCGGGCGCTACGCCGAGCTGGAAGACGAGTCCGCGTTTCGGGCCGCGCTGGCGTCCGTACGACCCAACCGCTTGTCTGCTCTGCTCATGGAGACCTTCGGGCGCACCCACGTCGACGAGGGACTCGGACCGAAGCTGCTGGCCTTGCCCGAGCTCACCGAGCGACCCGAGCTGGTCGTGTCCCTGCTGCCGCTGCTTCGCCATCCCGAGCGGCTCCCTGCGCCCACGTGCCTCCAGGCGAGCCGCTTGCTCATCGAAGCGGGGGCCACCCCGCGGGTGCGCTCGTTCTTCGTCCGCCCCCTGGTCGAGTCGCTGGGGCGGACCCATCGTCTGTACGGCTACGTGGACTACGACAGCGTGGAGTTCGTGGCGCGCTGCGCCCCGACCGACGCGTTGCGCTTGCTACGGCGTACCCGGGCCCGCGGGGTACGGAGCTGGAGCGACGAGACCGAGAACTACCGCTTGCTCGCGGCCGCGATCGCCATGGAGACCCTTCGTCGCAAGCGACAGGCGATGCGGTTGCTTCGGCTCGCGCTCGAGGCCCACGGCTTCGGCCACCTCCACGAGGAGGCCGCTCGTCGCTTGAAGGCCCTCGAGGCCGAGCTGTCCTCCGAGTGAGCCCCGATGGCGTCGGCGCGGCGTCGGGTCGTATGGTGAGCCATGCGCTCGGTGTTCCTCGGCGTGGTGATGCTCGTGGTCGTCCCGGCGTGCCAGGACTCGGAGGCGCGGAGCCAGGTCGAGGCCCTCCGGGCGCGGGTCGGCGCGCAGGACGATGACGCGAACGCGAAGCTGCGGGAGGCTCGGGAGCGGATCGACGAGCTGGTGGGTCGCGGCAAGACCCGGGACGAGCGCCTGACCCGACTCGAAGCCGACCACGACGACCTCGCGCGGCAAGTCGCCGAGCTGCGGCGGGCGCTCGCCCAGCGGCCGGGCCCGAGCGAGCCCGAGGCCCGGGAACGGCCGGTCGAGCGGGAGGAGGAGGAACCCGTCATCGGTGTGCCCGCGTGTGATGCCTACGTGAAGCTCTACGAGGGGTGCATCGCGAAGATGGACCCGGAGGCCCGAGCGTTGGCCGAGCGGACGTTGCGGGAGTCGATCGAGGCGTATCGGACCGTGGCGTCCAACCCGAAGGCGCTCGGGACCTTGGTCCCCGCGTGCGAGGCCGCCCAGGAAGCGGTGCAGCGCATCTGCCCGGAGTGAGCGGTACATCGTCCCAGCCGAGCCCTTGGGCTATGGTCGGCCCATGTCGATCGTCCGCCTCGTCGCGCTGAGCTTTGCGGTGTCGTTGCTGAGCTGTGGCCCCAAGACGGTCAGCTCTGGGCCCGACGCACCCGGGACGGCGGAGGCCGAGATCCCCACCGGATGGCATCGACCCAACCTCATCGACGGCGGCATTGGCCAGGCATGGTTCGACGCGGAGCAGCGAACGGGCTGGGCGACGAGCGGCCGCAACATCCTGCGCTACGAGGGCGGGACGTGGCGCGTCGGCGCCGAAGCGAACGCGGAGGCCTCGAAGGGGGTGTCCGTGCTGTGGGTGCGAGACGACGGAGCCGAGGGCTGGGCCTTGGGGGCGAGCGATCAGGTCATGCACCTGGTCGATGGCCAGTGGACGCCCGCGCCGGTCGCCGGCTACGACCTGGTGGAGCACGTGCCCATCTCGGCCCTCTGGGTCTCGGCCGACGGCACGCAGGGCTGGGCGGTCGGAGGCAAGATGATCTTCGGCGTCGTCCTTCGCCTCGAGGCGGGCACCTGGCGCTACCACGGCGGCGTTCCGGCGGAGATGTGGTCGCTGTGGGTCTCGGACGACGGCACGCAGGGCTGGGCGGCGGGCCTGAACGGCACGCTGCTGCGCCTGGAGAAGGGGCAATGGGTGGTCGACGAGGCGTCCAAGGGGCAGACCACTGGGCATATCGCGGCCATGGACGTGAGCGCGGACGGCTCGACGGGCTGGGCGATGACCATCCATCGCGATGAGGACGGCTTCATCGAGGTCTTGCGGCTTCGCGACGGGCACTGGGCGATCGACCCCGAGCACCGGGGCCGCATCGGTGAGTCCATGGGTGCGCTGCAGCTGCGCGACGACGGCCAGGCCGGCTGGGCCACGGGCAATCGTGGCCAGGTGCTTCGCTTCGATGGCCAGACATGGGCGGTGGACGAAGTCGCCAGCGCTCTTTCGAGCCAGCTGTTGTTCATGCCGTGGGTGAGCCCCGACGGCGAGGATGTGCTGCTCGTGGGCAACGGCGAGATCTTCGAGCGCAAGGACGGCGCGTTCGGGCGTCGCGACGACTGGGGCGCGGCCAATGCCGATCACGTGCTCGATGCCTGGCTCAGTCCCGATGGAACGAAGGGCTGGGCCTTCTCCACGGGCGGGGTGCTGGCGCTTCGAGACGGCCGCTGGCGTCTCGACGAGCACCAGCCAAAGTTCGCCGATGACAGCAACTACCTGAACTGCGGCTGGGTCTCCGACGACGGCTCGCAGGGCTGGGCCTTCGGCACGATGGGGGCGGGAGCGCAGCTACGAGACGGCCGTTGGGAGGCCCTGCCGCGCCCGGACGAGGAGTGGCCACCGAGCGCCCAGAGCCTGTGGATGAGCGCCGACGGAAGCACGGGCTGGTTGTTCACGTCGGACGGCCCCTCGCGATTCGTGGACGGACAGTGGGTCCCAGTGCCACACGAAGACTTCGATCGATATTCCGTCCAGGAGGTCCGGTTCGACGCGACCGAGGAGCACGGCTACGCGGTGACCGGCAACGGTCGCATCCTCGAGCTCGACGGGGAGCAGTGGCGCCCCCGACCCGAGTACTTCGATACCGGTTTTTACGCGTTGCACATCGCCGACGACGGGCAATCCGGTTGGGTCGCGGGCTACGAGGGCTTCGTGGTGAACATGAGCGACGGCGTGTGGACAAAGGACGAAGCCGCCAGTGCGCTCAGCGACGAGACCTGGCAAGACATCTGGATCGACGCCGAGGGGCAGCGAGGCCTCATGGTCGGCGACGAGGGCACGGTGCTGACCCTCGAGCAGGGGCAGTGGCGCATCGACGAGGCGGCCAGCGCACAGACGCGGCGCGAGCTCGACGAGGTGGTCATGAGCGACGACGGCACGGTGGGCTGGGCCCTGGGCTGGGGACGCCTGCGCTACAACGGCCGCTGAAGCGTGGCCCTCACTCCACGCTGGGCACCCGCTGGTTGGAGCCGTCGAGCCACAGGTAGCTGAAGTCGGCTCCGGCCTCGCCGTGGCAGTTCATGCAGCCGCGGTTGCTGATCTGGTGGATGTCGCCCGTGCCTCCACCAATGGCCTCACCGACGTAGGTCGCCATATAGGATTCCATCGAGGTGTTGCGGAGCGTTTGCGGCACGATGTCGAAGCACTCGCCTGACTGCGGCTCGACGAGCGGATCGGAGTTGCAGGGCTTCGTATACATCTGGGTGCCGTCGGCGGTTCGCCCGAATTTCGGCCACTGGGTGTCGACGAGCACGTAGTTGGCGAAGGGCGTGCCCGCGAGTTTCTCGGCGAAGGCTGCGTTGAGCTGTTGCGCGCCGCTGCCGATGGGGGACAGCCGGGTGACCTGGTTGCGGGTCTGGTCGGGGTACTGCAAGCGATCGTAGGGCGCGTTGGCGCAGCACGGAGCAGCACCCAGGAAGGGTCGGTGCGCGCAGTCGGGCTTCAGCCCGGCGACCTCGTCGGGGCACTGAGCGCTGTAGAACGCCTTGTTCTCCTTCCAGGAGGAGGGGTCGAGCGGCCCGCCTTCGTTGCCGGGCACGTTGTCGACGTGCTCGAAGGTCGACCAGATCCACTGCGGTGCCCAGTGGGTCTTGTGAGCGACGTGCAGGCCCACCAGGCCCATCGTGGTCTGTCGACACTTGGCGGGCTTGCCCTCGGACGCGGGCTCGAAGATCCACACCTGCTGGTGAAAGTAGTCCTCGGGGTCGTCCGGGAACTCGCACTCGGGTTTGTTGCACTCCGCCTGCGGCACCAGCTCTCGCCACGCGCCCTTGACCTCGATCGCGCCGCCCCACTCGCCGTACTTCTCGGAGCGGTTGTCGGGCAAGGCCATCGCGGTGGGCAGGACGGACATCGGCCCGGAGGGGGTGAGGGTCTTGGTCGTCGCGTATTGGTTGTCGATGATGAACTCGAACTCCGATCGGTTGAAGCGGACGTCGTAGCGGACGAGCCGGCCGTTGCGATCGACCAAGGTGCCGAACTGGCCGGCGAAGGCCTGGCCGATCTCGTTCTCGACCTCGGCGACCCGGTTCTTGGTGATCATGCTGATGAGCTTGTCCCCGCCCACCTGGTCGCAGCCCACCCCCACCGGATCGGGCTGGCTGCGATCCCAGGGCTGCGCCGGGGCCGAGGGGTTCCAGCCCGCTCGGTCGGAGCCGCTCTGGAATACCTCGTAGACCTCCTTGTAGGTCTCCCAGACGCGGGTCCGCGCGCCCTCGGGGCCTTCGTCGGCCGCGCTCCAGATCGCCGCGGCCTTGGGATCCGGCTCGCCCCGGGCGTCGGGATCGCGGGGCCAGTTGAGCGCGACGAAGGTCTTCCACGAGACGCAATCGAAGAGCCGCTGCGCCTTGGTCTTGGCGATGCCGGTGTCCTTCTCCTCGGCGAAGATGGTGCGCGGGTCGATGGCCACGTCGGCGGGCAGGTCGGGCTTCAGGGTGATGGCCTCGCAGAAGGGATCGTCGACCGGCGGAGCGGGGCGGGTGCCGGCCAGCGCCTCGCGGAGGCTGGGCTGCAGCGCTCGGCGCCGCCGCTGCAAGCTCCGCACATAGTCGTCGGCCGCCCCCGCGGCGTGGCAGTCCATGCAGAAGGGCCGCGGGTTCACGTCGTCGTCGAGATCGGGGTGACCCTTGTCGAGCGGGGTGCCGGGCAACTCGTGGAACACGTACATCCAGTCGCCGCCGAAGCAGTCCCGACCATTGAACCGATCGCCCGACTGGCAGTACTCGGGGTCCATCGGCTTGTACATCACCGTCAGCACGCCGGGCGGGCCGTCGGGGGCCTTGAAGCGGTTCTCTTTGACGATGATGGAGCCGCGCGGCATCTTCACGCGCTCGTCGAGCTCGTCCGGCTGCGTCGCCTTGATCAGCGCTCGGTAGGCGGTAGGGTTGGCGTAGGTCGTGACCCATCGCCCGTGCACGGGCAGGCCGAGGCGGATCGGGGGAGGGTCCTCCACGGGGAAGGTGTTCCACTCGGTGTAGTCCGCGTGCTCGAGATACTTCAGCAGTGCGGCTTTGTCGGGCGCAGGCAGCGGTTGCTCGGCGGTCTCGGCCATGGGGGTGGCCTTGCCTTGCTTCGGGGTGACGCGTTCGTCGTTGTTCTTCTCCGGGGGGGTGCGTGAGCAGGCCAGCGGGGCGAGTACGGAGGCGAATACGGCGATACGGATCTTCATCAGCAGACTCCCGAAGTCGAAGTCCAATCTACGACGTGCGCTCGTCGTCGGTCATTGACATTGCGAGACATCGATAGGGTCATTTGAGGCCAACCAACGACGAAGGGGGCCGATCGTCGATCGTGCCCCCTTCGCTCGACCCCGCATGCACGCGGGGACCGTCGCCGTCGATGCGGCGCTACTTGATGCCCTTGCCCGCGTTCTCCTTGGCCTTGATGCGCTGGAGGATCGCCTCGCCCTCGTCGATGACGTCGTCCTCGGCGGTGCGCTTGTCCTGGCCCATGGCCGCGAGGTCGGCTTCCATGTTCTCGAAGCGCGCGAGCATCTGGTACAGCGCGAGCCGGCTGCCGGGGGCGGGACCCTCGACGTCCTTGTCGTCGTCCTTGGCCGGGATGTGGATGTCACCGCGGGCGCCCTCGATCACGCACTGGTGCGCGGCGTCGAGGATCTTCTCCGGGTTGGACTGCGAGGACAGACCCTGGAGGATCTCGAAGTCGTCGCCGTAGTGGTTGATGAAGGTGTCGATGGCCGCACCCGAGCCGCAGCGGGCGTAGAGCGGGTCGTACTCGTCGGGCACGATCGCCGTGGTCGCGTCGATGACGTTGTCGGCGGTGCGCTTGGCGAAGTCGGAGCCCGAGGTGGCCAGCAGCTGGAAGTCGACCAGCATGTGCCCGTACAGCAGCGAGCGGACGAAGGCCTTGCGCAGGTCGGTGCCCGACAGCTTCTTCGAGAACACGAAGGTCAGGTCGTTGTAGCCGCCGCCCAGATCCTCGCGGAACACCCCGAAGCCCATGTCCTTGTCGGGGCGGAGCTTCTTGGCCTTCTTGGGGATGTCGGACGAGCCCTCGATGGCCCAGATCGAGTGGGTGTCGCTGAGGTAGGCCTCGCGATCGCGGAGGTCGGGGAGATGGGTGACCATCTCCATGAGCTTCTCGTCCTTGCGGATCTGCCCCGCCCACGCGAGCAGCTGGGGCGTCTTCATCGAGTCCTCCCAGGTGCGCGGCGGCGGCTCCTCTTGGCCGAGCTCCTTTTTGATCTCGCGCAGCACGCTGAGGAAGGGCTCCTCACCCGCGACGCCGCGGCGGGCGTACATCTTGACCGCCATCCACTCGCCCCACACGGCCTCCTTGTTGGCCACGTAGTACTTGCGCATCTCCTCGACGGGACCCTTGACGTCGGCGGGCAGCGAGGCGACCTCGGCCTCGGCGTCGGGGCCGTTGAAGTACTGCAGCAGGCGAAGCTCGGCGTAGGCCTTGAGGATGGCGTCGCGCTGCGGCTTGCCGAAGCTGTTCTTCACCCGGTTGATGAGGTCGGCGTACTCGCGGCGCGCATTCTTGCGGTAGGCCCACGCGTCGGCCTCGGCCGTGCCCTGCACGATGGCCTTGATCTTCTCGCCTTGCGACGAGCCGGCCGACACGCGCACGACGGACATGACACCCGGGGTCAGCTCGTACTTGTACTTACCCGCCGGGGCGATCTCCGCGTCGACCACCGCAGGCGGCTTGTTGAGCGGGTAGATCTTCGACAAGACCGGCATCAACTTGTCGCGAAGCGGGTGCGGCGGCAGCTCCTCCGGCAGCTCGACTTTTTCCTTGGGCTTCTTGAGGCCTTCGACCTGACGGTTCATCGCCTCCGAGCGGCCGTCACAGCCGACCCCTGCGAACGCGATGGCGAGGCCCAACGCTGTGCCAAAACTCCACGATTTCAGGACGCTAGCCGCCATTTGCGCCCACGGTAGGCGCCCGCTACCGCGCGTGTCAAACCGCGGATGGGTGGAGGATGCGATGAGCGCCGATACCTCGTGCCATTGCTGTGAGCCCGAAAACGAGTCAATGGCTTGACCCGAGGCCAGCCGGGACGCATCTTACCTAACGTTAGCTTTTGGGCGCGCAAAGCGCGGCGCCCGGAGACGGCACGCTCATGTCCACCGAGACCGCGACCCAAACTTCGCCCGAGACCCAACCGAAGGCAACCCCGGAGGCGATCACCGACCCCGCCATGGCGGGTGCTCTGTCGCTCACCGAAGGCGCAGCCGAGAAGGTTCGAGAGATCCGCGACGCCGAGACCATCGAGCCGCACTACGCCTTGCGCGTCAAGGTCATGGGCGGCGGCTGCTCCGGCTTCCAGTACGACCTGTACTTCGACGAGTACGCCGATGGCGACTACGTGTTCGAAAGCTGCGGCGTGAAGCTGCTCAGCGACCAGATGAGCTTCATGTACCTGATGGGCACCTCCGTCGACTACGTCGAGGGGCTCCAGGGCGCGGGCTTCAAGTTCAACAACCCGAACACGACCGGCAGCTGCGGCTGCGGCTCGTCGTTCTCCGTCTAGCTGCGGCTCCGCACATCGGCGACTCGGCCCGGCATCGTGGGTCGAGCCGGTCGGCATTTCAGGCGGCACGCTCGTTTCCGGCGGTGCCGCTTTTGTTTTGCCCGCTCATCCGCGGCGCGTGGGCGGGGCCATCGGCGGGACGTAGACCAACGGGTAGGGGTCGGCGATCACCAGATGTGAGTCGAGATCGACGGCCAGCACCACGAATGAGATCTCTCGCACTTCGCTCGAGCCCTCGGCCGGGGCGGCGAGCATCGGCGAGACGCAGCCCGTGTCCTCCTCGTTGCGGGCCCACGCTTCGACGGTGCCGTCGGACTTCACCGTCATCACCGTGGTGCGAAAGCGTTGGCCTTCGTGCTCGAAGTCGGCGACCTGCACCGCGAACTCCTCGATGGTGCTCAGCTGGTTCTCGAGCGACTGCGCGAGGTCTCCACCGCCATGATAGAGGCTGAGCACATGCTCCCCCGCGTTCACGCTGACGCGAGGGGTGAGCATGACCATCGACTCGTCGCTGATCTGCAGCGCGTTGTCGCGGCTGGGGATCTGGTGAGGGGCCGGAGCAGCCTCGGCGGCCGCCGCCGGTTCGGGGCACTGCGTGGCGCTCGGGGTCGGCCCGCAGCCGAGGGCGGCGAGCGAGAACAGGGCGGAGGCGAAGGAGCGAAGGCGGTGGGTCATGGAGAGGCTTCCGTGTCGGCGATCCAAGTGTCGATGGTGGTGGCCAAGGCGTTTTGATGCTGCTGGGAGAGGGTGGCCCGGGCCTGCCGAGCGAGGTCGAGGGCGGAGGTGGGATCGGTGGAGGCCAGCGCGCGGGCCAGCCACCACTTCGTGGTGGCCATGTCCGTCGGGTTGCCCGGGTTGGCCTCGAAGATCGAAAGGGCCGTGCGCAGGGGGTCGGTGGCCTGCGCCGGGTGCCCTTGCAGCACGTGGGCCTGGCCGATGCCCCGTAGCGGATAGGCCAGGTGCGGGTGATCGGGGGGGAGGGCCCGCCGCATCGAGTCCAGGGCGCGCTGGTGGTAGGGCAGGGACTCGGCGCTGCGGTCCAGCTCGAGCAGGGCGTCGCCCACATTGGAGCGCGCGGCGGCCAGCTCGAAGGGGCTCGGCTCGGGCTGCTCTTCGAGCAGCCCGAGCGCGCGCTGGAAGGACTCGAGCGCGCGATCCCAGTGACCCTGTCGGTACTCGAGGGTCCCGGTCATGGTGAGGATGGAGGCCAGCGTGGGCTGTTGGTCGGTGCTCTGCTCCGCGATGGCCCGCGCGCGGCCGATCCAGTGCAGCGCGGCCGCGAGCTGCCCCCGTCGGTCTTCGACGAGCGAGCGCAGCAGCAAGACCTCCACCAAGCGCGACGAGTCGAGGCCGTAGACCTCGCCGTAGATCGACACCGCGGCATCGAGGTTCTTGGCCGCCGCCTCGTGGAGCCCCAGGTCGAGCTCGACGCGCGCCACGTTGAAGCGCAGGCGTCCGACGTCGGGGTGCTCGGGGCCGAGCGTGCGCTGCTGCTGCTCGATGAGCGCGACGTACTCGTCTCGAGCGGGCTGCAGCTCGCCTCGCGTGGCCATCAGGTTCGCCAGGCTCACGCGCGAGCTGATGACCTTGGCGTGGGTGTCTCCTCGGTGCTCGCGGCGGAGGTCGAGGGCCTCGCGCTGGGCGGCCTCGGCTTCGTCGAGGCGTTGTTCGACGCGGTAGAGCAGGCCTTCGTGCTGGAGCAGATCGGCCTCGAGCCCCGGGGGCCGACCGACGCGCAGCATGGCGGCTCGGGCTCGACGCAGCCAGCCCCGGCCTCGCACCGGATCGCGAAGCCGGTCGAGCGCCAGCCATCCCAGGTGCTGCCAGGCGTGGGCGGCGAGCTCGTCGTGGTGATGGGCCTCGGCCAGATCGAGCGACTCCAGCAAGCGACCTTCGGCGGCTTCGAGCCGGCCTTGCCAGCCCCAGACCTGACCCTGGGTGGAGAGCGTCTCGGCGAGTAGGGGGCCATAGGCG
The DNA here is from genome assembly GCA_039028615.1 of Myxococcota bacterium. Taxonomy (GTDB): domain Bacteria; phylum Myxococcota_A; class Polyangia; order Nannocystales; family Nannocystaceae; genus Paraliomyxa. Next base: position 101,242 of record JBCCHT010000033.1, on the reverse strand, counting down.
GTGGCGCGGGCGCGCTCGACCAGGGGCTCCAGCCGCTGCGCCGAGGCTTCGAGCTGGCCCAGCGCCAGCGCCGAGCGGGCATGGGCCAGGCCCTCGCGAATCGACTCCACTTCGGCCGCGTCCTCGGCCTCGGGAGGCGCGATGCGGTTGCGGAGCGCGTCGAGGTCGCTACAGCGGTCCAGACCGGGCAGGTCGGCGACGGCCTCGTGGGCGTAATCGACCGCGGTGGCATCGGCTTGGGCCAAGGCATCGACCAGCGCACCCAGCTCGCGCCGCCGTTGGTCGAGGCAGGCGCCGCGCAGATCGAGAGCCGCGCTCGATTGCTCTTGGCGGACGTGCGTGGCCTCGCATGCGTCCGCCTGAGCATCTCGCCAGCGTCGGGCGTAGGCATCGAGGCTCTGGGTGGTCGACTGCCAGGTCGTCTCGGCGAAGGAGCGACCGGTGGCGACGAAGGCTTCGTGCAGGGCGTCGGCGTGGGACTCGTTCCAGGTCTCGCCGATCTCCGAGCCCGCCGCGGCACACGGCGGCGGCGTGCTGCCTCGCGCCAGCAGACCCGCGCCACACAGCCCGCCCGCGACCGCGAGCGCCCCCCCGCGTCGGCGCCGATGCAGGCGCCGACCGAGCGCGGTGAGCAGGCTGTCCATGGTGGGGTGGCGGTCGCCCGGCTCGAGCGAGAGCCCGCGCTCGAGCACGGCGAGGATGCCCCGGGGCACCCGATTGCGGGGCACGGGTCGACGTCGTCCCGCGAGCATTCGGGTCAGCAGCTGCGTGGCGGAGGCGCCCCCGTAGGGGTGCTCGCCGACCAGGGCCTCGAACAGCGAAACGCAGAAGCTGTATTGGTCGGTGCGGGCGTCGGTGGCCTGCCCGCGCAGCTGCTCGAGCGCCATATAGGCGGGGGTACCCAGGCGCGCACCGGTTCGCGTGATGCGTTCGCTGATCGCTTCGCACGGCGGCGTTGCATCGAGCGCGCCCACCTCCGTCCCGATGGGGAGGGTCGAGGCGGTGTTGTCGGCGAAGGCGAGCCCGAAGTCGGCCACGCGCACGCGACCGTCGTCACCCACCAGCACGTTGTCCGGCTTGAAGTCGCGATGGACCAGCCCCGCCGCATGGGCGGCGGCCAGCCCCCGGCCCGCGTCGAGGTACAGCACCAGCGTCTCTCGCCACGTGCGCTCGGTCGCCGTTTGCCACTGGCGAAGGGTCTGGCCGGTCACCAGCTCCATGGCCAAGAAGATCTGCTCGTCGATCTCACCGACCTCGTACAGCACCACCACGTTGGGGTGCGAGAGCCGAGCCAGCGCCTGGGCCTCGCGAAGCAGGCGCTGCCGATTGCCCGGCCGCGAGGCGACGTCTTGGTGCAGCACCTTCACCGCGACCTTGCGGTCGAGCTTCTCGTCGTAGGCGGCGTAGACCCGCCCCATGCCGCCGGCCCCCAACTCTCGCAGCACCACGAAGCGACCGACCCGGGTCGGCGACGACGGCGTCCCAAACAGCTGTGCGCGCAGGCGGTCGCGGGCGGGGTCGATCGCCGGCCCGTCGGGGATGGGCAGCTCGAGGTCTCGTGGCGTGGGGGAGGAAGTCATCGTCAACCGATCCCCGGCGGGCTCACGTCGACTCCATCTGCTGTCGCAATGCGCCCGCCCAATCATCGAGGTCCTCCACCGAGCACTGCGCTGCCGGCCCATCGTTCGCCACCACCACCATCTTTTCCTGCAGCAGCTGTCGGGCGCGCCGGATTCGGGTCTTGACCGTGCCCACTGGGACCTCGATGACCTCGGAGATCTCCGCCGCCGTCATCGACTCCCAATAGAACAGCTCGAGCACGACCTGGTGATCGATGGGGATGCGGCGCAGGGCCTCGAGCAGGTGCTGCTGGCGCTCGCTCTCGGCCATCACGGAGCTGGGCGAGGGGTCGATGTCGAACACGCTCACCGTGCCGAAGTCCACCGGGTGGCGGCGCTTGGTTCGGAAGTGCTTGCGCAGCAGGTTGCAGCCCACGGCGAACACGTAGCTGCGAAAGTTGGTGGTGCGCATGCGGTCGAGGCCTTCGAAGCAGGCCAAGAACGTGTTCTGGATCAGGTCGTTGGCCTCTTGGGGCCCCACCTTGTTGCGAAAGAAGCGGGCGACCGAGGCGTAGTAGCGATCGAAGAGTTTTGCTCCGGCGTTCCGGTCTCCCGCTCGGAAGGCCTCGATGAGCGCCGTGTCCTCGACCATTGCGGTCGATCTCAACACATCGATGGCAGCGTGGCGAGTCGTGGTGCGTAGGGTGGGGCACGAACGTGGTCCTCGGGTCGCGAGAGCGCGGTGAATCGGTGGGGGAGTGCCCGAGGTCCAGCGGAAGATTGCGGGTGATCGAAAAAAATCGACCACCGTGGCGCGCGGGCGGCCCGTTGTCGGCCTCGGGGGCAGAGGGCGTATGCTTGGCCGCGATGCGAGGTCTCCTGCTCGGTCCGCTCTTCGCCCTGGGTGCACTGTCCTGCCGGGCGACCGCGCCCGCTGCGATTCCGCCGCCCGCCGAGTCGGCCCCGCCTCCCCTGGAGGCGCCGCCGAGCGCCGAGTCTTCGCGGGCGAAGGCGCCGCAGGGCTCACCCGTCAGTCTCACGGGGTCCGTGGGGGCGAGTCCGCTCGCGGCGAAGATCGACGAGCTCGCGGCCGGGCTCGTGCCCGCGGTGATCGAGTATCGCCGCGACCTACACCAGCACCCCGAGCTGGGTAACCGAGAGCATCGGACGGCCACGGTGATCGCCGCGCACCTCGAAAAGCACGGCTGGACGGTGCGTCGAGAAGTCGCCCATACCGGACTGGTCGCGGTGCTCGAGGGCGGCAAGCCGGGCCCCGTGGTCGCGCTGCGGGCCGAGATGGACGCGCTGCCGGTCAAAGAACAGGTCGACGTGCCCTTCGCCTCGACTCAGACCGCGTCGTGGCGGGGTGAGCAGGCCCCGGTCATGCACGCCTGCGGTCACGACCTGCACATGGCCATCGTGATGGGCGTGGCCGAGCTGCTGCCGCAGCTGCGCGAAGAGCTGCCGGGGACGGTGAAGTTGCTGTTTCAGCCGGCCGAAGAGGGGGCCCCGCCGGGCGAGGAGGGCGGCGCCGAGCTGATGGTGGCCGAAGGTGCGCTGTCCAACCCCACCCCCGAGGCGATCTTCGGTTTGCACGTGGTCACCGAGCCGGTCGGTGACGTGCTCTATCGGTCGGGCCCGGCCATGGCGAGCTCGGATCGCATGACGATCGTGGTGAAGGGCCGCCAGACCCACGGGGCCTACCCCTGGAAGGGGGTCGACCCGATCACTGTGTCCGCGCAGATCGTACTGGCCATGCAGACCATCGTGTCGCGGCAGCTCGACGTGACCAAGACCGCCTCGGTGGTCTCGGTGGGCAGCATCCACGGAGGCGTGCGCAGCAACATCATCCCCGACGAGGTCGAGCTGGTCGGGACCATCCGAACCTTCGACGCCGACGTCCGCGATCAGATCCACCGACAGATCGAACAGACGGCCACGCACCTCGCCGCGGCGGCGGGGGCCGAGGCCACGGTGACCATCGAGCGCGGCTACCCGGTGGTGATCAACGACCCCGCGCTGCTCGACGCCATGCTGCCCACCCTGCGACGCGTGGCCGGGGCGGAGCACCTGCGGGAGCGCTCGATGGTGCTGGGCGCGGAGGACTTCGCCTACTACCAGCAGGAGATCCCCGGGGTCTTCTTCTTCCTGGGCATCGTGCCGCCCACCACCCCGGTCGGCGAGGCGCCCAGCAATCACTCCCCGAAGTTCTTCGCCGACGAAGGAGCGCTGCAGATCGGGGTTCGGGCCATGAGCCACCTCGCGGTGGACTACCTGTTCGGCGCGGCGAAGTAACCGGGACAACGCCCCGGGCAGGGGGTGAGAGGGCTCGGCCAGCGCGACCTACGCCCGGGGAGCGCTTCATCGTGGACCCGTATCGACGCGGTCGACGGGGACTGGCCTGGATCGAGCCTCGTTGGGTCACATTTGTGGGTCACAGATGCGAACGCGCATGGACGGTCGCGGGCGCACTGGCATAAAACGCGCCCATGCTCGTCCGCACAATGGCCTCTCCGCTCGCCTTGGCCGTCGCCCTCGCGCTGCCCTTCGGGACCGGCTGCAACAAGAACGGGAAACTCACCGAGGTCGAGGTGCCCGAGGCCGGAGTGAGCCTGCGCTACGACCTCACGCCCGGACAGGAGTACGGCGGCAGCATCCAGATGCGGACCACCATCCAGACGCCGATGGGGGACATCGCGACCAACCTCAAGTTCAACACGCAGCTGGTCGTGGCCGCGAAGGAGGAGGACGGCGGCAAGCTGGTGCGCGCCACCATCAAGGACATCGAGATGACGGTGCGGACGCCCGACGGCATCCCGGCCGGCGCCACGGGCATGGACCCCAACGCCGCCACCGCGCTCAACGGGATGGAGATGCGCTTCAACCTCAGCCCGCAGGGCAAGGTGAGCAACACGCCCGAGCCGCCCGAGGGGGCGCCGCAGACCGTGGCCTCGGCCATCGGTCTCATCACCACCGCGCTCACGGCCGGTCTGGCGGTGAGCCTGCCCGACGAGAACGTCGACAGCGGCGAGTCCTGGGACGCCTCTCGCGACGATGACGACGACGAGGGCACCGAGGTCCTCTCCTCCTCGAGCAAGGGCACGCTCGAGGGCATGGCCCGCAACGAGGCCGGCGAGGACGTGGCCAAGCTGAGCTTCCTGTCGGACATCAAGTCCAAGCGCAAGGTCGGCGAGCAAGAGATCGCCGCCAACCAGAACGTCGAGACCACGGCGAACTTCTCCGCCAGCGGCGGCTACCCCATCTCGCTCGAGCGCAAGATCAACAACGAGATCGTGGGCCAGACGACGATCTTGATCGAGATCGAGTCCGAGTGGAGCAAGGGCGGCAAGCAAGACGTCGCGCCCGCGCCCGCGCAGAGCGAGCCCGAGGTGCAGGCCATCGACGACCCCTGCGATCCCGACTACGTGGGCATGGGCGAGTGCGTGGAAGAGGGCGCCGAGCCTGCGGCCGACCCCGCGCCGGCTCCCGAAGCCGCCGAGGCGACCCCCGAGTCCTGAGTCCCGACCGGCTCGAGACCCATGAAAACGCTCGAGCTGGCCGACGGTGAGCTGATCGTCCGCGACCCCGCCACCGACGAGGAGGTGGGGCGCGCACCCGCGCAGGGCCGGGCGGAGGCCCACGCTGCGGTGGATGCCGCGGCCGAGGCTCTGCCTGCCTGGCGGGCCCGGAGCGTGGACGATCGCGCCACGATCCTGCGGCGCTTGGCCGACCGCATGCTCGCGGACCGAGACGCCCTCGCCACCCTGATGACGCGGGAGCAGGGCAAGCCGCTGGCCGAAGCGCAAGGGGAAGTGGCCTATGCCGCTTCGTTCATCGAGTGGGCGGCCGAGGACGCCAAGCGCCTGCACGGCGAGGTCGTACCCGCGGCCGCGGCCGACAAGCGGATCGTCGTGACGCGGCAGCCGGTGGGCGTGACCGCGGCCATCACCCCGTGGAACTTTCCCGCCGCGATGATCACCCGCAAGCTCGGGCCGGCGCTGGCCGTGGGCTGCACCATGGTGGTCAAGCCGGCCGAGCAGACCCCGCTCACCGCGTTGGCCCTGGCCGAGCGAGCCGCCGACGCGGGCGTGCCCCCGGGGGTGTTCGGGGTGGTGACGGGCGAGCCCGAGCCGATCGCCGATGGCCTGCTCGCGCACCCGGCCCTTCGCAAGCTCTCGTTCACCGGGTCGACCGAGGTCGGCAAGTTGCTCGCCGCCAAGGCAGCCCAGCGCGTGCTCCGGGTCTCGCTCGAGCTCGGCGGGCATGCCCCCTTCATCGTGTTCGACGACGCGGATCTCGATGCCGCCGTGGCGGGGGCCATCGCCAGCAAGTTCCGCAACATGGGGCAGACCTGCATCTGCCCCAACCGCTTCTTCGTGCAAAAGGGCGTCTACGAGGCCTTTGCCGCCCGCTTGGAGGCCGCGCTGTCGGCCATGCGCCTGGGGCACGGGCTCACCGAGGGGGTCACCGCCGGTCCGCTGATCGACGACGCCGGGGTCGCCAAGGTTCGCCGCCACCTCGCCGACGCGCGGCAGCGCGGCGCCACCCTGCGCTGCGGGGGCGATGTGGTGCGGCCCACGCCCGAGCTCACCGAACGCTTCGTCCGCCCCACCATCCTCGACGGCGTCGACGCGTCGATGCTGATCAGCCGCGAGGAGACCTTTGGTCCCGTCGTCGGCTTGCGGGCGTTCGAGACTGAGGCCGAGGCCATCGCGCTGGCCAACGACACCGACTATGGGCTCGCCGCGTACTTCTATACGCGCGACGCGAGCCGGGTGTGGCGGGTCTCCGAGGGCCTCGAGTACGGCATCATCGGCGCCAACGATGCCGCGGTCTCCACCGCACGAGCACCCTTCGGCGGCGTCAAGCAGTCGGGGATCGGCCGCGAAGGCGGGCGCTGGGTGATGGAGGAGTATACGGAGGTCAAGTACCTCAGCTGGGGCCTGTAGCTCGGCACTCGGGCCCTGGGTTCAGGGCTCGTTCATGGTGATCACCAGCTTCCCGCGAACCCGGGCGGCCTCGATGTCGCGGTGTGCCTGCTGGACCTCGGACAAGTCGATCCGGCGCTCGATGACGGGGGTCACCTTCCCTTCGGCGAGCCGCTGCAGCAACGCGGAGAGGTCGTCGCGGAACCAGTCGGGGTGGGCTTTACGGAGCGCTGCGATCGAGTAGAAGCGCAGCATCTTCGATGGGGACACGAGCCCGCGTACCATGACCAACCCGAGCAGCAAGGGCGTCAGCAGCTTGCGCCACAAGGGGACGCGGTCGAGCATCATGCCGTACCAGACCAGGGTGCCGCCGCGTCGCAGGAGCGAGAAGGAACGATGGAAGCTCCCGGCCGTGGTGGCGTCGAAGGCCGCGTCGAGCCCCTGTCCCGTGGCTCGGATGACGTCCTCGGCGTTTTCGCGCGTGTAGTCGATGGGCACCGCGCCCTGGGCGGTGAGCAGGTCGTGCTTGGACGCTGACGCGGTCGCGAACATGGTCAGGTTCATCGACTTGCCCAGCTGCAGCAGGGCCGATCCCACCGCTCCTCCGGCGCCGTGGATCAACACGCGCTGGCCCGGCTGTACTTGCGCGATGCGATGCAGCATCTGATAGGCGGTGATCCCACTCAAGATCATCGCCACCGCCTCGGCTGGATCGACGCCCTCGGGAACGGGGGTCAGGCGGTCCTCGGGCAGGCAGATGAACTCCGCGTATCCGCCTGTGGCGGTGAGGTCGGCGACCATCTCTCCCACCGCGAATCGCGTGGCGCCCTCACCCCGGGCGTCGATGACTCCCACGACGTCGTAGCCGGGAGTCAGCGGCATGGGCTGGCGTCGCGTGGCGGGATAGAGGCCACGCCGGATGAGGGTGTCCGTGAAGGCCACCGAGGTGGCCCGCACCCGGATGCGGACTTCGCCGGGCCCCGGCTCGGGCAGGGCGGGCTCGTGAATCAGCTGCAGGACCTCGGGGCCCCCGTACTTCGAGATGACGACGCGGCGGTATCCCTGGTCTGCGTTTTCACCGAGCGGCTTCGATGCCATGGCTTTGGGTTACGCCCTGCATCGGTGTTCCGAAAGTGATAAAATATATCCGTATTAGCAAGATGTGTTTTCAAAAATGAAAAATACGAAGGACGAGCCGCTCAACCTCGCACTGGTCGAGTCCTTCTTCGCGGTGGCGTCGGCCGGGTCGCTGTCCGCCGCCGCTGACGGTGGTCGCAGCATCGCCACCCTGAGCCGCCACATCTCCGCGCTCCAAGAACAGCTCGGCCTGGTCTTGTTCGAGCGTCACCGTGACGGGCTGCACCTGTCGGAGTCGGGCACGCGGTTGCTCGAGTATGCGGCTCGGGTCGTCGCGGCCAAGACCCAGTTCCTCGATGCCGCGACCGGGCAGCCCGAGGACCTCGCGGGGGTCGTTCGGATCTCCGCCGGGGTCGCGGTGGCGAGTGCGTTGTTGCCCCGCATCTTGGTGAAGCTGCGGCACGTGTACCCCGAGATCGAGATCGAGCTCATCGCCTCGGATCGGGCCGCGAAGCTGGCCGTGGGCGAAGCGGACCTCGCCATCCGGAACTTTCGTCCGAAGCAAGCGCAGCTGGTCGCGCGCAAGGTCGGTCGGTTCGAGATCGGACTCTTCGCCGCGGCCTCCTACCTCCGTGCGAAGGGGCGGCCGTCCACGGTGGCGGATCTGAAGTCTCACGTGCTCATCGGGGCCGCGGACGACGACGTGTTCTACGAGTTCTTGGCCAAACAGAAGCTGCCGCTGCAGCGCTCGGACTTCGCCATGCGCTGCGACAACCGGCTCACCACGTGGAGCCTGTTGTGCGCGGGGCTCGGCATCGGCCTGGCTCCGCTCGCCGCGGCGCGAGAGCAGCCCGACCTGGAGCCCGTGCTCGGCGACGAGATCCGACCGGACTTCCCGATCTGGCTGGCTACGACCCGGGAGGTGCGACGCAACGCCCGGCTGCGGGCGGTCTTCGACTTCCTCGCCCGTGAACTGGCGGGCTAGAGCGTCGGCAGGAAGCGGTGGTGCAGCGCCTCGGGGGTGGCGAGGCCGGCAACCAGCTTGATGGCCCCGACCGCGCGGGCGAAGGCATCGGGCGGACGGTGGTCGGGCACGACGTCGACGGCCACGGACTTGGCCTGCCCGCCGGGGAAGACGACCTGAACGATGAAGGTGCCGCCGTGGGGAGGCTCTTGCTCGTACTCGTCCTCGAGGGTGAAGAAGCCCTCGTCCTCCATGACCTCGAGCATTCGCCGCGCGGCGTCGGCCGGGGCCTGGCCCTCGCGGAGCTCTTCGGGCTGGTCGTAGGCCATGGTGCGGAGCAGCTTCACCTCGCCCGAGCCCTTGATGTGCAGCTCTTGGCGGCCGGCACCGGTCTTGGGGGACATGAAGGAGTACCGAACCTCGACTTTGTCGAGCTGCTCGACGGAGAGCTTCGAGGGGAGGACGTCGTCGGAGAAGGGCATGGCGGGTTCCTTGGTCGCGGGCGTGGGCGCGGCCGGCTCGGCGGTGGCGGGGGCCGAGACGTCGGCGGGCTTGGGCTGCGCGCGACCGGTGGGATCGGGGTCGTCGAGGGAGGGGGCAGAAGAACGGCAGCTCGCGAGCACGAGCCCCAGCGCGAGCAGGCCGAGGCGCATCACTTGATCTCCCGACGCTCGGGCACGATGTACTTCTTGCCCGCGGTGATCTTCGGGTTGGTGCGCGAGGAGCCGGACGCCATGGCCCCGGAGTTGAACTTCTCGTTGCGGTTGTAGAACTCTTCTTTGTAGTCCGCCTTGGTGCCGCCGCCGAGCTTGCCGAAGTTGTCGTACAGCTCGTCGATGGTGGCGAACTCCTTGCTCGAGGCCGAGAACTTCTTGGGGGCGGCCACCGCCTCGAAACGATCACCGCCGCTGCGGTAGTCGTAGACGTACTTCATGCTGAACTTGTGGTACGCGGCCACGAGCTTGGCGTGGTCGGCGACGCCCAGGCTGCCCCAGTTTTCGTGATACTTCGGCGCCGAGTTGACCACCATCTTCGAGGTGTTGGTCAGCGCGGCCCACATCTTCTTGAAGCTCACCCCCTGCACCTTGTAGGTGTCCCACAGCGCCTCCTGGATGCTCCCCTCGGAGTGGGCCCCGATTTGCGTGTTGTCGCTGTCGAGGTGATAACTGAGGTTGGCGTCGTAGCCGTCGTGGTAGTGCGGGTCGTTGGACATCGCACAAGACAGGAAGGTGGCGATGCCTTCGGCCCAGGCGGACTCGTAGTGCTCTTTGCTCGTGCGGTTGTGCTTGCCGATGGTGCCGTTGCCATCGTCGTACTTGTAGCCCGCGCCCTTCGAGCCGACCTTCTTGCCGATGATGAAGTGCGCGTACTCGTGGAGCAGCACGTCGCGGTCTTTGAGGTCGTCCTTGAGGACGGTGAGCTTGCCGCCGCGGTGGAAGCTGGTGGTGGTGGAGGGGTAGCGGACCTCGCAGAAGGGCAGGGTGCTGTTGGCGAGCTTCTTGATCTGCCCGTGGCCGAACCAGATCGACTTGTAGCAGTCGCACATGTCGACGAAGAGCGCCTTGGTGATCTCGATGTCGCCGAGATCCACGGCGGACATCTTGCCGTCGATCTTGCCCATGAGCGCGGCCGACAGCGGCAGCTGATGCCAGGCCGACTTGTTGGTCTTGACCTCGAAATCGGCCTGGGTGACGGCGTTGGTGTCTCCCTTGAACGCGACGATCTTGCCGCCCTCGTGCTCGAGGAAGATCCGCAGCTCGAGGGCGTCGGCCTGAGGCACGGCCTTGAATTTGACCTTGCCGTCCTTGCTCGCGTGCTCGGTGGCGTGCACGGACAGCGAGCTGCCCCCCTTGGGCTTGATCCGCAGCTCCACCTTGACCCCGGGCAGGGTCTCTTTGACCGCCGCGATGGGGGTGGCGTGCGCGTTGTAGTCCCAGGTGCGGTTGTAAAAGAGCGTGGCCTCGAGGTCGACCTTCAGCGGCGAGAGCACCACGGTCACGTTGGTGGTCTGATCGGGCAAGACCGACACGTTCTCGGTCTTCAGCTCGAACCACTCGGCGAGGGTCTCCAGCTGATGGGTGCCCTCGTTCACGGGCCCGATCAACGCTTCGCCCTTGGCGTTGGTGTTGGTCGTGGTGGAGGTCATGCCTTGCAGGCGAACGGTGGCGTCCTTGATGGGGGCGCCGCCCTTGTCCTGTACGACGATGGCGAGGTTGCCCTCGCGGGGCTTGGTGGACACCAGCGTCACGGGCAGGGAGACGGACGAGTCCGCGACGACCGTGGCCGTGCCCGTGAAGGCGCTGAAGCCGTTGGCGGCGACCTCGACGTCGTAGGACCCGGTGGGGATGTCGCTGAAGGTGGCGGAGCCGTCGGCCGCGGTCAGCTTCCCGTGCGCTTCGGGGCCGTCGATGCGCACGTCGATGTCTTTGAGGGCGGCGCCCGTGTGCTGGTCGGTGACCGACACCAGCAGGTCGCCCAAGCCCGCGGCCAGGGCGATGGGGATCACGGTGGGCGGATCGTCGGGCCCGATCTCGTGCTCGACCACCTCGCCGGAGTGGCTGGGCCGCTCGACGCCCACGCTGTAGCTGCCGTCGTCCATGTCGTCGAACACGGCGACGCCGAAGTCGTCGGTCTCCTTCGAGCCGCCGCCTTCGGGCTTGGCGTCGACGCCCTCGGGCGCCGCGGCCGACAGCGTGACCTGGGCGCCGGCCAGCGGCTCGTCGGTATCGGCATCGGTGACCTTGACCGCGATGGCCTTGGTCTCGCGGACCACGAAGTCGCGGGTCTGCTGCGCGCGCAGCCGCCACTCGGGATACTCGGTGCTGCCCGCGGCCGAGGTCGAGCCGGGCGGGGGCGGCAGGATGTCCAGCGGCCCGTCGAAGAAGAACAGCTCCACCCGACGGTCGGCGGCATCGCTCTGGCCATCGGCCGCGGCGTCGTCGAGCGCGACTCCGTCGCCGGCGAGGGGGAAGGCCTCGCCGCAGCCATGGGTGACCGGGGTGATCCCCTCGGGCAGGGTCGTGCCGTCGATCCCCATGTACGCGGTGACGAGGGCCCGCCGGGTATTCGGACCGATGATGCCGTCGTCGACCAGGCCTTCGCTGCGCTGGAAGTCCTTCAGCGACTGCGAGCTCGGGCTCTGCCCGCGACGGAAGAGCACCGCCTCGAGCATCATGCGGTCTTCCATCTCGCCCCAGCGCTTGGACGAGGGCTTGCCCGAGCCGTACCAGTCGAGCCAGGCGTCGACGTCGTCGGTGAGGTAGGCCTTCATCGACTCGGCCCGCTCGAGCGATAGCGTCTCGTTGTAGGGAATCTCTCCGCTGGTATCGGTATGGCCGACTAGCAGCAGCTCGGCGTCCGGGTGCTGGTCGTAGAGCGAACGAATCGATCGTACGTGGCGCAGCGCGTCGGGGAGCAGGAAGGCCTTGTTGGTGTCGAAGAGCCCGCCGACCAGCCGCGCCCGGGTGACCCGAGGCTGCAGCACCACCGTGTGCGGGGTCTCGCTGCTGAGCGCGATCTCGGGGAGCGGCTCGCGGTAGGGAACGATGGTGTGCTCGGTGTGGCCTTCGTGGGTCTTCCACGGCTGGCCCCGGGCCTCGGACCAGCGCTCGATCAGGACGTCGCGCAGCGCGGAGAGATCGGCGACCTTGGCCGACGCGAAGCTCGTGCGGGCTCCGTCGTGGCGCACCGTTCCGCTGCCGTCGGTGGTGGCCGACTCGATGCCCCCGTCGATGGCGAGGCTGAGCCCCACGTCGGACAGCGCCTCGCCGAGCTCGTCTTCGAAGTGAACCTCGAACCAAGTAGTGGTCTCCTCGGCGGGGGCCGGCTCGGCCAGATCGACGAGGTCCTGGATGGGCTCGGTGCCGGCGTCGAAGCTGCTCGCCAGGACCCGAGGTGCCTCCACCTGGCGCAGCATCAGCCGGCCTCCGTCGCTCTGCTCGAGCTCCGCCGCGGCGCGCTCGATGACCTGTTCGTCCGACAACGAGGTGTCGGCGGGCGCCCATTGCTCGAAGAGCTCACGGAGCGCCCGCAGGGCCGCCCGGACCCGAGGCCCCGGTCCTTGGAGGTGGGATCGCACGATGGTCGCGGCGTAGCGACCATCGGTGACGGGCCAGCCTGGCGTCTCGACGAGCTCACGACTCGCGCTCAGCTCGAATCGTTCGCCGCTGGGGCCAGGCAAGACGACGCGGGCGGCATTCGCCATCGGCCCACGCTATCTCAGCCCTCGGGAAGTAGGAAGGGCTCAGAGCGTCTTGAGGTATTCGACCAGAGCCCACCGGTCATCTTCGCTCAGGGCGGGACCGATGATTCCCTTACCCGAGCCTTCGGTGAACTCGTGCCCGGTATTGAGGTTACCGCCGATGCTGGTATCGACCAGCGTCAGGCCCTTGCCCTCGCCGTGCTCGTAGCCGACCCGCTTGGGATCGAACTGTCGGCTGCCCAGGTAGAACTTCTCCGGCCGCTCGGATACGGGCGACAGCAGGGCGTAGAGGTTGGGCACGGAGCCGTTGTGCAGGAACGGAGCGGTGGCCCAGACGCCGTCGAGGGGGCGAGGTCGGTAGGCCAGCTCGGTGCGCACGACGTTGTCGCGGTGGCCGTCGTATTCGGCGCGCTGGTCCTCGGGGATGCCCGCTTCGTCGTAGGCCTTGGTGATCGCGCCCTGCATGGCCATGAGGGCCTCGCGGTAGCTGGTCTTGGTGCCGCCCGCGAACTCGGGGAGCTGGATCTGGCGCTCGGCCATGTTCTTGGCCTGGCCCGGGTCGGTGCCGATGACGTCGAGCGGGATCAAGTCGAGCTTGAGGTAGCGGATCCCGGTCTCCTTGCCCTGGTAGGTGTCGGTGACCCACTGTTCGTCGTCCCAGATCCCGTCCGAGCCGAGCGGGGGCAGGTGGCAGTGCTGGCAGTGCTGGGCGTAGAGCGTGGCGCCCTTTTCGACCAGGGCGGTGTCCACGGGCCCGAGCACGTCCGCGGGCCACTTTGGTGGACGCAGTCCGGTGAACGCCTTGGCGGCAAAGGGGGCCTCGCCAGCCAGGTCGTGCTCGAGCTTGCGAATGTTCCGCACGTCCGGGCTCGCGCTCAGCTGCTTTTCGGGGTCGGGCCCGAGGTTCATGCGAGCGCCGCCGCCGAGCGACTCGAAGTAGTTGCGGAACATCGGCTGCTTGAGCGAGCCGTTGAACTGCACCCAGTCGAACCACGGCGCCGTCCATGCGGGCGGGTAGTTGACCGGCGCGTTGGTGAGCGCGTAGTTGAAGTCGAGCTCCGGCCCGGTGATGCCGTTGGACTTGCGCTGCTGCGTCCAGAACAGCTGGTTGCCGATGCGCGCGAAGGCGTCCAGGCGAATGAAGCCCTCGACGGGAACGGTCTCGGCACCGAGGGCCGACGCCGCTCGCCGAGCGTCCTCGCCCGAGGCCTTCAGGCGCAGCAGGAACGACTTGAGCTGCTCGACCAGGGCCTCTTGTTGCTCGAGGGTCCATCCCTTGGGCAGCACGCGCATCACGAAGCGAATGCCCCGGGGACGGCTGGTCAGGCCCGCCAGTGCGCCGACGACCGCATCGGAGAGCGTCGAGACGTCGATCATCCCCTGGCCGCCGTCGATGATGACGCGCTTGCCCTGGTACTCGAGCTGACCCGTGTGACACGCCCCGCAGGTGAAGCCGATCGCGTCGTAGCGCTTGCCGGTGGCGAGGTTGGGGAAGGCCTGGTTGCCGATGGGGTTGTCGAACTGCTCGATGCGGGCGAAGCCGATCGGCAGGCCATCGGGGTTGAGCTCGGGGTCGGCCTCGCCGCGGATGAAGCCGAAGCGCTCGAGGTAGGCAGGGTCGGACAGCAGCGGGGATTCTTCGGCCGGGTTCGGGCTCGGCTGCTCGAGCGCCATGAACCACTCGTAGGGCAGCGGGAAGGTCTCCGCGCCTTGGTGCAGGTAATAGAAGCGACGGCGTTGCTCGTCGGTCCAGCCCTGCTCGAGCCACTGCACCGAGTCCACCTTCGTCGGCGGAGGCGGCTCGATGTTGGCGTAGTCGGATGCGCTCGAAGGCTCTGGCTCTGGCTCGGCGGCTGGGGCCGCGGTCTCGTCTCGCTGGGGCGAGCTTTCGCGGTCGTCCTTGCAGGCAGAGACCGCGAGCGCCAGGCCGATGAGGCCGGCGACGGTGTTTCGTAGCGCGGTTTGGCGGTGGGCCATGAGTGGTTCGAGATGCTAGCCCGGCCCTCTTCGAGACTGCAAAAACCCGCGGACTGGTCGTCCAGCCAAGATATGATGACGTGTGTCCGATCCCACGATGACCATGGTGGCGGTGCTCGCGGGGGTGGGGGTGCTGATGGCCATCGTCCTCGGGCTCATGGCGAAGCACTCGTTCGTCGCCGTCCCGTCGGGTCACGTCCTGATCATCAATCGGCTCAATCGAATCGAGGTTTCGTCGAACAACGCCATGGTCTTGCCGATCGTGCATCGGGCCGAACTGATGGATGTCTCGGTTCGGACGCTGAAAATCGAGTGCCAGGGAAGGCACGGTTTGTCATGCCGTGATGACATCCGGGCCGACCTTCGGGCGGTGTTCTCGGTGCGGGTCGGTACGAGCGTCGAGGACATCCTGAAGGTCGCGGCGCGGGTGGGGTGCGCTCGCGCCACCGAGGTTACGACCATCGATGAAATCTTTCGCGGGCGTTTCACCGAAGCACTGGAGTCGGTGGCCAAGGAGGTGAGCTTCGAGCAGCTCGCCTCGCAGCGGGAGGAGTTTCGCGATCAGGTGGTCGAGCAGATCGGGTCCGACCTGCAGGGCTACGTCCTCGACGACGTTGCGATCGAGTCGCTGGGGCAGACGCCGATCGAGCAGCTCGATCCCAACCACATCATGGACGCGCGAGGCATTCGCACGATCACCGAGTCCACCACGGCGCATCGCATCGCGACCCACGAAGCCGAGCGCGACGCGGAGCTGCGCATCGCTCGACTCGACAGCGAGATCAAGCTGCACCTGCTGCAGCTCCGCCAGCGACGCGACGACGCGCTGCATCGGTTCCGCGAAGAGACCGGCCGCGGGCTCACCGAAGAGGAACTGGAGGCCGAGGTCTCCGAGCGCTTGCGGGCGCTGATGACCGAGATCATGGAGCTGCGCGAGCGGCAGCTGCCGTCCTCCCAGAGCACCATCCCCGCCTCGTGAGCCGGCCGGGTGCGAGAGTTTCTCCCAAACTGGAATGGAGCAAAGCACCCGGGCGTCATGCCGCCGACCATGCGAATTGGACTGAGTTCCTGCGTTCTCCTGCTGGCCGCATGCGCGGCATCTCCGTCGACTCCCGCGGCGACACCCGCCTCCGGGGCGAGCGAGCCTGTGGCCTCCTCGAATGCGGCGGCGCTCGATTGGGCATCCGCGGTGCAGGCCGAGGCCGCCACGCTCGAGGCCGAATACCCGGACGGCACGGTTCAGATCGTGGTGTTCGATGCGTCAGGCGACACGGTGTTGGCGTCTCATGGCGACATCGACCAGGCGACCCCGACCGGGTCGACGATGAAGTCGCTGACGATCTATGCCGCGTTGGCCGAAGGACTCGATCCGTCGATCACGCTCGATGCATCCCAGCCGGTCGTGGTGGACGGGCACGAGATCTACGATGCGCACGACAACGGCGTCCTCACCCTGCCGCAGGCGGTGGCGAGATCCTCGAACATCGCGCTCGCTCGGGTACTCCAGGCCACCCCGTGGAAGGCGGTCTACGCCCGGGTCGCGGCCATGGTGCCCCTGCCGGAGTCGGGCGACGAGAGCCTGGGTGTGGCGGTGGGGTTGCTCGACGGGTTCTCCAGCGAGGTGCCGCTGCACGACCTGGTGCGGGCGTACGCGAAGATGGGGGCGGCGCCCGACGGTGAGCCGGTTCTCGACATGCTGCGCGGGGCGGTGGGCCCCGACGGCACCGGAGATCAGGCGGTGGTTCCCGGCCTGGACGTCCTGGGCAAGACGGGCACCAGCGGGGAACCGGGCTCTCGGGTGGCGGTCTTCGTGGGGCGCGTCAGCGATGGCGAGACGACGGCATGGATCGGCGTCTCGGTCCTCGGCGCGGGCAAGGGGGGCTTTGGCGGCTCGGTGTCGGCTCCCGCCTTCGCCCGCATCGTGAAGACCGTGTTCGAACGCCCGTAGGTCGAAAAAAGGGGGCCAAGCCGCACGCGCGACCTGGCCCCCAACGGGAAGGGCAGAAGGTCCAGTTCAGCCCCGACCGGCGTCTCCGCGGCCAGCATCATCACGATCGGAGTCACCGCGATCGGCCTCGCCCCGGTCGCCGAGATCTTCGCGGTTGCCACGGTCACCCGCCAGCTCGCGGCAGCGTGGCATCGCAGCTCGACCGCCTCCTCGGTCGCCGCGGTCGGCATCACCACGGCTGCCCGCGCCGCGATCGATGTCTCCACGGTCGGCATCGCTTCGATCGGTGTCACCGCGATCGGCGTCACCGCGGCCTCGGCTCGGCCGCGATACGGTGCGGTCGGCCAGCTCGCGGCCCGCCACTTCGTAGCGTTCGCCGTCCTCGTCGATCAGCTCGAGGTCGAGACGGCCGTCGCTGATGCGAGCGCCGATGAGGATGTCGCCGTCGCGGTCACAGGTCCCACGGATCGCATCGCTCAGTCGGTTGCCTCGATCGGCGAGGGCCCGCTCGCTGTCGTCGAAGTCACCGCCGCGGGGGGCGGGGCTTCGCCACTCGACATCGCCTTCGATGCCCTGAACGCGCAGTCGTTGCGTCTCGTCGGTTCGGACCAGCGTGACCTCGTAGTAAGGGACGCCGCCGTCTTCGACGAGATGGGCGTCCACCGCGAGGCCGCCCGCGTCCGTTTGCTCGGCCGAGTCGATCGCTTCGTCCAGCGCCAGCTCGGCTGCCTCGGCGGCCGCGCGAAATGCGTCGTCATCGCCCGAGGCATCACATCCGGCCACGGTTGGGACCAGCAGCGGCGAAAGGAGCACGAGGGAGCGAACGAGGCGTGTCATCGGTTTCATCGCCCCGTGCTTGTCGCTCGGAGGGCTCGCGTTACGCCGTACGACCAGAATCTTCGAATGCGTCGTTTTTTTCGTTCCGGTGTAACGCGAGCCGTTCAACGATCAATCATGGGCTGAACCCCCGGCGCTCGTGCACTTGGCGGACGAAATATCCGAGCTCGACGGCTTGGTCGAGCGAGCGCAGGGAGGGGACCGCCGCGCGACCGCGCAGCTGTACCGTCGTTTTCACGACCGCATCTTTCGCCAGGCCTACATGCTCGTTCGAGACGCCGACGTTGCGCACGACCTCGCCCAGGAGGCCTTCGCCCGGGCCCTCGGCGGACTGGCCGACTACGACCCGCAGCGATCGGCCTTCTCCACGTGGCTATACGGCATCGTGGTGAACCTGAGTCGAGAGCACTGGCGGCGATCGGATCGCGGGGTGCGGTTGGTCGACCGACTGCGCGCGCTGGTGCAGCGGCAGCCCGGGCCCGACCTCGAGGCGCAGCTGGGTCGCGACGAGCAGTTCGACGCGCTCGAAGAGGCGCTCGCTCGCCTGCCCCCCTCGCAGCGCGAGGCCCTGGTCTTGGTCGACCTCCAGCAGCTCAGCCCCGAGGAAGCGGGGGCGCGCTTGGGCATCAGCTCGGGCAATGTTCGTGTGCGCGCCCATCGAGCGCGACGTCGCCTCCAGGGCTTGCTCGGCGGCTCGGAGGTGAACTCATGAGCGAACGACTGCGACGCTCGCTGCGGCGCTACGGAGTCGCGCTCGAGGCCGAGGCCGAGGCGGCGATGCCCGAGCCCGATTTTCAGGACGTGCTCGAGCGCATGGGTACGGACCGCGAGGCGAGCGTCATTCCCTTCCCGGGGGGCACGCGATCCGAGCCGCGCCCGGTGCCCCCGTCGCGATCGTGGGGGTCCAACCTGCGGTGGGCGTTCGTCGGTGCGGCGGCGTGCGCCCTGCTGATCTTGGGCATCTCGCTCATCGTTCGGCTGAACGCCGAGGGCATGACGCTGTCGCCCGAGACGGCGCCGTCCATGCTCAACAAGACGGCCGATGGCGAGGAGACCTCGGGCGTGGGCATTCGCCGGGCGCCCGCGGCTCGTTCGGCCGAGCATCGCTCGCCGCCGAACGTCGCTCCGCCGCGCACCCCGGAGCCCGTCGAGGCCGAGCCTGCCCCCACGCCCAAAGCGGTATCACCACCTCGGACCGAGCGGGCTGGCAAGCACCGCGAGCCCGTGCGCGGGGCCCCGCCACCCGAGCCGCAGGAGCCCGCGCTCGACCCCTGGGCGCAGCGCAACGCGCAGGCCGTGGCTGCCCGCGAGGCGGGACGCACCGCCGAAGCGCGACGCATCTTCGACGAGGTGGCACGCCAGGGTCCCGCTCGCTACGCCCAGCTCGCCTACGGAGAACTGTCGCTCATCGTCGGTGAAGTCGAGGGCGTCGCCGCGCAACGCGAGCTCTGGCGTCGCTACCTCGAGCGCTTCCCAGCGGGGCGCTATGCCGACGACTGGAGCGCGGCGCTGTGTCGCACGGCGGGCTCGAGCCAGGCACAGGCGTGTTGGCAGCGTCATCTGCAGGAGTATCCTCGAAGCGCCCATGCACAGCAGGCACGCACGGCAGCCGGTGTCCCGTGACCGCGGCCCCGCGATGACGCAGTGGCGGCGTTGGCTCGGGCTCATCGCCTGCATGGTCATGTTCGCCGGGCTGCCCGCGTGCACGGTGGCCTATGTGATCCCAGCCGAGCCGTGTGAGGACGACCGGGTGGCCTGCGAAGGGGTCTGCCTCGATCTGCTGAGCAACCCCGATCACTGCGGAGCGTGTGGCCAGGCCTGTGGAGAGGGGCTCGAGTGTGTCAACGGGAGCTGCGTGGCCGAGTGCGACGTGCGCTCGGAACGTTGCGATCTCTCCTGCATCGACCTCCAGGTCTCGGTGAACAACTGCGGCGCATGTGGCCGGGCCTGCGACCGCGGACAGCCCTGTGTCGATGGGGTCTGCCAGGACCAGTGTGGTGGCGGCTGCGACCTGTTCTCCGAGGTCTGCACCGATCGACAGTGCGGCTGCCGACCGGGCTTCATCCGCTGCGGAGACGGGTGTGTCGACCCGCGGATCGACCCCGAACACTGCGGTGCCTGCGACTCTCCGTGCGAGCTGTGCCGAGCGGGTACCTGCGGCGACGACTGTGACGGCTTTGCAGACCAATGCGTCGACGCGTGCACCGACGTGTCGAGCGACCCGAGCAACTGCGGGCGCTGCGGCATGGTGTGCGCGGCCGACAGCGTGTGCATCCGGGGAGAGTGCATCGTCGCCGAGGCCACGCGTTGTCGCGCGTGCCCCTGCGAGGACTGCGACATCGCGGAACTCGATTGCTTCGATCCCTCGCCCTACGGAGACCCGCAGTGCTTGTAGCCGCGGTCGCGGTGGCCTTGCTGCTCGCACCGGCCGCGCCGAACCCCGTGGATGCGCCCGAGTCGGCCGCGTCGAAGCCCGAGGCGGGTCGGATCTCGATCGAGGTGGTGGGGGCCGACGCTGCGGCGGTGGGGGCTGCGGTCGGTGTGCGGCTGCGTGGGTTCGAGGTGGTGGAGGAGCCGGGGCCTCGGGGCTTCGCGGTTCGAATCGTGGTGGCGGAAGACGGCAGTGCGGTCGTCGACGTCCGGCGGGGTGCCGACCGCTGGACCCGGGAGCTGCGCGACCTGACCGGAGACCTCGAGCAAGAAGTCGCGACCGCGACGGCGAACCTGGTGACGACCCTGTCCTACGAGGGAGTGCCCGAGCCGCCCGCGGCCGAGCCCGAACCGGAGCCCGAGCTCGTTCCGACGGAGCCGGAGCCGGAGCCCACTGCCGAGCTGGAGCCGGAGCCGACCGAGCCCGAAGCCGAGCCGCCGGACGAGCGCCCACCGTGGGGCATTACGGTCACCACCGCGCCGGTCGTGCACTTGGAGCTTCTCGATCGACGCCCGACGATCGTCTCGGGCATCGGCGGTCAGCTCGGAGCCCAGCTCCGCCACGACAGCGGCGCCGTGCTGCACGCTGCGCTACGGGCCAGCGGACGGGACTACACGCGGGGCATCGGTCTGCTGCGCCTGCGCGTCGCACTGGGGGCCGGCTACGTGCACGCCGTCGGGCCCTGGCGGCTCGGGGTCGTGGGCGCGCTGACGGCCGAGCCCTGGTGGCCGTTGCGAGGCGGGCGACGGATCGACGTCCAGCGCAACGCCACGCTCGTTCGCCCTGCGCCCATGCTCGGCGGCGTCCTCCGGTTGGTGGCGGGGCGACTGTTCGGGCGGGAAGGCGCGCCGGTTCGGGCCCGCCTCGGCCCGCTGCTCGAGGTCTCCGGATCGGCGAGCCCCGACGGTGGCGTGCCCGAGCTGCAGGTCGCAGGGACTCGCGGCGAGACCACGAGCCTCGGTCACTTCGGCGGGCTCGAGATCGCGCTCGGGGTGGAGCTCGGCCTCGAGATCATCCGCCCCTGAGTCAGGCGCCGCGCTTCCAGTCTCGTTCGACTGCTTCGAGGGCTTCGGCGTGGGCCGAGTCTCCCGCGAGGTGCTCGCTCGCTCGGTCGATGAGCGTGCGTGCGCGTGCGCGGTCTCCCTTGGTCGCCACCAGTGCACGGGCGAGCGCCAGCTCGGCCTCCCCCAGCTCCAAGGGGTCCGCGGGCTCCGGGGTGTCCCGCAGGCTCAACGCGCGCTCGAGGGGCTCGAGTGCTTCCTCGGCACGACCGAGCGCGAGCAGGGCCTCTCCCATTCCGTGGTGGCTGTAGTAGAGCACCGGGTTGTCGTCGCCGTGGACCTTGCGGCGGATCTCGAGGGCTTGCTGGTGTCGCTCCAGCGCCTCGCTCGCCTTGCCCATGGCCAGCAGGGCCCCACCGATGCCATCGAGCGACATGCCGACGTCGGGGCTCTCGCGGCCGAAGATCGTCTCGCGCAACGCGAGCGCCCGCTCGTGCATCTGCAGCGCCTGCTCGAAGTCCCCGCGCGCCACGTGGACGTTGGCCAGGTTGTTGAGCGCATGGGCGACGAAGGGGCTGTCGGTCTTCAGGGCTTCGAACAGCTCGAGCGCCCGCTGCCCGTGCTCGAGCGCTTCGTCGTAGCGCGTGGCCGAGTAGTAGAGCGCGGCCAGGTTGCCATGGGAGTTGGCGACGGCCGGGTGTTTCGGCCCGAGTTTGGTCTCGGCCAGCTGGAGCGCGCGGCGGAAGGACGCCTCCGATTGTTCACGCTCGCCTCGGACGCGATGGATCGAGCCCTGGAGGTCGAGCAGCGTGGTCAGGCTGAGCGAGTCGGGGCCGCGCTCGGCCTCGACCAGAGCGATCGCCGTCCGCACGTGTTCGTTCGCGGCGTCGAGGTCCCCGGCGGCGTACTCCATCATGCCCCGGTTGGTGAGGAACGACAGCCGCAGGTCGGTATCGGGGGAGAGGCGCTCGGCCTTGGCTTCGCCGTAGCGCGCCATGAAGCGCCCCTGCGCCGCGTCGCCTAGCTCGACGCCTTCGATGTACACGAGCAGGGCCCATGCCGACGCGGCCGCCCGATCGTCACCCGCCACTTCGGCGGTGACCAGGGCCTCGCGCAGCACCTCGGCCGCGCGCTTGGGATCACCCAGGCGATCGATGTAGTCGCCCTGCTGGAGCAGCGCGTTCGCGTGCAGCGGGGCATGCCCCAGATCTGTGGACACCGTCACGACTTCGTCGGCGACGGCGGCGGCTTCCTTGAACCGTGCCGCCAAGGCCAGCGCGCGCGCCCGGGACAGGCGATCTCGGGCGCTTTGGATGGCGACGCGGAGGTCGGGATCGTCGGGGGGCGGCTGCTGTCGATCGAGCGTGCCCGTGTCCGCGCAGGCGTCGACCCCGGGCAGGCCCGCGGCGGCACGAGGTGCCCGGCTCACGAGCGAGGAATCGGCGGTGGTGAACAGCGTGAGCAGAGAGTCGAGCTCGCCCAGGCGGCGATCGAGGCACGCCATGCGCTTGTCGAGCAGCTCCTCGGACTGTGTCTCGTGCACCCGGGTCGCCTCGCAGGCTTGTTGGTAACCCTGCTGCCAGCGCTCGGCGTAGCCGTCGACGGCGCTGGCCACACTGGCCCACGACGTGGTGGCAAAGGGGGCATCCGTGCCCGCGAACCCGCGCTCGATCTCCGCCTTGCGCTCGTCGGACCACACCCGCTCCACGTGGGCCTGGGCATCGCGACACGGCTCGGTGGTGGCCGCGGTGCTGGGCGCCTGCTCGGCGCGGCCCCCTTGGTAGGCCAGCCCTGCGACGGCCACGAACCCCGCACCCAGGGCTCCCACCGTCATGCGACGGCGACGACGGCCCGAGCCTCGCCGCAGCTGCTCGAGCAAGGCCCGCATGGACGGATGACGGCGGTCGGGCTCGACGGACAGCCCCCGACGTAGCAGCCGGTCGAGCCACGCGGGCACGTGCCGACCCATGCTCGGCGGCTCGATCTCTCCCTTGAGGATCGCGACCCGCAGCGCCTCGAAACTGTCGGCGATGAAGGGCCGCGTGCCGTGCAGGGCCTCCCACAGCGAGACGCAGTACGAGAACTGGTCGGTGCGTGCGTCGAGGCGCTGCCCGAGCAGCTGCTCGGGCGACATATAGGCGGGCGTGCCCAGCACGGTGCCCGTCAGCGTCAGCTCTTCGGAGGTCATGCGCATGGACAGCGACGGTGAGCTCTCGTCGAAGCTGTCTTCGTTGGTCGACTTGGCGAGGCCGAAGTCGAGCACCCGCACCGTGCCGTCGTGCCCGAGCAGGGCGTTGTCTGGCTTGAAGTCGCGGTGGAGTAGCTCGGCATCGTGGGCGGCGGCGAGACCCTGGCCGGCCTGCAGGTAGACCTCGACGACCTCGGTCCACGGGTGCGCAGTGCGTTGCCACTGCCGCAAGTCGGTACCGTCGACCAGCTCCATGGCGATGAAGACCTGCGACTCCATCGAGCCCACGTCGTAGATCGTCACCACATTGGGGTGCGTGAGCGAGGCGGCGGTCTGGGCTTCGCGGAGCAAGCGAGCCTGGCCCGTGCTCAGCGACTGGCCGCGGCGGAGGTCGGGGCGCAGGATCTTCAGCGCGACCTTGCGATCGAGCTCGGGGTCGTAGGCGGCGAAGACCTCACCCATCGCGCCCGCGCCGAGGCGCTCGAGCAGGACGTAGCGACCGAGGCGCTCGGCCAGGGGCGGGCGGCGTGCAGGCACGGGGCGCTGGGTCGAGGGCTCGCCATCGAACATCGTGGGATGATCGTCGGAGCCCGTCACCGAGCCGGAGGCGGAGCCCCGAGCCAGGTCGGCCACGAGCTCGCCACACTCGGCACATCCATCGATATGAGCCTCGATGACGGCTCGCTCCGGCGAAGGCAATGAACCTTCACCGAATGCGGACAAGGAGTTCGCATCGGGGCACGACATCGCAGGCTGCCACGAGCATAGCGAAACCAACTGATCGGTGGTGGACGAGTTGGCATCGATGTTGAGACCCTGATCGACGTGTCGGGATCGAAACTCGCCGCGACGCTCGGGGGCATGGAGCCTCAGTGGGGGGACGGTGCCGTCACCGAACACCTGCGCGAGGCATGGACCGCGGCCCGTGAGCAGTGGCCGGGCGTGGTCGTCGAGGTGGAGACCGTCGCGCGCTACATCGACGAGCGACTATCGCCGCCGCGTCGCACCCTAGAGGAACTGCTGGCGCTCGAGCTGTCGGGGATCTATGTCGCGTGTGCCTGTGCCGAGGGCGATAGCACCGCGATTTCGGCGTTCGAGCAGCGTTTCGACGATGTCATCGGGGTTGCATCGCGGGGTGCGACCGAAGCCGCACGCACCGAGTTTCGGCAGTATCTGCGCCATAAGCTGTTCGTGGGCGAGGGCGCCAAGATTCGCGACTACGCCGGGCGGGGCTCGCTCGAGGGCTGGGTTCGGGTCACCGCGCGTCGGGCCTATCTCGATCTGACGCGCGGCATCGATCGGCGAAGAGACGAGCCGGCGTCCGATGGAACGTTGGTCGAGCGTGCCGCGGGCCAAGATCTGGAGCTCGACTTTCTCAAGCGACACTACCGGCGAGAGTTCGGGACGGCGTTCTCCGAGGCGCTGGAGGGCATGGAGCTGCGCGCCCGCAACGTGCTGCGCCACAACCTGGTGCATCGACTCAGCATCGACGAGATCGGTGCGCTCTACGACGTTCACCGGGCCACCGCCGCTCGCTGGATCACGCGCGCGCGCCAGGCTCTATTGGCGGGTACGCGGGCTCGTATGCGGAGTCGGCTCGAGATCGAGGAAGACGAGCTCGACAGCATCATGCGGCTCATCGACTCGCGTCTGGAGGTCAGCGTGGCGCGGGTGCTGGGGTCGAAGGACGAGAAACCCGCGTAGGACAGCTAACGGCGGCGGCCGAGCGCGAAACTCTTCGACTTTTTTTCTCGCACCGCCTGCGACTTGGGAAGGCGGCCGGAGTCTTGCCGTTGGAGGCAGGGCATGAAACGCGAGAAGGGGATTACGAAGCGAGTCACGAGTCTAGTTGCGCCGCTGGTGATGGTGTTTGCCGGTTGCTATAGCGGCGTCGAGGACGGGCGGCCCGTCGAAGGCTTGGAGGATCGCGGTGGTGCGGTGCCGGGTCGGTGGTTCATGTCGGATCCGGTGGCCGAGGTCTCCCAGGGCGTGCACCTGCAGATCGACGGCTCGCCCGCGGGCGCGCACCAGGCCAGCAACTGCACGGGGACCTTCCTCCCGGGTGCTCAGGTCCTGCGCGACTACCTGCTGGAGAACTTCGACGGCGTCATCTCCATTGGCGGCTACGCCTGCCGGCCCATCGATCACGACTGGTCCAAGCCGACGTCGGTGCACGGGCTCGGACGGGCGCTCGACATTCACGTCACCTGTGCCGGGTGTGAAGCGGACAACGAGACCGGCGACCCGGTCGCGCACTGGCTCATCGAGCACGCCGAGGAGATCGGCGTGCAGCGGATCATCTGGGATGCCTCGCACTGGAAGGCGAAGGGGCTGGCCCAGACGGCGACCTACGGCGGTGGTCACCCGCACAACGACCACCTGCACATCGAGCTGAACCTCGAAGGAGCGCATGCGCTGACGCCTTGGTTCGCGGGAGCGGGCCCCGACATTCCGCCCCTGCCCGAGCCTCCGCCCGAGCCGCCTCCGCCCCCGCCCCAAGACGGCTGCCCCGATCCCTGCTGGCCTGCGATGGAGCTGGGGACCCACTGTGGTGCCGGAGAGAGCCTGGTGGCGTGTGCCGATCACGACGGCGACGGCTGCACCGAGCTGAAGGAAGAGAGCGCATGCGGGGGCGGGCAGCAGTGCCACGGCAACCCCGGGGATGCGCTGTGCTGCGCGGGCGCGTTCTGTGACGACGAGGGCAGCGGCTTCGAAGGCGACATCGACTACATCGCCGACGCGGGCATCACCGAGGGATGCGGCACGGGCCTTTCCGGGGAGCCGCTGTACTGCCCCGCCGACCCCGGCACGCGAGCGATGGTCATCACCATGCTCGGTCGCGCGGCTGGCATGCCGCCCATGGACGCCCCCGACGCCTTCGACGACGACGACGGGCACTGGGCCGAGCCGTACATCAATGCCGCGAAGTACTACGGGATCACCAACGGCATCAGCGAGACGGAGTTCGGTCCGCAGCTCGAGGCCACGCGGACCCAGGTCGCGGCCTTCATCGTGCGAACCTACGGCCTGGCGGAGGCCACCGCCGACCACTTCGACGACGACGACGACATGTCGAGCTGGAAGCAGGACGCCCACAACCGTCTCTACGAGGCGGGGCTGACCAACGGCTGCGGTCCCCGACGCTTCTGCGGCGATGACTCGGTCACCCGCGAGCAGCTGGCCGCATTCATCGCCCGCGGACACCAGAGCCTGGCCCCGCCGACCTGGTAAGCAAAACTCAGGTTCGAGGCACCCGCCCCACGCAGTGCAGGCCCAGCCCGCGCAGCGTGGGGTGAAACTCGGGGTCGACGAAGCCGGCCTCGAGCATGAGCGGCGCGACGATCTGTGGAGACAGTCGTCCCGCCGCTTTCGAGAACAGTCGCCATCCCACCATCGAGCTCGCGAAGCGCAGCAGGTCGGTGGTGGAGTGGCGGCTTTGTGGTCGTTGATCGATCGTGCTCATGCCCGCGCGGACGAGCGAGCCCTCTCGGTTGGGCTCGAGCAGCACGATGCTGGACGCGGGAGCGAGCACGCGCCGAGCTTCGGCGAGCACCCCCGGACGATCGGGCACGAGATACAGAAAGCTGTGACCCACGGCGAGCTCGAAGGCGTCGTCGTCAAAGGGCAGCGAGGTCGCGTCGCCGACCTGGAAGCTCAAGTTGCGCAGGTCGGCGTGCTCGCGGCGGTGATGGGCTCGGGCGCGCTCGATCATGGTGGGCGACAGATCGATCCCCACGACCTCGGTGTCGGGCCCGAGGCGGCGGGCGAGCACGAATGCGCTGACGCCCGGCCCGCAGCCCAGGTCGAGCACCCGTCGCGGCCGAGCGGGTCGGGCGTGCACCAAGACCTGGGCGATCTGCTCGCGCCACAGGTCCTGGCCCGTCATCGCATCATAGGCCGCGGCTCCGGCTCGGAACGCGACGTGATTGAGGAGGGGATGAAGGGCCATGGCTTGGCTGCGGCCGACTACGGCTCGAGCATGATCGTCTGCTCGGCCGCGGCCTCGACGTCGCTACGCCGGAAGGGCAGCGCCGAGTACTCGTCCTCGAGCCAGGCATCCCGCGTGTCGTCGAAGTGCGTACTGGCGGGCTCGGCGGAGTTGCCCGGCGGGAAGTTGGCGTGGGCGACCGGCGTGCCGTCTTCATCGAAGGAGGTCACGACCCGGAAGATCGCGCCCGCCGACGAGTCGAAGCGGTCGGCCAGGGCCCCGTCCTCGTCGAGGAATCGGCTCGACGAGACGTTGACCGTGTCCTCGCCGCCGTCCGAGGGCCACCACCCGCCGTAGAGCGCTTCTCCGTAGGCGCTGCGGAAGGAGGTGCCGTGCAGGTCGCCCCAGGAGTAGCCGGCCGGGTCGACGTCGCCGTAGCGCGCCTCGAGCACGCCCACCACCCGCGAGAGGGTCTGGAGCAGCAGCACGTCCCGCGGCGAGCCCATCAGGGCCTCCGACTCGGGGTACTGATCGGTGACGGCCAGCACCGGAATCTTGACCACGAAGGGCGTCTCTTCGCCGAGCACCGTCGAGTAGAGGATCGACAGCTCGTCGCTCACCACGTCCTCGGTCAGCAGCATCAGGTACAGGTGGAAGGCGAGCGCGCCGGGCTGGTCGCGCTCCATCGTGCCGTCCCAGGTCTCGGTGATGAGCGTCACCAGGGTCTCGAGCTCGGCGTTGCCCACGAACTCGGCGAGCGCGGGATCGGTCTCCACCGTGGCCCACGCTTCGGCGAGCAGGGGGCGGATCTGTTCGGCCAGCGGCGAGACGGTGTCGCTCTGGAGCTGCTCCATGTCCTGGCGGGACACGCTGCCCTCGCCGACGATGCGCTCGAGCTCGTCCTGCATGCGTTGCGCCCGGTGCCCGGCCGCGAAGAAGTAGCCGTAGTACCAGGGGTCGTTGGAGACGTCGCCGTCGAAGGTGAAGCCCCAGGGGTCGTTGTTGGCGGTGGCCAGCCAGCCCCGGGCACCGCCGCGGCTGCGGGGGAGCTGCTCGGGCGGCAGCATGGTGCCGTCCCAGTAGCTGTCTGCATCCTCTCCGTCGAGGACCACGAAGGGCATCTGGCTCGCGCTGGGATCGCCGCGGTCGGGGATGTCGATCTGCACGCGATAGGTGATCCCGCTGGCGTCCGCGGCGATGAAGTTGAAGCCACCCACCTGCATCGTGTCGGCGGCGGCATCGAACTCGTCGATGTTCTCGGCGGTGGCCATCGCCATGAAGGTGCGCTCCTCTTGGGTCGCGTCGAAGCCGGTCCAGTTCAACAGCAGCGCGTTGCCGGGCGCGGCGATGGGCAGCGGCAGGATGTCGTCGGGCAGCAGCACGCCGTAGCCGGGCACATCGAAGACCTCGTAGGCGACGGTGTCGCCGCCCGCGACCTCGATGGCCTCGTCGCGACGCTCCACCGCGATCGACTCGCCCGCGATGCGCACGTTGCTGCCGTCGAAGTCGACCTCCCAGATGTCCATGACGTCGGCGAAGTTGGTGGTGGCGGTCCAGTGCAGGGAGGCGTTGTGTCCGAGCTGGACCCCCGCCGTGCCCACGAAGGACCAGCCGATCACGTTCAGGGTGCCGCCCGCGTCGGCGCTGTTGAGGTGCTGGGCGTACATCAGCGAGGGGCTCCCGAGGGGCTGGTGCGGATCGCCGGCGATCAGGGGTCGGCCGTTGTCGGTGTGCTGCCCGTCGATCGCCCAGTTGTTGCTGCCCACCCGGGGAATGTGGCCGAGGGCGTCTCGCAGCGTCGCCATGCCGTCCACGAGCTGCGCCCCGGTGGCGGGCACGGGCGGCTTGGCGGGGATGTCCAGCCCGGGGCGCCACGGCGCGGGGGCGGGCAGCTCCTCGGGCGGCATGGTGGGCACGTTGAACGCGGGCCGGGCCAGCTCCACGCGCTCCCACGCCTCGGGAAAGTTGCGCTGCACCAACGTGGTCAAAAGCTCGCGCTCGAGCGAGTTCGAGTTGCCCAGCATCATCAGCTTGGCGATCGCCGAGTGGTCGGCCATCGTCCACTGCTCGGGCATGGCATTGGTCTCGTCGGGCCCGAACCCATGGGGCAGGGGAGCGTCGCCGGCCACGACCTCGTCGACGCGCGTGTTGACCCCGGCCAGCCACGCGACCATCAGCCGATAGCCGTCGGGGTCCTCCTCGCGCAGCCGCTCGGCGTTGGCCGCACCCCAGCGCGGCAGGTCGAACATGCGAGAGGTTCGGTCCTGGCCCACCTTGTCCGAGCCCACCAAGGCGGCTTGGGTGCCCTGGGCCCGGCGGCGGATGAGCTCCATCTGGAACAGGCGATCGGTGGCTTGCTGGTAGCCCGCCGCGTACATGACGTCGGCATCGGTCTGCCCGTAGATGTGGGGGATGCCGCGGTCGTCGACGATGATCTCGACCGGTCCGCTCAGGCCGGGGAACTCGTCGATGTCCTCGCCGCCCGACGTGCCGGTATCGTCGACGGTGCCCTCGCCGCTGTCCGAGCCCGTCGTCGCACCCCCGCCCGTGCTGGACCCGGTGCTCATGACCGCGCCCTCGTCGTCGGAACATGCCCCCAGCGCCAACGCGCTCGCTACTACAATCCACGCTCTCCGCATCGCAGAGCATGATTCCATGAACGTGGCCCATGAGCGCGTGATCTAACGCTCGGATCCGAGCCGGCGTTCGATAGCGGCGACGGCCCCGTGGCTGGCCTTCAGCGGCTGAACGGAGGCGATGGGTCGGCGGCGCGGGCGAGGCGGCCGCGGCCGCATCGCCTCGGTCGGGTCAGCCCGCGAGCGTCTGCTCGAGCGCGGCCATGAACTTCGCCCGGTCCTTGTGCCCCTGATACGAGGACCCGAGCGCGAGACTGAGCGCGGTGACGGTGACGCCGATGAGCGCCGACTGGTAGAGCACGTGCACGCTCTGCCACTGCGAGCGTCGCTGGAACAACATCTTGACCACCACGTCTCGGCCTGCCCCCGCGTGGCCCTGCAGCTTCTCGGTGTCCCAGAACATATGGGCCTGGCCGGAGCTGTCGAAGAACTTGGTGAGGTGCTCGTGCAAGAAGTCGGCGACCCCCGCCGACACATAGCCGTGGAGCTCGACCCCCATCACGTCGGGACTGAGCAGTGACAGTCGAGCGAGGCCCGTATCATCGGACCATTGTTGGACATCGATAGCTTCGCGCGGCCAGTTGGACACGGACTCGGTTTCGGTCGTTGCGAACATCATGATTTCGGCTCGTGCTCGGCCCCTCGCCGAACTGCAGCCGGCCCCCCGGTACGGCCAATCGTACCATTGGTTCGTCCCGGGACGGATCCTTTAGCGGCTGACGCGCGTTGGAATTGACGGACTTCGAAGGGGCGGTCTCAATCGTCGCAGGCGTCCCGAATCACACCAAATTGCATCAATGACCATCGTTTCGTCTCCGTCGACAGTTGGCCGAAGCCCATGCGATCGGACGTGATGAACTGCAAGATCGGCCACTTCATCTACATGTAGGACTTTGGGCGAAAACGACCGTCTTCTCGCCGCTAGCCACACGTCCAAGCTCGATGGTTGGATCCACGTTCATCGAGGCAGACCGGCCGCCCGAGACAGTGCAGTCGTCGGCATTGTTGGCCGGGCCCCAAGGCCGCACTTGGCGGCTACAAAAAAAGCTCTCCGTCGTCGAGCGCCCGCCGTTGCGGCGCCGGACGCTGGACCCATACTCGAATTATGGCGACGCCGCGAAGGAATGCGGTGTGTCGTTTTTCCTCGGGTCACGTGCGGCAGTGTTCTACGACACGACCGTCGGGGCCACGATGATGGACCGAACGATCATGAAGCTGTGCACCATCACAGGTGGCGCTCGTACGCGAGTACCTCGATGCGACACGTTCGTTTCGTCCATCTCTTCGCGACAGGATGTTGGCGAAGAACGGGCGCGTTTGCGTCCAATTTCGTTCGCGGTCGGACTACTTCCGTGGGGTGGACACGGATTTGATGCAACCGCACCGATCGATCGTCGAATAGGTGCGTTCGCAACTGGGGTGAACACAGGGGGAAGGACCCGGGCAAGGACTGCCCGAAGAAAGAATCAAGATGATGACAAGCTCAGCCGTCGTATCCGCGCAGTCGTCTTCCACGCTGCTGCGCCTGTACGAAACCTCTCCCCGAGCCCAGGGGGTGGAGATCTGCATCTCCCGAATGCACGGGCGGGCCGTGGTCCCCAATCCCCACGGCAAGGAAGCAAGTCGGCGTAGCGCCGAGTGGGCCCTCGTTCACGGCCTCGTCGATGGTGAACCGTCCTGGCTCAAGCTCCGCGCCATCCGTTGCGGCAGCTGTGCCGCCCATACCTATCCCGAAGCGTCCGCCGAGGTCACCGAGATCGCGGCCAAGCTCATCACCTGGCTGTTCCTCTTCGACGACGCCTATGGCGAGGGCACCGAGGCCCTCGATGCTCGCGACCTGATGGAGACCTTCGCGTCCTACGAGTCGCTGCTTCGCACGGGCCGGTTGCCCAACGACCCCACGCCCTTCCATCACGCCCTGGCCGAGCTCCGCCAAGATTGCGCACTTCGGGCCACGCCCGAGTGGCTCGAGCGCTTCGCCGACTCGATGTCGCGCTACTTCGGGGGCTGCTTGCTCGAGTTCCCCCTGCGGCGCAGCGACGTGGTGCCGAGCCTCCCGCAGTACCGTCGCCTGCGCGCCTGGGCCATCGGCATTCAGCCCGTGCTCGAGCTGGTCGAGCTGGCCAACGACGACCTGCTGTCGCCCGAAGAGGCGTCGCGCGAGGACATCGCCTCCATGCGCGAGCTGACCGCCTTGCTCTGCGCGTGGGTCAACGACGTGTACTCGTACGGCAAGGAGAAGCGCGACGGCGATCCGCTCAACCTGGTCAGCGTCATCGCCAACGAGTACGGCCTGAGCGAGCCCGAGTCCTACGAGCGGGCGGCCGATCTGTTCAACGCCGACCTGCGCGCCTTCGAGGCGCTGCGGGCCGAGTTCGAGCGTGATGCTCCGCCGCACATGAAGCACTACGTGCAGGGCCTGTCCAACTGGATCCACGGCAACTTCGCCTGGACGGGTCAGTCGCTGCGCTACTGAGCCTCACCGAGCCCGCTCGGTGTCCGGCCCCCGCATGCAGCTTCGCGCTGCGGCGGGGGCTTCGTAGTTCCGGGTGACGCCGCGCTATGGATCGCAGAGCCGTCGAAACACGCCCATGAGCTCGCCCTCCAGCGGGGCCAAGCCTTCGGGGGGGAGCGACGCCCAGTTCTCGGCCAGCCAGGTGTCCATCGCTTCGCCGAGCGCGAGCACCATGGCGGCGAGCAGATCGACGGGCAGGTCCGAGCGCACGGCACCTACGTCTTGGCCGGTCTCCAGCAACTGCCGGGTGGGCTCGCGCGCCATGGCCAAAACCTCGCGGGCTCCGGGCGGGGCTTCGGCCAGCGACCGCACCAGGCCGCGCATGCGCTCGCCCTGCTCGGGGTCGGCCGCGATGTAGACCATGGCTCGGCCCACCATCGCGTTGCAGCCGGCCCAGAACTCCTCGGGGGTGTTCACCTCGCCGACGTCGCCCACCGCGTTGACGAGGTCGCCGAAGCGATGGCCGATGACGGTGCTGTACAGGTCGGCCTTGTCATCGAAGTAGTAGTACATGGCGCCCTTGCTGACGCCCGCGCGCTCGATGATGAGGTTGTAGGACGCCTGCGCGAAGCCCTTGGCGGCGAACTCTTCTTCGGCGGAGTCGAGGATCGCCTCGCGTTTTTTGGCGTCGAGTTTTTCGAAGCGCGGCCGGGGCATGGGCGGCGGCCATGCTATCAGCCCGTCTGGGGCAGGACGGGGAGCGACCGCGGAGCGCCCGCTTGGGGCGGGAGAGCGGCGCGCACGTGGGGCGGGAAGCTGTCGTACTCGGCCGCGGCCGCGGTCAGCAGGTGTTGGCGCAGCCGGAGGTACTTGGCCGTGCCCATGTCGGCGCGCACGAGCTTGTCGGACCCGGGCGTGGGCACCTTGGGCGTCATGGTCTTCACGACCACCAGGTCTTGGCGCTTTTGCACGTACTCCCACTCGAACTTGATGGCGAGCCACGCGATGAGCTTGCCGAGCACGGGGACCTTGAAGGCCTCGTTGTAGAGCCGGGCGTAGCGCCAGCAGGTGGTGTCGTCGATGGGGCAGTCGGCGACCAGCAGCATCATGTTCTCGCTGAGGTTGAGCAACGAGAGGCTCGGCGCGACGAAGCGAGCGCGGAAGTCCATGGGCTTGCCCTTGCCGCCGGGCTCGGGTGCGAGGGTGGCCCGCATGTCGATGCGGTCGCCGTCGACCTGGACGGTGATGGGGTCGACGCGGGTGAGCGCGCCCATGAGGTTGGGGTGCACGAAGGGCCCGTGGTGAAGATCGAAGTTCGACTCGATGGCCCGTACATAGTTGAGCGGCCACTCGAGCTCACCGCCCGACGCAAAGCGAGTGTCGGCGGGCAGCTCGGAGAACCACGGCACGGGCGGCAGCGAGTCCACGTTGCCGTCGGCCGGGGCGGCGCCCCACCACAGCCACACCAGCCCGTGGTCTTCGCGGAGGGGGAAGGTGTCGATCTCGAGGCCGCCGGGGATCCGGGCGTCGCGGCCCTCGCAGGGCATGGCGGTGCACTGGCCGGCGCCGTCGAAGCGGAAGCCGTGATAGGGGCACTCGATCTCGTTGCCCTTCACCTTGCCCGCGCTCAAGGCTGCGCCGCGGTGGGAGCAGCGATCGCGGAGGCACCGGAGCTGGCCATCGGCCCCGCGAAAGACCACCAGGCGCAGGCCCATGCGATGCAGCGGCACTGGCGCCTTGCGGACCGTCGACGAGGTGGTGATGGGGTACCAACGGTTTGGAATCATTTGGAATTGCTCGGCTCTTGTGAGGTTGGAGGCGGAATTTTTCGTCTTGTTAGACTGTTAGTTAGACTGATGGTCTAAACATGCACCATGCCGAGGAAGCGGCAAGTCGTTTTGTCGGACGGCGTTCGTCCGGGGTGGCCGCAACGACCGGCGACCAGCCCCGTCCAGATCTGTGAGCGCACGATCGAAGCCGGCCCCATTTCGTCCCGATCCGATCGGTGTGCTCGGGACTCCATACCGCTGCCCACCATGCCCAACTCTCGCTCCGCCTCCCTCGCGTTCGCCTCCGCCCTCTTGCTGAGCAGTGCTTGCCTGACGACCCCCGCCAACGTCAGCGAGCGCTGCGGCACCGAAGACGAGGTGCTCTTCAGCGGCTACACCCTCAACCCGGGGGACACGGTCAGCATCCAGTACTCCACCTCGCCCACGGGGCCGTGGACCGAGATCACGACCGCGACCACGTCGTCCAACGGCGTGCTCTTCGGCGGCGTGGACATGTACCGCTTCAGCGTCCGGGCCGAGGTCCCCGGCTGGGCCTCGACCGCGAGCGGCTACGAGACCTACGTGCGGGCGCACCTGGCCTCGGCCGGGTTCACGCTCATCACCTTCGACACCGCGGCCACCTCGGGCACGGTCAGCGGGATCGAGTGTGTGCTCGATGCGGTCATCAACAACGGCGACGACGTCATCACGGCCGTCGGCAACTGCTCGTCGCCCGATTCCCCCGTCGTCGAGATGACCGCGCCCGCCAGCAGCACGTGCCCCTGTCCGTCGGGGGTCGTGCACGTGGGCGACGTCAGCATCACCGCGGCGGCCGACCTCGACACCTACCGCTGCGTGGAGGTCATCGACGGGAACCTCGAGGTCCCCGCCAACGCGACCTTCGACGTGCAGCTGGATCAGCTGGCCGAGGTCACTGGGGACCTGACCCTCGACTACGACTGGATCGGCGCCGGCCCGACCTACGTGCGCACCATCGACCTCCCCGCGCTCGCCACCGTGGGCGGGGACCTGGGCGTGCACTGGGACGACATCGCCACGGCGAACCCCACCTTGGGCTTCGGGCTCGACGCGATCACCAGCGTGGGTGGTGACATCACCGTCGACGTGCACAGCGTCAACTACACGATGATCGGGCTCGGCTCCCTGGTCACGCACCCGGGGAACTTCTCGATCATCGGTTCATCGGGGGACGTCGCGGGTAGCTCGTTCGCCAGCGGGCTCACGACCATCGGCGGCGACCTTCTCTTCGAGCCCGGCTACGGCGTGTTCTGGATGTTCCAGGGTCTCGAGACGGTGGGCGGCGACATGACCCTCAACGGCGGCTTTTGGGGGCCGAGTAACTCCGGGTTCGGGGCGCTGCAGAGCGTGGGCGGAGACCTGACGCTCTTCGACAGCCAACAACCGCCGATCGGCGACCTCTTCGATTCGCTGGACACGGTCAGCGGCACCCTCACCCTCGATCACACCGAGGTGCAGGAGATCGTCCACCTCACGCCGCTGTCGCTGTCGGTCGGGGCGCTGGTCGTGCAGGACAACGACGTCTTCACCGACTTCGGCCTCGCCGTCACCGTGGATCCGGCGGGGGCGATCACGGTGGTCGACAACGCTGCGCTCGATACCTGCGACGCCGAGACCTTCGTGGCCGACCAGACGGCGGCGGGGTGGGCCGGGGTCGCGACGATCTCGGGCAACGGCGGCGCGAGCTGTCCCTAGGCCCCGCGGTGGAGTCGGGGCGGCGCCCTCAGGGGGGAGGGCGCTGCGGACCCTCGTAGGGGGCGTCGTGGGCCAGCCGCAGCTGGAGGTACGAGAACACCAGGGCGAGGGCGGCCACCCCGGCCGAGAGCCCGAGGCCGCCGTTGAGGACGTAGGCGACCAGGGGCACCACGGCGGCGGCGAAGAACCACGGCCGCACGTGCCGTCGGTGTCGCCGCATCGTCGCGCTGGCGCCGATGCCCACGGCGACGAAGAAGCCGATCTGGAGGAAGGGGACGAGCAGGGGCTCGTCTGCGAGCGATTGCGGGGAGCTGAGCAGGACGAAGAGGCTCGCGCGATCGGCGATGTCCACGATGGGCATCGCGGCCACGCCGATGCCGAACCAACGACTCGCCGTCGCGAGGGCGCGCGTGGCCATACGTTCGGCGAGGTCCGGCATCGTCCATTCATGCATACGCTCTTCCGCCGCCGTGGTCACACACTCGAGACGATTTGCGTTGGCGACGCCCGAGCCGTGGTCGGCGACGGTGATTGAAGACGCCGTGGGCTGGCCCACGGTTCGCCGCGAGCCCGTGCCGACTTTTCGTTCCGTCGGCCCGCGATGCTATGGTGAACGCAGTGGCTCGGGGGATTTGCTGCTGGGGACTGGGGATGACGCTCGCGATGGGCTGTGCGGGCGGAGCCGATCCCGACAGTCCCTTTGGCTCTCCGGCCGCGCCGGGCGGCACCCCCACCGAGAACGTGACCACCAGCGGCGGGGGCGAATCGACCTCTACCGGGGTCGAGGAGATGACCACGACCGGCGAGGTCGAGGGCGAAGGCACGACCACGGGCAGCCTCGATGACGGCACCACGGGCCCGGCCTCCGACGAGTCTACGGGCGAGATGGGCGAAGAGTCGTCGGGTGACGACGGCCCCATGAGCACCTGCAACGACGGGGGAGTCTGCGCCTCGGCCATGTCCATCGGAACCGTCAGCGGAGACCTGGCCTCCACGGACCTCCAGATCAGCGGTGCGCATCCCGACTGGATCACCTTCCGCGTCACCGAAGACGACGACGACATCGACGGGGCGGCCATGTCCTTCACCGTCTCGTTGGCGAGCCCCGGCGGCACCGATTTCGATCTGTACGTCTACCGCAGCGTCGAGGGCGGCACCTCGGGCTGCGGCGGCTTCCTACAGCAGTCGACCAACCTGGCCGGGCTCGACGCGGTCTCCATGAACTGGGGCGAGGCCTTGCTCGCCAACGGGGTCGACGACTCGGTGTGGGTCGCGGTGGAGATCGTCGAGAAGACCGACAGCTGCATGCCGCCGTCCGAGTGGACGCTGTCGGTGCAGGGCGATACCTGAGCCGACGCGCGTCGAGTGGATCTAGCCGGCCGCTCGCGGCTGGGAATGAAGCGATGGTGACTCGGTCGTGATCGCGGGCCGTGGAAAGTCGTGGCGATTGGTCACGTGGCTGCGCACGCCGAACAGGTCGGCCAGCCATGCGTCCGTTTCTCCCGGGATCTCCATCGAGAGGCCCGCCAGGGCGCGTGCCGCCTGCCGCCCGGAGATCACGGTGGCTTCGATGCAGCCGCAGTTGAAGCCGTTGTCCGTCCAGTCGCCGGCCAAGAACAGGTTGTCGAAGCCCGAGTCGCCTGCGCGCAGGCGGTGCTGGATGGTGCCGGACAGCGACTGCACGTAGCGCTCCGCCCCGTCGACGTTGGCGCGGAAGTACTGCGCGTCGAGCCGGGCGGGGCCCGAGCGCTCTTCGGGATCGGCGAGGTGCTGCCACTGGGTCTGGCCGCCGACCCGAATCGCGGGCCACAGCGTGGGGCAGGCCTGCTCGAAGTAGCGGCGCCCGAGTTCATGCGCACGGGCGCTGGCTTGTGGCGGCGTCTCGTCGGGCACGGTGGGGATGACCCCGCAGAAGTACGCCAGGCTCCCGACCGGCCCCTCGTGGCGCTCGATGGGCAGCAAGAAGCTCATGTCCGACCAGGTGTCGACCGGATCGACGAAGGTGCCGAGGATCGGCGAAGGCTCGTTCCAGCCGAGCCCAGCCAAGTCCGGTTTCATCCACAGCTGGTAGGCCTGGGTGCCCACGGTGGGCACGCCTTCGACCATGGCGCGGAAGCGATCGTGGGCGTGCATGAGCTCGGGGCAGATCGCCGCCTGGGCACCGGGCGGGATGGCCAGGACCACGTCGTCGAAGTCTCGGCCTCGTCGCAGCGTGTGGCGGCGGGGAGCGAAGCTGGGTGGCGTGCTGCACTGCTCGAGGTTGAGGCCGTGGCTGCGCAAGGCCTCTCGGAGCCGCGCGCCGCCCTCGATTTGGGTGTAGTCGGGCTCCGAGGGCCAGCAGGGCATGCCATCGATATCGACCAGGGGCTGGTAGTCGGAGGCCTCCGCCTGGCGATCGAAGTCGATGCGCTCGATCGTCCGCGAGTCGTCGCCCAGGCCCAGGTTCTGCGCGCTATGGAAGAACTCGAAGCGAACGCCGCGACGCCGCAGGGCCTCGTACATCGGGGCGAACACGATGTCTCCCATCCCCCCGCGCATCTTGTAGAGCACGCCGCCCTTGTAGGTCATCAGCAGGCGCAAGACCCCGCGGAGCGCACAGCCGGCCGCGAAATCGGGGCGGTGGTGGTCTCCATCGCGGAACGAAAAGCCCGCGTTGTAGATGAAGCGGACGCAGGGGGCCTGGTTGCACGTGATCTCCGAGGCGCCGTGCGTGCGGAGCCAGTCGCGGAAGTCGAGGTGGTCGAGACGGTCGAGGCTGTGGGTGATCACGTCGTCGTCGATGAGCCCGGTGAAGATCGACGTCGCGGTGTCGACCAGCATCCAGTACATGCGCAGGCCGTCGTGGTCGAGGCGGTGCTCCACTCGACGCCACAACCACGCGCGGTGGCGTGACATCCACTTGGCGAGCCGACGGTGGGGCGCGTAGTCGGTCGCGGGGGCTCTGGTTCCTTCGGCGAAGCGGTCGGCGATCTTCGAGGCCAGGTGCAGGGCGACGGCCCCGGGGATCCCCGAGCGTCCGAGGTCGAGCGGCACCGTCCGGGTCAGGGCTCGACGCAGCCGCGGGGGTAGGCCGTTCGAGGGCAGGGCTCCGTCGTGCACGAGCTGTTCGAAGATCTGTCGCAGCAGGCCGAGCGCGGTGCGGGCCTGCGTCCAGAAGTCCCCGACGATGTCGCCCTGGCCCGGGACCCGGCCGTTGCGGGGGAAGTTCAGGCGCCAGCGGACCCAGCGGCCCTCATGCTCCTCGTTGAGCACGACATAGCTCTGCTCCTGGAATGCCTGCTCCCAGGTGGCGATGGGGTGATCGGCGGGGCGCTGTAGCTCGCCGTAGCACCGCTGCATGAGGTCGAAGGCGTTGTCGTAGAAGCCGTACCACATGTGCAGGCCGTGCTCTTCGATGCGAGCGCCCTGCTCGAGGTTGCGACCGCTGGCCCCCTTGCCGCCCAGACGCCAGCCTCGGGTGTACACGGTGACCTCGGCGTCGACGCCCGGCTCCGATAGCTCCCACGCGGCGGTGAGCGCAGCGATGCCGCCCCCGAGGATCGCCACCCGACGACGCGGCTCGGGGTCGCGCGGCACGAGGGCGTGGAGCTGCGGCCTCGACGGAGCAGGGGCGCGCCATTGCTCGGTGCCTTCGTTCATTCGCAGGTCGGCGCGAAGCCAGTGAGCGGCGAGTACGGGCACGGTAGAGCCCCGCAGGCCCAGGTCTTGCGCCACCGGGTGGCTGTGCAACCACTCGAGGCGGAGCTGGTACCGCCCGGGCAGCGGCCCTGCGTCGTGGATTCGCCGCAGCTCGATGGGGGCGGTGACCACCGAGCCGTGCGAGGCGAAGCGCGGGTCGCTGGGATCGCGGAGCTGACGGAGGCCGACCACATGACCCGAGGGCAGGGCGCGAGCGAGCCCGCCCATCCGTCGCGTCATCGTGCCCACGAACGGGGCCGTGGTGGAGGCGCGGGTGCCGAGCCGCTCGATCGACCACAGCCGCTGCTGCACGATCGGCTCGTCTCGCCCCCGCCGCGCCGTGCCCCAGACATCGGTGGTCAGCGGATGGGAGAAGTCGGGACCCCCGGGCATCGTGAAGCGCCCCATCTGCTTGGCGAGGCCGAAGGTCTCGCGCCCGGTGACCATGGTGTGGGGATGATCGACGAAGATGTACGCGGGCCAAAAGGCGACGGTGGGACCCGTGGCGCGGCCCGTCTGCCGATCGAGCAGCTGCACGGGCACCCACAGCGCGATGTCGTTGTAGGCGAGCACGCCGCGCTCGGGGTCGGCGGAGCGCAGGCGATCGATGGAGGTGTAGACCACGAAGACCCGGTCGCCGGTCGGCCTGACCTCGATGCCCGTGTGCCCGAAGGTTCGATGCAGGTGCACCGCCACCGCCTCGGGGCGGGCCTGGATCTCGAAGCCGTAGAAGGTGACGCCCTCGAGGTGTCCGGGTGGCTCGAGGCCGGCGTCGCTGGGGTGGAAGGCGTAGGGCAGGTGGGGGCGCTCTTGCACGAAGGGCAAGACGGAGGACCCCGCGGATCGATCGAAAAAACCGGACAGGATGCCGTCTGCGGCTAGCTACCGGGCGAAGATCGCCTTGAGCAGCTCAGGGAAGAACTCGTGCAGCACGCCCTGCCCGGGTTCCATGGAGTAGCGCAGCTCGAGGCCGCGCGCGCGGAGGCGGCGAAGCGCGCTCTGGATGATGATGCGCCGCAGCATGTGCCCGCGACCGAGCGGCTTGAGCTTTGGCCGATGCACGTCTGGGCTGACCGAGGCTTTGACGCGACCGCGGTACACATCGATGCTGGCGGTCAGGCCCACGTGGCCGCTCACCGCATCGACGCCCGCGAACACCCGCAGCAGAGGCGCCAGCGAGGTCAGCTCCAGGGGCTCGAGCATCATGTCGATGTCGATGTTGGGCGTGACCGCACCCGGCTCGAACACCACGTGGATCGAGGCGTGGGCTTCGTCGAGCACGGTGGCGGTGGCGCTGAGCTGGGCGCCGCGAATGCCGGGGTCGTGCAGATCGGTGGCCATCTCCTCGGCCAACAGCTCGATCTCGCTGACGGAGACGCTGATGGGCTCCTCCGCCCGAAAATCCCACAGATCCACGCGCCCGCGGTGGATGGTCAGATCGCGGGTCTGGAAGGGGATGGCCGAGATGGTGTCGATCCACGTGTCGTCGAACTTGATCTCGGTCTCCACCCCTTCGACGCCGGTCACGAAGGTCGCCGTGGGCTCCCACAAGGTGACGTGCTTGTAGGCGGGGGCCTCGGTGGCGACCTCGGGATCGAAGACCACGTCGATGCGCTCCACCTGCACGAAGGGCACGTCGAGCACCGGGTCGTTGCGATCGAGCTCGACGTCGTACATCTGCAGCAGGCCCTGGCTGAAATCGACCTGGACGTCGCCGATGCGGGCCTCGAAGCCATCGAGTCGGCTCAGGCGTCGGGCGTAGCCGTTTCGAATCGCCGCCTGGAGGATGCTCTGCCAGTCCGTCTCGAGCAGCTCGGGCAGCGAGGAGCCGCGGTCGCCGAGCATGGGGCGGTCGATGCTGATGGTGGAGCGGGCGCCCATCAGCATGTGCCCGAACAGCGCCTCCGCCATGGGATGCAGCGCGTCCTCGTTGGCCCCGAGCAGCCGAATCTCCTCGAAATGGGGGCGAATGCGGCCCTGGAGTTTCTCGGGGCTGCGCGTCAGGTCGCCGTCGAGGCTCAGGTATCCGCTCTCGACGTCCATCTCGACGATGTCCAGCCACAGCTGATTGAGGCAGGGCAGCTCGAAGCGCTCGAGATCGAAGCGCAGGCTCCACGCCTCGGCCGGGTTCCGCGACGACGTGCGGCCCTCGACGCTCAGGTGCCCCGCGTCGCCCACCGTGGCCGCGGCCGAGATCCGCAGGTCCATCTTGGAGGTTGCGGTCGCGTTCTCACGGGGCTCGATGCGGCCGGACAGATCGCTCAGGTCGAGAAACGCGGGCCCGCGACTGGTGGGTACCGAGACCTCGGCCGCGCCGCCGACGATCTCGATCGACTCGAACGCGTCGAGGTCCGGGGGCTCACGGTCTTCCTCGCGGGGCGGGGCTTGCCGTACCTCGAACGCGACCATGGGCTGGTGCACCACCACCGTCGGCTTGCGAGGACCCCACAGGAGCTTCGAGTACGTGAAGCCGACCTCGACGCGCTCGACATCGACCTCCAGCCGCACGCCGTCGTCGTAGTGCACGTCGTAGATGTCGAAGGCCAGGTCGCCCCACCGCACCTCGACCCGGTCGAACTGCACGGCCGCGCCGAAGCGCTCGCTCAGCCGGGCGCGGATCTGGGCGTCGAGGTACGACGGCGCACGCAGGTAGACGAAGGTCGCAATCCCGGCGAGGACCAGCAGCACGATGCCCAGCCATCCCCACCAGCGCAGCCTTCGACGGCGCGGTTTCGGGGCCTCGGTCTCGCCCTCCGTGTCGCTGGCTTTGGTGCCCTCTTCGTCCATTCGCGCGCGGCCGGATTTAGCATAGCCCGTTCCGCGTCGGTCACCCGGCCGGCTCCCACCCCGCGCGGGGCCGACCAGCGTTCCCTACCCGTGCTCGGCCAGCCACTTCTCGATTTTTTCGATGTGCCCCGCCCACCGCTCGGGCTGCCCCCGATAGGCGGCCAGGGCCTCCTCGGCCATGCGCCGGGCTCGACTTCGGGCGGCGGCGGGCGCATTGCCTTCGGCCCACAGGGCATGGGTGAGGATGAACTTGCTCTCGGCAATGAGGGTGGGGTCGACCTTCACGTCGAGCTTCAGCACGCGCTCGATGTGCGGCGCGGCCTCGGCGTAGCGGTTGAGGTCGACATAGGCCGAGGCCACCGAGTTGCTGGCGTAGACGATGTACGGGTGCTCGGGGCCCACCGTGGCCTCGAACATCTTCAGCGCGCGTTCGAACTCGGCCAGCGCGTCCGCGAAGCGCCCCGCAGCGTTGAGGGTGTAGCCGATGTTGAGGATGGAGATCGCGAGGTCGGGGTGGGGATCGCCGAGCACGGCCTCCCAGATCTGCAGGGCCTTGCGATGGTGCTCGATCGCCTGCTCGAGCTGGTCTTTCTTGCGCAGGATCCGGCCGAGGTCGTCGAGCACGGTGGCGACGAAGTGGTTGTCTTCGCCGCGAGACG
Organism: Myxococcota bacterium; assembly: GCA_039028615.1. Lineage (GTDB taxonomy): Bacteria > Myxococcota_A > Polyangia > Nannocystales > Nannocystaceae > Paraliomyxa. The sequence continues at coordinate 58,485 of JBCCHT010000033.1, read as the reverse complement.
CCCGACCGATCTCCAGGGCGCGCTCGAGCTGAGCCTGGGCCGCGTCGTAGTCGTGGGCCTGGCTGAGCGCGCTGCCGAGCTCGCGCACCGCGTTGGCTACCTGGGGGTGATGCTCGCCGTACGCGGCCTCTCGCAGCTCGATCGCTCGCGAGTGGATCGCCTTGGCTTCGTCGATGCGACCGAGCGAGACGTACACCGCACCGATGTCACCGAGCACGCCCGCCAGCTCGGGGGCGTCGGGGTCGGCCTGCTCCCAGTACTGTCGCGCGCGCTCGTGGGCGACCAGCGCCTCTTCGTAGCGACCGGCCGCGGTGTAGATGGAGCCCTCGTCGGAGTCCATCATCGCGGACAGTCGCGGGTCGCCGCCGAGCCGGCGGACGGACCCGCGACCCAGCTCGACCCAGTGCAGGCCCTCGTCCGTCTCCGACATGCGGCTGCCGACGGCGAAGGCGAGGCCGTGGGCGATGAAGGCGGCCTCGCGCGCGTCCCCGGAGGCGGTGGCGGCCACGTAGGCGCGTTGTCGTACGCGGCGCGACTCTTTGATGTCGGCCGTCTCCTCGAGCAGGATCCCGTAGGTATCGAGCACGACCGACGACAGCGGGGGGTAGTCGAAGGTCTCGATGGGCTCGAGCAGCGGCTCGAGGCGCGCGCGGGCGTCCTCGAGGTGACCGAGGGAGAGCTGGGTCTGGACCTCGTCGAACTCGTGCCGCAACTGCGCGAGTCGGTTCTTTCGGCCCGGATCGGAGGGCGGCGGCGTCACCTGCTGGAGGGCATCGAGATCGCCGCAGGCGGCAGGATCGGGCAGGCTCCGTACGGCATCGAAGGCCCGGCCGATGTCGTCCACGGAGGGCGTTTCGAGGGCCGTGGCCAGCGAGCCGAGGCGGTCACGCTGGCGATCGAGGCAGGCCATGCGCAGGTCGAGCACCGCGACCGATTGCTCGGCCGTGACCCGGGTGGCCCGGCAGGCGGCGGTGTGCTCTTCGATCCATGTCTCGGCCATGCGATCGAGGGCGGGCGCGGTGACCGACCAGGCCTCCTCGGCGAACGCGACCCCCGAGGACGCGAAGGCCTGCCCGATGCCGTCCCGTCGCGCGGGGGACCAGACCTCCGCCATGGCATCGGCCGCGCCCGTGCACAGCGTCGGGGCAGGGGGCGTGGGCTCGGGTTCGTTGCCGAGCGTAGCTCCCAGCGCGGTGCCGACCCCGAGCACCGCCACCGCGCCGAGGCCCATCCACACCCGTCGTCGCGAGCGGGCCGGGTCGTGCGAGAGCGCGTCGAGCAGCGCCTGCATCGAGGGAAAGCGGCTCTTGGGGTCGACGGCCAGGCCCCGCTGGAGGGCGGCGAGGACCCAGCCGGGGGCGCGACTCTTGCGACCGGCGGGCATCGTGATGGTGCCCTGCAACACCGAGAGCGACAGGGTGGCCATCGTGTCGCCCGTGAAGGGCCGGGCCCCGAACAGCGCTTCGAACAGGGCGACGCAGAACGCGAACTGATCGGACGCAGCCTCGGCCGCCATGCCCAGGTGCTGCTCGGGGGCCATATAGGCGGGCGTGCCCATGACCGCCCCCGCGGCCGTCATCGAGCGCTCGAGCGAGTCGACCTCGGCGGAGCGGCGCAGGTCCTCGAGCTCGGCTGTGCTCGACGGCTCGTTCCCGGTGGCGCGGGCGAGCCCGAAGTCGAGCACTCGGACCCGCGAGTCCCGACCGATCATGACGTTGTCGGGCTTGAAGTCGCGATGGATGAGCTGCGCCTCGTGGGCGGCGACCAGGCCTCGGCCGGCTTCGATGAAGACCGAGAGGGTCTGCTCCCAGCCGCGCTCTTCCGCCTTTTGCCACTGCCGCAGGGTGACGCCGTCGACCAGCTCCATCGCCACGAACACCGCGTCGTCGAGGATGCCGACGTCGAACACGGGGATGACGTTGGGGTGCGAGAGCCGGGCCATGGCTTGGGCCTCGCGGAGCAGCCGGCTGCGCTCCTGGTCGGACTCGGAGCCCGCGTTCCAGCCCACGCCCACCAGCTTGAGCGCCACCGAGCGGTCGAGGTCGGGATCGAAGGCGCGATACACCACGCCCATGCCTCCCGCGCCCAGCCGATCGACGACGAGGTAGCGGCCCAGGGCGCTGCCGCGCTCGATCTGTGGCGCCTCGCCGCCGCCCGAGAGGCTCTGGCCTCGGGTCGAGCCGTGGTTCGCACGCTCGGTCGGCAGGCCGCTCAGCCGCGTCGGCCCCAGCGTTTCTTCCGTCGAGCTCACCGAAGTGCTGTCTAGCACGCTCTCACGTGCGCGGACGGCCCGGTTCGAGAATCAGTGATCGACGGACGATTCCCGTCGCGGGCGGAACAGGGGGTTCCCGTGGACCGCTGGGAGCGGCGCGCTGTTCGTTTCTCGGCCGTGATGCGGCGATTCGAGGCGGTTTTGAAGAAATACGAAAAAAATCGAGAGCGGGCTGACCAAAACCGAGGGCGGTCGCCTCTCCCCTCGCGAACACGGCGGGGGCGAATGCCCCTCCACAACGTCGATCTCATCAGAAACGTATCCAATGAACACCGAACGCCTCCTCTCCACTCGTCGTCGTCTCCCGTCGGCTCGCATGATCGTCAGCCACGTCGGGGTCGTCCTCGCGTGCACAGGCGCCATGCTGGCTGCTCCGCAGTCCGCCGAAGCGGCCTCCGTCCATCAATCTGGTTCGACGCTCAAACTCTATGGAACCCAGGGGGACGACTCGATCTCGTTCATCTACGACGGCTCGAGCTACACGGCCTACGACGACGGCGACGTCATCTGGACGAGCACGACGAAGCCGGACCGGCTCGAGATCCACGCCCACGGCGGCGATGACTTCATCTGGGTCGAGGATGAAATCAATACCTCGTACTTCATCGACGACGTCTACATCGTGAGCGGGTCGGGAGACGACATCGTGGTCATGTACGGCGGCATCAAGGACGCCAAGGTGATCGGCAACAGCGGCGACAACGAGATCGAGTTCTTTTTTGGACTACGACTCGAGGTGATCACCGGTGGTGGTGACGACACGATCTTCTCCAGAGCGTATGTCTCGAGCGACATCACGACGTACTCCGGCGAAGACGTCATTCTCGTCGACAGTGGTTCCGCCTATGTCGATGCCGGCAGCGGACCCGATGAGATCACCACCGCGGGGCAGGACGACACCATCTATGCTGGCTCCGGCAATGATGTCGTCTACGCCGGGGGAGGCGATGACGACATCTACGGCAACTCGGGGAAGGACGAGATCTACGGCGAGGACGGTCGGGACTATATCCGCGGGGGCAACGGTGACGACAAGATCGACGGCGGTGGCAATGACGACGAGATCTACGGGGGCGACGACGACGACAAGGTCTACGGTCGAGAAGGAGACGACTACCTCGAGGGCAACGACGGCGAAGACCGAATCTGGGGAGGCGGTGGGAACGATTTCCTCCACGGAGGCGACGACGACGACAAGGTGTTCGGCGAGAGCGGCACCGATACCTGTGAAGCTGCGCTGGTGACCTTCGACACCCACGGTGGGTGCGAGAAGTTCTGAGGGCCCGCGGACGCGGAGCGGTGCCACGGTGACCCTGCGCTCGCGGGGTTGCCCTGGCATCGAGCCGCGCGAAGCTCAAGATTCCTGGGGATACATGGGATCGGCGCTCCACTCCGACCACGAGCCGTCGTAGATGCGCACGTCCTGGTAGCCGAGCATGGTGAGCACCAGCCAGTCCACGGATGCGCGGCTTCCGGTCTGGCAGTACACGACCAGGGTCTGAGCCGGATCGGGGTCGCCGTACAGCGCGACCAGAGCGTCGGCGGGCAGGTACAGGCCCTCGGCGTCGAGGTTGGTGACCCAGTCCACGGAGATGGCCCCCGGGATGTGCGCCTCGCCGTATTCACCCGGGCTGCGGGCGTCGATGAGGGTGACGCTGTCGTCGTCGAGGTGGTCGAGCACCCACTGGGCATCGACTCGCAGCTCGTCGACCAGGCTCACGGCGTAGCTGCTCGCGACGGCGGGGGCGGCCTCGGTCTCCACGCTGCGCGCCTCGGCGGACCATTGATCGAAGCCGCCGTCGAGCATCCATACCGCGCCCGTGTGACCGCTATGCGCCAGGGTCCAGACCACGCGGGCGGGGGTGGTCTCGTTGCCCGCGCCGTAGACGACGACGGGGTCGGCGGGGGCGATGCCGGCCGCTTCGAATACGGCTTGGACTCGATCGGGCGGGGCGACCTGACCCCCGATGCCATCGACTTCGGCTCGCAGCGCACCGCCGTCCACCACGAGCGCCCCGGGGACGTGCCCCGCGTCGTAGTCCGCCGGATCGCGAACATCGAGGATGTGCAGCGTATCGTCGGCCAGCAACAGCTCGAGCTGTTCGGTCGGCAGGGCTCCGGGAGCAGGAGGGCAGCCCGCTGCATCTGCGGTCGCGCAGGCATCGGAGCCGCTGGTGCCGGACTCGTCGAGCGAGGTGTCGGCCGTGGTGTTCTCGGTCGCCGCCGCTTCCGTTTCCGCACCGCCGTCGGTGGTGCTCGGGGCGGGGTCGGTGCAGGCACCGAGGGAGAGGGCCGCCAACAGACCGCCAAATCGCAGACGAGAGCGTCGATGCATCACGATGACCCTAACCCATCGACGCGGCGGGTCGGCCGCGGCTCTGTGCCTCACTCGAGAACCCAGCGCAGTGCCCGACGCCCTTCGCGAACGAGAGCCTCGTCGTCGGTCTCGTGCCCGAACGCAGTGAGTACGGCGCCGTACAAGAGCCCGCGTTGTCGGGCGAGCGTCCAGGCCTCGTCGTCGATCGCTCCGTAGGCGCGCCGAAACGACTCGCGGGAGCGCGGCGGCAGCAGGCTGAAGGCGACGGACAAGTCCAGCCCGGGATGGCCGCGATGCACGTCGCCCCAGTCGATGATGCCGACCGCCGACCCCGCCTCATCGACCAGCAAGTGCCGCACGTAGATGTCGCCGTGCACCAGGTGTTCGCGGGGCGGAAGGGCGGGGTGGGCCAGCTCCAGCAGCGGCTCCCACGGCGCGGCGCCGTCGATGAGCCCCGCGTTCACGGCGGTCGCCAGGTACTCCCGCACCTTCGGCACCAGCCGCGCGGTATCGGTGTGCAAGCGGGTGTCGGCCGGAGCTTCGGGCGGGCTCAGGGCATGCAGCGCGACCAGGAACTCGGCCAGCGGCGTCGCCAGGGCGTCGCGTTGCTCGAGGCTGAGGTCGGCTTGGCAGGCGGTCCGACCCGACAAGTGCCGATAGCCCGCGAAGGGCCAGGGGTACTGCTCGGTCGGCTCACCGATCCACTGCGGCACCGGGATGGGCAGCGGGAGCGCATCGGCGATGGCGGGCAAGACCCGGCATTCGAATACGAGGCTCTCCACCGCGACCTCGCGTCGGGGGAATCGAAACACCCACGCGTCGTCGACGAGGAACGCAGTGTTGTCCCAGCCCGCGCCCAGCCGCTCGATCGTCGAGGCGGCCAGGGTCGGATGCTGAGACGTGATGAGAGCCAGCGCTTCGCGGGGCGTCAGCTCCCGCTCGGCGAGCCACGGGGCGGTCACGCCCCGAACGGTCTCACGGCGCGGCGGGGGTTTGAAGCCCGGCGAAGGGGCTGAAGGCCTGGGGCGCCTCTTCGTTCGGCATGCCGTCGAAGCTGGACACGAAGGGGCTGTAGGTGATCACCGAGGGCAGGTCGTCGAGGTTCACCGGGTCGGCTCCGGGCGCGCTGACCATGCCGGCCACGGGGAGGAATCCCGCAGGCAGCTCCATCGTCGCATCGGCTCCGGGCGCGGTCATGCTGCCCACGGGGAGGAATCCGGGCGGCAGCTGCGTGGGAGCAGCCGCGACGGCCATGTTGGCCACGGGCAGGAATCCAGTGGGAAGCTCGATCGGAGCGGCGACCGGCGGCATCTCGAGCGCGGGCGCCTCGGCCAGCACGGGCGTGCCGATGTCGATTCCGGTCTTGGCGGGCAGCGGGGTCTCGATGACCGGCGCGACCTCGTCGACCGGATCGGCCAGCGGCTGCTCTTCCTCGGGCAGAGGATCGAGCGACCAGTCTTCGTAGGTGAACGAGGGGGCGGCGGCCGAGAACACGGGCTGCTCGCTCACCGAAGTCACGCTCACCGTGGGCTGGTCGATCGAGGGGATGAACGAGATGCTCGCGCTGACCGGGTCGCGGTCGAGCATGCTGAAGGTGCCGAGCACGAAGGCCAGGGTGGCCAGCGCTGCGGTGGCGCCCACTCGCCAGCCGCGCTCGGTCTGGATCTGGTGCTCCACCATCGTCGCGTGACGCAGGCGCGGCGCGGCCCGAAGCGAGCGGCGCCCCGGAGTCTTCACGCCGGCGATGCGCTCGATCTCTTGCACGAGACCGCGGGAGTCATCGACGCCGAGGATGTGCAGGTCGGCATCGGGGTCGGGCCCGAAGGCGGTGCGGAGCTTGTCGGCGAGCTCGCGGTCGACGGTGCCCGGCACGCACAGCACCCGGAGCGACGGACGCTCGACGGGCACGCGCTGGACCCACGGGCGAGCCTCCTGGCCGTACTCGACCCGGACCTCCCAGCCGCGGTCGCGCAGCGCATCTTCGACGCCGCAGGCAATGAAACGCAGTTCTTCGGAGCACAGCAGGATCACGCGCTTACGACGGCTGCGGGCCGTGGACAGAGGCGAGAGCGCGGAGGATTGGGATTCGGTTGCGTGTGCCACCTTGTCCTACCTCTCGCACAGATTTTTCGGCCCTCCCAAAAAACGCGGGATCTGGGCGAGGGGTCGTTTTGGACCTCTACGCGCCGGTTTTGGGGCCGTGGCCCAACCGCTCGGTCAGCTCGAGCTGGTGGTCGATCATCGCGTCGAATGCGGTCAGCAGCCCCGGCAGACCCGGTGTCTCGGGCTCGAGTTCCTGCAACGCGGCCACGATCGCCTCGATGGTCGACAGCTGAAAGCCAGGCCGCGGTGCCTTGCGAATGCGATAGCGGCCGGGCGCGGTCGGGGCCAGCGACACGTGCGGCAGTTCCAGCAGCCACGGGTTGTCGCGCAGCAGGGCGCGGGAGCTCGGCCAGGTCCCATCGGCGACGACCATGGCCGCGGGCGCCTCGCTCAGCTCGGCCAACGGCGTGGCCGACGGAGACGGATAAAGAAGGACCGAGCCCGCCGGAGCGACCACCGGACAGTGCGTGCCTTCGCCACGACGCGACGCGACGTGCACCTCGACATTGCGTAGCCCGAGTCGAGCGAGGCGCACGGTGCCGAAGGGATGCTTGCGCTCGCGAGGGTGCTGCACGATGACCACCCGCGTGCGGTTGTCGACCGGGTGCACGAGATCGCAGATGCAACCCACCTGGGGGCGGAAGCATCGGTAGCACGTCGCTCGGCCTTCGAAGGTCGTGATGGCCATGCCATAGCACGACTGCGACGGCTGGCGCCCGAGGGGGTGCAGCATGAACAGTGGAGCGCCGGTTCGGGGTCGTGGGGGTCGTGTTCCATCGCGTGCAGATCAGTATTGGAGGCGGCGATGGCATCGACCAGTCGGACGGATGGCGGATTCTTCGGTGGCAGAGTCGGTCGGATGACCGACACCCCCTCCGCGGCCGTACAGGAGTCCACCACTGGCGTGGCGAGGGTCACCGATTCGTAGGCAACTGGCACTTGCGAGCGCGCGTGAAGGCAGCATGCTTGAGCGTGTGAATGCGTTGGAGTTGGGGCAGCGGGGCCAGGTGTCCAGCACGGTGAAGCTCGTCGATGGTTCGGAGCCCACGCTGACCCTCGATCGACCGCCGACCCTCGACGAGGCGAGCCTCGTGCCGGGCAATCGGGTGGGTCGCTATGAACTCGTCGCGAGACTCGGGGCCGGAGGTATGGGCGTGGTGTGGCTCGCCCGCGATCCGAAGCTCGATCGCGCGGTCGCGGTCAAGGTGCTCCACGAACTCCGTCATCGCGACGATGCCTGCGAGGCTCGCCGACGCCTCCGACACGAAGCGATCGCCCTGGCGTGCCTGTCTCATCCCAATGTCGTTTCGGTCTACGACCTGGGCCTGCACGAGGACCGTGTCTTCCTGACGATGGCCCACATCGAGGGCCAGACGCTGCTGGGCTGGCTCGGCGGGGCGCCCGGTCTCGAGCGGGTCCTCGAAGTCTTCGAGCAAGCGGGGGCGGGCCTGGCCGCAGTCCATGCCGCCGGCTTCGTGCATCGAGACTTCAAGCCGGCCAACGTCATGATCGACGAGCGAGGGCGGGTGAAGGTCATGGACTTCGGCCTCGCCCGGGTCTGTAGCCTGCCCGGTGATTCGGAGCCCAACCCGCCCGATGTGGCGTTGTTTCTTTCCGCGGTCACCGGGCGTGGCGTGGTCATGGGCACGCCGAGCTATATGGCACCCGAGCAGCACCTCAACACTGGCGTCGAGGCGGCGTCCGATCAGTATTCCTTCGGGATCGCGCTGTTCGAGGCGCTCATGGGGCGGCGCCCCTTCCGAGCATCCGATTTTTCGAAGCTGGCGAAGGAGAAACTCGCCGCGAAGATCGACTTCGACGGGGGCCGCCTGAGCCTGTGTCGTCGGCTTCGGGCGTTGTTGGTGCGTTGCCTCGATCCTCGGCCAGAGCATCGATTCGCCGACATGAACGAGGTCTGCAAGGAACTGGCCGAGCTTCGACGGCGGGGACCCGGCCGCCGCCGCCGTGTGGCCGTCGCGGCCGCTGGCGTGCTCCTGGGCTGCGCGGGCTGGGCCGCGGTCGGCCCGAACCCGCCGGTCTCGTGCGGGGACGGCCAACAGCAGATCTCCCAGGTCTGGAATGCACACGCCCGTCACCAGCTGCGCCGGTCCTTCGAGGCGACCGAGCTCGGCTACGCGGACGATGCCGCTCGACGGGTGGTGCGGCGCCTCGATGCCTACGCCGACCATTGGGTCGAGCACCGCACGAGCGCGTGTGAGGCCCAGGCTGGCTCGGAGGAAGGCTCCGATCTACGGGTGAGCTGCCTGGGGCACGCGCTGACGTCGATGGAGCTGACCGTCGACCTGCTGGTGAACGCGAACTCGACGACGGTGCGAAACGCCGACCACCCGGTGAACAACCTGATCTCGCTGCACCATTGCGAAGACCTGCCCGCCCTGCGAGCGGCCAGCCTTCCTCCGGCCGATGCCGCGACCCGAGCCGCCGTCGAGCAGATCGTGGCGTCCCTCGAGTCGGCGAATGCGATGCGGCTGGCCGGGCGCGTGGTGGAGGGGCGAGCGACGACCGTGGTGGCGCTCGACGAGGCCCGAGCCCTGGGTCACCCGCGCACCGTCGCCCAGGCCCACGAGCGACTCGGGAGGTTCGATCAAGACCTCGGCAAGCCGGCCAGTGCCCGCGAACACTTCACCGAGGCGGCGCTGCTGGCCTCGAGCGTGGGCGACCACCAGACCGCCGCGATCGCGGCCACGAAACTCGTGTACTTGTGCTCCGACGCCTCGTTTGGGCGTTCCGAGGCGCTGCGCTGGGCTCGGCACGCCGAGGCCTCGTTGGATCGCTTGCCGCCCGATCCTCTCTCGCGGGCGCGACTCGATGCTCATCTCGGCGTGGTCCACTCCGCCCACGCCGAGTACGAGCGGGCGCGACAGCTCTACGAGCGAGCCTACGCGGCCAAGCGGGAGCTTCTCGGGCCCGAGCACCCCGAGGTGACCGTGTTGATCGAGAACCTCGCGCTCAACCAGGCCGAGCGAGGTCGTCCCGAGCGGGCGGTTTGGACACAACGTCGAGCCGTACGCATCACTCGATCGGCGCTCGGACCCGAACATCCCGATCATGCCCATACCCTCATGAACCTGGGGTACCTGCTCCACGAGTCCGGACGACCCACCGCTGCGGTGCACAGCTACGAGCAGGCCCTTCGCGTCTACGAGACGGCCTTCGGTCCCCATCACCTCATGGTCGCGCGTGCCTCACGGGGCCTGAGCGAGGCCGTCGCCGAACGGGGTGAGTTCGACTCGGCGCTGGCCCTTCAGCGGCGGGCGTCCGAGATCTTCGTGGCGAAGCTCGGCGAGCACAATCGCGAGTACGGGCGGACCCTCGCGGCCGAGGCGAGCACGCTGGCGGCCCAGGGTAAGCACGACGAAGCTCTCGAGCGCTACGCCGATGCGCTGGGGGTGCTGGAGTCCGAACCGGGCCCCGCCCACGACTCGCTGGCCCTCATTCGATTCGATCAAGCGCGTTCGTTCACGGCGGTCGGCCAGCTCGCGAGTGCGCAGCGAGTTCTGGACGAAGGTGTGGCGCTTCTCGAGGCCATCCATCCTCCCTCGCATCCGCACTTTGGTGTGCACGCGTCGAGCCAGGAAGAGCTGTCGCAGGCGCGGCAACCACTTCGGGTCGAGGTCGAGGTCGAGGTCGAAGCCCCGTCGTTGCTCGGGCACGAGCTGCAGGTCTCGTCTTCGACGCCTCGGTGACGGATTCACAGGTCGACACGAGTGACGACGATGCGTCGTCACTCGGCGTCGGCCGTGGTTGAATCGGCCGACGACCGACCGACGATGGTGTCGGTCGTTCAACCGATGAAGATCATCGAAAAAGCCGTCGAACGACCGACTGGTCGCACGAATTCCCATTCCTACACTGAAACCATGACGCCGCACTTCTCCGGGAACTCTTCGAAACTCCGCCTTCTGTCGCTCTTGTCCATGTCTGCCCTGACTCTCGGTTGTCCCAGCCCGGACGACGCCCCCTCCGCCACCTTCGGAATCGTTGGAGGCACTTGGGGCGCCGACGGATGGTCGGAAGGCTCGGACGACGCGGGCATGGCCGACGACGGAGCGGTCATGACGGGCACGGGCGGCGAGGATGTCGACTCGGAGACCGGAGCCGTCGACGAGACGGGGGCGGCCGAGCCCGCCGACGTGCCGCCGCCGGAAGTGCCCGGCGTTTGCGTGGGGCTCGATGCCAGCGGGTACGTGGCCACCACCTACGGTCGCGAAGGAACCAGCGACACTCCTGCGTGCAATCCCGAGCCCGCGGGGTGCGGGGGAGACATCGAAGGCACATGGGTGATCGCCGATTCTTGCGGCCTCGAGGCCATCGAGAACCCGCTGGCGGGGATTTGCCCCGGCTCCCAGTTCGAGCTGACGCCGATCGTGCACGGGGGCACGTTGACCTTCGAGCCCGACGGCACCTTCATTCGGAACGAGGCCGTCAACGCGTTGATGAGCTTCGACTTCGACGCCGCATCGTGCTTCGGCCTGAGCTGCGGCGACATGGAACTCCCGTTCACGTTGGACTTCGGGCCCACCGTTTGTCACGACACCTTCGGTGGATGGTGCAACTGCCTCACGACTACGGCCAGCAAAGCCACGGACGCGGGGGAATACGAGGTCGTCGACGGACGCTTGAAGCTTCACGTCGGCGGCGAGGTCCACACCCTCGAGATGTGCGTCTCCCCCGACGGCAGCCTCCAGACCTGGGAGGGGGTGGGCGAGGAGGTCGTCACCGAACAGGGGTGCTTCGACGCGGCGGGTTGTGAGGGCTGGCTCGGCGATAGCTACGATTCGTACGAGTGTGTCCCCGTCGACGACCTGGGCGATGACGAGTAGTGAGTCCGAGGTGATGGCGGAGGTCGAGCATCGCGGCCGGCTGTGCCTCGAGCACGGGCCGTGACGCTCGGAGTCCCTCGTATCGACCAGTATTCCGCTCCGACAGCCACGCCGCCGAGCCACGACGATGTCCATCGTCGTGGCTCTTCGTCGTCTCGAGCGGCGGAGGACCCCGATGCGAGGGTCAGGCCAGTCGTCGGTTTGTTGCTGGGTTCACACAAACGAAGAGGGCAGGAACCCGTTCCCGGGTTCCTGCCCTCTCGCGACGATGCCCGAGCTCACTCAATGCACTGGATGCTCGTTCCCTGGTAGAGGAACTCGGACTCCCACGGGGAGTCGGCCGGCCGCAGAGCAGTCTCCACGTGGCCCCACTGGTTCTCGAAGGCCCAGCGTCCTTCGTCGTCGTCGCGTTTGTAGATGTACCACTCGAAGCCGAGTTCTTCCTTGTGGTCGCCCTGGTAGTACAGCGGTGCGCCGTTGCGTTCGCCGACGATCCGGTACTCGCCCTCGGAATTCGGGTCATTGAACGTGCGGGCCTCGAGAACGTCGCCGAAGCAGGGGCACTGGCCGAGGTCGTCGAGCTTGTCCATGGCCGATTCGAACGCCTCCCCGCCGAAGATGGTGTCGTGGTGCTCTTTCCATTCCTCCTGGCGCTTGGCGTTGGCCGCGGCGAGCAGCTCGGTCTTCGACGGCCCTGACCAACGCGACTCCGAGCTCGGCGGCGACATGCCTTTCGCGGTCCCGCCGTCGGTGCAGTTGGGGCCCTCGGGGGTGTCGAAGCACGCCTTCCGTTTGTACTCGCCCGGAAATCTTCGACCGCGGTTATTGATGGGGCTATCCAGGGTCTCGAATCGGATCTCGACCTCGGGGTGACTGTCGTTGAAGTAGTCCTCGAACTGCTCCTCCAGCGTGTGCAGCGTGTCGTGGGCCTGTTTGGCCTTGTCGCACAGGTCTCTCTTCGCGTGCTTCGTCGAGCGCCCGAGCTTCCGGTCGAGCGCGACGAACTCGCTCAGGATGACCATGTGCATGCTGGCGGCCATCAACGCGCTCGGCACTGCCGTCAGGCGTTGCTTGACGTGATGCTCGCCGTTGCCCGTCAGCGAGTTCCAGGTCTTGACGGCCAGCGTGTGAAGGTCCCGGTTCTCGGCGCGGGCGTCGATCCACTGCCCTTCGGAGCATCCGTTGAGGCACTCGGGGCGCTCATACGACGCCATGAGCTCCCGCAGCGACTCGAGGTCGTAGTTGTACTTCTCGAAGTAGAGCACGGTGTTCGTCTCGGAGACGACGTCGGCGATCTGCTGCATTGCCTCGCCGGAGAGATCCACGATGGGGGTCTCGGCGGGAGGCGGAGGGAAGATCGCGTTGAACAACATGCCCAGCAGGCCCCCGCCGATGCTGCTGACGATGCCGCCCCCGAACGAGCCCGCGGTGGCAGCGATCGCTTCGGATGCCGTGCCCAGGGCACTATCGGCGATGCCCGTGAGTGCGACCGAAGCGAGTTCTTGCCCCACTTGGCGGTCGTCTTCGACCTCCGAGAACTCTCGCTCTTCTGGAGCGTCACAGCCCGCAACATTCAATGCCAGAAGAGAGAGTGCGACTGCACCCACGATACTTGTTCTGCTTTTCATCGTGCTCTCAGACTAGGAAACATACATTTACATACCAGTCGGTCGTTCTGCGGCTTTTTCCGAGTGAACGTCGGCCGTTCGACCGATGGGGGCGGTAGGAGGCGTTCTGGGCGACATTGGTGGAGGCCCGTGATGGCGCGTCGGTCGTTTGGCCGAGCGGGATCGATGCATGTCCGTCGAACGACCGACAGCGACCGAGAAAGGCGAAAGTCGAACAGTTTTTTCGGCAATTGCATGATTGAAACGTCGCCTCGATCCACTACTCCAATTGATATGTCTCTTGTTCGTTATGTTGTCATCGCCGTTGCTCTGGGGAGTCCCGTCGAGGCACTCGCCGCGCCGAGTGACTCCGCCGTGGAAGCCACTCCCGAGCGGGTCGCTCCCGAACCGCCACGCTACCGGGGCACCGGGTTGTTCATCGCCTCGGGCATCCTGGGGGCGGTCGGCTTGGGCGCTCGGATCGAGTCCACCGCCATGGAGATCTACTGGCTGAACGAGCCGAGCTGCACCGAGGACTGCATCGAAGAGTGGTCGGGGCCCTTCATGCCGCACCCCATCGCGGGGCCCTTCACCGTCACCTCGATCGGCCTGCTCGGAGGTGGCATGGCCATGGCGGGGCGCTGGCGAGCCCACGCGGATCTGTTCCACAACACGCCGGTCGAGCCGTCGCGAAAGATGCCGCTCGCGGAGACGCTGGGCTGGGGTCTGTTCGGGGGCGGCGTCGCGCTGTGGATCGGCACTCGTTTTCTCGAGCGGGCGTGTGACACCGATGCCTGTCGGCTCGCGGTGCTCGAGCCGACCCACTACGTCAGTACCGGGGTGCTGATCGCGGGGACGGTGCTGGGCTCGTATGCGACTGGATATCGTCGCTATTTCAATCGCCATCGAGGGCTGGAGTTGCAGTTCACACCTTCGGCCTCGCGACAGCGGGTCGGGCTCACCGTCTCCGGCCGCTTCTAGCCGCGGGGCGAATTGACTCACGGCACACTACGAAGGGCTTCAGGTTGCACCTGACAGCGTTCGGGGGATCGTCCGCGCGCGATCGCTGCTATCGTGGGTTCGTCGCCATTTGCGATGAGCATCGCCGACAACGACCCTGCGTCCGAAACTCCCCCGGGGGAGGGGTCCGAGCGCCCCGACGACGCGACCGTGACCATTCCCGCTCCCACGCGGCCGGATGGGGCCTCGGCGCAGACGGGCGACGATTCCAGCTTCGACTTGGCGGAGGCTTCGGCCGAGCTCCAGGAGCTGGGGCGCTACTCGGTCGTCGGGGTCGTCGGCAGCGGAGGCATGGGCCACGTCCTCGAGGCTTTTGATCAAAAACTGGATCGCCCCGTCGCGATCAAGATCCTCCACCGGCAGCTGGACCACGAATATACGCAGCGGCTCATCCGTGAGGCGCGAGCGCTGGCGCAGCTGTCCCACCCCCACGTCGTGCAGGTTTACGAGGTGGCCCGGGTCGGCGAGCGGGCGTACATCGTGATGGAGCTGGTACCCGGCCAGCCTCTGCGAGCGTGGATGAAGCAAACACCGCGACCGCGCTGGTCCGAGTGCGTGCACCTGTTCATCCAGGCGGGCGAAGGTTTGGCGGCTGCCCATGCGCGCGGGTTGGTCCACCGCGACTTCAAGCCGGGGAACGCCATCGTCGACGACGATGGGCGCGTCCGGGTCCTCGACTTCGGCCTTGCACGGCTGCACCACGAACCCGTCCGCGAGTCGACGCGCCCGGTGTGGCACGAGTCGGGAGACGAGGCTCGACTGACGCGCACGGGGACGGTGCAGGGGACGCCCGCCTACATGCCACCCGAGCAGATGCGCGGCGACGAGGCGGATGCCAAGAGCGATCAGTACAGCTTCTGCATTTCGCTCTACGAGGCGATCTACGGGGAGAGACCGTTCGAGGGCGTGCGGATCGAGGAGGGGCGACTCCTGCCTCCGAGCGGGAAGGTCAAGCCCGTTCCGCCCGGCATCGACTGTCCGGCCCCGCTTCGAGCCGCGTTGCTGCGAGGGTTCGGGGCCGACGCCGCGCAACGCTGGCCGTCGATGGACGCGCTGCTCGGTGAGCTCCGTCGGGTCGTCCGAGGACGAGGCCGACGCTGGCCCGCGGCGGCTCTGGCAACCGGGGTGGCGGTGGTCGGCGCGGTGGCGTGGTGGCCATCGGAGGGGTCCGTTCAATGCGACGCGTCGGCGCAGCTGGCCGGAGTCTGGGACGCGGCGCGGAAGCGTGAGGTCGAGGCTGCGTTCGAGAACACGGATGCATCGTATCGGGCGCAGACCTGGGCTCGAGTGGAGGTCGTGCTCGACGACTACGCGGAGCAATGGCGGGAGCAGTACCAACAGACCTGCGAGGCGACCCATCGGCACGACACGCAGGCGGGTGATGTCATGGACCTGCGCATGGCATGCCTACGGGAGCGACGCGGTGCCCTCGAGGCGTCGGTGGACCTGCTGGCCGCGATGACCGAGGGGCGCTTGAGCAAGTCGGTCCAGATGGTCACGCGCCTGCCCCGGATCGATCGATGTGCGGACCTCGAGGCGCTCGCGGCCGAACTACCGCCTCCCGAAGACCCGGAGGTGGCGGCGGAGGTCGAGGCTCAGCGAGCGCGACTGAAGCAGTCGAAGTCGCTCGAAGACCTCGGCGAATACGAACAGGGCCTGGCGCTGACGCGAGACGTGCTCACCAAGGCCGAGGCTCTGTCGTATCCCCCGCTCGTCGCCGAGGCGAAGGTTCGCGTCGGATGGTTCATGTTCCGACTCGGCGACGCCGAACAAGCCGACAAGACGGTGGAAGCGGGGTACCTGCTCGCCGTGGAGCTGGGGCATCGCCGTGTCGAGCGCGATGCGGCCCGCGTACTCACGACCGTGGTCGGCAACGGCCTGGCACGCCACGAGAGCGGGCTGAAGTGGGGGAAGACCGCGCTGACGTTCGCCGACGATCCCGAGTCCCGAGGTCGAGCGCACAACAGCATGGGAATGTTGCTGCACGTCAAAGGGGATCGGGAGGCCGCGCTCGAGCATTTTCAGCAGGGGCTGGAGGCGACTCGGCAAACACGGGGCGAGAGGCACCCGTCCGTTGCGGTGAGTCTCAACAACATCGGCTTGCTGCGCCAAGAGCAGGGCGAACTCACCGAAGCGCTCGAGCACTACCAGCTCGCCCGCGAGATTTGGTCCGAGACCTTGGGGGACAAACACCCTGGCACGGCGGCCTCGTTGCACAACATCGCGGTCGTGTACTTCTTGCGCGGGGAGCTGGACGAGGCCCTCGAGTACGCGCAGCAGGCTGTCGACGTCAAAGAAGAGGTCTTGGGTCCCGACCACCCCGACGTCACGATGTCCTTGAACGCCAAGGGCGAGATCCTGCGCTCGCTCGGACATCCGGAGCGAGCCCTGGTGCCGCTACGGCGGGCGCTGAAAGCCGCTGAGAAGCGACACGGGCCGGACCATCCCAGCGTCGCTCATTCCCTGGTGAACATCGCGCCCGCGCTACGGGATTTGGGCCGATTGCAGGAGTCACTCGAGCACCACCAGCGTGCGCTCGCGATCTACTCGGAGGCATTCGGTCCCCGGCACCCTCGCTGCGCCCACACGCTGCTCAGCCTGTCCGAGATCGCGTTGCTACAAGACCGGCCCGACGACGCGCGAGGATACGCGGAACAGGGCCTCTCAATCCGCGAGGAGGCCCAAAGCTCACCGATGGAGCTCGCGGCGTCTCGGTTCCGCGTGGCGCAGGCGCTGTGGTCCGATCCCGACGCGAGCCCGAGCGATCGGTCGCGGGCTCGTTCGCTCGCCCAGCAGGCTCGCGAGGTCTTCGTCGACCAGGGCAAGGCGGCTCGAAAACGGGTCGAGGAAGTCGACCAGTGGCTCGAGGAGCAGGCTCCTTCTTCCCCGTGAATTCGGGGCCGTAGCTCGTCCGAAACACCGCATGCTACGCTTCTCGAAGTGGAGGAGCGGACCAAGACGGTTGCCACCCATGATCCGCGAGGAGATCTGGGGCCGTTGTGTCTGAGGATCATCGAAGGCACGACCCCGCGCCCGCCGCTCGTGCTCGACGACCAGCCGCTCATTTTGGGCCGCGAGCGGGGCGTGGGCATGTTCCTCGAGGCCGAGGGGATCTCGCGCCGCCACTCCAAGATCACCGGCTCCGACCGTCAGTACACCATCATCGATCTCGGCTCGAAGAACGGGACCTTCGTCAATTGGGAGCAGGTCGAGATGGCGTCGCTGCGGCCCGGCGATCGCATCGGCATCGGCAAGATCGCCCTGCGCTTCGATTGGCTCGAGTCACCCACGCAGCATCCGGGCGATCCGGTGATCGAGCCGCAGGTCCTCGCGGCGAGACAGCTGCTGTCGCCGCGTGAGCTCGAGGTGGCCGAGCTGGTGGGCAAGGGCATGACCAACGTCGAGATCGGTCGCGAGCTGGGGATCAGCCGTCGAACCGTGGCGACCCACCTCGAGCGTGCCTACGAGCGCCTCGGCATCCACTCCCGGGCCGCGCTGGTGCGGCGCATCCTGGGTCACAAGCGCTGACCCGGCCCGCTCATTCGGGCGGGACTGAGCAGACTGCGAAGTAGTCGCTGCAGCAGTCGCCTTGAACGGCGCATTGTGAGTCGCAGTGACAGGGTTGGGTCTCGTCCCAGAGTCCGCACTGACCCATGCAAGACATCGCGTTGGGGTCGTGGGTGTGACCGCCGCTCGGGTCGGGCTCGGGCTCGGGTTGAGGTTCGGGCTCGGGTTCGGGCTCGGGCTCGGGCTCGGGCTCGGGTTGAGGTTCTGGCTCGGGCCCTGGATCAGGGTCGGGCTCCACAGAATCAGCGAGACAGGCGTCCTCGTAGTCCTCGCAACAATCCTCGAAGATGACGCAGGTGCTCTCGCATTGGCAGGACGCCTGCGCATCATGAGTCTCGCAGCGACCGGCGCACGACAGCCCATCGATTGGCTCCTGGGGCCCCGTGTCGACCGGGCTCGCGGTCGTCCAGTCAGCCCCCGAGCTCGCATCGGCATCGGGTTCATCGTCGTCGTCATCCCCGAGGTGCACGAGTGGGCCCGCGGGGAGAGACTTCGCTTCACACCCTCCGAGGCTCATCACGGCCGCGACGAGTCCCAGTCGGGCGATGTCGAGCGTCCATTGTCTCGTGGTCATGGGTCGGGTCATGGCAAGCACACCTGGTTGAAGTCGGAGCAGCAGTCCCCCATCGTGGTGCACCAGCTGTCGCACTGACAGGGCTGGCTTCGGTCCCACAGCGTGTGGCATCGACCGATGCACGAGAACACGGGCTCTCCGTCGGGTCCCACGCAGTGGTCCTCATAGTCGTCGCAGCAGTCGCCCATGTCGGCGCACCGCACATCGCACTGGCAGCTGAAGTCTCGGTCGTAGTCGCCACACTGCTGCTCGCAGGACCGCAGGTTGCAGCTGGTGGCATGGTCGTCGCAACAGTCGCCGCGTTCGGTGCACTGCGCGTCGCACTGGCAGCTGGCGCCCTCCGAGAAGGCACCGCAGTGATCTGCGCAGGTCGTGGGTTCTTCGCCCGCGGTGCTCGTACCTTGGGGGCTCGTGTCGTCGGTGGTCGTCGTTTCGCCGGAGCCGCTGGTGTCGCCGGTGTGTCCGCTGGTCGACCCTTCGCTTGCTCCGGAGTCGAAGCTCGGGTCCGCCCCGCTGGTCACGATCGGATCACCATGGCACCCCGGTGAAGAGCACGAGTCGTCGGTCGTCGCCGGTCCCTGGAACGGCGACGTACCGAAGTTTGGATCTGCGCCCGTCGCTACACATCCACTGGCCAGGCAGAGCATCAACCATCGCATGACTGGCAGTATTCGAGATGGGGAAGGCCGCACCAGTCGGTCGGATTGCGGGTTTTTGATGAAAACGGGTCGGTCCAACGACCGATGTCCGCGGCGCCGTCGGTCATCCTGCCGACGCGCTCCATCGCGAATCCGTCGTCTGACCGACTGGTCGCCCTTCGTCGGTCGCACACACTGAAGATGTGCCGTGGTGTCATGCCTTCGTCTCGGTCTCGGCGCGTTGGGGGGTCATCTTCATCGGGCTGTGGCTGGTGCTCGTGCCGAGGCCGGGCTCCGCAGCGGAGGGCTTCACCGCCCCGCCCGGGACCTCCGCGATCGTGGGAGGAGTCTCCGCGGAAGAGGATGAACTCGACGCGGTGGTCCTGCTGAAGACGCGCGCGGGCCACTGCTCGGGCACGCTCATCGCTCCCCGCCTCGTGCTCACGGCGGCGCACTGCCTCGACGACGACAGCGCTCACGCGGGGATTACCGTCGGCTTCGGGCCGAGGGGGACGACCGACTCGATGCTCGCGCAGAGCTTCGGGCTTCACCCGCAGTTCTGCGAGCCGTGCGAAGAGGATGCCTACGACTTTGCCTACGTGGTGCTTCCTCGAGACTACGAGCCGGCGGGGGGCTATCTACGGGTACTGACCGATCCACGCGAGTGGGACGAGACGATGCACGCGGGCAACGTGGTCCTGCTGGCGGGCTACGGCAACGACGACCCTTTCCTCGAGCACGCGAGCACTCCGCTCAAGCGCAAGGTCACCACCACCATGACGGAGTTCTCCGACCATGGCACCGAGTTCTACGCCGGGGGGCGGCAGCGTGACACGTGTCGCGGAGACTCGGGGGGGGCGGCCATCGTGCCGCTCGGCCGCGGCGCCTACCGGCTCGCGGGGGTGACCTCGCGGGGCCCCAAGCCATGCGGGCGGGGAGGCTGGTACGGCGTCGCGTACTACGCCTTGCCTTGGGTTCAGACCCTCACGGGGACCCGGCTATTGCCGCTGGGATGCCACCGCGGGGACTGCCTCGACCTGGATATGGATGCCGACGAAGCGC
The DNA here is from genome assembly GCA_039028615.1 of Myxococcota bacterium. GTDB lineage: Bacteria > Myxococcota_A > Polyangia > Nannocystales > Nannocystaceae > Paraliomyxa. The sequence goes on along the minus strand of JBCCHT010000033.1, from coordinate 38,481 downwards.
CGGGCTGCCATCTCGGTGAGCGACCGCGGCGGGGAGCGTGGACGGTGATGCTCTGGTTTCTCGTTCGGCGTCGCCGTCGTCGCCATGACTCGTGAAATGGCGACGCCCCCGCGACGAGGCTTCGTCGGCGGGGGCGTGGCGAGCGGAGCGAGCGAAGTCGCCGCTAGTTCATCAGCTCGGGCTCCTTTTCCCGGGCCTTCTTGCTCGGTGCCTCGATGGGCTCGTTGGCCTCGAACGCGAAGGTGAGCTCTTCCTTCTCGGGGTCGAAGCCCACCCTGACCGTACCGCCCTTTTCGAGCTTGCCGAAGAGCAGCTCGTCGACCAGGGCTTCTTTGATCTTCTCGTCGATGAGCCGCGCCATGGGCCGCGCACCGAAGGTCTTGTCGTAGCCCTTTTCGGCGACCCAGTCGCGAGCGCCGTCGGTGTAGGTGATCCGGACGTCGCGGTCGGCCAGCTGGAGCTCGAGCTCGCCGAGCATCTTGTCGGCGACCTTGCGGATGACCTCGGTGCCCAGCGGATCGAACATGACGACTTTGTCGAGCCGGTTGCGGAACTCCGGGCTGAAGGTGCGCTCGAGCGCCTTGTTGGCGCTGGAGGACACGATGCCTTCCTGAGCGAAGCCGACCTTGCGGGCGGTGATCTCGTGGGCCCCCGCGTTGGTCGTCATGATGATGATGACGTTGCGGAAGTCCGTCTTGCGCCCGGTGGTGTCGGTGAGCGTGGCCGCATCCATCACCTGCAGGAGCACGGCGAAGATGTCGGGGTGAGCCTTCTCGATCTCGTCGAGGACGACGACCGAGTGCGGCTGCTTGGAGACGGCGTCGGTGAGCAGGCCGCCCTGGTCGAAGCCCACGTAGCCCGGAGGCGCCCCGATGAGCCGGCTGACGCTGTGCTTCTCCATGTACTCGCTCATGTCGAAGCGCAGGAAGGGCACGCCCAGCAGGCGGGCGAGCTGCTTGGCCAGCTCGGTCTTGCCGACGCCGGTCGGGCCGGCGAAGAGGAACGAACCGATGGGCTTGTCCTCGCGACCCAGGCCGGCCCGCGCCCGCTTGATGGCGTGGGTGACCGTCTTGACCGCGGTGTCCTGGCCGTAGATGACCTCGTTGAGACCTTCGTCGATGCGGCCGAGGACCTTCTTGTCGTCGCTGCTGACCGACTTGGGCGGGATGCGGGCCATGCGAGCGATGCAGGCCTCGATCTGCGGCACGTCGATGATCACGGGGGCCGGCGCGGGCTCGACCCCGTCGGCCTCGGCGGGAGTGCCTTCGGCCTCGCTGGCCTTGGCCTCGGGCTCCTGGGCGTCCTTGATGGACGGCGTGGGGAGCTTGAGCGGCGTGTCGATGCGCGCCGCGGCCCCGACCTCGTCCATCACGTCGATGGCGCTGTCGGGCAGGTGCCGGTCGCGGAGGTACTTGTGGGCGAGCTCGACCGCGGACTGCAGGGCCTCGGGCGTGTACTCGACCAGGTGATGTTGCTGGTAGACCTCGGCCAGGCCCTGGAGGATGAGCAGGGTCTCCTCTTTGCTGGGCTCGACGATCTCGATCTTCTGGAAGCGGCGGGCCAGGGCGGCGTCGCGCTCGAAGGAGGACTTGAACTCCTTGTAGGTGGTGGAGCCGATGCAGCGCAGGGCGCCCGTGCTGAGCGAGGGCTTGAGCATGTTGCTCGCGTCCATCGACCCGCCCGAGGTTGCCCCCGCCCCGACCACGGTGTGGATCTCGTCGATGAACAAGATCGCGTCGGGGTCGGCCTCGATGGCGGCGATGACCGCCTTGAGTCGCTCCTCGAACTGGCCGCGGAACTTGGTGCCGGCCAGCAGCGAGCCCATGTCGAGCGAGTAGATGTGCGCGCTCTCGATGACCTGCGGGACCTTCTTTTCGTGGACGCGCAGGGCGAGGCCCTCGACCACGGCGGTCTTGCCCACGCCGGGCTCACCCACGAGCACGGGGTTGTTCTTGCGGCGCCGACACAGCACCTGGATGACGCGTCGTACCTCTTGGTTGCGACCGATGAGCGGCTCGATGCGCCCGGCCTCGGCCTTGGCCTTGAGGTCGACGGTGTAGGCGGCCAGCGGATCGTCGGCCACGTCGCCGCCGTCGGCCTCTGGATCGCGCGATGGCGAGGCGGAGCCCCCGGCGCCACCACCCGTAGCTCCTGGGCGCTTGCGGCTGGGCAGACCCTTGCCGATGCCGTGGGAGATGTAGAGCGTGACGTCGCGACGGGTCACCCCGTGGCTCTGGAGGATGTAGGCGGCGTTGGACTCGGGCTCGGCGAAGATGGCCACCAGGAGGTTGGCGCCCGTGACCTCGCGCTTGCCTGCCCCCTGCACATGCAGGACGGCGCGCTGGAGCACGCGGCCCACCCCGATCGTCTGATGGGTGGTGAGCTCGTCGTCCTCGGGGACCTCGTCCATGCTGCCCTCGAGGAACTCCTCGAGATCGGCCCGCACGGCGTCGATGTCCGCGCCGCAGCCGGCCAGCACCTTGTTGGCGCTCTCGTCCTCGAGCAGGGCCAGCAGCAGGTGCTCGAGCGTCAGGTACTCGTGCCGCCGCCGCTGGGTGTCCTCGATTGCGTTGTTGATCGTTTGCTTGAGTTCGTCACTCAGCATCTTCGCCCTCGTCTTCCGGCTCCATCGATGCCATCAGGGGGTGATCGTTCTTACGCGCCAGGAGATGGACCTGCGCGACCTTGGTCTCGGCGATTTCGTGGGTGTAGATCCCCGCGACGCCCGAGCCATGGTTGTGGACATGGAGCATGATCCGGGTCGACTCGGACTCGTTGCGGTGAAACACCGTCTCGAGGAGGCGAACGACGAAGTCCATGGGGGTGTAGTCGTCGTTGTGCAGGACGACGCGGAACATGCGCGGTCGTTTGACCTTCTGTTCCTGCCGCTCCCGAACTGCGACTCCACTTTCGTGCTGCTCTTGACGTTTATCGCTCACGGCGGGACGGACTACCTCTGGCTGCGAGTCTAGCAGGGAGGCCGATCGATGCCCCCCGCCCGAACGGGCGGGTAGGTGCGACGGGTAGGGGCTGCGCCCCTTCGAACGGGCAGGGGGGTTTGCACGTTGGTTGGGACGAAGTAGAAGCTGTCTGCGGTGCGCCTCATCACTCGTGTGGCCGACGATCTCGCGGGCGTCGATCCCGCGGACTGGGACGGCCTGAATCACGGAGCAAGTCCGTTTACGGAGCATGGTTTCCTCCACGCGCTCGAGAGCTCGGGCTCGGTGGGTCCGGGGACGGGCTGGGAAGCGCGCTACATCCTGGTCGACGCGGAGCGTGACGACGGCACGACCCAGCTGGTGGGGGCGGTGGCCGGCTACCGCAAAGATCATAGCTACGGCGAGTACATCTTCGACTTCGGTTGGGCGCGCGCCTGCATGCGAGCGGGGCTCTCCTACTACCCGAAGTTCGTGATCGCGGCCCCGGTCACTCCCGCCACGGGGCAGCGGATCTTGCTGCACCCGTCGCTCGACGACAGCGAGCGCGCGGCGGTGGAAAAGGCCTTGCTCGAGGGCGTGCGCAACGTGGCCGACGCGATGCAGTGCAGCTCGGTCCACTGGTTGTTCTGCACCGCCGAAGAGCACGGGCGGCTCGCGGGCGCCGGCTTTGCTCCGCGCGCGAGCTTTCAGTTCCACTGGCGCAACGGGGGCTACGCCGACTTCGACGAGTTCCTGGCCACGCTGTCCTCCCGCAAGCGCAAGCAGATCCGCAAGGAGCGACGCCGCGCGCTCGAGGCCGTGGATGGCCCGGTGGAGTTCGTGCCCGCCACGGACTGGACCGCGCTCGAGATGCGGAAGCTCGAAGGCTTTTATCGCCGCACCTGTGCCATGCACGGCAACGACGGCTACCTCAGCCCCGAGTTCTTCGAGCGCCTGCCCGAGCTCATGCCGCAGCAGGCCCAGCTGGCGCGCGTGCACCAGGACGGCGAGATGGTGGCGGGGGCGCTGTACTTCCAGACCGAGCACGCGCTGTACGGCCGCTACTGGGGCTGCTCGAAGCACATCCCCTTCCTGCACTTCGAGGTGGCCTACTACGCGGGCATCGAGCACTGCATCCGCCACGGGCTGCCGCTATTCGAGGCGGGAGCGCAGGGCGAGCACAAGCTGCTGCGCGGGTTCATGCCCGCCAAGACGCACAGCAACCACTGGATGCGGCACCCCGGGCTGCGGCAGGGGGTCGAGCGGTTCCTCAAGGGCGAGGCGATGGAGCTGTCGCAGTACATGGAGCAGCTGGCCCGCTTCAGCCCCTATCGCAAGGACGACCAGGGGCGGCCCTTGCCTCCGCCCACGCCGAACACGGGAGATGTCGGCGAAGCGGGGGAGAAGGCCGCGGCCGAGGGCGACGACACGCTCGAGCTGTAGGGCCGGTACACTGCCGGCCATGCGCCGTCGTCTCGTGGTTGCCGCCTGCCTGGTCGCCGTCGTTGCGTGCAAGAAGGACGAGCCCGCGTCGTCGTCGTCGACCACCGAGCAGAGCCCCGCGGCCAAGAAGAAGGCGAAGTGTGACGCCTTCGCCGAGCAGATGACCAAGACCTCCGCGATGGCGGGCAAGATGTTGGTGGCCGCACTCGACGAGGACGGCAAAGGGCTGTCGGAGAGCGAGCAGAAGGAGGTCGACGTCGAGGCCGACGAGCTCCGCAAGGACCTCGCCGAAAAGTGCCTGGACTGGCCCGAAGAGACGATGGAGTGCCTCTCGCCGATGGCGATGATGCGGGAGGGCTGCGAAGAGCGAATCTTGGCGGCCATCGAGGGCGCGACCGCGATGCCGAGCGAGATCGCGGCGGGCCCGAAGGTGGAGTGGAGCTTCACGTTCGAGAGCCAGCCGCGGCACCTGGCGGTGGCAGACGACGGGACCGTGCTGGCGTTGGCGGGCGTCGAGAGCAACGAGATCATCGCGCTGCGAGACGGCACGGTGGCGTGGCGCAAAGAGGGGGACTTCGACCCCTGGCTGGTGCCGCTGGGCGAGGGGGTGTTCGTGGCCGCCGAGCGCGACGAGCTGGTGGCCTTCAGTGCGACCGACGGGGCGCGGCGGTGGTCGGCGTCCTTGCCTCCGCTGCCCGAGGACGAGGGGGGCTCCGTGCCCGACATCAAGGTCGCCGCCAAGACCATGGGCTCGCGGCTGCTGGTGGGCGACGGCGAGGCGCGGTTTTTCACCGTGGAGCCCAAGGGCTGCGAAAAGCCGGGGTCGATCATCACGTGTGTGAGCACCGCGGGGCGTCTCGACGACGAGATGCTCGATGGCGACGCTCGGCTCTACGTCGACGCCGACGACCGCCGCTACCTGTGGGAGGACACCACGGTGCGGATCTTCGACGGTCGTTGGACCCGGCAGGCCACGATCCGGGCGCACGACGACCTCGACCAGGTGCGGCTGGATGGCGATCGACTGGCGCTCGTCACCGATGGCGACGTGGTCGAGCTGATCCCCTCGAAGTGCCAGGCCGAGGCGCGCTTTGCCGTGTCCGGCTGGCCGCAGCCCGGGGCGCTGGTGTATCGCGATGCCGACGAGTGCAGCGACTGCGGCTCACCCCCCGCGGGCTGTCGGCGCTGGCGCGCCTACGTCGAGGACGTCTCCAGCGAGGTGTTCGCTCGGCTCGGCGACGGCACGCTCGTGGTCCACAACGACGAGATCACCCGAGCGTTTGACGACGAGGGCAAGCAACGCTGGGCGCTGGCCGCCAACTTCGGGGGACCGCTCGTCGGCAAGGGAGACCGGGTGTTCGGCTTCAGCACGGGCACGGGGGAGACGGCCTCGGTCTCGATCCTCGAGCTCGACGGTAAGACGGGACTGCCTCGCTGGAAGACCTCACTCGCGCTGGAGATCGGCGAGATGTACTACAGCGACGACATCCAGCTCGCGCTGTCGCCCTCGATGTTGGCGGTGGGCTACGAGCAGACGGTGATGGCGCTGAAGCTGCCGGCCGCAGGCTGAGCCCGCCTCAGCTGTCGGGCGCGACGCGGTCCTTGCCGCCGGTCAGGTGCCAGCCGCTGACGCCGATCGCCGCCCCGAGCACGGGGGCGACCACGTACAGCCACTGGTGCTCGAAGGTCCCGCTGACCAGCGCCGGTCCCAGTGAGCGCGCCGGGTTCATCGAGGCGCCGCTGATCGGCCCGCCGAACATCGCCTCCATCGCCACCGTGCCGCCGATGGCCACGCCCGCCAAGATGCCCGTTTCCTTCGAGCCGATGGCGACCGAGAGGATCACGAAGACCAAGCCCGCGGTGAGCAGGACCTCGAGGCCGAAGGACTGCTCGACCGGCCCGCTGGGGAGCGTGGAGCCGAGCTTGGCGATGTCGCCGAACAGCAGCTTCAGCATGCCCGCCGCCGCCGCGGCTCCGGCGAGCTGGCTGAGCACGAAGGGCGTGACCTCGCGTCCGGGGAAGCGCCGGGCGAGCCAAAAACCCAGGGTCACCGCGGGATTGAAGTGGGCGCCCGAGATGTCCCCCACGGCGTAGATCATCGCCATGACCACCAGGCCGAAGGTCAGCGCGACGCCGGAGTGGCCGAGCGCTCCATCGCTCATGACGTTGGTCATGATCGCGCCGCACCCAGCGAAGACGAGCGCAAAGGTTCCGATGAACTCCGAGGCGAATTTGTTCATGGGTGGCGGTCGCGGCTGCGCGGGACAGTATTAGACCACCCCGAGCTGGATGTCTGTCTCTTGCATACCGTGAGGCCGCCCATGTCTCGGGACGGTGACAATCGCGGACCCGCGGCGGAATCCGTGCCGCCATACCGGTGAGCAAGGTCCTGCCGTAGTCTGATCGCATGCATTCAGTCCCTACGGTTTTCGCTGGCCTCTGTTCTGGCGTCGTCCTCGCGACGATGGCCACCGCGTGCAGCGATCCCGTACCCCCCGCCGAAGACGACGACGGCGTCCTGTCGATCACCGCGACCGGGATGGCATCGGGTACGGCGACCGGGGTCGACGACGAGCCGACCGCCGACGAGACCAAGGGCGGGGGCTGTGTCGCGCCGCAGATCGAGTGCGGGGAGGAGTGCTGCGGGGAGGGCGAGGTCTGCACCGATGGCGTCTGCACCATGGACTGCGGTGACGCCGACCCCTGCGGGCCCGAGGGCGTGTGCTGTGCCGATGGCGAGGCCTGCTACCTCGGCGCCTGCGTCGTGCCCGAGGGGCCTTGCGAGTCTTCTCAGTGCGCCACGCAGATCTCGATGTCGACGTGCAGCGAAGGCTTCGTCTGCGACGGCGAGCTGGGCCTGTGTGTGCCCTCGCAGGCGAACCCCAACTGCGAGTACGTGCCGCCGCCCAACGTCTTCCAGCCCGTGCCCGAGTTCACCTGGGGCGAGCGGGCCGCGGTCGCGTGCACCATGGACTCCGATTGCCAGACGGCGGAGACCTGCGTCGCCGACGTCTGCCAGGCTTCGTGGACGCACGTACCCCCCGCGGACTCTGTCGAGCACGTGCACGTCTCTTCGATCCCATTGGTGGCCGACCTCGACGCCGACTGCGTGCCCGAGATCGTGTTCAACACCTATCGCGCGGGCGTCTTCACCACCGAGGGCGTGGTGCGGGCGATCCGGGGCGACAACGGGGCGCAGCTGTGGGCGGTCACCGACCCGGCCTACGCCAGCGATGCGACCTCGAACCCCGCGGTGGGCGACATCGACATGGATGGGCGGCCCGAGGTCGTCTACGAGGGGACCTCGTCCAACGTGCTGATCGCCATCGATGACGATGGCACGCCGCTGTGGGTCTCCGAGCAGTTTTCCGGCGTCGAGAACAGCGGGGCGGTGTCCATCGCCAACCTCGACGGCGAAGGGGCGCCCGAGATCGTCTTCGGCGCGGCGATCTACTCCAACGCGGGGGTGCTGCTGTACGAGGGCAACGCGGGCATCGGGCACGACGGCCAGGGCCCGATCTCGTGTGTCGCCGATCTCGACGGTGACTCGCGTCCCGAGATCATCGGCGGCAACACGGCCTATCGCACCACGGGCACGGTGGCGGGAGGCGACTTCGCGGGAGAGCAGATGTGGCAGATCCCCGGGGTGGGTGATGGTCGCTGCGGTGTCGCCGACTTCGACGGCGACGGCCTGGCCGAGGTGATCCTCGTCCGCGGCGGCAACATCTACGGCATCGATGGTCAGTCGGGCGCGGTGATCGATACCTTCAACATCCCCGGCTCCGACGACCGCGGGGGCGCGCCCAACATCGCCGACTTCGACGGCGACGGCACCCCCGACGTGGGCACGGCCGGCTCTACCCGCTACGTGGTGGTGGGCTTCGACGGCCTCACCTTCCTCGAGCAGTGGCGCGCCACCGTCGAGGACGACTCCTCTCGCGTCACCGGGTCTTCGGTCTTCGACTTCGACGGCGACGGTCGCAACGAGGTCATCTACAACGACGAGTTCTTCATCCGCATCTACCCTGGCGTCGAGCCCGACTGCGAGCTGGATCCGGTGGGGCCGCTCTGCGACGGGGTCATGGACGACAGCGAGGTCCTGTTCATCGACGCCAACACCTCGCGCACGCGCACCGAGTACCCCGTGGTGGCCGACGTCGACGGCGACTTCAAGGCCGAGCTGGTGTTCTCGACCAACTCCGACATCGACTGGGGCATCGACCGCGGCATCGAGGTCTGGGGCGACGCGCTCGACAACTGGGTCGGCACCCGGCCGATCTGGAATCAGCACTCGTATCACATCAGCAACGTCGCCATCGACGGCACTGTGCCCGCGGTGGAGGAGAGCTCCTGGCTGTTCCCGCCCGAGGAGCCCTTCAACTCCTATCGACGCAACGTGCAGGGCGGCAACAACTTCTGCGCGCCCGACCTCGTGCCCTTCGACGTGCGGGCCGATCCGCTGCAGTGCCCCACGCTCATCTTGAGCGCCGACATTGCCAACCTCGGCTGCCTGGGCGTGGGCCCGGGGGTTCTGGTGACCTTCTACGAGGAGACCATGGGCGTGCTGGGGACGGTGGAGACCACCGGGGCCTTGGCGGCCGGGGCCAGCGAGACGGTGACCCTCGAGACCAACGTGGAGCTCGATTCCGCCGTCGTGTGGGTCACCGTCGACGAGGACATGCAGCTCAACGAGTGCGACGAGGACAACACCTCACCCATGGTGCCCGTGTGCATCCCCGTTGGATGATGCGGGCTGGCGCGTTATCGTAGGCCCATGCCGAGGATCCCCCGCCTCTCGCTCGCCCTGCTCGCGTTCGCCATCGCGGGCTGCCCCGAGCCCAACAGCATCCCCATCGGGGGCGAGTGCAAGGCCCAGGTCGAGTGCAAGGCCCCTGCGGATACCTGCGTCACCCTCGGCGGCAAGACCATCTGCAGCGTGCCGTGCTCGGCGACCAAGGTCTGTCCCGAAGACTACGCGTGCGCCCGCACGGGCACGGTGACCGTCGAAGGCAACGACGGCGGGGACAAGGCCGCGGCCGAGGGGTACTGCATGGCCAAGGCCACGCTCGGCAAGCACATCGTCACCATCAAGCCCGAGAGCGAGCGCAAGCAGAAGCGCAAGGCCAAGCGAGCCAAGCGGAAGCAGAAGCGCAAAGACAAGCGAGCGGACAAGGCGGCCGAGGCCGAAGGCTAGGCTGCCCTTCGCTCAGCGCCGCGGCCCGGGCCGCGGCGCCGGCTTGGCCGGGGGCGGAGGCGGCTCGGGCACGGGCAGCCCCGCCGCTTCGAAGGGCCACGCGGCCCCCCGCGCCAGCTCGATCGCCATCGGCGGCCACCAGTTCCCCGCCGCGGGACCGCCGTTGCACTCGCCGTCGGACTCGCCCGGCACCTTGATCCACAAGTACGCATCGACCCGCGGATCGGCCGTCTTCGACAGCGGAGGCTCGCCCACCGCCCGACCGTGCGGGTTGCACCACTGCGCTCCGTCCGTGGGCCCGTTGCCGTTGCGGCTCGTGTCGATCACGAAGGGTTTGCCGCCGAGCAGCTCGGAGATCGCCACTCCGTAGGCGATCGAGTCCTCGGTGGTGATGTAGTTCGACACGTTGAGCGCGAAGCCCCGGGCGTTGGCGATGCCGGCCTTCTGCAGGCGCTCGGCCATGACCTCGGGGGGGTGCCACTTGGCGTTGCCCGCATCGATGTACACGGCCGTCTGCCCGCTCTTGCTCAGGGTCGTCACGGCGCCGGAGATGAGGTCCAGCCGTTCTTTTTGACCCGCGGCGTCGAGGCAGTCGGCGAGGTTGCCGAGGGCATCGGGCTCGAGGATCACCGCGGCGGGCGAGTCGCCCAGGCCCCGCGCCGCCTTGCCGATCCACTGTCGATAGGCCTCGCCGTCCTCGACCCCGCCCGCCGAGTAGAGCCCACAGTCACGGTTGGGGATGTTGTACAGGACCATCAAGGTCAGCGCGCCCTGGCCATGGGCGTTCTGAGTCTCGGTGCGGATTTCCTTTTCGACGTCGGGGGTCCAGTCGCCGAACCACAGCGAGACCGGCTGCTTGGCGATCTCGTCCATGATCTTGGCGTCGTCGGGACGCTCCTTCCGCCACATGTCCGCCTGCGTGGACGAGCGCGACCACGGGTTCATGTACAGCGGTCGACCCTCGAAGGGGTTTTGGCCTTCTTCCAGCGGCGGCGTGGTGGGGCCGAGGGTGCAGGCCGCGGTCGCGAGCAGCAGCGCCGCGACGGTCGATGGACGTCCGCGAATGATCCCCATGCCCACGATCCTACCCAGCCGCGATGGCGTCGAACAGAGTCGAGATCATCGTGACGGGCAGGGCCGGGGCGGATCGTTGTGTGCCGCCGTGGGGCTCGAGCGCTATCCCTCGGGCTCGGTCGAAGGACCGCCCGTCGGCTCGCAGCCCCACTCGAAGTTGTCGAGGAAGACGTAGCTGTCGAGGATCGAGTCGCTGAGGTCGAAGATGGCGAAGGCCACGGTGATGGTCTCGCCGCCCGTGACCCCGGTGGTGGTGGTCAGCCAGTTGGTGCCCGCGTGCTGGCGCATGCAGGTGCCGGCGAACTCGGGGAGGGCGCCCGCGTCGTCCTGGAAGTCGAGGAAGCCGGCGTTGAGCGAGATGGGGTTGCCCATCGCGTCGAAGGAGATGTTGCCGGTCCAGTTCTCGGACTCGAGCCAGCCGACGTACATGTCATTGAAGCTGGAGCCGAAGTAGGTGGGGTACTCGACGGAGAAGAAGGCGAAGTCGTAGCTGAACGAGACGATGTCGGGCGGGACTTCGACGTCAAAGCGCATCTCGGTGTAGTCGTTGGCGGCGCCGCCCTGATCGAACTGGGCCTGGATGGTGTTCGAGCAGTCACCCGTGCCGATGAGCCCCGGGTCGGCCATGCAGTCGCCGCCCACGTCGACGGCGGAGAGCGGGGCAGGGAGGGTGGCGCCCGGATCGAAGGCACCGAGGTCGTCGCTGCAGTTGGTCGGGAAGGCGTTGCTGTCCCCGGGCGGGGTCACCAGATCGAGGTCGCCGACGAAACCACTGCCGAGCACGGCGTAGACCGAGCCCTCGCGCGGGTCGAAGGTGTTGGTGCCACCGAAGCTCGAGCGCACGCCGATGGCGGTGGCCGGGCCCGAGGTCGAGGTGTTGACGGCCAGCTCGCCCGGGCAGTTGAGGCCCATGGCGTGGAAGGGGTCGTTGGTGCCCGCGTCGCAGGGCATGTGCTCGGGGATGGTGCACTCGCAGTTGCCGAGCTCTTCGCAGTCGGGCTCGCCCGTGTCCCCCGCGGGGGGCGGCGGGATGTCGAAGAGCGGGCCGCCGCCTTCGTCTTCGTCCTCGGACCCGCCGTCGTCGGCATTGCCGGAGCCGGCCGAGGTGGCAGAGTCGTCGGGTCCCTCTGTGGCGACGCTGGTGGCCCCGTCGGTTCCCGCGGTGTCTTCACCCCCGCCGCCGATGGAGTTGATCCCGCTCATGTTGGCGGTGTCACCGGTGTCTTCGGTGCCGCAGGCACTGCCACCCAACAACGCGAGTGCAGCCACTACGGTCCAGGTTTCGTTCATCGATCTCGAAAACATGTCTCGTCCCCCTGTCGCCATCCGCTTCGACCCAGCTCCCAACGTCGTCAAACTACCTGAGTGGAGCCCGCCATGGCGACTGTACAATCGCTTGTCGACCGCAATCTTCGTGTAGGAATTGCGGTGAAGTTCGGCTCCCGGTCGATGGGGCGGCGCCGCGGGCGAATACTGCGTTTGCTCGACTACAGGTCCAATTGCGATCGTGGCTTTGCACGCCCTTTACCGTTCGGCCCTGTACTTTCGGGACGGTATTGGCGACGGAGCGAGCCTACGAGTCGTCGTCGAGCTTCTTGCGTCGCGCTCGCTCGATGTCCTCGGGCGTCAGCGCCGTCATGCGGACGACGGTGTGCTCGTCGTCGTCCTCGACCTCGGGGGCGGGCGGAGCGAGGTTCAGCATCGGGGGCGCCTGCGGAGGGGCGGGAGGCGCGGTCGGGGTGGGGCTCGTGATGTCGTCGTCGCCGATCGGCGGCGCGGGCTTCTTGCCCGAGTGCGTGAGCGCGTCGTCGATGTCCGCTTGGGTCAGCGGCCGCATGCGCGACATGGTGGGCATGTCGTCGGCGCCCGATCCGGCGAGCGTGGGGTCGTCGCCCGATTCGCTCCCCGAGAGCTTCTGGATGGGGGTGGTCATCGCCCCCGTGTCGTCGGGCGGCTCATGCTGAGCCATGCCCTGCTGCGCTCGCGCGATGTCCTCGGCGGTCAGCGGCTTGAGGTGCAGCAGGGTCGCGACCTCGGAGTCGTCGTCCTCGTCGTCGTAGATGAGCTCCGACATCGATCCGGTGGTGGACGCGGAAGACTCGGCCGGAGTCGGCAGCGGGGGAGCGGACCCGCCGTCGTAGCCGTGGTGCGTCGCCTCGACCGAGGGCCCCGAGGGCTCGTCGCCCAGGCTCTTGCCGTCGAGACGGGTCGGCTCGCTCTGATCGCCGTCGGGCACCTCCTGCATCATCGCGATGAGGCTGGAGCCGTCGAGCGAGACGGTGGCGTTACCGGACGAGTCTTCGTCCGTGGGAGTCGGAGGCGGCCCGGGAGGAGCCACCGCGACGCTGCTGGTCTCGTCGATGATGAGCTCCTCGAGGTTGAGCGTCAGCGTGCCGTCGGCCTCGACCAGCTGAATGGCCGAGTCCTCGCGGGCGGGCGGCGCCGCGTCTTCGTCCATCACGAGGTCGGCGATGCTCAGCATCACGGTGCCCTCGGGCGCGGGCTGGGGAGGAGGCCCGGCGGGGGCGGAGGGGCGTGGCCGCGGTCGCGGAACCTCGACCCGCTTGAGCGATCGCAGGAAGCCGAGATCGGTCGGCCGCCAGTAGCGAGCGTGGTTCAAGATCGCGTCGGCCTTGTCGCCTTGGCCCGTGGCTCCGAGCTCTTCGACCAGCCGCTCGAGCACGGAGATCGCCTTGTCGGTACGACCGATGAGCGCGAAGGCCTGGGCGAGGATCTCGTAGCCGACGATGTCGCCCGGGCTCGCCCGGGTCAGCTGCCCCAGGGTGCGGACGGCCTCGTGGGGCTTGCCGAGCTCGAGGTACACGCGCGGCAGATCGCGGAGGGTACCGACGTCGTTGGGGTCGATGGCCAGCAGCTCGGCGGCGACCTGGATGTACTCGTCGTAGCGCTTGGCCTGGATGAGCAGCCCGCCTGCGTCGGTCAGGGCCTCGACGGCTTCGCGCTGCATGTGCCGGCTCTGGTAGATGCGGGCCAGCTGCCGTCGCACCTCGGGGTTGTGCGGGTCGAGCTCGGCGCCCAGGCGCAGGATCTGGAGGCCGTCGGTCTGTCGCCCCGCGTTGAGGTGCAGTTCGGCCGCCTTGGCGCACAGCGGCCGTGCATGTCGACCGATGCGGCGGATCATGGGGCCGACGGACATGTAGACGAAGGCCTGCGGCGCGATGTTGAGGATGCGCTCGCAAATGGCCATGCACTCTTGCAGGCGCGAGCGGGCGGCGTAGGCCTGCGCCACCATGAGGTACTGCTCGGAGGCCTGCTCGGGCTGCCCCAGGTACGCGAGGCATTCGGCCAGCTGCATGCGGACCGCGAACTTCGACGGGTCTTGATCGAGCGATGCCGTGTAAAGCTGCGCGGCCATGTCCGCGCGGCCAGCCGCTTGCCATTGGGCGGCTTGAGCCGCCAGCTGCTCAGCCTGCGTCATTCGCGCCAGCATACCACCATTCGGTGGTTTCGGGTCGAGGGCAAGCTCAATCGATACACACGGACGCCTTGCCGTCCGCCCCCTTGCGGTTTTCGTCTTTGCATTCGTAGCTGCCCCGGCAGTGGTCGTCGATGTCGCACTCCAGCAGGCAGACGCCACCCTTCTTGTCGATGCACCACGTTCCGCCCGGGCAGTCGCGATCGTCCCGGCATTCGACGGTGCAGGTGCCCCCCGGGAAGTCCTTGCCGTCCACGCAGACCTCGACGCAGTCGCGGTTGTCGCGGCACGAGCCGCCCACGAGATCGCTGTCGTTGCCCACGTCGCCGTGACAACCGGCCAGGAGCAGGACCAGCGAACCGAGCACGGCGGAGCGGATCATGGGTCGAGGATACCGTGTGCCGCCGTATTGCGAAAACACGCCGCTACCTCGCGCAGACAGACCGTGGCTTCATGGGTATCCTCCGCGCCGCCGTGCTCGCAACGTTGGCCCGCGCTCTGCCGCTGCTCGTCGGCTCGCTGTTCGTGCTGTTGGGGGCTGTTGCCCACGCGGCCGAGCCGATCCGCCTTTGGCACGCCTACCGCGGGGCCGAAGAAGACGCGCTGACGCAGGCGCTGGCCGAGTTCGACGGGGCCCCGGTGGAGACGCTGGCGATCCCCTACGACGCGTTCGGCAGCAAGCTCGCGGCCGCGATCCCGCTGGGTGAAGGGCCGCACCTGTTCATCGACTCGCACGAGCGCCTCGGGGACTACCGACGGCGCAAGATCGTCGCCGCGGTGGGCGACGCCCTCGACGCCCCCGCCTTCGATCCGGTGGCCCTGGCCGCGGTGCAGCTCGACGGCGAGGCCTTCGGTGTGCCGCTGTCGCGCAAGTCGGTCGCGCTCTATGTCAACACCGCGCTGGTCGACGAGGTCCCCGACTCGCTCGAGGGGATCTTCGCGCTGCACGACACCCTGCCGGACGGGATCTATCCCTTCGTCTACGAGGTCAAGAAGTCCTACTCGCACGCGGCGGTGCTGCACGCCTTCGGCGGTCGCATGCTCGGGCCCGACGATGCGTTCGGGTTCGTGGGGCCAGAGGCGGAGGCCTCGCTTCGCTTCGCCGTCGACCTGGTCGAGCGCAAGCTCGTCCCGCCCAACGCGGACGGCGGCCTGGTCACCAACCTGTTCAAGTCGGGCCAAGCCGCCTTTGCGATGAGCGGCCCGTGGCTCGCGGCCGACCTGGGCGACGCCGTGCCCTACCGGGTGCAGCCCTTGCCCCGGCTCGAGGCGACGGGGCAGCCGCTCGCGCCCTTCCTCACCGTCGAGGCGGTCATGATGTCGCCGCATGGCGCCGAGCGAGCGGAGGTTCGGGCGCTGGCGCGGCACCTCGCGTCGCGCTCCGCCGCCGAGATTCGCCAGCGTCTCGCCCGGACGGTGAGCGCTCGAGGTGACGTCGCGGCCGAGGTGGACGACCCGCTGCTCGTTGCGTTCGCGGCCCAGGCCGAGCTGGCCATTCCCATGCCGACTTCCCCGGCCATGCGCGCGACCTGGGAGCCGGCCGACCGCGCCCTGAGCAAGGTGCTGCGAGGCCAAGCCGAGCCCGCCGCTGCGCTCGAGGAAGCCGCCCATCGCTTCGACGACATTCGTCGCCCGCCGCCGCCCCCGGCGTCGCCGTGGCCCATCGTCGTGGTCTTGGGTCTGCTGTCGCTGTGGGGCGCATTCGTGTTGGTGCAGCGCGCCCGCCGACCCGAGCTGCGCGAGCGCCTGCGCCAGTCGCTGCCCGCCTATCGCTATGTCACCCACGCCGTGCTCGCGGTGGGCGTGCTGGTCATCCTGCCGCTGACGGTCGGGGCCGCCACCTCGCTGTTCGCGGGTCCGGCCGGCGAGATCCACTACGTGGGCCTGGCCAACTTCTTCGACATCCTCACCGCCCGGGGCGGCCCCTTGCTCTCGAGCGGGTCCTTCTACCTGGTGCTGCTGGTCACCGTGCTGTGGACGGTGGTCAACGTGTTCTTCCACCTCGCGCTGGGCCTGGGCTTTGGCTTGTTGCTCGCGCGGCCCGTGCTGCGCATGCGGGCGGTGTATCGGGTGCTGCTCATCGTGCCCTGGGCCGTGCCCAACTACGTCACCGCCCTGGCGTGGAAGGGCATGTTCGACCAGCAGTACGGGGCGATCACCGGGTTCATCCTCGCGATCAACGAAACCCTGGGGCTGAGCATCGAGCCCATCTCCTGGTTCTCGTCGTTCACCACCGCGTTCACGGCCAACGCGGCCACGAACATCTGGCTCGGCTTCCCCTTCATGATGGTGGTGACCATCGGGGCGCTGACCGGGGTGCCCAAGGACGTGCTCGAGGCGGCCGAGGTCGACGGGGCCTCGCGCTGGCAACGACTGACCAAGGTCGTGCTGCCCATGATCCGCCCCACGCTGATGCCCTCGATCACCCTGGGAGCGATCTGGACCTTCAACATGTTCAACGTGGTGTTCCTGGTCTCGGGCGGCGACCCCGACGGCACCACCGACATCCTGGTCTCCGAGGCCTATCGCTGGGCCTTCACCCGTGAGGCGCAGTACGGCTACGCGGCGGCCTACGCGGTGCTGATCTTCGCCCTGCTGATGGTCACCACCAAGGTGCTCGAAGGCGGTCGCAACCGCTGGGATCGAGCCGGGCGGGGAGGGGACTCGGCATGAACCGCGTCTCCCTGCTCGAGCGCGCGGCGGTGCACGTCGCCCTGCTGCTGGCGGTGGCCTTTGCCCTCTATCCCGTGCTGTGGGTGGTGGCGACCGCGTTCTCCGGCACGCTCAGCCCCGAGCCGCGGGCGATGCCCATCCCGCAGGAGCCGACCCTCGAGCACCTCGAGGCGGTGGTCGGCACCAGCCGCACGCTCGCCGACGGCAGCGAGGTCTGGCTGTTCGGGCGCCAGCTGCTCAACTCCATCATCGTGGCACTGGCCACCGCGGCGGTCGGGGTGCTGATCGCCATCCCCACCGCCTACGCCTTGGCTCGCTTCTCGTTCCTCGGCAAGGCGGCCGGCCTCCGCACCCTGCTCGCGACGCAGATGTTCCCCGCCGTCGCCAGTGCGATTCCGCTTTACCTCATCCTCGACGCGCTCGGTCTGCTCAACTCTCGCACGGGCCTCGTGCTCTGCTACGCGAGCACCTCGGTGCCCTTCGCTATCTTCCAGCTGCGGGCGGCGTTCGAGGCGATCCCCATCGACCTCGAAGAGGCGGCCATGGTCGACGGCGCCACGCGTTTTCAGGCCTTCCGCTTGGTCGTGTTGCCTGTGGCCCGTCCCGCAATTGCGGTGACTTCATTGTTCGCGTTCATGAGCGCCTACAACGAGTTCATCCTCGCTGCGACGCTGCTCGACGACGAGACCATGTTCACGCTGCCGGTCATGCTGCAGCGCTTCATTGGGGAGTACGACGCCCAGTGGGACATGTTCGCGGCCGGAGCTCTGGTCGTTTCACTTCCGGTGATGGCTCTGTTTTACCTGGTGCAAAAAAGCCTGGTGGCGGGCCTGGCTTCGGGCGGCGTCAAGGGCTGACCGCGACGCTCGCTCGGTGTCGCTCCGGCTGCGATCACGCCCGGCCAGCGAGGAAATACGGCGGCCTGCGGCTGCTCCGTCGCTCCGGTTGTAGGGGGGTTGCTCCGTGTCGGTTCATCGCGGTGTTTGTGCTCGATCGTCGGACATCGGCGGGGCCGGGTTTCAGCCGCTCTGGGCGACCGTGCGCTGGTGCACTCCGCCCCCACTATTTTGTGGGTGGATGAAGGCCCGCCACGCGAAAAGCCATGCATCCGGCGAGAGCTGCCAGTATCGTGGCTGCAGGCTTGAACACGAAGGTGATGTCGGTGAAACGGTCCATTTCCATTCTTTCCATTGGTTTGTCCTCCCTCGTTGCGTTCGGCTGTGGCGACGATTCTTCTGGAGACACGGCCGCGGGTTCATCCACGGGCGCCGAGGAGACCACCACCGGGCCGGTGGCCACGACCGACACGCCGACGCCTCCCGCTGCGACCACCACGGGCACGACCCCGGACACCACTTCGGGCGCCGATTCCTCCGGCGGTGACTCGGGCGACACCGGCGAGACCGGCGAAGAGGGCATGGCCGACATCGACATGACCGTCGTGCTCGATCAGACCCTCGAGAGCGTCTACACCGACACCGTCGAGTTCCAGGAAGGCTCCTGCGAGGTCACCGAGATGTGCGTCATGGCGCCGGGCGAGCGACGCCTGCTGCGCTTCGACACCCTCACGCCCAACCTGGGCGACGCGGACTTCTACGTCGGCAACCCGACCAACAACCCCGACGCCTTCGAGATCGGTTGTGGCGGCGGGCCCGTGTTCCAGAACTATGCCGCCTATCGACTGCTGAGCACCGACCGCAGCGAGGTCATCGCGGTGGGGCACAAGGCCGCCTTCGCCCTCATCGACGTCGCCCCCTGGACCGAGGACGCGGGCCCCGCCCAGTACGGCTTCGGCGAGGACATGGGCATCAGCGTGGGCTGGGTCGACATCTACGGAGCCGGCCTCGCCTGCCAGTACGTCGACATCACCGGGGTGCCCGCGGGCGACTACCTGCTCGAGATCTCCATCAACTTCGAGCAAGAGATCGAAGAGCAGACCTACGACAACAACATCCTGCTCGCGCCGGTCACCATCACCGACGAGGACACGGGCGGTGCACCCGACGGCTGGAACTGCGATCCGGGCTTTTTCGGCACCTCCGACGGCTGTGACTGTGGCTGCGGTCTGCAAGACCCCGACTGCGCCGACGCCACCGTCGACTCTTGCCAGTACTGTGGCAACGGCGGCGCGTGCTCGATGACGTGCGACGACATCAATCCCAAGGACAACTCCACCTGCACGATGCGGTAGCGCCGTGGCTTCGCTGAGCCGATGGCGGCCTGGTGCCGCCCTCGGCCTCGGTCTGGTGGTGGGGTTGGCCCCGCGCCTGGCCCAGGCCGACGCCACCCAGCCCTTGGAGCTGGTCAATCCGCTGGTCCCTGCCGATCAGTGCGAGTATTGCCATAGCTTCAACAATCCGCCGGACATCTCCGACCAGCCCATCGTCGCGCCCGTGTTCACGTGGCGCGGCTCGATGATGGCCAACTCGGCGGTCGACCCGGTGTTCTGGGCGGGGGTGGCCATCGCCAGCCAGGACGCCGAGTTTCCCGAGGAGACCGAGGCTTGCGTTCGTTGCCACTCGCCGCGGGCGTTCTTGGAGGGGCGGGCCAATGCGCTGAGCGTCGACGACCTCGCCCCCCAAGACCGGGCGGGGGTCGAGTGCGAGGCCTGTCATCGGATGATCGAGGACGAGCCGCCCGGCAACGCACACTTCACCTTCGACGACGTGCTCGTCGGGGACAACGTGCCGCGCCGCGGGCCCTGGGAGTACCCGGCCGAAGGTGGCATTCCGGCCCCGCCCCACGAGGTGGTGACCGACGACTTCCTCGCGAGCTCCGAGCTGTGTGGCACCTGCCACGACGTGACCACCGATCGCGAGCGCGTCGACGACCGGGGCGTGGGCCTCGGGGTGAATTTCAACGAGCAGCGCACCTACAGCGAGTGGGCCAACAGCGCCTATGCCCAGCCCGGGGCCAACGCGGCGTCGTGCCAGGACTGCCACATGCCCGCGATCGAGGATGCGCCGGGCTGCCGCGACTACGTCAATGTGTACGCCCATCGCGAGGGCGGGCGGCGGCACGACCTGCTGGGCGCCAACCGCTTCATGATCGAGCTGATGGCCGAGGAGGCGGGGGTGTTCGACGCGGTCGCGTTCAACCACTCGCTGGCCCAGCTCGACGAGTTCGTGCAGACCTCGGCCTCGATCGACGTCAGCGCGCCCAAAGAGATCCACCTCGGCGACGGGCTCCCCGAGCTGCGGGTCCAGGTGACCAACGAGACCGGCCACAAGCTGCCCTCGGGCTACTCCGAAGGCCGCGTCATGTGGCTGGAGGTCGTGGCCCGGGTCGGCGAGCAAGTCGTGTGGTCTTCGGGCCAGTGGGATCCCGAGGCCCAACAGTTCGAGCAGGACCCCCAGGTTCGGCGCTACGAGGGCGTCGCGGTCGAATACAGCAGCGGCGACACCTTTCACCTGCTGCGCAACGACTACTGGGAGGTCGACACTCGCATCCCGCCGCTGGGCCTTACGCCCGATCCTCAGACGGACCCCGTCACCGATCGCTATCCCATGCTCGATGACGGGACGTGGGCGAACTACGACCAGCTCGCGTACGCGTTCGAGGCCCGGCCCGACGTCGAGGATCCGACTCCCGACGACTCGAGCGACGACGTCCTCGCGCTGTCGGTGCGGCTGCTCTATCTCATCAACACTCGACCCTATATCCAGTTCCTCGCCGACGAGAACGCGACCAACGAGTCGGGCAGCGAAGTCGCCATGCTCTTCGACACGGCCGGCGGTGCGACCCCGGTGGTGCTCGCCGAGCAGAGCTTCGACATCCCCATCGCGGGCTTCGGAGAGCCGGTCGAGGGCTCGACGGGCCTCGACGACACGGCGGGCGAGTCGGGCTCCGCCAGCGATAGCGGCACGACCTTGCCGGGAGGCACGGCCGAGTCGAGCACGGGGCAGGACGTGGGCGGAGCCGAGGACGGCGGCGGCGGGTGCAGCTGCCGGACTGCGCCCGGCTCTGGATTCGGCGGTGGATTTGGCCCCTGGGCGCTCGCCCTGGGCGGCGTGTGGGCGCGACGACGCACCCGACGACGACGAGGATTGGCCTGATGGAACGACGCTCCCTTCGTACGATGAGCTGGCTGCTGCCCCTGGCGTTCGCAGCCACGGCGTGTTCCGACGAGCCCGGGGCGACCCCGCCCGATCCCGGCGCCACCACGGAGGCCGATTCGGGGGCCGTCGACGAGTCGGGCGAGTCCACCGACGCCGCCGCGGACTCCACGGGCGACGAGCCCGGCTCGACCGGTGACCCCGGGGTCGAGGAGCCCGAGCCGTGGGTCTGGGATCTACCGCCCGGCTTCCCCGTGCCCTACGTGCCGCCCGAAAACCCCATGACGGCCGAGAAGGTCGAGCTGGGGCGGCACCTGTTCTACGACGAGCGGTTGTCGGTCAACGGCACCACCTCGTGCGCGACCTGTCATCGTCAGGAGCTGGCCTTCACCGACGGCCTCGCGCGGGGCGTGGGAGCCACGGGACAAGAGCACTCCCGCGGGGCGATGAGCCTGGCCAACGTCGTGTACGCCTCGACCTTCGGGTGGGGTAACCCGACCTTGCTGAGCTTCGAAGAACACGCCCTGCTGCCGCTATTCGGGGACGACCCCATCGAGATGGGTCTCATCGACGAGGCGGACATCGTGGGGCGGGTGGCCGACGACCCGACCTATGTCGATCTGTTCGAGCAGGCCTATCCCGACCAGGCCCAGCCGATGACGCTGAACAACATCGCCGGCTCGCTGGCGTCGTTTCAGCGCACGCTGATCTCCGGCCGCTCACCCTTCGACGAGTGGTTTTACGAGGGCAACGAGGAGGCGATCAGCGAGTCGGCCAAGCGCGGCTACGACCTGTTCCACTTCCCCGGCGAGTGCTTCTACTGCCACTTCTCGTTCAACTTCAGCGACGCGGTCTACTTCGCCGAGCTGCCCGAGCGCACCACGCCCTTCCACAACATCGGCCTGTACAACATCGATGGCCAAGGGGCCTATCCCCAGGGCAATACCGGGATCCATGCGGTCACGGGTGACCCCGAGGACATGGGGCGCTTCAAGTCGCCGACGCTGCGCAACATCATGGTGACCGGGCCGTACATGCACGACGGCAGCATCGGGACCCTCGAAGAGGTGCTCGATCACTACGGGGCGGGCGGGCGCACGATCACCGAGGGGCCGCATGCGGGCGTGGGATCGGACAACCCCTATCTCGACGTGTTCATGCGGAACTTCGAACTCAACGATCACCAGGTCGACGATCTGATGGCGTTGTTCGAGAGCCTGACGGACGAAGAGTTCCTGACGAATCCGGCGTTCTCCAATCCCTGGTAGTCGGCGCAGCGGCGCGGGCGATCGGGGCGGTAGGTTCGCCGTGATTTGCCATGTCTGGGAGGTGAATAGATCGAGGCTCGGGTCGCTACTGAAGTAGCAGTCACCGATTGAACAGCCTTCGACCCCAAGCCGATCCATGAACCGTACCGCTGCGCTCGTTTCCGTTCTGTCCCTCCTTCTGCCCGCCTGTGCCGCCGAGTCACCGCTGGAGGTCGACGACGGCGTCGACGCCTCGACGGACACGCCGGCCGACGACACCGGGCGCGACGAAGAGCCCGCCGCTTCGACCACGGGCAACGACGACGGCACGGAGGAGTCCGGGGGCTCTACGGCGGACGCGGACAGCACCGGGTTCCCGGGTGGCTCCACCGACGATGGCGAGGACGAGGAGTCGTCGGGAACGACCGATCCGACGGGCGAGCCGCCGCCTCCGGCCGAGCTCGAGCCCACAGGGACGCTGGGCGCTCACCCGGTGGGCTACACCGAGACGCAGTTCACCGATCCCATCGAGGCGTCGCGAGTGCTACCCGCCCACATCTGGTATCCGGCCGAGACCTTCGAAAAGAGCGAGCTGGCGATCTACACGGTGGCGGAGTCGGAGTTCCTCGATCTCGAGCTGCCCGCCGAGGCCGCTCAGCGCGACGTGGAGGCCTCGCTCGAGGGCCCCTTCCCGCTGGTGGTGTTCTCCCATGGCTACGGAGGCCTGCCGACGCAGTCGCTGTCCCTGTGTGAGACGCTGGCCAGCCACGGGTTCGTGGTGGTCTCGGTGGGCCACGTCGGCAACACCACGACGGACCAGGAAAACGGCACAAGCGTTGGTTTCGAGGCGGCGGCCGCCCACCGTCCTCGTGACGTGCAGACCACCATCGATGCGATGGAGGACCTCAATCGCGACGGCACCAGCCTGATCTCGGGCGTGGTCGACGAAGGCCAGGTCGGCGTCACCGGTCACTCGTTCGGCGGGTTCACGGCGCTGACTTCGGTTGCCGGGTATGCCCCTTCGGGCGCGCTGCCCGATCCTCGGGTCCAGGCCATCGCCCCCATCGCTCCGGGCGGCTACGACTTCCCCGACGCATCGCTCGCAGCCATCGATGTGCCGACCCTGTTCCTCGCGGGCACCGAAGACGAGCCCGCGATCGAGGACAACGTCATTCCCTTCTTCGCGGCGATGACCGCCGAGCCTCGGTACCGCGTGGATGTAGTGGGCGCCAACCACTTCCACTTCGCAAACGTCTGCGACATCGGCCAAGCGCTGATCAACCTGGGCCTGCTGCCGGAGATCTGGCCGGACATCGGGGCGGGGCAGCTGCTCGACATCTACGACGTCACCTGTACCGCGGAGGCCTTCCCCATCTCCGAGGCGCTGCGGCTCCAGAACAAGTACGTCGTGGCGTTCTTTCGGGCCTTCCTCGCGGACGAAGGCGACTACGCCGCCGTCTTGGGACCCGACCACGCCGACGCCTGCGAGGAGTTCGCGGCGGTCTACGTCGAGGGAGCGCCCGCGACTGCACCCGCGCCGTGCGAGTAGCGGCGTGCTCGCTCCCGTTGCCCTCGAGCCGGCTCAAAATGAGCGGTGCAGGTGACCGAGTCGCCGCGCGCCCCCAGGACGGGCTCAGGGCACCTGCACCGCTCCGCAGGGCCAACTCGCGTCTACGCCGTGATCGTTGCCGTCTTGCAACGTCGCGCAGGCATCGCCGAGGAACTCGAGCGTGGATTCATCGGGAAGGTGCCAGTCGGTGCTGCACTCGAGCTCGGCGCCATCGAGCGTGACCGTGCCGTCGCAGGCCCGCGACAGGTCGACCTCGCCATCGATGGCGAGCTGGCAGCTGACGAAGCTCCCGATGATGTCCTCGAAGGCCTCGACCAGCTGTCCCGCATCGAGGGCCTGGTAGTAGGGAGCCGGCATCGCGGCGTCGACCGGCAGGCCTACGCCCACGTTGGCCATTTGTTGCAGGTGCTCGGCCCCGACGTCGTCGCCCACGCTGATGATGTGGGTTCGGATGCCGAGCTCGTAGGCCTCCTGCGCCGCGGCCAGGGCCTGCGGCTGCCCTTGTTGCGGGTTCGGTTGGGCGCAGGTGTCGGGCTCGCCATCGGTGGCGAGCACGATGGCCTTGGGCCCCTCGGCTTCGAACGCGGCCAGCTGCTGGGCGACGAGGGCGAGCGACTCGCCGGTCGGGGTCTCGTCGATGGGATCGGCGGGCCCGAACACCGCATCGATGCTCGCCCGGTTGTTCAGCCCCGGCTCCACCGTGGCCACCATGGGGCACTCACCGCCCTGGAAGCCGTCTTCGCTGGTGAACAGCGCGAGACCGAAACGCACGGAGGACTCGAGGTTCGCGACCACCCCGTCGTTGGGATCCATGAGGGTCTGGTAGGTCGCGTCCCATCGCGGCTGACCGCCGAAGTCTTCGGTCATGCTGCCGCTGCGATCGACCAGCAGCACCACGGTAGGTGTCAGTGGTTCGATGACCACCTCGACCTCGGCGCAGCCGCTGGTGAACTCGGGCGGAGGGCCTTCGGTCTGCGGGCCCGTGGGCTCGTCGGGGACTTCGAAGGTCGTGCCGCCGTCGCTGCTGCTGCT
The DNA here is from genome assembly GCA_039028615.1 of Myxococcota bacterium. Taxonomy (GTDB): domain Bacteria; phylum Myxococcota_A; class Polyangia; order Nannocystales; family Nannocystaceae; genus Paraliomyxa. The sequence continues at coordinate 13,839 of JBCCHT010000033.1, read as the reverse complement.
GGTGAAATCAAAGTTGCTCGTGTCGCTGTCGGTGCTCGCAGATGGACCTCGGTCGATCGTGTTGCCACAACCGATCACCACCACTGCGGCTCCGAGCGCGAGCGCTCGAGTGCCATCCGTCACTATCGATCAGACTAGTGTGCCGCCGCGTCGCGGCAACCGTTGATTGAGAGCATTTTGGTAAGCGACATAGGGTGATGCACGCGCCACCCGTTCACGGCTCGGAACGCAGCGGAAAGCGTTCGTCGAGCGCGGCCCGACACTGCGGCCCGAGATGCCCGGTGCTCGAGTCGGTATTGGCGATACTGCCCTCGGCGTCTTGCATCGGGCATCGCTCTTCGGGGCAATGATCGAGACCGAGGGTGTGACCGATTTCGTGCACGGCGGTGGTGGCGACGCGAAACCGCAAGTGCTTGCGGCTACGAGCGCTTCGCTTCAGCCGATGCATCGAGATCACCGCCGCCTGCCCCGGCACCAGGCCCAGGCCAAAAATGCCCCAGTCCTCGACCTCGCCCTTCGTGGTGGAGATGTCGTGCGTGGTGAGACCCAGCACCCGGGTGGTCTCGGGTGCTTCGGGGATCAGGGTGAGCAGGTGGTCGAGCAGCTTCTCCGCGCGATAGCGACGACGGGGGCGGTAGTAGGCGGACTTGGGCAAGGGAATGCGCTCGTGCCGACGGACCTCGACCTGGAGTTCGTCGCGCAGCTGCGTTTCGATCTCGTCGAGCAGGTCCTTGGGGAAGGGCTTGCCCAGCACCACGAGCACGACCTCGGCGCGCGTGCCCTCGGCGTCGGCCGTCACCTTCGCGGACGTCGGCCCATCCTCTCTATGCATTGCCAGCGAGGCGGTCGCGGAACCAGCCGCGGGCGAGGTCGAGGCGACGGTGGGCTCGGTGTCGCACCCGGGTGCGAGCAACAACCACGAGGCGAGCAGGGTCCGGCGCAGACGCATCCTGGTCGCCTACGTACGACGCCGCGCTTTGGGTCTAGCCAGCGCGCTCGGCGAGCCAGCGGGCGATCTCTGCTCGGTCTTCGGCGTGCTCCGGGCCCTCGGCGGCGTATTCGTCGTGGGCTTGCTGGGCCAGCGCGCGCGCTCGGGGGCGACCGGCGGGGTCCTCCCACTGGATGCGAGCGAGGGTGAAGTGGGTCTCCGCCAGCAGGTCGGAGGCGACGGCGGCATCCTCTCGGATCTCCACCGCCCGCGCGGCATGGGCCTGCGCCGACTCGAGCTGCCCTTCCTCCAGCTCGAGCAACGCGAGCCCGACCAGGGTGAACGCCACCCGAGGGTGGTGGGGTCCCAGTGCTCGCTCTTTGATCGCGAGCGCGCGTCGGTAGTGCGCGGTGGCTTCGGCGATCCGACCGTGGTCTCGCTCCACGTTGGCCAGGCCGGACAAGGTGGTGGCGACGGATGGATGCTCGGGGCCGAGGGCTCGTTCGCGGATCTCCAGGGCGCGGCGGTAGCTGTCTCGCGCCTCGTCGTAGCGCTGGGCCCGACGGAGCAGGCCGCCGATGTTGTGCAGCGGAACGGCGACGTGGGGGTGCTCGGGCCCGAGGATCTGCTCGAGCACCTCGGCCGAGCGGCGGTGGCTGTCCATCGCTCGTTCGAGCTCACCGAGGTTGTCGAGAGTCACCGCGACCGTGCCGAGCACGATGGCGATGGTGAGCGCGTGGTCCTGCGGTGACTGCTCGTAGATCGCCAGGGCGCGCCGATGATGCTCGAGGGCGGCCCGGTGATCGCCCTGGTGATGGAGCACCGTGCCGATGCTCGTGAGGGTGTTGGCGACGAAGGGGTGATCGGCGCCCAACGACGGCTCGAGGATGGCCAAGGCCTGCCGATGATGCTCGAGCGCCTCGGGGAGCTTCCGCTGATCCTTGAGCACGAGGCCGATGTTGCTGAGCGAGACCCCGACCTCGGGGTGCTTCGGACCATGGATGCCTTCCAGCACGGCCAGCGCTCGGCGGTGGAAGTCGAGCGCCTCGTCGTATCGGCCCTGCGCGGCGAGCAGGGTCCCGATGCTGTCCATCACGATGGCCGCGAAGGGGTGCTCGATGCCCAGGGAGTCGGTGAGGATTTCGAGGGCGCGCCGCTGGTGCTCGAGCGATGATTCGAGTCGTCCTCGTCGTTCGAGCACGATGCCCATGGCGAGCCAGGCGTTGGCCCGTGCGAACGCCTCGACGCGCCCGCCGTCGGCCAGCGCGAGCGCGGTCTTGCCCCATTGCTCGGCCGAGTCGAGTCGGTTCTGTTGGACGCCGACGACGAAGACCAGCGTGGTCACGGCCTGGAGCTCGACGCGCTCGTGCCCCAAGGTCGTGGCCTCGGTATAGGCTCGCTCGAGGTCTCGGGTCGCGTCGTCGTAGCGGGCGACCCGTTGGTATTGCCGGCCCCGCTGCAGCAGGGCCTCGGCTCGGAGCGGCGCGTAGTCGACGGATCGAGCGTCGCGGAGGACGGCTTCGGCCTCCGCGACCGCCTCGTCGTACGCTCCCGCGTGGTCGAGCACGCCGACGCGGACGAGTCGTTCGCGGAGCGCCTCGACCCGGCGGGCGAGGGCGGGGTCATGGGGCGCAGGGAGGTCGGCCCGGAGCCGCTCGATGTCTGCACACGTCGAGGGATCGGGGAGCTTCGAAGTCAGCGTGGTGGCCTGCTTCACCCCGGCGGCGTCGGCCTCGAGCAATAGCCCCACCGTCTCGTTCATCGCGGCTCGGTGGCGCCGCAGGCAGCTCATGCGGAGGTCCATGACGGCCGGCGATTGCTCGTGGCGCACGCTGGTGGCTTCACACGCCGCGCGGTGCTGCTGCGCCCACTGTTGCGCGTAGGTGTCCAGGTGTCGCCGTACCCGAGACCAGGTCTGCGGCGCATAGGAAAGCCCCGTGTCGGTGATGCGCTGCTCGAGTCGTCGGGCCCGATCCTCGTTCCATACCTGTGCGATGTCATCGTGTCCGCCGCGGCAGCGCGTCTCGTCCTCGCCTCGGCCGAGCGCGAGCCAGACCCCCAGCCCGCCGACAACGGCCGCGGCGGCGAGCCAGCGGCCCCGTCGGGGCGGAGCGACGACTCGCTTCAGCGCCGCGGTCAGGGCCCCCATGGAAGGCCAGCGTGCAGAAGGGTCCGTCGCCAACCCCCGCAGCAGGAGCCGGTGCAGGGCGACCGGAACCGTGGTGCCCCGGGGCGGTGACCGAATCTCCTCCGGCTCGGTGGCGAAGGGGCGCTGGCCGTAGCACGCCTCGTACAGCGAGACGCAGAAGCTGAACTGATCGCTCCGTGCATCGGCCGGCCGTCGGCCTCGCTGCTCGGGAGACATATAGGCCACGGTGCCGAGCAGGGCGCCCGTGCGCGTCTTCAGGTCGGCGGGCGAGTCGGGCTCGCCGTCGGCCGTCGTGACCTCGTGTCCTTCGCTGACGGCCGCCTTGGCTTCGTGGACCAGTCCGAAGTCCAGCACCCGCACCCAGCCCCGCGCGTCGATGATGCAGTTGTCCGGCTTGAAGTCGCGATGGACGAGGCCGGCCGCGTGCGCAGCTTCGAGGCCCGCCGCGGCCTGGAGATAGGCCTCTATGCAGCGACGCCAGTCGGGTCCTTCCTCTTCTTGCCATGTGCGGAGCGTTCGACCCGACAGTCGCTCCATCGCGATGAACCAACTCCCTTCGGCCTGCGCGACCTCGTACACGTGCACGACATGGGGGTGGGAGAGCTTCGCGAGGGCTCGGGCTTCTCGCCTCAGTCGGGCCGCGTGCTCTTCGATGTTCGCGCCCCGGAGCACCTTGATCGCGACGGTGCGGCCGAGCGCCGGATCGAGGGCCTCGAATACGGTCCCCATGCCGCCGTGGCCGAGGCGCTCACCGACGACGTAGCGACCCAAGGCATCGCCGGGCTGGAGCTCGCGCTCGGCTTCGGTGGGCGACGAACCGTCGGGCTCCGATGGCGCGAGCGCGAGGGAGGTGCCAAACAGGGCCCGGTGAGCGCGAGCCTTGGCCCGTCGGCGTTGGTCCGGGGGAGGGCGGGGCCGAAGGTCGACCCGGTTGCCGTCGGGGGCCGGCCGCTCGGGGTCGGAGGTCATGGCTCGCCGAAGCGCTCCCGCACGACCTTGGCCCAGTCTTCGAGGTCGGACAGCGTGCTGCGGACTTCTTCGGGCGACGCCGCGAGGGCTTCGAGCCGCTCCCGCAGGAGCCGATGGGAGCGGCGTAGCCGGCTACGCACCGTGCCCTCGGGGACATCCAGCGCCTCCGCGAGTTCTGGCCCGCGGAGGTCCTCGAAGTGCCGCAGCTCCATCAAGATCTGCAGATCGATGGGCAGCCCCCGTAGCGCGTGCAGCAGCAGGCGATGTTGCTGCTGCTTGGCGAGCAGGCTCGTGGGGGTGGGGCCGATGTCTTCGAGCGTGCGCTCGGCCACCGACTCGTCCGGCGACGCGCGGCCCTGCTTGCGCAGGGCGTCGTAGAGCTTGTGTCGCGCCACCGCGAACAGGTAGGCCCGCACGCTGCGGTGCAGCGACAGCTGATCGCGGTGACGCACCACGGCCAGGAAGGTCTCCTGGGTCAGCTCGTCGACCTGTGCGTCCTCGATCTTGCCGTAGAAAAACCGGTGCACCGAGTCGAAGTGCAGCTCGAACAAGCGACTTCCGGCTCGGCCATCACCCTCTCGCCATGCCCGGAGGAGCTCGAGCTCGGGGTCCATGAGCGAAGTGGTAGCACGGCGGCTTCGCTTCGGTCCCCGCGTTCCGTGCGCCCCGTGAAGGTCACGAGCGCTGCAGCATTGGGCGCCCACCGATCGCGATCAACAGTCGGCGAGGCAAGCGAGTCGCTCTTGGTGGCAGATCGCAGCGGCCGCGTCGTAGACCGCCCGATGCTGAGGGTGGATCTGTCCGTTGCGGCAGCTCCTCTCGAGCCCCGAGCATCCGCCGGGAGGAATCACGGCCTGGTTCAGTTCTTCGTCGCAGGGGTAGCCCAGCGTCTGTTCGACGGACTCGCGGCAGCGGTCCCGGAGTTCGTCGGTGGGGTCGTCCAGGCAGACGAAGTGATAGTCGTTGTGGCATTGCTGCGCGCAGAGCACAGGAGGGCCGCCGCCATGCGGATCGTCGCCGCAGGTGTCCTGCATGACGCGGAATCGCGTGTCGTCGTCCTCCTCGGCGCCGTCGGAGTCCTCTTCGATGTCGTCGAACGAAGCCGCTTCGTCGACGGTGGCGCAGCCCCCCGATCCGAGGGCGAAGGCGAGGCCCATGGCGGGCAAGAGCGGCCGCACGAAGGCGGCCCAGGCAAGGCGGAGAGTGTTGGAGTGCATCGTAGTCCCGTCGAGCGGACCCGCCCCCCGTGGGCCGCGACGCCGAAGGCACACTGCGTGCCCTCTCGTCGTGCCGACGGCGGTTGGAGACCCCTCGACAAGGAATACGAGGCGGCGCGAACTTCGATCACGGTTCTTCGAAAAAACAGCCGAGCCCGCCCGGGGCTCAGCGATCGAAGCTCGAGGCCTGGGCGAGCAGACGCTCGGTATGCGACTCGATGAGCTCGATGCCGACGCTCAACTCCGAGGTCGTCGGATCGGCGGTGCGGAACGCCAGGCGGTAGCGGCCGGGCTCACCCACCCAGAAGTCGTTGGAGCCCGGGGCGTGCAGCAGGCCGGTGTCGGTGCCCATACAGAAACAGGGCTCGATCTCGAGGGCAGCGTCGCCATCGCCCAGCATGTCGACGCGGTAGTTCCCCGACTGGGCGATGTCGATCAGCACCGAGGTCTGCCGATCGTGGCGGGAGCGGAAGCCGTTGACCACCGAAGGGTCGTCGCACGACAGGTGCGCCTGGAAGTGCCACGTGTCTCCGTCCCAGGGGATGGCCTCGCCTCGGCACAGGGCCGGGTTGCCGTGGGGCGCGGGCGCCGACTCGGCGAAGAGCGTGCTGATCCCGTCGATATCGTCACCGAGGATCTTCTCGACGCAGGCCTGCGTCTCGTCGAAGGGGTCACCGCGATCGATGCACTCGACGAGATCGACCAGAGGCTTGGTGCCTCGCTCTTGCCGGATCCAGTCTACGAACTGTGCGGCGCGGGGGTAGTGCTCGTAGGCGATGTCGTCGCGGGCGAGCAGGGCGGCCAAGGGAGGCTCGGGCCACTGCGTACCGGGAGGCGGGCACCAGCTGTCGCCGAGCGACCCGGCCAGGCCCTCGCTCAAGAAACGATCGGTCATGCCGAGGTCGGAGCCAGACACCACGTGATGCACCAGCTCGTGCCAGATCGCGTGGGGGGCATAGCTGGGGACGAACGTCGCGTCGGCCCAGCCACCGATGTAGCAGGCCATGACGTCTTGGCACCATGGCTCGGTATCGTCGACGACGTAGACTTCGATGCGATCGCTCGGGTCTCGGGTGATGCCCAAGCTGGACTCCACGTACTCGACGTGGTCGTCCCACGCTCGCAGCGTGCCCGCACAAAGCTCGATGTCGCCCTGCACCCCCACCACGACTCGCTCGCCTTCGGCTTCGAGCTCGGGTAGGGGAGGCTGGCAGCCAATCACCCCGGTCAGACACACCGCGAGCCCTATGACTCGCGATGAAGAAAACAAACTTCGACCTTCGCATTCAAGCTAGCAGCACGATTGCCGGCAGGCGAAGAATCCACGAGTGCTCTGGGGCTGAGGGCCTTTACTCCGGGATGGTCGCTCGGCTTTCGTCAAGGGCGGAGGGGCCGCCGTGCTTGGCACGGAGCCAATGCCTTGGCCAACTGCGTTGGGCAAACTGCCCAGGCGCATCGGTACGGCGGTCCTGACTCCGCGAAGCCACACATCGACCGACCTGGCACGACATCTGCTTCATGCATGGGCAGGCCGAGGCTGCCGCCTCCATCGCTGATGCGCTTCCCAAAACACACTCACCCTCTTCATTGCGCGTGGGTGATGGGGGCGGCGTCCGGCCCACAACCAAATGAAGAGGCCGGCGGGGACCTGCCCCGTCGGCCTCTCGTCTTTGGTGCGGCCCGCCGCGCCTAGATGCAGATGGGCAGGTACTGCAGGTTGGAGACCTCGTCGCCGAAGTTGCCGATGAAGGTCGGCGCCGTCGGGTTCTCGAGGTCGACCTGGAATAGGCTCGGCCCGGTGGACAGGTAGCCGCTGCGCGACACGGGGTCGTACTCGAAGCCGGTCGGCAGCCAGGTGGCACCGAAGAACGCGCCCAGATCGCGGATGATCGTGGCCGCGCCCGTGTTCGGATCGATGGCGTAGATGGTGTGATCGATGCCGTTGGCGACCAGCAGGCGGTCGGCGGTGCAGTCGTAGGCCATGCCGCACGAGAAGATGTCGACCGGTACGCCGCCCATGTCGATGGGGATGGTGTTGACGATGTCACCGATCGCCGGATCGAAGACCTGGAGCTCGTCGTCGAGGTTGATGCCGTAGAGCAAGCCGCCCGGGCCGAACTCGAGCCCGCAGACGAGGTCGCCGGCTGCACCGTAGGCCATGCCCAGCGGCGTGATCTCCCCCGTCCCCGCGGCGCAGGTGCCCGCGTAGTCGACGGTGTGAATGGTGACCGAGGTCGGGTCGTTGACGAAGATCTCGCCGAACTCGTTGAGCGTCGCGGTAATGATGTTGACGTCGGGGATGTCGCCGGCCGCGTCCTCGATGGTGACGAAGGTCGAAAGCGCCGCGGTGGCGGTGTCGACGGTCTCGATGGTGCGCGCCTCGAAGGGGTTGCCCTGGTAGGGCAAGAACGCGGTGAGCTGCAGCGTGCCCGGGTTCAGGTCCGGGTTGGTGTCGTAGCAGTCGCTGCCGGAGGCGCCGCCGCCCGGGTTGGCATCGCCCCAGTCGTCGCCATCCTCGTCTGTCGTACAAAGGTCGGCCGGGGTCTCGTTCGGCGCCGCGCCCGGGAAGGTGTCCTCGTTGGTGTCGTCACAGTCGCTGCCGGGGTCGACGCCCGGCGGCGGGTTGTCGTCGCCCCAGCCGTCGTCGTCTTCGTCCTCGGCGCACAGGTCGGGCGGATCCTCCAGCTCGGCTGCGCCGGGGAAGATCTGGTCATTGCCGTCGGCGCAGTCGGTGCCCGGGTCGACACCCGGCGGGGGCATGGTGTCGCCCCAGCCGTCGTCGTCCTCGTCCTCGGCACACAGATCGGCCGGGATCTCGTTCTCGGCCGCGCCGGGGAAGATGTTCTCGTTGTCGTCGGCGCAGTCGGTGCCCGCATCCACGCCCGGCGGTGGGTTGGTATCGCCCCAGCCGTCGTCGTCTTCGTCCTCGGCACACAGGTCGGGCGGCGTCTCCAGCTCGGCCGCGCCGGGGAAGATGTTCTCGTTGTCGTCGGCGCAGTCGGTACCCGCATCCACGCCCGGCGGCGGGTTGGTGTCGCCCCAGCCGTCGTCGTCTTCGTCTTCGGCACACAGGTCGGGCGGCGTCTCCAGCTCGGCCGCGCCGGGGAAGATGTTCACATTGTCGTCGGCGCAGTCGGTGCCCGCATCGGCGCCCGGCGGAGGCATGGTGTCACCCCAGCCATCGCCGTCCTCGTCTTCGGCACAAAGGTCGGGGGGATCTTCGTTGGGGGCGGCACCCGGGAACACGTTGACGTTGTCGTCCACGCAGTCGCTGCCCGCGTCGACTCCGGGCGGCGGAGCATCGTCGCCCCAGTCGTCGTCGTCCTCGTCCTGCATGCAGGCCTCGGGATCGTCGTTGGGGGCCGCTCCGGGGAAGGTATTTTCGTTGGTGTCGTCGCAGTCGTCCCCGTTGTCGACGCTGCCGTCGATGGGGTCGTCGGACATGACGCAGTTGTCGGGGTCACCGAAACCGTCGCCGTCCTCATCAATACACCACAGGCCGCCACCACTATCGGTCGCAGTGTCGCTGTCCGTGTCAGTATCGCTATCACTATCAGTACTAGTGTCGTCGGCAGAATCAGTGTCGGAATCAGTTGCAGAATCGGTAATTGAGTCAGTTGCAGAATCTGTATCAGTCTGCGAACTGCTCATTCCCTGACTCATCGAACCTTGTGTCATCGAACCCATCGAATCGGTGTCGGAAACCGAGTCGGTGTTCGAGACGGAGCTCGAGTCGGTCGCGCCGTCGGTCGCGCCCGCTGTCGCTTGCACGGGGCAGTCCCCCTCGCCGACTTGCCCTAGGCCGTCGTCGAGGCAGGGGTCGGCACAGGCCGCTGGAAGGCAGCACGCGAGCATTCCGGCGATAGACCAATGAGACTTTCGCATGCCCGGATAGTATCCCGGGGGCCGGGCGGCCGGGAACCAAAAGCAATCACGATTACACCGTTATCGACGGGTGAACATGACTTCAGCTCTAAGGGTTCCACTTATCGCAATGTGGGTGAAAACCCTATGAGTTCTATATCGGGATGAAATATTTCGCAGATACAGTGTTCTACATTTTCGCGCATAGCATCGTGCTCTTGCTGTGCAGCGGGTTCCTCACGCACCATCACTGAGGCACTGTCACCAGGAGAGTTCATGTCGAACAGAATCGTCACGACTTGCTCAGCCTTAATCGTCGGCACTCTTTCTACTTCTGCTATGGCCGCAGAACCTGCTGCGGAGCCAGCGGCGGAGGGATCGGCGTCTACGTCTGCGGGGTTCTCGCTCGGCAGCGATGACGGCGCCTCGGCGGACGCCGAAGCGGACGCGAACGCCGACGGCAACGGCGGCAAGAAGGCCAAGGATCGTGGCGACAAGAAGTGGATTCACCGCTGGGCGCCCGAGCGCAACATGGGTGAAGTCGGCATCTTCGGCGGAGTGCTGTTTCCCGCTCGACGACTCGAGTTGTTCGAACCCGACACTTCCCTCCCTCTGCAGGGCTTCAAAGAGTTCAACACCGTCGCGCCCGACGTCGGCCTTCGTGGCGGCTACTACCCGCTGCGCTTCTTCGGGGTCGAGGGCGAGGCCGCGGTCATGCCCACCCAGACGGCGGACTCGCAGTCGGCGACGCTGTGGGGCTTGCGAGCCAACCTCGTGGGGCAGCTCGGTCTGTGGAGCGTGACGCCCTTCGTGTTGGTCGGTGCCAGCATGCTCAACGTCAACAGCGAGCGCGCCGCGGTGGGCAACGACATCGACGCGGCGGTGCACTTCGGCGGCGGCGTCAAGTTCTACTTGACCCGCTACACCCAGCTACGGCTCGATATTCGTGACAATGTCACCGCGGGGCAGGGCGTCGACGACGGTGTCATTCACAGCCCGGAGATCCTGCTGGGCTTCTCGGTGACGCTCGGTCGGAGCAAGGTCGAGGGCCCGAAGGACACCGACGGCGATGGCCTGTACGACTACGAAGACGAGTGTGTCGAGGTGCCGGGGCCGCGGGTCAACCAGGGCTGCCCGATCCCCGACTCGGACGGCGACGGGCTGCTCGATCCAGACGACAAGTGCCCGAACACGCCGGGCGTGCCGGAGTACGAGGGCTGCCCCATTCCCGACTCGGACGGCGACGGCATTCTCGATCCCGACGACAAGTGTCCCGACACGCCGGGCGTGCCGGAGTACGAGGGCTGCCCGATCCCCGACACCGACGGCGACGGCATCCTCGATCCCGACGACCAGTGCGTCAAAGAGCCCGAGACGCCCAACGGCTTCAAGGACGCCGACGGCTGCCCCGACGAGATTCCCAAGGAGGTCGCCCAGTTCACCGGCGTCATCAAGGGCATCTACTTCGACACCAACAAGGACACCATCAAGCCGAAGTCCGAGAAGGTGCTGCAGCAGGCGCTCGACGTGCTCAAGAAGTTCCCCGACCTCAAGGTCCAGATCAGCGGCCACACCGACAGCCGCGGCAAGCGGGATCACAACCTCGACCTGTCGCGGCGCCGCGCCGAGGCGGTCAAGAAGTGGCTCTCCGATCACGGCATCGCAAACTCGCGCATGACCTCGAGAGGGGTCGGGCCCGACGAGCCCATCGAGAGCAACGACACCAAGTCCGGACGGGCGAAGAACCGCCGTATCGAGTTCAAGCTCCAGTAGGCCGTCAGTGGCCGGGATGGCCTCCCCGAGGCCATCCCGAACCGCGGCTCGATCAGGCGCACCGGGCCCGTCTCGTGACATCGAGGCGGGCTCGTCTGCGTTCGATGTCTGTTCGATTCTGCGACGGTGTTTGCAGGTACGGTGTTTCTTCGGCTCGCGAACTACGAACGGTCGCCCACACACTTGTGGGATCCAATCGCAGGTGTCGGTGGCCATGCTGACAAGTGCGGATCCCCAAGGTCTCGAGGGGATCCGCGGCGTCCTGAGGGCCCCTCGTGGCTGCTAAGGTGGATGGTGAAGATGTTCTGGTGATGGAGGACACGCCCAAGTCCTCCGAACCAGGGTTGGTTGTCGATGTCGAGCCCCCGCCCCAGCTCTCCTCGTTGGCACTCGCTCGACTCGCTGCGGGCCTCGATGATGTCGCTCGGGCTGGTGCTGCACGGGGCGAATGCGTTCGCCGCGGGCACGCCTCGATTCTGGCCCTACGACGACCCGATGAGCAGCTCGGCGTTCAACCTGCTCATCGTCTACATCCATGCGTTTCGGATGCCCGCGTTCTTCCTGATGGCGGGCTTCTTCTCGGCGCTGCTGGCGGAGCGTCGGGGCACCCAACGCCTGCTCAGCAATCGCCTGGCGCGGGTGCTCGTGCCGCTGCTGATCTTCTGGCCGGTCGTCGTGCCGTTGTTCTTCATGGGCGGCGCGTTCGCGACCGCGCGGCTGTCGGGCGGCTTCGGCCCCGCCTGTGATGCGGCCTGGGCCTTGCTCGTCTCGGGCGAGGCCTATCAGCCATTTTCACTGCACTTGTGGTTCCTCCGGGACTTGCTCGTCTTTTACTTCGTGGCCATCGCCATTCGATGGATGGCGCAGAAGGTGCCCGATTTCGTCATCGTGGTGCACCAGGTCTTTCGGGCGGCGATCGGCAGTCGACTCCGCGCGCTGTGGATCGCCATCCCGACCGGGTTCACGCTCTATCCCATGGCCAGCGGCTCCTTCGATACCGAGCCGGGCTTGATCCCCTCGGTGCGCGTGCTCGTGGCCTATGGGCTGGTGTTTCTGTGGGGCTGGCTGCTGTACAACGAGCGCGACCTGTTGCCTCGCTTCAAGGACTTCGCGTGGACCCAACTGCTGTTGGGGAGCGCGCTGCTGGTGGCGTGGCTGCTGCTGCCCGGCTATCGCACGCGGATCTTCTCGGCCACGCTCAACTCGCTGGCCACCTGGATGATGGTGTTCGGCATCACGGGCCTGTTCATCCGCTACCTCTCCGAGTACTCGGGCATCGGTCGCTATCTGTCGGATGCGTCGTACTGGATCTACCTGATGCACGCGCCGCTGCTGCTGTGGATCAACGGCGTGGTCGCGCCGTGGGAGGTCCCCGTCTTCATCAAGTTCGGCGTGGTCCTGGGCATCACCATTCCGATCTTGCTGGTCAGCTATCACTTCGGGGTGCGCAACTCGTTCATCGGAAAGCTGCTCAACGGGCACCGCTACCCCGAGCCCCGCATCTGGCCGCAGCGCTCCATCTAGGCTCATCTCACCCCACGAGGATTTTTGGACGTCACCGGACGCTCGGGCCCGGCTCGCGATACGAAGCCGGAGGCAGACCCAAGACTGGAGGGGGCCCTACGGATCGTCACCCCGTAGTGGGCCATTCAGGATCGAAACTCTACACCCCCGTACGCATCGATCGGCGACCAGTGGCCAAGAGCCCAGCACTGGCGTTGTGGGCTCCGATCCGTCACCCTCAAGGCCTCCGTGGATGGCCTACCCTTGCTCTTCATCACCCTCGCTGCGTTCATCGACCGGCGCAACGAACAGAGCATCGCCTACCTCCGGGCTGAGAACGAGGTATGGCTGGGGCTACAGCCGCATCCTTGGTGCGCTGAAGGTGCTTGGGCACGAAATCAGCCGAAGCTCGATCCGCCGGATCTTCGCAGAAGCCGGCATCGAACCCGCACCGACCGGGGTATGACCTGGGCGGAGTCCTGAAGGCGCAATTGGGCGGGTCTGTTCGCCACGGATTTCTTCCATGTCGAGGTGCTGACACCCGCGGGTCTGGTTCGGTACCAGGTGCTGTTCGTGATCGAACTGGCGACGCGCCGAGTGAGAATCGCGGGGATCGTGAAGGACGCCTACTCGGAGTGGACCCACAACGTGTTCCGGGGATTGACGTTCGACGGCGATTTTTCTCGACGGAGCGACCCACCTCATCATGGACCGGGACCCGGTCTTCAACGGCGGGCTGCGGCGATTGCTGAAGGACCGCGGCATCCAAGCCGTCCAACTTCCGCCGTCGAGCCCGAACTTGAATTCGTACGCCGAGCGGTTTGTCGGCTCCGTGAGGCGAGCATGTTTGGGCAAGGTGATCCCGCTGAGCGTGTCGCACCTGCGGTGGTTGCTCCGAGAGTTCGAGGTCCACTACAACTTCGAGAGACCTCATCAGGGCCTGGAAAATCGGTTGGTCGAAACAACCACCGCTGCCAATGGCCCGCACGGTGACACCGTGCTCGAGTGTAGCGAGCGCGCAGGGGGACTGCTGCGGTACTACACACGGAGGGCCGCGTAGCTGCAGGATCCTGAATGGCCCACGACGGGAAGAAGAGTCGTACTGGCGACTTAGTTCATCCGCCAATGATAGCCAGCACCGCCACTGCCCTGAGGAATGCTACGCCAATTTCGATTTTCGCTGCCCTCAACCGTCCTGGGCGATGGGCATGCTCATGCGATGCATCATCCACTCGCCCTCGCCTCGCGGCTTCTTTTGGGGCTCTGAAGTGCTCACGATCTCCATGCCCAAGCTGCGATACGCACTGACGGCGGCTTCGTTGTCGACCTCGACGCATAGCGTCAGGGTGCTGGCGCCCTGCTCTCGGGCGAACTCCGTCCCGCGGGCGAGAAGTCGTTTGCTCAGGCCTTTGCCGCGCATCGTTGGCTCGATCGCG